>NZ_CP061379.1:4200000-5600000 GCF_015624505.1 Bradyrhizobium commune | reverse complement strand
ATCTCGATCGCTTCAAGGAGGTCAACGACGTCTTCGGCCATCCCGTCGGCGACATGCTGATGCGGGCGGCGGCAGATCGTATCGCAGCGGAAGCCGACGGCGCCTTCGTCGCCCGCATCGGCGGCGACGAGTTCATGATCCTGATGCCCGATGACGTCTACCGCGAAGAGGTTCTGGCGCTCGCGGAACGCCTGGTCGAGGCGATCGGCAACGAGCTCGAGGTCGACGACTATCTCTCGCATGTCGGCCTGAGCGCCGGCATTGCCGTCTACCCCGATGACGGCGTGGACGCGGCGACGCTGCTCGCGAACGCCGATTCCGCGCTCTATCGCGCCAAGCGCGAGGGCAGGGGCAGGGTCCGCTTCTTTGAAACCGAGATGGATCAGGAGTTGCGCGACCGCAGGTTGTTGCAGCACGATCTGCGGCAGGCGCTCGAGCAGAACCAGCTTGTTGTCTACTTCCAGCCACAGGCGAGGATGGATGGCGAGGTCATCGGCTTCGAGGCGTTGCTGCGCTGGAACCACCCGACACGCGGCTTCGTGCAGCCCGACCAGTTCATTCCGCTCGCCGAGGAGAACGGGCTGATCATCCAGATCGGCGAATGGGTCCTGCGCGAGGCCTGCCGCGAGGCGGCGTCCTGGCCACGGCCGTTGCAGGTCGCAGTCAATCTCTCGCCGGTCCAGTTCCAGGCGGGCGACCTCGAACGCTCCATCCACCAGATCCTGCTGGAGACGGGGCTCGCGCCGACCCGGCTCGAGGTCGAGATCACCGAAGGTGTGCTGATCGGCGATTTCACCCGCGCGCTGAACTTGCTGCGGCGGCTGAAAGCGCTCGGCATTCGTATCGCGATGGACGATTTCGGCACCGGGTACTCTTCGCTGTCCTATCTCCAGTCGTTCCCGTTCGACAAGATCAAGATCGACCGCAGCTTCATCGCCAACCTCGAGGCGACGCCGCAATCGGCCGAGATCGTCCGCGCGGTCCTCAGTCTGGCGCATGCGCTCAACATCCCGGTACTCGCCGAAGGCGTGGAGACGGAAGCGCAGCGCGCCTTCCTGGAGCGCGAGGCCTGCGAGGAGGTGCAGGGCTATCTCGTGGGACGTCCCGATTTGATCGAGCGGTATCTCGATCTGATCGGTGTCGCGGTCGAGCGGCGCCTCTCAGCCTAGGCCTGCGCCCCATCAAGCTGAGTTCCGCGTGCAAGTCGGCGCGATAGGAACTAAAGTCGGCGCACGTGTTTCTCAAAAGTTAACTGCGATCAGGCGCGCCGTGAGCGCAGCAAATGTTTTGCACAATCGCCATCGGCCTGACGCAAATCAGGATAATAAGCCGAATGAATGCGAGGGAGGGTCTCATGGAGAACGTACGTCGCTACCGTGCACTGGCGTCCCTCTGCCGTCAGCAGGCGGCCTATCGGCCGCTCCAGAACTGGCAGCTCCTTGGTCAGGCCGAGCATTTCGAACATCTCGCCGAGATCGCGCTAAAGGCGCATTTCGACGCGTGCAATGCGCAACGCGAAGAGGACGCTCTCGCAGCCGCGGCATGGGAGACCCCCGCCGCGGCTTAAGGCGCTCTATTCGCCATTCCTTTCAACACTTCTCGCTGCGGCCGCCGGCCGCAGCACCTTTGCCAAGAATTAATCGCGTGGACGGGACACCGTAAGGTGCGAGCGTCCATGTTGCGTGCAAGGCGACACCTTCACCAACATGGACATTCCGACATGAACGACCGCGTCAATTCCGACAACACCACCACGTCCCGCAAGATCCTGAAGCCGCGCCGGCTCGCGTTGCTCGGCACCGTGGCCGCGCTTGGCGTGGCCGTGCTGGCCAGCTCGCCCGCGTCCGTGCCGTTCGGCGTGACCTCCCTGATTTCGCCCGCGCAGGCCGCGGAGACCGCTGCGACGCCGCCGGGCTTCGGCGATCTCGTTGCCAAGGTCAAACCCGCCGTCATCTCGGTGCGGGTGAAGATCGACCAGGACAACGACAAGAGCGCGATGCTGCAACAGAACCGGATGGATTCCGACGAGGATTCGCCGTTCGACCAGTTCTCGCGGCAGTTCCCGGGCGGGATGAACGGCATGCCGCGTCAGCGTCACCAGGTGATCACGGGCGAGGGCTCCGGCTTCTTCATCTCGGCTGATGGCTATGCCGTGACCAACAACCACGTCGTCGATCACGCCCAGTCGGTGCAGGTGACGACGGATGATGGCACGATCTACACCGCGAAGGTGGTCGGCACCGATCCCAAGACGGATCTCGCGCTGATCAAGGTCGAGGGCAAGGCGAACTTCCCGTTCGTGAAATTCTCCGAGCAAAAGCCGCGCATCGGCGACTGGGTGGTCGCGGTCGGCAATCCCTTCGGCCTCGGCGGCACCGTGACCGCGGGCATCGTCTCGGCCAGCGGCCGCGACATCGGCAACGGGCCCTATGACGACTTCATCCAGATCGATGCTCCCATCAACAAGGGTAATTCCGGCGGTCCGGCCTTCGACATGAACGGCAATGTGATCGGTGTGAACACCGCGATCTTCTCGCCCTCGGGCGGCTCGGTCGGCATCGGCTTCGACATTCCGTCCACGACCGCGAAGCTCGTGGTCGCGCAGCTGAAGGACAAGGGCGCAGTGACGCGCGGCTGGCTGGGCGTGCAGGTGCAGCCGGTGACGGCTGACATCGCCGACAGCCTCGGCCTGAAAGAGGCGCGTGGTGCGATCGTCGACAATCCGCAAGCGGATAGCCCGGCGGCCAAGGCCGGCATCGAGGCGGGTGACGTCATCACCGCCGTCAACGGCAACGCGGTGAAGGACTCCCGCGACCTCGCCCGCACCATCGCGACTCTGGCCCCGGGCACGTCGGTGAAGCTCGACGTCTTCCACAAGGGCGAGAGCAAGACGGTGACCTTGGCGCTGGGTGAGCTGCCGAACGAGCGGCAGGCACAAGGAAACGGCAAGTCCGACGACGGCAAGGTGCAGCCGGGCACGCCGCGCCTTGGCCTCAGCCTGGCGCCGGCCGGCGACGTCCAGGGCGCAGGCCAGAAGGGCGTCGTGGTCACCGAGGTCGATCCGCAGGGACCAGCCGCGCAGCGCGGCATCCAGACCGGCGACGTCATCCTCAATGTCGGCGGCAAGCCGGTCGCCAATGTCGGCGACGTCCGCTCTGAGCTCGCACAGGCCAAATCGTCCGGCAAGAACAGCGTGTTGTTGCAGGTGAAGAGCGCCGAGGCGACCCGGTTCGTCGCGGTGCCGCTGGCCTAAGCCCGAACTGGTCGACGCAAATCCAAAAGGCGGCCTGCGGGCCGCCTTTTTCGTTCTCACCTGCGAGATACCCACAGGCTGGCGATAACATTCGCGTTAACGGCAGCAATGATGACGGGTTCGTCCGAAAAAGCCGCGTTCGCTGGCCAGACTCAGGAGTAGCGTATTGCGCTTTGGCGGCAATGAAGACGCCAAGGTGAATCGCCGAGTGGAACTTCGGACGTCCGGCCGCCTTGTGGAACCGGCCGGTGGTTCGCATTGATCGGTGCCGACATGGATCGATTGAAGCTCTCGCTGAGGTGCGCGCTGCTCGTGGCGCCGTTCGTTCTGTCGACCGGAAGCGCCTTGGGGCGCGATGACGGCCGCTACGCCGACTCGCCGCTGAAGCCCTGGTTCGACAGCCTGCGCAGTCATCTCGGTCCGTGCTGCTCGGATGCGGATGGCGTGGCTGTGGCCGATCCCGATTGGGAATCGTTCAAAGGGCATTACCGGGTGCGGCTCGATGGCCAGTGGGTCGAAGTCCCCGATGATGCCGTCATCACTGAGCCGAACCGTGCCGGCCGCACCATGGTCTGGCCGGTCAAGACTGCGTTTGGCATTTCGATCCGCTGCTTCATGCCGGGCAGCATGATCTGACGCCGGCCAATGTCACCGCTTGGCGGATTTGCGCGCCGACCTCTTCTTGGCAGACTTCTTGGCCGTCGTCCGTTTCGACGCCGGGACCTTCTTGCCCTTCTTGCGTGCCTCTGACAGGCCGATCGCGATCGCCTGCTTGCGGCTTTTCACGCGTCCGCCACGGCCGCCGGGGCCGCTTTTCGCCGTACCCTTCTTGTAGCGCCGCATCTCGCGCGCGACATCGTCGCCGGCGCTAGACGAATAGCGGCGCTTCGTTGCCTTGCGTGCCATCAACTCTCTCCCTTGGCCCGGGGAGAGAACCGGATGACGCAGGCAACGTTCCTGATTGCGCGGCACGCGCTCAGAACGAATTCGCCAGCTCAATCTCCGCCTCGAGCACCTGGATGCGGTGCGCCGCTTCAGTGAAGGATAGATCCCGATCGTACTGCGCGGGCTGGTAAGCCTCCTCGCTCAGCCGTTTCAGCTTCAACCCCTGCGCACGGGTCATCTGCTCCATCAGGAAAACCTTGGCGTCGTATTTACCCTGAACCTGCATGTCCGCTCTCCATCCTGGAATCGTGACTTGACTATATGTTCTTATTTTGTTCTAACAAGCCATGGACAACAGAATTAATGAAATCCGACGTAAAGTCAGTGCCTTGAGGCTGGAGATGGCCTCCATCGAGGCAGCTGTGCGCGACCTCGTCAATCGCGACCGCGACTGCACCGAAAAGGCCCTGGCGCAGATCGATCTGCGCCGGAAAATCAACCTGCTGATTGGCGAGTGGAAGGCGGCCGGCGGTGGCGACGTGCTGCCGGATGTCCGCGACCGGGTTCGTCTGCGTCCGCTGAAGAGCGAGAGCAGGCCGGCACGCCTGGCGGTGCGCCGCTGAGACATCCTCCCTTGGGAGTTTTGCTCCGCTGAGAGGTTTGGAGGCGCGCGGTGGAGGACGACCCGGACAGCTACCGGATCCTGAAACTGCGCGCCGAGCTCCTCGAGCTTGGCTCCGCGATCCGCCAATTGCAGCGAGCGGGCCTCGACGACGCTGCGGCCCAGCTCCTGATCGCGCGCAAGCGGGCGCAGCTCGACCATCTCGTGAAGACGAATTCCGCAGGCAGCAAGCCTTAACATCACTGACATCCGACGCAGCTAAAGCGGTCGCACAACGCGACATGCCGGAGCTCGTGAATGCCGGATGCCGAAATGACTGCCCTGCTGCGGGCGGTGCTTGATGAAGTCTGTGCCGGCATTCCCTGGTCGGAGGTGACGACGCGCGAGCGTGTTGCCGAGAAACTGCGCGAAGCGGCACGAACGGGGCGCTGCTCGGTCGACGATCTGAAGCGGGCCGGCCGGGAGGCCCTGACCCGCGCGCCGACCATGTGGCCTTGACCGCGCAGCAATGCAAAAGGCCCCGCCGGTCGCGGGGCCCTTCGGGAACTGCAGCGAGCCTACTTGGTGTTGCTCGTGGCGCCCTTGTTGTTCGACATGGTGCCGCCCTGATCGGAGCCGGGGCCAGAACCACCCTGGCCCGAGGCATCGCTGCCCTTGGACTTGGTGTTGGCGCCCGTCGTCTGCGAAGACGAGGTCGAGGAGTCGTGCTTCGCCTTGTGCGATTTGGCCTGCGCGGCAAACGGCGCGGCTGTGAGGCTGGTTGCTAGCATCACGGCGAGAGCGAGCTTGGTCGTCTTCATGCGTGGGAACTCCCTGAGTTGAATTGACGCAGGCAGCCAACCGCCGTTGGCCGCGGGAGTTCCGAACAAAGCGCCGCATGTACATCACGCGGGCTTCAAGATTCCTTGTCCTCGTTGAGGATGAACACAACGCCCGTAAGCGCTGCACCGATCGCAAATGTCGTCACCAGCGAGACCACAAAGACGAAGACCGCCCCGCTTTCGCCATGGTTCACCAATTCCGCGATCGCAGGATTGGCCAGAATGAGCGTGAGCGTGAAGGCAAGACCAAGCGCTGCGCCCATCATTGCCTGCGTCATTAGCCTGATGAGGCCGGCGGAAGAGATCAGGCTTGGAGATTTTTTTGGCGACTTTCTCGCACGCATGGAACCGCCCCTCGATGTTGCATGAAACGCGGCCGGTGATTGCAGGTTCCATCCGCTATGAACGATTTGTCACGGTGGGCTTCATTCGAGGTTCATGCGGATCTTGCGAGGATGAACACCAACAACACGGGAACATTCGATATGGGCAAGGTTGTCTTTCTCTATCGCTCGCTGGCCTATCGCAATGCAGCGGCCGACATGCTGCGCAAGGCCCGCAAGCTGCCGCGCGGCGCGGAGCGTAGCGCGGCCCGCCGTTACGCCACCGCGCTGCGCGATCTCGCACGAACGGAAGCGTGGCTCGAAGGTCGCGTCGCTGACGAACCTCGACCGACGCACCGACTAAAAGTAGCCGCGTCGCGTTAACCCGACGCGCGCTGGAGCTCAGGCGGGGCGCCGGCGTCGAACTTGTCCTGCGCTGCCGACGTGGCCGCGCTCTTGCGCGTCAACGGCACCTCGAGGCGGCACAACAGGCCTTCGGCACGCCAATCGAACTGCGCCTGTCCGCCGAGCTGGGATTCGACGCTCGCCAGCAGGCTTCGCGTGCCGAAGCCGCGCGATTTCGGCGTCCTGACGAGCGGACCGCCGGATTCCTCCCATGTCAGCGTCAGAAGGTCGTTCTCGGCCTGCCAGCCGATCGTGAGCCGTCCCGATCGTGTCGAGAGCGCGCCATACTTGGCCGAGTTGGTGAAGAGCTCGTGCAGCGCCAGCGCCAGCGTCTGCGCGGTCGCCGGCAGCAGTTGCACCTCGGGACCCGCGAGCTTGATCTGACCGCCGAGCGAATAGGGCGCAAGCTCCTCCTCGATCAGCCTGGAGAGCTCGGCGCCCTGCCAGCTCGACAGCGACAGGATGGTGTGCACGCGCGCCAGCGCATTGATGCGCCCCTCGACCGCGTTGACATAGGCCTTGACCTCGTCGGCGCGGGTGAGGCGCACGATCGACTGCGCCAGGGCGAGCGCATTCTTGGCGCGATGATCGACTTCACGCGCCAGGAGGTTCTGCCGCTCCTCGGCGCGCTTGCGCTCTGTGATGTCCACGGTCACGCCGCTGACGCGTACCACACGCCCGCTCTCGTCCACCGTTGCCGCGGCCGTGCCGACGCACCAGCGCACCTCGCCATCGGGCCGGCTGACGCGGAATTCCCCCTCATAGGCACGCGCGCCGGTGTTGAATGCGGCGATGGCCTGTCGGAACTGATCGACATCGTCAGGGTGCAGCAGCGCCTGGATGTTTGCGGAGCCGACGCTGAAGGTCTCCGGCGTCACGCCAAAAATACGGTACTGGCCTTCGTCCCACATCCAGTCGCCGTTGATCCAGTCCCAGTCCCAGGATCCCATCTTGCCGGCGGCGATAGCCATGCTGCGGCGTTGCTCGCTCTCGCGCAACTTCGAGGTGGAGTTCTCCAGTTCCGCCGTCCGCGCGCGGACGCGGTCCTCGAGCTCCTGGTTCAGCCGCTCGAGCTCGCGGGTCTTGCGGTAGAGTTCCGCGAATACCTTGATCTTGGCGCGCAGCACCTCCGGTACCACCGGCACCGGCACGTAGTCGACCGCGCCCATCTCGTAGCCGCGCAATCGGTCGATGTCGGAGACCTGGATGGCCGAGATGAAGATCATCGCGGTCTTCTGGAAGCGCGGATGCTCCCGGATCATCGCCGCGAGCTCGAAGCCGTCGAGCTCGGGCATGCAAACGTCGACCAGGATCACTGCGATCTCGGTCTTGAGCAGCACCTCCAGCGCCTCGCGGCCGGACGAGGCGATCACGAGGTTCTCGCCGAGTTCCTTCAGGATCACCTCATAAGCGAGCAGCTTGGCGGGCTGGTCGTCGACGAGGAGAATGTTGACCTTTTCATGGTCCATTCGTGGATCCCACTCAGCGATGCAGCCACATGCGGATTGCAAGCAGCAATTGGTCGGTGTTGACGGGCTTTGCGAGATAGTCGGACGCGCCTGCCTCTAGGCATTTCTCGCGGTCGCCCTTCATCGCCTTCGCGGTCAGCGCGATGATCGGCAGGCGCAAAAAGGCCGGGTTCTCCCGGATCACGCCGATGGTCTGATACCCATCCATCTGCGGCATCATGATGTCCATCAGCACGATGGCGATTTCCGGGTTGGATTCGACCAGCGTCACCGCCTCGCGGCCGGTGGTCGCCGTCAGCACTCTCATGCCGCGCCGTTCCAGCACGCTCGACAGCGCGAAGATGTTGCGGGCATCGTCGTCGACGAGCAGGGCGGTCTTGCCGATCAGGTCCTCGTCGGAACTGTTCAGCTTCTCCAGCATGCGCTGCTTCTCGACCGGCAGTTCCGTGATCACGCGGTGCAGGAACAACGCGGTCTCGTCGAGCAGGCGCTCCGGCGACTCCACGCCCTTGACCACGATGCTGCGTGCCATGGTGTGGAGTTCCGCATCCTCCTCGGCCGACAGCTCGCGGCCCGTGAACACCACCACGGGAATGTTCGACAGCGCTTCGTCGTGGCGAATCTGATCGAGCACCTCGAAGCCGCTCATGTCGGGCAGCCGCAGGTCGAGCACCACGCAATCGCAGGGTGCCTCGCGCAAGGTCGAGAGGGCACCGGCGCCGGTGTCAGTCGTCACGATCTCGATGTCGTCGTGATGCAGCAGCTCCCGGATCGAGAGCTGTTCGGCTTCGTTGTCCTCGACGATCAGGAGGCGCTTGCGCCGCGGCCGCGCATATTCCTTGATCTGCGTCAGCGCGGCGGCGACGCCTTCCGTCGTGGTCGGCTTGTTGACGAAGGAGAAGGCGCCGCGCGCCAGCGCATGCTGGCGGTCCTCGTCGAGCGTGATGATCTGCACGGGGATGTGACGCGTCAGCGGATTGTGCTTGAGCTGGCTCAGTACGGTCCAGCCGAGCATGTCCGGCAGGAACACGTCGAGCGACACCGCGCGCGGCTGATACTGCTTGGCAAGCTCGAGCGCTTCCGCGCCGCGCGCGGCGACCAGGACCTTGAAACCCTTGTCGCGGGCGAGATCGACCAGCACGCGCGCATAATGCGGATCGTCCTCGACGATCAGCAGGATGCTGTCGCCGGGCTCGAGGTTGAGCCGGTCGTCGGGCAATTGCTCGATGGCACGGTCGGGGGCCGTAGTCGCCGGCTGAAGCGCCGGAGGCTGGTTGTATTGCTGCGGTGCTGGGTTAGCGCGCGGCGCCAGCGTCGGGCCGGAATATTTCAGCGGCAGATAGAGCGTGAAGGTCGAGCCCTTGCCGGGCGCGCTGCGCAGATGGATCTCGCCGCCGAGCAGGCTCGCGAGCTCGCGGCTGATCGCAAGGCCGAGGCCGGTGCCGCCATATTTGCGGCTGGTGCCGGCATCCGCTTGCTGGAATGCCTCGAAGATCAGCTTCTGCTTCTCCAGCGGAATGCCGATGCCGGTATCGGACACCTCGAACGCAATCACGACAGGCGCGGAGTTCAGCACCGGGTGATCGGTGCCCCAGCCGCCGAGCGCGCCGGCCACCTTCAGCCGCACTTCGCCTTCGCCGGTGAACTTGAAGGCGTTGGAGAGCAGGTTCTTCAGGACCTGCTGGAGGCGCTTGGAGTCGGTGACGATGCTGCGTGCGAGGTTCGGATCGACGTCGATCTTGAAGGAGAGATTGCGGTTCTCCGCCTCGTGCCGGAACGGCCGTCCGACGGTCTCGAGCAAATTGGCGGTGAGGATTTCCTCGGCGTCGACCGTCACCGTGCCGGACTCGATCTTGGAGAGATCGAGAATGTCGCTGATGAGGTTCAACAGGTCGGTGCCGGCGCCGTGGATGGTGCGGGCGAATTCGACCTGCTTGGCCGAGAGGTTGCCGTCCGGGTTGTCGGTGAGCTGCTGGCCGAGGATCAGGATCGAGTTCAGCGGCGTGCGCAGCTCGTGACTCATATTGGCGAGGAATTCGGACTTGTATTTCGAGGTCAGCGCCAGCTCGGTGGCCTTTTCCTCCAGCGCGCGGCGGGCCTGCTCGATCTCCTGGTTCTTGCGCTCGACCTCGACGTTGCGTTCTGCGAGCTGCTGCGCCTTCTGCTCGAGCTGGTCGTTGGTCTGCTGCAATTCGCGTTGCTGGGTCTGGAGCTCACCGGCGAGCTGCTGCGACTGCTTGAGCAGGCCTTCGGTCTGCATCGTCGCCTCGATCGAGTTGAGCACGATGCCGATGGAATCGGTGAGCTGCTCCAAAAATGTCATCTGCGAGGTCGTGAACGAGGCAAGCGAAGCAAGCTCGATCACCGCCTTGACCTGGCCCTCGAACAGCACCGGCAGCACCACGAGGTTCTTCGGCGCGACGCGGATCAGCGCCGAGTTGATCGGCACCACGTCGGACGGAATCTCGGCGACCACGCGCGGCCGCCTGTCGAGCGCGCACTGGCCGACCAGCCCCTCGCCGAATTGCAGCACGCGCTGGTAGGGATAAACACCGTCGCCGGCATAGGATGCGAGCAGCAGCAGCTGCGGATTGTCCTCGCTCTCGACCTGGTAGATCACGCCGGTATGCGCGTTCACCAGCGGCGACAGCTCGGTCAGCAGCAGCCGGCCAACGGTGGCGAGGTCGCGCTGGCCCTGAAGCATGTTGGTGAACTTTGCGAGGTTGGTCTTCAGCCAGTCCTGCTCGGTGTTCACGTCCGTCGTCAGACGGAGATTCGTGATCATCGTGTTGATGTTGTCTTTGAGTTCGGCGAGCTCGCCGCGGGCATCGACCTGGATCGACGGGGTGAGGTCGCCCTTGGTCACGGCGGTCGCAACTTCCGCGATCGCGCGCACCTGCGAGGTGAGGTTGGCCGCGAGCAAGTTGACGTTGCCGGTGAGGTCCTTCCAGGTGCCGGCCGCGCCGGGCACGTCGGCCTGACCGCCCAATCGGCCTTCGACGCCGACCTCGCGCGCCACCGACGACACCTGATCGGCGAAGGTCGCGAGCGTCTCGGTCATGTTGTTGATGGTGTCGGCAAGCGCGGCGACCTCGCCCTTCGACTTCACGGTGAGGTTCTGCTTGAGGTCGCCGTTCGCGACCGCGGTCACCACCTTGACGATGCCGCGGACCTGCTCGGTCAGGTTCGCCGCCATGAAGTTGACGGTGTCGGTGAGATCCTTCCAGGTGCCGGCCACGCCAGGCACCTGGGCCTGGCCGCCGAGCTCGCCTTCGGTGCCGACCTCGCGCGCCACGCGCGTGACCTCGCCGGCGAAGGCGTTGAGCTGGTCCACCATGGTGTTGATGGTGTTTTTCAGCTCGAGGATTTCGCCCTTCACGTCCACGGTGATCTTGCGGGACAGGTCGCCGCGCGCCACCGCCGTGGTCACCTCGGCGATGTTGCGGACCTGCGTGGTGAGGTTCGCGGCCAAGAGGTTGACGTTGTCGGTGAGGTCCTTCCAGGTGCCGCCGACGCCGGGCACGACGGCCTGGCCGCCGAGCCGGCCCTCGGTGCCGACCTCGCGCGCCACGCGCGTGACTTCGGCGGCGAAGGAGCGGAGCTGCTCGACCATGGTGTTGAGCGTGTCCTTCAACAGAAGGATCTCGCCGCGCACGTCCACCGTGATCTTCTTCGAGAGGTCGCCGCCGGCGATCGCGGTCGCGACCTCGGCGATGTTGCGGACCTGGGCCGTCAGGTTCGAGGCCATGAAATTGACGTTGTCGGTGAGATCCTTCCAGGTGCCGGCGACGCCTTGCACCTCGGCCTGGCCGCCGAGCTTGCCTTCGGTGCCGACTTCGCGCGCGACGCGCGTGACTTCGCCGGCGAACGCGTTGAGCTGGTCCACCATGGTGTTGATGGTGTTCTTCAGCTCGAGGATTTCGCCCTTCACGTCCACGGTGATCTTGCGGGACAAGTCGCCGCGTGCCACGGCGGTGGTGACTTCGGCGATGTTGCGGACCTGGGCGGTGAGGTTGCCCGCCATCGAATTGACGGAGTCCGTCAAATCCTTCCAGGTGCCGGCGACGCCGGGCACGTTGGCCTGGCCGCCGAGACGGCCTTCGGTGCCGACCTCGCGTGCCACGCGCGTCACCTCGCCCGCGAAGCGGTTGAGCTGGTCGACCATCGTGTTGAGCGTGTCCTTCAGCTGAAGGATTTCGCCGCGGACGTCCACCGTGATCTTGCGCGACAGGTCACCGCCCGCGATCGCCGTTGCGACTTCCGCGATGTTGCGGACCTGGGCGGTGAGGTTGCCCGCCATCGAGTTCACGGAGTCCGTCAAATCCTTCCAGGTGCCGGCGACGCCGGGCACGTCGGCCTGGCCGCCGAGCTTGCCGTCGGTGCCGACCTCGCGGGCGACGCGCGTCACTTCGCCGGCGAACGCATTGAGCTGGTCGACCATGGTGTTGAGCGTCTCCTTCAGCTGAAGGATCTCGCCCGACACGTTCACGGTGATCTTCTTCGACAAATCGCCCTTGGCGACCGCGGTCGCGACTTCGGCGATGTTGCGGACCTGACCGGTGAGGTTCGAGGCCATCGAGTTCACGGAGTCCGTCAAATCCTTCCAGGTGCCGCCGACGCCGCGCACCACGGCCTGACCGCCCAGCTTGCCTTCGGTGCCGACCTCGCGCGCCACGCGCGTGACTTCGCCGGCGAAGGCGTTGAGCTGGTCCACCATGGTGTTGATGGTGTCCTTGAGCTCCAGGATTTCGCCGCGCACGTCCACGGTGATCTTCTTCGAGAGGTCGCCGCCGGCGACCGCCGTCGTCACCTCGGCGATGTTGCGAACCTGTGCGGTCAGGTTCGACGCCATGGAGTTGACGCTCTCGGTCAGGTCCTTCCAGGTGCCGGCGACGCCGAGCACGTTGGCCTGGCCACCCAACCGTCCCTCGGTGCCGACCTCGCGGGCGACGCGGGTCACTTCGCCGGCGAAGGCGTTGAGCTGGTCCACCATGGTGTTGAGCGTTTCCTTCAGCTGAAGGATCTCGCCCGAGACGTTCACCGTGATCTTCTTCGAGAGGTCGCCGCCGGCGATCGCGGTCGCAACGTCGGCGATGTTGCGGACCTGCGCGGTCAGGTTCGACGCCATGAAGTTGACGTTGTCGGTGAGATCCTTCCAGGTGCCGGCGACGCCCGGCACCTGGGCCTGGCCGCCGAGCTTGCCTTCGGTGCCGACCTCGCGCGCCACGCGCGTCACCTCGGAGGCGAAGGAGTTGAGCTGGTCCACCATCGTGTTGATGGTGTCCTTGAGCTCCAGGATTTCGCCGCGCACGTCCACGGTGATCTTGCGCGACAGGTCGCCGCGCGCAACGGCTGTGGTGACGTTGGCGATGTTGCGAACCTGGGCGGTGAGGTTGCCGCACATCGCGTTGACGGAGTCGGTCAGGTCCTTCCAGGTGCCGGCGACGCCGGGCACGATGGCCTGGCCGCCGAGCTTGCCGTCGGTGCCGACCTCGCGCGCCACGCGTGTCACTTCCGAGGCGAAGGAGCGCAGCTGGTCCACCATCGTGTTGATGGCTTCCTTGAGCTGGAGGATTTCGCCGCGGACGTCGACGGTGATCTTCTTCGAGAGGTCGCCGTTGGCGACCGCGATCGTCACCTCGGCGATGTTGCGAACCTGGTTGGTCAGGTTGTTCGCCATCGAGTTGACGCTCTCGGTCAGATCCTTCCAGACGCCGGTCACTTCCGGCACCTGAGCCTGGCCGCCGAGCTTGCCTTCGGTGCCGACCTCGCGCGCGACGCGCGTCACCTCGGAGGTGAACACGCCGAGCTGCTTGATCATGGTGTTGACGATGTTGGCCGACTGCAAAAATTCACCGCGCAGCGGGCGGCCGTCGACGTCGAGCTTGACGGTTTGCAGCAAGTCGCCTTGCGCCACGGCCGCGACCGCGCGCGTCACCTCGCGGGTCGGCCACAGCAGATCGTCGATCAGCGTGTTGACCGAGCCTTCCATGTCGGCCCAGGAGCCCGAGGCGAGACCGAATTTGACGCGCTGGCGGGTCTTGCCTTCGCGTCCGACCACCTGGCCGACCAGCTCGAGCTGCTGCGCCATGCGCTGGTTGGCCGCGATGATCTCGTTAAAGGTGTCGGCGATCTTGCCGTCGATGCCGAGATAATCTCCGCTCATCCGAACGGAGAAATCGCCGCTGCGCATGGCTTGCAGCGCGAGCAGCAATTCCTGCCGGGAGTCCGGCTCTGACGTACCGTTGATTTTGGGCTTTGGGACGCGACGACCGGAGCGCGACGCAGTTCCGGGATCGAGGTCGCTCATATGATTCCCCCGCAGGTGCCTCGCCGAATCCTCAGCGAGACGCATTGACCAAACTAGACCGTCAGCTGAATCGCAAATCAAGCGCCAAGGTTGCGGCGCGTGAAAATGGAACCTGCTTTGCTCAGCCCGGCCAAACCAACGGCGCGGGGAACGATTGGTTCCATGTCGTTTCCGGGAATCTTTCAATCGGCGGAGGAGTTTCCGCCAGGGTTACGATCCGGTAAGGGCGGTTGCGGGACGGGGGTTCCGTGCCCACGTCTTAACCATGAAACAGTCTGACATCTTCAGGGATAACGCCGACAACTGCCTCCAGCTGGCCGAGCGTGCGGAAGGGCGGCCCGCCTATAATCGCTATTCGCGCATGGCGGATGCCTGGACGGCCTTGGCCAAGGAGCAGGACTGGCTTGACGGCGAGGTCCCGCCCGTGACGACCCGCATCCGCCAAAAGGAGGGTGCGTAGCTGCTTTTCGTTGTCATTAAGTCGGCGTGTGAGGCTGCTCACGGAATGGGCGGCGCCAATCAGCAATGATCCAGGAATAGTCGATCGCGTTGATTTCATGAATCCAGAAGGAGGTTCTGCGATGGCTCCACGTCTGGCACTTCTCTCGCTCATTCTCGCTTTTGGCGTTTCAGTCGCGTTCGCGACGGTGACGACGGTCCGGCAGGTGCATCTGGAAAATGCATCAGTGGCCGTACACGCGGCACATAGCTAGCGCAGCAGGGAACATGTCCCGCGAGGAACGAATCCCCGCGCGACGAGTCGACAGATTGCTTCCGGCTGTCATGCCCCCGGTGCTCCGGAAGCAATCTCCAAGGACGGCCCTGGCACCCCACTGTGCCGGGGTCGTTTTGCTGTGAGCCCAAGCGGGTTTGAATCAGCGGGTTTGAATCAGTTTTCGTTGCCGCCTTCGGGGTCACCTTGCGTGTGCCCCTCAGGTCCGCGGCCGAACACGCCGAAGCTGCTCGACTTCACGCCGGCGGCTGCATCAACATCCGCCGCCGCGAGCCCGAACTTGAGGAGTTCGCGCACCGCTGCGGCGCGCGTCGGCATGCGATGCTTGAACCGGAAATCGTCAACGGCGGCCAGCTCTTCTGGCGAGAGCATGACCTGAAGGCGCTCGGCGCGAAGATCATTCATGGTCGATCACACAAATCAAATTGAGTAATTTGAGTAGTTTGCTCAACGACCGAATTTGGCGCGAGTTCCACAAGAGTCGGCAAAAACTCCAAGTGATCAAAAAAGTAAAGTAAAATCAATAAGTTATTTTCTTGAACCATTCCTGGAGTGGCGCATTTTATTGGAAAGGGAGGCATCTTGTTGGAAAGGGAGATGGGTCATGACGGACAAGGTCAGGTTGCCCCGCAAGCTTTCCGATGAGCCCGAGGCGCCCAAGCCGGTGCGCCCGAGCCACCAGAAGGTGATCGATCAAATCGAGCGCTGGGCCAACAGCCCGGGGCTGCAACCCCCGAGGACAGATGATGCGAAGACGGTCTGAACCCCACACTTTCGAGCAACGTCTCGATGCGCAGAGGCTGCGCCTCGAGCATGAGCTTGCGAGCCTGCCGGACGATCATCGGCGCGAGTCCGTCGCTGCGCGGATCGAGCAGTTGCAGGCTGCCGCCGAAATGTATGAATTCCTGATGCCACAGGAGTCGTCGCGCGCGGCGCATTAGCGCGGCGCTCCGGAGCGCGCTTTGGAACGATCATTTCCGGGCCCGGTTGGTCCACGCATCGGCTGAGTGGAGAGCAGAGATGATGAATCAAGGCGAGCTTGACCGAAACGAGATGGGCCGGCTGATCGGCAGCGACAAGGTCGAGGGAACGTCGGTCTATGGCGCCGATCGCAACAGGATCGGCTCGATCGAACGCGTGATGATCGACAAGGTCAGCGGCAAGGTGTCCTACGCCGTGCTCGGCTTCGGCGGATTTCTGGGCGTCGGCAACGACCACTATCCGTTGCCCTGGCAGTCGCTGAAATACGACACCGAACTCGGTGGCTATGTCACAGGAATCACCGCCAGGGAGCTGCAAAGCGCGCCGAAATATGGCGAGCAGAGCGAGTGGAATTGGGGTGACGACGCGGCCGTACGCGGTATCAACGCCTATTACGGCGTTCCCTTCGCGTAGGAGCTTCACGCAACCTTGAAAAGGGGCAAATGACGAAAACGCGCTGGCCGGCAGCGACCCGACGAGCGCGGTACGTACAGCGCCGCGCTTCTTTTCTTGAGCCGCGCGTTCCCGAATAGCAGCGGTGCTCCCGAAGTCCGGAACGATGCCTTGGTGCTGCAGGTTACGCCTGCGTCACCGACGTTCGGCTCAAGTTGCGTGCTGCCGGCCCAATCCCCAGAGAGGTGTGCACCGTGGATGCTCAAATCCGGAAGCGCGAGCCGTCCGCGGAGCAGCCGCAAAGGGCGAAGGACGCTCCAGGGACGTCTCCTGATCGGACGCATGACGCCAAGGGGCGGCCGGACAAGCCGTCGCTGCGCGAGCGGTTTCGCGAGCATTGGCTGCTTGCGACCGTGGGTGCGATCGTGCTGATCGCCGCGCTGGTCGGGGGTCTGCTCTACTGGCTCGAGATGCGTCACTACGAATCCACCGACGACGCCTTTGTGGCGGCGCGCAGCTTTTCGGTGGCCTCGAAAGTCGGCGGCTACGTCACCGACATTCCGGTCACGGACAACCAGCATGTCAACGCCGGCGATCTCCTCGCCAGGATCGACGAGCGCGACTATCGCATCGCCGTCGATCAGGCCGCGGCGCAGGTCGAGGTCTCCAAGGCCAATATCGCCAATATCGAGGCGCAGATCGATTCCCAGCAGGAGCAGATCAAGCAGGCCCAGGCGCAGCTCGAACAGGCGCAAGCTCAGCTTCAATTCTCGCAGGAAGAGTTCAATCGCGCGGAAGATCTGGTCGAGAAGGGCGCCGGCACCGTGCAGCGCCAGCAGCAGACCCGCTCCGATCTTCAGGCGCAGCAGGCCAATACCGAGCGCGCCAAGACTGCGGTGAGGGCCGCGCAGGTCGGTATCAAGACGTTGCAAGCGCAGCTCGAAGGTGCGAGGGCGCAGGTTGAGCAGTCGCAAGCGCAGCTCGACCAGGCGAAGCTGAACTTGCAGTACACCAGTGTTGTTGCCGCGCAATCGGGCCGCGTCGTCAAGCTGAGCGGTTCCAAGGGCACCTTTGTGACGGCCGGGCAGAGTCTGATGATGTTCGTGCCCGACGACGTCTGGATCGTCGCCAACTACAAGGAAACGCAGCTCAGCGATATGCGGCCGGGTCAACCGGTCGAGATCCGCATCGATGCCTATCCGGGCCGCAAGCTGACCGGCCATGTCGATTCCGTGCAGCCGGGCTCCGGCACCGCCTTTAGCCTGCTGCCGGCAGAGAATGCCACGGGCAATTACGTCAAGGTGGTGCAGCGCGTGCCGGTGAAGATCGTGGTCGACAACTGGCCGGCCGATCTGCCGATCGGTCCCGGCATGTCGGTCGTGCCCTGGACCAGGGTGCGATGACGGACGTCGCGCAGGGTGGCGCGTCGGCCGGAGGCTGGTCGCCGGAGCGTTCGGCGGCCGGCGGACACAATCCTTACCTCATTGCCTTCGTGGTCTCGATCGCGACCTTCATGGAGGTGCTTGACACCACCATCGCCAACGTCGCGCTGCGCCACATCGCCGGCGGGCTCGCGGTCGGCATCGACGAGAGCACCTACGTCATTACCAGCTATCTCGTCGCCAATGCCATCGTGCTGTCGATCTCGGGCTGGCTCTCGACGGTGATCGGACGCAAACGTTTCTACATGATGTGCGTGGCGACCTTCACCGTGGCGTCGCTGCTGTGCGGCTTTGCCTGGAATTTGCAGTCGCTGGTGCTGTTCCGCATTCTGCAAGGCCTTGGTGGCGGCGGCATGGCGACCAGCGAGCAGGCGATCCTGGCGGATTCCTTTCCGCCGCATAAGCGCGGCCAGGCTTTTGCGATCTACGGCGTGGCTGTCGTGGTCGCGCCCGTGATCGGTCCGACGCTGGGAGGCTGGATCACCGATACCTATTCGTGGCACTGGGTGTTCCTGATCAACGTGCCGATGGGACTCCTGTCATTGGTCCTGGTCGGCACGCTGGTCAAGGAGCCGTCGGGGGCGGAGGAGGAGAGGGCGGCGCTGCTGAGCAAGGGCCTGCGTGTCGACTATGTCGGTTTCGCACTGGTCGCGATCGGGCTCGGCTCGCTCGAATACGTGCTCGACGAAGGCCAGCGCAACGACTGGTTCGGTTCGAACCTGATCGTGACCTTCGCGGTGCTTTCTGCCGCATCATTGCTCGCGCTGATCCCGTGGGAGCTGACGCGCGAAGAGCCCATCATCGATCTCCGGCTGCTCGGCCGCCGCCAGTTCGCCGCCTGCTTCCTGGTCATGCTCGGTACCGGCGCGGTGCTGATCTCGACCACGCAGCTTCTGCCGCAATTGCTCCAGACCGAGCTGAACTATACGGCGCTGCTCGCCGGCCTCGCATTGTCGCCGGGCGGCGTCGCGACGCTGGTGCTGATGCCGGTCGTGGGCCGCCTCGTCGGTACGGTGCAGCCGAAATATCTCATCATGTTCGGCGCCACTGTCGTGGCGTTCTCGATGTGGCATCTGACGGGATTGACCGGCGACATCAGCTACGGCTATGCGGCGCTGTCGCGCATCTTCCTGGCGATCGGTCTTCCGTTCCTGTTCTTGCCGGTGACGACCGCGTCCTATGACGGTATTCCGCCCGACAAGACCAACCAGGCCTCGGCGCTGATCAACGTCGCCCGCAACATCGGCGGCTCCATGGGCGTGGCGCTGGCGCAGACGGTCCTGGCTCAGCGCCAGCAATTCCACCAGAGCCGCCTGATCGAGCACGCCGCGCCGTCCGATCTCGGCTACCAGCAGACCATCGATACAATGACGCGCTTTTTCCAGGCGCAAGGCTCGAACGCGAGCGATGCGGCCGCGCAGGCGGTGGCCTGGGTCGGCCAAACCTTGCAGCAGCAGGTCGACTTCCTGGCCTATATCGACGTGTTCTGGACGCTTGCAATCATCGCCGTGCTGATGATTCCGACTGCCGCGGTGCTGCGCCCGATCAATCTCGGCGCGCCGCCGCGGGGCCACTGAATTCGCGGGGATTTGACCGTTCTATTCCGGAACTATAGCCTCCGGCTCAATCACATCTTCAACCGGAGGAGGCGATCTTGCCCAGGCGAAACGCGACAGCGGCTGTGATCGGAGCCGGCGATTTCATCGGCTCCGAGATTGCGAAGAAATTCGCCGCCGAGGGATTTTCGATCTTCGCCGGCCGCCGCAACGGCGAGAAGCTGGCGCCGCTGGTGAAGGATATCGAGGCGGCCGGCGGCGAGATCCATGCCCGCTCGCTCGATGCGCGCAAGGAGGAAGAGGTCATCGCCTTCCTCAACGACGCCGACAAGCATGCGCCGCTTGAAGTCTGCATCTTCAACGTCGGCGCCAACGTCAACTTCCCGATCCTCGACACCACCGAGCGCGTGTTTCGCAAGGTTTGGGAGATGGCCTGCTATTCCGGCTTCCTTGCGGGCCGTGAAGCGGCGCGGCTGATGCTGCCGCGCGGTGGCGGCAAGATCTTCTTCACCGGTGCGACCGCATCCCTGCGTGGCGGCAGCGGCTTCGCGGCGTTTGCCAGCGCCAAGTTCGGCCTGCGTGCGGTGGCGCAGGCGATGGCGCGCGAGCTTGGGCCGAAGAACATCCATGTCGCCCATCTGATCATCGACTCCGGGGTCGATACGGCCTGGGTGCGGGAGCGCCGAGAGCAGCTCTGGGGCAAGGAGGCGCTCGACAATCCCGATCTCCTGATGCCGCCGTCGTCGGTGGCGGACGCCTATTGGCAGCTTTATCAGCAGCCGAAGAGCGCCTGGACCTTCGAGATGGAGATCCGCCCGTTCGGAGAGAAATGGTGACCGCGGCGCAAAACTCCGGCTAGACTGATCCCAACCTAGGCAAAATTCCGGGAGGCGAATGAAGTGAAGACCGCGATCACCGAACTGTTCGGCATCGAGCACCCCATCATCCAGGGCGGCATGCATTTCGTCGGCTTCGCCGAGTTGGCCGCCGCCGTCTCCAATGCCGGCGGCCTCGGCATCATCACCGGTCTCACGCAGAAAACGCCGGAGCTGCTGGCGAAAGAGATCGCGCGCTGCCGCGACATCACCGACAAGCCGTTCGGCGTGAACCTCACCTTCCTGCCGACCTTCTCGGCACCGCCTTATCCCGAATACATCGCGGCCATCGTCGAGGGTGGCATCAAGGCGGTTGAGACCGCGGGCCGCAGCCCGGAAGCCTACATGCCGGCGCTGAAGGCCGCCGGCATCAAGGTGATCCACAAATGCACCTCGGTGCGGCACTCGCTGAAAGCCGAACGCATCGGTTGCGACGCCGTCAGCGTCGACGGCTTTGAGTGCGGCGGTCATCCCGGCGAGGACGACATCCCCAACATGATCCTGCTGCCGCGCGCGGCGGAGGAATTGAAGATTCCGTTCGTCGCCTCCGGCGGCATGGCCGACGGGCGCAGCCTGGTCGCGGCGCTGTCGCTGGGCGCGGCCGGCATGAACATGGGCACGCGCTTCATTGCGACCAAGGAAGCGCCGGTGCATCAGAACGTGAAGAATGCGCTGGTCGCGGCGACCGAGCTCGACACCCGCCTGATCATGCGGCGCTTGCGCAACACCGAGCGCGTGCTCAAGAACGCCAATGTCGAGCGTCTGCTCGAGATCGAGCACGCCAAGGGCGACCAGCTCACGATCGACGACATCCACGACCAGGTCGCGGGCGTCTATCCCAGGATCATGCTGGAAGGCCAGATGGATGCCGGTGCCTGGAGCTGCGGCATGGTCGCAGGGCTGATCCACGACATCCCCACCTGCAAGGAACTCGTCGATCGCATCATGAGCGAGGCGGAACAGATCATCCGCGGCCGCCTGATGGGGTTCCTGGATGGGACGGGTGCGACGCGAAAGGTCGCCTGACACCGCCAAACTTCTTAACCACGGCGGCAATTGACCGCTGGAATTGCGCGCGACGCCTCCTAAATAGGGGTAAATTAGCCCTTTAAAAATCAATTTCAGGAGGCGTCCGTGGTCCTGAAAAGCGTTCCTTGTGCCGTTGCCATTGCCCTCGTGATCGCGGGCGGCAGCAT
Organism: Bradyrhizobium commune; assembly: GCF_015624505.1. NCBI lineage: Bacteria > Pseudomonadati > Pseudomonadota > Alphaproteobacteria > Hyphomicrobiales > Nitrobacteraceae > Bradyrhizobium > Bradyrhizobium commune. The sequence goes on along the minus strand of NZ_CP061379.1, from coordinate 5,578,736 downwards.
CGTGCGCGCTGACGACTACAAGCCTGACGAATATCTCGGCCTCGATCTCTCCAAGGCTGTGCTGTCGCCGAAGCGGCTCGGACCCGAGACGCAATTCGCGCCGGTCGCGCTGGAGGCGAAGGGCGGCAATGAGGCGCAAGCGCGCGTCGAGCCGGTCGACGTGCCGAAGAAGGTTGCAGCCGAGCGCGTGCATGTATCGGAGCCGAAGGTTGCTCAGGCTAAGAGCACGCAGCCGCGCGGCGCAGCCCGTTCGAAGCTTGCCCATCGCCATGGCAATCCGCTGGATGCGCAGGCGAGGGATACCCGCATCCAGACCTGGCCATGTCGCTCCGGCGGCATTTGCAACTGGCAGCGCTAGGGCGATCCAAACGCGTCATCTTCGCGTCGTAAAACCGTAGGCCCAGAGTCAAGAAACCGTAAGCCGGGAGTCAAACGGCGCAGGCACCTTCCGTCGCGATTCGACGAAGGTTTCCTGAATGGCAACGCTCCGCGCCTCGCGCGCATGGACCCGACGACGGTTCCTGGTCCGCTCCGCCTCCAGCCTCGCCATTGCCGCAGTCGCAAAGCCCTCCATCAGCCGTGCCGCCGATCGCCCGCGGATCGCGGGCGGCCTCCAGTCCGGCGACGTCTCGGATGGCTCGGCCGTGATCTGGGCGCGCGCCGACCGGCCGGCGCGGATGCAGGTGGAGTGCTCGACCGTTGAAAGCTTCAAGACCATCGTCGCGTCGGCATCGCGCGACGCTCGGCCGGACGCAGACTTCACCGCGCAGCTACAGCTCGACGATCTGCCGCCGGGGCAGGACATCTTCTATCGCGTGCGGTTCGACGACATCGCGAGCGGCGTCGCCGGCGAAAGCCGCGTCGGCCATTTCCGCACTGCGCCGGTCAAGGGCCAGTCGATCTCATTCGTATGGTCCGGTGACGTCGCAGGGCAGGGCTGGGGCATCGACATCTCGCGCGGCGGTTATCGCAGCTACCGCACCATGCGCGACAACCGCCCCGATTTCTTCATCCACTCCGGCGATCACATCTACGCCGACTGCACGATCCCGTCCGAGCAGAAGCTGCCGAACGGCGAGATCTGGCGCAACCTGGTGACCGAGGACAAGGCGGAGGTCGCGCATACGCTGGCGCAGTTCCGCGGCAACTACAAATACAATCACCTCGACGAGCATTTCCGCGCGTTCCACGCGGAGGTGCCGATGTTCGCGCAGTGGGACGACCACGAGGTCACCAACGACTGGTCGCCCACCGGCAGCTACGACGAGGCTGGTTATGAGGACGACGGCACGCCGCGGCTGGTCGCGCGCGCCCGCCGCGCCTTCTTCGACTTCATGCCAATCCGGGATGTCGGCGCGCGCCAGGGCCGGGTCTATCGCAAGATCGCTTACGGGCCGCTGCTCGACGTCTTCATGATCGACATGCGCAGCTATCGCGACGACAGCTGGAACAAGGGCGACGATCATCGCGGCTGGATTCTGGGTGCGGAGCAGCTGGCCTGGCTGAAGCGCGAGCTCGCCGCCTCGCGCGCGACCTGGAAGGTGATCGCGGCCGATCTGCCGATCGGCCTGGTCAGCCTGGACGCGGTCGCGCTCGGCGACGGCCCGCCCGACAGGCGTGAGCACGAGATTGCCGATCTTCTCGCATCGATCAAGCGCGCCGGTGTGCGCAACATCGTCTGGCTCACCGCCGACATGCACTACACCGCCGCGCATTACTACGATCCGAACAAGGCGGAGTTCAGCGATTTCGAGCCGTTCTGGGAGTTCGTCTCGGGTCCCTTGCATGCCGGCAGCTGGGGCCCGGGCGAGCTCGACAACACCTTTGGCCCGGTTGCGCTGTACCAGAACGGCTGTAGCGCGGCGCAAGGCGAGAACCTCGCGCCGTGCTTCGGCTTGCAGTTCTTCGGCCGCGTCGACATCGATGGCCGCGATGGTGTCATGACCGTGACCTTGAAGGACGTCGATAATCGCGACCTCTGGTCCGTCAACCTCGCGCCGCAGCCGCAGGCACGCCCGGCCGTGGTGGCACAGCATTCGTGATTGGCCGCCGCGCGCCTGCCGCGCTATATTGGGCGTCCCCGCCACCTCTTTTCCATCACTGAAAAGTCTGCTCACGCGGCGTCGCCGCGCGAATCCGGCGGGCTGAAATACGTCAGGAGCCTGTTTCATGGACAATCTGAACACACAGGGCATCAGCATGCCCAAGCTCGGCCTCGGCACCTTCCGCATGCAGGGCGATACCTGCCGCGCCGCGGTCGAGAGCGCGCTGTCGATCGGCTATCGCCACATCGACAGCGCCGAGATGTACGCCAACGAGGACGCGATTGGCGCAGCGCTGGCCGCGGCCCGCGTGCCGCGCGGCGAGCTGCACGTCACGACAAAAGTCTGGCACGAGAATCTCAGCCCAGATGCGATCCGCCGCGCCTTCGACACCAGCCTGAAGAAGCTGAGGCTCGACCATGTCGATCTCTACCTCGTGCACTGGCCGTCGAAATCGGCGAATTGGGGGGCGGTATTCGAGACCCTGATCAAGCTGAAGGAGGAGGGGCGGACGCGGGCGATCGGCGTTGCCAATTTCACCACGGCGCTGCTCAAGATCGCGGTCGAGGACGTCAAGGCGCCGATCGCCTGCAACCAGATCGAATATCACGCGATGCTCGATCAATCGAAGGTGCTGGCTTATCTCAGGGCGAAGTCGATCCCGCTGGTTGCTTACTGCCCGCTCGCGCAGGGACGCGTCGCCACCGATCCGGTCCTCGCCGAGATCGGCGCCAAGCACAACGCCAGCGCCGCGCAGGTCGCGCTGAAATGGCTGCTCGACCAGAACGGCGTCGGCGCGATCCCGAAGGCCTCACGTCGTGAGAGCCAGCAGGCCAATCTCGACGCGTTGAAGATCACGCTCGACGATGCCGATCGCAAGACAATCGCCGCGCTGCCGAAGGACAAGCGCTGCGTCAATCCCGGCTTCGCGCCGGCCTGGGACTAGAACGTGTACTCATGAAGGCGCCGATATCGGCTTTCCGGGGCAAGCAGAAATCCTATGCTTCATCGGAGCATTACTGCTTGTGACCCGAGGCTGACCTTGCGCTGATGCTGCCGAAGGCGCGGTGCGGGCTCGAAAATAAATTCGTAGAGCATGTCGTTTTGGCGGTCCGCCGTTCGACTGGGTGTCGGCGGAGCCACTTCGGTTGTGGCTGGAGCTCACAATGTGACTGGATCTTACGGAGGTTGGCAATGACGATCTCGCATCGATTTATCGAGACAAATGGCATTCGAATGCACCTGGCCGAAGCAGGGGACGGCCCCACCGTGCTTCTCTGCCATGGCTTTCCTGAGTGCTGGTATTCGTGGCGGCACCAATTGGAAGCACTCGCTGCCGCCGGATATCGCGCCATCGCGCCCGACATGCGTGGTTACGGGCAGACGGACAAACCGGATGCGATCGATCAATATACTCTATTGCATCTGACCGGAGACATGGTTGGCTTGCTCGACGCGATCGGCACGGATCAAGCAGTCATTGTCGGACATGATTGGGGAGCGCCGGTCGCTTGGCGCTGCGCTCTGTTTAGACCGGATCGATTTAGGGCCGTCGTTGGCTTGAGCGTACCGTTTCAGCCCCGTGGTCCCAACCGACCAAGCACCGTCATGCCGAGGACCGAAAAGCAGCGCTTCTATCAACTGTATTTCCAGACGCCGGGCGTTGCCGAGGCGGAACTCGAAAAGGACGTTCACAACGCAATCAAGACAACATTGTTCGCCCTATCTGGCGATGCGGCGGTTGAAAATCCAGCGTCGCTCACGATGCTTCCTAGTGACGGTGGTTGGCTTGATGGGAAGCCTACAACCCAATCATTGCCGGCGTGGCTCACGGACAATGACCTCGAATTTTATGTCGAGGAGTTCAAGCGCACCGGCTTTAGAGGAGGTTTGAATTGGTATCGCAACATTGATTGGAATTGGGAGTTGCTCGCACCATGGTCGGGCGCAAAGGTTCAGGTCCCGGCACTCTATGTCGTCGGTGACCGAGACGGGGTTTACAGATCTCCGAATTGGAACCAACTCATCCCTGGCCTGAAACAGTTCGTGCCCTCGCTGCGCGAGACAATAGTCTTGAAAGGTTGCGGTCATTGGACTCAGCAAGAGCGCGCCAAAGACGTGAACAATGCGCTCCTGGAATTCCTGAAACAGTTATAAATCGCGAACGGACCACTTTTGGCCGCTCGCTTGCTGGCAACAAGCAACGTGCTCGCTGGATCGAAGACTTGCGTAGACACGGCAGGCAACGCGACTGAAGCCCGGCAACGCAATGTCGCCTTTTTGGCCCATAGCCGAAGTAGATCGAGGTCCGCTGTTTGGCCGCTAATGGAGGTAGAGCGGACGTAGCGGATCGATGAGGACATGCCGTCGTCGTCTCCGCCGATTTGAACGCGTAGAAATGGCCCCGTGAGGGGCCATTTCCAGTTTGCGTTGCGCATTAGTCCATGTGGTGATGGCCGTGCCTGACCACCACGACGCGGTCGTGATGGCGCCAGCCGCGATGCCAGCCATTGTCGCGATGCTCGCGGAATTCGGCGCGGGCGCCGTACGGGCCGTGATGGCCATGCTTGACGATCACAGTCTCAGCACTTGCCAGCGTCGGCGCCGCAACCGCGAGCGCACCGAGAGCGGCAACGACATAACCAAGCTTCTTCATGATGTCCTCCTCCAATCGAATGCAAATTTAAACCGCGCATTCGCGTGAACGTTCCGGAGGAACGGGAAGAGAATTCTGAATGGATATTCAGGATCAGAACTATCGTTAATCGCAGCGTTGCTGCGGCGGTGTCGGCGCGCCGGTCTTGACGTATTTGCCGTCCTTGATCGTATATGCGCCGCGTTCGCTGCGGTTGTAGATCGCGCGCAGGCCGCCATCCGTTGCAAGCAGCAATCCGAATTCGCGGGTCTGATGCAGCGATGGGAAGTACACCATCAAATTGAGCAGGCCTTCGGCGTTGACCGCTGCGGAGACCACCTCGCTCTCGTCCGTGGCCTCGCCGAAATTGCGCCGGTACATGACGCGGCCGTCCTTGCTGATCTCGTAGGTCAGCCGCGCGCCCTTGTCGCGGTCGGGACGAGCCGCGCAATCCACGGCCCATGAGCCGAGCAGACCCCATCGCTCGACGGTTGCTGCGAGAGTCTCGGCGTGGGCCACGGACGGGAATGCAAACCACAGCAGCGCAGCCGTGATCCGGCGGCTCGGACAACGCATCATGTTCGGAAAGACCCCGCCTCGAAGAATTTCAAACTGTAGCATCCCGTCTGCGATCGTCCACCACAGCCCGCCAATCACGCACGAATTTGATCCGCGTCAATGAGGCCGGCCGTTTCCCCGGTAGAATGGCGTTTCCGGAAGCCGAAATTGGTGAGAGCGATGCTGGATCAAGTGATGGATTTCGCAGGCGAGGTGCTGCCGGGCAGCTGCGTGGCGCCGCCTTATTCCGAGGCCGCGTTTCTGGCCGAGCTCGGCGAACGCCTGCGGTCCGCGCGGATGCGCTGTGACCTGTCGCGCCGCGAGCTCGCCCGCCGTTCGGGGATTTCGGAGCGTTATATCGCCCAGATCGAGACCGGCAAGGGCAACGTCTCGATCGTGCTGTTGCTGCGGCTGGCCTCCGCCATCCACGGCAGCCAGCCCCAGGCAGCGTAAAAAACTAGGCCCGCGCCTTCTCCATGTTGCCGCTGCGGGTCGGCACGCCGAACTCCTTGCGGCAGACGTCGGCGAGCACGGCAACGCCCTCGCGGATCTGCTGATGCGAGGGGCTCGCAAAGCACAGCCGCAGGCGCGAGCCGGAATGGCCCTTGTTGGTCGACCATTCCGGTCCCGGATTGATCGAGACGCCGGCGGCAAGCGCTGCCTGATAGAGCTTGAGCGTATCGACCTGGTCGGGCAGCTTGACCCAGAGGAAGATGCCGCCTTTCGGCTCTTCGAACTCGGCGGCGGTGCCGAACTGCTCGTTCAGCGCCTCCATCAGCGTGTCGAGCTTGGCGCGCAGCGCCATGGTCAGCGCCGGCACGTGGCTCGCGAAATGCGGCCGGCAATAGGTCGCAAGCACCATCTGCTCCAGTGCGCCGGACCCCGCATCCGTCTTCAGCGCCAGCATTCGCGACATCACGTCCCAGGGCGCGACGATGAAGCCGACGCGCAGCGCCGGTGCGATCGATTTCGAGAACGAGCCGATATGAATCACGCCGCCATTTTGGCTCATCGCGTAAATCGCCGGCGGGCGTTGTCCTGACCAGACCAGGTCGGCGTAGCAATCGTCCTCGAAGATCGGCACGCCGTAGTCGGCCGAAAGTCGCAAGAGTTCGGCGCGCCGGCTCTCCGGCATGATGCTGCCAGTCGGGTTCTGTACGGTCGGGATGGTGTAGATGTATTTCGGCCGGATGCCGCGGCTCTTCAGGTCGGCCAGTGTCGAGGCCAGCACGTCCATGCGCATGCCGTCGTCGTCGAGTGGAATGCCGATGGTGTTGATGCCCAGCCGCGTCAGCCGCTGCAGCGATCCCTGATACGTTTCCTGCTCGACGATCACGGTGTCACCGCGCGCCAGCAGCGTGTTGTTGACGAGGTCGAGTGCCTGGAGCGAGCCGGAGACGATCATGAGATCGTCGACCGAGCAGCTGATGCCGGCATCGCGCTTCAGTTTTGTCACCAGGAATTCGCGCAGGGGCAAGTAGCCCTGCGGGCCGTGCGCCAGCCCGTAGGTGGCGAGCGAGCGACCCTCGCGTTGCAGGGCCTGATTGGCGGCCTCGATCAAGCCGTCGAGTGGTACCTGCTCGGAGTCGTTATTGCCGCCGACAAAGCTGTATTTGGCGAGGCCCGTCCAGCGCGCAGAAGGGGCCGGCAGCCCTGCGGGAAACAGGGGCGCAAAATCGAAGCTGGATGGCATGGGAGCGTTCCTCGTGTTTCTTTTTGTTGAGCGGCCGGCTTGGTGCCGACCGGGCACCGCGATTACGATGATGTCATCATGCCAGTGTTTTGCCCGACGAGGCAAACAAAATTCGTAAAATCCGCATCTTCATCGCGGGTGCCAATAAGACATTGATTTTGCTGGCGCGGCTACTGTGCATGGGGTTGTTTTCGTGTTTTCGTGTTTTCAATCTGCGGTCGCGACAGCACGCGCTCGAAGCAGCGGCCGATCGACGTCCCCGATCCGGGCCGCCTCAACCTGCTTTACTTCTTGCTGACGGTCCTGGTCGGACGGCCCTGGCTGATGAAAGCGTAATGCGCATTGGCGACGCCGCCAACCATCAGGGCCTCGACCACCGGCTCGGCGATCTCGCCTGTGGCGGCCCAGTCGACGAGGAAGTTGGCTCCGGTCCCGCCGCGGACGTCGTCGGTCGGGATGAAGATCGAGACGGTGGCGAGCGGCTTCAGCGCCACCGGCGCCTTCAGATAGCTCTCCAGCTGCTTGCCCGCCGTGTCGAAATAGGCGATGCGCCTGACGACAAGCGGCTGCGTCTCCGAGGCATTGTGGACGCTCAGCGTCACCGAGAAATCGACCCGCAGCTTGCCCTGGCTCATCGCGACGCTGGAATAGGCCGGCACGTAGAAGCCGCCGGAGACGCCGAGGTCCTCCTTCGGCAGCGCGGTGAGCGAATCGGCGAAGGTCTGCTCGATAGTCGTGTTGGGCTGCGCGAGTGTCGGGAAAGCGCACCCGAACGGACTGAGGAGGGCTATCAGCGAGAGCGCGATCCGCACTCCGCGAACCGCTCTCGTGGCGCGCTGCACGCGATCTCCGGGGTGCGGCAAGACGAACCGATCCGGCATGCACGAACTCATCCGCGTCATCACTCCCTGCATTCCGTTGGCCTGGATGTTGGGCCTGCTCGCCCATCTCTCACGGCAACTGCTGATCGTGGCCTACCTTATCGCCGGGTTCTGCATAGGTCCATTCGGCGGCGCGAGATGCTCCGCCCACCTTCCGTCCGGCCCGGGCGCGCCTATATCGCTGGTATCCCTGGTGCAAGCCTGAACCCGTTGACAGGTCCGCGACCCGGAATATGCGGTTGCATCCAGGACACTAGCGCTTGGGCCCAACTCCGGCTAAGCCTCCGGCCCATAACCGATAGAGATTGGGAAATGCCCGATACCGTTCAGGAAGTTTTGCAGGCCTTTGCCCGCGGCGAGCTCGTCGTCGTGACCGATGACGACGACCGCGAGGGCGAGGGGGATCTCATCGTTGCGGCCTCGTTCTGCACCGCCGAGAAGATGGCCTTCATCATCCGCCACACCTCCGGCATCGTCTGCGCGCCGATCACCACCGAGGATGCACGCCGGCTGCGGCTCGACCCGATGGTCGCCCATAACGACTCCGCCCACACCACGGCCTTCACCGTCTCGATCGACTACAAGCCCGACGGCGGCACCGGCATCTCGGCCGAGGAGCGCGCCTCGTGCTGCCGTGCGCTGTCCAATCCCAACGCCGGCGCCAACGATTTTGCCCGGCCCGGGCACATCTTCCCGCTGATCGCCAAGGACGGCGGCGTGCTGCTGCGCTCCGGCCACACCGAGGCCGCGGTCGATCTCTGCAAGCTCTCAGGGCTCCCGCCGGTCGGCGTCATCAGCGAGCTGATGAACGACGACGGCAGCGTCATGAAAGGCGAGCAGGTTGCCCGCTTCGCCGCCCAGCACAAGCTGAAGCACGTCACCATCGCGGACATGATCGCCTACCGCCAGGCGCGCGAGAAGCTGATCGAGCGGGTCTCGACCTTCGTCACCGAGAGTCCGATCGGGCCGCTTCAGGGCTATGCCTATCGCTCGCCGTTCGATTCCATCGCCCACGTCGCCTTCGTCTACAACGGCGTCGGCGACGGCAAGAACGTGCTGACGCGCTTCCACAAGCCGAACATCGTCAAGGACACGTTTACCGGCCACAAGCGTATGGCGGCCGTGCTCGAGCAGTTCAAGAAATCCGGCCGCGGCGTGCTGGTCTATTTGCGCGACGGCGCGGCCGGCGTCCCCGTATCGCCGCTGCCGGACGAGACGGCGACGGAAGCCGACCGCAATCGCCAGTGGCGCGAGGTCGGTGTCGGCGCGCAGATTCTGCGCGACCTCGGCGTCACCTCGATCCGGCATCTCACCTCGTCGGTACACGACTATAAGGGTCTGTCGGGCTTCGGCATCGAGATCGTCGCCAACGAGCAGCTGGAAAGCTAGCGCTGTCACGCTGGGGCGCGCTGCGCGGCGTCCCCGGGATTCACGCAGATCAGAGCATCTGCAACGCAATTGCACTTGTTGCCGCGGCGCTTTAGTTTGTCGGGCAATTTTTGACGGAACCAGACCCGAAAGGACGTTTCATGAGCGTGCGCCCTCAGACCAAGGACAAGCCGGCTGCGGCTTCCTTCCAGTGGGACGATCCGTTCCTGCTCGACGAGCAGCTGACCGAAGACGAGCGCATGGTGCGCGACACCGCCCGCGCCTACGCCCAGGACAAGCTGCTGCCGCGCGTCACCAAGGCCTATCTCGAAGAGAAGACCGATCGCGAGATCTTCAACGAGATGGGCGAGCTCGGCCTGATCGGCATCACGCTGCCGGAGGAATATGGCTGCGCCAACGCGAGCTACGTGGCCTACGGCCTGGTCGCGCGCGAGATCGAGCGGGTGGACTCCGGCTATCGTTCGATGAACTCGGTGCAGTCCTCGCTGGTGATGTACCCGATCTACGCCTATGGCGACGAGAACCAGCGCAAGAAGTACCTGCCGAAGCTTGCCAGCGGCGAGTGGGTCGGCTGCTTCGGGCTGACCGAGCCCGATGCCGGCTCCGATCCGGCCGGCATGAAGACCCGCGCCGAGAAGGTCTCGGACGGCTACCGCCTGACCGGCAGCAAGATGTGGATCTCGAACGCGCCGATCGCCGACGTGTTCGTGGTCTGGGCCAAGTCGGCCGAGCACGACAACCAGATCCGCGGCTTCGTGCTGGAGAAGGGCATGAAGGGCCTGTCCGCGCCGAAGATCGGAGGCAAGCTGTCGCTTCGCGCCTCGATCACCGGCGAGGTCGTGATGGACGGCGTCGTGGTCCCCGAAAGCGCATTGCTGCCCAACGTCTCCGGCCTGAAGGGCCCGTTCGGCTGCCTCAACCGCGCCCGCTACGGCATCTCCTGGGGCGCGCTCGGCGCCGCCGAGGACTGCATGCACCGTGCCCGCCAGTACACGCTCGACCGCAAGCAGTTCGGCAAGCCGCTGGCTGCGACCCAGCTCGTGCAGAAGAAGCTCGCCGACATGGAGACCGAGATCGCGCTCGGCCTCCAGGGTTCGTTGCGCGTCGGCCGCCTGATGGACGAGGGCAAGTTCGCCCCCGAGATGATCTCGATCATGAAGCGCAACAATTGCGGCAAGGCCCTCGACATCGCCCGCGTCGCCCGCGACATGCACGGCGGCAACGGCATCTCGATCGAGTACCACGTGATGCGCCACGTCCATAACCTCGAGACCGTCAACACCTACGAGGGCACCCATGACGTCCACGCCCTGATCCTGGGTCGCGCCATCACGGGGATCCAGGCGTTTTTCTGAGCCGGCGGGCGATGAGCGCGTGAGGCGGCAGAACTCTCCAATTGCGTCATGGCCGGGCAACAGCGCGAAGCGCGTCTTCGCGCTCGATGTCCCGGCCATCCACGTTCTGGTCCACGCAAAGAACGTGGATGCCCGGCACAAGGCCGGGCATGACGAAGTCAGCAAGGTATGAGCACGCCATGTCCGACAACGACGACATCCCGTTCAACCGCAACTTTCCGCTCAAGCCGGGAATCGTCGAGGAAGTCCGCCCCGGCGTGCGGCGCGTGCTCTGCAACAATCCGAGTCCGTTCACCTTCACCGGCACGGTCAGCTACATCGTCGGCACCGGCAAGGTCGCGCTGATCGATCCCGGTCCGGACGACGCGGCGCATGCAGCCGCACTGCTCGATGCGGTGCGCGGCGAGACGGTGAGCCATATCTTCGTCACCCATACCCACCGCGACCATTCGCCGAACACGGCGCGGATCAAGCAGGCAACCGGCGCGACCGTCTATGCCGAGGGTCCGCACCGCGCCTCGCGACCGCGCTTCGAAAGCGAGAAGCACAATCCGGAATCCGGCTCCGATCGCGACTTCGTGCCCGACGTCAAGGTCGGCCATGGCGATGTGATCGAGGGCGCCGGCTGGCGTCTGGAGGCCGTGGCGACACCTGGCCACACCGCCAATCATCTCGCCTTTGCCTGGCCCGAGCGGAAGTTCAACTTCGTCGGCGATCACGTGATGGGCTGGTCGACCTCGATCGTCGCCCCGCCTGACGGCTCGATGATCGATTACATGGAATCGCTCGACCGGCTCGCCGCCCGCAAGGAGGATCTGTATTTCTCCGGCCATGGTCCGGAGATTCCGGATGGCCCGCGCTTCGTGCGGTTTTTGATCCGCCACCGCAAGGCGCGCGAGGCCTCGATCCTGCACCGCCTCGCCAAGGGCGAGGCCGACATCCCGACCATGGTGCGCGCGATCTATATCGGCATCGATCCGCGGCTGACCACGGCCGCCGGCTATTCCGTGCTGGCGCATCTGGAAGATCTCGTCGCCCGCGGCGTGGTGGCGACGGATGGGGATCCCGTGATTGGCGGGACGTATCGGATGGCGTAGGGGCGAATGGTGAGTAGCGAATGGCGAACGGGAAAGGTTCAACCTTCCATTCGCTATTCGCTACTCCCTATTCGCCATCTTCATTTCTTCACCGTCTTCGCCGGCGCCTTGGGCGGCGCCACCGGCGTCTTCTTCACCGGCTTCAGCGCATCGGCGTCGGCAGCCGTGTTGAGATCGTCGATGAATTTGGTGACGCGTGACGCATTGCTGCCGAGGTCGCTCTCGAAATAGCGCGAGGCGGAGCGGATATCGACGCGGGAATCCTCGCCGTCAGGCACGACCCGGATCGAGATGTCCTCGCGAAAGCCCATGATCGGCGAGCGCGCCACCGCCTCGATGCGGCCGATCCGGCGGGGCGGCTGTGGCTCGCGCTCGTCGATGACCAGCCATTTGCGCTTGATGACGAGCTGGCGTGCGATCGCATAGGCGCGGTCGACGGGGATCTCGAGCTCGATCGGCTCGATGTCGGGATAGAACTGGCGCTGCTGCTCGGCCGAATAAAGGCCGGCATAGACCGCGCTGTTGGCGCCGTCGCCGGTGCGCAGGCGCGCCAGCGCATCGAAGCGCGGCGGGTCGATCGGATCGGTCGTGATGTCGTGGATTGCCGGCAGCTTGCGGTATTGCAGGCCGAGATAGGCGGGATAGGCGAGGATCATCGCATCGATCACGAAGGCGAGCAGGATGCGCGCCATGCCGCGCGAGCCGTTCTGCCAGATCGCGGCAAAACCGGCGAGCCCGAACAGGATCGACAGCGCCGCGATCGCAAGCCCGCCGAAGAAGGTCGCGAGCGCCGGCTTCATCTCCAGGAAGCCGAAGCGGACAATGATGATCGACACCACCACCGCCACCACCGCGAACACGGCCAGATTGCGCGCCCAGCTCGCGAGGCTGGACACGGGCTCCGTCTGATAGGGAGCGGAAAACCTGCGGGCCATCGGGTGAGCTCTGCCGGGGTTTTGGGGGCGGTGCCGGCCGATTTGGCGCGACGATCGGTCGTTGAGACCATGGCCGGACGGCAAATTCAAGGGTTCCGCGGCCGCTCTGATCGTCATGGCCGGGCTTGGCCCGGCCATCCACGTCTTTCTTGCGGCCTACGCCGCCGCGTTGGGGAAGCGATAGTCCCTGAACTGGTCGCGCAATGCGGTCTTCAGGATCTTGCCGGTCGCGGTATGCGGGATGCCGTCGACAAAGGCGACGTCGTCGGGCATCCACCATTTGGCGATCTTGCCATCCATGAATTTGAGGATGTCCTCGCGGCTCGCCTGCTGGCCCTGCTTGAGCTGCACGATCAGCAGCGGACGCTCGTCCCATTTCGGATGATGGACGCCGATCACGGCCGCTTCCGCCACGGCGGGATGGCCGACCGCGAGGTTTTCGAGGTCGATCGAGGAGATCCACTCGCCGCCGGATTTGATCACGTCCTTGGAACGGTCGGTGATGCGCATGTAGCCGGCCTCGTCGATGGTCGCGACGTCGCCGGTGTCGAAGAAGCCTTCCTCGTCGAGGATGTTGGCGTCGAGGCGGAAATAGGCCTTGGCAACCGACGGTCCCGACACCTTGAGGCGGCCGAACGTCTTGCCGTCCCAGGGCAACTCCTTGCCGGCATCGTCGGTGATCTTCATCTCGACCGCGAACGGCGCATAGCCCTGCATCTGGAGCACGTCGAGACGCGTCTCGCCGGTCGCATGCTGGAACGGCGGCTTCAGCGCCGCGACCGTGCCGATCGGGCTCATCTCGGTCATGCCCCAGGCGTGGCGGACGTTCGAGCCCATGTCCAGGAAGGCCTTGATCATCGAGCGCGGCATCGCCGAGCCGCCGCAGATCACCATCTTCAGGTCCGGCAGCTTCAGATTGTTGGCGGCCATGTGCTGGAGCAGCATCAGCCACACCGTAGGCACGCCAGCGGTATGGGTCACCTTCTCGGTCGAGAGCAGCTCGTAGACCGAGGCGCCGTCGAGCTTGGCGCCGGGCATCACGAGCTTGGTGCCCTGCGAGGGCGCGGAGAAGGCAATGCCCCAGCTGTTGGCATGGAACAGCGGGACCACCGGCAGCATTGCCTCGGAGGCACTGGTGCCGAGCGCGTCGACATTGTTGGCCATCAGCGCGTGCAGCACGTTGGAGCGATGCGAATACAACACGCCCTTGGGATCGCCCGTCGTGCCTGATGTGTAGCACATCGCGGCCGCCGTGTTCTCGTCAAAGTCCTTCCATTTGAATTTGCCGTCGGCCTCCGCGATCCAGTCCTCGTAGGCCACGACGTTCTTCAACTTGGTCTCGGGCATATGCGCCTTGTCGGTCAGCACGACGTAGCGTTCGACGCTCGGCAGCTTGTCGGCGAGCTTCTCCAGCACGGGCACGAAGGTGATGTCGGTCATCACGATGCGGTCCTGCGCATGGTTGATGATCCAGGCGATCTGCTCTGGGAAAAGGCGGGGATTGACGGTATGGCAGATGGCGCCGATGCCCATGATGCCGTACCAGACCTCGAGATGGCGCCAGGTGTTCCAGGCGATCGTGGCGACACGGTCGCCGAGCTTGATGCCGTCGCGCTCCAGCATCTGCGAGACCTTGAGCGCGCGCTGGTGGATTTCGGCGTAGGTGGTGCGATGGATCGGTCCCTCGACCGAGCGGGTGACGACCTCCTGCTTGCCGTGAATCTTGGCGGCGTGTTCGATGATCCGGTGGCAGAGCAGGGGCCAATCTTGCATCAAGCCAAGCATTCAGACGTTCCTCCGAGAAACCGCTGGGCGCGTTGTCGCTCTCAGCTTTGGGCCAAAGAATTGTCATGAGTTTTAGCCTGCCGGACTTTCGCCGCAAATGGTCTTGTCGCGGCAATATGTCCACCGGCGCGGCAATGGTTACCGCCGGGCTCGGGCTGTGGCTCGTGCTGCCGCAGTCGGCGGAGGCACGAAACTATGCTGCGCCGCTCGATATCTTTGGCCTTGGTACACCACGGCCGCGCGTCGCAGCTCATTCCGCCAAGATACCGCTACCAAAACCGCGCCCGGGGGAGGCCCCTAGAGCACCGGACGATGCCCCGCCGGAAACCGACGCCAAGCCTTCCCCGGACAAGCCCGGCGCCAACAAGCCGGCCGAGGCTGCGCCGCCTCCCGAGAAGCAGCTCTCGGCCTGCCGGCTCGCGCTGACCGAGGAGATCGCGGTCGCGCCGTCCATTCCGGATATCCATGGTCCCGGCGCCTGCGGCGGCGAGGATCTGGTGCGGCTGGAAGCGATCGTGCTGCCGGACAAGCGCAAGGTCGCGGTCAAGCCGGCGGCGATCCTCCGCTGCACCATGGCGAGCGCGATCGCGGATTGGGTGCGCACCGACATGGTGCCGCTCGCCGCAAGCCTCGGCTCGACCATCAGCGACCTCGACAATTTCGATAGCTTCGAATGCCGCGGCCGCAATCGCATCGTCGGCGCGATGCTGTCCGAGCACGGCAAGGCCAATGCGCTCGATGTCCGTGCCATCAAGCTCGCCAACGGCCAGTCGATCGGCCTGACCGACCGCACCCTGTCGCGTGACGTGCGCCAGCGCGTGCTGCATTCGGTCTGCTCGCGTTTCACGACCGTGCTCGGCCCTGGCTCGGACTGGTACCACGAGGACCACATCCATCTCGACCTCGCGCAGCGCCGCAACGATTACCGGATCTGCCAATGGAATGTCTGGGATCCGCTGCCGCAGGTCGCGCCCTTGCTGCCCGCCGAGCGCCCCGAGGAGGCGCCGCCACGCGAGGTCGCGGCCAAGCCGGAAACGAAGGATCGTGCTGACGATCAGGAGACTACGAAACCTGCGGCGCCCGCCGACAAGCCTGTCGCGGATTCAGGCCCGAGCAAGCCGGCAACAAAAAAGCGCCGGTAAAACCGGCGCTTTTGCAGGTCGTCCGATCAGGCGGCGATCAGAAGCTGCCGGCCTGGCCGGTGCCGCCGCCCTGGAGCGCGAGGCGCGAATTGTAGGGCGAGTCGCCGTGCTTCGGCTCGAGCACCACGACGATGGTGCCGATCTTGACGCGGCTGTAGAGGTCGATCGCGTCCTCGTTGGTCAGGCGGATGCAGCCCGACGAGATCGAGGCGCCGATATATTCCGGCTGGTTGGTGCCGTGAATGCGGAACAGCGTGTCCTTGCCGCCCGAATAGAGATACATCGCGCGGGAGCCCATCGGATTGTCCGGACCGGGGGCGACGTAGGTCGGCACGCCCAGGCGCGAAATCTCACCCGGGGTCGGGTGCCAGGCCGGCCATTCGGTCATGCTGCCAACCTTGGCGATGCCAGACCAGGCCATGGCCTCTTCGCCGACCGTGATGCCGTAGCGGATCGCCTTGCCGCCATCCATCACGTAATAGAGGTAGTGGTTGTCGGAATCGACCACGATCGAGCCCGGCGACTCCTTGCGATGGTAGTCGACGATGGCGCGACGGAACGGCTCTGCCACCGGCGTATTCTCGTACCGGATCTTGGCGAGGAGTTCCTTGTCCTTCGGCTTGAAATTCTGGGTGTTGGTTGCCTCGAAATGCGTGCCCTGCATGCAGCCCGACAGCATGAAGCCGGCAGCCAGAATTCCTAACATAACTTTCAGCGACGACATGGTTTGGTTCCAATCAAAACAATACCGCGCAGGTCCTGAGCGTAGCACCCAAGGCCTTCGACTCCGTTGATCCCATTATCGTCGAAATCTGCCACAATTCCAGCGCTGAGGGGCTTTTCCCGCGCTGCGAGGCCCGACCTGTGGCTTTTTTGCCGCAAGTTTTGCGGCCTTGGGTTGGTTTTTGGGCAGCGGAAGCCAAACTGTCGATTCCGTGCCACGGTTGCGCCACGGGGCAGCCACAAATGCAAACGCACCGTTAATGTGCTTGTCATCATGAACTTGTCAGAATCGCGCTAAGGGCTGTCATTCTGTCGCAGGATGCCTCCGCTGGAGTAGTTTATGTTTTCTGTGTTCGTTCCCTCCGAGTCTTCGTTGAAGAAGGCCGTTGTCGAGGATCTCGCGGCGGTTCCGGAGCATGCGGTGTGGATTGACCTGTTCAACCCGACCGCGGCCGAGGACAAGGCCGTGGAGCGGCTGTCGGGCATCGCGATCCCGACCCGGGAGGACATGCAGGAGATCGAGATCTCCAGCCGCCTGTATATCGAAAACAGCGCCCGCTACATGACCGCGACGCTGATGTGCCACTCCGACACCGATATGCCCCGGACCACGGCGGTGACCTTCATTCTCGGCGACCACCGGCTGGTCACGGTCCGCTACGATCAGCCCAAGCCGTTCGCCCTGGTCGAGGCCAAGCTCGCCCGCACCTGCACCCCCGCGATCACCGGCGAGATGGTGCTGATGGAGCTCCTGGACGCCGTGATCGACCGCTGCGCCGACATTCTTGAGCGCTGCGGCGCCGAGATCGACCAGGTCTCGCACGACATCTTCGAGCCCGAGAGCGAGCGGCACGGCCACGCCAAGCAATACTCGCAGATCCTGATCTCGATCGGCCGCAAGGGCGACCTGACCTCCAAGGTTCGCGAGAGCCTGGTCTCGATCGGCCGCGTCGTCACCTTCCTCTCTGCGGTGGTCGAGGGTGTGAAATGGTCGAAGGACATGCGCGAGCAGCTCAAGACCATGCAGCGCGACGTGGCTTCCCTGACCGACCACGCCTCCTACCTCTCCAGCAAGATCACCTTCGTGCTCGACGCCATGCTCGGCGTCGTCAATCTCGAGCAGAACAACATTATCAAGCTGTTTTCGGTCATGGCTGTTGTCCTGATGCCGCCGACGCTGATCGCCTCGATCTACGGCATGAACTTCAAGGCGATGCCGGAGCTCGAATGGGAGCACGGCTATCCCTATGCACTGGTGCTGATGGTGATCGCCGCGATCGTTCCGTACTGGATCTTCAAGTTCAAGAAGTGGCTTTAATAGCTACCGAGACCTTACGCCGGTTGCAGAGACACGGCGGTTGGTGTCGCAGAATAGAGCGGGATTGCGGCCACGCGGCGATGCGTGCGCGCCGCCCCAATTCCTCCGGTAAAATTTGAGCAGTGGGCTGAACGTTTGCTCGAAACTTGTCTGCGATAAGCAGTGGGTTAGCCGCGAGGAACAGCCATGGTTGAGAAACACATAACGACGCGCCGCAACGTCATCGATCTGGCGAGCTATCGTCAGGTCGCTGCGAGCGGCAAGGCGTCGTCAATGTCGGCACGCATGTGCCGGCACTGTGGTGCTCCGCTGCTCGACGGCGAGAACGACGACGACTGCTCGACTGCATTTGACGCTGCCGCTCCAAATGCCGGAGTACAAAGGCTGCGCGAAACGTCGCGTCGATTCCGCGCTGATTGAGAACGGAAGGTAAGGGCGATCCAGGTCTTGCGGCGGCTTCGTCTGGATCGCCTGCTTCCCAGAATTCCTTGGTAAGAGAGCCTGGATTGCTTCGCTTCGTTCGCAATGGCGACGAAGCGCTACACGTGCTGGCCGCCGTTGATGTGGATCTCGGCGCCGTTGACGTAAGAACTGGTGTCCGTGCACAGCACGTAGATGATCTTGGCGACCTCGTCCGGCGTGCCGAGCCGGTGCATCGGGATCTGCTGCTCGACGATCTTTTCGGTGCCGGGAGACAGGATCGAGGTGTCGATCTCGCCCGGCGCGATTGCGTTGACGCGCACGCCGACGCGGCCGAAGTCGGAGGCCATTTCGCGCGTCAATGATGCAAGGGCCGCCTTCGAGGTCGCGTAGGCTGCGCCCGCGAAGGGATGCACGCGCGAGCCCGCGATCGAGGTGACATTCACGACCGAGCCCTTGGCCGCCTTCAACTCCTCGATCAGGCCGCGCGCGATCATGATCGGCGCGAAGAAGTTGACATGGAAGACGTGCGTCCAGGTGTCGAGGTCGGTGTCGACCGAGCCGAGTCTGGAGCCGCCCGGGCCCTTCGGCGAGATAGCGGCGTTATTGACCAGCGCGTGCAGCACGCCGCCTTCGAGGCGGTTGCGGATGTCGGTGATCGCACGCGCGGTGTCCACGGGATTGCCGAGATCGACCTGGATGTGGTCCTCAGGCCCTGCGTCCCACGGGCAGTCCTCGGGGAAGGCGTGCCGCGAGCAGGTGATGACACGCCAGCCCGCTGAGGAGAAGCGGATCACCGTGGCGTGGCCGATGCCGCGGCTGGCTCCGGTCAGGAGCAGCGTGCGGCGCGGCGCATTGGACGAATGCGGCATGGACATCTTTCAGGTCGGCGCAAAGCTCAAGGGTACATCCGCGTCTTGGACCATTTCTGGCAGGCCGCGTCACGGCGAAATTCGATGCGGTCGTGCAGACGGAATGGGCGGTCGTGCCAGAACTCGATACGCGACGGCGTGATGCGCCAGCCGCTCCAGCCCGGCGGCCGCGGCACCTCGCCGATGATGTGTTTGGCCGCGACCTTTGCGATGGCCTGCTCGAAGGCGAAGCGGCTCTCCAGCGCCTCGGACTGCTTGCTCGCCCAGGCGCCGATCTGCGCCTGCTTCGGGCGGGTGGCGAAATAGGTGTCGGCCTCGGCGTCGGTCACCGGCGTCACGTTGCCGCGGATGCGGACCTGACGGCGCAGCGACTTCCAGTGAAAAAGTAACGCCGCCTTAGGATTTGCGGCGAGTTCGCGGCCCTTCTGGCTCGCGATGTGGCTGTAGAAGACGAAACCCTCAGCATCGAAGCCCTTCATCAGCACCATGCGCACGTCGGGCAGGCCATCGGGATCGACGGTTGCGAGCGCCATCGCGTTCGGATCGTTCGGCTCGCTCTTGATCGCTTCGTCCAGCCAGGCCGCAAACAGCGCAAAAGGCTCATCGGCGGCGGTGAAATCACCGGATGTTAAGGGTGTCTGGTGTTTCATCGAGGTCGTGTCGGTCATGTCTGGAGTCCGAGTTGCGTCCCGCGGCCCAAAACGCGTTGTTGTCCGCTACCGCCCTATATAGGGCATGGGGACGCGTTGGCCTATCGGCGATCCGCCCGTCCGGCATTGTCATGACGATGATTCTGGTCGGGCTCGGCACCGGCGGTTGCAGCCTCTCCCGCAACGACACCAGCGCCTACGCCAAGGCTGACGACGGCGACCTCACGGGCTCGATCGTGCGGCCGAAGGAGGCCGCACCGACCGAGACCGATCTCGCCTTCGCCCGCAACGCCGCCTCCGACGTGCTGAGCAAGGGCGACAAAGACGCCAGTCAGCACTGGGAGAATCCGGAGACCGGCGCGCGCGGCTCGGTGACGCCGATCGCGCAGTCCTACGCCGCCGAGGATGGCCGCAAGTGCCGCGATTTCCTGGCGAGCTACGTCAACGGCGACACCGAGAGCTGGCTCCAGGGCGCCGGCTGCCAAAGCAGCCGTGGCCGTTGGGAGATTCATACGCTAAAGCCGTGGCGCAGTTGAGCATGATCGGGAAACCGGTTTTCCGCTAAGATCACGCTCGAATCGTAGATCATCGCTTCATCGAACTAGTTGCAAAAATGCCACTCGCCCCCCACATGAGGTTCAGGTGGGGCGGGGAGCCCTTTGAACATTTCGATTTCCCGAGAGGAGACGTGACGGATGCGCGACCCCTATGAGGTCTTGGGGGTGCCGCGGAGCGCCAACGCTGCCGCGATCAAGAGCGCCTATCGCAAGCTTGCCAAGAAGCATCATCCTGACAGCAACAAGGATGATCCGAAGGCTGCCGAGCGCTTCGCCGAGCTCAACTCGGCCAACGAGATCCTTGGCGACGAGGACAAGCGCAAGCAGTTCGACCGCGGCGAGATCGACGCCGACGGCAAGCCGCGCTTTCAGGGCTTCCCGGGCGGTGGCGCCGGTCCGCGCGGGCGCGCTGGTCCCGGCGGGTTCGAGAGCTATACGTTCCGTGGCGGCAGTGCCGGCCCCGGCCAGGGTGCGGGCGCGTTCGAGGACATCCTCAACAGCATGTTCGGCGGCGGGATGCGCGGTGCGCGGCCCGGAGCCGGCGGCGGTGCCCAGTTCGAATTCGACACCGGCGGGGTCGGGCTCGATCTCGATGTCAGCGTCGCCATGTCCGTCTCGCTGGAAGAGTCGGTCAAGGGCGGCGAGAAGCGCGTCCGGCTGCCGAATGGCAAGGAGCTCAACGTCAAGATTCCGGCCGGGGTCGTCGAGGGCCAGCAGATCCGACTGCGGGGGCAGGGCGAGAGCGCCCAGGGCCATCCGCCGGGCGATCTCCTGATCACGATCAGCATCGCACCGCACTCGTTCTTCAAGGTCGAGGGCGCCGACTTGCGGATCGACCTGCCCGTCACGCTCTATGAGGCGGTGCTCGGCGGCAAGGTCCGCGTGCCCACGCTCGGCAATGCGGTCGAACTGTCGGTGCCCAAAAACACCTCCAGCGGCCGGACCTTCCGTCTGAAAGGTAAGGGCTTGCCGAAAACTGGCGGAACCGGGGATCTCTTTGTCGTCATCCGGATTATCCTACCGGATGGAAACGACGCCGAGCTCGAGGCACTGATGGAAAAGTGGCGGGACCAGCACCCCTACAATCCACGCAGCGGACTTGGCTAAAGCCGAGCGCAACTGAAGGGGTTCTCCTAAAAGCTGAGGGCATCTCCGAACGGATGATGCCCATCATATGCCTGAGGCGTGGTAGCGCTTCTCGACGTGTCGGCTGTCCGGCGGGGCAGCCGATGAAAAGGTGCGGCCTCGAGAGGGGGACCAGCGCGGTACCAAAAACCCCAATCGAGGCCGCCCGCGTCGATCGGCGGATCGAACGCTGCTCATAATCGCGTGATCACCCGGTGCGATAATGAGACGCGCGCATGTCTTGATTCGAAATTTTCAATGACGGAATCGAGGCACGGCGCTCGTGCGGTTGCTTAGCCGCCGTTTTTCTCGGCCTGGTCGTAGACGGCCTGCGCCACCTTGGTCAGCCGGTCACGGTCGCTGCCACCACCGCTGACGACGTAGCCGACGCCACGCTCGGCCCAGAACAGCGCCCCGTCCTTGTCCGTCTTGGCGTAGCGCATCTGTGTTGCACCGGTCTCGGTCTTGGCCGTGTAGATCGTGTAGCGCTCGCCCGAGGCGCCCTCATACATCAGGAACGACGCCGGCCCGTTCGGCCCCGGCAGCAGCCGGCCGCCGACGAGCTTCAGCCCGCTCGCCTCCAGGTTCGGGGCGAACACGGTCCAGCCGCAGCGTCGGGTCAGCCAGGCCTGGAGGTGGTCGCGCTCGTTGCCGCCGACCTCGACCGGGTGGCGGACCTCGACCACATAGAGGCGGTGGGCGTCGAGCGCGTCCGCGGTAAAACTCTGGAAGGTCGAGGGCGCATTTGCGGCGCCATGCGCGATCCAGCCGGCCGTGCCGCCGGCGACAAAGGCGACCAGCGCTGCCGCAACCGCACCATAGAACCATTGCCGCGGACGACGCTCCAGCCGTTCCAGCTCCAGCCGCGCCGGCACCGGCTCCTGGGCGACCGAGTCGTAACGGGCGTGCAGCATCTCGGCCATGGCACGCCAGGATTGCACCCGCTCGGCATCCTCTGGGTGCGCACCGAGCCAGGCCTCGACGTCGGCGCGGCGCTCGGCCGGCAGCTCGCCGTCGACATAGGCGTGAAGCTCGTCTTCGGTCACGGGAATATTGTGGTCGTTCATATCGGTCGTCTCTGGCTCTGCGGCCCAAAATATCGTTGCACTAATCCTGCCATCATTTCACCCGCCTCAGCGCCGGGCGCTCACCCTCCAGCGACGCTTTGACGTGGGCGCGTGCGCGCGCCAGGCGCGACATCACGGTGCCGATCGGCACGCCCTGGATGTCGGCGACCTCGCGGTAGCTCATGCCCTCCAGCATCACCAGCAGCAACACCGACCGCTGCTCCTCGACCAGCGTCGACAACGCCTTCTCGATGTCACGCCCTTCGGCTTCGGTCCCGCTGGCGTCCGGGCTGTTCTCCGTCAGCTGCATGAATTGCGGCCGCCTTGCCAGCGAGCGCCGCCGGTTCTTGTTGAGGTTGGTCAGGATCGTATAGAGCCAGCTCCTGACGTCGCCTCCGAGAAACAATCGCTCCGAACGCAACGCACGCACCAGCGTGTCCTGCACCAGATCGTCCGCCGCATCCGCATCGCGCGTCAACGCGCGGGCGTAGCGTCGCAACGCCGGGATCATGGCTTCCACACTCTGGCGAAACGCACTCATTGCCGTCTTGTCGTCCTCAACGTTCGGCGCGAGCGCCTCAACGATCATAACACCCGAGCAGAACGGCTATTCCGGCCGTCGAAACAGCGTTAACGCCGCGTATTAGGACTGTACCGCAGGGGAGGGCTGGTGTACCTCCAGACCCTAACCCAGTTCGGACGTGAAGAAATGGCGCAGAATTCAGCTCTGATGCAAGGCAAGCGCGGGGTGATCCTCGGCGTTGCCAACAACCGCTCGATCGCCTGGGGCATCGCCAAGGCATGCCACGCAGCCGGCGCAGAGCTGGCACTCACCTATCAGGGCGATGCGCTGAAAAAGCGGGTCGAGCCGCTCGCTGCCGAGCTCGGCGCGCTCATGCTCGGCCATTGCGACGTCACGGATGCCGCGACCATCGACGCGGTGTTCGACGTGCTGAAGGAGAAGTGGGGCAAGATCGATTTCGTCGTGCACGCGATCGCATTTGCCGACAAGGACCAGCTCGAGGGCCGCTACGTCGACACCACCGCGGACAATTTCTCCAAGTCGATGCTGATCTCCTGCTACTCGCTGACGGCGATCGCGCAGCGCGCCGAGAAGCTGATGACCGACGGCGGCTCGATCATCACGCTGAGCTATTACGGCTCCGAGAAATGGATGCCGAACTACAACGTCATGGGCGTCGCCAAGGCGGCGCTGGAGGCGAGCGTGCGCTATCTGGCCGCCGATCTCGGCGAGAAGGCGATCCGCGTCAACGCGATCTCGGCGGGACCGATCAAGACGCTGGCGTTCGCCGGCATCGCCGATTCACGCCTCCTCCTGAAATATAACGAGCTCAACGCACCGCTGCGGCGCAACGTGACGATCGAGGAGGTTGGCGACAGTGCGCTGTACTTCCTGTCAGATCTGTCGCGCGGCGTCACCGGCGAAGTGCATCATGTCGATGCCGGCTACCACGTGCTCGGCATGAAACGGCCTGATGCGCCGGACGTCTCGTTGGGCGGGAAGGACTGATCTTCAACCGCAATGCCCGTGCCCACGATCTATTATCTTCGCCACGGCGAGACCGAGTGGAACGCGCTCGGCAGGCTTCAGGGCACCAAGGACGTTCCGCTGAACGCGCGTGGCCGCGACCAGGCCGTGCAGGCAGGCGGCGTCCTCGCCGATCTCTTCAAACGCGACGGCCGCGACAAGGCGGCGCTGCCCTACGTGTCGAGCCCGCTCGGCCGTGCGCGCCAGACCATGGAGCTCGCGCGCGGCAAGCTCGAATTGCCGCCTGCCGATTACGCGCTCGACGATCGCCTGCGCGAGATCGGCTATGGCACCTGGGAGGGGCTGACGCTCGCCGAGAGCGAGGCCGCCGATCCCGAAATCTATGCCCGTCGCCTCGCCGACAAATGGACAGTGGGGCCGGCAGGCGGGGAGACCTATGCCGATGTGCAGGTCCGCGTCCGAGCCTGGTACGACGAGCTCCCGACCGACACCGTCGCGGTCGCCCATGGCGGCACCTGCCGGGCCCTGATGGTCTCGCTCGGCCTCGAGACGCCTGCAAGCGCCGCCGAGCTCTATATCGAGCAGGGCGCCGTCTATGTGTTCCGCGAGGGGCGGCTGGAGAAGTATAGTTAAACCGCTCCGGCATTCCCAGGGCCGCTTGCGGGTTTGACCCCCGGCCCCCCGCGCGTTACCACACGCCGGAACCGAGCGAGCAGCGATGTCCTTCAACACCTTCGGCCACATGTTCCGCGTAACCACCTTTGGCGAGAGCCACGGCGTGGCGATCGGCTGCGTGGTCGACGGCTGCCCGCCGATGATCCCGCTGACCGAGGCCGACATCCAGCAGGACCTCGATCGCCGCCGGCCCGGCCAGTCGCGCTTCACCACCCAGCGGCAGGAGCCGGATCAGGTCAAAATCCTCTCCGGCGTGATGGCGCATCCGGAGACCGGCGTGCAGGTGACGACGGGCACCCCGATCGGGCTGCTGATCGAGAACACCGACCAGCGCTCGAAGGATTATTCGGAGATCAAGGACAAGTTCCGCCCCGGCCATGCCGACTTCACCTATGAGGCGAAGTACGGTCTGCGCGATTATCGCGGCGGCGGCCGCTCTTCCGCGCGCGAGACCGCCACGCGCGTTGCCGCCGGTGCGATTGCGCGAAAGGTGCTGCCCGACGTCAAGGTGCGTGGCGCGCTGGTGCAGATGGGCCCGCACAAGATCGATCGCGAGAAGTGGGATTGGGACGAGGTTGCCAAGAATCCGTTCTTCTGTCCGGACAAGGACAAGGCCGCGTTCTTCGAGACGTATCTCGACGGCATCCGAAAGAGCGGCTCCTCGATCGGTGCGGTGCTGGAGATCGTCGCCGAAGGCGTGCCCGCAGGCCTGGGCGCGCCGATCTACGCAAAGCTCGATTCCGATCTGGCGGGCGCGATGATGACCATCAACGCCGTGAAGGGCGTCGAGATCGGCGCCGGCTTTGGCGCGGCTGAGCTCACAGGCGAGGAGAACGCCGACGAGATGCGTACCGGCAATGACGGCACGCGCTTTTTGTCCAACCATGCCGGCGGCGTTCTGGGCGGTATCTCCACCGGCCAGCCGGTGGTGGTGCGTTTTGCAGTGAAGCCGACCTCGTCGATCCTGCAGCCGCGCCTGACGGTCGATCGTAACGGCGCCGACACCGAGATCATGACCAAGGGCCGCCACGACCCCTGCGTCGGCATCCGTGCCGTGCCCGTTGGCGAGGCCATGATGGCCTGCGTGCTGGCGGATCACTTCATCCGCGATCGCGGACAGGTCGGGCGGTAGGCCCGCTTGAAGCTTTTGTGTCGCGGTACTAGCCCACCGCGCAGCTTGACGGCCCCACAACTTCGTCGGCAAATGCGCCCATGGAAAACTCCGAGCTCCAGCGCATCATCAACTGGCTGATCGACGGCGCCAGATCGTCGCGGGGGCCGGCGGAGATGATTGCGGATGCCTGCGAAAACCTGGTCGCAGCCGGCCTTCCATTATGGCGGTTCGGCGTCTTCATCCGCACGCTGCATCCCGAGATCTTCGGCCGCAACTTCATCTGGCGGCAGGGCGAGGAGGTCGAGATCGGCACCGTCGATTTCGAGATTTTGGATACGCCCGAGTTCGCCCGGAGCCCGCTCCGGATCGTGTTCGAGGAGGGGCTGGAGGTCAGGGGCCGCATCGACGAGATCGACACCAGGCGGTTTCCGTTCCTGGAAGACATGCGCGCCGAGGGCGTCACCGACTACATCGCGACGCCGATGCGGTTTCTCGACGGCTCGATTCATGCGATCAGCTGGACCACGCGGCATCCCGGCGGCTTCAGCGAGGACGACATCGCGACGATCCGCTCCATCGTGGCGCCGCTCGCGCGCGTCAGCGAGATCGTCACCCTGCGCCGCACCGCTGCGACCCTGCTCGACACCTATGTGGGAAATCGCGCCGGCGAGCGCATTCTCGCCGGCCAGATCCGCCGCGGCCACAACGACACCATGCAGGCCGCGATCTGGCTGTCGGACCTGCGCGGCTTCACCGCGCTGTCGGACCGGCTACCGGCCGAGACGGTGGTCGATATCCTCAACCGCTATTTCGATTGCCAGGTGACCGCGATCCGCGGCCACGGCGGCGAAGTCCTGAAATTCATGGGCGACGGGCTGCTCGCAGTGTTCCCGATCGACGAATATGTCGGCGACGCCTCGCATGTCTGCGCGCGCGTCTTGGAAGCAGCGCGAGAATCGCGCGCCAGCGTCGAGGCGCTCGCGCATCCCGTCGGCGACGTCGTCGAGCGCTTCCGCTTCGGCGTCGCGCTCCATGTCGGCAACATCCTCTACGGCAATATCGGCGGCGGCAACCGGCTCGACTTCACCTGCATCGGTCCCGCCGTCAATCTCGCGGCCCGGATGGAGAAGATTGCAGGGAGGCTCGGGCGCACGGTGGTGGCGTCCGAGGTTTTCGCGAAGGTGTGCCGCGAAGGCTGGCGCGATCTCGGCGAGTTTCCGATCGCGGGGTTTTCCCAGGCGCAGCGCGTGTACGGGCTGGCGGAAGAGACGCCGGTGGTGATGGCGTAGCTTGCAAGCGCCGATGAGAACGAAGAGTGACAGTTTGAACGACATCGTCATTCGATCTGCGACAGAGCAGGATGCGGCTCTGATTGCCGCCATTCACGCCTCGAGCTGGCGAGACGCCTACGCGGACATTCTCGCACCGGAATTCTTGAAGGGCGCCGTCGAGGATGATCGGCTCGCCGTCTGGTCTCAACGACTCCGCGACCGGCCCTCAACACAGTTGATCAACGTGGCATTCGATCCGATTGGCGTCATGCAAGGGTTCGTTTGCTGCCAATGCGATGCCGATCCTGTTTGGGGCAGCCTCGTGGACAATCTTCACGTTCGCCCGCAGGCGCGTGGTCGAGGAATGGGCGAGCGGCTGCTTCGCGATGCCGTCGGCCAGTTTTCGGCAAGAGCTACGGGCGGCGGGTTTCACCTCTGGGTCTTCGAAGCGAACGTAGCCGCGCTTCGTTTTTACGAGCGGCTCGGAGGCCGCGTCGTCGAACAGGATCATTCCGCCCTTCCTGCTGCTGGTGGAAAGACCGTGCTGCGCGTGCACTGGCGGACCTCGGCGCTGCTCGGGTGATTGGGCCAGCGCCCGTCGCGGTGGTGGAACAATTAGGTATGCTGAGGTCAAAGCCACGGGGCTGCCCATGACCGTCGAATTCCGCCAGATCGAGATCGCCGACACCGATGCCTTTCGTGCCGCCATCGATATCGTGGCCCGCGAGCGCAAATACATCGCGCTTACGGAGGCGCCGCCGATCGAGCAGGTCCGCGCCTTCGTTACCCGTAATGTTGAACGGGGCTATCCGCAGATCATCGCCGTAATCGACGGTGCAGTGGTCGGTTGGTGCAACGTGCCGCCGGCGAGCCGCGCCGTCTCGGCGCATGTCGGCGATCTCTTCATGGGGCTCTTGCCGGACGTCAGGGGCCGGGGATTTGGCGAGCAACTGCTTCGGCAGGCGGTTCAGGCTGCGGATACGTTCGGCTTCCGTCGCATCGAGCTCGGTGTGTTCGCGAGCAACGTCGCTGCGGCGGCGCTCTATCGCAAGATCGGGTTTGTCGAGGAGGGCACCAAGCGGATGGCTATTCTGGTCGACGGCACCTATCACGACGAAATCATCATGGCGCGCCTCAAGGACTAGGCGAAGCCGCTATTCTTCCGGCTCTGTCGTGAACAACAGCGGATAACCCTTGGCGCGGCCGGCATCGGTGGCGCGGGTGGCCTTGGTCTCGGCGACGTCCTTGGTGAAGACGGCGACGACACAGGCGCCCAGCTTGTGAGCGGTGATCATGACCTTGTAGGCCTGATCCTCGGTCATGCGGAACTCGGCCTTCAGGATCATGGTGACGAACTCACGCGGTGTGTAGTCGTCGTTGATCAGGATGACCTTGTGCAGCTTCGGCCGCTCGACCTTGATCTTGGTCCGCGTCTTCGGCTTGGTGACGGTGTCGTTCATCGTGTCCCGAAACGCTCCGGTCGTGAGCTTTCAGCCGCGCGCCGCTCGGCCTGCAACGCGTTTATTATATTGCAGGACCCGTGACCTCTCCAAGGCGGTCGGCCGGCCCGGCAACATGTCCGAAAGGATGGGCAGGGATGCGTTGACCGGACACGCGCCCTTCATGGAATCGCGCGAATGAGCTGCATGGCTGCAATGAGAGCGCCGACGGACAGCACGACCGACGCAATCATGTAGGTTGCCGAGGCCCAGCTTTGTCCGCGCTCGATCAGATACCAGGCATCGAGCGAGAAGGTCGAGAATGTCGTGTATCCGCCACAAATTCCGACCGTCAGGAAGATCCGGGCCGCCTGCGGCAGGTTCCATTTTGTCGCGAACAACGCCGCGAACATGCCGATCAGGAACGATCCCGTCACATTGATGATCAGTGTGCCCCAGGGAAAATCCGTGCCGAACGCGCGGCCGGAGCCGATGCCAACGAGATAGCGCACGACGGCGCCCACCGCCCCGCCGGCAGCAACGGCCAGAATGAATTGGATGTTCAACGTCTCGTCCCCCAATTTGCGAAGCGCATGATTAGTTGCGGTCCTCTGCCAGCCTTTTGCCGATCGCGAGCAGCCCCACAAGCGAGACCAGCGCAAAGCCGAGCCCCGCGAAGAAAGTGCCGGCCGGGCCGTACGCGTCCCACAACGCGCCGGCGATCACGCTCGCGGCCAGCAATGCAAGGCCCGTGAACAGGTTGAAATAGCCGAACGCGGTGCCGCGCAGGTGCGGCGGCGCGGCATCGGCGACGAGCGCTGCCAGCAACCCTTGCGTCAATCCCATGTGCAGGCCCCATAGCGCGACGCCGAGCGCGAGCCCGGCAAGGTTTGGCAGCAGCGCGAGCGCGAGATCGGCCATCGCCAGAAAGACAAGTCCGAGCGCAAGCAGGGCGGTCCGGTTGATCCGGTCCGACAGCGCGCCGGCCGGATAGGCGGAGAGCGCGTAGGCGATGTTCATCAGCACCAGCACCGCCGGCACCCACATCGCATTGAGGCCGATGTTCTGGGCGCGCAGGATCAGAAAGGCTTCGCTGAAGCGCGCCAGCGTAAACACGGCGCCGATCGCGACGACGCGCCAATAGACCGGGCCTAGCTGCCGCATGGCGGCGGTGTTGAGCGGGTTTTTCGTTAGTTCCCGAGCCGCGTCCGGCGCGGGCTCGCTCACCGCCATCGCGATCAGGCCGAACGACAGGAACGCCGGCAGCACCGCCACCCAGAACACGGCGGCAAAATTGTCCGCGGTCCACCACATCAGGCCGATTGCGGCGAGCGGCCCGACGAAGGCGCCGATCGTGTCGAGTGACTGCCGCAGGCCGAAGCTCGCGCCGCGCAGTCCGGGCGGTGCGATGTCGGCGATCAGCGCATCGCGCGGTGCGCCACGAATGCCCTTGCCGACGCGGTCGATGAAGCGTGCCGCCACCAACCAGCCGACGCTGGGCGCCAGCGGGAACAGCGGTTTTGTCAGCGCGGCCAGCCCATAACCAAGGGCGGCGAGCAGCTTGCGGCGGCCAAGCCAGTCCGACAGCGCGCCGGAAAAGATCTTCGTGATCGAGGCGGTCGCCTCGGCGATGCCCTCGATGAAACCGACGGTGAGCGTGGAGGCGCCGAGCACGGTGACGAGATAGACCGGCAGCAGCGCATGGATCATCTCGGACGAGATATCCATCAGCATCGAGACGAAGCCGAGTACCCAGATCCCTCTGGGCAGCCCTGCGCGCGCAGCATTCGGTGTCGTCGTCGTCACGCCGTGGACTTCTCCCTGGCCTTTGTCACCGGCAACAAAAAACCCGCCAGCGGCGGGTTTGTCCATGCTCCCGCCAAAGGCAGAGGCTCCGTGACGCCTCACCTCAAGCAGGAGTCATCAGCCCATTACGGCCATCGACCGCCGGGCGGTTGTCGGGGGACTCCATCCCCATCTGTGCAGCAAGCCTAGCATGGAAATTGCGCCGGACAAGTGGGCGGGGTGCTTCGTCCCAAAGCCTGTCGAGGTGAGCGGTCGCGCGTATCACTGCGGCGCGACCGTGGCGACGCGGCGGCAATGTCGCGCGAGACGCGCAAAATCCTAGCTCGCAAATTCCTAACCCAAATGTGAAGCACAAGCGATCTTCGCACTTTGCGGCAAGGCGTTTGCATGTCACCATCACGTCATACGACGGGAGACTGCGATGCGCTTGCTGTTCTCGATCGGGGCTGTGCTGGTGGCCGGCGTGCTTGCCGGAGGGGACGTCGCGAGCGTCGCGGCGCCAGGACCAAGATATCAACCGCAGCGGCAGGCCGCCGATGGCGACGCGCAATCGGTCGACGTCGAGCTGATCCTCGCGGTCGACGTCTCCTACTCCATGGACATGGACGAGCTCGCGATCCAGCGCGAAGGCTACGCGCAGGCGATCCAGTCGAAGGAGTTCCTGCAAGCGTTGAAGGCCGGTCCCAACGGCAGGATCGCGGTGACCTATTTCGAGTGGGCCGCGTCCACCGACCAGAAGATCATCATCCCCTGGCGCCTGATCGACGGACCGGAGACGGCGGATGCGGTCTCGGCCGAGATCATGAAGACGCCGATCCGACGCGCCTCGCGCACCTCGATCTCCGGCGCGATCGGATTTGCGATGCCGCTGTTCGACGAGGATCCCTATCACGGGATTCGTCGGGTCATCGACATCTCCGGCGACGGCCCCAACAACAATGGCAGCCCGGTCACGCTGGCGCGCGACGCCGCGCTCGAGAAGGGGATCGTCATCAACGGCCTGCCGATCATGGTCAAGGAGCCGTCCTATTCGACCATGGATATCGACAATCTCGACTACTACTACGAGGACTGCGTCGTCGGCGGTCCCGGCTCCTTCGTGATCGCGATCAAGGACCGCGACAAGTTCAAGGAGGCGATCCGCACCAAGCTCCTGATGGAAGTGGCCGGCCGCACGCCGGAGCGTCGGGTGCTGCGCGTTGCCGACAAGGACAAGGAGCCGCGCGTGAACTGCATGATCGGCGAAAAGATCTGGTCGGACCGCTGGGGCCGCTGAGGCGCCCCGCCGACGAGACCATTTGCCTCGCCGGCAGCGGGCGGGATTAACCGCTTGTTAACCATGGCGTGCCCTTAATCAAATTGTTTCTGAATGTTTCTGGCGCTGCGTCCCGGCGCGCGAACGCAATCGCGTTCGTCAAGCTCGTGCACCGAGCAAGCTCATGGCTATCGTCACGCAAAGCACCAGCCAGATCTCACCCGCCAATGAACGTGTCTATCACCAGAGCGCCATGCTCGGTGAATGGAAGGGCAATTGGGCAGGCAACAACCAGGCCGTCGGCTTCAAGGTCGTGAACATCCGCGGCACCCGCGCTCAGGTCGAGTACACCCATAACGGGCACACCGAGCGTGGCTTTGGTCAGGTCAATGGCGCGACCATCACCTTCGGTTCGGTCACCGTCGGCACCAAGGACGGCAAGAATCTGGTGCTCCTGTTCTCCGCGGGCGGCGGCAAGCAGACCGCTACGCTTGCAAAGCAGGCGCCGCCGGCTTCCGACAGCCGCCTGATGGGAAGCTGGGGCGGCTATTCCAGCGACAACGGCAAGAGCGCGAGCTTTCGCGTGCTCTCCGTCAACGGCAATGAGGCGCAGGTCAGCGTCACCACCGACGGCATCACCCGCCAGGGCACCGGCATCGTCTACAAGAACGTCATCATGTTCGGGCAGGCGCAGATCGCGACGGATGACGGACAGAACGGCAAGATCATCTACCAGGTCGGCATGAAGTCCTTCCTGGTGCCGGTGACCAAATATCCGCCGGCGGATTCGTCGTCCTCGGTGGACCAGACTGCCTGAGCGTCACGGCTGCTTGCCGCCGGACTGCGTCAGCCCCTTCAACTGCTGGTCGATCCGCCGCAGGATCGCGCAGGCCTGTGTGTAGCTGCCATCACCAACCAGGCGCCAGATTTCGTCGGACTGCTCCGCCAGACCTGGAATCGTGAGCGGGAAGCCGGCCGTCTCCTGGAGTGCGCCCTTTTCATTGATGAGGTATCGACAGTTCAGTGCAAACAACACCTGGGCGATGCAGGCGAGTGATCTGTAGAGATAGCCCGCGAAATGTGTCCGCTCATTGCGTGCGGCCGCGAGCTCGGCATTCTCGATGCTGAATAGGATCTCCCACTGAAAGCGCCTGATCAGGGTGTCGGCGAGGGTCTGCGGGTAGGGTAGCGCGATCGATTTGAGCCGAGCGATCAGGCCCAGCGGATCGTGCAGAGGCTGACAGTACGCGATCTCGCCCATCCAGATCGCCGAGCAGAAGCCGTGCGGATGGCCGGGCTGATAGTTCATCGTGACCGTACCG
Source organism: Bradyrhizobium commune (assembly GCF_015624505.1). Taxonomy (NCBI): domain Bacteria; kingdom Pseudomonadati; phylum Pseudomonadota; class Alphaproteobacteria; order Hyphomicrobiales; family Nitrobacteraceae; genus Bradyrhizobium; species Bradyrhizobium commune. The sequence continues at coordinate 5,546,100 of NZ_CP061379.1, read as the reverse complement.
GTGCGGCAGGCCTCCATCACCGCTTCGACGGCATCGGCGTTGCGGTAGAGCAGGTCGACCTTGTGTCCTTCGACCGACAGCCAGGCGCCGCCGACGATCCACGGTCCCCACTCGCCGATTGCCGTCACCGCCGCGGCCGCGGGATAGTCGGCGACCGCCTTCGCGGCGACCAGCAGCCGTTCCGTGTCAATTGGACGAGCTGCGGTGAAATACAGGCCGATATCGTAGTCCGACGCCGGATGCGCACTGCCGCGCGCACGCGATCCGCCGAGCACGACGGCCGCGACGCCCGGCACCTCAGTAAGGGCAGATGTCAGGCGCGTGAGCAAGGGATCATGCGGCATGAACGGCGTGGAGGCATCTATTTCGCCGCGAGCGGCGGCAGCGGCGGAACGCTGTCGTTCGGGGCTTCCGCCTGCATCGTGATCAGCGTCATCGAGACCAGATCGTAATAGCCGATCAGGCCGATGATATCCATGATGCCGCGCTCGCCGAACTTTTGCAGCGCCGCGCGGTAGATCTCGTCGGACACTTTCTTGTCGCGATAAAGCGCCATCGCGAGGTCATAGAGCGCAGCCTCGTCGTCCTTCATTGCCTGCGGCCGTACGCCGTTCGCGACGCCGTTGGCGACCTCTGGATCGAGCCCTGCCTTCATCGCCAGCGGATAATGCGCAAACCATTCATATTGCGCGGTCCATTGCCGCGCCGTGATCAGGATGGCGAATTCGCTCAAGCGTGCCGGCAGCGACGAGTTCCAGCGCAGATAGTCCGACATCGCCGAGAGCTTTGGTGCGAGCTCGGGGTTGTGGATATAGGCCCGGTAGGGCGGATTGGTGAACTTGGCGTTGCGCGGCGGCACGGCGATCGCATCGGCCCATTCCTTCTGCGGCGGTGTGAGCTCGTCCGCCTTCAGCGGCGTGAAGCGCGTCGGCTCGCTGCCGTGGCCGGCTCCCGGGATGGTCGCCGCGAACAGCGCAGCCAGCGCCAGGCCCAGATATTTCATTGTCGTGCTCCCATGTCCGGCGGGCTGTGGCCGCCTTGTTCGCAGGCCAGTTTACGTTGCGGGATAGGCCGTGCAAGGGCTCGCGCGCACATGCTAGGCTGCGCGCCGGAGATCGCTTGCAGGAGGCTCACATGAGCGACGAACGCCCGATGATGGTCGGCTCCGCCACCGTCTTCGTCGTCTCCGATATCGTAGCCGGCCTCGCCTATTATCGCGACGTGCTCGGCTTCGACGTCACGTTCGAATATGGCGAGCCGCTGTCCTATGCCTGCCTCTGTCGCGACGAGGTTGCCCTGCACCTGCTCGCGGCGAGCAGCACGAAGCGGCTGCCCGGCCATGGTGCCATCTGCATTTTCGTTCGGGACGTCGACCAGGTCCATGCCGAGGTGGCGGGGCGGGGCGCGAAGCTGCTCAACCAGCCGGAGGACCGCGACTACGGCATGCGCGATTTTGATGCCGTCGATGCCGACGGGAATCAGCTTACATTCGGGACCGGAACGGACACGGCGGCCTGATATCGCCGGTCGCGCGCGAGGTCAGGAGAACGCGAAATGCCGACTGCCAGGCTCGCCAAAGCACCCGATCTCTCCGCGCTGCTCGATCTGTTCCGCGCCTCGGAGGTCAGTGCGGCGGCCGAGCCGCGGGAGAGGGCCGAGGAGATCTGGCGGCAGACAATGTCCCGCGATGATCTCGCTGTGTTCGTCTCGGAGGATGGCGGCAGGATCGTCGCGACCTGCATGCTCATCACCGTGCCCAACTTGCTGCGCGGCGGCAGACGCCACGCCTTCCTCGAAAACGTCGTGACCCATCCCGAACACCAGGGGCGTGGCCACGGGCGCGCCGTCGTCACGGCGGCGCTGGAGGCGGCCTGGCGGAAGCATTGCCATCACGTGCTGATGCAGAGCGGCCGCAAGGACCCGCGCGTGCACCGCTTCTACGAGGGATGCGGCTTCGTGCCGGGCTTGCGGGTCGGCTATGTCGCGCGCCGACCCGAGCCAGGCGTGTGATGGACGTCAGATCCGCGCCTCCAGGATCAAGTTGAAGGGCGTCTCGGTGGCGCGGCGAAATCGTGTCAAGCCACCTTCGCGCGCGACGTTGCGCAGACGTGCCTCGCCGGCCTGGGCGCCCAGCGCGAGGCCAACCTCTTGGTCCAGCGATGCCGGCGTACAGATCATGGTCGACGCCGCATAGTAGACGCGTCCGACCGGATTGAGGTTGTCCTCGAGACGGTCGTTCGCGAACGGCTCGACCAGCATGCAGGTGCCGTCCTTCGCCATGGATTCGCGCACGTGGCGAATCGCGCCGACGGGATCGCCCATGTCGTGCAGGCAATCGAAGAAGCAGACGAGATCATAGTCTTCGGCCGGATAGGTTTTTGCGGAATGAACGGCGAAGGAGACCCGATCGCCGAGTTTCGCGTCGGCGGCCGCCTTTCGCGCGGCCTCGATCGAGCCCTCGTGATAGTCAAAACCGTAGAAGCGGGAGTTCGGGAAGGCCTGCGCCATCAACCGTGTCGAGACGCCGTGCCCACAGCCGACATCGGCGACCTTGGCGCCGCGCTTCAGCTTGTCGACGACACCGTCGAGCGCGGGCAGCCAGGCCTGCACCAGATTGTGCATGTAGCCGGTGCGGAAAAACCGGGCCGTGCCGCAGAACAGGCACTCGCTGCGCCGGTTCCAGCCGACACCCTTGCCGCTCCTGAATGCGTCCGTAATCTTAGGCTCGTCGAGAAATGTCGAGGCGATCACGTTGGCGAATGCGCCGAGAAAGACCGGGCTGTCCTCATCGGCCAGCGCCATCGCCTGCTCCGGCAGCATCGAGAATTTTCCCGACGCGGCATCGTATTCGATGTAGCCCGAGGCTGCCTGGCTCGACAGCCATTCGCGGATGTAGCGTTCCGTCGTTCCGGTGGCGCGCGCGAGCTCGGACGAGTTCATCGGTCCCTTGGTGGCAAGCGTGCGGTAGAGACCGAGCTTGTCGCCGAGCAGGACCAGCGATGCGTTCATCGCCGCGCCGAATTCGGTGACCATCTTGCCCATAAAGGCATTCAACCTGTCGGAATTGACCTCCATGACGACCTCCATGCAAGCGTTGGCATTTTCAAGGGTCTGCACAATTTGCGCGTTGCAGAACTGCGCCAGGCTTCGCGTCAATGTGGCGGCTTGGCTGGCGCACCCTTCAATGGGTCAATCCGGCACGGGGGAGGTTCAAAGCGTCAGGAAGAGGTAATCCTGGAACCGGATGGCGCGTTCACCGGCGTGCGGTCGCTGGCATTTGCGCGATGCCGGGCGTATAATTTGCGTATCATTCTGACGGTCACCTGAATGCCTCGCCTCCGGCGTTCCTGCGGTCTCGCCACTCTCTTCGCGGTGCTCTGCTTCAGTGGAGCACCGGTTCACGCGCAAGTTGCCCCGGTGCAATATTTCATCCCGGGCGGGCCTTTCGGCTTTGGCGGGAGTGCCGACCAAACCTCCAATACGTACGGCAACTTTCCGAGCTTCAATTCCACTGAGGCGGGCGGACGCACGGGCTTCTTTGTCAACACCCAGCGTGGCAACCTCAATTGGAGCGGATTCAGCCAGGCTGGACCGGCCGGCAATTTCAGCGCGCTCTCCTACGACAGCTCGCAGTTCGGCTACACCGCCAAGACCGCGGGTGGCATGCCGGTCACGTTCTTCGCCGGTTTCGACACGCTGAAATACGGCAACGGCATCGGCAGCTCGCTTGCCCCGCTCACGTCCAGCACAGCGCCGGGCTATGGCGCTTTTGCCGGCGTCGAATTCAAGCCGACCTCCAACCTCAGCCTGTCGTTCGGCGCCGGCTTCACCCAGCTGGACGGGGGCCGCATGGACAGCGATATCAGATCGAACATGCTGCCCGGCGAGTCGCCGGCGCTCGGGGCCCTTCGCCGCTAGCGCGTGAAGCGCGCGACCAATTCCACGTGTGGCGTGTGGCGGAACTGGTCGACCGGAACGACACTCTCGATCTTGTAACCGCCATCAATGAGCAACCGAGCGTCGCGCGCAAACGTTACGACGTTGCAGGACACCGCGATCACCACAGGGACCTTGCTTGTGGCGAGCTTCAGCGCCTGCGCCTGCGCGCCCTGGCGCGGCGGATCGAACACGACGGCGTCGAAGTCGCGCAGCTCCTGCGGCACCAGCGGGCGACGGAACAGGTCGCGCGGCTCGGCCTTGATCGGCTTCAGGCCGGGTGCGCGCGCGGCTTTCACCAGCGCATTGATCGCGCCAGCGTCGCTGTCAAAAGCCGTGACGCGCGCCTTCTCAGCGAGCCGAAGCGCGAACGGCCCGACGCCGCAGAAAAGGTCGAGAACCTCCTTGGCTTTGCCGCCGCGCTCCGCGACGAGCGCGGCCAGCGTCTCTTCGCCCGCCACCGTTGCCTGCAAGAACGAGCCCGGCGGCAACGTCACCTCGGCGCGGCCCATCCGCAACGTCGGTGGCAGGCGTTGCAGCACGAGCTCGCCATGCCGCGTCAGCCGTGCCAGCCGGTGCTGCTCGGCGACGCGCGACAGCGCCGTGATGAGGGCCGTCGGCAGCGGGCCGGAGCCGCGCACGTCGACATCGAGGCCATTGGCTGTGGCGGTGACCTGGATGTCGATCGGCTTCGTCACCGGCATTTTCGATGTCAGCGGTTCGGCAAGCGCCCAGGCCGCATCAAGCGCGCCGTCGAGCGCGGGATCGAGGATCGGGCAGCGATGGATCGGGATCACGTCATGCGAACTCACCGCCGCGAAGCCGACCTTGAGGATACTGTGTGTGCCGAACCTTCCGTGCAGCGTGACGCGCCTGCGCCCCGCGCCATGCGCATCGACCAGCGGCGCCACCTCGCACTCGATGCCGGCCTGCGCCAGCGTCTCGACCACGATGTTGCGCTTCCAGGCGTGATAGGGCTCGGTCGCCCAGTGCTGGATGGCGCAGCCGCCACAGACGCCGAAGTGCGGACAGAACGGCTCGATGCGTTCGGGGCTTGCGACCTCGACCGCGAGCAGCTTGCGGCGGTCGGGATGGTTGCCCGCGACATGGTCGACCTCGACGGTCTCGCCACCAAGCGTATACGGCACGTAGAGCGCGTCGCCTTCGTCGAGCGAGACGCCGTCGCCGCGATGGCCGACGTGATCGATCCTCACGCGCTCAACCACGGCGCGCGCCCAGGAAGAATTCGATGTTGCCGTCGCCGCCCGCGATCGAGGAGGGAAACACCTCGATGCCGGTGCAGCCGAGTGATGCCGCGAACGCTGCGATGTCGTCGCAGATCTCCTGATGCACGGCGGCGTCGCGGATGATGCCCTTCTTGTTGTGCTTTCGGTCGGCCTCGAATTGCGGCTTGATCAGCGCGAGCAGGCTCATGGGCGCTGCTGCGAGCGACAGCGCGACGGGCAGCACGGTCTTCAGCGAGATGAAGCTGACGTCGATGACGACGACATCGGGCCGCGCCGGAAGCCGCTTGCCGTCATAGGCGCGGATATCCGTCTCCTCCATCGACACGATCTTGGGGTGCCCGCGCAGTGACGGATGCAGTTGGGCCGTGCCCACATCGACGGCAAAGACCAGGCTCGCGCCGTTCGCCAGCAGCACCTCGGTAAAACCGCCGGTGGAGGCGCCGACGTCGAGGCAGACATGGTCCTCGACCTCGATGGGGTAGCGCTCCAGCGCGCCGGCGAGTTTGACGCCGCCGCGCGAGACATAAGGGTGTGCCGGTTCGGCCTGGATCGCCGCGTCCTCCGCGATGGTTTCGGATGGTTTTGAAACAAGCCTGTCGTCAGCCGTCACGAGCCCGGCCTCGATCGCCGCGCGCGCCCGCGCGCGGCTCTCGAACAGGCCGCGCTCGACCAGCAGAACATCCGCGCGCTTGCGGGGAGGGGACATCGGCTCTCCGGAGAATGAAGCGCTTGTTACTGCGAAACTCGCGCAGCCGCCATCCGGACGCAAGCCTCGAACGCTGAGAGATCGTGCCAGACGTCGATCGGCATCTCCGCCGGCGTCACCAGCGGGCAGCCATGCAGCTCCACCGCGTGGATCATCATGAGATTGTCGACGAGACCAAAATCCTCGACCGTCAGCCCCTGCGCATCGACCAGCCGCCCGTCCTCGGAGGTGACGTTCATGAAACGCGAGACGCGGTCGGCATAGGTGGCGGGATCGTTGGAATAGGCCAGACAAAGCTTGCCGCGGCCGGCCATGTAGCCGAGCTCGTAGACGGTGCCGGGATCGGCGCCGGCGCCGCGGAACGGCGTGAGATTGGCAATGATGGCGTCAGCCCGGTCCATCATCGCCTCGTTGCCGCAAAAGATCTGCCGCGAGGCGTCAGGTGCGGTGAGGTCGATCTTGTTGTCGAGCGGATAGAGGCCGCTCTGGCCATGGGCCGCGCAGATGTCCGCCTTGCGTCGGCCGATTTCGATCGCATCCGGCAGGAACACGTCGGGGCCCGCCAGATAGATTTTCATGAAGGTCGCTGCTTCGGCGAAGGTCGAAGCTCGCCTCAGGCGAGCTTCACCGTCTCGGTCTTGACGTCCTTGCCGAGCGCTTCGAACACCTTGGCGACGATGCCCTTGGCGTCGAGACCGGCGCGGGCGTACATCGCGGCGGGCGTATCGTGGTCCTGGAACACGTCGGGCAGCACCATCGTGCGGAACTTGACCATGCCGGTGTCGAGCACGCCCTGGTCGGTCAGGAACTGCGCGACATGCGAGCCGAAGCCGCCGACCGAGCCTTCCTCGACCGTGATCAGGACGTCGTGGTCGCGGGCGAGCTTGAGCACCAGCTCGGTGTCGAGCGGCTTCATGAAGCGCGCGTCCGCAATCGAGGTCGAGAGGCCGTGGGCGGCGAGCTCGTCGGCCGCCTTCTCGCATTCGGCGAGGCGCGTGCCGAAGGAGAGCAGCGCGATCTTGCTGCCCTGGCGGATCATGCGGCCCTTGCCGATCTCGAGGGGCACGCCGATTTCGGGCATCTCGATGCCGCGGCCTTCGCCGCGCGGATAGCGCAGCGAGCTCGGGCGGTCGTTGATCGCGACCTGGGTCGCCACCATGTGCACGAGCTCGGCTTCGTCGGCCGCCGCCATGATCACCATGTTCGGCAGGCAGCCGAGATAGGCGTTGTCGAACGAGCCGGCATGCGTGGCACCGTCGGCGCCGACGAGGCCGGCACGGTCGATGGCGAAGCGGACGGGCAGGTTCTGGATCGCGACGTCATGCACGATCTGGTCGTAGCCGCGCTGGAGGAAGGTCGAGTAGATCGCGCAGAACGGCTTGTAGCCTTCGGTCGCAAGACCGGCGGCGAAGGTCACCGCGTGCTGCTCGGCGATGCCGACGTCGAAGGTGCGCTCCGGGAACGCCTTGTTGAAGATGTCGACGCCGGTGCCCGACGGCATCGCCGCGGTGATGGCGACGATCTTGTCGTCCTTCTGCGCTTCCTTGACAAGGCTCTGGCCGAACACGTTCTGGTAGGCCGGCGCGTTCGGCTTGGCCTTGGCCTGGGTGCCGGTCGCGACGTCGAACTTGACGACGGCGTGGTACTTGTCGGCGGAGGCTTCCGCCGGGCCGTAGCCCTTGCCCTTCTGCGTCACGACGTGGACCAGGATCGGGCCGGTCTCCATGTCGCGGACGTTCTTCAGCACGGGCAGCAGATGGTCGAGGTTATGACCGTCGATCGGGCCGACATAGTAGAAGCCGAGCTCCTCGAACAACGTGCCGCCGTCCATCATGAAGCCGCGGGAATATTCCTCGACGCGGTTGGCACGGTTCGCGAGCACCTTGGGCAGGCGCTGGTTGATCTGCTTGGCCGCCTCGCGCAGCGTGCGATAGGTCTTGCCGGAATAGAGCCGCGACAGATAGGCGCTCATCGCGCCGACCGGCGGCGCGATCGACATGTCGTTGTCGTTGAGGATGACGATCAGGCGCGAGTTCATCGCACCCGCATTGTTCATGGCTTCATAGGCCATGCCCGCCGACATCGCGCCGTCACCGATCACTGCGATAACGTTGTTCTTGCCGCCGGCGAGGTCACGCGCAACCGCCATGCCGAGACCGGCGGAGATCGAGGTCGAGGAATGCGCGGCGCCGAACGGATCGTAATCGCTCTCGCTGCGCTTGGTGAAGCCGGACAGGCCGCCGCCGGTGCGCAGCGTGCGGATGCGGTCGCGGCGACCGGTGAGGATCTTGTGCGGATAGGCCTGATGGCCGACGTCCCAGATCAGCCGGTCGCGCGGCGTGTCGAAGACGTAGTGAATCGCGGTGGTGAGCTCGACCACGCCGAGGCCCGCGCCGAAATGACCGCCGGTCACCGAGACGGCATCGATGGTCTCCTGACGCAGCTCGTCGGCGACCTGGCGAACCTGCTCGATCTTGAGCTTGCGCAGGTCGTCCGGCGTCCGGATGGTGTCGAGAAGCGGCGTTTTACTGTATGCGTTCACAGCGATTTCCAATTTGTCAGCGCCGGAAGGTCATTCCGGTGCGCGATGGGTTTGCACAATATCGGCGCAGCGCGAGTCCCCAGACCGTCGAAGCCACCCGCCCGGGGCAAAGCCCCTCGTTCAAGCGTTGGTGAGCCCAAGTGCGCTCCGGTTCAGTCCCCGTGATCCCTGTCACTTAGATCGGCTTCGTCCGTCCCAGCCAATTTCATCAGCGATTTGAAGCATTTGCGCTTGGTATTCGGTCCCCACGCAAGGCTTCCAAAAAGCCACACTCCGCGCAGCTTTACACCAAACCTGAGGCCAAAGCCAACCCGCCCGGCCGATTACGGGTATGCAGGTGCAACCGGCGGGCCAGTTTGGTTAACCCTGACGCCGGGGCTGAGGTTCCCGTCTTGCCCGGTTCCTCGGCAGGTTTCGGCAAGAACGCGGCTGTTTTGGCTGGATTCGAGAGCGGCTGGGAGCATGCGCGAGGCGAGTTCCGACCTCGTCATCGGTCTTGCGTTCCCGTGCGCGGAACACGCCTCGAGGGATCATGGAAAAATTGTTCCTGCGGCGAGCCTTTATTGCACGTCGAGCGGCGCCGTACCGGTGGCTTGGCCGCTGGCATCGGTGGTGATCTTGTCGACGCGCGCCTCGGCCTGCCGTAGCAGCTCTTCGCAACGCCGCTTCAGCGCCTCGCCGCGCTCGTAGATCGTCACGGATTCCTCAAGCGGCACCTTGCCGTCTTCGAGGCGCTTCACGATCGTTTCGAGTTCCTCGATCGCGCGCTCGAAGGTGAGCCGGGAGACGTCGACTTGGGTATTTTCGGCCATATCCGCTTCCGATTGCCCGATTCGCTTTCATTGCAGTGAAGGCGGATTTTGCGGGCTTAATGTGGCGATTGTCGTCAGGCGCCCATCAAGGCGCCGACATGCGCCGTAACAGATTCTTTCAGTCCTTGCAGGTCATAGCCGCCCTCGAGCACCGAAACAACGCGGCCCTCCGCCGACTTGTCGGCGAGGTCCATCAGCTTGCGCGTCACCCAGGCATAATCCTCCCCGCGCAAATTCAGCGACGCGAGAGGATCGCGGTAATGCGCGTCGAAGCCCGCGGAGATGATGAGCAGCTCAGGGCTGAATTCCGTCAGCCGTGGCAGGATCAGATTCTCGAGCGCGGCGCGGAATTCCGGCCCACCGTCTTCGGACGCGAGCGGCGCGTTGACGATGGTGTCGTGATCGCCGCGCTCGCCGCGCGCACCGGTGCCTGGAAACAGCGGCATCTGGTGTGTCGAGCAGTACATCACGGTCGGGTCCGACCAGAAGATGTCCTGCGTGCCGTTGCCGTGATGCACGTCGAAATCGACGATGGCCGCGCGCTTGATGCCGTATTTGCGCTGCGCGTGGCGCGCAGCGATCGCGACATTGTCGAAGAAGCAGAAGCCCATCGGCTTGCCGATCTCGGCGTGATGGCCCGGCGGGCGCACCGCGACGAAGGCGTTGCGGTGCTCACCATTCATCACCGCTTCGGTCGCTGCGACCGCGCCGCCGACGCCGCGCATCACCGCTTCCCACGTGCCCGGCGACATCGAGGTGTCGCCGTCGATATAGACTTGGCCGCTGGTCGGCGCGATGTGGCGCAGCTCGGTGACGTAATCCTCGTTGTGGCAGAGCGTGACGAGATCGAGATCGCCCTCCGGCGCCAGGTCGCGTACCAGATACTGGAAGCGCTCCTGCGACAGCGCTTCCTCCACCGCGCGCAGGCGGTCGGGTCTCTCAGGATGTCCCGGCGGCGTGACGTGGTCGAGGCAGGCCTTGTGGGACAGGAGAAGCGTGCTCATCAGGTCGGCCTCACAGGATACGGGCTCGTGACGTCGCTTGGCGCATCCGGCGCCAAAACGCAATGCAAAACGCAATGTAAGAGTTTGGGCCCACTTGGCAAAGGGCTCGCCGGTCTGACCCAGATCAATTCACGCGTAGGATGCGGGTGGGCGGCAGCGGACCGATCGGTCCATGCGCCCTAAAAAAGGCAAACAAGGCGTCGGCGTCGTAACCGCCATATTGCGGCGATGAGCCTTGCTTGGCGACCGTAAAGCCGTCGCCGCCGACGGCGAGGTAGTCGTTGAGGGTGACACGGTAGCCTGTGGCCGGCTCGATCGGCCTGCCGTTGAGCGTCATCCTGTCGGCGATGATGCGCTCGCCGAGCGGCTTCGATGCGTCCCAGCTGTAGCTGAAACCGTTCGAGACCTGGAGGATCCGCGGCCGCTTCGGATCGAGCCATTGCTGCTCCAGCATGTCCTTGAGCTGGCTGCCGGTGAGCGTCAGAGTGACGAGGCGGTTGCGGAACGGCTGGCTCGCGAACAAATCGCCGAAAGACACCGCACCGTTCTCCTTCGGCACGACATCGGTGCGGATGCCGCCGGGATTGGTCAGCGCGATGACAGCGCTGCCATCCTTGGCGTCCTTGGTCGCGGTAAGCTGTGCATCCGCGATGATGTCGCCGAGCGCGCTTTCGCCGGCCTCGTTTGGAATCCGCGACAGCGTCTGCGTCACCGATCCCGCCGGGCGGCCGGCGATCGGGGCCGACAGCTTGTCATAGGCGTCGATGAGAGCGGTCTGCTCGGGATCCTTGGCGAGCGAGGCGTTGGCGACGATGACGTTCTCGGCCTTGGCCCCGACGATGTCACGTGTCGCCGGATCGAGCTTGAGATCGATCGCGGTGACCAGCGTGCCGTATTTGTCGCCGCTGGTGACGAGGCGCCCGTCGATGTTGCAGACATAGGCGCGATGGGTGTGACCGCTGACGACGACGTCGACGGCGCGGTCGAACTTCTTCACGATGTCGACGATCGGCCCTGAAATGCCCGGGCATTCATTGTAGTCGCCGACAGGTTCGCCGCCTTCATGGATCAGCACCACGATCGCCTCGACGCCGCGCGCTTTCAGTTGTGGCACCAGCGCATTCACCGTCTCGGCCTCGTCGCGGAATTCGAGGCCGGCAATGCCCGTCGGCGAGACGATGCCGGCGGTGCCCTTCAAGGTCAGGCCGATGAAGGCGACGGGAATGCCGTCGAACTCCCGGATCTCGTAAGGCGGCAGCACGCTCTTGCCGGTCGCGGTCTCGATGGTGGAGGCGGCGAGATAGTGGAATTTGGCTCCGGTGAAGGGATGTGGGCCCTGGCAGCCGTCAAGCGGATGACAGCCGCCGTTCTGCATGCGCAACAGCTCGGTCTTGCCCTCGTCGAACTCGTGATTGCCGACCGAGGTGATCGCAAGCCCCATCATCGAGAGCGACTCGACCGAGGGCTCGTCGTGAAACATCGCCGACAGAAACGGGCTCGCGCCGATCAGGTCGCCGGCGGCGACGAAGATGGCGTTCTTGTGCCCGTCGCGCAGCTGGTTCACCAGCGTCGCCATGTATTCGGCGCCGCCGGCTGCCACCATCACCTTCTTGCTTTTGTCCTCGGGATCATTGATGCGGATGCCGCCCGGCGGGGGCCGAAGATTGCCGTGGAAATCGTTGATCGCGAGGATGCGCAGCTCGACCGGCGCGGCGGTCTCGGCCGCCGCGGGCAGGGCGGCGAGCGTGAGGGCCGTCACGAGGAATGGGAAAGCGTATCGCATGGAACAAGACTAATCGTTCCGCGCGAAGATTTCACGAAGCATTGTCGTGAACGCGCCGGCCGCTCGTCACTACCGCTTCTTCCGGTTCGCAAACGCCTTGAACGCGGCGACCGCCTCGTCCGACTTCAGCCGCTCGCCAAACAAATGGCCTTCCTGGTCGATGCGGCGGGTGAGCTCTTCCGGCGCGGTGCGCAGCAATTTTCGCGAGGTCGCGACCGCCTCGGCCGGAAGCTTGCAGATCTCGCGCGCCACCTTGCGGGCCTCGACCTCGGTATGCCCGGGCGACACCACGGCATTGACGAAGCCGGCGGCCTGGGCCTCTTCGGCGGCAAAAGTCCGTCCCATCACCAGCATGGCGAAGGCGCGCTGATAACCCATCGTGCGCGGCATCAGCAGGCTCGCGGCACCGACCGGCACCAGGCCGAGATTGATGTAGGGCGCGGAGAAGGTCGCTGCGGTGGAAGCCAGTACGTAATCGCAATGGAACAGCATCACGGTGCCCATGCCGATCGATGCGCCATCGACGGCGGCGATGATCGGCTTGGTGTTCAGTGCCAGCGAATAGAGAAATTTGGTGCCGTTCGACAGCGCCTCGGGGCGCGACGCATCGGCCTTCAGGAAGTCGTCGATATCGTCGCCGGCGGTGAACACGCCGGAGCCGCCGGTGATGATCATGCAGCGGATGTCGGGATTGTTCTGCGCGGTGTCGATTGCGCGGCTCATCTCGCGATACATGTCCTGCGTGATCGCGTTCTTCTTGCCCGGACGGCGCAGGGTGATCACGCGCGTTGCGCGCTCCTCCGTCACGATGATGTTGCCGTTCGGCATAAGGTCCCCCTGCGGCTGCCGCGGCGCCTGCCGTCGGCGAGTCTCGCCCGTTTCAGCCTACATCATCTCGCAGGCGTGCCAATCCTGTGGCTCAACCTTTTCGCTCGGGATACCGTGAGCGCGGTGGATGACACGCGCGCGACGGGTGCATTCGTCCGGGGAACCGTGTCGCCAAGGCTGCCTTGGATTTTAAGGCTGCCTTGGATTTTGGCCGGCGTTGCGCGCCGCAACAATCGGCTACAATGTTTCATTTGAAAAACCGGTGGTTGTGCGGCACGATCGGCGCCCACGTTCCATTTGGCCGATATTCGATTGATGATTTCCGCAACGGGCGTTGACGAATCCTCGCCGCATTATCCCGGCTGGCGTGTGGTGCTGGCCTGTTTCCTGATGGCCTTCTTCATGTTCGGCTTCGGCCTCTACGGCCAGGGCGTCTATCTCGCCGAGCTCCAGCGCGCCCATGGCTGGCCGGGCACGCTGGTTTCTGCCGCCAGCACCTTCTCGTTCCTCCTGACCTCCATCCTCGTCGTCTTCACCGACGATCTGCTCGCCAGCATCGGGCTGCGGGCGCTGATCCTGTGCGGGCTGTCGGCGCTTGGCGCGTCGACCGTGCTGCTGGGATTGATGCAGTCGCCCTGGCAACTCTATCTCGCCTATGCGCTGATGTCGGTCGGCTGGACCGGCATGGGCACGGTGGTGATCGCAACCGTGCTGAACGCCTGGTTCGAACGGCGCCGCGGGCTCGCACTCAGCCTTGCATTCAACGGCGCGACCTGTGGAGGCATCGTCCTCGTTCCGCTGCTGCTGGCGCTGAGCGAAAGCGTCGGCTTCCGCTGCGCCATGCTGGCAGCCACCATCGCGATGGTGGCGCTGGTCTTGCCGGTGGTCGTCGTCTTTATCCGTTGGCCGGCGGCTGCGTCGCTGCAGTCAGCCGGCCGCCTCTCCGGCAGCGCCGTCGTACCTCGAGGTCACTCGCGCAGGGCGCTGCTCGCCAATGCCGCGTTCTGGACGATGGTGCTGCCGATCGCGATCGCACTGCTGGCGCAGATGGGATTCATCATCCACCAGGTGACATTCCTCGAGCCGCTGATCGGCCGCTCCAGCGCTGGCCTTGCGGTCACCATCATGGCGGCCATGGCGGTGGTCGGGCGATTGTCGCTCGGCCTGTTCGTCGACCGGCTCGATCCGCGGCTCGCCTGCGCGGCGTCGATGACGAGCCAGGCGGCAGCGCTGCTTGTTCTCCTGCAAAGCGAGAGTCCGACGGTGCTGCTGGTCTGCTGCGCCGTCTACGGCTTCTCGATCGGCAACATGATCACGTTTCCGCCCCTGATCATCCAGCGCGAGATCGGCAGCACCGCCTTTGCCGCAGCAATGGGCCTGGGGACCTCGATCAGCGGCATCGTCAGCGCCTTCGGCCCCGGCATCATCGGCCTCGTGCGGAGCCTGACCGGCAACTACACGACGGCGTTCGCGCTGTGCGTGGCGCTCGATCTGGTCGCAGCCAGCGTCGTGCTGTGGCGGCCGGGGCGAAGCGCGAAGGTCGTGGCGCCGTAGCCTTATCCCAGCAGCACCGCATCCGCCGCCGCGACCGATTCCGCGCTCTCGGTCACCGTGCGCTCCAGTGCGCCCGCTTGCACCGTGATGTTCTCGGCGAAGAAGCGCGCGAGGGAGACATAGCGCGACGCATCCGCAAGGCCGTCGGCCTTCGCGGCGAGTGCTTCGGAGGCCAGCATGCAGCCGCCGAGCGTCGAGCCGAACTGCTGCAAATACGGCGTCGCGCCGGCCAGCGCCTCGTTCGGGGCGGACGCGACGCGTTCCAAGAGCCACTTGCTGGTCCGCGTCAGCGCCTCCAGCGCCTCGCGCAATTTCACCCCGGTGGTGCCGAAGGCGGGATCGTTGGAGGCCTCGACCTGCTTCACGATGGCGGAGAGCTCCGACAGCAGCGCCCAGACCGAGGCGCCGCCATTGGCCGCGAGCTTGCGCGTCACGAGATCGATCGCCTGAATGCCGTTAGTGCCTTCGTAGATCGCGGTGATGCGGGCATCGCGATAATGCTGGGCGGCACCGGTCTCCTCGATGAAGCCCATGCCGCCATGCACCTGCACGCCGAGATAGGCGACCTCGTTGCCGATGTCGGTGGAATAGCCTTTTGCCATCGGCGTCAGCAGCGCCGCGCGCGCGGCCGCTTCGGCGCGGACATTGGGGTCCTTGGCACGCGTCGAGACGTCGATCGCAACCGCGGTGGCATAGCAGATGGTGCGCGCGGCCGCCGTCTGCGCCCGCATCCGCATCAGCATGCGCTTGACGTCGGGATGGACGAAGATCGCATCCGACCCGTCGCCGGTCTTGCCGATGGCGCGGCCCTGCTTGCGCTCTTGCGCGTAGGCCAGCGCCTGTTGATAGGCGCGATCGGCGACGCCGACGCCTTCGAGGCCGACGCCGAGGCGGGCTTGGTTCATCATCGTGAACATGCAGCGCATGCCCTGGTTCTCTTCGCCGATCAAAAAGCCGATCGCGCCGCCGTGATCGCCCATGGTCATGGTGCAGGTCGGCGAGGCGTGCATGCCGAGCTTGTGCTCGACGCCGGAGGCAAAGATGTCGTTGCGCTGCCCCAGCGAGCCGTCGGCGTTGACCATGAATTTCGGCACCAGGAACAGCGAGATCCCCTTGGTGCCGGCCGGCGCGTCCGGCAGCCGCGCGAGCACGAAATGCACGATGTTGTCGGTCATGTCGTGGTCGCCATAGGTGATGAAGATCTTCGTCCCCTTGATGCGATAGGTGCCGTCCGCCTGCTTCTCCGCGCGCGTGCGCAGCGCGCCGACGTCGGAGCCGGCCTGCGCTTCGGTGAGCTGCATCGTGCCGGTCCATTCGCCGGTGACGAGCTTCTCGAGATAGATCTTTTTCAGCTCCTCGCTGCCATGCGCATCCAGCGCTTCGATCGCGGACGCTGTGAGCAGCGGGCACAGGCCGAAGGCCACGTTGGAGGCGCTCCAGATCTCGGTGCAGGCGGCGTTGATGGCGAGCGGCAGGCCCTGGCCGCCGAAATCCTCAGGCCCCGAGACCGCGTTCCAGCCGCCCTCGGTCCAGCGCTTGTAGGCATCCGGCCAGCCCGGCGCGGTCGTGACCTTGCCGTCATCGAGCTTGATGCCGTGCTCGTCGCCGATTTTGTTCAGCGGCGCCAGCACGTCGGTTGCGAACTTGCCGGCCTCCTCCAGCACCGCGGCGACGATGTCGGCGTCGAAATCGCCGTAATGGCCGGCCTCCATGGCCGCCTTCAGGCCGGCGCCATGGTTGAGCGACAAGAGCATGTCAGAGATCGGCGCGCGGTAGGTCATGGCTCACTCCCCGTGGACAAGGTTTGGCGCCGTATTCCCATGAAACGCGCGAGGTCTCAATGGCCGGAAGCGGGCCGGGATCGGGCAGGGGGCGGGACCTTCATTTAAAGTGTGGCGGGAGCCGCCTCCGGCCTGTGGTATTTTGCCCCTCCAGGCGGTTGAAATGCCGCGCCGCACCCTATAGACCGGCAGCATTCGAGGGAATGCTGCGGTCGTCGCGCTCAGCCGTTCCCTCGCAGTTGGGGCGTAGCCAAGCGGTAAGGCAGCGGATTTTGATTCCGCCATTCGGAGGTTCGATCCCTCCCGCCCCAGCCAGAAGCTCCGCAAGCCGGCTATCCCTGCATTTTGCTTATTTCATGCGATTGATTTCAGAACGACGTGTCCTGCGAGCGCGGCCAAGGTCCCCGACAGAACGAAAGCGGGCCAAAACAATATCGAGCGCGGCATGCGCGTGCATGAATAGACCCCGATGGTCGCGGCGGTGCCAAGCGCGATCACGGCGATCGCCAGGCGCTCCGGCGGACCGCCGGGGTCGGTGATCCAGTCCGCGCAGGCGCTGGCGGCGGTTTGGGCCAGCAGTGCCGTGACCCAGAAGAAGCCGCGGACATTGGAGCCGTCCGTCGGGCCCGGCAGGTTTCCCGTCAGGCGATAGCAGATCACGAACGAGAAGATGAGCAAGATGGCGATCAGCACGATCGCGCCGATGTCGCCAATTCCCATCGAGATGTCCGTCGTCTCCGCGAGGACCGCACCCAATAGATTGAGCAGGAATGCGGCGGACCAGAAGATCGTCCGCTGAAGCCGTCGGGTTGCTCCCTGCAATATCGACATCGCAAGGAGGCACAGCATCAACGCGACGATCACGCGTCCCGAGCGGTGAAAGTAGACATGATTGAGCGCATGGCCCGCGATCTCGCCAGCCATGGCCGCGAGGAACCAGTTGATCCAGAAAGTGGCCGAGGGCTCCGGGACGATGCCCATGCGGATGGACGGATCCTCTGTCCTGCTGTTCATCCCGCAAGCTCCGGTTTGACGGCGGGAAGGGGAGCGCGATTCATCGTGCGCTTGCGCGCGAACCAGTCGCTGACGTTCTGGAGATAGATGTAGACCACCGGCGTCGTGAACAGCGTGAGGAGCTGCGAGACGATCAGGCCGCCGACGATCGCGAAGCCGAGCGGTTGTCTCAATTCCGATCCGGTGCCGGTGCCGATCATCAGCGGAACGCCGCCGAGCATCGCGCACATGGTCGTCATCAGGATCGGACGGAATCTGACCTTGCAGGCCTCGAGCGCGGACTGTTCGGCCGAGAGTCCCCTGTGGCGCTCGGCCTCGAGCGCGAAATCGATCAGCATGATGCCGTTCTTCTGCACGAGGCCGATCAGGAGGATGATCCCGACCAGCCCGATGACGTCGAGCCCGAAACCGAAAATCCAGAGCGCCAGGAGCGCGCCAAGCCCGGCGGACGGCAGCGTCGACAGGATCGTGACCGGATGGATCGTGCTCTCGTAGAGCATGCCGAGGATCAGATAGACTGCGACGATTGCAGCCAGGATCAGCACGGGCGTGGAGGCGAGCGCAGACTGGAATGCCTGGGCATTGCCCTGAAAGCTCGTCGCGACGGTCGACGGCATATGCAGCGCGGCCGTTTCCTGCTGCACGGCGGCGACCGCCGTGCCGACGGCCGTGCCTGGCGCCAGATTGAAGCTCAGCGTGACCGACGGGAACTGGTTCTGATGGTTCACCGCCAGCGCTGCCGAGCCATGTTCGATGGTCGTGAACTGACTGAGCGGTACGACTGTTCCGTTCGACGAGCGGACGTAAATGCGGTTCAGCGCATAGGGGCCGGACTGGAACGACGGATCGACCTCGAGGATCACGTAGTAGGTATTCAACGTGGTGAAGAGCTGGGCGACGTGACGCTGGCCGAACGCATCGTACAGCGTGTTGTCCACCGCCGCCGGATCGATGCCGAGGCGGGAGGCGGCATCGCGGTCGATCTTGAGCTTGAGCTGACGGGCGGCATTGGCCTGGTCGCTGGCGACGTCGGCGAGTTCCGGCCGCTTTTTCAGTTTCTCGAACAGCTTGCCGGCCCAGCTGTTCAGCTCGTCCTGGTTCACATCCGTGAGCGTGAACTGGTATTGGGTCTTGGACAGGCGGCTGGCAAGATTGATGTCCTGCGTCGCCTGCATGAACACGGCGATCCCCTGGAGCTTGGCGAGCTTGGCATCGAGCTGCCGGATCACCTCGTCGGCGCCGAACTGGCGCTCGTTCCGCGGCTTCAACAGCACGAACAGGCGGCCGTTGTTCTCGGTCACGGTAGGTCCCCCAGGGCCGATGTAACCCGTGGCGTTGGCGACCGATG
Organism: Bradyrhizobium commune; assembly: GCF_015624505.1. Taxonomy (NCBI): domain Bacteria; kingdom Pseudomonadati; phylum Pseudomonadota; class Alphaproteobacteria; order Hyphomicrobiales; family Nitrobacteraceae; genus Bradyrhizobium; species Bradyrhizobium commune. Next base: position 5,527,545 of record NZ_CP061379.1, on the reverse strand, counting down.
GGTCCTTGGCAATCACGTCGATCACGCCCCGTTGCAACTCCGCCATCTCTGTCGGCGAGACGTCGGCCGAGGCTTCCGTGATGCCGGTGATCATGCCGGTGTCCTGCTGGGGAAAGAACCCCTTCGGAATGCCTACGAACAGCACGCCCGTGGCCACGACGCTCGCAAGCATGACCGCCAGCGTCGCGAGCTTGAACCGCAACGCAACCGTCAAGAGCGCTTCATAGCCGCGCTGGATCGCCACGAATCCGCGCTCCAGCGTCCGCGATACCACGCCCGTACCTGCGCCGTGGCTGGAGAGCAGGTAAGCGCACATCGTCGGTGTCAACGTCACCGACACGATGACGGAGACGGCGATCGCGACGCAGACGGTGACCGCGAACTCCTGGAACATCCGTCCGATCACGCCGCCCATCAGCAGCAGCGGAATGAACACCGCAACCAGCGAGACCGAAATCGATATGATGGTGAATGCGATCTCGCCGGCGCCCTTCAGCGCGGCCTCCAGCGGCGACAGTCCCTCTTCGATATGCCGCGAGATGTTCTCGATCATGACGATCGCATCGTCGACGACGAAGCCGACCGCGATCGAAAGACCCATCAGCGACAGATTGTCGAGGCTGTAGTTCAGGAGATACATCACGCCGAAGGTGCCGATCAGCGAGATCGGCACCGAGATCGCGGGAATGACGGTCGCCCAGAAATTGCGGAGGAACAGGAAGATGACGCCGACCACGAGTGCGATGGTGAGAAGCAGGGTGAATTGCACGTCGGCGACACTGGAGCGGATCGTTTGCGTGCGGTCCGATGCGATCGTGACCTTGATATCCGAGGGCAGGCCCGCGACCAGCTGCGGCAGCAGCTTCTTGATGCCGTCCACCGTGCTGATCACGTTGGCGCCCGGCTGGCGCTGAATGGCGAGAACAATCGACGGCTTGTCGTTGTACCAGCCGTGCAGCGTCACGTCCTCCGCCGCGACCTCGGCATGGCCGATGTCACGCAGCCGCACCGGCGCGCCGTTCCGATAAGCGATGATCAGATCTTCATAGCCCTTGGCGGTCAGCACCTGGTCATTGGTCGCAAGCGTGTAGGCCTGTGCATCGCCGTAGAGGACGCCCTTGGGCTGGTTGACGGTGACGTTGCCGAGTGTCGAGCGCAATTGCTCGAGATCGATGCCGGCCGCGGCAAGCTTTGCCGGATTGACCTGGACACGGATCGAGGGTTTTTGCATGCCGCCGATCGTGACCAATGACACGCCCGGCACCTGCGACAGCTTTTGCGCCAGGATGCTGTCGGCATAGTCGTCGACCTTGGTGAGCGGCTCGGTGTCCGACGTCAGCGCGATCAGGAGCACCGGCACGTCGGCCGGATTGACTTTCCGGAAGATCGGCGGCGACGGCATGGTTTTCGGCAATTGCCCGGCCGCCGCGTTGATCGCGGCCTGCACGTCCTGCGCAGCCGCGTCGGTGCCGCGGCTCAGCGCGAATTGCAGGGTGATCTCGGTGTTGCCGAAGCCGCTCGACGAGGTCATGGCGGTCAGCCCTGCGATCTGCCCGAACTGGCGCTCCAATGGCGTGGCGACCGACGAGCCCATGGTTTGAGGGTCGGCGCCGGGCAGTTGCGCGGTGACCTGGATCGTCGGTGTATCCACCGTCGGCAGGGCCGAAATGGGCAACCGGAAGAAGGCAACCAGGCCGATCAACGTGATGCCGATCGCGACGAAAACCGTGGCGACGGGTTTGCGAATGAAACCTTGGGAGATGCTCATGGCAGCATGCCTGCGCTTGCGGTGGTTGCGTTCTGAACGATGTCCTTGCGGCTGTCGGGGACGATTTCGACCGATGTCCCGGGCGTCAGCCGGTACTGGCCGGCGGTGACGACGGTTTCGCTCCCGGACAGGCCCTGGTCGATCAGCACCTTTTCGTCGCGCGACTGGCCGGCCTTGACGCCGCGCTCGCTCGCCACGTGGTTCGCATCGACGACATAGACGAAGGCGCCGTTCGGTCCCTGCTGAACGGCCGTCAGCGGTACGGTCACGGCGTCATGGCGAAGCGCGACGGTGAGGTGGATGTTGACGAACGATCCCGGCCAGAGGTTCTTCCTTTCGTTCGGAAACGACGCCTTCAGTTGCACTGTGCCGGTGGATGCATTGACCTGGTTGTCGATCAGCATCAGGTTGCCATGGTCGAGCTTGTGGGTGTTGGCGGCGTCATAGGCGTCGACCGACGCCTCGCCGGATGCGATCGCTTTCTGCACTTTCGGAATGTCGGTCGAGGGCAGGGTGAAGATGATCGAGATCGGCTCGATCTGCGTGAGGGTCACAAGGCCAGTCGTGTCGGTCGGATGCACGATATTGCCGGGATCGATGTGACGGATGCCGGTGATCCCGTCGAAGGGCGCGGTGATCGTGGTGTAGCTCAACTGGGTTTGCGCGGCTTCCAGCGCTGCCTTGTCGAGCGCGACCGTGCCTTGGCCCTGCGCCACCTGGGAATCCTGGGTGTCGAGCAATTGCTGGGTGGCAAACCCGCGCGCGGCGAGCGGCTGCGTTCGCGCGAGGTTGACTTGCGCGTTCTTGAGGCTGGCCTGATCGCGGGCGAGGGCAGCTTCCGCCTGGTCGACCTGCGCCTCGAACACGCGCGGGTCGATCTTCGCCAGCACGTCGCCGCGTTTCACCGCCTGTCCCTCGACGAAATTGACGCTGTCGAGCGTACCCTGGACCTGGGTGTGGATGGTCGCGGTGTTGATCGGCGTCACGGTACCGAGCCCTTCGAGCACGATGGGCACGTCGCCCTTGTGCGCAAGCGCGGCCGTCACCGGAACGGGTGACGCAGCCGTGGGTGTGGCCTTGGGCTCAGCCGCATGGCTTGGTGCGGGGCCATGCAGGGCATACGCGCCGGCCCCGGCTCCGATCAGGAGCACCGTGCCGGCGAGGAGAAGGGTCTTTCTGGACGGCATTGCTTCACACTCCATGGTGACGGTTTTGGCGGCTGGCATTGGCGACCAGTTCCAGGACGTAGGTTTCGGCCGCGCTCGCCGCGGCACGCAGGTCGTTCGCCGCGGGCGCATCGAACCCGATGATCCGCGTGTCGACATAGCTGGCCCTTAGCGCGGTGATGAGATCGGCCGGCGCGTCCTCGCGATCCTGACGCCGCACGACGAGGCGGATGGCGGCGGCGGTGGGGACGATAGGAAACGGCAGCGGCGCGCCGGGAGCGGCAATCGCAAGCAGGCCGGCGCAGTCGATCGCCCCTTGCAGCACGAGCTCGAGTGCGGCGCGGGCGGTCTTGCCCTCTGCGAGCAGGATCAGCCGGTGCGGCTCGACGTCCAGCCGCGCCATCTCCGTGGCGAGGCTGCGCAAAATCTCTTCGGAATTGCCACGGCCGACGGAAACGGCGGACCACACAGCGAGCGGCGTCAGCCGGCGCCATTGACGCAGCATCTCGGGTGTCGCGACCAGCAGGGCATCTGGCCCGGCAATAACGGCGACGACGACTTTTGCGGCGCCGCGCGCCGTCCGCGCGGCGGTCTCGCTTGGCGAGCGTATTGACATGACTTGAAGTTGGACGCGGCCGGTCTATTATTCAAATGAATTGAGGTAATTCACCAATTCACGCTGTGCATCGGAGCCCATGAGACTGCGCAACCTCGATCTCAATCTGCTGCTGGTGTTCGACGCCGTGCTGCGCGAGCGCAGCGTGGTTCGCGCGGCAGACAGCCTCGCCATCAGCCAGCCGGCCGTGAGTCACGCGCTCAACCGGCTGCGTCATGCGTTGAAGGATCAGCTGTTCATCCGCACGCCCGCGGGAATGAGCCCGACCCCGCGAGCCGAACAGCTCGCGCTGCCCGTGCGCAAGGCGCTCAACGAGCTGCAACTCGCGGTCGAGGGGGACACCTTCGATCCCTCGACCGCAGACCGGCGTTTCACGATTGCAGTAAACAATTATGCAGCCGTGGTCGCGGTGGGGCCGATCGTGGCCGCGGTGCGCGCGCAGGCACCGGCCGTGCGCCTGTCGCTTGTGCCCAGCGGGACGCTGAACCTCACGGATCGATTAGACCGCGGCGAGCTCGATCTCGCGTTGTCGGGGCGGGCCATCGACGGAGAGCGGTTTGCCTCGCAGCAGCTCATCGAGGATCGATTTGTGGCCGTGCTCCGGAGTGGCCATCCCGCACTACGAAGGCGGTTGACGGCGTCGTCGCTTGCCGAACTGCGGCACCTGGGGATCAGCTCGAGCGGGGAGAATTTGGAATTTGTGGATGCATTCTTGAAGGCACGGAAAAGTGCCCGCTTTGTCGCCGCCGACGTGCCCTATCTCTCCGCGGGGGCGGTTCTGGTCCAATCGAACCTGGTCGCCATCCTCGGACGCAAGCTCGCGATGGAGTTCCGCCGCGCCTATCCCATCGAGATGAGGGAGCTGCCCTTCGAAGCCCCGGTTCTGCACAGCGTGATGAGCTGGCATCGGCGCTTTGATGACGTCCCCGCTCACCGATGGTTGCGGAGCACAATTATCGGAACCGCAACCACCTTATGATCGGGCCGGAGGCAGGTCCGATTTCGCGGGAAACGAGCGCTAGCGTTCGCTTTCGACGATCGCGTGATAGGTCTTGGTGATCAGCTCATCGACGATCGGCGGCGGCACTTCGCCCCGTTCGAGATGCCCCTTGATTGCGGCTCCCGGAACTTCCGCCAGAACGAAACTGGCGCGGCGAATCTGGAGAGGACCCGCCCGGCCGAAAACGTCGCGCGCGAACCTGGCCAGACATTCCTGGAGGCGATCCGCCTGGTCGCGGACGCCGCGTCTGAGTTCCGCAGGCCAGTCGCCCTGTACGAAATCGTTTCGATGATGAAGCAAGAGTACGCGCGCATCGTCGAGATGCGCTCTCGCCCAGCGCGGCATGTGCAGCGCCGCTTCAAGACCCGCACCCGCCTCGATCGCAGCGATAAATCCCTCCTGATAGGCAAGCACCAGCTTCAGCCACAATTGCCCAAGCAGCACGTCGCGGGACGAGAAGCGATGATAGAACGAACCCTTTGGCGCCTTCATGCGCTGTGTCACGGAATCGACGGTAACGGCGCCGGGTCCGTGCTCGCTGGCCAGGATTCGTGCGGCTTCCAGGAAGCCGGCTTCGTCAAACAACGCTCGTCCCATATTTGTAGACTATACGGTCTAGACGTGGGGGTCAACAACTGCTAAGGCTTCATGACACCTCAAAGCTGGCGAGAACCGTAATGTTGAGTATCGAGGACGGACAAGAGCCCGAGCATGTCGAGCGGATGTTGGCGGGTGCGAAAAAGGTCGCCGCCGGAGTGCAATATTGCTGGCTGCTCAGCTCAAGCGATGAAGGTGTTTGCGGGCGGCCGATGGAGCGTCTTCCTCCGGGCGAAAATGATGATGACTGGACCATTCGGTTTTTGACCGACTTGCGGTCGCGCAAGATTGCCCATCTTCGGCGGGCTCCCACCGTCAGCCTCATCTTTCAGGACGCGCTTGAGAACGCCTTTGTGGGCGTTACCGGCGCCGCCCGTTTGATCGAGAGGACGTCCGAGATCCGGGCACTCTGGAAGGAAGACGCCCATTCGCGTCACTTTCCCACCGAGACGGATCGGGCCAATGCCGGCTTCATCGAAGTCAAGATCGAACGGATCGAGCTTTGGATCAAGGGCGTGACGCCCGAGCCGTTCGGATCGCGCACGACGACCCTTCAGCGCGACCCGCTGGGAGGCTGGCATTTGACGACATGACGTTGGTTCGGGCGCGCAGGACAGTAGGGGTCCAGATGGACGATCGCATTCATCTCGCAGTCAATGACGGAATAGCCGACGTCCGGCTGGCGCGTCCCGCCAAGCTGAACGCCCTCGACCCGACGATGTTCGAGGCGATTGCCGAAGCAGGCAGCCGGTTGAACCGGAACCGGAGCGTGCGCGCGGTCGTGCTTTCAGGCGAGGGCCGCGGCTTTTGTGCGGGTCTCGATGTCGAACGGATGTCGGCAATTGTTAATGGCGAGCCGCTGCTTCCCTTTGCGGACCTGATGAAGCGCACGCACGGCCTTGCCAATTTCGTCCAGCACGTCGTCTGGCAGTGGCGAGAGCTCGAGGTCCCGGTGATCGCGGCCGTGCATGGTTTTGCGTTGGGAGGCGGCTTCCAGCTTGCGCTGGGAGCTGATCTGCGCTTTGCGGCGCCGGGGACGCGCTTTTGCGTGCTTGAGACAAGCTGGGGCCTCGTACCTGACATGGCGGGCACCTATCTGATGCGGCGTCTGGCGCGGGAGGATGTGGTTCGCGAGCTCACCTACACCGCGCGGATATTCTCGGCCGAGGAGGCTCTTGAGCTTGGCTTCATTACGCGCCTGGTTGAGGATCCTCACGCAGTCGCGATGGCGACCGCGCGCGAAATCGCGTCGCGTAGTCCCGACGCGATCCGGGCGGCCAAGCGCCTCATCAATCTCGGCGCGGCGACTGATGCTGCGGCGCTGCTTGCGGCGGAAACGGCTGAGCAGCATGGCCTTATCGGCTCAGCCAATCAGGTCGAGGCCGTCAGAGCCAATCTCGAGAACCGTCCGCCCCGCTTCGCGGACCGGGCCCCGATCGGCGCTTGAAGCAGGGATCGCCTGCTACACCGACGCATGAGCAGGACGGTGCACGATGGAGCTAAGGTCCGACAATAAGATACGTTATGCGCGTTGGATCTTTCTTGCTGCCGGGACATATGGTCTGCTTGTTCTTGTCCCGGGTTTCTTTTTCGAGAACGAGCTTGCCGTCCGGGCGCCGCCGGCGATCACTCATCCGGAATTCTACTACGGCTTTGGTGGAGCTGTGACACTGTGGCAGATCGTATTCTTCTTCATCGCGACTGATCCGATCCGGTTCCGGCCGCTGGTCGCGTTGAGTATCCTGGAAAAGTTTTCATTCTTCAGCGTCTGCCTCGTACTCTTCTTGACAGGGCGCCTGGCTCCGGGCGCGCCGCTGCTCGGTGGCGCAATCGACGCCCTCTGGATGGTGTTGTTTGCGATCGCCTGGATCCGTATCCGCGATCGATCTTGATGCCTCGCTCGCCAGCAATCCCGCGAGCTAGCTGACTTCGAGGCCGCTGTCCTGCGCGCGGGCGCAGCAGCGGCGCCACATGTCACGATACGCGGCTTCGACGGCATGCGCGTATGACCTGGTATCTCCGACGGACGACCGCATCAGCCTGTCGCGCAACGACCCTCGAAGCCGTGCGAGCCCATCGAGGTCCGTGGTCATGCGTGCCGCCAGCGCGACATAGTCATCGTGGTTTGGCGCGACCCAGTCCGGCAGACCCACCGCCGTGACACAGGCGGCGGCAAGGCGGGACGAGATCGTCGGCCCCGGACAGGTGATCACGGGGATGCCCATGGCGATCGCATCGAGCGTGGTCATGCCGCCACCGTGAGGAAACGGATCGAGCGCGACATCGACGGTTCGGTAGGCCAGCATATGCGCGTCGCGATCGGTGTCGCCCAGGATGGTCAGTCGACTACTTTTGATGCCTTCGCGCTGGAACACCGAGCGAATGCGCTGCTGGTGAGCAGCATTTCCGAAGCTCGAGCTTTTCAGAACGAGGCGTGCATTGGGCAGCGCGCGCAGCATGGCGGCCCAGAGCCGCAGCACCGGATCGGACAGCTTCTCGGGCCGGTTGAACGAACCGAACGTGACATGGCCGGCGGCCAGCGCCGGCAGCGGTCCCGGATCTGGCAGCGGCTCCGGCGTCCAGAAGCTGAGAAAGCAGGGCAGATCGATCACCTCCTCCCGCAAGCGGAAGCGCATGTCGGGCGGGACCAGAACCGGATCTGCGAGGAGATAGTCCATCGTGGTGAGGCCCGTCCCCGTCGGCTCGCCCCAGCCGGTCACCTGCACCGGCGCCGGCTTGCGGGCGAACACCTCGAGCCGGTTTCCGACCATGTGCCCGACCAGATCGACGAGGATGTCGATGTCGTCGGCCCTGATCAGCGCGATCAATTCCGCATCGGACAGTGTGGCGGTCGCGCGCCAGGTTTTCACATGGCCGCGCAGTCGGCGCGTCAGATCGTCCTCGATCGCCGTGTCGGAATAGCAGACGACGTCGAAGGCAGTCGGGTCGTGGTTGATGATGACGGGCGCGAAGGCGTAGGTCGCGGCCTGATGGCGGAAATGCGCGCTGACATAGCCGACGCGCAAGCGCCGCTCGGGGTCGTATGGACGGCTCTCGGCGGCAGGCGCCGGCGCAGTCTGCGCACGCTGCATGTCGCCATAGCTGAGCCGCTCGCGCTGATGATCTTCCGGCCCGGCCGCGGGATCGAAATTGAGCGCGAAGATCAGGTTTGTATGGTACTCCGGTCGCGACGGATCCAGCGTCAGCGCCTGACGGTAGGCCGTGATGGCGGCCTTGAACTCACCCGATGCGGTACGTGCATTGCCGAGATTGTACAGGATCTGGCTGCTGCGCGGGTCCGCGCGCGCGGCCTGCTCGAAGGCGGTCGCCGCCTCGCTCAATCGCCCCAACGCCTTGTAGGCAATGCCCAGGCTGCACAACGCCGCCGGATTGTCAGGCTGACGCTTGGTGCATTTCTTCAGGCAGGATGCGGCCTCCTCGATGCGCCCGCTGCGCAGCGCGATCATGCCGAGCAGATGCCAGCCATCTGCACTGTTATGCCCCTTCAGCGCCGTGCGGCAGAGGAAGTCCGCCTGCTCCAGCTGTCCGGCGTGGAAGTGTTGCATGGCCGAATGCAACAACTGCCGGGGGTCGTCGATCTTCATGGCAACTGACATCGCCCCGCATGAGAAAGCTCAGCCGGCAATCCCTATCGATCCGACATAACCATTCTGTGACGTTTCGCCGCTACCCGTCGTATTGATCCGGCCCCATTGCCCACGACGACTGATCGTGGCCGTACGCGTAGTTGCGGTTGTTCACCACGGGATTGCGATTGACCATCGGCCGCATGAACATCGGATGGGTCGCGCTGCGCACCTCGTGCTCGACCGTGAACAGCGGCTTGCCGCTGTCGAGATCGACGATGTCGCAGAACCGGTACTGATATTGATTGTCCTCGCGCGAGACGAGGTTGCGCGCGAGCAGCCTGCGGTAGGGGCCGGAGAAGTCGGTGATGTACATCTGCACATGGTGGCCGTCATAATCCGGTTGCGGCCGATCCGTCTCGCGGAACAAGAGATGCTGGTCGCGGCCGGTCTTGACCGCCGCAACCTTGCCGTCGCCGTTGCGCAACTGGGCCGGCATGCCCATGACGTCAGGATAGAAGGCGCAGATCGAAGGCGTGGTCCCAACGGGAACGTCGAACTCGACATAGGGGATGCCGAGCGTGATGCGCCCGAAGCGCGCCGCGTCGGGCTCGTAACAGCGCATGCGGTTGCCCCAGGGGCAGGTCGCCTCGACATGGTCGTTATGCTCGGCGAACGCGAAGGCCGTGCCCTCGAGCTTCTTGGCCACGGATGCCAGCCGTTGCAGCAGCGCCTCCCGCCCCTCGATGACCAGCCCGGTATGGCCGCGCAGCACCTGCGGCCTGCCGCTCGGCAAGTGAAACTGGCTGCGTCCGGCATTGATCCACATGTTGGTGTCGGACACCATCAGAAAGGGATCGCGGGTAAGCCCAAGGCCCGTGACATAGAACAGCGCGGCGAGACGCTGGTCCGGGACCTGGATGTTGACGTGCTCGAAATGGATCGCGTTGCCGAGATCTTCTGCGGATCGATCGAATTGTTGCGGCATGGCTGTGCTTCTCGCTGGGGACTGACGGAGCCATACTAGAGCAGAATTTCCGCCAGCCGAAACGGCCGGCCGATCACATCTTGGGGGCAGGGCATCATGCCCGTTGCCGCCTTGCCGTGGCAGCCAGTCCCTGTAATCTGGCGACATAAGAATTAAGGGAAGGGATCGATGGGAGGAGTTCTGGAGGGCGTGCGCGTGCTCGATTTCGGGCGCTATATCGCCGGGCCCTATTGCGCGACATTGCTGGCCGAGTTCGGCGCCGAGGTCATTCGCGTGGAAAAGCGCGACGGCAGCGAGGACCGCTTCGTCGCGCCGGTCGGCGAAGGCGGCGAGGGCGCGCTGTTCCTCCAGGTCAACCGCAACAAGAAGTGCATCACGCTCGATCCGATGAAGCCGGAGGGGCAGGAGGTGATGCGCCGCCTCGTGGCGACCGCCGACGTCGTCGTCGCCAATCTGCCGCCGCAGACGCTCCGCGCGATGAAGCTCGACTACGAGCAGCTCAAGGCGATCAAGCCGGACATCATCCTGACGACGGCAACGGCGTTCGGCGGGCCGGGACCCTGGTCCGACCGTGTCGGCTTCGACGGCGTCGGGCAGGCGATGTCGGGTTCGGTCTACATGACCGGTGCCGGCGATCCGCCCTATCGCGCGGCGGTGAACTGGGTCGATTTCGGAACCGCGCTGCACTGCGCGTTCGGGACGCTCGCAGCGCTGATCGCGCGCGGCAAGTCCGGGCGCGGCCAGATCGTCGAGGGTGCGCTGCTCGCAACCGCGTTGTCCTTCACCAATGCGACGCTGATCGAGCAGGCCGTCATCAACGTCAATCGCGTGCCGACCGGCAATCTCGGCCAGACCGCGGCGCCCGTCGACATCTACCGCACCAAGGATGGCTGGGTGCTGTGCCAGGTCACCGGTCATCCCCTGTTCAAGCGCTGGGCGAAGCTGATGGGCGAGGAGGACAAATGGCTCAACGATCCCCGCTTTGCCGATGACATCAGCCGCGGCAATCACGGCCCCATCATCAGCGAGCGGATGGCGCGCTGGTGCGCCGAGCGCACCACGCAGGAGGCGGTCGACACGCTGGGCAAAGCGATGATTCCGACCGGGCCCGTCCTGAGCCCGCAACAGGCGCTGGATCATCCTCACATTCGTGCCGCGGGCTTCTTGCAAGGCGTGGACTATCCGGGCCTGCCGAAACAGGCGCCGGTCGCCCGCGCCGCGGTGCGGCTTTCGGAAACGCCGGGCAAAATCGCGACGCGTCCGCCGACGCTCGGCGAACATACGGATGCCGTGCTGGCGGAACTCGGCTATGACGAGGCCGCGATCGCGGCGCTTCGACAGAGCAGGATCATTTGAAGGGCATGCGAGGCGCTGTACGAGCGGCTCCGCTATCTGCGGAGCCGCGAGGTTGTCAGTCTACGCCGCACTTGATGCCTTGGCATTGACGCCCTTGCGCAAGGCAACCGTATTCAACTTGGTATTGGCGGCCTTCTCCTCGTTAAGGTTCGTCGTCAGGAAGCGCACGATCTCGTCGTGACCGAGTCCCTCGGCCCAGGCGATCAGCGTTCCATAGCGGCACATTTCGTAATGCTCGACGGCCTGCGCGTTCGCGACGATCGCCGCATCAAGGACGGCCTTGTCCTCGATCTCGCCCGCCGTCTCGTTGGCTTCCTTGATGATCCCGTCGATGGCCGGGCACTGCGTTCCGCTGGGCTCCTTGCCAAGCTTCGCGAAAATCTTCTCGAGCCGCTCGACCTGCTTGTTGGTTTCCTCGAGATGGTTCTTGAGGCCGGTCACAAGGTCCCGGTTGGTGGCCTTGTCGATCATTTGCGGCAGCGCCTTCAGGATCTGCTGTTCGGCGTAATAGATATCCTGCAAACCGTGGATCAGCAGGTCTTCCATCGATTTGATGTCCTTGGTGAACAAACCCATTTCAAATGTCTCCTTTTCTTTTCGGCGGGAAAGCTTTGGAACGGCGGCAGGCGCCTGTCGTTCCTATTCCGGGGCTGGAGAGGAGCATCGACCCGGCCGGCTGCAATTCCGGCAAGGCAGAGAGGAGACAGTCATGCTGACGAAATCATTGCTGGTAGGCGCAGTCCTGGCCGCCAGCTCCACCATCGCTCTCGGCGGTCCCTGCAATACCGCCAGCCGCGACGCCGGATCAGGGCCGGCAACGACCGGCTGGACCAGCCAGGCCACGGGCACCGCGTCGTCAAACGCCAAGGAACATCCACCGACGTCGGCCATGAACAAGGCGAGCGAGAACACGGCGACCTCGTCGCAGGATGCCCAGCGTCAGATGCAGGGACAGCCGACCGCGGCCGAACAGTCGAAGACGACCGGCGCCGCCAGCGACAAGGACTGCTGAGTCATCGGCATTGCAACGGAGGACGAGAGGGGGAGGCCGATGCCAAGCCTCCTCCCGCCTGCACCGGTAAGGATAAACCGATGATCCATCACGTATCGGTCGGAACCAACGACGTGCGTCGCGCGCGCGCTTTCTATGATCCGTTGATGACGTTGATCGGCTTTCGGGTCCTGAAGGCTTCGGAGCGATCCGTTCACTACGGCGCGTCTGACATCGTCTTCAGTCTCGAAACGCCGGTGAATGGCAAGCCTGCCAGCCCGGGAAATGGCGTACATATTGCCTTTCAAGCGCCCGACCGCGAGACCGTGAGGCGCTTCCATAGCGCAGCTGTGGCAAATGGCGGAAGCGATGAGGGAGGCCCGGGCATCCGTGACGACTACAACGCCAACTATTATGGGGCCTTTGTGCGCGATCTCGATGGCAACAAGATCGAAACCGTGACCTACACGGGGCGCGAGAGCTTCGGTCTCTGATCGAGCGGACCGATGATGGACGCAAAATCGCCCGCAAGCCCAATTCGGGATGCAGTGCATCTTTGCATCGATATGCAGAATATTTTTGCGCCCGGGGGGCTCTGGGAAACGCCGTGGATGGAGAAGGTGTTGCCGACGATCGTCTCGATCGTCTCGCGCTATCAGGTCAGAACCGTGTTTTCGCGTTTCATCACGCCGCAGGATCCCGGGGATCGCCCAGGGCAGTGGCAGAGCTACTTTCGACGATGGCGCCAGGCGACCCGCAGCCAGCTCCCGCCATCCGCTCTCGAACTCGTGCCGGCGCTGGCAAGGTTCGCTCCTCCGGCCCGCATCATCGACAAGCCCGCCTATTCCGCATTCAGCAACTCGGCGCTAGCGAGCCTGCTGATCGAGAAAGGTATCGGCACCGTGGTGATCACCGGTGCCGAGACAGATGTCTGCGTTCTCTCGACGGTCCTGAGCGCCGTCGATCTCGGCTTCAGGGTCGTGATCGTTGAAGACGCGTTATGCAGTTCGTCCGACGTCGGCCACGACGCGTTGATGACGATGTACCGCACCCGCTTTCACGGTCAGGTGGACTTGGCGACGGCCGAGGAGCTGACGGAGTTCTGGAGAGAGTGATCGAACGGCGCCGAGGCTGTTCATCGTCCCCGTTGTGTCCGGTTGTCACCCGGCGGTGCCTGGGGTAACCCGCATCGCCCTGTTTGGTCCGACGGCGCGGGGGCCGGATGCGTGCGTTCGAGCGGCAAATCCCCTATGCATGACCGGGGACTGCCGAATCGCCCGCAATTGACGAAGCCGACGACCAGAAACGGATTAACGTGCGTCATTCCAAAAAAGTGCGTCTGGCCAAGAACTCGCCGACCAGGCGCTTACCGGTCAAGAGCCCGCCGACCAGGAGTCCGCCCAAGAGAAGCAACGCGGCGCAACGCGCCACGATCTCGTCGTCGTCGCCCCTTGGCATGATGGCGTTGCATCTGTTGGCGCAATGGAAGGAGTCCGGCCGGAGCGGGCTGGTGTTTCTCGCCGAGAATGAGAGCAGGGCGGAGCGGCTCGGCAGCGTCATCCATGCGCTCGACCCGTCCTGCGAGGTTCTGGTGTTTCCGCGTCTGAACACCTTGCCGTTCGATCAATTGGAGCCATCGCGCGAAATCGCAGGCCGCAGAGCCGCGGTGCTGAGGCGTCTCGCGAAATCGAAAAAGCCGGTCTTTCTGGTCGCGACAGCGGAAGCCGTGATGGAGAGGCTGCCGCTACCGGCGAGCCTGTTGCGCCTGACTACGGATCTGAAGGTCGGCGGCAAATTTTCGGAAGCAGATCTTCGCGTCCGTCTCGAAGCGCTCGGTTACGATCTGGACGAGGAGCCGGATTATCCGGGCGGCGTCCTGTTTCATGGGCAGACGTTCGAGATATTTCCCGCAGGCGCATTGGGGCCGTTCCGGATCGAGCATTCCGGGCGCGCCATCAATCGGATCGTGGCATTCGATCCGAAGGAGCACGAGATCATCTTCGAGACCAAAGAGCTCCTGGTCGATCCGATGTCGGAGCGGCTCGCTTTCGCCGGGACGCGGGCCAAGCGCACGACACTGTTCGATTATTGCGGACGCGCCAAATGGATCGCGGATGCCGGCGTTCCCGCGCACGCCGACGGTTGGCTGAACACGATCGAGGACGTGGCGGGACGCGCGGACAGGGAGCGCGAATATCTCGGACGTCGCGACTGGAAGCAGGCGACCCGGGGCATGAAGGTGTTGCCGAAGGCAGCTCCCTTCCAGCCCACGCCGGAATTTTCGAAGCTGACATCCGCCAGGAAAGCGCTTCGTGCCTATGTCGATGAGGCGCAGCGCGCGGGTTCACGCCTGGTCTTCGTGGCAGCGCAGGAGGAGGACCTGCGTGCGATGGAGCGGATGAGTGGCGTCAAGGCGGAGCGTCTTGCGGACTGGAATGAGGTGACGAGCGGGAGCGGCCGCGACGCGGCGCTGCTCGCCGATCTCGACTCAGGCTTCGTGGTGCCCGGGAAAAAGCCGCTTGTGCTCGTGACGGCGTCCGACGTGCTCGGCAGCAGGGCGCATCATCCGCAGCCGTTGGCGCGAAGCTGGAGCACGGCCTTCGATCATGCCGACGTGCCGGAACAGGGCACGGTGGTCGTGCATCTCCAGCGCGGCCTTGCCGTGCTCGATGGCTTGCAGACCGTGAACACGGGCGGCGGCGCGTTGCGGGAGATGGTCAGGCTCTCCTTCGCGGGAGACAATGCGGTTCTGGTGCCGCCGCCTGATCTGGCGCTGATGTGGCCTTATGCGGAAGAGCGCGGCAAGCTATCGCTCGACAAGGCGGACGGCAGCACATGGTGGGCCCGCCGCACCGAAGCCGAGCGGGAGATCCAGATCGCCGGCAAGGTGCTCGCCAAACACATCAGCCAGCGCCGGCGGCGGCGTGCGGAAAAGCTGGTCCCGCCGGGATCGGCCTATGAGAAATTCGTCGCGCGCTTTCCTTACTTCACGACGGCCGATCAGGCCAAGGCGATCCGGGATGTACTGGATGATCTCGCCTCCGGTCACCCGATGGACCGGGTGATCTGCGGCGACGTCGGCTTCGGCAAGACCGAGGTGGCGCTGCGTGCGGCCGCAGCCGTGGTGCTGTCGGGAAAGCAGGTGGCGATCGCGGTGCCGACGACCGTGCTGGCGCGGCAGCATGTCGCCACGTTCCGCCGGCGCTTCGCCCCGTTCGACATCGAGGTGGGTATCCTGTCGCAAGCCGTCTCGGGCGCAGAGATGCGGGAAACGAAAGAGAGCTTACGCAGCGGCCGAATCAAGGTCGCGATCGGCACGCAGGCGCTTACCTCGAAGGACGTGAAGTTTAGCGATCTCGGTCTCGTCATCATCGACGAGGAGCAGCATTTTGGCGCGGCGGAGAAGGCGAAGCTTTCGGGCCTCGCCAAAGGCGTCCATACGCTGTGGATGAGCGCGACGCCGATCCCGCGTACGCTCGCCGCCGGTCTTGCCGGCTTCAGGGATCTGAGCGTCATCGCGACGCCGCCGGCATATCGGCTTCCGGTCGCAACGAAGATCGCGCCCCTGTCGGACGCCGCCATCGCGTCGGCGCTGCTGCGGGAGCAGCGGCGGCACGGCCAGAGCTTTCTGATCTGCCCGCGCATCCAGGATCTGGATCCCATGCTGGCGCGCGTTCAGGCGCTGGCGCCCGATCTGCGCATCGTCTCTCTCCACGGCCGGTTGCCGGCCGACGAGATCGACGACCGCATGATGAGCTTCGTCGAGGGCGAGGCCGACGTTCTACTCGCGACCAATATCGTGGAGAGCGGCCTCGATATCCCGCGCGCGAATACGATCGTGGTGTGCTGGCCCGAAAAGTTCGGCCTCGCCCAGCTTCATCAGCTGCGCGGCCGCGTCGGCCGTGGCGGCATCCGCGCCTTCGCGTATCTCTTGACCGAGACGGCTTCCGAGCAGTCCGAGAAGCGGCTCGCTGTGCTGGAAGAATTCAGCCGGCCGGGCGCGGGCTTTGCCATCAGCGAGCGCGACCTCGATCTCAGAGGCGCCGGCGATCTGTTCTCGGAACAGCAATCCGGCCATGTCCAGGTGTTCGGACCCGTGCTCTACAGCCGCCTCCTGAAAATGGCTTCGGAGAAGGTCGATCACGGCAGGGCCGCGGTGTGGGTGCCCGACCTCAATCTTCCGGTCGCGGACATGCTCCCCGAAAGTTACGTGCAATCCGAGCCGGTGCGGCTCGAGCTCTATGCCCGCGCCGCGCGGTGTGCCAGCGAGGACGAGCTTGACGATCTCGAGGAGGAAACCTCCCGCCGCTTCGGACCATTGCCGCCGGCGGCCCGCGACGTCTTTGCGGCAGCGCGACTGAGACTGGATTGCAAGCGCAGAGGCATCATCCGCCTCGATGTCGGGTCAGGCGCGGTGGCCGCGACGTTCCTGCCGGGACGGTTACGGAAATCCAAAGGACGCTCGCTGCAACGCGACGGCGATCGCGTCGTCTATCACAGCCCGATGCGGGATGCCCCGTTCGACCGCGTCGAGGAAATGTTCGAACTGCTGGACGAGGCGTGATCGCGGAGCGCAAGGGACGCGCGATCCCGCGAACTCAGGAGTTTCGCGGGGCTTTGGATCGCAGCGTTGGCATCGATCGTCAGCGATTGAAGACGACGTTCGGCGGGACGCGCGACCAGCAGATAAAGGCCCAGCGCGAGCAGCGACGAGGCCGCCATGACCGAGGTCATCGAGAGTGCGGTCCGCCCGTCGAAGCGGACCGAGACCAGCGCGCTCGATATCGCGCCCGCGGTCAATTGAATGCTGCCGGCCGCGGCGCTCACGGCGCCGGCGATCTCCGGCAGGCGCTGCATCGTCGCGCTCATCACGTTCGGCACGCTGAGCCCGAAGCCGAGCGCCACCGCCATCAGCAGCGCGACGACGACTGCCGTGGGCATCCAGCCGGCCAGCGTCATGGCGAGCAGGGCGACGCTGGCTGTCGTCGACAGCGTCAGGCCCGTTGCAAGCATACGTGCCGATGAGAGTCCGCGCCGGCCGAGCTGGCCGTCGAGAAAGGCGCCAATCATCACCGCCGCCGAGCAGGCGCTGAAGATCAGGCCGTATTGCTCAGGCGGCAGTCCGACGGCGCCGATGAAGTACAGCGAGGCGCCGGTGACATAGGCAAACACCGTCGCGCCGCCCGCGGCGCCGACGAGGATGAAGGGCAGCGCGACCGGATGCATCAGCACCCTGTGATAGCTGTCGATCACGGTAGACGGCATCAGCCGCCCGGATGGAGCGATCGTCGCAGTCTCATTGAACCGGCACATCACCACCACCAGCAGCGCCAGACCGATTCCGGCCTGGGTCGCATAGATCGATTGCCAGCCGGCGGCCGCCAGTAGCGCAGCACCCGCCGTCGGCGCGATCACGGTTGCGACGTTCACCGCGACCATGACATTGGCAATCTTGCCGCGTGCGGCGTTGCCGCCGAAGAGATCGCGGATGATGGCAAAGGTCGTCGAGGTTGCGGCGGCACCGACGCCCTGAAGGAAGCGGCACAGCAGGAGAGCCGGCAGCGAGGTGGAACCCGCACAGCCGAGGCTGGCGGCAACGAACAGCGCGAGGCCGAATGCCAGAACCGGCTTGCGGCCGACACGATCGGAGACCGGTCCGTACATCAGCGGCGCAGTGGCGAGGCTCAGCATGAACGCGCTCATGGTCAGCCCGACATCCGAGGCGGTCACGCCAAGCGCGGCACCGGTGGCCGCCAGTGCCGGCAGATTGATGTCGATGCCGGAATAGGGCACGGCCGCGAGAAAGCCGAGCAGCAGCGTGAAGGCAAAGGTTTCAGGCTCGATGCGCATGGACGAGATCCGACATTGTTCGATGAATGAAGCCGATGGAGGCGCGATTGCACCCGCGCCTCCATCGTTCGCTCGTAGCTGGATCAGCCGCGCCGGCCGGCGCGACGCCCCTGGCTCGCCGCGGCCGCGCGGAGGCGTGACACGCCTGTCTCGTCGGTCACGAGCTCGCCGATGACCCGGAGAATTTCCGACCGTGTGTCGATCTCGGCGAACTCGTCCGCGATCTGCGATGCGCGCAGTTTGTAGCTGGGACGGTCGAGCACCGTCCGCACCGCTTTGCGCAAGGCCTCCTGCGTCGGCTCGTTGGTCGCGAGGTTGATGCCGACACCGGACCACGCGACGCGCGCGTTGACGTCGGCCTTGTCTTCGGTTGTTCCCGCTGTGACCAGCGGGATGCCGAAGCTCATCGCCTGGTTGACGCTGCCATAGCCGCCATTGGTGACGAGCACGTCGACTTTCGGCAGCAGCCATTCGAACGGCAGATAGCTGGCGACTCGTGCGTTCGACGGCACCTTGCCCGGGATGGCGTCGACCGGGCGGCCGCCGGCGGTCGCGACCACCAGGATGTCGGGCTCGTCGGCAAGTGCCGCCAGCGTCGGGGCGACCAGCAGATCGAAATTGTGGTTGGCCACCGTTCCCTGCGTCACCAGAACGACCTTGCGCGAACCGTCGAGGTCCTTGCCCCATGACGGCGGCGGGACCTGCTTGGCAATGATCGGAGGCGTGCCGACGAAATGCACGCCTGGCGGGATCTCGCGCGGAAATTCGAAGCTCGGCACCGACAATTGCAGATAGGCGTCGGCGAGAGCGACCACGGAATGAAACATCGGCATTGATATCGGCCCGACGCCAAGGCTCTTCAGGGCCCTGTTCAGGCGCAATAGAACCGGCTGATCGACCGCCGCATCGTACTCCCTCCCGATGACCGCATATTGATCGCGTTGCTCGTTGCTCGTCGCCGGCGGCAGGCCGAGGAAATTCGGCGCGCCGTCTTCGCGCGTCCAGTGCAGGAAAGACGTCCCGCAGAGAACGATGGGCGGCCGCTGCGAGCGCGGGCCGAGCAGCATCGGCAGCACGCCGAACAGCATGTCGTCGCCGACGATGACGTCGGCGGGGAATTGCCGCAGCACTTGCAGCAGCCCGTCGTGCTGGGCGGGAATGGCCTCGACGAACAGGCGCTCGCAGGCGATGCGCAGCCAATCGAATCCCGGCGGGGTGGTCTTGAGCTCGGGAGCACGCGAGAAGACGTTGCTTGGATCGAAGTCCGCGTCTCCGGAGAGGGAAAAGAACCTGGCGCCGCTCGCTTCGACGCGGTCGCGGAAAGCGCTACCCGTGAGGAAGGCAATCTCGTGGTTTTCGGCGAGCAGGATCTTCGTGATCGCCAGGAGCGGATTGAGATGACCCGTCGCAGGCGTCGAAGCGATAAGAATCTTCATGGAAGCTGACCTCTTGATGATCGATGCACGGTCGCTGCAGGGCGGCCGCTCGCGTGAGCAGAGGCAGTTGAGGGGATCGCCGTTACACCAAGGCTTCCGATGGCCGGCAAATGGTTACGGCGGCAACGCATCGTGGCGCGATGATGTCGCCGCACGAGGATTACAATCGTAACGCGAGCGGCCGGCCATGAAACGGGGCGGTAATGCCGCGCGCGTAATCGGGCAGATCGCCGGTTGGCGTGCCGCAGGCATTGAGCGGCGTGGGCCGGTCCTGATTATTGACGACCGAGATATCGCGCGGGCCTGACCGCGCAGAATTCGTTGAGGACCACATGCAGAATATTGTCGCCCTGATCGCGATGGTCGTTGTCATCGCGCTTTTCATCTGGTTGGGGGTCCGCGCCTTGCGGGCCAGGAATTCTCTGGTGAGGTGGGGCGGCGTGATGCTGGCGGCGATTCTGGCCGTCGCGTTGTCCGGCGTCAGCGCGTTGACGGCAACCGGCATCGTCAGGCAGCATATGCGTTCCGCGCCGGTCCCGGATCTCAAGGTCGAGGCGACAGCGGAACGAATTGCCCGTGGCAGGGCAGTCGCAGATGGTTTCTGCGCCGGATGCCACTCGAAGACTGGCGTGCTGTCGGGTGGCGGCGATGTCGGCAAGGATCTCCCGATTCCGATCGGCTCGTTCGTGCCCGCGAATCTGACCGCCGCCGGAGACCTGAAGCACTGGTCCGACGGCGAGATCTTTCGCGCGATTCGCAACGGCATCGACGCGCGAGGGCGCTGGCTGGCGATCATGTCCTTCACCAATGCCAACCGGCTCAGTGACGACGACACCAAGGCCGTGATTGCCTATATCCGCAGCCTGCCCGAGAGCGGCGAACGGACCCCGGATCCTCCGGATCGTTTCACGCTGCTGGGCCTCGCCATGCTCGGCGCCGGGATGTTGCCGGACGCCAAGCCGGTCTTCACCGGTGTGATCATTGCTCCGCCGAAGGCGCCGACGGCGCGCTATGGCAAGTACCTGCTGTCCTATCAGGATTGCCGCGAGTGTCACGGCAAGGATCTCGGCGGTGGCGTGCCCGGACAATTGCCTCCGCTTGGGCCCGATCTCGGAATCGTCAAGGAGTGGAGCCTGGCGCAGTTCGTCGCCACCATGCGCACGGGCGTCGATCCGAACGGACATCGGCTCGACGAGCAGATGCCGTGGCGGCCGATCGGGCGGATGGATGACGACGAGCTGTCTGCGATGTACCAGTACCTCGCAGGCCTGCCGCGTTCCTGATGTATCCCGGCGAATGATCTGGTGCGGGCCGCTCGCGCGGCCCGTCGCCATCGCCGAACAGTCCTGTCGTTACTGCCGAACAGTCGCGCAGGCGGCGCACGGGACATCGCCCAAAAGTAGCAGGCGCTAGGATCACAATTCTTCACGTCTGCGATAGTCAGCGGAATTGGCCGCAGAATTACCGCGTTACAGCGTCATCGAGGCGTCATGAACGCTGCCGTCGCATGGCGACGTTCTGGTCGTCGCCTATATTATTTTGAATGATTGCGGATGTTAAAGCGACTCAATTAGGCGGGGGCCGATTTTGAGAGAGACGTATGCTTGCAGATGTTGGCCACATCGTTGTTGTCGATGACGATCCTACCTTACGACAGATGGTGATCAGATATCTGGAGGAGCACGATGTCCCGACCAGGGCAGCCTCCAACAGATCTGAATTGAATCACCACCTCGAAGCCAGCCAGCCCAGCCTGATCATTCTGGATCTTCGTCTTGGTCAGGACGACGGTCTGGACCTGTTGCGCGAGATCCGGTCGCATTCGGATGTGCCCGTCATCATCACGACCGGCCATCGACCCGACGAGATCGATCGTATCGTCGGGCTCGAGCTCGGCGCTGACGACTACATCATCAAGCCGTTTTCGCTGAGAGAGTTGCTGGCACGCGTTCGCGCGGTGTTGCGGCGGCAGGAGATGGGCCGTGCCGCGCGCGCCCGCGATCCCGAACGCGGCGGCTATCGCTTCAGCGGCTGGAAGCTGGAGCGCCGCGGCCGCAAGCTGATCGATCCCGGCGAAACGCAGGTCGCGCTCAGCAAGGGAGAGTATGCGCTGTTGCTGGCCTTTCTCGAGGCGCCGCAGCGGCCCCTGACCCGCGAGCATCTGCTTCAGGCGACCCGCATCCATGAGGACATTTTCGATCGCAGCATCGACGTCCAGGTGTTGCGGCTGCGGCGCAAGCTGGAGGCCGATCCAAGCGCACCGCGTGTCATTCAGACCGAGCGCGGCGTCGGCTATGTCTTCGCGATCCCTGTAGAACCGTTCTAAGCACAACCGCTGGATTGCAATTGTAACCTCTTTGCCCCTGGGCCGTGACCTCGGCGTAACGGCAGGCCGGCACATTGCCTCCCACGAACGACATGTGGGAGATCTACGATGAGCACGCGTTCTTACAGTGCGGTCCGTCCCGTTCGGCCGGATGACACGGAGCTTGATGGGCTGGGCTGGGTCGGATGGTCCGATCGTCGGGGCATTGTCCGTCTCGATCCTGACGACACCGCGAGGCGGCGCTTTGACGAGATCGAGTCCCGCCCGGCGGAGCCGACCGAAGAGGTCGCGACATTCTGGTGGGCGGTCTTCACCTTCTTCATGGAGGGGTTTGCCCTGTACGGCGCGGCGTTGCATCCGACTGCGGCGGTGCCGGTTCACACGATGTTGGCGGCCAGGAAGGACTGGCAACGGCTGCCGGATGGTTGTGAGCCGCCGGAGCGAATGCAGGTCAGTGCGAGCGATGCGGCCGGACGCAGCGGCAATGTCATTGAGCTCGATCGCATCTCGCCGGCCAACGCGCAACGGCGTTGGAATTGGCTGCGGTCGGTCGGTGAGACACTGGTGGCTCTGCCATCGCAATGGCGCCGGGAGCACGAAATCAAAAGGGCGGTTGACACTTTGATGGAACTCGACGACCGGACCTTGCGGGATCTCGGCATTTGTGGCCGGGCGGACATCGAGCGGGTGGTGAGATCCGGTCGTGATTGCTGACGCGGTCTATCTCGCCTTCGCCGGACTGGGTCTATGTCATGCGGCGTGCCGCTCGATCGTCTCGGGCGGCCTCAGTCGCCGCATCTGGCCGCGTTCACGGAATCACCACTCTGCGATCAAAAGCCCTTGAACAGATGCAGTTGCTGTTCGCTTCCACCCCATATCCCTGATTGTGCAACGGTTGATCAGATTTCGCGGAGCCGGATTAGGTGCCGGCTATCGGGGCGGCGTGATCGCCATTTGCGCGGTGCTGTTGTGCTGCCTGGAGGTCACTCCCGCGCCGTCGCAGTCGCCGCCGCCGACTGCATCGGACCGTGGTGAGCCAGTGACGCCAATTCTCGCAGCTCCCGCCATCGATCCGTTGAAGGTCGCGCTCGGCGAGAAACTGTTCGGCGATCGCCGGCTGTCGCACGACGATTCGCGCACCTGCCAGGATTGCCACGATGTCGCGACCAACGGCGCGAGCCAGAAGCGGCACGATGTGAGCCTCAACGGCGCGGAGCTTCCGCTCAACACGCTCACCGTCTTCAATTCGACGCTGAGCTTTCGCTACGGCTGGGAAGGAAAATTCCGCACCGTCGAGGCCGATATCAAGTCATCGCTGGAAAGCCCGAACACCATGGGGAGCAGCGCGGCAGAGATTGCCGCAAAGCTCGATGCCGATGCCGACATGCGTGATCGCTTCTTCGCGGCCTATGGCCGCCGGCCGGAGGGCGCCGATGTCATCGACGCGCTTGCAAGCTTCCAGCGCACGCTGGTCACGCCGGGCAGCAAGTTCGATCGCTGGCTGGCGGGCGACGATTCGGCACTGTCGGCCGACGAGCTGGACGGATACCGCCTGTTCAAATCGCTGGGGTGCTCGGCCTGCCATCAGGGCGTCAATGTCGGCGGCAATCTGTACGAGCGCCACGGCATATTCCATCCGCTCGCCTCGCCCGAGCCGAAAATCCTGCGCGTGCCGAGCCTGCGCAACGTCGCGACGACGCCGCCGTATTTCCATGACGGCAGCGCGCCGACGCTCGATGACGCGGTTCGCAAGATGGCGGTGGCGCAGTTGAACGCGACGCTGACGGACCAGCAGGCGAGCGCGCTGGTCGCCTTTCTCGGCAGCCTGACCGGAACCTATCGCGGCGCGCCCGTCGGAGGCTCGCCATGAGATCTGCCCCCGCCGTGGCCGGCTTCGCGTTCGTGCTCGCCCTTCTCACCTGGCTGTTGCTGAACGGGCTGAACGTCAATTCGGCGCGCTATGACAGCCAGCTGCGGGCGCTCGATGATTTCACCCGCTACGAGCGCGGTATGACCAGGGAAGTGCTCACCGCGCGTAGCGGCCTGTCGCGCAACTATGACGGGCTGGTGCAGATGGTGAATGCCTATGACGATGCCCTGGCGCGGCTGCGCGACACCGCGGGCCTCGACGCCGAGCAAACCAGGGCGATCGACGTGCTGTCGGCGCGCGCCAGCCGGCAGGAGGATATGATCGAGCGGTTCAAGAGCAGGAACGCGTTGCTCCAGAACTCCTTCGCCTATTTCGCGATGTTCAGCGACAAGCTGGCCACATCGGAGACCCGGCCGCTGGTGACGGCTTCCTCCGCTTTGGCGGCAGCGATGCTGCGGCTGACCCTCGATACGTCCGTGGTCACGGCGCGCCAGGTCCAGGACCGGTTGGAGGAACTCGCGCAGCTGCCGGCGCCGCCGGCGGAAGCGGACTCGGTCCGCGCGCTCCTGACCCACGGACAGATGCTGCATGACCTGCTGCCGGATATCGACACCATCCTGAAGACGCTGGTCGCCGAATCCAACAATCGCGAGCAGGATGCCGTGCTGGGGGTGATCATGAAGCGCCAGCTGGCCGCGCGGTCTTCGGCGCGCAAGACGCGCCTGCTGCAATACATCACCTCGCTGCTGCTGCTCACCGGCATCATCTATTTCGGCATGCTGTTGCGCAAACGGGCGATGACGCTGCGCCGTCGCGCCGCATTCGAACATCTGATCGCCAACATCTCGATGCGCTTCATCAATTCGGGCAGCGAGAGGATCGCCGCCGATGTCGAGACGGCGCTGCATCAGCTTGCGGATTGCATCGGCGCGGACCGGGCCTATTTTGCCTGCGTGTCCGGCTCGACGATGCATGCCTATCGGTGGTCCCGCGAGGGCGTCGAATTCGAGCAGGGCTGGCCGGAGCGGGTGCTCAGCCTCGCGCCGCGATTTGACGGCGGCGAGGAGGGCATCGTCTATATCCCCAGCGTGAAGCCTGCCCATCCCTACGACACGATGAACCTCCTGGCCGATGCCGGCGTGAGTGGCTGGCTGTGCATCATGGCGGCCCGTGGAAACCGCGACGGCATTCTCGGCTTCGATGCCGTGCAGGGCGGCGCGCTCACCTATTGGTCGGAGGTCTCGCTGTTTCGCATGGCCTTCGACGCCATCGGCAACGCGATCCGGCGCGCCCGGCTGGAAGGCGAGAAGGAGCGCCTCCAGGCGAGCCTGCAGCACGCCCGTCGCATGGAGACCATCGGAACCTTTGCCAGCGGCATCGCCCACAACTTCAACAATATCGTCGGCGCCATTCTCGGCTACGCCGAAATGGCCGACGCTGGGGTCGCGTCGGGAAGCGGGTCGGCCGCGAGCCTTGCCGAGATTCGCCGTGCCGGCGAGCGGGCGCGCGAGCTGGTCGAGCAAATTCTCGGCTTCGGACGCCGCGGCGAGGGCAGGCGGGAACGCGTGTGCGTCAAGATCCTGGTCGACGAAACCAGATCGCTGCTGGCTGCCTCGCTACCCTCGCACGTCAAGGTCGTGGTGAACGAGCCGATCGAGACCGCAGTCGTGATGGGCGAGCCGGGCCAGTTGCAGCAGGTGATCCTCAATCTGTGCAACAACGCGGCGCAGGCGATGCAGGAGCCCGGTCGCATCGAGCTTCGCATCAAAGTGCGCGATCTTCCGCATGCCATGCTGATCGGGCGCAACGAAGTCGGTCCTGGCCGCTTCACCGTCATTTCGGTCGCCGATCCCGGGCCCGGCATGGACGAGGCGACGCTGGAGCGGATCTTTGAGCCGTTCTTCACGACCCGGCCGGACGGCAACGGACTCGGGCTCGCAACGGTTCGCGAGATCGTCGAGCAGCATGGCGGTGCCGTCGGCGTGCAGAGCGAGCCGGACGCCGGCACGCGCTTCGACGTCTGGTTGCCGTCCGGCGAGCCGGACGAGCTACAGGTGGTTCAACCCGGCTCCGAACCGGCGTTCCGCGGCGCCGGCGAAACCGTGCTCGTGCTCGAGACCGATGGCCGCCGCCTGTTGCGCTACGAGGAAATCCTCGCGGCACTGGGTTACGAGCCGGTTGGCTTCACCAAGCTGGCGGAGGCGATTGCCGCCTGCCGGGCCGCCCAGACCCGTTTCGACGTGGCGCTGGTGTGTCATCTGCCCGGTGGCTCCTCGCTCGATCTCGCGGCGGCGTTGCATGATGCCGCGCCGGCGCTGCGGATCATTCTGGCGACGCCCTCGACGCGCGACCTGGCGATGCCGTCGCTCAAGACATCCGGCATCACCGCGCTCGTTCATCACCCGCTGGTCTCGGCGGAACTCGCCGGCGTGCTGGCGCGGAGCCTCGTGACCTCGGCGCGGAGCGGCCGGTTGAAGCGAGCCGCCGGTGCGTCCTAGCGCGCCGCGATTTCAGCGGTAACGCGATATCGGTGCGGACGACATGGTCGGGTAGCCGGCATCTCCTATCCATCGCAGGCGCGCATTCGCATGCGCGAAATGTCACCGCGACAGGAGAGAGATGATGGCATTCAGATTTGGCGTGAGCGTTCTCGCAGCGAGTTTCTTGTTGGGTTCAGCATCAAACCTCAGGGCGGGAGGAAGCACGCCGGCCGGGACGCACACGACCATCGCCTCGCCCGCTCCGACAAGGTACGCCGACCTGTTCCGGCAGGCGCCGATTGGTCACCGCCAGCCGCGGCCGAGCGACATGTCCGAGCCTGTGCAAGCCGCGCCCGGCGATGCCGAGTTGCGACGGCTTGACGCAGAGATTGATCGCAAGCTGATCATCTGCCGCGGCTGCTGATCATGGTGGAAGGTGACGGGCCGCGCGACCGGCCCGTCGCTCCCACGCTAGTTCGCCGACAGCGCTGTCTTGGCGACTTCGGCCATCCAGGTCGAGGCGACCGGAAGGATCGCGTCGTTGAAATCGTAGCGCGGGCCGTGCAGCTCGGCGCCGGCGCGCAATTCGCCGTTGCCGATCCACACGAAGGCGCCCGGCCGCTGCTGGAGGTAGAAGGCGAAATCCTCGCCGGCCATGCTCGGCGCGAGATCGCGCGTGAGCTGCGCCCGCGCCTTGTCGGCCGCCATGCGCGCGAAGCCTGCTTCCTCCGGCGTGTTGATCACCACGCCGACGCCCATGACGATGTCGGGCGTGACCTTGACATCGAAGCTCGTGGCAATGCCGGCGCAGATCTCGCCGATCCGCCCGACGATGATGTCCTTCACGGCATTGCGGTGATGCCGCAGCGTGCCGCGGATCACGACCTTGCCGGCGATCTGATTGGGCGCGGTGCCGCCCTCGATGGTGCAGAGCGAGAGCACGGCGGCGTCGAGCGGATCGACGCTGCGCGAGACGATCGATTGCATCGCGACGATGAGGTGGCCCGCCGCCATCACCGGATCGCGCGTCAGATGCGGCATGCCGGCGTGGCCTGCGTGGCCCTCGATGGTGATGGTGACGCGTCCGCCCGAGGCCATCACCACGCCGTCATGCACCGCGATGGTGCCGGCCGCAAGCCCCGGCCAGTTGTGGAAGCCGAACACCCGATCCATCGGAAAGCGCTCGAACAGCCCGGCCGCGACCATCGCGCGCGAGCCGCCATAACCTTCCTCGGCCGGCTGGAAGATGAAGTCGACCGAGCCGCTCCAGCTCGAGTCGGCCACCAGCAGCGCGGCGGCGCCGAGCAGCGAGGCGGTGTGCCCGTCATGGCCGCAGGCGTGCATCACGCCGGGATTGGTCGAGGCGTAGGCAAGGCCGGTATCCTCGGTGATCGGCAGCGCGTCCATGTCGGCGCGCAGGCCGACACGGCTTTGCGCCGAGCCTCGTGTGAGCGTCGCGACGATGCCGTGGCCGCCGATGCCGGCCTCGAAGGGAATGCCGAGCTCGGTGAGTTTTTCCTGCACGAAGGCGGCGGTGGCTTTCTCCTGCAAGGAGAGCTCGGGGTGGGCGTGCAGATGCCGGCGCCATTCGGTGAGTTTTTGATGCAGCTCGGGGGTCAAGGCGCGGGTCTCTCGCATCGGTTGCCGGTGGATCGTAGGGTGGGTTAGCGAAGCGTAACCCACCGCGTCTCTGTCTGCGTGGAAAGTCAAGAGGTAGGTTACGCCTTCGGCCAACCCACCCTACGAGTGCGTCTCAACGGCTCACCGCATCGTCGCAAGCTGCACGGCCAGCGCGCAGGCGCGATCATATTCGTCGAGATTGATCCACTCGTCGATGGTGTGCGCCTCGTTCTGGCCGGCGCCGAAGGTCACGGTCGGAACGCCGTGGCGCACCATCCAGTTGGCGTCGAGCCCGCCATTGGCGGCGCGGACGTTCGGCGTGCCGCCGACCGCGGACACCGCCTCGATCGCGCGTTTGACGACGGGGAGGTTGTCCTTCATGCGGAACGGATAGTAATCGGTCTCCGCCTTGAACTTGACCTTGCCGGACTTGCCCAGCGTGTTCGTCACCTTCTTGGCCGCCCTCTCGAACGCGGTCTTGTAGGCTTTCGTGATCTCCTTGAAGAACTTTCCGTCGTGGCTGCGGCTCTCGCCGCGCACATGCACGTAATCGGTGACGACGTTGGTGGCATCGCCGGCGGGCCGGCCTTCGCCGCCGGTGACGGGCCCGACATTGCTGGTGCCCATCCGCGCGCTCGCGCCCTTGCCCTTCACCACCTTGCCGAACCAGCCGCCGGCCTTCACGTCCGCCAGCGCCAGCGCCATGATCATGGTCGAGGAGATGCCGCGCTCGGGCGCGCCGCCCGCATGCGAGGCGCGGCCAAAGATCTCGACGGTCCAGCGGTCCGCGCCGACCGCGCCGATCACGACGTTGGACGCCGAGCCGCCGTCATAGTTGAAGGCCATCACCGGCTTGCCGAGCTCGTCGAGCTTGACGTGGCGCGCGCCATAGAGCCCGCTCTCCTCGCGCACGCAGAACAGCAGCGTGATCGGCGGATGATCGAGCTTCTGCTTTTCGAGCTCGGCCGCCAAGGTCACCAGCACGCCGCAGCCGCAGCGATTGTCGCCGCCGAGCGCGGTCTTGGCGGAGTTGACGATTTTGCGGCCGGATTTCTTCGGCTTGGCGCCGGCGCAGAGCGGCACGGTGTCCATGTGGGTCATGAACATGATCCGCGGCTGGTTATGCAGCGCGCCGCGGCCGGGCAGGTCGACGATCAAATTGCCGGTCTCGGTCGGCACCGGAATGCGGGTGTTGGCATCGTCGAGCCGGATCGCCTTGGCCGGCACGCCGCCCTCCTTCAGCGCGGCCGTGAGCTCGCGCCCGATCGCCGCCTCCTGTCCGGTGATGCCTTCCACGGAGAGGAAGCGCATGAGGCGGTCGGTGGCGGCTTGGTGGTCGACTGGCATGGAGGTCATTCCTTGACGCGTAGGATGGGTAGAGCTCTTCGCGAAACCCATCACCTTCCGGCAAGAACGATGGGTTTCGCTGTCGCTCTACCCATCCTACGAACGCGATGACGTGTAAGTCAAAAAGATCGTCACCCCCGCGAGCAGCGCCGCCGCCATGAACAGCAGCACCGCCGGCAGTCCCGCAAATGCCGCCACCGCGCCGGTGATCGACTGCATCAGCGCCGTGCCGAGGAAGAAGGCGAGGTTCACCGCGGCCAGCGCCTTGCCGGCGGTTTGCGCGTCGACCAGCTGCCGGCACATCCCGAACAGCAGCGGCTGCGCGGAGGTCGAAAGGCCAATCAGCACGAACAGAACCAGGTCGTATTGCGGCGGCATGACGGATACGCCGAACAGCCATGCAACGGGAAAATGCGGCGCGCCGAGCGCCATCAGCGCGACCAGCAGCGCCGCGGTCGCGTGGGCGCCGGCCACGAGCTCGCGGCGGCGGCCGACCTTGCGGTCGATCATGCCCAGCAGCAGCGGACCCGCGATCATCGCCAGCGTATAGGCGCCGAGCTGGTTGCCGGCCTCGACCCGCGACAGGCCCTTCACCTGCATCAGCCACGGCCCGCCCCACAGCCCGCGCAGCACCAGCGAGGTCGCAAGCGACACCAGCGCCAGCGCGATCAGCCCGCGCAGCGGCCGCGACAGGCCGAGCCTGAGCACCTCGATCATCTGCGCCAGCGGCGAGGAGGCGTCCTGGTGCTCGGCCTTCTGGTTCGGCACCAGCGCGAGTACCGCCAGCGCCACCGCGACGCCGCCGAGAGCAGCGATCCAGAACCCGGCGCGCCAGCCATAATGATCGACCACGAAGGCGAGCGGGCTCGACGACAGCAGCATCCCTATGTTGCCGATCGACAGGATCGCGCCCGACCACAGGCCGAAGCGCGCCGCCGACAATTGCTTGGCTGCCAGCGTCATCGGGCACATCAGCATGCCCGACGTCGCGATCCCCAGCAGCAATTGCCCGAATGCAAAACTCTCAGGCCCGGTCGCGAACCCCGACGCGATCGCGCCGACGATGGTTCCCGCCAGCAGGCCGAGCGACACCGGCCGCACGCCAAACCGGTCCATCGCGGCGCCAACCGGGATCTGCGACGCGGCGAAAGCAAAATGATAGACCGAGGTGAGGCTTGCCAGCGCCTGCGGCTCGATGCGGAAATCCGCCGCCATCAAATCGAGGCTGAGGGCCGGAATCGTGCGCAGCAATGTCGAGAGCATGTGCCCGCAGGCAAGCGCCACCAGCGCAAAGATCAATGCGCGGCTGCCGTCTCCCGCGTCGTCAGTGGCAGCGGTCCCCATAGCGTCCCGTCCCGAAAAGCTTTTGGGTGGGGTTACATGATTGGAGGGCGGGTGCCAATGGCGACAGTAGCAGCCCCCTTATTCCGGATGTGGCCTTCGTGCGGGTAAGAACTGGACCCGCGCGGCTCAGACCACAATGCGGAACAGCAGATACAGGCAGCCTGCGATCAGCATCGCGGCCGGCAGTGTCAGGATCCACGCCAGCACGATGTTCCTGATCGTGGCCGTTTGCAGCCCCGAGCCGTTGGCTGCCATGGTGCCGGCAACACCACTCGACAGGATGTGCGTGGTGGACACCGGCATGCCGTAGAACTCGGCCCCCAAAATCGTTCCGGCGGCCACGATCTCGGCAGAGGCACCTTGCGCATAGGTGAGATGCTGCTTGCCGATGCGCTCGCCGACCGTCACGACGATCCGCCGCCAGCCGACCATGGTGCCCAGCCCAAGCGCGATCGCGACCGAGACCTTGACCCAGTTGGGAATGAAGCGCGTGCCATGCTCGAGGTCGGCGCGATACTGCTTCAGGATCGCGCCGTCGCCCGCGTTGAGATTGGCGCCGGCTTCCGGCAACAGGCGGACCGCGTCGGACACCATATACATGTCGTTGCGCATGTTCGCCGTCGCCGCGGCCGGAATGCGGCTGATCGAGCCATAGTTCTTCACCCCGTTCGCGATGTCGTCCGAAAGCACAGCCAGCGCAGCGAACACCTCCGGGCGGTTCAGATTCCGCGTCTTGAGCGCATCGCCGATCAGGCCTCGCGCGTCGTCGGCGTTGCCCGCCTGCGCACCTTGCGCCTGAGCTGCGAACACCGACTTGGCCTTGCCGGTGACGTCGACGAAGGCCGGCGTGCTCGATTCCGGCATGGTCCGGTTCAGCGCATAAGCGGTCGGCGCCACGCCGATCAGGATCAGCATGATCAGGCCCATGCCCTTCTGGCCGTCATTGCCGCCATGCGCAAAGGACACGCCGGTGCAAGTAAGGATCAGGATGCCGCGGATCCACCACGGCGTCGCGCCCTTCGGCTCCTCGTACAGCTTCCGCACGGGAACCACGACTTTCAACAGGAGCAACAGCAGGGCGGAGAGGACGAAGCCGACCGCCGGGCTGAACAGCAGCGCCTTGCCGACGCTGATTGCCTGCGACCAGTCGACACCCGACGTGGCCTGGCCCGCGGGTGCCATCAACTGGTTGGCGATGCCGACGCCCATGATCGAACCGATCAGGCAGTGCGACGAGCTGTTGGGAATGCCCATCGACCAAGTCGCCAGATTCCAGATGATGGCGGCAATCAGCAAGGCGAAGATCATGGCGTAGCCGGCGGTGCTGCCGACTTGCAGGATCAGGTCGACCGGCAGCAGCGTGATGACGCTGTAGGCGACCGCGCCGGTGGATACGAGCACGCCGAGGAAGTTGAACAGGCCCGACCAGATCACCGCGGTCAGTGGCGGCAGGCTGTGCGTGTAGATGACGGTCGCGACCGCGTTCGCGGTGTCGTGAAAGCCGTTCACGAACTCGAAGCCGAGCGCGATCATGAGGGCGACGCCGAGAAGGAGCATTGCTGTGAGCGCCAGCGGCTCGCCGACGCTGTGCGTGTCGGTGAAGATGCCGTAGGCGGCGTAGCCGATCCCGCTGACGAGGAAGAGCAGGAACACCGCCACCATGCTCACATGCGGCTTGCGGTGCAGGTCGGGCCTGGCGGTGGCTTCGGAGGTCAGCTGTGCATCGTTGAGGGCGAGATCGGACATGGGGATCGCTCGTTGCGCAGGGTGTTGGCCAGGAATTTACGGATCGGAGGCGGGATCTAGGCCCGCTCGAAGGTGTCGACGTTCGTTGTCACGGCGCGCCACCAGTTCAACGGCTTGAGCTTCGCGGGTTCGCCTTCGCCGGCGGCGCTCAGCGCCTGGTCGGCGACCACGAACCAGGCGGTCTCCATTTTCCCGTGGCGCAACAGGCCCGTGTATGACACCACACGGTCGCCTGACGGAGACGCGCCTGCGGCGACGAAGGCGATGCAATTGCCCTTGTGAAATCCGATGACCTGGATTGTCTGACCGTAAAAGCCGCTGTCTTCGAGCGCGGTCTCGAATGTTCCCTCGATGCGGCCCTCCGCATCGCTGATGATGCGCAGGATCGATCCGAATTGATTTCGCCAACTGCCGACCCATGCCATGCCGGTTTCTCCAAGGTCGCTTGTTTCTGCAAGGTCGCTTTTTTCTGCGAGGTCACTTGCGCGGCTCGACCCGCAGCCGATGCAATCGACGCAGCTCCCGCGCGGCATTCTTCATCAGGCCGTGAGCCGCCTCGCGCTCCTGGCCGACAATGAAGCCGGATGCGAAAGCCTGGGCGCGCCGGTTCGCAGGCGGCGCTGCCAACGCTGCCTTCGTCGCCAGCTCGCGATGCGCCATGAAGTCGTTCAGCGATCCCAGCGCCGATTGCAGCTGCTTCAGCCGGCCGGAAAAATCCGCAAGCTCGTTCTGGTCGCGATCGCGGTAGAGGCTTTTGAAGAAATCGACGGCATAGCGGATCTTCTTGATCCTGATGCGCAGCTTGTGGCGCCGCCGCGGATCGAGCTCGGCGAGCTGCTTGCCCTGCTTTCGCACCTTCCTGGTGTGCCGGTCGAGCATCTCGGCGGCATAGGCGGCGATCGAGCGGCCGTCGTCGGCGCTGGCCCGCATCGCCTCGATCCATTCGGCGACGTCGATCAGCAGGCGGCGATAGCGCGCCGACGCAACCGCCTCGCCGGCACGCCGGAAGGCTGCCATCCGTTGCGCGGAGAATTTCTTGCGTATCGCGCCGGCGCCGCGTCGCGGGACGCCCTGCTCGGGAAGCGGTTCAATGCTGTCCTTGACAAAGACGTCGATCTCGCGTGCCGGCGCGAGTTCGCCGGTGAGCCATTTGAGCTCGGCCTTGATCCGGCCCGTGCCTACCCGCGGCATGATGTCGTCGAAAAGCGAGATCGCCGCTCGCAGCCTGCGCAGGCCGACGCGCATCTGATGAACTCCCTCGGAATCCTTGTTACGCACCGGATCGGCGTTCGTGGTCACCTGACGAAGCGCCGAATGCGCGATGATGCGGAAAGCGTCTTGCGGTGAAACCTCGTGCGTGAGCCGGATCGGCTCGGCGCGTTGCGCGCTCCGGCCGTTCCCCGCCACGAGCTCGAAACCTCGCTCGGCCTTCGAGCGCGGATCGAGTTCGGCCCCTGCCTTGCGTTCAAAGATCCGCGCCAGTCTGAACAGGTCGGCGATCTGCCCGGACTTCAGCTCCAGCTCGAGTTCGGCGACGGGACGGGAGCGGCGGCCGGCGGTGATCCGGCCCTGGTCGATCGCGAGCTCGATCCGGCTTCTCCGGACGCGCCGCATCCGCGCCGTGCGGCGGACGTCGGTCTGAAAGACCGGCTTCAACTTGCCGGAAAAGTTTCTGGTGGCAATGTCGTCGAGCGGCGTATGTCTTGTTTTCGCGAGCTCAGGCTTGGCGCCGGCGACCTCGTTCTCCCATTCGCCGCGCGTCACGTCGGTGAGGCCGCGCGCTTTCACGGTCTGGACGTACCGGTCGTCGATCTTGCGGACCCGGAGCACCAAGCCGTTCCGCCTCAGCTTGTGCTTCTTCGTGTCGTAATAGGTCGAGATCAGTGTCTGCCCGGTCGGGTCGCCATGCCTGCGCGATGCGCCATTGCGCAAAACGGTCGAGAGCTGACGCGGCGCAAGGCGGAATTTCAGTTCCGTTTCTGTCGTCATGGGCGGCTTCCGTTGCGGGAATCAAAGCAGCGCAACGGCGAGAAGTTCCGATTGTTGGCCGACATTCCCGCGCGGAATCGTAGCCGGGAAAACGCTGCGTGGACGTCATGGAAACTTCACGGAACTTGGGACGCTCGTGATCGGTTACAACCAGCGTATCAGCCGGAGGATGTTCGCTTGAGCAGCAAGAACGTGATCGCGATCGTCGTCATCGTCGTCGTCCTGGCCGGCGGCGCGGTGGCTCTCTATCGCCTCGACACCGGCGAAGGCACCCGCACGAGCCAGTCGGTCTCGGCCAAGACGGCATCGGACTGATCGGGTGGGTGAAGGCAGCGATGCCGCGCTGGTCCCGCAATGACCGCGCGACTTCACGGATTTGCCTTCATCCCCTGCAACGCGCGCAGCGGGTTGAGCGGTCCGATCGGAATCAGCTCAAAGCTCATCAGATGGGCCTGGCCCAGCGGCAGCTTTTCGAGCATCTCATGGGCGGCCGCGACATCCGTGACATTCAGCAGGAACACCACGCCGCGACGGTCTGCCAGCGAATACCATTGGTCGATCTTGCCGTTCAGATAGAGGTCCACGGTGTCGCGAACCTCGTTCGGCAGGGTCGCGAACACTTTTGCCGGGTCGACACCGGGATTCACGGTGCCGATCGCAAGGATTTTCGTGGTCGGCGTCGGCGGTGGTGGCGCGGATTGCGCGTATCCGGCGCCCGGGCCGAGCATTCCGAGCAGCAACGTCAGGCCGGCGGCGAAAGTGTGTTTCATGATCATCTCCATGGAGTGGGCGATGTGCCGAGACGTTCAGTCGTCGGACGAGGTCGCGGCCATGTCGCCGACGACCATCTGTTGCAATCCCTTGCGCAGCTCGGCGACGTTCTTCGCGCCATTCAGCTGCGCGAATTGCCGTTGCGCGTCGCGCCAGAGCGGAGCCGCCTCCTTGTGAAGGCGGCGCCCCTTCTCGGTGAGCTCGATCAGGCGGCTGCGGCCGTCGGTGGGGGACGGACGGAGCCTGATCAGGCCGTCGCGCTCCAGGAAGCCGACCATCTTGCCCATCGCCGTCCGCTCGATGTCGAGCCGTTCGGCCAGCGCGTTGATCCCTGCGCTTCCGACCTCGTTCAGCGCCGCGAGCGTCAGGAACTGCGTGATGCGAAGGCCGGTTGGCGCGAGGTGGGCATCGTAGAGGCGCGTAATCTGCCGGCTCGCCTTGCGCATGGCGTTGCAGTTGCATTCGTCGATGCCAAGCGGCTGGTTGATCTGCATCATCTGTCTGTTCTCTCGACTTCTGCTCATCGCCTGGCGTCCGCCTCAGGCGAAGGCGTTCCTGTATTTCTCGATGAAGGCCGGCACCGACAGGGCCGGCGTTCCCGTGATCCTTTCGACATTGTCGTTGGTGCCGGCGAAGATACCGTCCTGATAGTTCTGGGCAACTTCGACGAGGTGCTGCACCAGGAATGGCGGAAACTTGTAGAGCTGCTCCATCCTCTGCCTGAACTCTTCGATCGAAACCGGCGCATAAGCGATCTCGGCGCCGAGCACCTTGCTCATGGCGGCCGCGATTTCGGTGTGGTTCATCTCGACAGGGCCATGGAGCGTGTAGATCTTGCCGGCGTGGCCTTCGGGCTTGGCCAGGAGATGGGCGATGACGCGCCCCTGGTCGTCGCTCGCGATCGGCGCGTGGCGGCCGTTGGCGAACGGGAATTCGATCGTCTTCCTGGCCCAGAGTGCTTTGGCGAAGTGCGGATAGACCAGCCAGTCGGCGAAGAAGGTCGGGCGCAGATGCGTGGTCGCGACCCCCGACCAGTCGAACACGCGCTCGGAGACCCAGTGATCCTGCGCCGCATGGCTCGCCGATTCCCGGCGCGCCGAAATCTGCGACATGTTGACGATGGCCGAGACGCCGGCTTCCTTCGCTGCCTGCGCAAAGTAGGCGGCGGCGCCGATGATCCCCGGCGCGATCGGATGCAGGAAATAGGCGGAGCGGATGCCCTCCATCGCCGCGCGAATGGCGTCGATGTCGGTGAAATCGCCGACCGCGGTCTCGACCCCGCGCGCCCGCAAGCCGGCGGCCTTCTCGCCGTCCTTGCGCACATAGGCCCGCACCCGCTTGCCGAGCCTCAAGAGCTCGTCGATCGCCGCACCCCCGGTGCGCCCGGTGGCGCCGCTGACGAGAATTTCTGCGTTGGTCATGGCGAGGGTCCTTTTCAACTGAGAGCATATGCTCTCTTATCCGAGAGATATAGGAGCATATACTCCTATATGTCAAGCGTGATCGTGAGACCGCTGGACCTTGGATTCGGTCTATCTTCGGCGAGATAGGTGACGCATCGCACAGCGGCTGAAGGGAGCGAACGTAGGCTCGCCCCGGCTTTCGCAACATTCCGCAGCCGTAGGGTGGGTAGAGCGTCCGCCGCAGCCCAACGGGCAAAGGCGGACGCGAAACCTATCGCTTCATTCGTGGCGGGGAGAGTGTCCCGTCCGTCAAGCGCAAGTGGTAAAAGCAGATGCGAAATCCATCGGTTCATTCGCGATGCTGACGGATTTCGCCGAACGTCGAAGGATGGCGGGCCGCATTAGGCCGCCTGCGCGTGGTCCGCGGGCAGCCGGTCCTCCAACAGGGCGATTGAAGCGCGAAGGTTGTCGCGGCGCGTTCTCATTGTCTGAGCAAGCATGGAATAGGTGGCGCTGCCCGGGTCGGCATTGCCGGCTTTGTCCTCTTCCTCGCGAATGTCGGCATCGAGCATCTGGATCCGCCATTGCAAGTCAGAAATGAGTGCGTCGAGGTGCAAGAAGGTCGTGTCGAAACGGGACGCTGGCTGCATGTGATGGCCTCAATTTGAAACAGACCCTATCGCGGGTCTGAGGTTTGTACGCAGTGCAGCAAGAGAGATGCCAA
The DNA here is from genome assembly GCF_015624505.1 of Bradyrhizobium commune. Classification (NCBI taxonomy): domain Bacteria; kingdom Pseudomonadati; phylum Pseudomonadota; class Alphaproteobacteria; order Hyphomicrobiales; family Nitrobacteraceae; genus Bradyrhizobium; species Bradyrhizobium commune. The sequence goes on along the minus strand of NZ_CP061379.1, from coordinate 5,490,570 downwards.
ACGGGGGCCGCCAAGGCCGTGTACTGGAGCAGGGCTGTTACATCGTTGGTACCGTTCCGCCGCCAGCACGTAGGATGGGTAGAGCTCTTGCGAAACCCATCACTTCATCCGCGACGATGATGGGTTTCGCGAAGAGCTGAACCCATCCTACGGGCTCTGGTTTGGGTTTACGAATCTGGAATGCTGGCGATCTGAATCTGGAGCAGCCGGTTCAGATAGTCTTTCATCTGATCCAAATCCCTTGTTGTTGGGTTCGCAGCTGCCGCTTGGTCCGCAACTCGGATGGCCGCCTCATAGTCCGGGCGAGTAAGCATGATTTGGTCGATTACGGTGGTAGTGCCCGGCAGGATCACGCCGAGTCTTGCATTCAGGCAGGCATAGCAGAAAGCGCGCGCCGTCCGGCCATTGCCGTTCCTGAACGGATGTATCCAGTTGATACGCCAAAGGGCGAATGCTGCGGCGTCAAGCGCATCTCCGTCGCGCCAAATTGCTTGAAGCTCATCAAAGAATTCCGTCATCAGTTGCTGTACCTGCTCCCAAGGCGGGGCTTGATACAGCACCTCTCCCGTTTGTATGTTTACCACTTGGACGGGGACGTCTCGGTATTCGCCAGGCTTGTTGAGTAAGAAAAGCGTGCCGGATCTATGAAGCTCTCGCAGCGCCATTTCGTTTGGCGACCAGGGCAACTTATCCGGCTGGTTGAAGTGGATAAGAAAGGTGACTAGCGCTTCCAGCACGTTGATGCTGTTCGCGGCATTTAGCTGCTCAATGTGATGAGCCGATGGTCCGTTGATCAATTCCCAATTGCTATCGAGCATCGTTCCGCCCAAATAAAAAAGCCCAGCAAAAAGCTGGGCCTTTCTATTAGCGGTTGTCTATTCCCCGGTGTCAACCAGCTTTCTTTTCGGCTGTCTCATGACCCTCGTTTTGGTCAAGAAAACTGGACACCTCATCGCGCGTGAGGGTCGAGTTTTTCGACCGCAGACCCATAATCAAACTCACCCTCTGGGCCTTGCGCTCAGAAGGAGTGACGCGATGATTTTTAGCTTTTTCAGCAATCTGTTCCAGTGTCAGCGTGGCCATGGCAACTCCCCGTGGGGCGGCCCCAGCATGATGCTCTTGATTCTTCAACACTTTCTTACAACTTTGGTTCCAGGGGCCAGCCTTGCAGCTCATCATATGCATATTCGGGGTTGTGCCGACAAGTCCGTACGTAACCTGTTGACGCGTTTTAACCTTTAGGCGTGGTCTATATGTACCTCTAACGCTGTCCCTAGCGCACAGCATTTGACAGATGTTGGAGTTCGACGGGACCAAGGGGCGAAAGGTGCCAATACAGGTGGCCCGTACCGTACGACGTACGTCTACTCCTTCGACGGCAATTCGAGCCCTGCATGGGCAAACAAGCACTAGAATCACGTTAGCCCCTCCAGCAGCTTGCACGCATCATCCAGCAGGCCCTTGATCTCTCGTCGCTCGGCGATCGCATCCCGGGCGAACAATCCATGCTTCCGTGCATTCCGGTTTCCCCTCGGCGCGCCTGACCCTGGCGCGCCGCCGTGCATGCGGCACCGGGTCTTGCCGCGCGCGGCCGGTGAGCGGCACGCCTCGCCGCTGCGGGTCGTGGCGCCGCAGCGGCGACTGGCCAGCATCGGGGCGGTGTTGCGGGTGTGGCCGTCGCTCATGCGGGGATGTCTCGCCGTGCGTCGCTTGGGTTCGCTCCGGCAACATTCGCATGCTGCGTGACGTTGCCCACGATCGCCCGTCCTCCGTCCTGCACGGACAAATTCCGCACCGTGATCGTGCGCTCGTCGTTGTTGCGGTGGCGGCTCAGGGCCTCGATCTGTGCCGCGAAGGTGCGGGAGAGCCGGGTCAATGCGCGCGTGATGCCCTCCTGCTGCGGAAGGTCGTCGGTGCAGGCGAGGCGGCAGGCGCAGCGCATCGCGGCCATATGAACGGAGACCATCTGGGACACCAGCATGGCCTCGATGGAATCCTTCGGCGCGATGCTCCGGATCATCGAGACCATGAAGGCGAGATTGGCTTCATCGGGCTTCTGTCCGATCGCGCTGGCCTTGACCAATTGCTTCAGAATGCCGTGCATCGCGTCGCGGTCGACGGCGCCGAGCGCCTCGGCCAGCAGCTGCTCGCCGGCTTGCGGGTCCGGATGGCTGATCGCGATGCGCCGCTTGGTGAGTCTTATCCGCGGGCTCGTGGTCGGGCCGGTGCGGTCGTTTGCCGCAACCGGTGTGGTGATGCGGAGGCTCGGAGCTGTCGTCATGGGCTGTGTCCTGTGATGGCGCAGGCGCGCGAACGGCCCTTCGCCGTTGCGCGCGAATGCGAATTTCGGAATGTCGATGAAGGGTTTACGCGCAACAAGGTCGAGGCGGCCCAGGTCGGGGCGGCCGTCACGCTTGCGATTGTTGCGATGATGCCATCCTGCTCCTGTTTTGCCCGACGAGTCAAACCACCGCGCGCAACGCGCAAGTCCCTGTTCTCGCAAGCGCCGCTACTGTGCATGGGGTTGTTTTCGCATTTTTGTTGGGAAGCATCGTTCGCTTGCCGCGCAACGGAATGCCGGGCCTCGCGTGGGACGAAACGCGATTGCGAAATCCCGTGTGGCCGCTCATCATCATCCCAAGCGTGTCGTACCAACAAGCACAGGCGGTGCAAAAGTCCGGGGAGAGAACGAATGCAACGAACGCTTCGCGTGCTGGCGCTGATCGCCGGACTGTGCGTGTCGACCGAGGTGCTCGCGCAAAAATATCCGGTGCGGCCGGTCAAGGTCATGGTCGGCTTCAGTGCGGGCGGCCCGGTCGATGTGGTCGCGCGCATCATCGGCGACCGGCTGGGTGCCAAGCTGGGTCAGCCCTTCGTGGTCGAGAACCGTGCCGGCGCCAACGGCATGATCGCCGCCGAGGGCGTCGCGCATGCCGAGGCCGACGGCTACACCATGCTCGCCTGCAACTCGTCGACGATCACGCTCAACAAGACGCTGTTCAGGGATATCCGCTACGACCCGGTCAGCGACTTCGCGCCGCTCACCACCGTCGTCTCGGCGCCGCTGGTGCTGGTGGTCAATCCGGAGAATCCCAAGACCGCCGACATCAAGACGGTGGCCGATCTCGTCGCCGCGGCAAAGGCCGCACCCGGCGCGCTCGCTTACGGCTCGGGCGGCAACGGCAACCTCGCCCATCTCGCGATGGAGCTGCTCGGCGAGAAGGCCGGCATCAAGATGATCCACGTGCCCTATCGCGGCGGTGCGGCCTCGGAGGTCGGCATCCTCGCGCAGGAGGTGCTCGCCGTGTTCGATCCGCTCTCCGCCGTGCCGCTGGTGAAGGCCGGCAAGCTGCGCGCGCTGGCGGTGTCATCGGCCGAGCGGCTGCCGTCGCTGCCGGATGTGCCGACCGTTGCGGAAGCAGGCTATCCCGGCTTCGACCTGTCGTTCTGGGTCGGCTTCTTCATGCCGAAGGCGACACCCGCGCCGATCCTCGAGACGCTGCACCGGGAGATCACCGCTGCCGCCAAGGATCCCGCGGTTGCGGACAAGCTCGGCTCACAGGGCGTCGTGAGCGTGCTCAGTCCGGCGGATTATGTGACCAAGATCGCGAAGGAGACGAAGGAGCTCGCCGAGGTCGTCGCGGCCGCGAACATCAAGGCGGAGTGAGGCGTCGCTGGCACCGCGGGCTCCCTAACCTCTCCCGCTTGCGGGAGAGGGAGCGCTCTTGCTTCCATCACAGCCACAGGATCTGCTTGCGATAGCCGAGATCGTTCAGCAGCGGCGCCGCCGGTCCCTGGTGGAACACGGCGCCGCGCTCCAGCGCAAACACGCGGTCGGCGAGCGCCAGCACGAGATCGAGATTGTGCTCGACGATCACGATCGACATGTGCCTGCGGAGCTGGTCGAACACCTTGAACAGCTCCAGCGTCACCGCCGGCGCCAGGCCCTCGAACGGCTCGTCGAGCAGCAGCAGACGGACATTGCCGGACATGGCGCGGGCAACCGCGACCATCTGCTGCTCGCCGCCGGAGAGATAATCGGCCGCGATGTTCATGCGCTCCTTCAGGCGCGGAAAATATTGCAGGATCTGCTCCTCGTTCCAGACCACGCCGTCGCTGCCGTCGGTCTTGCGCGCGAGACGTCCGAGCGCGAGGTTTTCGCGCACGGTCATGCCGGCGAACAGGCCGCGGCCCTGCGGCACATAGCCGATGCCGCGGCGCGCGATATCGGGCGCGGCCAGGCTTGCGATGTCCGTGCCGTTGTATTCGATGGTTCCAGAGGCCGCCGGCACGAGGCCCGCGATGGTCTTCAAGAGCGTCGACTTGCCGGCGCCGTTGCGCCCGAGCAGTGCGACGATCTCGCCCTCGCGCACGTCGAGCGCGGCGTCGTTGAGGATGTGGCTCTTGCCGTAGAAGGTGTTGACGCGGTCGAGCCGCAGCACGGTCGGGTGCTCGCCGGTATCATCAGCGCTACGCCGGTGCTCGACGGGCGGAATGCCCTTGCCGGTGTAGATCTCCTGCACCCGCAAATCCGCCCGCACCGCGCTGGGGCAGTCGGACATCAGGACCTCGCCCTGGTTCATCACGGTGACGATTTGCGAGAAGCCGAGCACACGGTCGATGTCGTGCTCGACGATCAGCACCGGAATGTTGGCCGCGATGTTCTTGACGAGGTTGGACACGCGCTCGCGTTCCGCCGCGGCGAGGCCGGCGAGCGGCTCGTCCAGCAGCAGCACCTGCGGCTTGGAGCCGAGCGCGATGCCGAGATCGACCAACCGCTGCCCGCCATAGGAGAGCTCGCCACCCTCGATCGCCTCGATGCCTTCGAGCCCGAGGAATTTTGTCAGCGCGGCCGTCTCGGCATGGATATCCGGATAGGCGTCGATGTCGTTCCAGATGTTGAAGCGCATCGGCCGGCAGGCCTGCAACGACAAGCGCAGGTTCTCGTAGATCGAGAGCCCGCGAAACAGATTGGTGATCTGGAACGAACGCGCCAGCCCCTGATGGCAGATCAGGTTTGCCGGTACGCCGGCGATGTCGCGTCCCCTAAGGCGGATCGAGCCCTGGTCCGGCGCGTAGAGGCCGGACACCAGGTTGAACAGCGTGGTCTTGCCGGCACCGTTCGGCCCGATCAGCGCGTGGATCTCGCCGGCGGCAACGGTGAGGCTTGCATTTACGACTGCGCGGATGCCGCCGAACTTTCTCGAAACGCCGCTGACTTCGAGCACCGTGCCCTTCAGCGCCTGCGGTCGCAAAAAGTCCGGCAGCGGCAGGCCGTCATAGATCTTGCGCCGGCTCATCGCGGCGGATTCTTCCGGTGCCGGGCGGAAGCGCCGCATGATCAGCGAACCAATGCCGACGAGGCCACCGGGCGAATACATCACGAAGGCCACGAAGGTGAGGCCGAACCAGAACAGCCAGTCCGACGTCCAGATCGAGAACAGCTCTCGGAACAGGATGAAGAACACCGCGCCAAGCGCAGGTCCCAGCAGGCTGCGCATGCCGCCGATCACGACCATCGCCAAGAGCTCGCCGGCGAACGGCACCGAGACGGCTTCGGCCGAGACGAGATAGTTCAGGAACGCGATCAGCGCGCCGGCGATGCCGGTGACGACGGCCGAGATCACGAACACCGCGAGCTTGTAGCGCTCGACCGGATAACCCTGAAAGCTCGCGCGCAGCTGGTTCTCGCGGATCGCGACCAGGACATGGCCGAACGGCGAGCGTACCAGGCGCATCAGCACATAGAGCACGGCGAGCCCGATGATTGCGACCACGATGTAGTAGCTGAGCGCGCTGTCGAAGCTGACGGGCCCGATGCCGCCGCGCTTCAGCCCGCCAAGCCCGTCCTCGCCACCAGTCAGGCTCGTCCAGCGGAACGCGGTGGTGTAGACGAGTGCGGCCAGCGCCAGCGTCAGCAGCGAGAAATAGACGCCGCGCCGGCGCAGGATCAGCAGGCCTGTCACGGTCGATGCCATCGCGACGACGATCATCGATCCCAACAGCGGCAGCCAGATCTCGCCGGGGAAGTATCGCAGCTGGATCAGGCCAGCGGCATAGGCGCCGATGCCGAACCAGGTGCTGTGGCCGAACGAGACGAGGCCGGTGTAGCCGATGCAGAGGTTGAGCCCCATCGCCGCGATCGCGAGCCCGAGCATCCAGGTGCCGGTGTTGAGCGACAAGCCGAGCGCCCGCAGCAGGAAGGGCAGTGCGATGACCGCGACGGTCGCGATCAGCAGCGGCCGGAGCCTGTCGATGGTCGAGGCGCGCGTCATTCGAACTTCTCGATGCGTTCGCCGAGCAGGCCGCGCGGGCGCACCAGCAGCACCAGGAACATCAGGATGTAGATCGAGGCTTCGCCCGCGGCAGGCTCGAAGTGAATGGCGACGCCGCGCACCACGCCGACAAGAAGCGCTGCGATGATGACGCCCCAAAAGCTGCCGAGGCCGCCGATGACGACCACGACGAAGGCGATGGTCATGATCTCGGCGCCCATCGCCGGATGCACGGTGGTGATCGGCGCGAAGAAGGCGCCGCCGAGCGCGGCGAGACCGACGCCGAGCATCACGATCGCGGTCATGTAGGGCTGGAGACGGATGCCCAGCGCCGCGACCATGTCCGGCCGCTGGATGCCGGCGCGCACCACGCGCCCGAACGAGGTCTTTTGCAGCAGGAACCAGACGCCGACCATCACGAGTGCGACCACGCCAAGGATCAGCAGGCGATAGCGCGAGAACAGGAAATCGCCGACGATGACCGAGCCGCGAAAGCTTTGCGGGATCTCGGTCGACACCGGTGCGGCGCCCCAGATCATGCGGATCGCCTGTTCTGCGACCATCGCGAGGCCAAAGGTCACGAGCAGGCTGAGGATCGGGTCCGCCGCGTAGAAGCGCCGCAGGATGAAGCGTTCGAACAGGATGCCGAGCAGCGCGACCGCGAATGGCGAGATCACCACGGACGGGCCGAAGCCGAGGTGCTTCGTCAGCTCAACGCAGACATAGGCGCCGAGCGCATAAAAGGCGCCATGCGCGAGATTGACGATGCCGCCGACGGAGAAGATCAGCGACAGGCCGAGCGCGATGAGCAGGTAATAGCCTCCGAGCACGAGGCCATTCACCACCTGTTCCAGCAAGAACTCGAACTGCATGTTGCGTCCGCCTTGCCGCGGCTACCTGCGTCAGGCCTTCATCTCGCAGGGGTTCTGGTCCTTGGTCGGATAGATCGTCTCGAGCGGATCGTTCGCCGCCGGCACGGCATCGCCGAGCACCAGCATGTCCCACTGGTCCTTCATCTGGTCTTTCGGCTTGACGGTGAACGGGTAGGCCTCCTGCACCAGCTGGTGATCCCAGGCGCGGAAATAGGCCTTGCGCGCCTTGCCAATGTCGAACTGCGCCTGCTTCTCGAAATAGGCGATCAGCTCAGCACTGTCGGTCGATTTCGTGGTGTTGATCTCCTCCGCCAGAAGCTTCAGCGTGACGTAGTCGATCCAGGCGTGGTTCTCCGGCGGCTTGCCGTATTTCTTGCTGAAGGCCGCGACGAAAGCCTGCGACGCCGGATTGTCCAGCGTGTGATACCAGACCGTCGGCCAGGTGCCGCTGAGATTGCCCGGGCCCGCGGCCCAGGCGTCGCCGGTGTTGAGGTTGAAGCCGACCAGCGGGTAGGGGAAGCCGAACTCGGCATATTGCTTGACGAGATTCGTCACCTGGTTGCCGGCGAGATTGCAGCACACCACGTCAGGCTTGGCCTGGCGTACCTTCAGGAGATAGGGGCTGAAATCGGTGACGTCGGTTGCGATCAGCTCGTCGCCGATCAGGTTCGCATCATGCGCGCCGAAGAACACCTTTGCGGCCTTCAGCAAATCGTGGCCGAAGATGTAGTCGGCCGTGAGCGTGAAGAACTTCTTGCCCTTCACCATGCCCTTCTGCGACAGCGCGGTGCCGACCGCGTTGACCATCACGGTGTTCGGGATGTCGCAGTGGAACGAGTATTTGTTGCAGTTCTTGCCGCGCAGCGCGTCCGAGCGCGCGCCGGTCGAGAAGAACACCTTCTTGTTGCGCTCGGCGACCTGCATGATGGTAAGCGAGGACGCTGAGGAGATTTCACCGAGCAGCACCACCGCGCCGTCCTGCTCCAGCATGCGCTGCGCCTTGGTGGCGGCGGTCGCCGGATTGATTGAGTCTTCCGAGAGCAGATCGATTGGCTTTCCGAGGATGCCACCCGACGCGTTGATCTCTTCGGCCGCGAGCTTCGCACCCAGCTGCGCGTAGCTGCCGATCACGCCGAGGAAGCCGGTCAGCGGCGTCAGGTGCCCGATCCGGATCTTCTCGGCCTGCGCCCTGACGATCGCCGGAAACCCGAGTGCCGATGCGCCAACGAAGGCGGCGCCCGCCTTCAACAACGTCCGTCGTGGGTAGCGGATCATGTCTGTCTCCTCCCGGGTGCATCGCGTGCCTCCCTTCAAGATCGAGTATTCGATATTGTGAGAGACGTTCTTTTAATGCTGGAGGATAATCCCGAACGGCGCTGCCGGTGTCAACCGGCAAAATCGCCGCTTGCGCGCGTCTTACGCCTTTTGCGCGAGCCCCCTGTGCTTCGCGCCGAATTCGGCCGACAGGTGGTCGGCCGCGGCCTGCACGACCTGAGCGCTGGCGTGCAGGGCTTGGTTGGAGAGCCGCCAGATCGGGCCGGAAATGCCGAGCGCGCCGATCACCTGGCCGGTGAAATCGGTCACGGGCACGGCGACGCAGCGCACCTCCATGTTGAACTCGCCGTCGTCGAAGGCGACGCCGGTGCGCTGCACCTCGGCGATTTCGCGCGTCAGTGCGCCGACGTCGCTGATCGATTTCGGCGTCGACGGCTTTAGTTCCACCCGCTCGATGAACCGCTTCAGCTGCTCGGGGCGCAGCGAGGCCAGAATGATCTTGCCGAGCGCGGTGCAATGGGCCGGCCGCACCACGCCGACGCGATCGGTCAGCTGGAACGCGCCGGGCCCGCTGGTGCGGGCGATCACGACAACCGCATCGCCCATCCGCACGGCAAAATGGCTGCTTTCACCGGTCTGGCGCGATAGTTCCTCCAGTACCGGCGTTGCGACATTGACCATCTCGATCTCGTCGAGCGCGGATGCCGCGAGCGCAAACAGGGGGCGGCCGACGCGGTAACGCTTGTTGTCCTTCTCCTGGCGGAGGTAGCCGAGCGAGACCAGCGTCTTGGCGAGATGAAAGGTGGTCGAGTTGTGCAGACCGACGAGCTTGCTCAGCTCGGCGAGCCCGATGCCTTCGCGATGCCGCGCCACTTCTTCGAGAATCGAGAAGGCGCGCCCCAGCGACTGCACGCCGCCGCCGCGTTGCTTGTCGTCGGCGTCATCGTCGCCATCGGCTTTCGGAGCAGGGACCAGCTTGGCAATCGCGGGCTTGCGCGGGCTTGCGGGCTTCTCGCCGGTGGTGGGCTTGGTGCGCGATCTCAAGGACAAGGCCCTCTCTGGTGAATCGTCGTGGCTCCGTTCTTGCGACAGTAGCACGCATCAAGCGCGGCCGTCGGCGCGGAGCTCTGCGTTCCCTCAAGGCAATAGACTATCACAATATAAATTGACGTACAGCATTATGAGAAATAGTGTGCCCGCGGCCCAATGATGACCGGCCGCGTTCCCCGCATCGGTACAGAAGAAGTCGAGGGGCCCGAGAGGGAGACGGGTTGATGTCGAAGAACATGCTCAATGGCGCCCAGGTCATTGTCGATTATCTGATCCAGGAGAACGTGCCGCAGGTGTTCGGGCTGTGCGGCCACGGCAACATCCAGTTCATCGACGCGCTGTACGAGCGCTCCTCCGAAATCAAGACCATCTCCGTGCATCACGAGAGCGTCGCCGGCTTCATGGCTGATGTCTATTACCGTGTCTCCGGCAGGCCGACCGCGACCTTCACGTCCTGCGGGCCGGGCTCGGCGAACCTGCCGATCTCGCTGGCCAACGCCTTCCTCGATTCCGTGCCGTTCATGGCGATCACCGGCAATGTGCCGACCAGCCAGTTCAACCGCGGCGCGTTCCAGGAGATGTACCGGCACTATCAGGCCGACTTCCCGTCAACCGTGCGCACGATGTGCAAGAAGGTGTTCCAGCCGACCCGCGGCGAGATGGTGCCGCTCGCGGTGCGGCAGGCCTGGAAGACCATGGTGACAGGGCGGCCCGGCCCCGTGGTGGTCGACGTGCCCTTCGACGTCTTCATGGAATCTGCGGCGGAAGAGGCGCCGAAGGCGATCGAGTGGAGCGCGAATATTTCCAGCCGCTGCGGTGCTGATCCGGAGGGCGTGGAGAAAGCCGTCGACATGCTGCTTGCGGCCGAGCGGCCGGTGATGCTGGTCGGGCAGGGCGTGCGCTATGGCGGCGCGGCGGAAGAACTGCGCAAGCTCGCCGAGCGGCTTCAGATTCCTGTGGCGGCGTCCGCAAGCGGCCTCGGCGCGCTCGACGTCAATCATCCGCTCGCGCTCGGTCTTGTCGCGCGCGCCGGCCACTACCAGGCCAATCACGCAACGCGTCAGGCTGACGTTCTGCTCGCGCTCGGCGTCCGCTTCGACGACCGCACCTCGAGCTCGTGGATCCCCGGATATTCCTTCACGATCCCGCCGACCAGGCTGATCCACGTCGACATCGATCCCGAGGAGATCGGCCGCAACTATCCGGTCGCGCTCGGGCTGATGGCCGACGTCCGCACCTTCCTGCGGCAGATCCACGCCGAGCTCGATCGCCGCGTCAGCCTCACCAAGAAGGAAGACGCCCGCAAGAAATGGCTGGCGCAGATCGACGGCTATCGCAAGGAGTGGGACAAGTTCGTCGCGCCCGGTTTCTCCGACGATACGACGCCAATCAATCCGCAGCGCGCGGCCGCCGAGATCGACAAGGCGCTGCCGGAGAACGCGATCCTCGTCTCCGACATCGGTGTGCATCACAATTGGCTGCTCGGCTTCTGCAAGCCGAAGCGGCCGGATTCGCTGATCGGCTCGATGGGGTTCGGCCCCATGGGCTTTGGCGTCGCCGGCGTGATGGGCGCGAAGTTCGCCGCACCCGATCGTCCCTGCGTGTCCGTGTGCGGCGATGGCGCCTTCTTCATGCACGCCAACGTGCTCGGCACCGCGGTCGAGTACAATCTGCCCGTGGTCTGGGTGGTCTGGAACAATTATGCGTATGCCTCGATCCGCGGCCTCCAGCGCGGCTATCTCGGTGGCCGCGAGCTTGCGACCGACTTCAAGCATCCGGAGACGGGCGAGCGCTACAATCCCGATTTTGCGGCGATGGCGCGGTCCTGCGGCGTCGAGGGCGTGCGGGTCGATCGCGCCGGAGATCTTGGCGAGGCGATCCGCAAGGGCATCGCCGCCAACAGGCCCTATCTGATCGACGTCGACATCGCCGCCGACGTCAATCCCTCCGGCGCCGGCGTCTGGGAACTGCCTGGTCTCGGCCAGAGCAAGGCCGGCATCGGCACGCGCTTCCAGCCGGGCTGATCGCGCGACCTCGCAAATCAACAATAAACATAGGGGAGATCGGAATGGCGCTCGCAGGCAAGAAGGTGGTTGTGATAGGCGGCTCCTCAGGTATCGGCCTTGCCGCGGCGGAGCTTGCCAAGGCGCAAGGCGCCGACGTTGTCATCGCCTCGCGCAGCGCGGTCAAACTCGATCCGATCGCCGAGCGATTGAAGGTGACGGCGATTCCGACCGACGTCACCAACGATCAGAGTGTCGCTGACCTGTTTCGCCGCACCGGCCCTGTCGATCACGTGGTGCTGACGGCCGCGCAGCTGCGCACCGGGCCGTTCAAGACGGTGGCGATGGACGATGTGCGCGCCACGATGGAAGGCAAGTTCTGGGGCGCCTGGCGCGTTGCGCGCGAGGCCGAGATCCGGCCCGGTGGTTCGCTGACACTGGTCACCGGCTTCCTCAGCGTGCGGCCGCGGCCGAACTCGGCGATCATCAGCGCGGCGAATGGTGCACTGGAATCGCTCGCCCGCGCGCTGGCGCTCGAGCTTGCGCCGGTGCGCGTCAATGCGGTGTCGCCTGGCGTGATCGACACGCCGATCCGGGCCGCGATGCCGGAAGCGGCGCGCAAGGAGATGCTGGCCAAGGCGGCGGCTGCGCTGCCGGTCGGTCGCGTCGGCATGGCCGAGGACATCGCCCAGCAGATCGCGAGCTTCATGAGCAACGGCTTTGCCACCGGCTCGATCGTCTATATCGACGGCGGCGCGCTGGTGAACTAGGGAGCACGATCATGGCCGAGGAGACTGGCGGCGCCTTCATCCGCAACATTGCGGAAGTGCCCTGGCGCGAATTCCCGAACCACTTTGGCGGCGCGCTGTCGAAGCCGCTGGTGATGCCGGAAACCGCGGGCTCGCGCCGGATCGATTACCGCATCTCGATGTACCAGCCGATGGCCTATGTGGCGCGGCATCATCACAAGGTGCAGGAGCAGGTCTATCACGTGCTCGACGGCGAGGGACTGATGGAGATCGCGGGCAAGAACCATGTCGTGCGCAAGCACGACGTGATTTTCCTGCCGCCCGGCGTCGAGCACGCGATCTCGAATTCCGGCCTGACCGATCTCGTGTTCCTGGTGGTGACCTCGCCGGTCACCGACGACGAGAAGCCGGTGTGAGCTAGCTGGAGGAACGCTCGCGCCCCGCGATCCGGATGGCGTGGGCCCTTGCGCCCTTCGTCGCGCGGGCCGCGATCATGCTGCGCGCCTTGCCATGGGCCGAGCCGTTCTTCCGGAGCAAGGACACGAACCGCTTGCGCGCCCGATTGGCCGTCAGCCGCGCCGCCAGCTGCTCGGCCTTGCGCATGATGGTGATAACTGACGGTGTCAGGTTCACGGGTACCCAGGCGACGTCTCTCGTTTTGGAGAGGCTGCCGACACCCTCGCAAGGCGCTTCGCGGGGCAGGTCGATCCGGATCGCCAGCGCTTCAGAACGCTCGATCCAGTCTTCCGCCTTGGTGCCGGTGATGATGCGGACATAGTCGCGTGTCTCACGCGGCAGCTCGCTTTCTCTGGCGAGCCATTTCTGGATGCGGCCGGGACCTGCGTTGTAAGCGGCTGCGGCGAGGCCGAGATTGCCAAAGTCGTCGCGGAGCTTGCGCAGGAATTTTGCCGACGCGGGCAGGGCCTTCATGGCATCGAAGGGATCGTCGAGCCCGACTTCGGCGGCTGTCTCCGGCATGAACTGCGCGACGCCTTGCGCGCCGGCCTGGCTGACTTCGTTGGAGCGGAAACGGCTCTCTTGCCAGAGCAGGCGCGCGAAGAACGGCACGGGAATGCCGCTGGCTTCTGCGGCCTCTCTGAGCGCGTGGCAGAATTGTTCAGTCGGTGAGGTCGGGCCGCGCGGCGCGGGCTCGATCGCTTGCGCCGGCTCGATTGTCTCATACGACGCCCGCGCATTCGCGAGCTCGATCGCCTGCACGCTTGCGAGAAACAGCTCGACGATCGGAACCAGCGATGGCGCGCGATCGGCCTTGGGCATGGCGCGGTCGAACTGCGAGACTTGCCAGGACGGCGACGAGCCGGTGTCGCACATCAGAATCAGGAACGCAGCGCAAGCTGCGACGAGAAATCGCATCTCGGGAAAAGTCCTCGAACTGTGGGGGAACGGCCAGCGCGTGCGCCGGTGACAACGACTGCTTAACCGCAATTGCGGCAAAGCTGCGATTCCGACGCGTGGCCGGTGTTAGTACGGTGTTCCCGCAAGCCGAAAATGCGTCGTGGCTCCGCGGATCTACGGGGATCGCAGAGAGACGTGGAACGCTGAAATCAGCTCAAATCAGCCGGCAACGAAGGCGAGCAGGGTGCCGTTGGCCTTCGCCGGCGGCACGCAGATCGCGGAGCCACTGCGAACACCGGCCGAACCAAGCGCCTTCTCGGTCGCGGCGAGATCGCCGCTGACGAGCACCAGCGCTGCGCCGCCGCGACCGGAGAGGCCGGCGAGCGGCACGCCGGGATAGCGCTTGGCCAGTTGGTCGAGCGTTAGGTAGACAAAGTCGGCGCGGTCGCCGCCGGATGTCACCGTCACTGCTCCGTCGGCCTCCGCCTTCGGCTCGCGATCGATCAGCCGCGCCAGATGCGCGGCTTCGTTTGCGGGCTCCGACGTTGCGATCAGCACCTGCTTGATGCGCTTCGCCGCATTGGCGTGTGTCATCAATTCAGGAATCCACACCGTCTCGCGGGTCTTGTGTTGGCAGGCAAAGATGCGCACGCCGCCGGGTGCTTCCGCAGTGGGCCACATGAATGTGCGGAATTTTGCCGCGGAGACCGTGCCGTTCGGTAGCGTCACCGGCCGCTCGAAATCGGTCGGGCCGATGGGCACCAGGCCGCGTGCGCGGATCTCCTCGGCGCCGGCGGCGGAATCGACCGCTGTGAAGGCAATGCGCTCGATGCCTTCGCCTTGCCGGTCGACGAAGGCGCGTGCCGGCGCATTGTGCTCGGTCGCCACCAGCACGCCGAGCAGCTCCATATAGTCGGGGTCGAACATGATGGTGTAGTTGCCGGTGCCCATATGCGCGCTGTGGGTGCCGCGCGGCGAGAGGGTGAAACCGAGCTGCCGGTAGTTCTCGGCGGCCTTGTCGAGGTCCTTCACCATGACCACGGCGTGGTCGATCCCGATGACGTTCTTGAGGGCCACTGCTCTTTCCCCGCAACAATGCAAACTGATCTGGACGGCGCGAACGGCCGTTGTCCCTATCTACGCCGGATAGGCGATCGAGTCATTTTCAAATCGGCGGGAGATGCGGAATTTCATTCCGCGAAAGGCATCGTCGACGCGTACCGTCGATGGCGTCAGCGATCCTGCCCGCTGAGATAGGCGGCGAGGACGCCGCGCTCCTCGCTGGTCATTTCCGTGATGTTGCCCGGCGGCATCGCGGTGGACCAGGCCGCCACGCGGCCGATCAGGCGGATGTTGCGATGGATGTGCTCGGGCGCATCGAGCAAGATGCCCTTCGGCGCGGTGATGATGCCCTCCCAGACCGGCTCCGCCGCATGGCACATGCTGCAACGGGACATCACGATCTCCTCGACATTGGCGACCGTGACCGGCGTCGGCAGTGCGCCCGTCTTGACCTCGCGCGGACCGGCGGCGGACAGGAAGAGGATGGCGATCACGCCCATCGCGGCCACGCCCCACACCCACCAGGGCGATTTGTTCCCGGCATGCCGCTCGTTGAAGAAGTGGCGGATCACGGGGCCGAGCGCCAGGATGATCGCGACGATGATCCAGTTGAAGCGGGTGGCATAGAGCAGGGGATAGTGGTTGCTGATCATCAGCACGACGACTGGGAGCGTCAGGTAGTTGTTGTGGACCGAGCGCTCCTTGCTGGTCTTGCCGAGCTTCGGATCCGGCGCCTGTCCTGCGACCAGCGCCGCCACGATCTTCTTCTGGTTCGGAATGATCACCGCAAAGACGTTGGCGACCATGATGGTGCCGATCAGCGCCGCGATCTGGTTGAAGGCGCCGCGGCCGCTCAGCACGTGCGTGAAGGCGTAGGTCAATGCGACCAGGAACAGATAGCCGCCGATCGCAAAGGGCAGCTCGCGCTGGGCGAGCCCGGTGCGGCAGGCGACCTCGTAAAGCAGCCATGCGAGCGCAAGGCTGGAGAAGCTGAACAGCCCAGCCTGGAATGGCGTGAGGTCGAGGATCGACTTGTCGACCAGGAACAGATCGGCCTCGAGATAATAAACCACCACCATCAGCGCGAAGCCGGACAACCAGGTGGTGTAGGCCTCCCATTTGAACCAGGTCAGCTCCTCCGGCATCTGGCTTGGCGCGACCAGATATTTCATGATCCGGTAGAAGCCGCCGCCGTGGACCTGCCAGGCCTCGCCCTGCACGCCGTCCGGCAGGTCAGATTTCGGCTTCAGGCTGAGGTCGAGATGGATGAAGTAGAAGGAACTGCCGATCCAGCCGATCGCCGCCACCACATGCAGCCAGCGCAGCAGCAGGCTTGCCCATTCCGATACGATCGATCCCCACATGATCACCCCATCAATCGCGACATCGGTGCCGCAGCTTTGATGACCGCAACCGGCGGCCGTGCCCTTACAATGTGTCGCACCGATCCGCGTTGTTTTCCAGTACGATGGGTTACACGAAATGCACATCGTGCGGGCATGAGCTGACGTGGGATTTAGCAGAAAAGTCCGGGAGGAAGGCGACGTGAAGATACGTGTTTCGCGCATGTTGGCGCCCGCATGGCTCGTGGCAGCCTGCGCCGCCGCGCAAGCCGAGCCGGTGCTGCAAGGCAAGGACGCCTATGGCAGCTGGCAGGCCGACAAGCCCGGCACCGTCAGGCTGATCCGCCCGGAGGACCTGCCGAAGCCCGGGGCTTCGCCGTCGGTCTCCAATCCCACGCGCGTCACGTCTCGTGGCAGCGCCACACCGTTGGTTCCCCCGGGATTCAAGATCGAGCTGCTTGCTGATGGCCTCGCCGACGCGCGCGTGCTGCGTGTCGCGCCGAACGGCGACATTTTCGTTGCGGAGACTTCGCCGGGGCGCATTCGCGTGCTGCGTCTCGGGGAGGATGGCAAGGTTGTTACCAACGAGGTCTTTGCCAGCGGGCTCAACCGTCCCTTCGGCATCGCGTTCTTCCCGAACGGCGACAATCCGCAATGGGTCTATGTTGCCAACACCGGCGGCGTGGTCCGCTTTCCTTATCGCGCCGGCGATCTCAAGGCGTCCGCCAAGGCGGATACGGTTGCAAGCCTGCCGGCGGGATCGGGCCATTCCACCCGCGACATCGTGTTCACGCCGGACGGCAAACGGATGCTCGTGTCGGTGGGCTCGGCCAGCAATGTCGGCGACGGCATGGGCAGTCCGCCCGGCGGCCCCGAAGCCTGGTCGAAGGCGCAGCCCGTGGGCGCGTCCTGGGGCTACGAGGCCGAGCGCGCGGCCGTGCTCGCCTTCGCCCCTGACGGCAAGGACCGCAAGCTCTACGCCACCGGCATCCGCAACTGCGTCGGTCTCGCGATCCAGCCGCAGACGGGCCTGCCCTGGTGCTCGACCAACGAGCGCGATGGTCTCGGCGACGATCTCGTGCCGGACTATGTGACCAGCGTGAAAGAGGGCGCCTTCTACGGCTGGCCGTGGTTCTATATCGGCAGCAACGAAGACCCGCGCCATGCCGGCGCGCGGCCGGACCTCAAGGACAAGGTGACGGTGCCGGACGTGCTGGTGCAGCCGCATTCGGCCTCGCTCGGCATGACCTTCTACCAGGGCACGCAGTTTCCCTCCGAATATCAGGGCGACGCCTTCGCCGCCGAGCACGGCTCCTGGAACCGATCGAAGCGCACCGGCTACAAGGTGATCCGCATCAGGATGAAGGAGGGCAAACCGACCGGCGAATACGAGGACTTCGTCACCGGCTTCGTCGTCAACGACACCCAGGTGTGGGGACGGCCGGTCGGGATCGCCGTGGCCAAGGACGGCGCGCTGCTGATCTCGGAGGATACGGGCGGGACGATCTGGCGGGTGACCCATTAGACTCGCGCGGCAGCGAAAGTGCACCCTCGCTCACAAGGGGAGAAGGGGCAGCGCGCCCGCGTCGCTATCCCCTCCTCACACTCGCCCCGCCATCCACCGGCAGCGTCACGCCGGTGATGAAGTTCGCCTCGTCCGACGCCAGGAACAGCGCGGCATTGGCGACATCCCAGCCGGTACCCATCTTCCTGCGCAGCGGCACCTTGCTGTCGCGTTCGGCCTCGACCTCGGCGCGGGTCTTGTGCCATTCGCGGGCGCGGGTATCGACCGCCATTGGCGTGTTCATCAGGCCGGGCAGGATGACGTTGGCGCGGATTCCGTATTCGGCATTCTGGTAGGCGAGCTGTTCGGTGAAGGCAATCATGGCCGATTTCGTCGCCTTGTAGGCGACGTAAGGGTAGGTGGTGATCGCTGCCATCGAGGAGATGTTGATGATCGCGCCGCCCTTTTGCGCGCGCATGACCGGGATCACCTCTTTCGCCGCCAGGATGCAGCTCTTCAGATTGATGGCGACGACGCGGTCGAACGCTTCCTCGGTCAGTTGAAGTAATTCGGCATCGCCGCCGGCGAGACTCACACCGACATTGTTGTGCAGCACGTCGATCCGGCCCCAGCGTACCTGCGCGTCGGCCACCATCGCCTTGATGTCGGCGGACCTGGTGACGTCGGCCTTGAACGCCGCTGCCGTGCCCTGCCTCTCGGCGATCATCGCGGCTGTTTCCTGCGCCGACTCCAGATGATGGTCGACGCACAGCACCTTCGCGCCCTCGCGCGCGAAGGTGAGCGCGGTGGCGCGGCCGTTGCCCATGCCTTCGCCGGGGCTCTGGCCTGCGCCGACGACGATTGCGATCTTGTCCTTCAGGCGCATCTCAATTCACTCCCGGGATCGGGTACTGCTGGAGTACCTCTTTGTAATATGGCTCGTTGTCGATCTTCATGGTGGCGAGCACGCGCACCACGCCGCAATAGAAGGCGATGGTCAGAACGAGATCGACCATATGCTCGTCGGAGAGATGCTGCTTGATCTCGGCGAAGGTCGCCTCCGACATCGCAAGCTGGCGCACCATCTCGCGGGCGCCTTTCAGGATTGCCTTGGTCAACGGCTCGAGCTTCGACGGCTTGCCCTCGGTCTCGGCCATCAGGCCGGCGATGTCCTCGTCGGTGACGCCGAACTCCTTGCCGATCTTCACGTGATGGGTGAACTCGTATTCCGATTTCTCCATCCAGCCGACCTGGAGGATCGCGAGCTCCCGCAGGCGCGGGTCGAGCTTGCTTTTGAAGCGGATGTAGCCGCCGATGCCGTTAAAGGCACGGGCCATCTCCGGAGAGTTGACCAGCAGCTTGTGCAGATTGGTGTTGCGCTTGAGCATGTCGCGATATTCGGGCGCGACCTGGTCGGCCTCGAGATAGGGCAGGCGGGCCATCACAGTGCTTCCTCTTGCTAGTGTTCTTGTGACTCGCGTTCGGGGGCTTGCAGCCGTTCCGCCCTCGGCCGTGATCATCTCGAGCGTACGTTCGGCAAGCTTGAGGTCGCGGTCGGCCGCCAGCACTTTTGCGCCGGCACGGGCCAGCAGGATTGCTGCGGCGCGGCCGTTCCCGATGCCGTTGCCCGCCGCACCGTCGCCGCTGATCAGCGCCACCTTGCCGGCGAGGCCGGCATCGTCCTCAGAGCCCTGCATGTCGTTCCATCCCGAAATTTTCGTGCAAGTTAGCAATGGAGTGCGGAGGTGAGAAGGCGGGTTGTCCCGCGCGGATGTCATTGACATCGCATGGAATTGCATGCCGCGACGCGAGATTGCGCATGCAAGGCCGGGTGCGCTTACGGAACCGCCTTCACACAACTGCATTTGTTGCGGAGGTATTTTCGCGCTACGCTCTCGTCCTGGGGCTTCCTAATCGCCAGTGGCTTGCCGATGAATCTGCTCGATCCACAAGGGCCGGTGGCTGCCGCCAACAGCACCATCCTGGTCGATTCCGTCTTCATCATGCTCACGATCGTGGTGCCCACCATCATCGCGATCCTGGCGTTCGCCTTCTGGTTTCGCGCCTCCAATCCGAAGGCGCAGTTTCAGCCGGACTTCGTCCATTCCGGGCGGATCGAGATCGTGGTGTGGTCGATCCCCGCGCTCACCGTGATCCTGCTCGGCGGCGTCGCCTGGATCGGCGCGCACCAGCTCGATCCCGCGGTCCCCGTGCCTGGCACAGGCAGTCCGGTCAGGATCCAAGCAGTCTCGCTCGACTGGAAATGGCTCTTCATCTATCCGGACCAGCGCATCGCCACGGTCAACACGTTGACGGTGCCGGCCGGCGCGGAGCTGAACTTCCAGCTGACATCGTCGAGCGTGATGAACGTGTTCTTCATCCCGCAGCTCGGCAGCATGATCTACACCATGAACGGCATGGTCACGCGGCTGAACCTGCGCGCCGACAATGAAGGTGATCTCAAGGGGCTGTCGGCGCATTTCTCCGGCGACGGTTTCCCCGAGATGATGTTCGACGTTCATGTGGTGTCGCCGCTCGCTTTTCCCGATTGGGTGGCGGCCACGGCGAAGACCGATGCGGTGCTGAACGAGGACAGCTACAAGAAGCTGATGCAGCAATTCGTGCCGAAGGGACCGTCGAGCTACCGGCTCGAGGATCCCCGCCTGTTCGACCTGATCTCGACCCAGCACATTCCGCCCGGGCCCGGCCCGGAGCTGATCTCGGATGCCGGGCGGCCGCACAGTGGAGGCCATGATGCTCGGTAAGCTCGATTGGTCAGCGATTCCGTTCGACCAGCCGATCCCGCTTGTCACGGGCGGTGTCGTGATCGTGGTCATCCTCGCGGTGGTGCTCTGGGTCGTAGTCAAGGGGCATCTGCCTTATCTCTGGACTGAATGGATCACCAGCGTCGATCACAAGCGTATCGGCGTGATGTATGTGCTTCTGGCCTCGGTCATGCTGCTGCGCGGCGGCAGCGACGCGATCATGATGCGGGTCCAGCAGGCGATCGCCTACCAGGCAAATGGCTTTCTGCCGCCGGAGCACTACAACCAGATCTTTTCGGCCCATGGCACCATCATGATCTTCTTCGTGGCGATGCCGTTCGTGATCGGGCTGATGAACCTTGTCGTGCCGCTCCAGCTCGGCGTGCGCGACGTCGCTTTCCCCACGCTCAATTCGGTCGGCTTCTGGCTGACTGCGACTGGGGCGCTGCTGGTCAATGTCTCGCTCGTGGTCGGCGAATTCGCGCGGACCGGCTGGCTCGCCTTTCCGCCGCTCTCGGAATTGTCCTATTCGCCCGGCGTCGGCGTCGATTATTACGCCTGGTCGCTTCAGATCTCCGGCATCGGGACGCTGGTCGCAGGCATCAATCTCGTCACCACCGTGCTGAAGCTGCGCACCAAGGGCATGAATTATATGCGTATGCCGATGTTCTGCTGGACCACGCTCGCCTCGAATCTCCTGATCGTTGCGGCGTTCCCGATCCTCACCGCCACGCTCGCGATGCTGCTGCTCGACCGCTATCTGGGTTTTCATTTCTTCACCAATGAAGCCGGCGGCAACATGATGATGTTCATGAACCTGATCTGGGCGTGGGGCCATCCGGAGGTCTATATCCTCGTGCTGCCCGCTTTCGGTATCTTCTCCGAGGTGGTCTCGACCTTCTCCGGCAAGGCGCTGTTCGGCTATCGGTCCATGGTGCTCGCGACCATGGCGATCTGCGTCATCTCCTTCATGGTCTGGCTGCACCATTTTTTCACGATGGGGGCGGGGCCCGATGTCAACGCCATCTTCGGCATCGCCAGCATGATCATCGCGGTGCCGACGGGGGTGAAGATCTACAACTGGCTGTTCACGATGTATGGCGGCCGCATCCGCTTCGCGACGCCGATGCTGTGGGCGGTCGGCTTCATGGTCACCTTCATCATCGGCGGCCTGACCGGCGTGCTGGTTGCAGTGCCGCCGGCCGACTTCATGCTCCATAACAGCATGTTCCTGGTCGCGCACTTCCACAACGTCATCATCGGCGGCGTCCTGTTCGGCGCCTTTGCCGGTTTCGAATATTGGTTTCCGAAGGCCTTCGGCTTCCGCCTCGACGAGCGCTGGGGCAAGCTCGCGTTCTGGTTCACCTTCCTCGGATTTTACGTCACCTTCGTTCCGCTCTATGCCGCCGGCATGCTCGGCATGACGCGGCGCATGCAGCACTACGATGTCGCGGCGTGGCGGCCCTGGATGTTCGTTGCGGCGGCCGGCATGGCGGTGCTGTCGATCGGCGTGATCTGCCAGATCATGCAGCTCGTCGTGAGCATCCGCAATCGCGAGGCCTTGCGCGACCGCACAGGCGATCCCTGGGACGGGCGCTCGCTGGAATGGGCGACCTCGTCACCGCCGCCGGTGTTCAATTTCGCCTTCCACCCAGACGTGCGCGGCGAGGACGCCTATTGGGACATGAAGATCCATGCCCAGCAGCAAGCGCTCGACCATGCCGTGCCCGAATATCATGATATCGAGATGCCTCGGAATTCGCCGACCGGCTTCGTCTGCGCCTTCTTCGCCACCGTGATGGGCTTTGCGCTGATCTGGCACATCTGGTGGATGGTGATCCTGGGCGCCATCGGCGCCTTCGCGACCTTCGTCGTGTTCGCCTGGCGTGACCACGACGAATACGTCATCCCGGCCGCCGACGTCGCGGCGATCGACCGCGTCAATCTCGAGGAACGGCGCAGCCTCGTCAGCATGGCGGGAGCGATTTGATGTCGATGACCGCAACAGCCGGCCACGCCCAGGCCGATCCCCATCATATCGGACTCGTGGTCGATCATCCCGGGCCTGCGCCGAAACGCATCGTGACCGCGTACGGTTTCTGGATCTTCCTGATCTCCGACATCGTGATGTTCTCCTGCTTCTTTGCGGCCTATGCGGTGCTGGTCAGCCAGACTGCCGATGGCCCGAAGGGCTCCGAGATTTTCGAGCAGCGCAATGTCGCGATCGAGACGGTCTGCCTGCTGCTGTCGAGCTTCACCTGCGGCATGGCGAGCATTGCGGCCGACGAGCGCAACCGGTTATGGTTCTACTTGGGTATGACCGTGACCTGCGTGCTCGGGCTGATCTTCCTCGCCATCGAGTTCCGCGAATTCGCCGATCTCGTCGCGCGCGGCTACGGCCCGTCGCGCAGCGCGTTCCTGACCGCGTTTTTCTCGCTGGTCGGATGCCACGGCCTGCACGTTTCCGCCGGCGTGCTGTGGCTCCTCACCATGATGGCCCAGGTCTTCGCCAAGGGCTTTCGCGCCGACATCATGCGCCGGATGTACTGCTTTGCGCTGTTCTGGCACGCGCTTGACATCATCTGGGTTGGAGTCTTTTCCGTCGTTTATCTGCTTGGAGGTGGCGTATGAGCGACGAGACGCACGTGCCGGCCGCGCACGACCTCGCGCCGGGCGAGGAAGAGCAGCATACCGTTGGTGAACGGATCCTCGGCTACGTGGTTGGCCTTGGCCTCGCGCTGCTGCTGACGGCGACCTCGTTCTTCATCGCCGGCACCAATCTGGTCTGGCAGCCGTCGATTCCCGTCGCGCTGATCGTGCTGGCGATCGCGCAGATGGGCGTGCATCTCGTGTTCTTCCTGCACATCACGACGGGGCCGGATAACACCAACAACGTGCTGGCGCTGGCCTTTGGGCTGCTGGTCGTGTTTCTGGTCGTTGGCGGCACGGTCTGGATCATGTCGCATCTCAACCAGAATATGCCGCCGATGGACCAGATCATGCCGATGCATCGCTAACGCGAGCAGGAAAGCGCAGATAGCGCGGTCCAAAAAAGAAGAGCCGCTTGTGTGTGACAAGCGGCCCAAGTCTAGGGAGGAAACGCCCGAGCAAGGACAATCCGAAGCCGGATTGCTGCCAAGGATGCACTCGCGCAAGGCGCGTGCGCACGTTTATAAGTGCGGCAACTCGCGCTAGAGTTCAATTCCGGATCAATACTGTCTCCGGCTACCACTCACGGCTGCGTGAACCAATTGTTCACTTTGGCCGCCGGCAATTGTAGGCCTTGCGGAAGCCGGAGGCCTGCGCGTCGTCCTCCGAGCAGAACCAGCGGTCCGGCTTCGAGGTCGCGGCATAGCTCGGGCAGCCCCGCAAATGATAGATGCCGATATTGCCGGTGACGCGGGCGCGCACCGCGAGCTTGCCCTTGATGGCGCAGCTTGGCGGCGCCGTCAGCTCGTCCGGAAACAGCACCGCGCGGATCTCCTTGTCGCGGTCGGAACGGCAGGCGGCGCCCAGCAGCGTGCCGTCCTTCTTGCCGGTGCGGAATTCTTGCGGTCCAACAAAACAACCCTTCCAGATCCCGGCCGAGGCCGTCTTGGCCTCATCCGCCGCCGGCTTGACGTTGGCCTTGATCGGCTCGCGGGCGATGGCATAGCCGAGCTTCACCAGCTGCTCGTTCAACGTGACCTTGTCGCCCTCGGCCGTGCAGATCGCGCGGTGGCGCTTGCCAAAGTTCTTCTCAGGGCCAACGTCGTCGCAATGCACGGATCTGCCGTTGATGAGCTTGGTGAGCTGTTCGCGGGCCTCGATCCCGCAAGTCCAGGGATCGGCGTGGTCGTCGATGCAGACCTGGTCCAGCTCCGGCGCATCGACGCCGTCGAGCCGGTAGGTGACGTCACCGAGCTGGATCGAGTTGGCGTCCCGGACGGTCGCAGCTGCGGTCAGCGCCGAGGCTGGTCCGGACGGGGTCCAAATTCCTGATAGAGCGAGAAACAAGACGAGCGCGACAGCGCGTGCGGCGGCAAAGGAAATCTGGAAGGACATGCGGTCTCGCTGGGATTGCTCTTTCCCGTCGTTCCTAGCATCCGGATGTGGCAACACCAATGGTCTGCGCCCGGCGAAGTGCGACATTCCGGACCTGTGTCTTTACTCGCTGGTCGCTCTGATCCTATCGTTTGCAGGCCTTGCAAGTCGTGGTGGCCGAATCGCCCGGGAAGCGGCGAGGGCGGGAGGAAAGAAGCTCGATGAACGATCCCGTAGACGTCCTGATCATCGGCGCCGGCGCGTCTGGCGCCGCGGTCGCGTGGTCGCTGGCCGAGACCAAGATGCACATTCTCTGCCTGGAGCAGGGCGGCTGGATGAACCCGGCGGAATATCCGAGCACGGGCCGCGACTGGGAGGCCAAGTTCTACGGCGAATGGTCGTCGAGCCCCAACGTCCGCGGCCGGCCCGAGGATTATCCGATCAATGACGACAATTCGCCGATCAAGGTCGTGAACTATAATGCCGTCGGCGGCTCGACCGTGATGTACACCGCGCACTGGCCGCGGCTGCATCCCTCCGATTTCAAGGTGAAGACGCTGGACGGCGTCGCCGACGACTGGCCGATCGACTACGACGCGCTGACCCCGTTCTTCGAAGAGAACGACCGCATGATGGGTACGTCGGGGTTATCAGGCGATCCGCTGTCGCCGCTGACACATCCGCCGATGCCGCAGCAGCCGATGGGATTGTCCGGCGCCATCATCGGCAAGGCGATGAACAAGCTCGGCTGGCACTGGTGGCCGTCGGATACGACGGTCGCGACCATGGATTATGAGGGCCGTGCGCGCTGCATCAATCTCGGCCATTGCACGCCGGCCTGCGCGCAAGGCGCAAAGTCCTCGACCGACATCACCTATTGGCCGCACGCGGTCCGCGCCGGCGTCGAGCTCCGCACCCATTGCCGGGTGCGGGAGATTACCACCGACGAGAACGGCATGGCCTCGGGCGTGGTCTATTACGACAAGGACGGCGTCGAGCAGTTCCAGCCGGCTCATGTCGTGATCATCGCCTGCAATGGCGTCGGCACGCCGCGGCTGCTGCTCAACTCGAAGTCGAGCCGCTTTCCGAACGGCCTTGCCAATTCGTCGGGGCTCGTCGGCAAGAACCTGATGTTCCATCCCTATGCGCAGATCTACGGCTATGTGAAGGAGCCGACCGACTCTAACCGCGCACCGCCGACCTGCCTGTGGAGCAAGGAGTGGTACGACACGGACCTGTCGCGCGGCTTCGTGCGCGGCTACGGCGTCCAGTTCGTGCGTGGCGCAGGTCCCGTGTTCGAGGCTGTCGTCAGCGAGCAGAAGGGCATTCTGCCCTGGGGCGCCGACCACCATCGCGTTTTTCGCAAGCTCAACGGCCACAGGCTCGGCTTCTCCGCGATCTGTGAGGACCTGCCCGAGGAGCATAATCAGGTCACGCTTGATCCGGTGTTGAAGGACAGCCACGGCATTCCCGCGCCGAAGATCGACTACACGATCTCTGAGAACAGCCGGAAGATGATGGACCATGCGCTCGCGCGCGGCCGCGAGGTTTTGGAAATGGCAGGCGCGACCGATATCTGCATTAACTCGCCGATCCCGTGGGGCGGCTGGCACCTGCTCGGTACCGCGCGGATGGGCACCGATGCCAAGAGGTCCGTCGTCAATGAATGGGGCCGCGCGCACGACGTGAAAAACCTCTTCATCGTCGACGGCAGCATTTTCGTCACCTCGGGCGGCGTGAATCCGACGTCCACCATCCAGGCGCTTGCGCTCTACATCGCTGATCAGATGAAAAGCCGCCTTGCCAATCTGTTCGATTGAGGCCGTCATGTCCGCAGACAGTCAATTGACACGCGTCCAATGCAGCGATCTTCGCACCATTGCTGCGATGATCGTTCCAACCAGCGACGAGTACAAGGTGCCTGGCGCCGACGATCCTGCGATCCAGGCAGACATCCTTGCGACGCTCGGCCGCGACACCAAATTGGTGGCAGCGGCGCTGGACCATCTGGCGCGGCTCGCAGGCCAACCGCTTGCCGAGCTCGATGCCGCTAGGCGCGATGCAGTGGCGCAGCAGTTCCGAGCGACCGGCGGCGCGGCCGCCGCGACCCTCGTCCGCGTCGTCTTGCAATGCTACTACCGCGACGATCGCGTGCTGCGATCGCTTGGGCTGGAGCTGCGCGCACCGTTCCCCAAGGGCTATGTGCTGCCGGATGGCGACTGGTCGCTGCTCGATCCGGTCAAGGCCAGGTCAGGCACGCTGCGGCGCGCGCCCTAGCTACCTGGGCAGTCCGGCCTTGCCCCCGGTGGGCCACTTGCGGGAGAGAGATCAGGCCACCATCTGTGTGAGCCTCAAGGACTCTTGCCATGTTGGATTTTACCTCAGATATCGCCGATGACGGTTCGTCATCGCGAACGGCGGCGGCTGTTCCGGTCGATGACCGGACCTTGCTGGACGCCTATTCCAATGCCGTGATCGACGTCACCGACCGCGTCGGCCCCGCGGTCGTGCGCGTCGAGACCGGGCCAAAGACGCCGAACGGCCGCGAGCGCGGTGGGCTCGGCTCGGGCATCGTGATCTCGCCGGACGGGCTCGTGCTCACCAACAGCCATGTGGTCGGCTCCTCCAAGGAGATCCGGCTGCGGGATGTCGAGGGCCATGTTGGAGACGCCCAGGTGCTCGGTGTTGATCCGGACACCGACCTGGCATTGCTGCGCGCCAACGGCGTGCGCGACTTGCCCTATGCCGCGCTCGGCAACTCCAAGAGCCTGCGCCGCGGCCAGCTCGTGATTGCGATCGGCAATCCGCTCGGCTTCGAGTCGACCGTGACCGCGGGCGTGGTCTCGGCGCTGGGCCGTTCGATCCGTTCGGTCAGCGGCCGTACCATCGAAGACGTGATCCAGACCGATGCCGCACTCAATCCCGGCAATTCCGGCGGTCCGCTGGTGTCGTCGAATGCCGAGGTGATCGGCATCAACACCGCCATCATCAACGGCGCGCAAGGCATCTGCTTCGCGGTGGCCAGCAACACCGCGCAATTCGTGCTGTCTGAGATCATCCGCCACGGTTACGTCCGCCGCGCCTTCATCGGCGTGGCCGGGCAGACCGCGCCGGTCCCGCGGCGGCACGCTGTGCTGGCCGGCGTCGAGAACAGGATGGGCGCGCTGCTGGCGCAGATCGAACCGGACGGCCCGGCAGCGAAAGCGGGCCTGCTGCCCGGCGATGTCGTGATCAGGCTCGACGGTGTCGAGATCAACGGGGTCGACGACCTGATCCGTGTGCTCGACCGTGACCGGATCGGCCGACGGCTCGCCGTGGACGTGCTGCGGCTTGGCCGCCTGCGGGCGATCGACATCGATCCGATCGAGCGCAAGCCGCAGCGCTAGCCTCTGACGCCCCAGGCGGGGTATGACGATGTCATGCCTTGTCCCGGGAAACTCGCCGCATGATGCCGGCGCATGAGATCTACGACGTCATTGTCATCGGTGCCGGCGCGGGCGGCATGACGGCTGCGGCGGTGGCCGCCGCCGAAGGCCTTCGCGTGCTGTTGATCGAGAAGACCGCCTTTGTCGGCGGCACCACCGCCTGGTCCGGCGGCATGGTCTGGATTCCCGCCAATCCCAAGATGAGAGAGGCGGGCCTCTCCGACAGCGTCGCTGACGCCGTTCAATATTTGTCGAGCACGGTGCCCGAGCCCGCCAATGCCAGCCTGCGCGCCGCCTTCCTTGCGCGCGGGCCAGAGGCTGTCGCCTATCTCGAGAACAGGACAGAGGTGCGGCTCCAGCCTGTGAAAGCATATCCCGATTATTATCCGGAACGGCTGGGCGCGACGTCCGGCGGGCGTGTGCTGGAGCCGGTTGCTTTCGACGGCATGCGGCTGGGCAAAAACTTCGCGCGGCTGCGGCCACCGCTGCCGGAGTTCACGCTGTTCGGCGGGATGATGGTCAACCGGCTCGACATCCCGCATCTACGCAAGGCCGGAAAATCGCTGCGCTCGACCCTGCGCGCGGCCAGGCTCGTCTCCGAATACGCGTTGCAGCGGCTTCGCTCGCCGCGCGGCACGACGCTGCATCTCGGCAATGCGCTCGCGGCACGGCTATACGCCTCACTGCTGGCGCGGCAGGTCGAGATCCTCTTCAGCACTGACGTTGAGGATCTCTCGATGCAGGGTGATCGCGTCAGCGGTGTGGTGATCCGCCACGGCTCACGTGATCGCCTGATTGCCGCGCGCCGTGGCGTTGTCCTGGCGACCGGCGGCTTCTCGCACGATCCGGCCTTGCGCAAACGTTTCTTTCCGCCGGCTGTAGGCTTTGTCTCGGCGACCAGCACGTCCGGCACCGGCGACGGGCTTCGGCTCGCGACCGCGGCCGGCGCTGCGCTCAACGCCGATGCGACGAGTCCGGCCTATTGGGTGCCGGCCTCGCTGTTCACCCGCGCCGACGGCAGCCGAGGCGTCTTCCCGCATACGGTCACCGACCGCGCCAAGCCCGGCCTGATTGCCGTCAACGCGGCCGGCCGTCGCTTCGTCAACGAGGCGCTGTCCTACCACGAGTTCGTGTTTGCCATGCTCCGCAACGGCAATGGCGAGCTGGACCGCCGTTCTATCTGATCTGCGACCGGCAATTCCTGTGGAGCTACGGCGTCGGCCGCATCAAGCCGTTTACGCGCAACATTCTGCGCTATGTCGCGAGCGGCGAATTGATCGAGGCGGCGGACATCGCGCAGCTCGCGGCGAAGATCGGCATCAAGCCGCCCGCGCTCACAGCGACGGTTGCAAATTACAACGCCGATGCAAAGGAGGGCCGCGATCCTGAATTCGGCCGCGGCAGCACTATCTATCAGCGCCACCTTGGCGATGCCGCTCACAGGCCGAACCCTTGCGTCGCGCCCATCGTCCGCGCGCCGTTCTTCGCGATGCGGATCTATCCGGCCGATCTCGGCACCGCCATTGGGATGAAAGTGGATGCGCAGGCACGCGTGTTGCGCGAGAACGGCACGCCGGTCGCGGGGCTCTATGCCTGCGGCAATGACATGGGCTCGATCATGAACGGCAACTATCCTGGGCCAGGGATCACACTCGGGCCGGCGCTGACGTTCGGGTATATCGCTGGGCGGCATCTTGCGGAGGGTGTGGCGGCCGGGATGAGTGCGGAAACGGCCTCTATCTGACTGTCGCTGGGCCGTCTCCACAATCACCGTCATTGCGAGCGAAGGAAGCAATCCAGGCTGCCTCCGCGGAGGGATTCTGGATTGCTTCGCAGCAAGGGCTCCTCGCAATGACGTGGAGAGAACTCGGGCTTTCCCCGCTACTCCGCCGCTGCCGCGAAGCGGCTGTTTTCCAGCTCCGCTTCCAGTCGCGCTTTCTCCGCTGCCGCCAACTTGATATTGGCTTCCTTGACGTGACCGAAGCCGCGAATCGTCTCGGGCACGCGCGCGAGCCTTGCCAGCAGCGGGATCTGCTCCGCCTTCAGCCCGGCCGTCCGCTGGTCGATCATGCCGAGATAATCCGCGACCAGCTTCCGCTCCATCCGGCGTTCCTCGGTACGGCCGAACGGATCGAACGCTCCGCCGCGCAGGAACTTCAGCATGGCGAGCACGCGAAACGCGTGGATCATCCAGCCGCCGAACTCCTTCTTCTTGAGATGCCCGGTGGTCTTGTCGCGCTGCGCGAAGATCGGCGGAGCCAGGTGGTATTTCAGTGTGAAGTTGCCGTCGAATTTTTCGGACACCTTCTTGGCAAAGCTGCCATCAGTATAGAGCCGTGCGACCTCGTACTCGTCCTTGTAGGACATCAGCTTGAACAGATTCTTGGCCACCGCCTCGGTTAGCTCTGTGGACGCGGGCAAGGCAGCGGTCTCCGCCTTGCGCACCTTGGCGACGGCCGCGAGGTAGCGATCTGCGTAGGCCTTGTCCTGATAGCCGGCCAAAAACTCCGCGCGGGTCGCGATGATGTCGTCGAGCGATCTTGTCGGCGCGGACGCCCGGCTCTTGAACTGGAGCACGCTGCGCACCCGCGACATGTCGTGGGCGGCGAGGCGCCCCCAGGTGAAAGCGAGCTTGTTCATCTCGATCGCGGCGCCGTTGATCTCGATGGCACGGAGCAGGGCTTCGAGCGAGAGCGGGATAGTGCCCTTCTGGAAGGCGAAGCCGAGCATGAAGGGGTTGGTCGCGATGCTGTCGCCCATCAGCGCCGCGGCAATGCCCGTCGCGTCGATGATGTCGAGATTCTTGTCGCCGACGGCGTCGCGCAGCACCGTTTGCATCGTGCCCATCTCGAAATCGAGATCGGGGTTTTGCACAAAGCTCGCGGTCGGCTGGAGGTCGGCATTGACATAGGCCTTGGTCACGCCCCGCTCGGCACGGCTGAGTGCGGACGGGCCGGCCGAGACGACCATGTCGCAGCCGAGGATCACGTCGGCGCCGCCGGTGGCGATGCGGACGGCGGAGATGTCCTCCGGCTTCGGTGCGATGCGGACATGGCTCATCACCGCGCCGTTCTTCTGCGACAGGCCGGTAAAATCCAACGCCGAGCAGCCGCGGCCGTCAACATGGGCTGCCATGCCGAGCAGCGCGCCGATGGTGATGACCCCTGTGCCGCCGATGCCAGTGACGAGGATGTTGTAGGGCGCGTCGAGCTCACGCGCCGGCGGCAGCGGCAGGTCGGCGAACAGCTGTCCGGAATCGACCGAAGAGGTCTTGAGGCGCTTCAGCGAACCGCCATGCACGGTCACAAAACTCGGGCAAAAGCCCTCGACGCAGGAAAAATCCTTGTTGCAGTTCGACTGGTCGATCTGGCGTTTGCGGCCGAACTCGGTTTCCAGTGGCTGTACTGAGACGCAGTTCGAGGCTTGCGAGCAATCTCCGCAGCCTTCGCAGACGAGATCGTTGATGAAGGCGCGCTTGGCGGGATCGGGATAGAGCCCGCGCTTGCGGCGGCGGCGCTTTTCCGCGGCGCAGGTCTGGTCGTAGATGACGACCGTCAGGCCTTTGATGTCGCGCAGCTCGCGCTGCACAGCATCGAGCTCGCGGCGGTGATGGATGGTCGCGCCTTGCGGGAAGTAGTTGCCCTTGGGGTACTTAGTCGGATCGTCCGAGACGATCGCGAGGCGCTTGACGCCTTCGGCCCAGACCTGGCGCGCGATCTGCGCGACGTTGAAACCGCCCTCGGCCGGCTGGCCCCCGGTCATCGCAACGGCGTCGTTGTAGAGGATTTTGTAGGTGATATTGATGCCGGCGGCCGACGCGGCACGAAGGGCAAGAAGCCCGGAATGAGTGTAGGTGCCATCGCCGAGATTCTGAAAAATGTGCTTCTCGTTCGTGAAGGGCGACTGGCCGATCCAGTTCACGCCCTCCGCGCCCATATGCGAGATCAGATCGGTGCGGCGCGTCGGCATGCTCAGGGCCATGCCGTGGCAGCCGATGCCGGCCATCGCGCGGCTGCCTTCGGGCACGCGGGTCGAGGAGTTGTGCGGGCAGCCCGAGCAGAAGAACGGCGTGCGCGCCAGCTTGATCGGCGCGCTGGTGGTGACGGGTTTGTCGAAGGCTTCGAGCCGCGCCAGCCGCTGCTCCAGCATCGGGCTGTGATGGCCGAGCTTGCGTAAGCGCGCCACCAACGCGGACGCAACGATGGTCGGCGTCAACTCCCCTTCGCTCGGCAGCAGCGGCGCCCCGCTCTCATCGCGTTTTCCCGTGACGGTCGGGCGCTTCGACGCATCGACATTGTAGAGGATTCGCATCAGCTGGTCTTCGATGAAGCCGCGCTTCTCCTCGACCACCAGCACGTCCTGAAGCCCTTCGGCGAAGCGCCGCGCGCCGCTTTCCTCCAGTGGCCAGGTCAGCGCGACCTTGTAGATGCGCAAGCCCAGATCCTGTGCGTCCTTGTCGGTTATGCCGAGATCGGCGAGCGCCTGGCGGAGGTCGAGATAGGCCTTGCCGGTCGCGACAATGCCGAGCCGCGCCGGCTTTGAATCCAGCACGATACGGTCAAGCTGGTTGGCGCGGGCAAAAGCCTGCACCGCCGCCATTTTCGGGCCGAACAGGCGCCGCTCGGCCTCCAGCGGCGGGTCGGGCCAGCGGATGTTGAGGCCGCCGGGCGGCATCTCGAAATCATCGGGCAGCCTGATCTGGATGCGTTCTGGATCGCTGTAGATGGACGCGGAGCTTTCCACGGTCTCGCTGATCGCCTTGAAGCCGACCCAGCAGCCGGAGAAGCGCGACAGCGCAAAACCGTAGAGGCCGAGATCGAGATAGTCCTGGAGGGTGGCCGGATTGATCACGGGGATCAACGCTGCCGCGAACACCTGCTCGCTCTGATGCGCCAGCGTGGAGGACTGGCAGCCATGGTCGTCGCCGGCGAGCGCCAGCACACCGCCATTGAGCGAGGTGCCGGCCGCATTGGCGTGCTTGAGCGCATCGACGGAACGGTCGACGCCGGGGCCCTTGCCGTACCAGATGCCGAACACGCCATCGACCCTGGCGCCGGGAAACAGCCCGACCTGCTGGCTGCCCCAGACCGCGGTCGCCGCCAGATCCTCGTTCAGGCCAGGCACGAAGGCGATGTCGTGTTGCTGGAGGTGCGACTTCGCGCGCCACAGCGCGTGGTCGTACATGCCGAGCGGGGAGCCGCGATAGCCCGAGATGAAGCCGCCGGTGTTGAGCCCCTGAAGCCGGTCGCGTTCGCGCTGCAACATGGGCAGGCGGACCAAGGCTTGTGTACCGGACAGGAAGATCCGCTTCGATTCGAGCCGGTATTTGTCGTCCAGCTCGACCTGCATCAGCGTCATTTCAAGGGCCTTTGTTGTCTGATCCAGTCGGGGATTTTGCGCCGCGGTATGAGGTGCGGCTTGCGAAGCGGGATGAGACAGTCAAAAGCATGGGCCGGCGAAGTCAATATCGCGGGCCGCATCCGTGGCGCTCCTGCTCGTCATGGCTTGTCGCGGAGGACAGCAGGCACACGATCCGGAAAGCGCGTCAGGTGTGCGGCGACGACAGGAACGTCGCGGCTGCCGCACCCGTCAGCGCAGGATCGGTGACGAGCGTGCCGCTGTGGAAATCGCTCCAGGCATGGAAATCCGCCGCGGCATACTGACCCAGCAGGGTTATCGCGGAGCTGTGAGTGCCGTCGCTCACCGTGAGCAGTCCGCCACTGTTGTCCGGGTTGGCGGCATAGCCGAGCGTCGTGCTGGCGCCGAACGCGACATTGGTGAGGTCGATGCCGACCTTCACTGCGAGATTCGCGAAAGGCTTCGTGAAGCCAGAGAGGTCCGGCGGTCTCGCGTTACCGTCCGCGAAGACCGCGCCATTCTGGTTCTCCTGGACGACAGCGAGCGAATCCACATTGTGCACGTTATAATCGGCATGGACGGCATAACTGAACACCAGCTTGGTTGGATCGCCCAGCGCTGCGGTCGCGGCCGCGTCGTAGGTGGCCGTCCCGCCGTCGTTGAGCGTCAAGGTCGGCGTGCCGCCCGTCACGGTCACGGCCCGGCTCATGCTGAAAGTGAGCGTGATGACATCGCCGGGCTCCTCGGTTCCGCTCGAAGGCGAGGCCGAGGCTGAAATGACTCCCGTCGCCGGCGTCGAAACCGCGATGCCCGGAAAGTTCGTGAATGCCCCGGAAAGATCGGGACCGTGCCCCGCCGCATCGAAGATGATGGCGCCGTTCTGGTCGCCGCGCACAACGGACAGGCCGTTCGCTATCAAGTCCGATGCCTGAACGGTGTATTTGAATATCAGCTTGGTCGGATCGTCTAGCGCCGCGGTCGCGGCCGCGTCATAGACCGCCGTCCCGCGGTTGTTGAGCGTGAACGTCGGTGTGCCGCCCCAGACCGTGACGGGCCCGCTCATGGTCATCGTGAACACGACGGTGTTGCCGGGGAATTCGAACGCACTCGCGGGCGAAGCAACGAAGGACGTCACCGTCACCGGCGGCGTCGCGTCGATCTGAATGCCCGGGAATCCGGTCAGCGTCCCGGAGAAATCGGAGGCCGCACCGCTGAGATCCAGGATCGCAGCGCCGTTCTGGCTGCCGAACGCGACGTACAGGGGGTTAATGCTGCTCACCGACCCATCCGACGCCGCGACCGTGTAGCTGAAAATCAGCTTGGTTGGATCGCCGAGGGCTGCGGTCGCTGCGGCATCATAAACGGCCGTCCCGCTGTTGCTGAGCTTCAGCGTCGGCGTTCCCCCCGAGACCGTCACGGCGCGGTCCATGCCGATCGTGAATGTCATGGTATCGCCGACATGCTCGACACCGCCGGCAGGTAATGCGACCACGGAGACGACCGTCGCACCCGACTGAACCTGGATGGCCGGGAAACTGGTGAAGGCGCCCGTGAAGTCCGGCCCGTGTCCGGCCGCATCGACGATGACGGCGCCGTTCTGGTCGCCGCCCACGATCGCGAGGCCGTTTGTCGGCGAGTCCGACGCCGCAACCGTGTAGCTGAGAACCATCTTGGTCGGATCGCCCAGCGCCGCGGTCGCGGCCGCGTCATAGACCGCCGTCCCGCCATTGTTGAGCGTGAACGTCGGTGTGCCGCCTGACACGGTGATGTCCTGGTTGAACACCAGCGTCAGCGTGATGGTCTGGCCAATCTGCTCGACGCCGCTCCCCGGCGAGGCAACGACCGCCGTGACGGCGGTCGGCCGGACCGACAGGCCGGGAAGGCTTACGGACAGGCCGCTATAGTCAGCGGCATTGCCGGCGAGGTCCGTGATGGTCGCGCCGTTCAGGTTGTGGTCCACGACAGCGAGGGCGTCGACGGGAGCGTCCGACGCGCCGACTGTGTAGGTGAACGCGAGTTTGCTCGGATCCCCCAGCGCCGCGGTCGCGGCCGCGTTATAGGTCGCAGTTCCTCCGTCGTTGAGGGTCAGGGTCGGCGTGCCGCCCGAAACCCGCATGGCCTCGCTGGACGAAAGGATGAGCGTAATCGTCTGGCCGAGATGTTCCGCTCCGTTGCTCGGCGACGTGCCGACTGACACGACCGGAGGCGTCGTGTCGAGCGTCGCAGCGAATACGGGTGATGTTCCCGTTCCCGCCTGCGCGGTCAGGTTGTTGGTGCCCTGCGCCAGGGTCAGGCCGGCGAGGCTCCAATGGCCATCGGCCGTCGCCGTGGTCGTGCCGACCAGCGTCGTCCCGTTGTAGACCGATATCGTCCGCGCTGCGTCCGCGACGTCAATCGTGCCGTTGACCGTCACAGTCGGCGCGTTGGTCAGACCATCACTCGCGGTCGCTCCGGTGTCAGGGGAAATACCCGTGATCGTCAGGACGAGAGGCGGAACAACAAAACCGCTCCCGGTAATCTCGAACACCGTGCCGTTGTTGTTCGCCCCGCCGTACTCGGTCGTGCCGAACAGGTTGCCGTTGCCATCGGCAATCAAGCTTCCGAACGGCTGGGCACCGTTGCTGGAGGTGAAGTCGACCAACGTGGTGGGGGTGCTGGCATAGCCGCTGTCGGTCTTGGCGATCTTGAACACGGTCCCATAACCATTCGCCCCGCCGGCGGATGTCGTGCCGAACAGGTTGCCGTTGGCATCGATGATCAGGCTTCCGAACGGCTGGGCGCCATTGCTGGAGCCGAAGCTAACCAGCGTGGTGGGGGTACTGGCATAGCCGCTGCCGGTCTTGGCGATCTCGAACACTGTCCCATAACCATGCGTCCCGTCCCCGGTTGTCGTGCCGAACAGGTTGCCGTTGGCATCCATGATCAGGCCGCCGTGCGGGTAGCCGCTACCGTCATTTTGGAAGCTGACCAGCGTGGTGGGGGCGCTGGCATAGCCACTCCCCGACTTGGCGATCTCGAACACCGTGCCGCCGCCGTAGTTCGCCCCACCGTCAGTCGTCGTGCCGAACAGGTTACCATTGGCATCGACGATCAGGCCGCCGAGCGGCTTGTAGCCATTGCTGAAGTTGAAGGTGACCAGCGTGGTGGGGGCGCTGGCATAGCCGCTCCCCGTCTTGACGATCTCGAACACTGTCCCATACCCATAACCAGTCGGCCCGCCGTTGGACGTCGTCCCAAACAGGTTGCCGTTGGCATCGGCAACCAGCTCGCTGTTCGGGGAGCCACTGTAGCTGCCGAAATTGGTTAGCGTGGTGGGTGCGCTCGTGTAGCCGCTGCCGTTGTGGACGATCTCGAATACCGAGCCATAATTGTATATCTGCGCGCCGAACAGGTTGCCGTTGGCGTCGGCGATCAGACCGCTCTGCGGGTAAGCGCCGTTGTTGAGGTTGAAGGTCACCAACGTGGTGGGGGCGCTCGCGTAGCCGCCTTCGGTCTTGGCGATCTCGAACACCGTGCCGTCATCATTTGCCCCGCCGCGGGATGTCGTGCCGAACAAATTGCCGTTGCTATCAAAGATCAGTGCCCCGTACAGCGGAGAGCGGCCGTTGATGCCGTTGAAATTCACCAGAATCGTCAGCGTGGCAGTCATGGTCTTTCTCCTCCCCAGCGAATTGCGCTGGGCATGTTGCTTCGGCGCCGCGGCGGATCAGCTCCGCTGCAGCTTCCGACATGGTTGAACGCTGACGGTGATTGCCCCTTGAACCTGCGAGCCCGGCACGTCCGCTACATACGTTATCGTTAACGTCGTTATGTTATGTTTTCGCAACGTTGACGTGAAAGAGCCAAGCAGCGTAATCGGTCCTGCTTTTGCCGCTCATCTCTTGAGCAAATGCACGTCGTAAAGTCGTCGCACAGCGAATGAGCAACCGAGTTTGCCTTCGATAACGCCCTGACAGCGCAGCAAATTTCTCCGCACCGCGCGACCGGTCGCTATTGTACACAATGGCACGGCGCTTGCAGAACTCCTGGCAAAGAGAGTTCTCGCGGGGGCCTGCGTCATGTTGAACTCAACCAAGCCGACACAGGGCGTCATCAGCGCCGAGCCAGAGCCGATCGAGCTCGACTTGTCGAGCACGGCGCTTGTCATCATCGACATGCAGCGCGATTTCATGGAGCCGGGCGGCTTCGGCGAGACGCTCGGCAACGACGTCAGCCAGCTTGCGCGCGCGGTGAAGCCGATCGGCGCGGTGCTGCAAGCCGCGCGCGAGACCGGCATGCTGGTGGTCCACACCCGCGAGGGACATCTGCCTGATCTGTCCGACGCGCCGCCTGCGAAGATCGAGCGCGGCGCGCCGAGCCTTCGCATCGGCGATCCCGGCCCGATGGGCCGCATTCTGATCCGCGGCGAAGCCGGACACGACATCATTCCCGAGCTCTATCCGCTCGACAGTGAAGTCGTGATCGACAAGCCCGGCAAGGGCGCGTTCTACGCCACCGAGCTCACCGACGTGCTGGAGAAATACGGTATCGAAAACCTTCTGGTGTGCGGCGTCACCACCGAAGTGTGCGTCAACACCACCGTGCGCGAGGCCAATGACCGCGGCTATCGCTGCGTCGTCATCTCCGATGGCTGCGCGTCCTACTTCCCCGAGTTTCACGAGATGGGCCTGAAGATGATCAAGGCCCAGGGCGGCATCTTCGGCTGGGTCGCGGACTCAGCCGCAGTCTTGGAGGCAATGAAGACTTCGACCACATAGGGGAGCTACCATGAGCACATTGACGGGGACGGCCGGCAAGTCCGAGTTCAAGCCGGCACTATGGACATCGGGCGACTGGAACGCGTTTTTCGGCTTCGGCACCAACATCCTCGTCAACATGCTGGTGCTCACGGGCCTGTTGCGCTTCGTTTTGAAGATGCCGGACTCACTGGTGTTCGGCCGCATCCTGCCCGCGCTGGGGCTGATGATGTGCCTCTCGACCTTCTACTATGCGTTCCTTGCCTATCGCCTCGCGCAGAAGACCGGCCGCAGCGATGTCTGCGCGCTGCCTTCGGGCGTCAGCGTGCCGCACATGTTCATCGTCACCTTCGTGATCATGCTTCCGGTCACGCTCAAGACCGGCGATCCCTTGAAGGGCTGGTCGGCCGGCCTGGTCTGGGTGTTTTTCCAGAGCTTCATCCTGATGATCGGCGGCTTCATCGCGCCCTTTATCCGGAAAATCACCCCGCGCGCCGCGCTGCTCGGCACGCTCGCAGGCGTCTCGCTGACCTTCATCGCGATGCGTCCGGCGCTCGAGATGTATATGACACCGCAGATCGGTCTGGTCTGCTTCGCCGTCATCCTAGTGAGTTGGTTCGGTGGGGTGAAATATCCGAAGAGCATTCCGGCCGGTCTGGTCGCGATCGTGGTCGGCATGATCATCGCCTGGGGCTCGAACCTGTTCGGTCTCGGCCTTGGCGGATTGAGCATCAAGGGCGTCGGTGATGCCTTCGCCAATTTCGGCTTCTCGGTGCCGATCCCCGCGGCGAACTATGTCTTCTCCGGCTTCGAATATCTTGGCGTCATCCTGGTGACTGCGATTCCCTTCGGCATCTATGACCTCGTCGAGGCCATGGACAACGTCGAGAGCGCGGAAGCTGCCGGCGACGAATATCCGACCACCCGGGTGCTGACCGCCGATGGCGTCGTCAGCCTGATCGGTTGCCTGATGGGCAATCCCTTCATCAACGCGGTCTATATCGGTCATCCCGGCTGGAAAGCGATGGGCGGCCGGATTGGCTATTCGGCAGCGACCGGCATCATGGTGGTGGTTCTGTCCTGGTTCGGCGTCATCTCGGTGCTGCTGGCGCTGGTGCCTGTCGTCGCGATATCGCCGATCCTGCTCTATATCGGCATGCTGATGACCGCGCAGGCCTTCCAGACCACGCCGGCGAAGCACGCGCCCGCGGTGGCGCTGGCCTTCACACCGCATCTTGCCGCCTGGGCCAAGCTCCAGATCGACACGATGCTGGGCTCGACGATGAATGCGGCGGCAACGGTCGGCGGCATGGCCGCCGACAAGGCCGATGCGGTCAAGACCGCAGCGATCGCCGCACTGCCGCAGCAGGGTGTGTTCTATCACGGCCTCGAAGTCATGGGCGGTGGTTCCATCCTGGGCGGCCTGATCCTGGGCGCGATCGGCGTCTTCATCATCGAGCGGGACTTCGAAAAGGCATCAGCCTTCGCACTGGTCGGTGCGGTCCTGACCTATTTCGGCTTCATGCACGGTGAAGCCGTCGGCATCGGCGGCGGCTTTGGCGTGACGCCGGCGGTCGCCTTCGCCTATGCCGTGATGGCGGCTGGCCTGTTCGCGGCCAGCAAGCTCGGCGCCAGCGAGCACTATGCCGCGCATCCGGAGATGCATGCGGCACCCGCGGAGTAGGCTCCACAAAGCAAAAACGGCCGGGCGATGTCATGTCGCCCGGCCTCTTCTTTTTATCCACCCTTGACGGCCCCCGCCGTGAGCCCGGCGACGATCTGCCGCTGGGCGAGCACCGTCAGCAGCAATACCGGGAACGTCACGATCAGCGCGGCGGCCGCCAGCGGGCCCCAGCTCAGCTGGTCGAACGAGATCATGTTGTAGACGGCGACCGGCAATGTGCGCGTCTCACGTCCTGCCAGCACAATGCCGAAGACAAAATTGTTCCAGGAGAAGATCACCGCGAGGATGAAGGCGACCGCAATGCCGGGCTTTGCGATCGGTAGCGCAACGTGCCGGAACACCTGCCATCGCGTCGCGCCGTCGATCAGAGCGGCTTCCTCAAGCTCCATCGGCGTCGTCTCGAAATAGCCGATCATGATCCAGATCACGATCGGCACCGTCACCACGAGGTGGATGATGATCTGCGGCACCAGCGTGCCGAGCAGTCCGAGCCACTGGAACAGCAGGAACAGCGGGATCAGGTAAGACAGTCC
Source organism: Bradyrhizobium commune (assembly GCF_015624505.1). NCBI lineage: Bacteria > Pseudomonadati > Pseudomonadota > Alphaproteobacteria > Hyphomicrobiales > Nitrobacteraceae > Bradyrhizobium > Bradyrhizobium commune. Next base: position 5,450,557 of record NZ_CP061379.1, on the reverse strand, counting down.
CGGCGTGATGCGGGCGATCAGGATCACGATCGCAGATTTGTGCGCGGCCATGCGCGCGATGCCGTAGCCGGCGGGTACGCCGACCAGCAGCGCCAGCGCGGTTGCGCTGCCGGTCACGATCAGGCTGTTGATGAAATAGGTCAGGAAGCGGTTGGAGGCGAGCACGTCGGCATAATTCTTCCATGCGATGTGCTCGGGGATGAACACCGGCGGATAGGCGGCATTGTCGACCTCGAATTTGAGCGAGAGCGAGGCCATCCAGAGGAAGAACAGGATCGCCGGCGACACGATGGCGAACACCGCGAGCCAGAGGCCGATCCTGCCGATGATCTGACGTGGGTTGATTGGGCTTGGGTTCATGCGCCCTTCGCGATTTCGGTCCACACCATGCGCTGGCGCATGTAGAGCATCACGGCAGCGAGTGCGACGATGAGGAGAAAGAACACGACCGCGATCGCCGAGCCGTAGCCGATGTCGTAGTAGGTGAAGGCGACGCTGTAGAGGTAGATGTTGATCGTCTCCGACGCCGAACCCGGTCCGCCCTGCGTGATCGCGAAGATGATGTCAAAACTTTTCACCGCATCGATCATGCGGATCATGCCGGCGATGAACAGGAACGGCATGATCAGCGGCAGGGTGATGAAACGAAATACCTGCCAGAAGCTGGCACCGTCGATTTGCGCGCTCTCATAGGGCTCGGTCGGGATCGCGGCGAGTCCGCCGAGCACGATGAGCATGACCAGCGGGGTCCATTGCCAGGTCTCGACCAGCACCAGCGAGGGAATGACGGTGGCGGGATGAAACACCCAGAGCTGTGGTGGAATGCCGACCAGCGACAGCAGATAGTTCAGCACGCCGAGCTGCGGGTGGAACATCATGGTCCAGACCAGCGCGATTGCCACGGGCGTTGCCATCATCGGCATGATGAAGATACCGCGCAGGAAGCCGCGGCCGGCGAATTTCTGGTGAAAGACCACGGCCGCCAGCGTGCCGAGCACCAGCGGCAGCAGTACCGACAGCAACGTATAGAATATCGTGTGGCCGACAGCCTCGATGAAGCGCGGGTCGCTCGTCAGCCGCAGATAGTTCGAGAAGCCGACGAAGGTGGTCGGCGAGCCGACCTTCCACTCATTCAGGCTCATCCAGATGGTGAAGACCCAGGGGAAGATGATGATTGCGAGCACGACGACGAGCGCCGGCACCACGAAGGGCCAGTAGGACGGCGGCCGCAACTCATTCTCCGGCGCGGTCGCGCTGCGCGCCGCGGCCGGAGCAGATTGTGTCAACGCACTCACGCTTTTTCGCTGCGCTCCAGGATCGGCCGGTACTGGTCGTTGGCCTTCTTCAACTCGGTAGCAGGATCGGCGCCGGACAGGGTTGCGGTCAGCGCCGCACCGACGATGTCGCGGAATTCGGCGACCGGGATCACCACGGGCAGGCCGAGCTTGCTGATCTTGCCGGAATCGATCACCGATTGCAGCCACTCCTTGGGCATCTTCACGCCGCTCTGCACCTCCGGATCGTTCAGGATCGAATTGCGGAACGGCACGCCGCCGCCGGCCTGCAACAGCCGCGCGCCCTGCCGCTTCGAGACGATCCATTGGCAGAGCAGGTAGGCGGCCTCCTTGTTCTTACTCGCGGCGGCAATGCCGATGCCGTCGCCATAGGTGGCCGAATACTGCCCCTTCGGTCCGGCCGGCACGACGGTGTAGCCGACCTTGCCGACCACGCGCGAGGCGGCGGGATCCTCGAGCGGCGGCGCCCAGCCGACGCCGTCGATCCACATCGCCGAACGTCCCTGCGTGAACGAGGCCATCGACTCCATCCAGTTGAAGCCGGCGACGCCCGGTGGAGCGACCTTCGTCAGCAGGGTCTGATACAGCTTGGTCGCAGCAACGGCCTCCGGTCCATCGGTCAGGATGTTGCCCTTGGCATCGAGGAATTCGCCACCATAGTTGAGGAAGAAGTTGGTCCACAGCGTCATGTTGGCGTTGCGCAGGCCGCGGCCGACGAAGCCGAATGTGCCGTCCTTCGGATCGGTCAGCTTCTCGGCAGCCGCGACCATCTCATCGAGGGTCTTCGGGACCGCGACGCCCTTCTTCTGGAACAGCTCCTTGTTGTAGTAGAGGATGAAATAGTCGACCGACCAGGGCAGCGACAGCATCTGGCCCTTGTCGTTCTTGGCGTATTGCAGGCCGGCAGCCGAGAAGTCGCTCTCGACGAGATCGGGCGCGGTCAGCGTCGGGTCCTTCATGTAGGGCGTCATGTCGGCGAGCCAGCCGGCCTTCTCGAACTGACGCTTCTGCACATGATAGCTGAGATGGACGACGTCGAAGCTCGGCCGTCCCGACGTCAGCTCGATCACGACCTTCTGGCGCTGCTGCTGCTCCGGGATCTGCTCGGACTCGACCTGGATGCCCGTGAGCTCGGTGAACTCCTTGACGTATTTTTGCAGATTGTCGCCGCGCGGGCCCTTGGCGAGGATTACCTCCAGCTTGGTCCCTGCATATTTCTTCCAGTTGACCTCGGCGCGCGCCGGCACCCCGGTGAGGCTGAGCGCGCCGGCTGCGGCGGTCCCTTTCAGAAGCGTGCGGCGCGAAATGGTGTGGTCAGCCATTGTATCCCTCCCTGTGACTCGTTTTGTTTGGAGGGGATAGTAGCGTCCGCGCGGCGCGTGCCTAGTCCCAATCTTGGGATGCGGATTATGGCCGCACGGCCGGCGTTTCCATTGGCAGGCCGCGCGCCCGCGACATCAGATAGAGCTCGAGCGCGACCAGCTCGGGTGCGCCATAGTCATAGGCCTGGGCGCGGACACCGGTCATGCAACTTCGCAGCCGACGCTCGAGCGACCCCAGCGTCTGCCACTCGAGGCGGTAGAGCGGATAGCCGGTCGGTTGTGCCTGTGTGATCGGCGATCCAGCGAGACGCTTGTCGAAATTGTCGTCATGACAATTGGTGCAGGCGAGATTGAGCTGGCCCTCGCGCTGCATGAACAGCGCGCGGCCCTGCTCGACGAAAGGCTTTGCTTGCGGATCGTCTCCCGCGGTGATCGCGACGCCGCGCGATTGATGCGCGACGAAGGCGGACAGTGCCAGCAGGTCTCGGCTCTCATAGGAGAGCGGCTCGGCTTGCTGGTGATTGGCGCGACAGAGGTTGATGCGTTGGTCGAGCGTGACGGGACGCCCCTCCGTCTTGTCAAAAGCGGGATAGCGCGCCGCGACACCCTTCATGCTGTTGCGTGCATCGCCATGGCAGTCCGCGCAGGCCTTGTCAGCACTGCCTGTTTTCTTCCTCCACAGCGCCTCGCCGTCGAGCACGAACAGCATGCCAGGATTGGACGTGTCGTCATCCTGCATGGCGCGCGTGTCGAGGCCCATGAAGGAATAGCCGGAGCGGCGCGCCTCGGGCGGGATCTCGCCGGCAAACAGGGCAGGGGCGGTTGCAAGAAATGCCGCCGCGGCTATCGCGCGCCCAATATTCATTCGACCGTGATCGATGCCGATGCGGTGGACGAATAGCCGTTGTCGCCGATCCATTCGAACTCGAACTTGCCGCTCTCCTTCGCGACCGTGAAGAAGGACAAATAAGGATTGGCCGCGATCGCCGGAAACAGATCGGCGCGAAAGATCTCGGTGCCGTTGTAGCGGCAGGTAAAGGTCGTGATGATGTCGCGCGGCACCAGCGCGCCGCCCATGGTGCGGCGGAAGCCGGTCTCCATGATGTGCGAGGTCAGCGTGCGGATCTCGATGACGTCGCCGCGTTTGGCTTTGGTTGGAACGTTGATGAGGGCGGCCATCAGTTCACCTCCTCGGTGCAGGCGGCCAGCGTCACGACGACCTCCGTCGCGACCTGCCAGAAGCTGTCGTCGGAGAGCCGGGCGATCGCGACCACCTTCTGGGTGTCGGCGAGCCGGATCCGCGTCGAGATCTGGGCCCGGCCGGAGGAGGGGTTCAGATAGAAATTACCGATGTTCGGTTGCGGGTTCTTCTCGTTGAAGACGTGGATGCTCTTGACGTAATCATCAGCGGTCATCGGGCTCGCGACGCTCACCGTCATCGGCACCGTATTGCCGTTCTCGACCAGCGGCGGAATGTCGATCTTGACCTTGCCGATGCGCAACTGCGCTTCGCCGACGACGTTGCGGATCGCGGTGTTGAGCATCGCAGGCGTCGCCTCCAGCGGCCGCAGCGTGACAATGGGGATCGTTCCCGCGACGGTGATGCCGCCGGCGATGCCCAAGAATTGTCGTCGTGTCGTCGGCATGAACAGTCCTAGTCCCGAAGCGTTGCAAGATAGGCCACGATGTCCTCGATCTCTGCGGCCGACAAGATCGGCTTGCCGACATAATTGCGTCCCACGCGGACGAACCCGTCATCACGGTAATAGGATGGCATGATGGTCTCCGGATTGAAGCGCGAGGCATCGACCAGCCGAAGCCGCAACTGGCCCGCCGACCACCAGTTCCCGGTGCCGGTGAGATCGGGCGCCAGGTCACCCTGGAACCGCACCTCCGGGAACGGACCGGAATGACAGAGGATACAGGTCGTCGTGCGCGCCAGCACCAACTCGCGTCCATGCGCGGGATCGCCCGGCGTGCCTGTGAGTGGCTCGGGGATGGTGTCTCCGATGATTTTGTAGGGCACGAGCTCTTCAGCTCCTGCTCCGCAAGCCAAGCCAAGGCCGGCGGCGATCAGCGCTGCGGTATGGAGGGATGATCTAGCCAAAGGTGTCCGCCGTGATGGTTTGAAACCAGCGCTCCGCCTCTTCCGCCTCGCGGGCACGCAGCTCGCGCGGCGCATCGACCGGGCTCGTCGCGCCGCCTTCCACTTCAGTGAAGATGTCGCCCTTGGGCTGGTAGTTGCCGGCCAGCGAAAAGCCGTAACCGGGTGCGACCGTGTTGTAGCAGACGCCGGTCAGGCGCGGTGTTTCCGGCGCACGGCCCGCGAGCAGGTTGACGATCGCTGCCGCGCAAGCCTTGCCTTGCGCACTCGCGGCCGAGGCCGATTTGGGAATGCCGCCGCCGAGGCAGGCGTCGCCGATGACATGGAGGTTCGAAATGAGCTTGGACTCGAAGCTGACGGGATCGATCGGGCACCAGCCCGTCGCATCCGTTGCACCCGCAATCTCGGCGATATGCCCGGCCCGCTGCGGCGGAATGACGTTGGCGACATCGGGAGTATAGTTGCCGAACTCGGTGATGATGGTTCTCGTCGACGGATCGACCGAGGTGACGCGGCCGCCTTGCGACAGCGCCACGCGCTCGATCATGTCGCCGTAGAGTTCCTTCCACGCCTTCTCGAACAATCGCTGCTGCGAAAAATTGTCCTTGGCATCGAGGATCAAGACTTTCGAGCGCGGCTTCTTCGTCTTCAGATAATGCGCGATCAGGCTGGCGCGCTCGTAAGGCGCGGGCGGGCAACGTGAGGGATTGGCGGGGATCGCAATGGCGACCGTGCCGCCATCCGACATCGCTTCCAGCTGCCGGCGGAGCAACAGCGTCTGCGCGCCGGCCTTCCAGGCGTGCGGCATCTTTTCCGATGTGGCCTCATCGTAGCCGGGAAGAGCGTCAAAGTGGAAGTCGATGCCGGGTGACAGCACGAGGCGGTCATAGGGCAGCGCAACCCCATCGGCCGTCATGACGCTGCGCTGCTGCGGCGCGATTGTGGTCACGGCCTGGCCGATCACGGTGACGCCCTCGGCGGCGATCTTGTCGTAGTCAAACCGCTGCGCTTCGATGTCGCGCAGGCCCGCGATCACTTCGTTGCTGAAGGGGCAGGAGGTGAAAACCGCATTGGGTTCGATCAGGATGACCTGCAAGCTGTCCTGTGCACGCTTCAGCGCCCGGGCACACGCTGCGCCACCGAAGCCGCCGCCGACCACGACGACACGGCCTGAAGATTGCGCGCGCAAGACCTGTGGCCGCGCCAATGTCGCGGCCGCCGCGGTGAGGCCGAACACGGCAGTCCGCCGTGTCAGCGGGCGCGTGGTCATCAGGATCATCCAGGCAAAAGGCCGCGGCGGCCGTAATGGCCGCCGCCGCATATTCTAAGCGAAGGTGATGTTCTGGTCGCGCAGCGGCACCGCGCGGATGCGCTTGCCCGTTGCCGCAAAGTAGGCGTTGAGCACAGCAGGTCCGGCGACGCAGATGGTCGGCTCGCCGACACCGCCCCAGAAGCCGCCGCTTGGCATCACGATCGACTCCACTTTCGGCATCGCCGCTATACGCATGGAATCGTAGGTGTCGAAGTTGGTCTGCTCGATGGCACCGTCCTTCACTGTGCAGCCGCCAAGGAACAGCCCCGTCAGCCCGTAGACAAAGGAGCCAGCAATCTGGCGGTCGATCTGCGCCGGGTTGACGGCATAACCGGGGTCGGTGGCCGCGATGATGCGGTGGACCTTGATCTTGGTGCCGTCTGTCACCGAGATTTCGGCGGCCGCCGCAACATAGCTGCCGAATCCCATGAAATGAGCGAGACCACGATACACGCCCTCCGGGGCCGGCTGGCCCCATCCGACCTTCTCCGCGACAGCGTCGAGCACCGCGAGATTCTTCGGATGGTCCTTCATCAGCTTGCGCCGGAACTCGAGCGGGTCCTGTTTCACCGCATGAGCCAGTTCATCCATGAAGCATTCGACATAGAGCGCATTGTGATTGACGTTCACGCCGCGCCAGAAGCCCGGGTTGATATGCGGGTTGCGCATCGAATGATCGATCAGGAGATTTGGCACCGAGTAGCCGAACGAAGCATCGCCCTTGGGCGCGAGACCCTGGAAGGTCGCCGGATCCATCCCGTTGACCATGGCATCCGGTCGAAGGCTGGCCAGGATCGACTGGCCGGAGATTCGCATGTGCAACGCGGTCAGATTGTCGTTCGCATCGAAGCCCGCCGTCATCTTGCACTGGGTGACCGGATGATAGCGGCCGTGCGTCATGTCCTCCTCGCGCGTCCATAGCAGCTTGATCGGCGTGCCCGGCATCTCCTTGGCGATCAGCACCGCCTGACGGACATAGTCGGTCTGGCCGCGCCGGCCGAAGCCGCCGCCCAGCATCAGCTTGTGCACGTCGCATTTGTCGGCCGCCAACTCCGAGGCTTCCAGGACCGCAGCGAAGGCTGCTTCGCCATTCTGCGTGCCGCACCAGACCTCGCACATGTCGGCGGTGTAGAGCGCAGTGGCGTTCAGCGGCTCCATGGTGGCGTGGTTCTGGTACGGGTAGCTGTAGACGGCCTCGATCGTCTTCGCCGCGCCTGCGAGCGCAGCCTTGGCGTCGCCATTCGAGTTGCCGACATAGGCCGGACCGCCGTCGAGGCCTTCCGACAGCCATTTAGCAATCGAGGCGCTTGAGACTTTTGCATTCTCGCCTTCGTCCCAGACGATCGGCAGCGCATCGAGCGCGCTCTTGGCGTGCCAGAAGGTATCGGCCACGACCGCGACCGCGGTGTCGCCGACCTTCACCACTTTCTTGACGCCCTTCACGCCGGCGATCTTGGCCTCGTCGTAGCTCTTCAGCTTGCCACCGGTGACCGGGCAATCCTTGATCGCGGCGTTGAGCATGCCGGGCAGCTTGACGTCGATGCCGTAAACGGTGGTGCCGGTGACCTTGTCCGGCGTGTCCAGCCGCTTCACGCCCTTGCCGATCAGCTTCCAGTCCTTGGGATCCTTCAGCTTGACGTCGGCCGGCGGCGTCAGCTTGGCCGCGGCTTCGGCGACCTTGCCATAGGTCGTGGTCTTGCTTGACGCCGTATGGGTGATGACGCTGTTGGCGGCCGTGCATTCGGAGGCCGGCACTTTCCATTCGTTGGCTGCGGCCTGGATCAGCATCGCGCGCGCGGTGGCGCCGCCTTTGCGCACATAGTCCTGCGAGGTGCGGATGCCGCGGCTGCCGCCAGTCGAGTACTCGCCCCAGACGCGCTTGCGGGCGACGTTCTGGCCGGGCGAGGGGAACTCGGTGGTGACCTTGGTCCAGTCGCACTCAAGCTCCTCGGCGACAAGCTGGGCAAGACCCGTCAGCGTGCCCTGGCCCATCTCCGAACGCGCGATGCGGATCACCACGGTGTCGTCGGGCCTGACCACGACCCAGGCATTGATTTCGGGCGAGCCGTCGGCCGCGCGTACCACGGCGGGGCCGCCGAAGGGGATGTCGAGGCCGATGGCGAGGCCGGCGCCGAGCGTGGCGCTGCCGATGACGAAGGCGCGGCGATTCATCCTGGGAGAGACGTGCTTGTTCATGTTGGCCGCTCCTTACGCGCTTGCGATCGTGTGGATCGCCTCGCGCACCTGCTGGAAGGTGCCGCAGCGGCAGATATTGGTGATGGCCTCGTCGATATCGGCGTCGGTCGGTTTCGGGTTGTCGTTGAGGAGCGCCGCGACCGCCATGATCATTCCGCTCTGGCAATAGCCGCATTGCGGAACATCTTGCGCAATCCAGGCTTCCTGCACCTTGTGCAGCGTGGCGCCGGAGGCGAGCCCTTCGATCGTGGTGATCTTCTTGCCCGCGGCCTCGGCGACCGAGATGCCGCAGGAGCGGGTGGCGGCGCCGTCCATGTGAACCGTGCAGGCGCCGCATTGTGCAATGCCGCAGCCATATTTGGTTCCGGTCAAGCCGGCATTCTCGCGGATCGCCCAGAGCAGCGGGGTATCCGGCTCGACATCGAGCGTGAAGGTTTTTCCGTTGATTGTTAGGTTTGCCATCGCAAGTCCCCTGATTGGCCCAATCCACCGAATGGACTCAGGGGCGCAATGTGTCCGGCAAACTGAAACTGTTCAAATCAAGAGTCTGCGGGGTGGCCACGAAGATTTCCGCGGTCGCGGGAAGATTATCGATCGGGCGGTGTTGTGCGCGCGTTGGGAATGTGGCGGCTCGGGCCATCTCCCTGAACGCCAATGGCGCGGCCTGCGGCGACGTCTGGACTCCAAGGGCGAGCGACAGTTTGTCCCTTTTGCCGGGGTGCAAGATGACGACACTTTGATACACTGTGGCAAGGCAGAAGGAGTTCCATGACGGTGCCGAGCCCCTGCAACGTGCTGATGCTCTATCCGCTGTTCACGGCGGAATCGTTCTGGAGCTTTGGCGAGTCCTGCAAGCTGATGGGTGTGCGGCGTCCCGCGGCGCCGTTGGGCCTGATCACCGTCGCGGCGATGTTGCCGGAGAGCTGGACGATCCGTCTGATCGACCGCAATACGCAAGCTTTCGGTGACGGCGATCTCGACTGGGCCGACGTCGTCTTCACCGGCGGAATGCTGCCGCAACAGACCGATACGTTGCACCTGATCGAAAAGTGCCGCGCGGCGGGCAAGCCGGTGGTGGTCGGCGGTCCCGACCCGACGTCCAGTCCCCACATCTATGAGCGGGCCGACTTTCAGGTGCTCGGTGAGGCCGAGGGTGTCATCGACGACTTCATCGCGGCCTGGGACAGCGGTGCGCGCTCCGGCGTCTTCACCGCGCCGAAATTCCAGGCCGACGTCACCAGGACGCCGGTGCCGCGGTTCGACCTGCTCAAGTTCGAGGACTATCTCTATCTCGGTGTGCAATATTCGCGCGGCTGTCCGTTCACCTGCGAATTCTGCGACATCATCGAGCTGTACGGACGCGTGCCGCGCACCAAGACGAATGAGCAGATGTTGGTCGAGCTCGAGCGGCTCTATGAGATGGGCTATCGCGGTCATCTCGACTTCGTCGACGACAATTTCATCGGCAACAAGAAATCGCTGCGGCAGTTCCTGCCCCGGCTTGCCGAATGGCAGCGTGCCCATGGCTATCCCTTCGAATTGTCCACCGAGGCCTCGGTCAATCTCGCCGACGATTCCGAGCTTCTGGAGCTGATGGGTGCGGCCAATTTCTTTGGCATCTTCGTCGGCATCGAAAGTCCGGATCCCGCAACCCTGGTCGCGATGCGGAAGAAGCAGAACACGCGGCGCAACATTGCCGAGAGCATCCACAAGATCTACGGCGCCGGCATGCTCGTCACTGCGGGCTTCATCGTGGGCTTCGACAGCGAGAAGGTCTCGATGGCGGAGGCGATGATCGATTTCATCGAGGAGGCCGCCATCCCGGTCGCCATGGTCGGCTTGCTCTATGCGTTGCCGAACACGCAGCTGACGCGGCGCCTCGCCAAGGAGGGCCGGCTGCATGCTGACCACGATCTGGCATCGACGACGGGCGGCGACCAGTGCACCGGCGGGATCAATTTCGATCCGGTCCGTCCGCTGCGCGATATCTTGACGGACTACAAGACGGTGCTGGAGCGCGTCTACAGCCCGCAAGCCTATGCGAGCCGCGTCGACAAGTTGATGGCGCTGCTCGACCGTTCGCGGCAACGCCGTGAGCTCGCCGAAGGCGACATTCGCTCAAGGGTCGGCGCGATGGAGACCGTGCACAAGGTGGTCACGGCCATTCCGGAGGCGCGTGGGCCGCTCTGGCAGACCTTCATGAACTGCGCCAAGCGCGACACCTCATCGGCGCGCATCGCGGTGCAGATGATCGCGGCCTATGCGCATCTTGGGCCGTTCTCCCGCAAGGTCATCGACGCCATCGATGCGCGCCTTGCGGCGCTCGATGATGAGACGGTGATGCCGGCGGCGTCCGTTGACGTGACGGCGGCCCGGCACCTCGCCTGACGATCCTACTTCACCGCCAGCCGCAAAAAGCTCATCACGCTGCCGAGTGCGGCAAAGCCCGCGCCGAGCGCCAGCGCGACGGTGGCGCCGTTGTGGCCGACCATGGCGAAGCAGGCCGCGGCCAGGGCCGCGCCGGTCGTCTGTCCCGTCAGGCGCGCAGTGGCCACGATGCCCGAGGCGCTGCCGCTGCGATGCGGCGGGGCGCTTCCCATCACCGCCTTCATGTTGGGCGCCTGGAAGAAGCCAAAACCCATGCCGCAGATCGCCATCCGCCAGATGATGTCGGGGATGGCCGGATTGGCCGGGAGCAAAGCGAGCAGCGCCATGCCGATGCCAAGCAGCACGAGCCCGATGCCGCCGAGCAGGCCGACGGCGTGGCGGTCAGACAGACGCCCGGCGATCGGCGCCATGATGCCGACCACCAGCGGCCACGGCGTCATGAAGAAGCCGGTCTCGACCTGCGAGCGGCCGAGCACGTCCTCGAAATAGAACGGCAGCGAGACGAAGGCGAGGCCCTGCACGACGAAGGAGCAGACTGCGGTCGCCGCCGACAGCGCGAACATTGGCCGGGCGAACAGGTCGATCGGCAGCATCGGCGCAGGATGGTCGGCATGGCGGCGGGTCAGGATGAAGCCGAGCGCGAGAGCAGCGACCAGCTCGACCGCCACGAGCACCGGCGACAGATTATGCGCGGCGCTGCCGATCCCCGTGATGAACAGGCCGAGACAGGCCGAGGCGAGGGCGGCGCCGATGAAGTCAAAGCCGTGATCCGCCTTCGGCGTCTTCGGCAGCATCGCAAAGCCGATGCCGATCGCAACGAGGCCGAAGGGAATGTTGACGGCGAACAGCCATGGCCACGGGCCGATCGCGAGGATGGCCGAGGCAATCGACGGGCCGAAGGTGAAGGCAGTTGCGACCACCATCGCGTTGTGACCAAAACCGCGGCCCTGCATCCGGCCGGGATAGACGAAGCGCACCAGCGCAGTGTTGACGCTCATGATGCCGCTGGCCCCTAAGCCTTGCAGCGTGCGCGCGAACAAGAGGCTATCCAGCGACCAGGCTACCGCGCAGAGCAGCGAGGCGATGGTGAACAGCACGAGGCCGCCGAGATAGATGCGCTGGTGCCCGACGATTTCACCAAGGGCTCCGAGCGGCAACAGCGTCGCCACCAGCGCGATCTGATAGACGTTCACCACCCAGACCGACTGCTCCGGGCTGACATGCAGATCGGCGGCGATGGCGGGCAGGGCGATGTTGGCGATCGCGGTGTCGAGCGAGGCCATCGCCAGCGCGGTGAAGATCGCGGCAATCGCCCAGCGCCGGCGCTCGTCCGGCAGGCCATCGGCAACGCCCTGGTCGGCGGCAGGTAACGTGATTGTCATTGCCTGCGCTTTCTCCGGCGGCGTGGCTCGAGGGGGACTTTTGGCATGTACTACGCCGAAGGCTGCTTCCACAGGCTCATGCATGCATGCTTTGTATGCGCGGAGGTCGGGCGATCAGCCTGCGCGCTGGCGTATGATCGCGCCAGAGGCTGCAATCTTGGGGGATCACCATGCAAATCGTCGTTCTGCCGGGGGACGGCATCGGGCCGGAGATCACGACCGCGACATCGGGCGTGCTGCGGGCGGCGTCCGAGCGCTTCCAGCTCAATCTGCGGCTGGAGGAGCATGCGGTCGGCCATGCGAGCCTCAAGCAGTTCGGCACGACGGTGCGTCCAGAACTGCTCGACATCGTCCGCGCCGCCGATGGCCTGATCCTGGGCCCGACCGCGACCTTCGACTTCAAGGACGAGGCGCATGGCGAGATCAATCCGTCGCGGCACTTTCGCAAGAGCCTCGATCTCTACGCCAATGTCAGGCCCGCGCGGACCTACGCGGGGCGGCCCGGCCGGCTCGGCGATTTCGACCTCGTCGTGGTGCGCGAGAACACCGAAGGCTTCTACGCCGATCGCAACATGGAGCAGGGCAATGGCGAGATGCTGGTCACGCCGGATGTCGTGATCTCGCTGCGCCGGATCACGCGGCTGTGCTGCGAGCGCATCGCGCACGCCGCCTGTCGATTGGCAATGAAGCGGCGCAAGCATCTCACCATCGTGCACAAGGCCAATGTGCTCAAGATCGGCGACGGCATGTTTCTGGACATCTGCCGCGCGGCGGCGAAGGCCTATCCCGGCCTCAGCGTCGACGACATCCTGGTCGATGCCATGATGGCGCATGTGGTGCGCAACCCCGGTCGCTTCGACGTCATCGTCGCCACCAACATGTTCGGCGACATCCTGTCCGATCTCACCGCCGAACTCTCCGGCAGCCTCGGCCTCGGCGGCTCGCTCAATGTCGGCGACCGCTACGCCATGGCGCAGGCCGCGCACGGCTCGGCGCCCGACATCGCGGGACAGGACGTCGCCAATCCGGTGTCGCTGATCCTGTCGACGGCCCTGCTGCTCGCCTGGCACGGCGAGAAGAACGGCGCGGTCCGCTACGAGGAGGCCGCGCGCGCGATCGAGGCCGCGGTGGCGAGGGCGATCGGCGAGGGCAGGGCGACGCGCGACGTCGGCGGCAGGCTCGGCACCATCGCGGCGGGGGCGGCGATTGCGGAGATCTTGCAGGCGGAGTGAGGTGCTGCGCTGCTCGTCCCAAGACAAAACGTCGAAACAACCCCATGCACAGTAGGAGAGTGCTTGATCGGCAAGGGCTTTTCGAGCCTCGCCCCGACGACATTCCCTGCCCCGACGTTGACTCGTCGGGCAAAACACCGGCACGATGCGATCATGGCCGTGATTGGGGCACAAGGCCAGGAAGTCTGCTCATGAACGCGCGATAGCCGCGTCTGGAGGTGAAGCAGGTTCGGCGCTGAGTGCCGCTTCAGGGTTACGGTGACAGTGCACTTATTTACTGGTTTCGCGCTCGTGGCTCTTTGGTCCGGGTTGATTAAGTGCACTGTCACCGTAATTCGCGTAATTCGGTAGGATGCGGCTCATTGGGCCTGGGGGCGGACATGCGGCGGCGCGAGCTTCTCGGAATTCTAGGTGGCGCGCTGGCGTCACCTCTCGCGGCGCGCGCTCAAAAGGAATTGCCGCTTGTTGCGGTGCTGGTGCCTGGGCCAGTCCGGCTCGCAAACGACAGGATCGTCGCTATCCGCAAAGGGATGCGCGAGGCGGGTCTCACGGAAGGTGTCCATTACGCATTTGCATTGCGCTACGCGGACGGCGTGCTCGATCGCCTGCCGGGGCTTGCCCTCGAGCTCGGTGCATTGCATCCGCGTATCATCATCGCTTCCGCGGCGGCGGCGCCGGTCGCGCACAAGGCGTTGCCGGAGATGCCTCTGATCTTCACATCCTATGCCGCGGACCCGATCAAGGCGGGCTTTGCGGAGAGCTATGTCCATCCGGGCGGCCATGCCACCGGAAATGTGATGAACGCCATCGGCGGCGAGGAGGCCCTCACTCAAAAGCGGATGAGCCTGTTCAAGGAGCTCGTGCCGGACCTGAAGCGGCTCGGTTTCATCGGTACGCCGTCGATCTTGGCTACAGCCGAACTCAGCGCGCTGCAAAGCGTCGCTGGCCAATTCGGTTTCGAGATCGTGCGTCATCCGCTCGGCCCGCCTCGACGACATCGAAGGCGCGGTGGCGGCGAGCGCAAGGGATGGCGTCGGCGCGCTCTATGTTTCGGGCGAGCCATTGCTTTACAACAACATGGCTCGTGTCCTGCCGTTGGTGACGGCTCCGGGCAAGCCTACGGTTGGCACCTATCCCGAGTGCGGACGGGCCGGCTTGCTGATGTCCTATTCGGCCGACCTGATCGACGACTTCCGCCGTGCCGGCATTTATGCCGCCAAGATTCTCAACGGCGCGAAGCCGGCGGACCTCCCGATCGAGCAGGCGAGCAAGTTCGTCATGGTGCTCAATCTCAAGACCGCGAGGTCTCTCGGGGTCACCGTGCCGGATCGCATTGTGACCCTGGCCGACGAGGTGATCGAGTAGAGGCTTCTCCCTGCAATCGCCAGCCAATCGCATATGAAGAAACGTGGCCAGAAGCTCGTCTGCGGCCCATCCTTCGAGACGCCCGCCTGCAGCGGGCCCTCAGGATGAGTCACGTTTTGTGGCGATATATCGGACCCTCATGGTGAGGAGCCCGCCAAAGCGGGTGTCTCGAACCATGCAGGCCAAGCTTGTCCGGCAGCCGGCCGACGTCATATGCGATGGCCCTGCCCGCAAGAGCTGGGCGAGGGGGCGCACCAGGCGTCGGGCGACATCTATTCTCGGCGCTCAGAACTGATACCGCCGCAACCCCCCGTCCACCGGGATCACCGTCCCCGTGATGTAGCGCGCCACCGGTGAGGCCAGAAACACCGCGAGGGCGGCGAGGTCTTCCGGCTCGCCCCAATAGCCGACCGGGATTTCTTCCTCGGCAAAACGCTCGCGATAGTCCGGCGGGTAGTTGCGGCGGATCTGTTCGCTCATGATGCGGCCGGGTGGGATGCAGTTGATGGTGATGCCGTGCTCGCCGATCTCGCGCGACAGGCCTTTGGCCCAGGCGTGCACGGCGGCTTTCGCTGCGAACGCGGCGTTGAGGCCTTCCGGCTCGGACTTGCCGGTGATGTTGACGATGCGGCCCCATTTGCGTTCGATCATCTGCGGCAGCAGCGCATGCGCGATACGGCGATAGCTGGTGAAATTCAGCGCGATCGCCTCGTCCCAGTTGCTGTCGGGCGCATCGACGGGAAGGGGGCGGCTGCCGCCGGCATTGTTGATGAGGATGTCGACATGGCCGAGCTCTTTGAGCGCAAAGGCCGCGATCTGCTCGGCCGCGTCTTTCGCCATCACGTCCTGCTCGAACGGCGTGATCAGCCCGCCGCCGACCTCGTTCACCAGCTCGGCCAGCAGGTCGGTGCGCCGCGCCACGCCGACGACACGCACGCCTTCGGCGGCGAGGCCCTTGGCGATGGCGCGGCCGATGCCGATGCTCGCTCCGGTGACGACAGCGGTTTTCGATTTCAGCCCGAGGTCCATGGTCACACGCTCTCTTGGTTGGTTCTTATTGCTGTTCGTTTCCTGCCCTGTCCCCCTCGGCGTGATTTGCCCGATGGGGACAAGCAGTGGTAACCAAGAGCCTCGGCGAAGGAAATACGAAAAAAGAAAAGGCGTTGAGCGATGGTCTGGGATCCGCAGCAATATCTGAAATTCTCCGGCCACCGGCTCCGACCCGCGGTCGACCTGTTGATGCGGATTCCGGATTTCGCCCCGCGCGAGATCGCCGATCTCGGCGCCGGCGCCGGCAACGTGACAAAACTGATCAGCGAGCGCTGGCCGGAGGCTGTGGTGACCGGCGTCGAGGGTTCGGCCGAAATGGTTGCAGCCGGGCGCAAGGCGGCGCCGGAGGTGCAATGGTCGCATGAAGACCTCGGCCAGTGGCGCCCGGCCAAGCCCTACGATTTGATCTATTCCAATGCCGCACTGCACTGGCTGCCCAATCATACGGCACTCTTCCCGTCGGTGATGGAGAAGGTCGCGCCCGGCGGCATGCTTGCGGTGCAAATGCCGCTCAACTTTCTGGCGCCGTCGCATGTGCTGATCGGCGAGACCGCCCTGAATGGCCCCTGGCGGTCCAAGGTCGAGCATCTCGTGACGCCGCCGCCGGTCGAGGGGCCGGCCTTCTATCACGATCTGCTTGCGCCGATGTCGTCCAATATCGACATCTGGGAAACCGAATATCTCCAGGTTCTCGAAGGCGAGAACCCCGTCAAGGAATGGACCAAGGGCACCTGGCTGACGCGCTATCTCGACGTCTTGCAGGGCGACGAGAAGGTCGCTTTCGAAGCCGCCTATGGTGAGCGGGTGGCAAAAGCCTATCCGAAGAACGCGGCGGGACAGACGCTTTTCCCGTTCCGCCGGCTGTTCATGATCGCCCAGCGCAAAGGTTAATTGCACGACCGCGATGCGACATAAGCGCTCGCTCCCTGGGCGGGCGCGGGTCCCGGGTTGCGTCTGCAACGGCCATCAAGATAGCTTGGCTGCGGCAAATTGGGCTTAGGTCTAGTTGTTCGGGTAGCGGATTGCTGCCACTACTGAAATCGGAAAACAAAAAGAACCCGGTTTTAGAGGTTGTTGGGAGGTTACGTCATGCGCAAGCTGCTTCTTGCAGTCGCGGCCGCTTCTATTCTCGTGGTCCCGGCTGCCGTCCAGGCTCAGGCCCCGATCGTCATCAAGTTCAGCCACGTCGTCGCCAACGACACGCCGAAGGGCAAGGGCGCGCTGAAGTTCAAGGAGCTCGCCGAGAAATACACCGACGGCAAGGTCAAGATCGAAGTCTATCCGAACTCCTCGCTCTACAAGGACAAGGAGGAGATCGAGGCGCTCCAGCTCGGCTCGGTGCAGATGCTCGCGCCCTCGACCGCGAAATTCGCCCCGCTCGGCATCAAGGAATTCGAGGCGCTCGACCTGCCCTGGCTGTTCAAGGACGACGAGACCTATGCGAGGGCGATGAAGGGCACGATCGGCAAATGGCTGTTCCAGAAACTCGAAGCCAAGGGCATCACCGGGCTCGCTTATTGGGACAACGGCTTCCACATGGTGTCGTCGAACCGTCCGCTGATGAAGCCGGAGGATTTCAAGGGCCTGAAATTCCGCATCTCCGGATCGAAGATCGCCGACCAGTATTTCCGCCTGATGGGCTCGATCCCGCAGATCATGGCGTTCTCCGAAGTCTATCAGGCGCTCCAGACCGGCGTGGTCGACGGCTGCGAGAACACCGCGTCCAACTATCTGACGCAGAAGTTCTACGAGGTGCAGAAGGACATCACCGTGTCCTATCACGCGCATCTGCAATATGCCGTCATCGTCAACTCGAAATTCTGGTCCGGCCTGCCGCCCGACATCCGCACCCAGCTCGACAAGGCGATGGCGGAGGCGACCGACTACACCAACCAGATCGCGCATCAGGAGAACGAGGACGCGCTCGCCGAGATCAAGAAGGCGGGCAAGACCACGCTGCATTATCTGAGCGACGCCGATCGCAAGGCATGGCAGGACGCGATGCGGCCGACTTATACCTGGGCCAAGGGCCGGGTCGGGCAGGAAGTGCTCGATCTCGTCGCCAAGGAACTCGACGTCAAGATGAACTGACGCGCGCTCCGTGAAAACAACAAAACAAACGGTCGGGAGTCAACGCTCCCGACCGTTTCGCATCGATAGGGGGGACTTTGACTTGCTGCGCGTGCTGAACCAGGGGCTCAACCATCTCGAAGAGTGGCTGATCGCGACGCTGATCGCGGCTGCAACCGGCCTGATCTTCATCGCGGTGGTGCACCGCTATGGCGCGGGTGAATCGATCAATCTCTCGCGGTGGGCCGCCGCGCACGGGCTGACCTGGCTCGCGGCGATCTCGATGGCCGTATTCACCTTCCTGTCCGAGCTCGATCTGTCCTGGGCGCAGGAGCTCTGCATCTACATGTTCATCTGGATGGCGAAGTTCGGCGCGGCCTATGGCGTGCGCACCGGCATCCATGTCGGCGTCGACCTGCTCGTCAACCGCCTGCCCGAACATTCGCGCAAGCACGTGATCCTGTTCTCGCTGCTGTGCGGCGCGCTGTTCACCGGCATGATCGCCGCCTTCGGCGCCTCGTTTGTTTCCGAGATGTTCAAGACCGGGCAGCAGTCCAACGACCTGGAAGCCCCGATGTGGTTCGTCTATCTGGCGATCCCGCTCGGCTCGGGCCTGATGTGCTTCCGCTTCCTCCAGGTGTCCTGGTTCTATTACTGGACCGGCGAGCTGCCGCATCACGACGAGACCCATGTCGAGGGTGTCGAAGCCGACGGCTCGCCGGCGCTGCATCCGCAGCCCGCCGGCGCGGCGACCAAGGCGGCCTCGCGAAAGGTCTCGCCGCTCGGCGTGATCCTCATCATGGCGCCGATCCTGATCTTCGCGCTGTGCCTCGGCGAGAAGACCGGCTTTATCGTGCTGCCGCACTGGTTGCGGGCCTTCACCGTGTTTGCGCTGCTGATCGCGCTGATGCTGACCGGCATTCCGGTCTCGATCGCGCTCGGCCTCACCGTGATGACGTTCCTGTTCACGCTGACCGCGGTGCCGATCGAAGCCGTGTCGATGAAGCTCTTCACCGGCATCGAAGGCTTCGAGATCATGGCGATCCCGTTCTTCATCCTCGCCGGCAATTTCCTGACCCATGGCGGCGTCGCGCGGCGCATGATCAATTTCGCGACCTCGCTGATCGGGCACTGGCATGGTGGCCTCGGCCTTGCCGGCATCGTCGCCTGCGCGATGTTCGCGCTGGTGTGCGGCTCGAGCGTGGCGACGGTCGCTGCAATCGGCGCCATCGTGCTGCCCGAGATGGTCCGCCACGGCTATCCGATGCGCTTCGGCGCCGGCATCATCACGGTCGCGGGCTCGCTCGGCATCCTGATGCTGCCGTCGATCCCGAAGATCGTCTACGCGGTCTCGACCAATACCTCGATCGGGGCGCTGTTCGTCGCGGGGCTTCTGCCCGGCATCATGCTGACGACGATGCTCTGCATCGTCACCTGGTGGCTGGCGCGCAGCCGCGACTATCCGCGGCTGCCGAAGGCGAGCTGGGGCGAGACCGTCCGCACCTTCCGCGAGAGCATCTGGGGCCTGATGCTGGTCGTCATCATCATCGGCGGCATCTATAGCGGCCTGTTCACCGCGACCGAGGCGGCGGCGATGGCCGCGGTCTACTCCTTCGTCATCGCGGTGTTCGTCTACAAGGCGATCAAGTTCGCCGACGTGCCGCGGGTGCTGCTGCGCGCCGCCAACACCAGCGCGATGCTGCTCTACATCGTCACCAACGCGGTGCTGTTCTCCTTCGTGCTGTCCAACGAGAATCTGCCGGCGACCTTGGCCGACTGGATCGCGGCGCAGAATCTCGGCTGGGTCGGCTTCCTGCTGGTCGTCAACGTGCTGTTGCTGCTCGCCGGCAACTTCATGGAGCCGAACTCGATCATCCTGATCATGGCGCCGATCCTGGCGCCGGCGGCCAAGAAGCTCGGCATCGACCTCGTGCATTTCGGCATCGTCATGGACGTCAACATGGAGGTCGGCCTCTGCCATCCGCCTGTCGGCTTGAACCTCTATGTCGCCTCGATGATCGCGCGAATGCGCATCACCGATCTGGCGGTGGCGGTGCTGCCATGGCTCGTTACCATGCTCGGCTTCCTCGTCATCGTGACCTATTGGCCCGATCTGACGCTGTTTCTGCCGCGGCTGCTCGGGATGCACTGATTGCTGCACGGGCAGTGCACCCTCTCCCCCTGTGGGAGAGGGTGGCTTCGCGATAGCGAAGCCGGGTGAGGGGTATCTATCCTCACGAGCGATCTTGCGAGCGGAGAGAACCCCTCATCCGGCGCTTCGCGCCACCTTCTCCCACAAGGGGAGAAGGGAAGAGGGCCCTCGTTTTATTCCTCCCGTCTCCTCCGATAGCAATCAACCGCGAGATGCGGTTAGATGCCCGCAACGAGCCGGGAGGACACACAAATGACCGACGCAACCAGCAACGAGCCCAAGGACGCAACGCCGTCTGTCATTGCGCAGCAAACGGCGATGCTCAACGCGCTGCCGTTTTCCGACACGCGGGATTTCGACGACGCGGCGCGCGGCTTCCTCGGCACCATCGAGCACGCCAAGATTTTGCATCCGCAGGGCAGGACGGTCTGGAGCCTCGAGCCCTACAGCTTCCTCTCCGCCGAGCAGGCGCCGCCGACGGTCAATCCGAGCCTGTGGCGGCAGTCGCGGCTCAACATGCAGCACGGTCTGTTCGAGGTCGTGCCCGGTGTCTACCAGGTGCGCGGGCTCGACATTGCCAACATGACGCTGATCGAGGGCGACAGCGGCGTCATCGTGGTCGACACCCTCACCTCGATCGAAGGCGCGCGGGCCGCGCTTGACCTTTATTACAGGCATCGCGGCCAGCGGCCGGTCGCGGCCGTCATCTTCACCCACACCCACACAGATCATTGGGGCGGTGCGCGCGGCGTGCTGGAAGAGGACGCGTTGGCGACCGGGCGCGTGCCGATCATCGCGCCGAACCTGTTCATGGAGCATGCCGTTTCCGAGAACATCATTGCGGGACCGGCGATGTTGCGCCGGGCGCAATACCAGTTCGGCCCGTTCCTCGCGAAAGGCGTGCGCGGCCAGGTCGATTGCGGGCTCGGCAAGTCGATGGCGGCCGGCTCGGTCGCGCTGTTGCGTCCGACCGACCTGATCATGGCGACCGGCGACACGCGCGTGATCGACGGTGTCGAATTCGAATTCCAGATGGCGCCGAACAGCGAAGCGCCGGCGGAGATGCACTTCTTCCTGCCGCGCTACAAGCTTCTGAACCTCGCCGAGAACTGCACCCACAACTTCCATAATCTGCTGCCGTTCCGCGGCGCCGACGTGCGCGATGCGCTGGCCTGGTCAAAATACCTGGGCGAGGCGCTGCGGCTGTGGGACGGCAAGGCGGAGGCCATGTGCGGCCAGCATCACTGGCCGGTGTGGGGCCGCGAGCGCATCGGCACCATGATCCGCCAGCAACGCGATCTCTACAAGTTCGCGCATGACCAGACCATCCGCCTGATGAACCACGGCCTGACCGCGGCCGAGATCGCCGAGACGATCCAACTGCCGAAGAGCCTCGATGGCGCCTGGCACGGCCGCGGCTATTACGGTCATATCCGGCACAATGTGAAGGCGATCTACCAGAAATATCTCGGCTGGTATGATGCCAATCCGGTCAATCTCGATCCGCTGCCGCCGGTGGCATCCGGCAGGAAATATGTCGAGTACATGGGCGGCGCCGATGCGATCCTTGCGCGGGCGCGGGCGGATTTTGACAAGGGCGAATTCCGCTTCGTGGCGCAGGCGCTCAGCCATCTCGTCTTTGCCGAGCCCGACAATGCGGCGGCGCGCGCGCTGCTGGCCGATACCCTGGAGCAGCTCGGCTATGCCGCCGAGAGCTCGACCTGGCGCAACGCCTATCTGTTCGGCGCCCAGGAGTTGCGCCAGGGCATGCCGAAGACGCCGCCGCGCCCGCCGATGCCGCGTGAGACGCTGGCAGCATTGCGCACCGAGCAGCTCTGGGACGTGCTCGGCATTCGCCTCCATGGACCGAAGGCGGAAGGAAAGCACATCGTGCTGAACTGGCGCTTTTCGGATACCGGCGAGACGTTCGTGCTGAACCTGGAGAATTCCGCGCTCACCTATAGCGAGGGCGTGCAGGCGGAAAGCGCCGATGCCAGCTTCACACTGGCGCGCGCGACGCTCGACGAGGTGATCGCGAAGCTGACGAGCTTTCCGGAAGCGGTCGCGGCTGGGAAGGTCAAACTCGCCGGCAATCCGATGAAGCTCGCCGAGCTGATGGGCCTGATGGACGAATTCCCGCGGATGTTCGAGATCGTCGAGCCGAAGCCGGCGGTGGTGGTGTAGGGCACCTTGACTTCTTCCTTCTCCCCTTGTGGGAGAAGGTGGCGCGAAGCGCCGGATGAGGGGTCTGCTTCCGCGGAGACTCTCTGCGACGCGGAAGCAACCCCTCACCCGAGCGACTATGCCGCTTTGTTCGCGCAGCCCTCTCCCACAAGGGGAGAGGGCATTTCGACTGGCGGCGGTGCAGAATCTTTACTCCGCGCTGCTGACCAGCTTGATCCGCGGCGCCTGCGCTTCGGTCAGGCTGCGATAGGCTGCGAGGTAATCCAGCGCCATCCGCCGTGCCGTGAAGCGCGTTTCGAACTGCTTGCGGATCGCGGCGCGGCTCAGTTCCGGCAGGCGGTTGACGACGCCGGCGGCACTGAGGATATCCTCGACCACGAAGCCGGTCAGGCCCTCGTCGATGATCTCCGGCACCGAGCCGCGGTTGAAGGCGACGACCGGCGTGCCGCAGGCCATCGCTTCGATCATCACCAGGCCAAACGGCTCCGGCCAGTCGATCGGCAGCAGCAGTCCGAGCGCGCCGCTGAGGAAGTCCGATTTCTCGTGATCGCTGATCTCGCCGATGAATTCCACCAGCGGATTGTTCTCGATCATCGGCTTGATCAGCTCGTCATAATAATCCCGATCGGCGCGATCCACCTTGGCCGCGATCTTCAGCGGAATGCCGCAATGGGTTGCGATCTTGATGGCGCGGTCAACGCCCTTCTCGGGCGCGATGCGGCCGAGCACCGCGAGATATTCCTGCTTCGCGGATCTCGGCGTCAGCAGATTCTCCGGCAGGCCATGGTGGATTGTCTTTACCCAGTTCGCCTGCGGCACCGGGCGCCGCTGCGCGTTCGAGATCGAGATCACCGGCATCTTGGAGAAGGTGTTGAACACCGGCTGATGCTCCGGCAGATCGAGCCGGCCGTGCAGCGTGGTGAGGAACGGCGTCGGCTGCCGGTAGAACAGCGACCACGGATAATAATCGAGATGGAAGTGGAGGAAGTCGAACTCCTCGTCGTCACATTTCTGCCGCACCTGCTCCAGCAGCACCATGTGCAGCGCGTTGGGATCGCGCACGGACCCGTCGAGGCGAAGCGCCCGCGGCCATAATGCGTCGAGCTTTGCCGACGTCTGCGAGTCGCCGCTGGCGAACAACGTCACGTCATGTCCGAGGGCAACCAGCTCTTCCGTCAACCAATGCACCACCCGCTCGGTGCCGCCATACAGCTTGGGTGGAACAGCCTCCGTCAACGGAGCTACCTGCGCGATGCGCATCTCACCTTCTCCTCTGTGCGATCATGGACGTCGAAAAGCCCCTACCGTGTTTCGGCACCGGCATGCCGCGGAGGGAACGTTCCCGCAGTTGCGAAGTTCCTCTCAACGAACGTTACTTCTTCGACACACATCAGCATGGTCGCGATGCTGCCATCACCTCTTCTCAGATCGTCCGCATCCGCATGTCGTGATGACCTTGCCCGGGAACCGAGGCGAAGCGGTCGATGTTCAGTCGGCTAAGAGAACAATTGGAATCATCACGACGGGGTCAGCAGTCACATGGATCATCTTTCTGGATACGCGCGCAGGCCATTTGCCTTTGTCTTGCGCTATCTGAGGCGGCGACTGGCGTCGCATCTGGTGATCCTGAGCGCCGTGGTTGCAGCCGTTGCCTGCTCCGTAGGCACGCAATACGGCGTCAAATCTCTGGTTGACAGCCTGTCAGCCGGACCATCGCATGGTGGCAACGTATGGCTGGCATTCGTTCTGCTCATGTCGCTGATCGCCGCCGACAATTTTCTGTGGCGGATCGCGAGCTGGACGGCGAGCTTTACGTTCGTTCGTGTCACGGGCGATTTGCGCCGTGACATATTTCGTCATCTGACCGGTCACGCGCCGAGCTATTTCTCGGACCGGATGCCGGGCATGCTGACCAGCCGCATTACCGCCACATCCAATGCGGTGTTCACGGTGGAGAACATGTTCGTCTGGAACGTGTTGCCGCCGTGCGCCGCCACAATTGCGGCGATCGCGCTGATTGGAACCGTCAGTCCCTATATGGCACTCGGCCTGATCGTGATCGCCGGCGGCATGGTGATCGCGATGTTCCATCTGGCCGCGGCAGGTAAGCCGCTGCACGACGATTTTGCCGACAAGGCGGCCGTGGTCGACGGCGAGATGATCGACGTCATCAGCAACATGCCGCTGGTCCGCGCCTTCTGTGGCATCGGCCACGAGCACGAGCGGTTCGACGCCACGGTCAATCGGGAACTTACCGCGCGCAGCCGCAGCCTGCGCTATCTGGAAAAGCTGCGGCTGTTGCATGCAGCCGTGACCGTGCTCTTGACGGTCGCGCTGATGGCCTGGGCGGTCACGCTCTGGCAGCAGGGCGAGGCGACCACCGGCGATGTCGTGCTGGTCTGTACGCTCGGCATCTCCATCCTGAGCGCGACGCGCGACCTGGCGGTGGCGCTGGTCGACGTCACCCAGCATGTCGCACGGCTGACCGAGGCGATCGCGACATTGCTGGTGCCGCACGAATTGCGCGATCATCCCGAAGCGGAACCGCTGGTGAAGAGCGGCGCGGCCATCGCGTATAACAACGTCACCTTTGGCTACCCCGGCGGCGACAAGATTTTCGAGCGCTTCAGCCTGCGCCTCCAGCCCGGACAGCGCGTCGGACTGGTCGGCCAGTCCGGCGGCGGCAAGTCGACATTGTTCACGCTGCTTCAGCGCTTCTACGATCCGGACGAGGGCAGCGTGACCGTCGATGGCCAGGATATCTCGATGGTGACGCAGCAGAGCCTGCGCGAGGCGATCTCCGTCGTGCCGCAGGACATCTCGCTGTTCCACCGCTCGATCCGCGAGAACATCCGCTACGGCCGGCCGAACGCGACGGATGACGAAGTGCTGCGCGCGGCGATTGCGGCGCGCTGCGACTTCATCGATAGTCTGCCCGAAGGGCTCGACACCATGGTCGGCGACCGCGGTGTGAAAATGTCCGGCGGCCAGCGTCAGCGCATCGCGATTGCGCGCGCCTTCGTCAAGGATGCGCCGATCGTGCTGCTCGACGAGGCCACTGCGGCGCTCGATAGCGAATCCGAGGAGGCGATCCGCGAGGCGCTGTCGCGGCTGATGCGCGGCCGCACCGTGATTGCGATTGCACACCGCCTCGCCACCTTGCGCAATTTCGATCGTGTCGTGGTGCTGAAGAACGGCAAGATCATCGAGGACGGTGCGCCCGATCGCCTGATGCAGGGCCAGGGGCCGTACCGGGAGCTGGTGACGCAGGAAATGAGCCGGCTCGCAAAATTCGCCGCGTAAATCCAACAGTTCTGGTTGCGTTGGTCGCGTTCGAAAAACAGGCCGCAGGGGAGCAGCGCATGGCAGCCGAAGCCCTAACCCAGTTCGTCTCTGTCGCGCGGACCGCAGAACAGGTCGCGGAGCAGCCGTTCTATATCCCGATGACAGGGCCGTCGGCGCGACCGCGCCGATCGCTCAAGCACGACGACACCTTCATCGTGCTCGATAGTCATGGGGACATTGGTGCCTCGGCCGGCGGGCCGGACGGCCTGTTTCATCACGACACGCGCTACCTTGCGCGGCTGGAGCTCGTGCTCGACGATCTCCAGCCGCTCCTGCTCGGCTCGAATCTGCGGGACGACAATTCGGCGCTGACAGTCGATCTCACCAACCCCGACATCTATCGTCAGGGAAGTCTCGTCCTGCAAAAGGATCTGCTGCACGTCGTGCGCACGATCTTCCTGTGGCGCGGCGCCGCCTATCAGCGCATCGGCGTGCAGAACCACGGCGATCGGGCGGCCAGCTTCGAGCTGACGCTGCTGTTCGACAATGATTTCGCAGATCTGTTCGAGGTTCGCGGCGAGCGTCGCCCGCGCCGCGGGACCGGGACCAGCAAATTGCTCGGGCCGACCGACGTGCTGTTCGACTATCGCGGCCTCGACGATGCCGAGCGCACTACGGGCCTGCATTTCGACCCGCGCCCGACGCGGCTGTCGGTGAATGCCGCAAGCTGGCAGCTCGAGCTCGATCCGCACGAGGCGAAATCGCTGTTCGTGGCCGTATCCTGCAACCGGCCGCTGACGCAGAAGCCCGCACGTTTCTTTCGGGGGCTGCTCGCGCATCGTCGCGAAATGCGACGGTCGACCGCGGGCGCGGCCAGCGTCGAGACCTCCAACAACATCTTCAACGAGGTGCTGTGCCAGGCCATGGCAGACCTCAACATGCTGATGACGGAGACGCCGCAGGGGCGTTATCCCTATGCCGGCATTCCCTGGTACTCGACGACCTTCGGCCGCGACGGGTTGATCACCGCGCTCCAGATGCTGTGGGTCGACCCGCGCATCGCCAAGGGCGTGCTGCGGCGGCTCGCGCATTTCCAGGCGAGGGCGGTCGATCCGCTCGCTGACGCTGCACCCGGAAAAATCCTGCACGAGATGCGCGGCGGCGAGATGGCGGCGCTGCGCGAAGTGCCGTTCTCGCAATATTACGGCAGCGTGGATTCGACCGCATTGTTCGTGCTTCTCGCCGGACGCTATTTCGAGCGCACCGGCGATGAGAAGACGTTGATCGAGCTGTGGCCGGCGATCGAGGCGGGACTGGCGTGGATCGACGGTCCCGGCGATCCCGACCAGGACGGCTTTGTCGAATACCAGCGCGCCACCGAAAAAGGGCTCGCCAACCAGGGCTGGAAGGATTCCTACGATGCGATCTTCCACGCCGACGGCCGGCTCGCCGAGGGCAATATCGCGCTCGCCGAGGTCCAGGGCTATGTCTACATGGCCAAGCTGCTCGCTGCGCGCTGCGCGTTGCGGCTCGGCAAGCCGGACCGGGTGCGGCGGCTCGAGGCCGACGCCAAGGCGCTGGCCGAGCGTTTCGAGAAAGCCTTCTGGCTGGAGGACCTCGGTACCTACGCACTCGCGCTCGACGGCATGAAGCGCCCCTGCAAGGTGCGGACCTCGAATGCGGGGCAGGTGCTGTTCAGCGGCATGGTCCGAGAGGATCGTGCGCGGCTCGTCGCTGCCGATCTGATGCAGCCGCATTTCTTCTCGGGCTGGGGTATTCGCACCGTCGCGCGCGGCGAGGTGCGCTATAACCCGATGTCCTATCATGACGGCTCGATCTGGCCGCACGACAACGCGCTGATCGCGCTCGGGCTTGCCCATTACGGGCTCAAGCATGCGGTCGCCCATGTCTTCAAGGGGCTGTTCGACGCCGCGACCTATATGGATTTGCGCCGGCTGCCGGAGCTGTTCTGCGGCTTCCGCCGCGAGAAGCGGCGTGGTCCGACGCTCTATCCGGTCGCCTGCGCGCCGCAGGCCTGGGCCAGCGCGACGCCGTTCACGCTGCTGGAGGCGGCGCTCGGCGTCGAGTTCGACGTCGCGCGTGGCGAGATCCGGCTGCGCAATCCGCATCTGCCGGCGTTCCTGAACGAGATCATCTTGCGCGATCTGCGCTTGGGCGAGTCCAGCGTGGATCTGCGCGTCAGCCGCCACGGCTCCGACGTGGCGCTGGAGGTGCTGCGGACGCGCGGCCAGATCCAGGTGTCGATCGTGCTGGCGCGCTAGCAGCGTACGGCGAGGAGGGTGCCATGCGTGCGACCGGATCGCTGATTCTAAGTGTCATGGTTGTGGCGGGACTGACAGTCGCGGTGTCGCGTGCGGCAGACGAGCCGCCCGCGGCCCAGAACGAGGCGAATGCGCCGGCAACGGCGCAGCCGCCGGCTTCCGTGGTGCCGGTCACGCCGAAGGATGCCGCGCCGCCGCCGTCGGTGACCATCATCGGCGCGAGCGACGCCCATGGCGTGCTCGGCCGCGATGTCCGTAGCGCCGCCGACGAGGACATGGGTCACGTCGTCGACATCATCGTCGACCGCACCGGCCATGTGCGCGCCGCCGTGATCGATTTCGGCGGCTTCCTCGGCGTCGGCAGCCGCAAGATCGTGGTGGACTGGAACGCGATGCGGTTCGGCAAGATCGCCAACAAGTCCGACAGCATTACGCTGGAATTGACCAAGGCGCAGGTCGCGGCCGCGCCGGAATACAAGGAAGATGCGCCGATCGTGGTGCTCGGCGCGTCCGGCAGCCTGCAACCGCTGCAAGCTGTGCAGTGAGGCGCGGGGAAGGATGGCCGCCAGTGCTGTTGTCGAGGAAGCCGAACCCGTCAGGCGAGGATCGCGATCGCCGCGTTGAACCGGCCAAAGTCGCCAGCGCGCGGCCGGCTGCGGGTATTCCGGCGCCGTCGCGCCAGAGCCTGCGCGGCCTCGACTGGTTCATCTTCTTCCTCGCCGACGTGCAGACCGGGTTCGGTCCCTTCATCGCGGTTTACCTGACGACGCAAAAATGGACGCAGGTCGAGATCGGCCTCGTGCTGTCGATCGGCGGCATCGTCGCCCTGATCGGGCAAATGCCGGGCGGGGCGATCATCGACGCCGCAAAATCCGAGCGGCTGGTCGCGGCGCTTGCGATCGCGACCATCGGCTGCTGCGCGCTCGCTTATGCCGCGATGCCGATCTTCCCCGTGGTGGTCGCCGCTGCGACGTTGCATGCGGCGGCGAGCTGCGTACTGGGCCCGGCGATTGCGGCCATCAGCCTCGGCCTCGTCGGTCCATTCGCGATTGGCGAGCGGCTCGGCCGCAACGCGCGCTTCGCCTCGCTCGGCAATGGCGTCGCTGCCGCCGTGATGGGCACGGCCGGCTACCTCTTGTCGAGCCGTTCGGTCTTCCTCGTCACCTTCCTGCTGGCGATCCCGACCCTGATCGCGCTGTCGCGGATTCGCGAGGAAGAGGTCGACATCGCGCGCTGTCACGGCGAGATGCCGCGCGAGTCGGAGGATCGCGGCGATACCAATATCTGGCATTTGATCCGGCAGCGCCCGCTGATCGTGTTTGCGCTCAGCGTGCTGCTGTTGCAGCTCGCCAACGCCGCGATGATGCCGCTGATGGCAAGCGCGGTGACGGCACGGTCGAGCCAGTGGGCCACGGTGCTCGTGGCCTTTTGCATCGTCGTGCCGCAAGCGATCGTGGCGCTGTTGTCGCCAACCGTCGGGCGCAAGGCGCAGATGTGGGGCCGCCGGCCGCTGCTGTTGATCGGCTTTGGCGCGCTGACCATCCGCGGTCTGCTGTTCGCAACCGTCCGCGATCCCTATCTGCTGGTCATGGTGCAGGTGTTCGACGGCCTCACCGCGGCGGTGTTCGCGGTGATGATCCCTCTGATCGTGGCCGACGTCGCCTTCGGCAGCGGCCACTTCAATCTGGCGCAGGGCATCGTCGGCACCGCGACCGGCATCGGCGCCTCCTTGAGCACCGCGCTCGGCGGCTATGTCAGCGACAAGTTCGGCAACGCCACTGCCTTCGTCGGCCTTGCCAGCGTCGCCGCAACAGGCCTTCTGCTCATTCTGTTCGTGATGCCGGAGACCCGGCGCAGGGCCTGATCAGGCGTCAAGATTGTGCAGGCGCTGGCGGTTGCGCAGCACGATCTGGCGGGCGCCGGAAAATCCCAGAATGCCCTGGGCGTGAAGCTGCGACAGCGCGCGCGACACGGTCTCGAGCGTCAGGCCGAGATAGTCGCCGATGTCGCGGCGGCACATCGGCAGCGCCATCATGCCGGCAACCGCGAGGCGGCGGTCCATTTCGAGCAGGAAGGTCGCAACGCGCTCCATCGCGGTCTTGCGGCCCAAGAGCAGCATGTGGTCCTCGGCGTGACGCAGCTCGTTCGCCGTCATGGCCCAGAGCTTGCGAGCGACCTGCACATCGGTGCCGGCGGCCTTATCGAGGCTGGCGCGCTTCACCAGCCGCACATTGGTGTCGATGATGGCTTCGGCCGCAAGGCGATGGGTGGTACCGGATTCAAGGCCGAACACGTCGCCGGGAAGGTGGAAGGCGCCGATCTGGCGGCGGCCGTCGGAGAGCAGCTTGTAGCTGCGCACCGCGCCGGAGACGACCTGGTAGACATATTCGGCCGCCTCGTCCTCGCCGTAGATCTCCTCGTCCTTGCGGTAGGCGAACTCGGTGGCGGCGAGGCCGACATGGCCGGCGATCGCGCAAAACTGGTCGGAGACGGGATGGGTAGGGGCAATCTTGCCACGAACTTGCGTGTTGATCGCCTGGGTGTTGAGCGTCTGGGTCAGCATCTGCGTCATCTCCGTTGTGATGACGCATTCCTACGCGGTATCCGGCGCTTCGAAAATTTCGCGTGATATCTTAAGGGGGTTGCCTTACGTAGAATCCCGTAGGTCAGTTGCCGCGACGGTTTCGGATGGCGTGGCGGATGCACTTCGCCAGGCTTTCGTCCAGAAGCGGCTTTAAAATCACGTCTTTCACGCCCGCTGCGGCCGCCCGGGCTGAGATGTTCCCGTCTGGGTAACCGGTGATCAGGATCACAGGGGTGTCGCTGTCGGACTGGCGCAGGCGGCCGGCGAGTTCGATGCCGTTGATATCGGGCATCTTGTAGTCGATCACGTAACAATCCGCGCCGGGCGGGTTGGCGGCATTGAGCAGCGCGGTCGCGTTCCGGAACGTCCGCACGGCAAAGCCGTCGGTTTCCAGCAGGAAGCGCAGGGATCCGAGCACGGCGGCATCGTCGTCGACCACATAGACGATGGGCTGTGCGGATGGTGCCATTGGCAGCCGCTCTTGGCGCGAGCCGATCTCGATCATCCGACTTGGCTAACACAGCCCGCGTGGCGCAACTTGACTTGCCTCAAATCGACTTGCCTCAATCCTTGAGCATGCCAGCCCGCATCGCAAGCCGCACCAGTTCCGACAGGCTTGCGGCCTGCATCTTGGTCATGACATTGGCCCGGTAGACCTCGATGGTGCGGGGGCTGATGTCGTAGTCGCGGGCGATTAGCTTGTTCGAGAGCCCCGCGATCAGCCCTTCCATGACCTGGCGCTCGCGCGGGCTTAGCGAAGCGACACGCGCGGCGATGTCCTGGGCGACGGCCTCGCTTCTGGCCGCGGGCTCGGCCTGGCGGATGGCGGATTCGATCATGGTGGTGAGGCGGTCGTCCTCGAACGGCTTTTCGAGGAAGTCGACGGCCCCTAGCTTCATCGCTTCGACCGCGAGCGGGACGTCGCCATGGCCGGTCATGATCAGGATCGGAAACGGTGAGTGCTGCGCCTTCATGCGCTTCAGAAGCTCGATCCCGTCGATACCGGGCATGCGCACGTCGGAGACGACGCAGCCGAAGGCGAGGCCGGGCAGGGCGTGGAGGAAGACCTGCGCGCTGTCGAACAGCGTGACGCCGAAGCCCGAAGAATCCAGCAGGAAGTTCAGCGAGTCCCGCATCGCCGCGTCGTCGTCGATGACGTAGACATGTCCCTTGGTCGTCATTGATCAGTTCTCGTCGGCTGCCGGTAAGGTGAAGCGGAATGTCGCCCCGCCCGATGCGTTGCTCTCGGCCCACATGCGCCCGCCGTGAGCCTCGATGATCGAGCGGCTGATGGACAGTCCCACGCCCATGCCGGTGTCTTTGGTGGTGAAGAAGGTCTGGAACAGGTTTGGAATCACGTCGTCCTGGAAGCCGGAGCCGGTGTCGGAGACTTCGACCTCGATCATGTCGTCACCGATGCGCTCGTTGACGACGACGAGCTCGCGCCGCGGTGTCTGCGCCATCGCTTCCAGCGCGTTACGAAACAGGTTGACCAGCACCTGCTGGATCTGCACCCGGTCGGCGAGGACGAGGTCGGCGCCGGGATCGAGACTGAAGCGGAGCTGCACGTTCTGCTCGCGCGCACCGGCCAGCCCGAGCGCGCCGGCTTCCTCGATCAGTTTTGACAGGCTCTCGACGCGCTTCTCGGATTCGCCGCGGGCGACGAAGTCGCGCAGGCGCCGGATGATCTGGCCGGCGCGCAGCGCCTGCTCGGCCGCGCGATCCAGCGCGCTCTCGATCTTCGGCGTGTTCGGATCGGTGCTGCCGGCGAGCAATCGCCGCGATCCCTTCATGTAGTTGCTGATCGCCGCCAGCGGCTGGTTGATCTCGTGGGCGAGCGCGGAGGCCATCTCGCCCATCGCGGTCAGCCGCGAGACGTGGACGAGCTCGGATTGCAATTCCTGGAGCCGTGCCTGGGTCTGCTGATGCTCGGTGAGATCGCGGACGAAGCCGGTGAAATAGGGCTCGCCGCCGGACTGCATCTCGCCGATCGACAGATGCATCGGGAAGGTGGTGCCGTCGCGGCGCCTGCCGGTGACGATGCGGCCGATGCCGATGATGTGCGGGTCGTTGGTGGTGCGATAGCGGGCGATGTAATTGTCATGACGCGAGCGGTCCGGCTCCGGCATCAGGATCGCGACGTTCTGGCCGATCGCTTCGTGCTCGGACCAGCCGAACAGGCGCTCGGCCGCGGTGCTGAACAGCTGGATTGTGCCATGGCCGTCGATGACGATCATGGCATCCGGAATGGTGTGGAGGATCGAGCGCAGGTGAGTTTCGCGCGTTCGCAGGGCTTCCTCGACCTGCTTCTCCTCGTCGATGTCGAGAAAGATGCCGCTGAGATGACGAGCGGCGCCGGCCTCGTCGCGGATGACGCCGGCACGGGCGCGGATCCATCGCCCCTTGTCCGAGGCGCCCGCGATCCTGAACGACACGTCGAAGCCGCCACCGCGTTCGGAGACGCGCTTGATCGCGGTCTCGACCCGCTCGCGGTCCTTGGGCTCGAGACGCGACAGGAACAGATCGTAGCTCGCGGGCTCGCCGCGCGCGACCCCGAGCAGGGTGC
This sequence comes from Bradyrhizobium commune, assembly GCF_015624505.1. Classification (NCBI taxonomy): domain Bacteria; kingdom Pseudomonadati; phylum Pseudomonadota; class Alphaproteobacteria; order Hyphomicrobiales; family Nitrobacteraceae; genus Bradyrhizobium; species Bradyrhizobium commune. Next base: position 5,417,788 of record NZ_CP061379.1, on the reverse strand, counting down.
CTGCGGTGTCCGACCAGTCCAGCTCCCGCGTCTTGAGGTCGAGGTCCCAGGTGCCGACGCCGAACCCCTCGATCCGGACCCGGAAATGCTCGCCGCGACCGTCGTCTTGCGGATGCGTCACACGGGTCGGCGACAAGCTGCTGGTCCTTCTCGATTGCGGCGGGCGCGGTGCTTCCGAACGTGCCGGCAATTTCGCCCAAGGGCGGCCCGGAGGCAAGTTCGGATGTCTGATTCCATTGGCGGATTTCCCGCAGCCTGGCGCCGGGCAATTTGATCTAGCTCATCCCGCTTCGCATCGGTGGAGCTAGATTCCGCGGCAATTCATTGCAGCGGAGAAGCCTGATGACATATGCGACCGTGATGGTCAGCCTTGCGCTCGATCAGCCCAACGATGCGCGTCTTCAGGTCGCAGGCGAGCTCGCCGAACGATTCGAAGCTGCACTCGTCGGGGTCGCCGCGGCGAAGTTCGCCTCGCCGCTTTATTTCACCGATGGTGCCGCGGCCCAGCGTCTGATCGATCAGGAGGAGGCGTCCGTCAAGAGGTGCCTTGCCGATCTGGAGGCGGAATTCCGTGCCGCGACCAGGACCCGCGGCGGGCGCGCGGAATGGCGCAGCGCCACGGATTTTCCCGCACGATTCGTCCTCGCGCAGGCGCGCTGCGCCGACATCGTCGTCAGCGGCGGAGAGAGCCCGGCCTTCTCCGACGCGTTTTCGCTTGTAAGCCCCAAGGATCTGGTGATGCAGGCGGGCCGGCCGCTGCTGGCCGTGCCCGACAAGGTCAGATGGCTCGACCTGCGCAGCGTGCTCGTGGCCTGGAAGCATACGCCCGAGGCGCGACGGGCAGTTGCCACCGCGCTGCCGCTGCTTCGCAAGGCAAAGGATGTCGCCATCGTCGAGATTCCGGAAGCGGGCGACGACCGTCCGGCCGCGATGGCGCGCGTGAGCGATGTCGCCGCCTGGCTCGCCCGCCACGGCGTCACTGCGACCGCGCGCGTCCCGGACGCCGCGGGAGACGAAACCGCCGCCGTGCAATTGGAGAGGGTCGCAGGCGACGTCGGGGCCGGCCTGATCGTCGCGGGTGCCTACGGTCACTCGCGCTTCCGCGAGCTGATCCTTGGTGGCGTCACGCAGTACCTGGTCACACAATCCGCCCGCTGCGTGCTGCTGGCGCACTGACCGCCGGCTCGAGGCTAGTCGAGGAGGACGCGCCGTGTACAAATTCCTTGAGCAGACCGTCGACGGCTATATGACGCGCGACGTCAGGACGGCGAAGCGCGACCTCGACCTGCTCGCGCTCAGCGAGATGTTCGAGCAGGACGACTTCAACTCCTATCCGGTCGAGGATGACGGGCAGATCGTCGGCATCGTCACCAAGTTCGACATCCTGAAATGCTTTGCGTTCACGCCGAGCCAGATGCTGCCGCGCTATCGCGACCTGATGAGCCGCAAGGTCGGCGACGTCATGACGCCGGAGTTCATCTATGTCAGCCCCGACACGCGGCTGACGCGCGTGCTCCAGATCATGGTCGAGCATCGCATCCGAAGCATCATCGTGCTCGACGGCGTCGAGAATCTGGTCGGCATCATCGCGCGCGAGGATGTCATCGCGGCGCTGAAGGCGACGGCGGGCGACTGATTTCTCTCCCGCAAGGGGAGACTTCAACCGGCGCCGGGTCGTGCCCAAGCGATTGATATCGCTCGCCGATCGGCCGTAGCCGCAGATTGACAGAAATCCATCTTGCTTGATTTCAATCAATTCCCCGCGAGCGTGAATGTGGTTTCTGGCTCCGTGTTTCTTTCGAGAGAGAATCCGCGATGAGCCAGCCCTCCATCTCCAAATCCATGACATCAGGTGAAAGCGGACTGGCGCTTGCGTTCGCGGTCGCCGCCTTCCTCTGCGTGATCGCCTCGGCCAAGGCGCTCGATGCACCCTTCGCCTTCCACGCTGCGCTCAGCGCAGCGGCGAGCCTTGCTGCGGTTTTCTTCATCGTCAATCGCTACTTCGAACGTCCGGCGGCGCTGCCGCCGGCGGAGATCAACGGCCGTCCCAACTACAACATGGGTCCGATCAAGTTCTCCTCGGTCATGGCGATGTTCTGGGGCATCGCGGGCTTCCTCGTCGGGCTCATCATCGCCTCCCAGCTGGCGTGGCCCGCGCTGAACTTCGATTTGCCCTGGACCAGCTTTGGCCGCCTGCGCCCACTGCACACCTCCGCGGTGATCTTTGCATTCGGCGGCAACGTGCTGATCGCGTCGTCCTTCTATGTGGTGCAGAAGTCGTGCCGCGTGCGCCTCGCCGGCGATCTCGCGCCCTGGTTCGTCGTGCTCGGCTACAATTATTTCATCCTGGTCGCCGGCACCGGCTATCTGCTCGGCGTCACCCAGTCGAAGGAATATGCCGAACCGGAATGGTATGCCGATCTCTGGCTCACCATCGTCTGGGTCACCTATCTGCTCGTGTTCCTTGCCACCGTGATCAAGCGCAAGGAGCCGCACATCTTCGTCGCGAACTGGTTCTATCTCGCCTTCATCGTGACGATCGCGGTGCTGCATCTCGGCAACAATCCCGCGCTTCCGGTGTCCGTGTTCGGCTCCAAGTCCTATGTCGCCTGGGGCGGCATCCAGGATGCGATGTTCCAATGGTGGTACGGCCATAACGCGGTCGGCTTCTTCCTGACCGCCGGCTTCCTCGCCATCATGTACTATTTCATTCCCAAGCGCGCCGAGCGGCCGATCTATTCCTACCGGCTCTCGATCATCCATTTCTGGGCGCTGATCTTCCTCTACATCTGGGCCGGCCCGCATCACCTGCACTACACGGCGCTGCCGGACTGGACGCAGACGCTCGGCATGACCTTCTCGATCATGCTGTGGATGCCGTCCTGGGGCGGCATGATCAACGGCTTGATGACGCTGTCGGGCGCCTGGGACAAGCTGCGCACCGACCCCGTGCTGCGCATGCTGGTCGTCTCGGTTGCCTTCTACGGCATGTCGACCTTCGAGGGGCCGATGATGTCGATCAAGGTGGTCAACTCGCTCAGCCATTACACGGACTGGACCATCGGCCACGTGCATTCCGGCGCGCTCGGCTGGGTCGGCTTCGTCTCCTTCGGCGCGCTCTACTGCCTGGTGCCGTGGGCCTGGAATCGCAAAGGCCTCTACAGCCTCAAGCTCGTCAACTGGCACTTCTGGATCGCGACGCTCGGCATCGTTCTCTACATCTCCGCGATGTGGGTGTCCGGCATCCTCCAGGGCCTGATGTGGCGCGCCTACACTTCGCTCGGCTTCCTCGAATATTCCTTCATCGAGACCGTCGAGGCGATGCATCCCTTCTACATCATCCGCGCCGCCGGCGGCGGGCTGTTCCTGATCGGCTCGCTGATCATGGCCTACAATCTCTGGATGACCGTTCGCACCGGCGAGCAGGAAGTCCAGATGCCCGTCGCGCTTCAGCCGGCGGAATGAGGAGCTTTCCATGTCGTTCTGGACACGCCATCAAGTCTTCGAAAAGAACTCGATCATCCTGGTCGTCGGTATTCTGCTGGTGATCGCGATCGGCGGTCTCGTCGAGATCACCCCGCTGTTCTACCTCAAGAGCACGATCGAAGTGGTCGACGGCGTCAGGCCGTACACGCCACTGGAGCTTGCCGGCCGCAACGTCTATGTCCGCGAAGGCTGCTATCTCTGCCATTCGCAGATGATCCGTCCCCTGCGCGACGAGGTCGAACGCTACGGCCACTTCTCGCTCGCCGCCGAGAGCATGTTCGACCACCCGTTCCAATGGGGCTCGAAGCGCACCGGTCCGGACCTGGCCCGCGTCGGCGCCAAATATTCCGACGACTGGCACGTGACGCATCTGACCAACCCGCGCGCAATCGTGCCGCAATCGGTGATGCCGGGCTATCCGTTCCTCAGCCAGACCGAGGTCGATCCGGACACGATCGCCGACCACATGCGCACGCTGCGCGCCGTCGGCGTGCCCTACACCGACGACCAGATCGCCAATGCCGGCGCCGATCTGAAGGCCCAGGCCGATCCGGACAATGCCGGCGCCGACGCTTTCGCCAAGCGCTACGCCAAGGCCGTCGTGCGCAATTTCGACGGCAAGACCGGGACGCCGACCGAGATGGACGCGCTGATCGCCTACTTGCAGATGCTCGGCACGCTGGTCGACTTCAAGCTCTACAACGAGAAAGCCAATCTTCGCTGAGAAGGCATCACCGATGAAAGCCATCCTGACACTCGACAATCTCGCCTCCAGTCTCGTCACCACGATCTGGACGCCGGTGTTCGTCGCGATCTTTCTCGCGATCATCGCCTATGCATTCTGGCCCCGCAACAAGGCCGCGTTCGACGAAGCGGCACAACTGCCGTTGCGGGAGGAGTAAGAGATCATGACCGATCATCAAGGCGAATTCGACCCCGTCTCCGGCAGGTCCACGACCGGACATGAGTGGGACGGCATCAAGGAGCTCAACACGCCGCTGCCGCGCTGGTGGGTTATCACCTTCTACCTCACCATCGTCTGGGCGATCGGCTACTGGATCGTCTATCCGGCCTGGCCGTTGATCTCCAGTAATACCCGCGGCGTGCTTGGCTACTCCTCGCGCGCCAACCTCGCGGTGGAGCTCGCCAATCTCGAAACGGCCCGCGGCGAGAAGATGGTGGCGCTGGGTGCGACCTCGCTCGCCGACATCGAGAAGGACCCGGCGTTGCTGGCGTTCGCACGTGCCAGGGGCAGGACCGTGTTCGGCGATAATTGCGCGCCGTGTCACGGCAGCGGCGCCGCCGGCGCCAAGGGCTTCCCGAACCTGAACGACGACGACTGGCTGTGGGGCGGCACGCTCGACCAGATCATGCAGACCATCCAGTTCGGCGCGCGCTCCGGACACGCCAAGGCGCATGAGGGCCAGATGCTGGCCTTCGGCAAGGACGGTGTGCTGAAGCCCGACGAGATCGTCACGGTCGCGAACTACGTGCGGTCGCTGTCGGGGCTGTCGACCGGCAAGGGTTTTGACGCCGCCAAGGGCGAGAAGATCTTCGCGGACAATTGCGTCGCCTGCCATGGCGACGGCGGCAAGGGCAACCCGGAACTCGGCGCCCCGAACCTGACCGACAAGATCTGGCTCTATGGCTCCGACGAGGCAACCCTGATCGAGACCATCAGCCAGGGCCGCGCCGGCGTCATGCCGGCCTGGGAAGGGCGGCTCGATCCCGCCACCATCAAGGCCATGGCGGTCTACGTCCACTCGCTGGGCGGCGGAAAATAGCCGATCCGGACGACCGGTGGGGGCGCATAAAGGCGCCCCCGCTTGAGCTGGATCAATCGACGCTGCGGCGCCGGGTCTAGGTTTGATCGCACCTTTCGAGACGTCTTTGAGCGATGAACAAGGCCGTGAACCCGAACGAGCTCACATCGGACGACGATTACGGGCCGCTCTATGCCGCCCGCAAGAAGGTCTATCCCCAGAGCGTCCACGGCACCTTCCGCCGGATCAAATGGGGCCTGATGGCCTTTTGCCTTGGCGTCTACTATTTCCTGCCCTTCGTGCGCTGGAACCGTGGCCTTGGCGCGCCCAGCCAGGCGGTGCTGATCGATCTCCCCAACAGCCGCTTCTATTTCTTCTTCATCGAGCTGTGGCCGCAGGAGGTCTATTACTTCACCGGCCTGTTGATCGTCGCTGCCGTCGTCCTGTTCCTGATGAACTCGGTCGGCGGACGCATCTGGTGCGGCTATCTCTGCCCGCAGACGGTGTGGACCGATCTGTTCTACGCCGTCGAGCGCTTTGTCGAAGGCGACCGCCGCGATCGCATGATGAAGGACAAGTCGGCCGGCGCGCTGACGCTCAGGCGCGTCTCCGAGATCGTGCTCAAGAATTTCATCTGGCTTCTGATCGCCTGGTGGGCCGGCGGCGCCTGGGTGCTCTATTTCAGCGACGCGCCGACGCTGGTGAAGCAGCTCCTGACCTTCCAGGCGCCGATGGTCGCCTATATCTGGATCGGCATCCTCACTGCGACCACCTTCGTGCTCGCCGGCTACCTGCGCGAGCAGGTCTGCACCTATATGTGCCCCTGGCCGCGGATCCAGGCCGCGCTCACCGACGAATGGGCGCTCAACGTCACCTACCGCTACGACCGCGGCGAGAAGCGCACCTCGGTGAAGAAGGCCGCCGAGCTGCGCGCTCACGGCGAGCAGGTCGGCGACTGCATCGATTGCTATCAATGCGTCGCGGTCTGCCCGACCGGCATCGACATCCGCAACGGACCGCAGCTCGAATGCATCCAGTGCGGGCTCTGCATCGATGCCTGCGACAACGTCATGACCAGGATCGGCCGGCCGAAGCGGCTGATCGGCTACGACAACGACATCAACATCCAGCGCCGCCAGGAGGGACGGGCGCCGATCTATCGCATCGTCCGTCCGCGCACCATCGTCTACAGCGCGATCATCGCGGCCGTCGGCGGCATCATGCTCTATACGCTCGCGACCCGCAGCCTGCTCGACGTCAACGTGCTGCACGACCGCAACCCGGTTGCGGTCAGGCTCAGCGACGGCTCGATCCGCAACGCCTATACCGTCCGGCTTCTCAACAAGAGCGGCTACGACCGCGTCATCGCGATCGATGCGAATGGGCCGGTCAACGCGACGGTCCATGTCGTCGGCATCGATTCCGTGACGCCGGACCGGCCGATGATCGTGATCCCGCGCGATTCGACCAGCGAGCTGCGGCTGCTCGTCACGGCGCCCGCGGACGGCAATCCGGAGAAGTCGATCCCGGTACGCTTCCACGTCACCGATATCGGCCTCGGCGAAGTCGCCAGTGCCACCGACAATTTCGTCGCGCCGTAACACCAGGAGACCGCCATGGCCACCAAGCCGCTGACCGGAACGAAAGTGTTCCTGATGCTGGTCGCCTTCTTCGGCGTCGTCATTGGCGTCAATGTCACCATGATGAAGCTTGCGATCGCGACGCTGCCGGGCACCGACGTCGACAGCCCCTATGCCGCAGGCCTCGCCTATGACCGCGAGATCTCGGCGGCGCAGGACCAGGCCGCACGCAGATGGCAGGTCAGCGCTCATATCGAGCGGCGCGCGGATGGCGATGCCGTGCTCCAGGTCGAGGCGCGTGACGCGGCGGGCCGGCCCGTGACCGGGTTGAAATTTGGCGGCCGGCTGGAGCGGCCGACCGATAAGCGCGCCGACCTTGCGGTCGAGCTCGCGGAGGCCGGCATCGGCATCTATCGCGGCAGCGCGGCGTCCGTCGCGCCGGGCCAGTGGGATCTGGTGATCGAGGGCGATGCGAAGGGCGAACGCGTGTTTCTCTCGCGCAACCGCGTGATCCTGAACTGAGAGAATATATCATGCAGTTCACGCGCGATTTCTCGCACTACGTCCGGGCCGCAGGCGATGGCCTCCAGCACATCGATCTCGCGGTCGAGGGCGTTCACTGCGCCGGCTGCATGGCCAAGATCGAGCGCGGGCTCTCCGCCATTCCTGATGTCACGCTGGCGCGCGTGAACCTCACCGACCGGCGCGTTGCACTGGAATGGAAGCAGGGCACGCTCGATCCCAGCAACTTCATCGATCGGCTAGAAGAGCTCGGCTACAAGGCCTATCCATACGAGACCGAAAGTGCGGAGGCGACCGAGGTCGCGGAATCGCGCTTCCTGCTGCGCTGCCTCGGCGTCGCGGCCTTTGCCACCATGAACGTGATGATGCTGTCGATCCCGGTGTGGTCGGGCAACGTCTCGGACATGCTGCCGGAGCAGCGCGACTTCTTTCACTGGCTGTCGGCGCTGATCGCGCTGCCGGCGGCGGCCTATGCCGGCCGGCCGTTCTTCCGCTCGGCCTGGCGCGCGTTGTCGAACAAGACCACCAACATGGACGTGCCGATCTCGATCGGCGTATGTCTTGCGCTCGGCATGTCCGTGGTCGAGACCATCAAGCACGCCGAGCACGCCTATTTCGACGCGGCGATCATGCTGCTGACCTTCCTCTTGGTCGGCCGCTTCCTCGACCAGAACATGCGGCGGCGGACGCGCGCGGTTGCCGGCAATCTCGCGGCGCTGAAGGCGGACACGGCGGCGAAGTTCGTCGGGCCCGACGAGATCTCGCAGGTGCCGGTGGCTGCGATCCGTCCCGGCGACATCGTGCTGCTGCGGCCCGGCGAGTGCTGCGCGGTCGACGGCACCGTGATCGAGGGGCGATCCGAGATCGACCAGAGCCTGATCACCGGCGAGACGCTCTATGTCACGGCGGCGCAGGGCACGCCAGTCTATGCGGGCTCGATGAACATCTCCGGCACGCTGCGGGTGCGCGTCTCGGCCGCGTCGGAGGCGACGCTGCTCGCCGAGATCACGCGGCTTCTCGACAATGCGCTCCAGGCCCGCTCGCGCTACATGCGGCTCGCCGACCGTGCCTCGCGGCTCTACGCGCCGCTGGTGCATGCGACGGCGCTGATCACCGCTATCGGCTGGGTCCTGCTCGGCGCAAGCTGGCACGATGCCATCGTGACCGGCGTCGCCGTGCTGATCATCACCTGTCCCTGTGCGCTTGGGCTTGCGATCCCCACTGTACAGACGGTGGCCTCGGGCGCGATGTTCAGGGCGGGCGTGCTGCTCAATTCGGGCGATGCGATCGAGCGGTTGGCGGAAATCGACCACATTATTTTCGACAAGACCGGCACGCTGACGCTGCCTGACCTCGAAGTGACGAATGCGGCCGATATTCCCGCTGATATCTTTGAGCTCGCTGGCCGCCTCGCCCTGTCGAGCCATCACCGGGTCGCCGCAGCGGTCGCGCAGGCCGCAAGCGCAAACTCGCCGATCGTCGGCGCGGTCGAGGAAGCCGGGCAGGGCGTGCGCGCGGCGGTGGACGGCGTCGAGATCCGTCTCGGCCGGCGGTCCTTCTGCGGCGCCGAGGCACTGGTCGGCAGCACAGGTCTCGATCCCGAAGCCTCCGTTGTGGCCTTCAGCAGGGGCGACGAAAAAGTCATTCTCTCGGTGCGCCAGGGTCTGCGTCCGGATGCGCAGGCCGTGATCGCGGCGCTGAAGGCGCGCAACATCGGCATCGAAATTCTCTCCGGCGACCGCGAGCCGGCGGTCATCGCCGTGGCCCATGCGCTGGGCATCCCGGAATGGCGCGCCGGCGTGACGCCGGCCGACAAGATCGCGCGCATCGAGGAATTGAAGCGGCGCGGCGCCAAGGTGCTGATGGTCGGCGACGGCATGAACGACGCACCGTCGCTGGCGGCCGCCCATGTCTCGATATCGCCGATCTCGGCCGCGCATCTCAGCCAGGCCACCGCCGATCTCGTCTTTCTCGGTCGGCCTCTGGCCCCGGTCGTTGCCGCCATCGATTCCGCGCGCAAGGCGCTGCACCTGATGCGGCAAAACCTCTGGCTCGCGATCGGCTACAATGTGCTCGCGGTGCCGGTCGCGATCAGCGGCGTCGCGACGCCCCTGATTGCGGCGGCCGCCATGAGCGGATCGTCGATCCTGGTCATGCTGAATTCGCTGCGCGCGCGCAGCCGCACGCGGGAGATTGCGTGATGGAGATCCTGCTCATCCTGGTTCCGCTGGCGCTGATGCTCGGGCTTGCCGGCCTCGTCGCCTTCCTCTGGTCGCTCCGCAGCGGCCAGTATGACGATCTCGACGGCGCGGCCTGGCGGGCCATTGCCGATGAGGATTCGCCGCCGCAGGAAGCGCAACCGAAGCGCTAGCGCTTCAGACTGAACGTCAGCAGCGCCGCCGCGGCAAGGGCTGCGCCGACCCCGGCGACACAGGCGTGCCAGCCGTAAGCATCGAACAGGCGGCCGAGCACGGCTGTGCCGATCAGCCCGCCGCAGAAATAGCAGGCGAGATAGGTGCCGCTGGCGATGCCGCGATTGTCGGTGGCCGCCTGTCCGATGAAGCCGGTGGCGGCGGCCTGTGCGAAGAAGGTGCCGACACCGACCAGCACCATGCCGGCGAGGACTTCGCCAAGATGCGGCGCCAGCATCAGCGGCAAGCCGAGCCCGGCGACGGCGAGCGAACCCCAGAGCGTCGGCCGCGTCCCGAGGCGCGAGGCCACCTTGCCTGCCAGCAATGTCGTGACGACCGACGGCAGGAACACGAAATAAACGAAGCCGAGGTCCATCATGCCGAGCGACAGCGGCGGCCGGACCAGCACGAAATTGACGAACGTAAAAGTGCCGATAAAGGCGAACAGGATGCAGAAGCCGATGCCGAAAGCGGCGCGCAGCCGCGGATTGCGCCAATGCGCAATCGTGGCTTCCAGCGGCGATCCCGCCGGCATCATCGCATGCATCGGTTGCACGCGCTGGATGGTGAAATAGACCAGCACCGCGCCCACGAGATTGAGGGCTGCGAAGATGTAAAAATTCCAGGCGAGGCCGAGGCTGTCGGCAACCGCTGCCGAGATCAGCCGGCCAATGAGGTTGCTCGCGACATTGCCAGTGATATAGGCGGCAAAGGCGCCGCCGGAATCCATGGCGCTGCATTGCTCGCCGAGATAAGCGAGCGTCAGCGCGAAGGCGGACGCCATGCACAGGCCCTGCGCGACCCGCAAGGCGGTGAAGACGGTGAGGTTTGGCGCCGATGCCAGCAGGCTGGTGGGGATCGCCAGCGCCAACAGGCTGATCAGGATGCCGGTGCGCCGGTTGATGTGCGGGCTGAAGAAGCCGACGACGAGGCTGGCTGTCGCCATGCCGAAGGTGGAGGCATTGACGGCAAAGCCCATCGCCGCAGGCGTGACGCCATAATGGCGCGTCAGCGAGGGCAGGATCGCCTGCGTCGCGAAGAGGTCGACGACGGTCAGGAACGCGGTCAGGCCGATGACGAGCGAACGAAACGCGAGACCGGGGGAATGCGCATCCATCGGCATCATCGCGGATTTGATCGGCGCGGAAAGATCGGTCATGGCATCGCCTCTGCGGTGACGAATGTGGCGCCCGGCACGCCGGGCAGCATGGGGGCTCCGGGCGCCACACCCGGCAACGCGTGCGCTGGGATCGAGCGCACGCGTTACATGTTGTGGTCGTTCGGATCCTTGCGAACGTCGCCGACGTAGAGGATGACCGTCTCCTTGCCGAGGTTCTTCCACCAGTGCGAGGTGCCGAACACCTCGGGGCGGATGTCGCCTGCCTTGTGCACGATCGGATCGACGCAGTTGGAGGCGTATTCGACGATCTCGCCCTGCTGCACGAAGATCAGGGCCGGGCGGTCGTCATGGCTGTGCCAGGGCACGATGCCGCCGGGCTCGATGGTGAGCTTGCGGAAGCGCAGCTCGCGGCCTTCGATATGCGCCGGCTGCTTGCCGAGATCGATGGCGCCGAGCGTTGTGTCGGTGACGCCGACCGGCTTGTAGTCGACCATCTGATGCGCATTCGGCTTGATCTTGTCGGCCGGGCATTCGCCCGCGAGCACCGGCTGCGCCGACAGCGCCAGCGCGCCGGCGATGGCAAGGCCCGGCCAGATCAGGCGCGACAATGGTGAGTGCTTGAGCATGGGACGTCTCCTGGGTTGGCCGCAACCTCGCCGGTTGCGGGCTATGGCAGGAGCATCTGCGAGACCGCGCCTGTTCTGAAATGCCGTTTCGCTTTCGGTGCGATAGCGCCATGCTATGGCCGCGCGATAGGCGAGAGCTATCGAACCGATTGGGCATCGGCATTTCCGCAGCCTCGGGATCGGGCGTTGGATCGTTCTCACCCCTTGCATGAGGGACGGAACGTCAAAATAATGCGAACTCTTGCCGGAGCCGGAGATGACAGACCTTTCGCCAGAAGATGCCGAACGTCTCAGGCTCGCCTTCCAGCGCTGCCGCGACATGGAAGGGACGCTGAACGAGCAGCTCCGCGCCTACGCCGATGCCAGTCGCGAGGTGTTCCCAGCCTATGGCGAGGCAGTCGATCGGCTGGTGACGCGATTGAACGGCAACGGCGGCGGCGAGACTGCGCCGCGTCCGGGCGATGCGATGCCGCCGTTCGTGTTGCCCGACGAGGCCGGGCGTCTGGTCGCGCTGTCCGCGCTGCTGGAGCAGGGCCCGGTGGCGGTGATGTTCTTCCGCGGACACTGGTGCCCCTATTGCCGTCTCAACATGCGGGCGGTGGCCCAGGCCGGCGCGCGCATCAGGGAGACGGGCGCGCAAATCGTTGCGATCATGCCGGAGACCCAGCAATTTACCGAACACCTCAAGGACGACGCCGACGCGCGTTTTCCGATCCTGACCGACCTCGACAACGGCTATGCGCTGTCGCTCAATCTTGCGATCTGGCTCGGCAACGAGATCCAGCAGCTGCTGTCCTATCAGGATATGGCAAAATTTCACGGCAATGATGGCTGGATGCTGCCGATCCCCGCCGTCTTCGTGGTCGGCCGCGACGGGATCGTGAAGGCGCGCTTCGTCGATCCGGACTTTCGCAAGCGCATGGAGATCGACGATCTGCTCGCGGCGCTGGAAGGCGCGAGTGGGGACCAGTGAATCCCGAGCGGGATAACTACCCCGCAATCTCCCGCCAGTCCGCCCCGCGCAGCATCCGCATCACGGCGTTGGCCACCGCCGTGCGCTGCCGGCCGGCGACGCCGTAAAGGCTGACGGTGCGGCGTGCGTCGAGGCCTGTGACCGCGGCGCGCTTCAGGCTGTCCGGCACCGGCGAAGTGCGCGGCATCATGGCGATGCCGATATCGGCCTCGACCAGCTCGATCAGGTCGCGCTCGCTCGAGATCTCGTGGCCGTGGTCGACGTCGATGCCGTGCTCGCGCAGGCTCGCGGAGATGCGCTTGGCATGTTCGCAATAATTGCGGCCGAGCAATTGCTCCGCGCGCAGGTCGTCCGGCTCGATCGTGCCGTGGCCGGCCAGGCGATGCTCTCGGCTGACGACCAGATCGAACGCCTCGGTGAACAGCGGCCAGGTGTCGAGCCGATCCCAGGCCTCATCGATCTCGGCGGCGATGCCGAGCTCGGCCTCGCCCTTCTTCAGGAACTCGCCAACCTCGCGGCTCGTCCCGCGCAGGAAGCGGAATTCGAGCCGGTTGAACTGCCGCCGGATCTCGTTGAGATGGGGAATCAGCAGCGCCAGATCGATCGAATGCGTCAGCGCGATGCGCAGCGCGCCGATCTCGCCGCTCCTGAACGAGGAGGCGAGCGAGCGTGCGCCGACAGCGGCGTCGTAGCACTGCTTCAAGAGTGGATGCATGCGCTGGCCGAGCTCGGTCAGCTGCGCAGCCGGCCGCTCGCGGCGAAACAGATCGCCGCCGAGCTCGGCCTCGAGCTGCTTGATCGCGCGCGTCAGCGAGGGCTGCGTCACGTTGCACTCCTCGGCGGCGCGGGTGAAATTCAACAGCTGCGCCACCGCGAGGAAATAGCGGACCTGGTGCATTTCCATGGATCGGCTCCCGGCAGGATCGACCGAAATCTAGCCGATCGGGGCCGGGAATGACATCCCGCAGGCGATAGCGCCGGCGTATGGATTCGGAAGCCAACCGGCATTTCCGCGAGACCGGATGATCCCGCACATTTCGCCGCAGACACGGTGCGGCGTCGGGCCGGCCATCGCGAGAGAAGGATTGGATCATGAACATCCCCGTCAAGACGCAAACCTCCGTTTCGTCACGTGTCCTGGCCGGGAAAGTGGCGCTGGTCACCGGTTCGACCAGCGGCATCGGTCTCGGCATTGCGCGAGCGCTGGCCGCTTCTGGTGCCGATATCGTGTTCAACGGGCTCGGCGTCGCCGCTGAGATCGGCAGGACGCGAGAGGCCGTCGAGGCCGAGTTCGGCGTCAAGGCGAGCTACTCGCCGGCGGACATGACGCGGCCGAAGTCGATCGCAGAGATGATCGCGGCGACGGTGGCGCAATCCGGCCGGCTCGACATCCTCGTCAACAATGCCGGCATCCAGCATGTCGCGCCGCTTGACCAGTTTCCGGTCGAGAGATGGGACCAGATCCTCGCGATCAATCTGTCGTCCGCCTTCCACACCACGCGGCTCGCGCTGCCGGCGATGCGCCGGAACGGCTTTGGCCGGATCATCAACATTTCTTCCACGCACGGCCTGGTCGGCTCGCCGTTCAAGGCGGCCTATGTCACGGCCAAGCATGGCATCGTCGGCCTCACGAAGGTGACGGCGCTGGAGACGGCCGAGGACGGGATCACATGCAACGCGATCTGCCCCGGCTATGTCCATACCCCGCTGGTCGAGGCGCAGATCGACGGGCAAGCCAGGGCCCACGGTATCTCGCGCGACCAGGTGATCCGCGACGTGCTGCTTGCCCAGCAGCCGAACAAGCGCTTTGTCACGGTCGAGGAGCTCGGCGCGCTGGCGGTGTTCCTGTCGACCGACGCGGCCGCGTCGATCACCGGCGTCGCGCTGCCGGTCGACGGCGGCTGGACCGCGCATTAACATGAGCCGGCGTAACAAGTCGCTGCCGGCAGCGAATATCCAGGCAGTGCAGGCTGATCAGGAGCGAACCATGAGCGGCACCCAGAACAACACACAGAGCAGCAACCTGCCGGGCCAGGTCGTGCTGGTGCTCCAGGGCGGCGGTGCGCTTGGCTCGTACCAGGCCGGCGTCTACCAGGCGCTGCACGAGGCGGGCATCGAGCCGGACTGGGTCATCGGCACCTCGATCGGCGCCATCAACGCCAGCCTGATCGCCGGCAATGCGCCGGAGCATCGGGTCGCGCGGCTGCGGGAATTCTGGAAGCGGATGGAGCAGAAGCCGGCCTGGAATGTGCCGACCGCGTTTCCCGGCTTCAACGAGAAGCTGGCCTATTGGTCGACCGTCACGCATGGCGTTGCCGGCTTCTTCCGGCCAAATCCGTTGGCGCATGCGGGCGATTCCTATCCGCTTGGTGCCGACAACGCCGGCTTCTATTCGACCGCGCCGCTGGAGAAGACGCTGCTCGAGCTCGTCGATTTCGATCTGGCCAATCGCTGCGCGCCGCGCCTCACCGTCGGCGCGGCGCATGTCGGCACCAGTCAGATGCGCTATTTCGACAGCCGCGACGGCGCGCTGACGGCGAAGCATGTGATGGCTTCGGGCGCGCTGCCGCCGGCCTTTCCGGCGGTGCGTATCGACGGCGATCTCTATTGGGACGGCGGCATCCTGTCGAACACGCCGACCGAAGCCGTGTTCGACGACAACCCGCGCAGGGATTCGCTGATCTTCTCCGTGCATCTGTGGAATCCCATCGGTGCCGAGCCGATGACGATGGCGGAGGTCTTCAACCGTCACAAGGACGTGCAATATTCCAGCCGCATCGCGAGCCAGATTGCGCGGCAGCAGCAGGCCCATCGCCTGCGCCATGTCATCAACCAGCTTGCGGCGCGATTGTCGGAGAGCGAGCGCAGCGATCCTGCTGTGAGGGAGTTGATCGCCTACGGCTGCTCGACCCGCATGCATGTGGTGCGGCTGCTGGCGCCACAGCTCGATCGCGAGACCCACACCAAGGACATCGATTTCAGCCCGCGCGGAATCAAGCGGCGCTGGGACGCCGGCTATTTGCACACCAAGTCGGTGCTGGCGCGAAAGCCGTGGGTTGGCGAATTCGATCCGCTGTCAGGCGTGGTGCTGCACGAGCATATGGACGAGATGCCGATCGCGGCAGAGTAGGAGTTAGTCGCGCGAGTGCCTGTAGGTCTGCACCGCGGCCGGCGTGCCGTCCGGCCAGACCGAGCGCATCGCTTCGTGCAGGAACGCGCCGACCGCCGGCGAGTGCGGGCGGCCCTTCACCGTCATCAGGCTGACGTCGCGGAAGAACTCCGGATCGACCATCGGCACGGCGACGACGCCTGAGTGCTCGATCGAGTAGCGCGGAAAGAAGCCGAATCCGAATCCGCTCGCGATCATGGCGAGCACCCAGTCGTCGCGATCGCTGCGATAGACGGTGTCGCAATCGACGCCGCGCGCGATGAAGACGTCGTCGACCACGCCGTTGAACTCGCAGGCCGAGCGTTCGACGTAGGGTTCGCCCTGGAGATCGTCGACGCGAATGGCACGGCGATCCGCGAGCCGGTGGCTCTGCGGCAGCACGATCATCATCTGCTCGCGAAACAGCGGCAGGCGGTGCAGGCGCGGATCCGGCGGGCGGTCTGGGCGGCAATAGATCGCGGCTTCGGTTTCGGACATGATGAGGCGCTCCTCGACCGAGACGGCTGTGCCGTCGATCAGCTCGAGCCGGATGTCGGGATGCGCTGCCCTGAAGCGTTCGAACAGGCGAATCAGCAGCTTTGGCGCGATCGTGCACATGATTGCGAGCTTCAGCTGCCTTGGCCTTGCGGCGACGAAGGCCCTCGCCTCGGTCCGTGCGGCCGCTGCCTGGTCCCAGATCGATTGAAGATAGGGCTGCACGACCTTGCCGAGCTCGGTCAGAGCGGCGCTCGGCCGGAGCCGGTGGAACAGAAGTCCGCCGAACTCGGCTTCCAGCAGCTTGATGGCGCGGGTGAGAGAGGGCTGCGTGACATGGCACTTATTCGCCGCGCGCGTAAAATTGCGCTCCTCGCAGACGGCGAGGAAATACCGAACCTGATGCAGCTCCATGAAATCCGCTCACCGCAGTGGGCCGGAACGGCCCTGACGACTTGCGAAGATATTCGTCGGGGAAGCGGCCGTTGTTACGCGCGCTTCATCGAATTGCCACAGGCCTTGCGGATCGTCGGCCCTCCGTTGCGATCGAAAGGCGTAGCAAATTGGTGTCAGAGAGCGATCTGGAGTCTGCCCTCGATCTTGTCCGGGCCGGGGCCGCAGGGCCGGTTGCAGGTGTGTTCGGTCCGGACTCGCTGACCTGGCGGATCGACCGGGAGGCCATCATCTTTCTCGGCGCCGGCCGCGCGCTGTTGCTTCAGCTCGCGCATCCCTGGGTCGCGGCCGCCATCGCCGAGCACTCCACGACCTTCGCCGATCCGATCGGCCGCTTTCGCCGCACCTTCGACATCGTCTTTGCCATGGTGTTCGGCTCGCTCGACCGGGCGCTGCTCGCATCCCGGCAGCTGCACCGGCGTCACACCATGATCGTCGGTGCGATGCCCGACACCGTCGGCCCGTTCGCGGCAGGCTCGCGCTACTGCGCCAACGACATCCCGTCGCTGCGCTGGGTTCACGCCACGCTGGTCGAGTCCGCCCTGGTGGCGCATGATCTGGTGCTGCCGCAGCTCGCGGCGGACGAACGCCAGCGTTACTGGACCGAGAGCCGGCTGTTCGGCGCCTTGTTCGGGTTGACGGGCGATGACCTGGCGGCGGACTGGACGGATTTTGCGGCCTACACTGCCGCGATGGCACAATCGGACACGCTGACCGTAAGCCCCGCGGCGCGCGAGATCGCGACGCAGATCTTCGCAGGCGCGCGCCCCTGGCTGCGGCCGCCGCGATGGTATCGCGCGCTCACAGCAAGCCTGTTGCCGGAGCAATTACGGGCCGGCTTCGGACTTGAACTTGACACGCGCGACATGAGCGCAGCCGACAACGCGCTGAGATGGATCAGGCGCGTCTATCCGAAACTGCCCAACCGTCTGCGCTATGCCAGTCCCTATCAGGAAGCGCAGGCGCGGCTGCGCGGTGAGCTGCAGCCCGACTGGATGACGCGCGGTCTCAACCGGCTCTGGATCGGACGGCCACAAATGGATCAGCGCGGAAAGGGGTGACGGTGAGGGGGCTCGCTTTGTCCGCATCGTCATTGCGAGCGTAGCGAAGCAATCCAGAATCTTGCCGCGGAGGGATTCTGGATTGCTTCGTCGCATCAGCGCAAAATCGCTTCGCAATTTTGTCGCGAGCTCCTCGCAATGACGGTGGTGAGAGACGTGCGCTCGCAATGACGGGGCGCATAGAGGCGGCTTGGCCTCACACCGACGCCAGCTTCCTGTACAGCGCACTGTAGCTTCCGGCCGAGATGCTCCAGGAGAACGACCGCCCCATCGCGCTGCGGCGCATGGTGTCGAGCTGGTCCTGCGCCATGAACGCCTCGAAGGCCCGGCGGACGCCGCCGAGGAAGGATTCGTGCGAGGGCTTTGAGAACAGGAAGCCGGTCTCGCCGTCGCTGATGGTTTCGGCAAGCCCGCCGGTCTGGTGGCCGATCGGCAGCGAGCCGAAACGCTGGGCGTACATCTGGCTGAGGCCGCACGGCTCGAAGCGCGACGGCATCAATGTGAAATCGCTGCCGGCGAAGATGCGCCGCGCCTGGGCGTCGTTAAAGCCGATCGCGACCCCGATCGCGTCGGGGCGGCGGCGATGCGCGTCGATCAGGGCGAGCTCGAGCGCCGGCTCGCCGGAGCCGGTGACCACGATCTGCCCGCCGGCATCGATGATCTCGTCGGCCGCCGCAAGAACGAGGTCGATGCCCTTCTGGTGCACGAGGCGGGCGACGATGCCGAACATCGGCCCGCGCGAGACCGCGAGGCCAAACTGCTTGCGCACATAGTCCGCATTGGCCTTCTTGCCGACCCAGTCGCCGGCGCCGAATTGCTGGGCGAGCTGGGCGCAGGAGCGCGGGTCCCAGCTCTCGTCGATGCCATTCAGGATGCCGGTGAGCTCGGACGCATCCGAGCGCAGACGCAAGAGTCCCTCGAGGCCGCAGCCGAACTCGGTCGTGGTGATCTCGCGGGCATAGGTGCCGCTGACGGTGGTGAGGTGCGAGGCGTAGACGATACCTGCCTTGAGGAAGGAGACCTGGTCGTAGAACTCGACGCCGTCGATGTGGAAGGCGCTCTCGGGTGCGCCGATCCGCCGCAGCGAGTCCTTCGGGAAGAGACCCTGATAGGCGAGATTGTGGATGGTCAGGATCGACGGCAGCTTGCTGCCGCGCCAGGCGAGGTACGCCGGCACGAGCGAGGCCTGCCAGTCATTGGCATGGATCAGGTCTGCTGCCCAATTCTTGTCCAGCTTGCCCATCGCAAGCTCAGCGGCTGCCGAAGCAAAGCGCGCGAAGCGGATGTCGTTGTCGGGCCAGTCGCGCCCTGACTCATCGCCGTAAGGATTGCCGGGACGGTCGTAGAGTTGTGAGCACAGCAGCACATAGACCGGCAGGCCATCCTTGGTTGCGGCCCGGCCGAGCGAGCAGGCCGGCATCTCCGCGAATGCCGGGCAGCGTCCAACGATCTGAATATGCGTGAGTTGCTCGATGATGTCGCGATAGCCGGGCAGCATGATCCGGATATCTGCGAAGGGGCGAAGGGCTCGGGGGAGGGCAGCGGAAACGGCGCCAAGTCCGCCGACGCGGACGAAGTCGTCCATCTCTGTCGTAACAAATAAGACCCTCAAGAACAGTCGCCCTCTGCCGATCCCGATTGCTGCTATGCAAGAAAGGGTCCAGTTGCCCCGAGATTTCTCAAGCCACTCAACAGATGCGTCGGTTCGGTAAAGACTTTCCTACTCGGCCGCCGCCATCTAGGGTCGACGCACCAACAACAGAGAACATTGATTGTTCCTAAGTGACTCAAGGACTCGGAAGGACACGCATGCAGCTATCAGATAAGCATGAGGGGACGACGACAAAGGCCTTCGCGGGCCTCAGGGTCCTGGATTTTTCGACGACCATCGCCGGTCCCCATTGCGCGCGGATGCTCGCCGACATGGGCGCCGAGGTCATCAAGATCGAGACCGACGGCGGCGAGACGATGCGGACCCGGCCACCGCTGCGCAAGGGATGCAGCACCGTGTTCGGCCAGCTCAATGTCGGCAAGAAGAGCGTCGTGCTCGACCTGAAATCCGAGGACGGCAAGGAGGCGGTGCGCCGGCTGGTTGCGACCGCCGATATCCTGGTCGAGAATTTTCGTCCCGGCGTGATGCGGCGGCTGCGCCTCGACGACGACAGCCTGCGCCCGCTCAATCCCCGGCTGATCTACTGCTCGATCTCCGGCTATGGCCAGAGCGGCCCGTCGGCCGAGCTGCCGGCCTACGCGCCGGTGATTCATGCTGCCTCCGGCTACGACATGGCGCATCTCGCCTACCAGCCCGGCCGCAACCGTCCCGACTATTGCGGCATCTACCAGGCCGACGTCGTCACCGGCACCTACGGGTTTGGCGCGATTGCGTCCGCGCTCTATCAGCGCACCGCGACCGGGCTCGGCCAGCACATCGACGTCTCCATGCTCGAATCGATGCTGACCCTGACGGTGATCGAGTTGCAGAGCTCGCAATTCGCGGTGAAGCCGCCGCCGCGGCCGATGTTTGGCCCGACCGAGACGGCGAACGGCTATGTCATGATCACGGTGGCCAGCGAGAAGACGTTCCAGGGTCTGATGGGCGTGATCGGCCGCGGCGAATGGATCGCGGATCCGCGCTTCGCCACCTATGCCGCGCGGCGCGAGAACTGGGCGGACATGATGGACGGCGTCGAGGCCTGGTCAAAGCGGCTCACGACCGCGGCATGTCTTGTTGCGCTCGGCGCCGCCGGCGTTCCGGCCTCGGCCTATCGCACCATCGCCGAGGCCCTGGCCGATCCGCAGCTCACGCATCGCCGGGCGCTCTCCGAGGTGAAGGACGAGGGCGGCTCGTTCCGGGTGCTCAATTTGCCGTTCCGGATGAGCGGCGCCGACACCACGCCGGGCCAGACCATGGCCGTGCTCGGCGAGCACACACGCGAATTGCGCGACGAGGTCGGCCTCCCATCGTCGACCGGCGCCGACTAGACAGGTTTGTCTCGTCCCGCTGCCCGTGGCATGGTGATGACGACAAAAAGCATCCGGGAGGACGCCGATGAAGAGTTTCAAGGTCGCCGATTTCAAGGCGCCGCTGAAGGAGTTCGACGAGGCGACGCCGCAGCCGTCGGGCACGCAGGTGCTGATCAAGGTCAAGGCCGCCGGCGTCTGCCATAGCGATCTCCACATCTGGGAAGGCGGCTATGATCTCGGCCACGGCCGCAAGCCGCTGTCGCTGAAAGACCGCGGCATCAATCTGCCGCTGACCATGGGCCATGAGACCGTCGGCGAGGTCCTCGCCTTCGGACCGGACGTGAAGCCGACCGATCAGGCCGGCCTCAAGCTCGGCGACGTCGGCCTGGTCTATCCCTGGATCGGCTGCGGCAAATGCGCGACCTGCCATGGCGGCGACGAGAACATGTGCCTGACCCCGCGCTCGCTCGGCGTCTATTGCGACGGCGGCTATTCCGACCACATGCTGGTGCCGCATCCGCGCTATCTGCTCAACCTGAAGGGCCTCGATCCCGCGTCGGCCGCACCCTATGCCTGCTCGGGCGTCACCACCTACAGCGCGCTGAAGAAGGTCGAGCAACATTTCGACACGCCGATCGTGATGTTCGGCGCCGGTGGGCTCGGCCTGATGGCGTTGTCGCTGTTGAAAGCCATGGGCGGCAAGGGCGCGATCATGCTCGACATCGACGCCAGAAAGCGCGAGGCAGCCGAGAAGGCCGGCGCGCTCGCAACCATCGATCCCAAGGCGCCGGATGCGCTGGAGCAACTGGCAAAGAAAGCGGGTGGCCCGATCCGCGCCGTGATCGACCTCGTCGGCAATGCTGCCACCACCCAGCTTGGCTTTGATTGCCTGACCAAGGGCGGCAAGCTCGTCATCGTCGGTCTGTTCGGCGGTGGGGCGACCTGGGCGCTGCCGCTGATCCCGATCAAGGCGGTGACGATCCAGGGCAGCTATGTCGGCAATTTGCGCGAGACACAGGAGCTGCTCGACCTCGTCCGGACGAAGAAGGTGCCACCGATCCCGGTGACGACGGCGCCGCTCGACAGGGCCAACGACGCGCTGGTGCAGTTGCAGCAGGGCGCGGTGGTCGGGCGCACGGTGCTGACGCCGTAAGGTCCGCTCTCTCCTCCGTCATTGCGAGGAGCTCTTGCGACGAAGCAATCCAGAATGGCTCCATAGATCCAGTTCTGGATTGCTTCGCTCCGCTCGCAATGACGACTTGGCTTGCTCCTTCCCTGAGGCTCCCTCATGTCCGCAAACAACGCTTTCCACATCGCCGTGCTCGCCGGCGACGGCATCGGTCCCGAGGTCATGGCGCCGGCCGTCGAGGTCCTGCGCAAGATCGAGGCGAAGTCGGATCTGCGCTTCCGCTTCACCGAGGCGCCCGCTGGCGCCAACAATTATCTCGCCACCGGCAAATCGATGCCGGATTCGACGATCAAGCTCTGCGAGGAGGCGGACGCGATCCTGCTCGGGGCCTGCGGCCTGCCATCGGTGCGCTACCCCGACAACACCGAGATCGCGCCGCAGATCGAGTTGCGCTTCATCTTCGATCTCTATGCCGGCGTGCGCCCGGCGCGGCTGATCCCGGGCGTGCCGAGCCCGATCGTCGGCGCCGACCAGCGCGGCATCGATCTCGTCGTGATCCGCGAGTCCACCGAAGGCCTGTTCGCCTCGATGGGCAAGGGCGTCGTCACCCATGAGGATGCGCGCGAGACCATGGTGATCACGCGAAAAACCTCCGAGCGCCTGTTCGAGTTCTCGTTTCGCCTCGCCGAGCGGCGCAAGGCGCGCGGCAAGCCGGGCAGCCTCGCCTGTGTCGACAAGGCCAACGTGTTCAAGGCCTTTGCCTTCTTCCGCGGCATCTTCGACGAGATCGCGAAGAAGCATCCCGAGGTGAAGACCGACCGGCTCTATGTCGACGCCTGCTCGGCGATGCTGGTCAAGCGCCCCTGGGATTTCGACGTGATGGTGATGGAGAACATGTTCGGCGATATCGTCTCCGACATCACCGCGAGCCTGATCGGCGGCCTCGGCATGGCGCCGTCGGCCGACATCGGCGACAAATACGCCGTGTTCCAGCCCTGCCACGGCACCGCCCCCGATATCATGGGGCAGGGCAAGGCCAATCCCACCGGCATGATCCTGTCGGCGGCGATGATGCTGGACTGGCTCGCCGACAAGCACGGCGTCGAGAGCGCGGCGGAGGCCGGCGAAAGAATCGAGCGCGCGGTGGACCGGGTCTATGCCGGCGGCCTCAAGCCGATGGAGCTTGGCGGCAGCAACGGTACGGCGGATATTGCGAAGGCGGTGCTGGGGGCGTTGTAGTCCTGTGTCAGGCAATCACGTCCCGCATCAGGCATCCCCTGGCGCGTGAAATTACCCCACGCCATGCGTGAGATTGAAGACCTTCTTCTGATGGGCTGCGGATTGCTTTGCGCTTGCAGTTTGCGTCAGCAGCTGGAGTGAGTCTTCGTCATCGTCGCTGGCGCGCGACAAGGCCTGATCCATGTATTTGAGCCGATTGGGGTCACGGGAGATTTTGATGCTCTGGAACGCAAGACGTGACAGCGCAGCAGTCGCAATTGCCATCTTGTATGCGATCTCGATCGTCAGCCTTGGCCAGAACCAGAAGGCGCTCTCGGCTGGAAGACCCGGACGTCGCTCGGAGGGATGGCGCAGGCGAATGACCCCCCATTGCAGCGGATGGACATTCTCGAGCTTCTGGCTCAGCGAGAACGTCGCTAGCAGCTTCACCAGGCTACCTAGACTGACGCCGGTCGCCGCGCCCCGGAGCAGCAGCGTCCTCATGTGCTCTGGCGTGTAATATATTGCCCAGGCCTCCGAATAGATCGCTTTCCACTCGTCTTCCGACATGCGGGAATGCGCGGCGCAGACATGCTCGAGGTCGTAATTGTTGAGATCTGGATCCATCGGAACCTGGGCGGTCCAGAGATTCTTGTGGTCTTCCGACCCCGGCAACGGCGTCAGACAGAAGAACTCGAGGATGTCGATCGGCAGCTCGCGCTTGATGATCTCAATATCATTGCGGATCGATGCAGGCGTATCGGCCGGAAAGCCCAGGATGTATCCGGCAAGCGTGAGAATGCCCTGGTCCTTCCAGGCCAGCAGCATCTTGCGGTACTCGGTGATCTTGTTTTGCCGCTTCTTCGCGGCCAGGAGATTATCGGGATTGATGTTCTCGAGCCCGATGAACACGCGCGTGACGCCCGCGCGTTTTGCTTTCTCGACAAAATTTGGAATTTTGTGGCAAAGCGTGTCCACCTGGATCAGAAGCCCGAGCGGGATGCCTTCGGACTCCCGCAGCCAGATCAAGCGATCGAGGATGTCCTCCCAGTGCTTGTTGCGCGCAAAGTTATCGTCGGTGATGAAGTATTTGCAGACGCCTTGCTTCCAGTTGCTGCGGACCAGCGCCTCGACATCGTCAGGTGTCCGGAAGCGCGACTTGCGTCCCTGCACGTTGATGATCGTACAGAAAGAGCACTGATAGGGGCATCCGCGTCCGGCATCGAAGCTGGTGCTCAGGCCCAAGGTCCGTCGCACGTTCTCGATGGGCAGGAAAGGCGCAGGCGTCCCTTCGATGCCCGGCAAGTCCTTGAGAAAATTGTAAGTGGGCTCCAGCCGTCCGGCGGCGGCATCCCCGAGGACGATATCGAGTCGACCTTCCGCTTCGCCTGCGAACAGAGAGACCCCCATTGCCCGGCAGGCGTCCAGTTCGACCGCGCTGCCGTCGAGCATCGACAGGCAGCCCGAAACGTGAAAGCCGCCGATGACGACCTGAATCCCGGCTTCGCGAAACGGACGGGCGATATCGAGAGCGCGAGGGTACTGGTTCGACTGCACGCCGACGAGCATGATCACGCCGAAATTGTCGTGCCGCGAAAAGCGAGCCACCAACCCTGGAATGTCAACGCGGGCGCTGAACTCGTCGATCGCCTCGATATCGATCTCGACATCCGGCCCCAGCACGCGATGGGCCATGCTCTCCTGCGCAATTCCATAGAGGCTGGCGAGCGAATTGGAGGGGATGGTCGCCCGCCACCATCTGATCACATATCCATCCTCGCCGTAGTGTGACGGTTTGATCATCACCAGCTGGAAGCGGCGCTTTGGCTGAAGAACCGAAGTTGACATCAATCGCTTCCCGTTTTTGAGGCTTTTGAGACTTAGCACATCCCGGCAGCGGATGCTGCTCGGCTTTGGGTCGAACGCTGACGTTGTGCACGGCCGCTCGCGTGTCGGCCGACTCATGCAAAGCACAAACCGCCGTCAGTTCGATGACCTGATCGGTGTGTCAGGGCAGTGACGGCGGCAATGTCAGGCCGGGCCACTTCGCGGTGCTGGGATTGGGCATCGACGCGACTTTCACGCAGTCGGCGCCATCATGGAATTCTGCCAGTGTTTTGCCCGACAAGTCAAATTTCGTCGTTGCACGGCGCGAGCCACCCCCCAGGCCCAAATTGCTGAGCAATTTCTACTGTGCATGGGGTTGTTTTCGCGTTTTTTGCAGGTGTGACCGGGCGCCGCGGCTACGTCCCCGAAAACTGCGGCTTGCGCTTCTCCATGAAGGCCTGCCGGCCCTCGCGAAAATCCGCCGAGTCCATGCAGGCCGTGCCGATCGCCTTGATCGCGTCCAGGTCGCGGGCGCTTTCGTCCTTCAGCACCTCGGCGATGGTGATCTTGGCGGCCTTGATCGCGAGCGGGGCGTTCTGCGAGATCGTCTCGGCGATCATCATGGTCTCGCCCCAGAGCTGATCGTTCGGGATCACGCGTTCGACCAGGCCGATGCGCAGTGCTTCCGCGGAGTCGATCCGCATGCCCGTGTACATCAGCAGTCGCGCCCAGGACGGGCCGACCAGCGACACCAGGTGCCGCAAGCCGTCATAGCCATAGGCGATGCCGAGCTTGGCCGCGGGAATGCCGAACTGGCTGTCATGCGCGGCGATGCGGATGTCGGCGAGCATCGCAACCTGCATGCCGCCGCCGAGGCAAAAGCCCTGGATGCAGGCAATCGTCGGCTTGGGATAGTCGGCGAGCAGCGCGCGCTGGGCGGCGCTGCGTTTGGCGTATTCTTCCGACGCAGCCGCATTGTGGCGGGTCTGCTCGAACTGGCTGATGTCGGCGCCCGACACGAACGCCTTGCCGCCGGCGCCGCGCAGGATCACGACGCGCACTGCGTCGTCGTCGCGCAAGGCTGTCAGCGCCTCGCCAAAGCCCTCCCACATCTCCAGCGACATCGCATTGCGCTTGTCGGGATTGTTGAAGGTGACGACGCCGACGCCATCCGTGGTGTGCTTGAGGATCTTGCCGTCGGCGTAGGAGGTTTCGTTGGGGAGGTCGGGCATCGCGCGCTCGCTTGTATCTGGCGAGACGCAATGTGCGGCCGGGCCAAGGCCCGGGTCAACCGCGGCAAGCGAAGCGGCCTTGCATCCGCCCGTGCCGCGATTGCATGCCTACTGCGCCATATGCGCGGTCAGCGGATGGTTGCCGGCATTGCCGAAGAACGCGGCCTCTTCGGCGGTCGCCTCCAGCAGCTGCTCGTCCTGGTCATAGACGTCGTTGCGGAACTGGACGGTCTGGTCCTTGGTCATCCAGGCCGTGAGGTAGATCCAGGCCACCGGCACCTTCTTGGCCATGGCGACCTCCTGATGCTGGCCGGTGGCGATCTCCGCGTCGATCGCGGCGCGGGTCCATTTCGGCTGGTCCTTGAGCAGCCAGGCGGCGAGATCGCGCACATTGTCGACGCGCGAGCAGCCGTGGGAATCGAAGCGGTAGTCGTCGCTGAACAGATTGCGCTGGTTGGTGTCGTGCATGTAGACCGAATAGGAATTCGGCATGTCGATCTTCACTGCGCCGAGCGCGTTGAAGGTGCCGTTCTGCTGCCGCACCGTGAAGTTCGGCGCGTGCGTGCCCGACCAGTCGACCGCATGCGGATCGATTGGATTGTCGTGGCCGTCGAGCACCTCCATGTGCATGCGCGACAAATAGGTGGGGTCCTTGCGCATATGCGCCGAGATTTCGGTCTTGGCGATCGAGGACGGCACCGTCCAGGTCGGATTGAGCACGACACCGGTGATCTGGGCCGTCAGCGTCGGCGAGGGCTTTTCGGTCTTGCCGACGATGACGCGATAGCGCCGCACCACCATATCGTTCTCGACCGCTTCGGCAAAGGCTGCGGGGATGTTGACCACGACATAGCGCTGGCCGAAGCTGAAATTGATATTCTCGAGCCGCTCGAGCGAGGCCTCGAGCTGGCGGACGCGCTTCTGCACCGGCACGTTCATCGCCGCGAGCGTGCGCGGCGTCATCATGCCGGTCGACGCGAGGCCATGGCGCGTCTGGAAGCGCTTCACCGCGTCCGCAAGATCCTGGTCGAAAGCGCCGCTCGCCTTGTCGGCGGCGAGGTCGCCGGAGACAATCAGCCGTTTGCGAAGGAGGTCGTCATTGGCGCCCGGGGTGCCGAGCGCGAATTTGGCATCCGCAGGGATCATCGGCCAGCCGCCGCGAACGGCAAGGTCGGAATAGCTGAGCGCCGCGTCCTTGATCCGCTGGGCGGTGCCTTCGTCGAAGGTCGGCTCATGCGTCAGCGCAAGTGCCGCGGCCGAGCGGCTCTCCGCCGTCGAGGCCGGTGCCGCCGGGGCGGCAGCTTTCGGCGCGGCCGTGTGAGCGGGGTTGGCGGTCGCCGGAATCGTGCCGGCCGGAGTGGCCTGTTTGGGACCGGCCTGGCTGGTGGTCTCGGTTTGCGCAAGCGCCGAGGCGTTCGCGAGGAAGCCAACGGCGACGATCACGGCAAGGCGCTTCGACATGTCTCTCATTTTCCCCATCAGGCAATTCCCGGCCGACGTGCCGCAGGCGCCGATTCGCAAAATCGGCGAGAAGCTAAGGCATCAGGGTTGCGGTCCCATTAAGCACGACGCATCGAGACCTCCCGCGCGTCCAACGCGGAGGCTCTCGATTAGGTCGCATCAAGATCGGGATGGGTTCGCGAAAGTCGCGACAAATGGTCAAGAAAAAGGGGGCGGCCAGGCCGCCCCGAAAAGCAAATCCGGTCTCGTCCAATCCGGCCGCGCCCCCGCGACGCGGTGGATTGAACATCGGCCGTCAAGGCCGGACCGCAGGTCGGCTCAGCTCTCGTTCGCCGCGATCGATTCCATCAGCGAGACCAGCTGACGCTGCACCGTCTGATCCTTGATCTTGCTGTAGGCGCGCAGCAGGCGGAGGCTGAAAGCCGAGTCCAGGAACAGCAGGCTCTCGACTTCGCGGGCCTTGTTGTCGCCGTCATAGAAGAAGGTCACGGGCACATCGAGGGCGGTGGCGATCTGCTGAAGCCGAGCCGCGCCGACGCGATTGACGCCCTTCTCGTATTTCTGGACCTGCTGGAAGCTGACGCCGAGCTTTTCGCCGAGCTCAGCCTGCGAGATCTTCATCTCGACGCGCCGCAGACGGATCCGCTTGCCAAGCTCAATGTCCGGCTTGCCGGCACTGCGCTGCTTCATTCTTTTCGCCGCTGTTTTCATACTTGTTCTCACCGTTGTTCTTCGGTTGAAAATCCCCCGAAGAGCTGGGTCAGGGGTTCGCCCATATACGAGTCCTTGAATTCATGCGGGTGCACGAATTCCTCCTTAAACCACGGGAAGCGAACAGGATTGAAAGCCTCGATCAGCCAGTCAATCATGTGCCGCACGCGTGGAATCCGGCCGCTACCGGGATGGTAGGACAACCAGATATCCAGCGGTCGGTTCAACTCGACCTCCAGTGGAATCAACTTCCCGCCAAGCGCAATGGCGTAGCTCGGGAATACGCCGATTCCGGCTCCATTCGCGACAGCCCAGTAGTTGGCGCTTGAGACGTTGGTCTTCATGACCAGAAGGTCACGCTCCGCAACGCCCGGGAAGAAGCTCTCAAAGCTTTCCTTGGCGGCGATCTGATCGGCGAATTGCAGCACCAGGCGGTGCCTGATCAATTCCGCCGCGGAGCGCGGCGCGCCATGTTTTTCGATATATTGCCTGGAGGCCCAGAACATCAGGTGCATGCGGCCGAGCCGCACCAGCTTGACGTCGAGCGTCGAAGGCCGCGCCAGATGGATGGCGACGTCGGCCTCGTGGCGGGAGACGTCGGCCGAGCGCATCGCGCAATGCAGGTCGACCAGGATGTTGGGATAGGCCTGCTGGAATTCGACCAGCCGCGGGGCGAGCCAGAACGTCCCGAGCCCTTCGGTCACGGCGACGCGGACCTCACCGGACAGGGCGTTGACCGTCGAATCGCTGGTGCGCAGCACATCGAAGGCGGCTGCCTCCATCCGCTCGACGGCCGAGACGACCAGCGCGCCTTCGTCGGTCAGATGGGTGCCGTGGACGTCGCGGGTGAAGAGTGTGGTGCCGGTCTGGCGTTCGAAATCATCGATCCGCCGGCGGACGGCGTTGATCGACAACGACAGGCGCTCGGCCGCCGAGCGGAAACTGCCGCATCGGACGACTTCCAGGAAAATGCGCGCCGCATCCCAATCCGAGAGGCCGCTGAGATTTGCTTTTGGGCGTTCCTCCAGTGGAACGCCCCTTTCCGCCAAGGAGTGCATACAAGTCCCTTCGGGGCGGTAAACTGGCAGAATCTAGCGCAAACCACAACCACGGCGGGTTGAGGAATGGCGAGTTTTGAACGCCATCCTTACCGTGCTAGAAGTGGTATTGGAGTGTGTTTGGGACTGGGAAGCGGGTGAGTTATCGCCCGGAAGAGGGGTGCACGTGCGTTCCGTTGCGCGCCGTAATATGGCTGCGGGATTGCCGGATTTATCTGGACCGGGAGGTTGTGCGCGAGACTTCGCGCAGCGGTGCGCAATGGATCATTCGCGCACCGGCGAGCATTTCGCCTTCGATCGCTTCGCCTTTGATTGCTTTGATTTTCGCCGCGCGCGTCGCGGGACGATGTCGCGCGGGCATGCGGATTCGACGCAGAAACATACTGAAATCGTCTTCGGGGGCGCGGACTCCTCATGCTATCCTCCGCTCCGGATCGGGGCCGAGGGGATCGTTGCAAGCGTGTCTCGCAGGCCGAACTAACGGAAAGAACGCCGGTGTCGCATTCAGACGAACAGTTGCAGTCGGTGCTCGAGACGCTCGAGGAGTGCCGTAAGGTTCTCAACGAGAGCAACAGCCGTGAGTCGGCCGAGTTGCTCTCGATCGTCATCCTCGATGTGCGGATGAAACTCAAAGGAATTGACAGCGCCGATCTCAAGGCGCTGTGCGACGAAATGCTGCGGAGCGCAGGTAACGAGCCGCAGCCGCCTTCCAAGCAGACGCAGGACCAGCCCCGGCGTCCGCTGCTCCGCGTGGTGAAGTAGCCGCGCCGCCGAGCCTCGCTTTTTGGCGAGATTTGTGCGCGTCCCGATGCCGCATCTGTGATCGCAGACGGCATCGGGAGGAGCCCTGGTTTGATCGCGCCTCTGTTGCGCATTCTCCGGCATCGGCTACACCAGAGCCGGTCGGCTCCGGCCTCGCGCGCATTCCCCGCGCGCCGCCCAGGGGCCGCGGATGGCTCCGACTGCATCATGCAAAATGTCTCGATTCCCGCGGCGATGATTGCCGGCCTCGTCAGCTTCCTCTCCCCCTGCGTCCTGCCCCTGGTTCCGCCCTATCTGATCTATCTCACCGGCGCCACGATCGAGCATGTCGAGAGCGACGAGCCGGCCGCTGCCTCGAAGCGCGCGGTGATGATGTCGGCGCTGCTGTTCGTGCTCGGCTTCTCCACCGTGTTCGTGGCGCTCGGCGCCAGCGCCTCGCTGATCGGCGGCCTGATCCGCGCCTGGTCGGCGGAATTGTCGATCCTTGCCGGCATCGTCATCATCGCGATGGGCCTGCACTTCCTCGGACTGACGCGCATCGGCCTGTTGATGCGTGAAGGCCGGCTGCCGATCCCGAAGCCCGTCGGGCTCTGGGGCGCCTATGTCATGGGGCTCGCTTTCGCCTTCGGCTGGACGCCCTGCATCGGCCCGATCCTCGCCGCGATCCTTTCGATTGCCGCAGCAGAAGCGACGGTGACGAAGGGAGCAGGGCTGCTCGCCGTCTATTCAGCGGGCCTCGGCGTTCCCTTCCTGATCGCGGCGCTGATGATCAAGCAGTTCTCGAAATTGTTCGCGCGCCTGAAGGGCCAGCTCGTCAATGTCGAACGCGCCATGGGCGTGTTGATGGTGATCACCGGCATCGGCTTCCTCACCGGCGCGGTCTCGAATGTGAGCATCTGGCTGCTGGAAACCTTTCCGGCGTTGCAGACGATCGGGTAGCGCGTCCGCCTCTAAGCTCGCAACCTCGGGATCAGGCGCATCGCATTCTCATGGCCAATCGCATCGAGGTCCTGTGCCGAGAGGCCAAGCGCCTGCAATTGAGCAAACTGACCAAGGCCGAAATAGGGATAGTCGGTGCCGTAGGTGACCTGCGACGCCGGCACTAGCTTGAGCAGTGCTGCCATGGACGGCGCGAACGTTGCGTTGGCAGTGTCGTAATGAAGCCGGCGCAGCTCGCCTTCGATCCCCTCCGGCGCAAATTCCTTCAGGTCGGGCCGAGCCCCATAGAAGGAATTGATCCGCCCGGCCATCATCGGGATCGTGCCTCCGGCATGCGAGAACAACCATTTGATGTCGCGATAGCGGGCGAACGAGCCGCTGAGCAGCAGGCTCGTCACCGTGCGCGTGGTGTCGTGCGGGACTTCGATCACCGCCGGAAATGTGCCGACGCTGAGAGCGCTGCAGCAACTCGCGACCAGCGGATGCACATAGACGATTGCCTTACGGCGATTGAGCTCTTCGAGCACCGGCTTGTAGGCGGCATTGCCAAGCCATTTGTCGCCATAGCTCGTCTGCAATCCAATACCGTCCGCCTTCAGCGTATCGAGCGCGTATTCGATCTCCTTGAGTGTGGCATCGATGTCCAACATCGACAAGGTTGCGAACAAGCCAAAGCGGCCCGGATGGTCGCGCATCATATCCGCCGCATATTCGTTGCAAGCCCGTGCGAGCCGCCCGGCTTCCGCCGACCCAAGATCGAACCACACGCCGGGGGTGGAGGCGACCGACAGGATCCCGGTGCGGACCCCATTGCCGTCCATGTCTTCCACCAGCTTCTCGCGGCTCCATGCGACCTGCCCGGGGAAGTGCGGTTGTTTGTGCGCGTCTTCGTAGCCAAGCCAGAGCTTTTGATATTCGGGCGGATAGAAATGAAGATGGGTATCGATCAGCGTTGGCTTGGTTTGTCCGAATGCGGCAATGCTCGGGATCGTCGAGGCCAGGCCAAGCGCACCGAGTCCCGCGAGAAAGCCGCGTCGCGACCCAATCGAGTCGCAACAAATGGAGCAGCGATGCTCTGAAGATTCTCGATCCCTGGTGTACATCTGGCGATTCTCCGATGACGGTCTGGCGAACCAGGCATCCGTCGAGGCTTGCATGCGCGATAGGGCTTCGCCCATCCGCTGGCGATTGTCTGGATAGAAGAGCTATTGTGGTTGTTGGTGATTGAATTGCGGCGTTTTATCGCCGTTCAGCGACGTCCGCACCAAAGGCCATCGCCTCGCGCCAGCAACTTTATGTGAAAACGGCTTGCCGCTAGCTCACGCAAACCGCGCCAACGTCTCGCGGTCGATCTCGATGCCGAGCCCGGGACCGTCGGGCACGCGAACCACGCCGCGCTCGTGCTCGATCGGCTGCTTCAAAATCGCTTGCCGGATCGGATGTTCGGTGCGGTCGAGTTCGAGCAGCGGCGCGAGCGAGGTCGGCGAGTGCGACGGCAGCACGGCGAGGAGCTGGAGCGAGGCCGCGATGGCGATCCCAGTGCCCCAGACATGCGGATTGTAGCGGATGCCGAACGCCTCGCTCATGTCGGCGATTTTCTTGCATTCGGAGAGGCCGCCGGCCGCGCAGGTGTCGGGCTGGGCGATGTCGATCGCGTGCGTGGCGAACAGGTCGCGGAAGCCGAAGCGGGTGAACTCGCATTCGCCGCCGGCGATGGGGATCGCCAGCGCGGACTTCACCGCGCGGTAGCCTGCGACATCCTCCGGCGGCACCGGCTCCTCGAACCATCCGATGTCGTAACGCTCGATCAGCCGACCGAGCCGGATCGCCGCGACCGCGTCATAGGCGTGGTTGGCGTCAACCATCAGCGCGACGTTTGGGCCGATCGTCTCGCGCACCGCACGCGTGACCGCGGCGTCCTCCGCGATGCCGAAGCCGACCTTCAGCTTCACTGCACGGAAACCTTCGGCGGCATAGCCGGCCGCCTCCTCCGGCAGATATTTCAGCGGATCGCCCGATTTGCGCCGGTAGAGCCCGGTCGAATAGGCCTGCACCTCGGTGCGCACCGCGCCGCCGAGCAACTGATGTGCCGGTACACCGAAATGTTTGCCCTTGATGTCCCATAGCGCGATGTCGATGCCGCTCAGCCCCTGGATCACGACACCCTTCTGGCCGTGATCACGCAAGCGCGCATAGATCATTTGCCACAGCATGTCGGTCCGCAGTGGATCCTCGCCGATCAGCCATGGCGCCATGTTTGTGACCACGGCCGCATTGATCCGTGCCGGCCCGTAGCATTCGCCCCAGCCGGTCAGTCCCTCGTCGGTCTCGATCTCGACCAGCATCGCGGTGCGGGTGTCGTACCAGGCCCGTGAATAGGCGAAAGGCTGTGAGAGCTTTGCTTCGAGAATGTGCGTCCGAACGTTGGTGATCTTCATCGCTGGTATCTCCCACTCATCGCGTCTCATCCAGCGTGCAAATGACCGTGCAGACCACGCCGCGCGGCAGGAAGTCGACCGTTGCCTCGCCGCCGAGCTGGTCGCGCGCGCTGCGCTCGATCAGGCGCGAGCCAAAGCCGCGCTGCACCGGGGCCGTCACCGGTGGTCCGCCGATCTCACTCCAGATCAGCCGGAGCCGCGGCTTCGGCGTGTCGGCGATGACCTCCCATTCCAGCGTCACCCGTCCGTTTTCGTTGGACAGCGCGCCGTATTTCGCGGCGTTGGTGGCGATTTCGTGCACGATCATCGAAAGCACCACGGCGAGCCGCGGCGACAGCGGCACCGCGGGGCCGGTCATCCGAATGCGATCGGGCGTGTTGAGCAGAAATGGCTGAAGCACGCGCGCGATCACGTCCTTCAGCTCCGAGCCCGTCCATTTTTCCTGGCTGAGGAGATTATGCGCCTCGGCAAGCGCGCCGAGGCGGCCCTCGAACTTGGTCTTCTCGTCGCGGCTGGCGCTGCGGAAGGTCTGCACCGCGATCGCCTGCATCAGCGCCAGCGTGTTCTTGACGCGGTGGTTGAGCTCCTCGATCAGCAGATCGTGCAGCATCTCGCCGCGCGCGATGGTGGTCGCCATCCTGACCGCAAAGGTCAGGCCGGTCAGCAGCAGGATGCCGCCGATCAGGCTGGTGATCGCGATGTTGCGCCAGAGCGGCGCGATCAGCGAACTTTCCGGAACGCCGGCGGCGACCGTCCAGCCGGTCAGCCGCGATCGCGTATAGGCGGAGGCGAGCGCAATGCCGTCGAGCGAGATCGAGGAGAGGGTTGCTTCGGGCGCGCGGTACATTGCCTCATAGAGCGAAGGCGAAGCGCGCTTGCCGAAGGTTTCACTGGGATTTGGCACGCGGGCGAACACGGTGCCGGCGGTGTCGAGCAGGGATACCGTCCACTCCTGGTCGGGCCGCTGCCTCTCGACGAGCGCCTGGAAAATGCCGACCGGCGGGCTGAAGCAGAGATCGTAGATCACCTCACCGTTGCGAAACACCGGCACTTCGACGGTCAAAACCTGTCGCCCATTGATCGCGCCGGTGAACAGGTCGGAATATTGCGGCGACTGGGTTGCAAATACCTTCTCGACGATCTCTTGATTGCCGCGCGGCGGCAGGCTTGCAGTGTCTTCAGTCGTCGAGGAGAATAGCAGCCGACCCTTGCGGTTGGAGATCAGCAGCAGGCCCCCCTTGCCGTACTGATCGAGGAAGCCGAGGGCGATGCGGCGAAAGTTCTGGAAGTCATCGTTTCGGAGCGAATTGGTCAGCGCAAGCACCTGCAAGCTGCCGGTCATGCGCTGCACCTCGGAATCCAGCACGAGGCGCATGCTGCGCACGTTCTCGAGCACACGGCGGGTGGCGTCGCTGCGGTCCTGCTTGTATTTGTAGACGGCGATGCCGACCGCGAACACGATCAGAGGCAGCATCGTTCCCGCGACCAGGAGAGCGAGCCGGACCGGCAGGGTGAACTTTGGCAAACGCAGGCGTCCCGGTTCCGGCACGGCGGTGCCGGATTATGATTTTGTCAGACCTTACGGGCAGGACTTACGCGACGCCATGATTTTTGCATCCGACGTACGGTCCAAATGCGAGGAATTTTTGCCGTGCATCCTGGAAGCCTGCGCGTCACGTCATGCTGATCGCGGTCAGCAGCAGGCACATGGCGTAAACAGCGGCCAAGCTGAGCCCGGCGATCCGGGCCTCTCGATGCGATGTCATATTGGTCAACTCCGGGGAGGGGCCGCCCCTAAGGCGGCCACCCATCCATCACGTCTTAATCAATTTCCTGAACGACGGTTCGCGTGCCGGGATCCACCAGCATCACGCGCTCGCCGGAGTAGACGTAGCGATATTTCGTCAAGGCGGGACCCCAGTCCGCCGGAACGGCTTCGAGTTCGACGTCGCTTGGAATGGTTGCGCCGACGATGATTTTCTCCTGTGTCGCGATGGGGCGCACGCGGTGCTCCGTGACGTAGGATTTGATCCTGGTCCGATATTCCGGCTCGATCTGAACGGTGCCCGCGTGACCAGTTCCAGTGGTGGTCACAACGGTGGATTGCGCGAACGCGCCAGTCGAGATCATCACCGCGGCGGCGGAAAGCAGAAATAGCTTCTTCATATTGTCCTCCTCACTGGAATAAGCGCGGCGTCAACATCTCGCCTCGGATGGCGTTCCCTGGCTTAGGAACAAATTGCTGCTTTTTCCCGTTTTCGAACCAGCCAGGCGGGAACGCCTGGCGATTGGAGGAGGAAAAAATGAAGCTGAAGATGATGACAGCAGCGCTGATGGTCGCTGCGTTCTCCCTGCCGGCGTTCGCGGCCGACGAGTTCTACGTGGTCCAGGACGTCAAGACCAAGAAGTGCACAATCGTCGACAAGAAGCCGACGGACACGTCCATGACTGTCGTGAGCCCGTCGGGCACGGTCTACAAGTCGCGCACCGAGGCTGAAAGCGGCATGAAGACCGTCAAGGTCTGCACATCAAATTGAGGAGGATGATATGCCAGTTCTGATTTTGTGGGCCGTACCGGCCGTCCTGGTGATCGGCGGCGGCATCTATCTGATCGGTCATTTTCACTGAGCGACGAGCAAAGGGACTTCGCGATCGCTCGCGAAGCCCCGTTGCAAGATATTTGCGAGCTCAGAGATTGCTCTCGGTGATCGCGGCGTAGACCATGCTGCGCAGCTCGCGCCGGATCGGGTACGCGCTCGACGGCAGCACCTGGGTCATGAAGATCGTGATCAGCTCCTCGGCGGGGTCGATCCAGAACGAGGTCGTGGCTGCGCCGCCCCAATTGTACTCGCCGGGACTGCCGGCGATCAGCGTCTCGGCCGGGCGCATGGTTACGGCAAAGCCGAGGCCGAAGCCGATGCCGTTATAGGTCGCTTCTGAGAACAGCGAGCGCGACACCTCCGGCAATGAACGCCCCCCCGGAATGTGGTTGGTCGTCATCAGCGCCAGCGTCTTCGGCCCGATCAGCCTGACGCCGCCGAGCTCGCCGCCATTGAGCAGCGCGCGGCAGAAGGTCAGATAGTCGGCAACCGTCGAGCACAGCCCGCCGCCGCCGGAGATGAACGAAGGCGGCGACAGGAACGAGCTCGCGGTCGGATCGTCCTGGAGCGTCAGCCCCAGCCGACGCTGGCCGGCGTGGAAGGTCATGCCGCCAGCCGGGTCCGCGGAGTAGCAGGCGGCGAAACGATGCGCCTTGGAAGCCGGCACGTGGAAATCGGTGTCGGTCATGCCGAGCGGATCGAGAATCCGCGTTTTCAGGAACTGCTCGAACGGCACGCCTGAAATCTTGCCGACGAGATAGCCGATCACGTCGGTGGAAACCGAATAGTTCCAGGCCTCGCCGGGCGAGAACTCCAGCGGGATTTTTGCCAGGCTCTCGACCATGGTCTGGAGCGTGCCTGATTTCTCGACCTCGCCGATCTTCTCGGAACGATAGGCGGCATCGACATTAGAACGCTGCTGGAAGCCATAAGTCAGTCCGGACGTATGCCGCAACAGGTCGACGATCAGCATCGGGCGGCTCGGCGGCCGGGTCAAAAAGGCCGGCGAGGTGCCGGCGACGAACACGCCGAGATCCTTCCATTCCGGAATGTATTTGGCGACGGGCTCGTCGATCGCGACCAAGCCCTCCTCGACCAGCATCATAAAGGCGACGCTGGTGAGCGGCTTGGTCATCGAATAGATGCGGTAGATGGTGTCGTCCTTGACCGGCGCCTTGCGCTCGACATCGGCGAAGCCCTGCATGGAGCTGTGGGCGATCTTGCCGCGCCGATAGACCAGGAGATGCGAGCCCGGGAAGCGGCCGGCATCGACGTAGCGGTTCCTCAAGTGCGCATCGATGCGGTCGAGCGCGGCTTTGGACATGCCGACGGATTCGGGCGAGGCGGGGGCAGGGGCAAGCATCAGTTCCTCCGGGCAGTTTCTCGGCAAGGTGATAGCCGAAATGGCGACCTTATTCCAAGCGCGATGCGCTTAACGCAGGCAGGCTGGTTGGTGTAGGCTCCCACCTTGGAACGCCTCCAAGGAGCCCCACGGATCCCTAATGGGGCCAACGAGAAACGCAGGCAAACGCACCATGACCCAGTTCAACGAGACCGAGCTCACCGAAGCCGTCGCCAAAAGCTTCGACCAGACGCCGAACCCGCGGGCCAAATTCCTGCTCCAGGAATTGGTAAAGTCGTTGCACGATTACGTGAGCAAGACCGGTCTCACCTTCGAGGAATGGGAATACGCGATCGACTTCCTGACCCGAACCGGCCAGAAATGCACCGACACCCGCCAGGAATTCATCCTGCTGTCGGACGTGCTCGGCGTCTCCATGCTGGTCGATGCGGTCAACCATCGCGACCGCGATGGCGCCACCCAGACCACCGTGCTCGGTCCGTTCTATGTCGGCGAGCACAAGGTCACGGCTCACGGCACCGATATCTCGCCGAACAACCTCGCAGGTGAGCGGATGTTCGTGCAGAGCCGCGTCACCGATCTCAAGGGCAAGCCGCTCGCGAACGTTCCCGTCGACGTCTGGCACGCCGATGATGACGGCTTCTACGATTCACAGAAGCCGAATTATGACGAGGTCGGCGCCTCGGCGCGCGCGCGCTTCATCACCGACAGCGACGGCCGCTTCTTCTTCCGCACCATTCTGCCGTGCAGTTATCCGATCCCGACCGATGGTCCGGTCGGCGAGATGATCATGCAGACCAAGCGCCATCCGATGCGCCCGGCGCATGTGCACTTCCTGGTCAATGCGAAAGGCTACGAGCCGCTGATCACCCACGTCTTCATGGACGGCGACAAATATCTCGATTCCGACGTGGTGTTCGGAGTCAAGGACGACCTCGTCGCTAAGGTCGAGCCGCGCAACGATCCCGCGATGCCCGACGGCGCCAAGGCGAACGGGCAGTGGCACCTGATGACCTACGAATTCCACCTCAAGCCGGGCGGCGGCATGGCGCCGAAGCCGCTGGGGACGAAGGCGGCCGAGCCGGCGTGATTGGAACCGGCCAGCCTACCGCGCGTGCAAGAGCGCAAGCAGCGCGACGACGGCGCAGGCCAGGATCACTGTGGTCAGCTTCCAGAACAGCAGCGGATTGCGCTCGATCAGGGGCGTGGTCCGCGTGCTGAGATAGGCCGGGTTGGGGTTCCTGAGCTCGTAGGTGAATTCGAACAGATCCTCGTGGCGCTTGTTCGGATCGGGATGCAGCGCCTTGCGCAGGGCGCCGTCGATCCAGACGGGGACAGCGCGATCATCGTGACTGGCCGGACGATACCTCAGCTTCCACGCGTCCGATCGTCCCCGGATGCGGGCGATCTGGGCGCCGTACGGCAGATCTCCGGTCAGCATCTGGTAGCAAATCACGGCCAGCGAGAACAGGTCGGAGCGCGGCGAGCCGCCTTCGCCGAGGAAATATTCCGGCGCGGTGTATTGCACCGTACCGAGGATGTCGGCGTCAGCCGGAGACGGTGCCGCTTCGACGATGCCGGCGACCTTGACCGCGCCGAAGTCGATGATCTTCGCGGTGCCGGTCCTGTCGATCAGGACGTTGTCGGGCCGCAAATCCTGATGCAGCATCTCCATGCGGTGGAAGGCGCGCAGGCCCGATGCGATCTGGTCGACGATGCCGCGTACCGTCTCGAGATCGGGGCGCGGATTGTCCAGCATCCATTGCCGCAGCGTCTGCCCCTCGATGAACTCGGTCGCGACGTAGAGATAGTTGCGTCGTTTCGACCGCGAGCGGGGCTTCAGCACGTGCGGGCTGTCGATCCGGCGCGCGATCCATTCCTCCATCAGGAAGCGCTTCAGATAGGCGGGATCGTCGCGGAGATCGATCGAGGGGATCTTCAGCGCGACCATCTCCTCGGTCTCGGTGTCGACGGCGAGATAGATGTGGCTGCGGCTAGAGGCGTGCGCTTCGCGCATGATGCGGTAGCCGTCGAACAACGCCCGCGGCTCCGGCAGCGGCGGCAATGGCAGCTCGGCCGTACCGCCGAAGATGTCGGATGAGCCGCTCCGCGGCACCTCGTCGATGCGCAGGATCTGGACCGTGATGTTGTCGTCGCTGCCGCGCCGGTAGGCCTCCTCGACGATGGATTTGGCCGCGCCGTCGAGATCGTCGGCATGGGTGACGAGCGCGCTCATGACGTAGCGATGATCGACGAACTCGTAAGCACCGTCCGTCGCCAGCAGGAAGACGTCGCCCTTTCCGATCTCCAGTGCCTGGTAGTCGATCTCGATCTGCGGATTGATGCCGAGCGCGCGACCAAGATAAGTCTGCTCCGACGAGACGATGATGCGGTGGTCTTCGGTGAGCTGTTCGAGGGCCTTGCCGGCGATGCGGTAGACCCGGCAGTCGCCGACGTGAAAGATATGGGCCATGGCCGATTTGACGACCATCGCCGTGAAGGTGCAGACGTAGCCCTTGTCGCGCTCATAGGCGAATTGGCTGCGCCGCGTCTCCGCATGCAGCCATGAATTGGTAGCTTCCAGCACGCGGCGCGCCGAATTCTTCACCGTCCAGGCTTCGGAGGTGCAGTAATAGTCGGTCAGGAAGCTCTTGACCGCCGACTCGCTCGCGACCTGGCTCACCGCGCTGCTCGAGATGCCGTCGGCCAGCACGACGGCGATCCCCTTCAGGCTCAACAGCGGCTCAGCCGGGATGAGCGCGCCGTGAAAATCCTGATTGACCGGCTTGCGCCCCTTGTCGGAGTGCTGCCCGATCGAAATGCGCAAGCCCCGGCCCATCCTCGCCACCAATGCAAAGGGAGCCTCACTCTATCAGGCGAGGCTCCCTTGCTCGAACCAAAACGATCAGGCCGCGGCGCGGGTCTGTGCCTTCGCAGCCGGCTCGCGCTTCGGCTTCGTCAGCACGTGGGTGGTGTAGAGCGTCAGGCCGGTGAAGGCGAGGCCGCCGACGAGGTTGCCCAGCACGGTCGGGATCTCGTTCCAGATGAAATAATCCATGATCGAGAATTTGGCGTGCAGCATCAGGCCGGACGGGAACAGGAACATGTTCACCACGGAGTGCTCGAACACCATGTAGAAGAACACCAGGATCGGCATCCACATCGCGATCACCTTGCCGGGGACCGTGGTGGAGATCATGGCGCCGACGACGCCGGTCGAGACCATCCAGTTGCAGAGCATGCCGCGGATGAACAGCGTCGCCATGCCGGCGGCGCCATGCGCGGCATAGCCGAGCGTACGGCCCTCGCCGATGTTGCCGATCGCCGCGCCGACCTTATCCGGGTCCTGCGTGAAGCCGAACGTCGTCACGAAAGCCATCATGAAGGCCACCGTGAGGGCACCGGCGAAATTGCCGACGAAGACGAGGCCCCAGTTGCGCAACACGCCGCCGAGCGTCACGCCGGGCCGCTTGTCGATCAGCGCCAGCGGCGCGAGCACGAAGACGCCGGTCAGGAGGTCGAAGCCCAGCAGATAGAGCATGGAGAATCCGACCGGAAACAGCAGCGCGCCGACGATCGGTTGGCCGGTGTTGACGTTGATGGTGACGGCGAACCAGGCCGCGAGAGCCAGGATGGCGCCGGCCATGTAGGCGCGGATGACCGTATCCCGGGTGGACATGAAGATCTTGGATTCGCCGGCGTCCACCATCTTGGTGACGAATTCCGAAGGTGCGAGATACGACATCAACAGTTCCTTTGCTCATGTGCGCGATCGACGCGGTCCCTGCCGGACCGGCGCCTGTGTCAGACCAGTGAGCTGCGCGCGTCCTTGCGGGACGGGAACGCGGACCGGAGAAGACATCGGCATGCGCAAGGGGATAGCGTCACGATGACCGCGCCTCGGCGGACCAGCGAACAGGCTTCGCTATCCCAGTGGCCTCCGGTGGCTCAACGCTCCGGCTCACTGTCAGTCATCGTTGACTAGGCAGAATGAAAGCAATCGATGTGCCAGACCAACCGCCAGTGCGGTGCGGCCTTAGGGGCCCGATTTTGCTCTCGTTTGAAAGAGATAGGCTTCCCTGATCGAGCTTTTTCGGCTGCGGGAAACAGCCTGATGACGAAAAAACGGGCTTATGCTCAAGTCTTGTGCGTCGCACAATCAACGGGCGAATCGGCATTCAAGAAATGAGCGACGCGCAAGTTTTTGATGCAGTTTTGGGCGTGAACAAGATTTCATCATGTCTATTAATTTGCTGTAATTATTGTTCTTTTTCACGTCGGTCAACTTGGCATAGAGCTTGAATTAGGGGTCCCGACGCCAGCGACGCCGTCACCAAGCCATCAATCAAATTGTGACACCGCCGAAACGGGGCTTCCCCCGAGCGTGCATCTTTGCGTCCGCGATCCGTCGGTGTCGCGCTTCCGAGCGAAAGGGAATTTTCCGATGAAGGAAGGCAATCCGACGTGGATTTCTGACTGGCGCCCCGAGGACGAGGCGTTCTGGAATGCGGGCGGCAAGACCATCGCCCGGCGTAACCTGATCTGGTCGATCGTCGCCGAGCATATCGGCTTCTCGGTTTGGCTGATCTGGAGCATCGTCGCGACCAAGCTGCCCCAGGCGGGCTTCCACTATTCGACCGACGAGCTGTTCCAGCTCGTGGCCGTCCCCGGCCTGATCGGCGCCTTGATGCGCTTCCCCTACACCTTTGCGGTCACGACCTTCGGCGGCCGCAACTGGACCATTTTCAGCGCCGCCGTGCTGTTCATTCCGACGCTGTCGCTTGCCTACTTCGTCGGTCAGCCCGAGACGCCGTTCTGGCTGATGCTGCTGATCGCGTCGACCGCGGGTCTCGGCGGCGGCAACTTCGCCTCCAGCATGACCAACATCTCGTTCTTCTTCCCCGATCGGATGAAGGGTTGGGCGCTCGGTCTGAACGCCGCCGGCGGCAATATCGGCGTCTCCAGCGTGCAGCTCTTGACGCCGATCCTGATGACGCTCGCCGTCATCAACCTGTTCCAGGCGGCGCCGGTCGGCGGCGTCTATCTCCAGAACGCAGGTCTGATGTGGGTGCTGCCGATCGCGATCGCGGTGTTTGGCGCGGTGTTCTTCATGAACAACCTGACCTCGGCCAAGTCGTCGATCAAGAACCAGCTCGCCATCGTCAAGCGCAAGCACACCTGGATCATGGCCTTCATCTACATCGGAACGTTTGGCTCCTTCATCGGCTACTCCGCCGCGTTTCCGCTGCTGATCAAGACCCAGTTTCCCGCGGTAACGATCTCGATCGCGTTCCTCGGTCCGCTGGTCGGCTCGCTGTCGCGTCCGTTCGGCGGCTGGCTCGCCGACAAGGTCGGCGGCTCGATCATCACGTTCTGGAATTTCATCGCGATGGCGGCAGCCACGATCGGCGTGCTGTACTTTGTCGGCCAGAAGGATTTCACCGGCTTCCTGTCGATGTTCCTGATCCTGTTCCTGACGACGGGCATCGGCAACGGCTCGACCTATCGCATGATCCCTTCGATCTTCCGCGAGGAAAACCTGTTCAGGGTGCGCGGCAAGGGCGATGCGGCGCGCGTGCTGGCGCTGAAGACCGCGAGCATCGAGAGCGGTGCGGCTGTCGGCTTCATCGGAGCGGTCGGTGCCGTCGGCGGCTATTTGATCCCGAGCAGCTTCGGCAAGTCTATCGCGATGACCGGCGGCCCGCAGGTCGCGCTCGCCATCTTCCTCGCGTTCTACGCCGTCTGCCTTGGGCTGACCTGGTGGTTCTACCTGCGCAAGTCGCCGCAGGCTGAAGGCGCGCCAAGCCTCGCCGAAGCGCGCGTGTGACGCGCTGGTCCAACTCTCGCTTCTCCCCGTACGCGGGGAGAAGCCTCTCCGAAGCAGTTTGATCATGAACTTTTTCCGCAGCGCCGCGGACAGAGACAAACAGAAACAGGCAGGAGATCATCATGACGCCCGAACAGATCACCCTCGTCCAGCAGAGCTTTGCCAAGGTCTCGCCGATTTCAGAAGCGGCCGCGGTGTTGTTCTACGACCGCCTGTTCGAGGTGGCGCCGTCGGTGCGCGCGATGTTTCCCGAGGACATGACCGAGCAGCGCAAGAAGCTGATGGCCATGCTCGCCGCCGTCGTCGGCGGCCTGTCGAACCTGGAATCGATTCTTCCCGCGGCGTCGGCCCTCGCCGTTCGTCACGTCGCTTATGGCGCCAAGCCGGAGCACTACCCGGTGGTTGGCGCGACCTTGTTGTGGACCCTGGAGAAGGGGCTCGGCGAGGCCTGGACGCCTGAACTCGCCACGGCCTGGACCGACGCCTACGGCGTACTGTCCGGCTACATGATTTCCGAGGCCTACGGCGCAAAGTCGCAGGCCGCCGAATAGGAGATGCCTTGTGAGTGAACCGCTCGTCATCGTCGGTAACGGTATGGCGGCGGCGCGTCTGGTCGACGAGCTGGCCAAGACCGCGCTCGGCCGCTATGCGGTCGCTGTGATCGGCGAAGAGCCGCGGCTTGCTTACAATCGCGTGCTGCTTTCCTCCGTGCTGGCCGGCGAGACTGGCTCGCACGAGATCGAACTCCGGCCAGCGGACTGGTGGCGCCATCGCGGCGTCACCGTGCGCTACGGCTATCGCGTCACCGCGATCGACACCGGCCGCCGCGAGCTCAAGATCGCCGGCGAAGAGAGCATGGAATACTCAAAACTCGTGCTCGCGACGGGATCGACGCCGCTGCGGCTCAACGTGCCCGGCGCCGATCTCGCCGGCGTGCACACGTTTCGCGACACGCGCGATGTCGACCTGCTGCTGACGCTGGCGTCGGCCAAGAAGCGCGTCGTCGTGGTCGGCGGCGG
Organism: Bradyrhizobium commune; assembly: GCF_015624505.1. Classification (NCBI taxonomy): domain Bacteria; kingdom Pseudomonadati; phylum Pseudomonadota; class Alphaproteobacteria; order Hyphomicrobiales; family Nitrobacteraceae; genus Bradyrhizobium; species Bradyrhizobium commune. The sequence continues at coordinate 5,373,602 of NZ_CP061379.1, read as the reverse complement.
TCTGCTCGGCCTTGAGGCGGCCTACGGCTTGGCAAAAGCCGGTGCGCCGGTGACGCTGCTGCATCTGATGGACCGGCTGATGGAGCGTCAGCTCGATCTGCCCGCGGCGGACCTGCTCAAGACGCTGGTCGAGCGCAAGGGCATCCGTATCCTGCTCAATGCCAGCACGAAGTGCATCCATGGCGACAGTCGCGTCGAAGCCGTCGAGCTCGCCGACGGCAGCCGCATCGTGGCGGACGCCGTGATCTTCGCGGCCGGCATCAGGCCCAACGTCGCGCTGGCCAAGGACGCCGGCATCGCCGTCAATCGCGGCGTCGTCGTCAACGACGTGATGCAGACGGCCTCTCCCGACATCTACGCCCTCGGCGAATGCGCCGAGCATCGCGGTACCTGCTATGGCCTGGTCGAGCCGGCCTATGAGCAGGCGCGCGTGCTGGCGCGGCATCTCGGCGGCCGGCCCGCGACCTATCAGGGCAGCGTGGTCTCGACCAATCTGAAAGTGTCGGGCGTCAGCGTGTTCTCCGCCGGCGACTTCATGGGCGCCGCCGGCAGCGAGAGCCTCGTGCTTTCCGACCGCAGGCGCGGCACCTACAAGAAGCTTGTCATCGCCGACGGGTGCCTGACCGGCGCCGTGCTGATCGGCGATACCGCCGACGCGCTCTGGTATCTCGAGTTGATCCGCACCCGCGAGAGGATCGCCGCGATCCGCGCCGACATGATGTTCGGCCGTGCGCTCGCGCGACCCAAGGCGGCATGATGAAGGCGGTCCGACGATGACGGCGATCGACCCAAACCTTCGCACCACCAAGACGACCTGCCCCTATTGCGGCGTCGGCTGCGGCGTGCTCGCAACGCCGGACGGCAAGGGCGGCGCTGCGATTGCCGGCGATCCCGATCATCCCGCCAATTTCGGCCGGCTGTGCTCGAAGGGCTCCGCGCTTGGCGAGACCGTCGGGCTGGAGAGCCGGTTGCTCTACCCGATGATCCGCTGCAAGGGTGTGCTGGAACGCGTCGCCTGGAGCGATGCGCTCGATCACGTCGCCCACCGCATGCAGCACATCGTCGCGCGCGACGGTGCCAATGCGGTCGCGTTCTATCTCTCCGGCCAGTTGCTGACGGAGGATTATTACGTCGCCAACAAGCTGATGAAGGGCTTTGTCGGCACGGCCAATGTCGACACCAATTCGCGGCTCTGCATGTCGTCCTCGGTCGCCGGCCACCGCCGCGCTTTCGGCGCCGACACCGTGCCCGGCTGCTATCAGGATCTCGACCAGGCCGATTTGCTGGTCTTCGTCGGCTCGAATGCCGCCTGGTGCCACCCCGTGCTGTTCCAGCGCATGCTGAAGAACCGGCAGGAGCGCGGCGCGCGCATGATCGTGATCGACCCGCGCCGCACCGACACTGCCGGCGACGTCGATCTGTTCCTCGGCCTCAAGCCCGGCACCGACACCGCATTGTTCGCCGGTCTGTTCGTCCATCTCGCCGACAGCGGCGCGCTCGACCAGGACTATATCGCAGGCAACACGTCGGGCTTCGAGGACGCGCTGGCGCGCGCGCGCAATATCGCCGGCAGCGTCACTGCGACCGCGCTTGCGACCGGACTGACTGAGCAGGACGTTGCCGCCTTCTTCAAGATGTTCCGAGACACCGAGCGCGTCGTCACGCTGTACTCGCAGGGCGTCAACCAGTCGGCGCAGGGCACCGACAAGGTCAACGCGATCCTGAACTGCCACCTCGCCACCGGCCGCATCGGCAAGCCGGGCGCCTCGCCGTTCTCGCTCACCGGCCAGCCCAATGCGATGGGCGGCCGCGAGGTCGGCGGTCTCGCCAACCAGCTCGCCGCCCATATGAATTTTACGCCGCCCGACATCGACCGTGTCAGGCGGTTCTGGAAAGCGCCGCGCATCGCCACGCACGAAGGACTGAAGGCGGTGCAGCTGTTCGAGGCGATCAACCGCGGCGAGGTCAAGGCGCTGTGGGTGATGGGCACCAACCCCGCGGTGTCGCTGCCGGATGCCGACTTCGTCCGCGCGGCGCTGAAGAAGCTGGAGCTGTTCGTGGTCTCCGAGAACGTGCTCTCCAACGACACTGTCGAGGCCGGCCCGCATGTGTTGCTGCCGGCGCTGGCCTGGGGCGAGAAGTCGGGCACGGTGACCAATTCCGAGCGCCGCATCTCGCGCCAGCGCTCCTTCCTGCCGGCGCCGGGCGAGGCGCGGCCGGATTGGTGGATCCTGAGCGAGACCGCAAAACGTCTCGGCTTTGGCGACAGCTTCAATTACAAATCCGCCGCCGACATTTTTCGCGAGCATGCCGCGCTCTCGGCCTTCGAGAACAATGGCAGCCGCGATTTCGACATCGGCGCGCTGACCGCGCTGTCCGACGAAGCCTTCGATGCCTTGAAGCCGGTGCAATGGCCGGCGCGCGAAGGGCAGGCGCCGGGTGAGCGCTTCTTTGCGAGCGGCGGCTTCTTCACCAATGACGGCAAGGGTCGCTTCGTCGCGCCGGAGGTGCCGGCGCTGCGCAGCGAGATCGGGCCATCGCGGCCGCTGCGCCTCAACACCGGACGCATTCGTGACCAGTGGCACACCATGACGCGGACGGGCCTCAGCCAGCAGCTGGGCGCGCACCTGCCCGAGCCGTTCGTCGAGATCCATCCCGATGACGCCAACAAGTACAACATTGCGCATGGCGGCTTTGCCCGCATCACCACCGATTACGGCCAATGCATCCTGAAGGTCGTCGTCAGCGACCGCCAGCAGCGCGGCACGCTGTTCGCGCCGATCCATTGGAGCGCAATGAACGCCTCGCATGGCCGCGTCGGCGCACTGGTCGCGCCGTTCACGGATCCATTCTCCGGCCAGCCGGAGTCGAAGGCGACGCCGGCGGCCATCGCCCCCTATGAATATGTCTTTCGCGGCTTCGCGCTGTCGCGCAAGCAGCTCGATCTGCCACCGAACCTGATGTGGACGCGTGTGACGGTTTCGGGCGGCTTCGGCTATCTCTTCGCAGATAATGCGGATCTGTCGCGCTGGCCGGCCTGGCTCGAGAGCGTCGCAGGCGAGGACGTCGCCGAGTACCGCGACTTCGGCGGGGGCGTTTTCCGCGCGGCTTCGTTTGCCGGAGACCGCATCGAGACCTGCCTGTTTGTCGGCCCCGCGCATGATGCCGGCGATTGGGAGGTGGTGAAGGGCCTGTTCGTGGCCGATCATGTCACCGACGACCAGCGCCGCATGCTGCTGTCCGGCAAGCCCAGCGAAGGCGCCACCTCGACGGGGCCGGTGGTCTGCGCCTGCTTCGGCGTTGGCCGCGGCACCATCTGCGACACCATCGCGGCCGGTGCGCGTACGGCTGCCGAGATCGGCGCAAAGCTCAAGGCCGGCACCAATTGCGGCTCCTGCATCCCCGAGCTGAAGCGGCTGATCGCGACGACCGAGGTGGCTCCGGCTAAGCAGGCGAAGGTCGCGGGCGCGGCGGGGTAGGCGCGGTCGCCTCCCTGTAGCCCGCCGTTCGCAATGACGGTGTGGATGCATTGCTCGTACTATCTCCCCATCGTCGTCCCGGCCCCCGTGCGCAATTGCGCACTAGGCCGCGACGACAGCGGAGAATGTGGCACCAGCGCTGCCATGAACGTGGTCCAATCGACGTTGCCGACATTGTGCTCTATGTTGCCGCGCACTCCGTCAGCCCAACAATCGCAGCAGCCAAACATGAACACAAATCCCTTCGGCCAGACCGGCACCAATGTTTCCGTCGTCGGGCAGGGCACCTGGTACCTCGACCATGGCGATCGCAAGCGCGCGATCGCGGCGCTTCAGCGCGGGCTCGATCTCGGCATGACGCATATCGACACCGCCGAGATGTATGGCGATGCCGAGCTCGTCATTGCCGATGCGATCGCGGGCCGGCGCGACGACGTGTTTCTCGTCTCAAAGGTGTTGCCTAGCAACGCCTCGCGCCGCGGCACCATCGCGGCCTGCGAGCGTTCGCTGAAGCGGCTGAAGACGGATAGGCTCGACTGTTATCTGCTGCACTGGCGCGGCTCCTATCCGCTCGAGGACACCGTCGCCGCGTTCGAGGAGCTGGTGAAGGCCGGCAAGATCAAGTCGTGGGGCGTGTCGAATTTCGACGCCGACGATCTCGACGAGATTCTCGATGTTTCCGGCGAAGGCAAGATCGCCTGCAATCAAGTTCTCTATCATCTCAAGGAGCGCGCGATCGAGCACGCGGTGATCCCGTGGTGCGAGAAGCATGGCGTCGCTGTCGTTGCCTATTCGCCGTTCGGCCACGATGATTTCCCAGACGCGCGCAGCAAGGGCGGTGCGGCGCTCGCGCGCATTGCGGAGGCGCGTCGCGCGACGTCGCGTCAGGTCGCGCTGAGCTTCCTCACCCGTGCGAGTACGGTGTTCGCGATCCCGAAAGCGTCGTCCGCCGAACATGCTGGCGAAAATGCGGCAGCTGGCGATCTCGTGCTGATGAAAGAGGAAATCGCGGCGCTGGATGCGGCGTTTCCGCGCGGTCCAAAACCGCGTGGCCTGCCTATGCTGTAGTGCAGCAAAGCGCGCATCACTCGCATTCTTAATGGAATATTGACGCGCGCGGACCTGAGCGCATATCGGCATCCTGTTTTCGGAAGTTGTGAAAGCGGCGCGTTTGTCGTTTTTTACGACCGCACTCGATTCGCATTTTTCCCAGGTTCCAGCCGTGACCCCGCCGCCCGCCGTAGCCGCAAGGCTCGATAGTATTTCCGTGTCCATGCCCGAGAAGAAACAGGTCGGACGCCGCGCGCCTGCGCGGGTCGATCATCCCTTCAAGGGCATCGCGCTGATCCTGCTATCGACGGTGTTTCTCGGCTGCTCCGACGTCACGGCGAAATATCTGTCGACGAGCCTGCCTTCGATCGAGATCACCTGGATCCGCTTCGTGACCTTCGCGCTGATGTTTACGCCGGTGATGCTGCCGGCCTCGCCGATCTACGCGATGCGCACGGAACGGCTCGGCACTCACCTGATGCGTGGCGCCGCACTGCTCGGCTCCTCGCTGTTCTTTATCACTGGCCTGCGCTTCCTCCCGATCGCGGAAGCGTCCGCCACCGGCTTCGTGTCGCCGTTGTTCGTCACCGCGCTTTCGATCCTCTTCCTCGGCGAGAAGGTCGGCCTGCGGCGCTGGTTCGCCACCGCACTCGGTCTCGTCGGCGTCCTGATCATCCTGCGCCCGGGCACCAGCGCGTTTCATCTGGCCGCATTCTTCCCGGTGATTTCCGCGGCATGCTGGGCCGGCACGCTGATCCTGACCCGTATGATGAGCGGCCGCGAGGCTGTCGTCACCACCATGGCCTATTCCTCGCTGACGGGGCTTGCAATCCTCACTGCGATGGTGCCGTTCGTCTGGGTCATGCCGTCCTGGACGGCGATTGCACTCGGCGTCTTCATTGGCGTGGCCTCGACCGCCGGTCAGTGGATCGTCGTGCTCGCTTATCGCTATGGCGATGCCTCGGTGCTGGCGCCGTTCTCCTACACGCAATTGCTGTGGGTCAGCATTTTGGGCTTCTTCATCTTCGGTGAGCTGCCTGATCTCTGGACCATCGTCGGCGCGGCCTTCATCGTCGCCAGCGGTCTCTACATCGCCCATCGCGAGCGTGTTCGCCGCGCCCAGATTCTTGTGCAGGCCGAGCGCTCTCCGAACCCCTGACGCAATATCTTAAGTCTCGCTTCGTGCTATCGACGGCCCCAACAACGAGGGGGAGGTCGAATGCGCGCTGCAATCCCGAGGCGCATACCAAGATCACCGTGCAGCCGTGGAGATAGCGACCGGTTGAAGGGGCGCCGCCGTCTCGGATTTCGGCGCTGTACCGGCTTCGCCGGTTTGGGCGAGCACCGCCCGGCGGTCGACGATCGCCTGGTGGAATTGCGCGAGCACGAGGCCGAAGGCGGCGAGGTCGCCGTCCTCGATGGCGCCGTCTTCGTGACAGTCCAGCGTCTCGCGCAGGATATCGTCGGCCTCGCTCTGCATGGACGCGAGATCGGCGAGCGACGTCGCCTCGCGCACGGTCGTGATGGCGTTCAGCAGGCGGTCGCGATGCAGCGCGTTCTGGCTGCGCTCCTCGCGCCGCAGAAGATGCCGCAGCCATGCGGCGACCGAGCCGAGGCCGGAGAGCAAGAGCACCACGCCCCAGATGTAGTCGCTGTACTTGTCCATGAAGCTGCGCTCGTTGCCGTCGATATAGGCGGCAGCACCCGGATGGGCCGGCAGCGCGGCGTCCTTGTCGGTGTCGGGCTTCTGGATGTGGCCTGCAGCGGGGAGATCCTTTGCGAGCGTCGGCCGGACGGAGAACAGCTCGCGGGTGAAAGCCGCGACCGAGTCCTCTGACAGCGTCGCCGGCGCCACGATCAGATGATTGACCGCGATGGTCTCGATCTTGTCGTCGGGCCGCTGCGGCGTGGTGCCGAATGCGCTCGCGGGGATTTCCTCGGATTCGTAGAGCGGGTGCCGCTCGGCGATGGCTTCGGAGACGTCGACGGAGAGGAACTTTGGTTCGCCGCGCAGGCGCGCCGTCGCGGCGATCGTATCCGAGATGACCTTGGCGTCGAGCGCGCCCACCATCATGAAGGCGTCGAGCGAGGAGTCCTGCGTCATGTCGGAGATGTGGTCGGTGCCGAACTGGGTGATCGTCACCTTCTGCGGATTGACGCCGGACTCGGCGAGGATGACGCGCAGCAACTCGAGATTGGCATCGCCGAGGCCGACGATACCGATGCGGCGTCCGCTCAACGATGCTATCTCCGTCACCTTCGACTTCGGCGCTCCCTTGCGCCCGGTCGGCGCCCATAACACCACAAAATTCCGCCGCAGGATCGCAACCGAGTTGGTCTCGGGCGGCATCGCGAGATCGCCGCGCGCGACCGCAAGGTCGGCCTTGCCGCCACCGAGCAGATTGAGGCTTTGCAACGTGCCGTCGGTCTCGACCGGTGTGAGCCGCACCGCGCCACCCTTGGCGTCGAACGCTTTCGCGATGGCCAGCACGATGATCTGATCGTCGCTGCTGGGCGGCCCGACGGCGACGCGCAGCGTTGCCGGCTGCCAGAACCAATAGGCAAGCGCGAGCGCGACCGTCAGCAGGGACAGACCGCAGGCGATCGCGAGCCACGCGCCGAGGCGATTGCGGCGACGGGACGAGCCGTCCCTGGTCACGCTCAGATCGCTCAGTGCGGGCATCTCGCTGTCCTCATCGGCAAGCTGGCCCGCCGAAATGCGGCGGGCGCCGTCAGTATTTCGAAGGCACGTACATCTCCAGCGGGATCGGGCCGCGGTGATAATCGGGATTGCGCACGCGCGCCGGCAGCACCACCGGGGTGTGCGCCACGTCCTGATACGGGATCTGGCTCAGCAGATGCGAGATGCAATTGAGCCGGGCGCGCTTCTTGTCGACGGCGTCGACGATCCACCACGGCGAATCCGGCAGATGCGTGTGCTCCAGCATCGTTTCCTTGGCCTTGGTGTACGCCTCCCAACGGCTGCGCGCCTCGACGTCCATCGGGCTCAGCTTCCACTGCTTCAGCGGGTCCCGGATGCGCATGGTGAAGCGGAACTGCTGCGTGTCGTCGGTGATCGAGAACCAGTACTTGACCAGGATGATGCCGGAGCGGATCAGCATCCGCTCGAACTCGGGCACGGTCTTGAAGAATTCCTGATACTGCTCCTCGGTGCAGAAACCCATCACGCGCTCGACCCCGGCGCGGTTGTACCAGCTGCGGTCGAACAGCACGATCTCGCCGCCGGCGGGCAGGTGCGACACATAGCGCTGGAAGTACCATTGCGTCCGTTCGCGCTCGCTCGGTGCCGGAAGGGCGGCGACGCGGCAGATGCGGGGATTGAGGCGCTGGGTGATGCGCTTGATGACGCCGCCCTTGCCTGCGGAATCGCGGCCCTCGAACAGCACGACGACCTTCTTCTTCTCGCTGTGCACCCAGTCCTGGAGCTTGACCAGCTCGCCCTGGAGCCGCAGCAGCTCGCGGAAATAGACCTTGCGGTCCACCGTCGGGTTGAGCGTTTCGGTCTCGTCCAGGAGCTCGTCGAGACGGGCGTCATCCAGCTCCATCTCCAGCTCCTCGTCGAGGTCGTCGGCCATCTCCTGGATGATGCGCTCGCGCTTGGCGGTTTGGGAGGTGCGGTCGGATGCAGTCATGGGTCTCTCTCTTGGCAGGGGGGCCTGTCGCCTCGACCATCGGCGGGGTTTATTGCGGCAATGTGACACCGGCGGCCGGGCGGCCCGGCTGGGGCCATCAGACCGGCAGCGCGATCGAATATTTCACCTGGCTGAGCGCAAAGCTCGACTCGATCGAGGCGATGCCGTCGAGTCGGGTCAGCTTGGTCTTGAGGAACGTCTCGTAGGAGGCGAGGTCGGCCGCGACGACGCGCAGCAGGTAGTCGCGGTTGCCGGTCATCAGATAGCACTCCAGCACCTCGTCCCATTTCGAGATGGCGCGGGCGAAGCGGTTCAGATCCTCCTCCTTCTGCCGCGCCAGCTTGATCGAGATGAAGACGCTGACATGCAAGCCCAGCGCCTTCTGGTCGACGGTTGCGATATAGCGCGAGATGACGCCGCGCTCCTCCAAGAGCTTGACCCGGCGGTGGCAGGGCGAGACCGACAGGCCGACCTTGTCGGCGAGCTCCTGCATGGTCAGCCGGCTGTCGTTCTGGAGCAGCGAGAGGATCTTGCGGTCGATGGCGTCGAGTTCGGGCATTGGGATAAAACCTGTATGATCTGGGCAGTTATTGGTATGGTATCCCAATATCAACGGCCATGACGCGAAAAATTGAGAAATCTGGCGCGGCCCGCAGGCGTATGATCCGCCTTATTTCCCGGAGCATCGCCATGCCCGTCGATTCCGCGCGCCTCGATAATTTGACCGCCCTCAGCCGCAAGGCGCTGTGGCTGTCGTCATGGACCATCCACCACGCCAACCACATCCGCCCCAACGCGGACGGCCTCAAGGTCGGCGGCCACCAGGCCTCTTCGGCCTCGCTCGCCACCATCATGTCGGCGCTGTATTTCCACGTGTTGCGGCCCGAGGACCGCGTCGCCGTAAAACCGCATGCGAGCCCGGTGTTCCACGCCATCCAGTATCTGTTCGGCCGGCAGAGCCGCGAGAAGCTGGAAAATTTCCGCGGCTTCAAGGGTGCGCAGTCCTATCCGTCGCGCACCAAGGACGTCGACGACGTCGATTTCTCCACCGGCTCGGTCGGCCTCGGCGTCGCGCAGACGTTGTTCGCCTCGCTGGTGCAGGACTACGTCAAGGCGCATGGCTGGATGAAGGACCGCCGCGAAGGGCGGATGATTGCGCTGGTCGGCGACGCCGAGATGGACGAGGGCAACATTTTTGAAGCCCTTGCCGAAGGCTGGAAGCACGGCCTGCGCAACACCTGGTGGGTGGTCGACTATAACCGCCAGTCGCTTGATGCCGTCGTGCGCGAAGGCCTCTGGGAAAAGTTCGAGACCATGTTCCGCAACTTCGGCTGGGACGTGGTGATCGTGAAATACGGCCGCCTGATGCGCGAGGCGTTTGCGGAAGCAGGCGGCGAGGCGCTGAAGCGCTGGATCGACAATTGCCCGAACGCGCTTTACGCAGCGCTGTGCTTCCAGGGCGGCGCGGCCTTCCGCAAGCATCTGCACGACGAGATCGGCGACCAGGGCCCGATCACCAAGTTGATCGACAAGCGCAACGACGAGGAACTGCTGGCGCTGATGTCGAATCTCGGCGGCCACGACATGGCGAGCATGCTCGACGCCTTCGAGTCGATCGACCACGATCGCCCGGTCTGCTTCATCGCCTACACCATCAAGGGCATCGGCCTGCCGTTCCAGGGCCACAAGGACAACCACGCCGGCCTGATGACGGTGGCGCAGATGGAGAAATATCGCGAGAGCCAGAACATCCGTCCCGGCCACGAATGGGACAAGTATGAGGGCCTCGCGCAAGGCGCCGCCGAGCTCGACGCCTTCCTCGCGCGCGTGCCGTTCAACCAGGACGGTCGCCGGCTTTCGGCGCCCGTTGTCGAGGTGCCGCAGCAGCTTGCCTTCAAGCCGTCGCCGCAGATGTCCACGCAACAGGGCTTCGGCCTCGTGCTGAACGAGATCGCGCGCGGCGACAGCGAGCTGGCAAAGCGCATCGTCACGACCTCGCCCGACGTCACCGTCTCGACCAATCTCGGTCCATGGGTGAACCGCCGCGGCCTGTTCGCGCGCGGTGAGAAGGCGGACTTATTCCGCAGCGAGAAAATTCCGTCCACGTTCAACTGGGACTTCTCGCCGAAGGGCCAGCACCTCGAGCTTGGCATCGCCGAGATGAACCTGTTCATCATGCTCTCGGCGCTCGGCCTGTCACACCAGATCAACGGCGAGCGTCTGCTGCCGGTCGGCACGCTCTACGATCCGTTCATCGAGCGCGGCCTCGATGCGCTGAACTACGCCTGCTACCAGGATGCGCGCTTCATGGTGGCGGCGACGCCGTCGGGCATCACGCTCGCGCCCGAGGGCGGCGCGCATCAGTCGATCGCAACGCCGCTGATCGGCATGGCGCAGGACGGGCTTGCCTCGTTCGAGCCGGCCTTCGTCGACGAGCTCGCCGTGATCATGGGTTGGGGTTTTCACCACATGCAGCGCGACCCGGGCGAGGGCGGTTCCGTGTACTTGCGCCTCTCGACGCGCTCGATCGAGCAGGCGCAGCGCATCATGACGCCGGAACTTGCGCTAGGAATCACTGACGGCGCCTACTGGCTGCGCAAGCCAGGTCCCAATGCCGAACTCGTGATCGCCTATACCGGCGCCGTCGCACCGGAGGCGATCGAGGCCACCGGCTTCATCGGCGAGAGCCGCCGCGACATCGGCCTGCTCGCGATCACCTCGGCCGACCGCCTGCACGCAGGCTGGACCGCCGCGCGAAAATTGCGGCGCGATCGTCGCGGCGTGCAGCATCTCAGCCATATCGAGAAGCTGTTGGCGCCGCTGCCGCGCGACTGCGGCCTCGTGACCGTGATCGACGGCCATCCGTCGGCGCTCGGCTGGCTCGGCAGCGTCCGTGGCCATCGCGTCGAGGCGCTCGGCGTCGAGCAGTTCGGCCAGACCGGCAGCATCGCGGACCTTTATCGGCACTACGGCATCGATGCGAACGCGATCATCGATGCGGCGGAAAGCCTCACCGCAGGCGCACCGATCGTGCATCGCAAGATGGCGGTGTAGTGGAAGTAACCTCCTCGTCGCCCCGGCGAAGGCCGGGGCCCATACGCCGCAGCGGTCATTGGAGCGCACAGGTCATAATCGCCTGAGCAAACCAAATCCGCGCTGTGGTTATGGGTCCCGGCCTTCGCCGGGACGACTGTGAGGCGCCACCTTGCCACGTTCCCACCATCGGCTCATATACTCCCTGTCCGCCGCAACGCTGGCCCCGCATATGGCGGGTTCAATTGCCGGCGCTTTCGTGCAAGGATGCCTGCCGAAACGCCCCCTCCATGCCCCCAAGAAGAGGTTAACGATGGTCAATCGCATGCAGTTCTACATCGACGGCGCCTGGGTCGATCCCGCCGTCAAGAAGTCCACCCCGGTCGTCAATCCGGCGACGGAAGAGGCGATGTACGAGGTTGCGCTGGGCTCCAAGGCTGACGTTGACAAGGCCGTCGCCGCTGCCAAGCGCGCCTTTGCAACGTTCTCCCAGACCAGCCGCGACGAGCGCGTCGCGCTGCTCTCGAAGGTCATCGAGGTCTACAAGGGCCGCCTCAAGGAGATTGGTGCCGCCGTCTCCGACGAGATGGGCGCGCCCCTTCCGATGGCCGAAAAACTCCAGGCCGGCGCCGGCCTCGGCCATCTCATGACCACGCTCGACGTGCTCAAGAACTATCATTTCGAGGAGCCGGTCGGCACCGCGATGGTGCTGCGCGAGCCGGTCGGTGTGGTCGGCATGATCACGCCCTGGAACTGGCCGCTCAACCAGATCGCCTGCAAGGTCGCGCCCGCGCTCGCTGCCGGCTGCACCATGATCCTGAAGCCGTCGGAGTTTACGCCGACCTCGGCTTTGATTTTTGCGGAAATCCTCCATGAAGCCGGCGTGCCGAAGGGCGTGTTCAACCTCGTCAACGGCCTCGGCCCCGAGGTCGGCGCCGCCATGAGCGAGCATCCCGACATCGACATGATCTCCTTCACCGGCTCGACCCGCGCCGGCATCGACGTGGCCAAGCGCGCGGCGCCGACCGTCAAGCGCGTCAGCCAGGAGCTCGGCGGCAAGTCGCCGAACGTCATCCTCGAAGGCGCCGACCTCACGAAGGCGGTGACCGGCGGCGTGATGCACATGTTCAACAACTCCGGCCAGTCCTGTAACGCGCCCTCGCGCATGATCGTGCCGCTGTCGAAGATGAAGGACGTCGCCGCGATCGCAAAGGCTGTCGCCGACAAGACCAAGGCGGGCGATCCCCGCGCCGAAGGCACCACCATCGGCCCGGTCGTCAACCGCGGCCAGTGGGACAAGATCCAGGGCCTGATCAAGAAGGGCATCGACGAGGGCGCAACGCTTGTCGCCGGTGGCCCGGGCCTGCCCGAAGGCGTCAACAAGGGCTTCTACGTTCGCCCGACCATCTTCGCCGACGTCACGCCTGACATGACGATTGCGCGCGAAGAGATCTTCGGACCGGTGCTGACCATCATCGGCGCCAAGGACGAGGCCGAGGCGGTGCAGATCGCCAACGACACGCCCTACGGTCTTGCGGGTTACGTCACGGGCGCTTCAGTCGAGGACGCCAAGCGCGTCGGCCGGCAGATCCGCGCCGGCAACGTCAACCTCCAGGGCGTGCCCAACGACCGCACCGCGCCGTTCGGCGGCTACAAGCAGTCGGGCAATGGCCGTGAGTGGGGCAAGTACGGCCTCGAGGACTTCCTCGAAGTGAAAGCCGTCGCCGGCTTCAACGCGGCGTAAGCGTCAGCGGGTGAACAAACACGACGCCGGAGCGGGAAACCGCTCCGGCGTTTTTCGTTTCGTCTTCGTAGGGTGGGTTAGCCCCGCGGACTGCGCGCAGCGCAGACCGCTCGGCGTAACCCACCACGTCTGTCGCCGCAGAAGCCAAAGAAGTGGGTTACGCCTTCGGCTAACTAATCTTACTGCGTCATGGTCGTCGCCGTCCATTTGACGCTGCGCTGGTGCCACAGCACGGACATCGCGGCAGGGTTTTGATGAGCGCGCGGATCAACCGGGCGCGCATGGTTGCGATCGAGTTCGGGATGTGGCGTTCAGGCCGCGTGGGCGGAGCCTCTGGGTCGATAATCGTCGGGTAAGCGAGGTAGCGGGACTGGCGCGGCGGAACGAGGTCCTGAGGGGGGGAATCGTCGCCTGCTCGGCGATCAGGAAGCCGTAGGCTGCGATGCACAGAGTTGCGTGGTGATGGAAGCCACGCCAGCCGCGTCCCTCGTAGTGACTGAGCCCGACCTCTTGCTTGAGTTCTTGATAGTCGCGCTCGATGCGCCAGCGAAGCTTGGCGAGATCGACGAGCCGCTCGAAGCTGATGGTCTCCGGCAGCGTTGAGAGCCAGTATTTGGTAGGCTCTGCTTCCCCCTCGGGCCATTCGATCAGCAGCCATTCCGGCGACAGCTTCTCGGGGATCAGTTTGTTGTACCCGACACGGACGCGCACACGTGCAAAGCGCGAGGACAGCCGGTCGGCCGAGCCTTCCCGCCACGTCACCGTACGCCAGGCCTGCTTCGGCAGAGCAAGCGTCACTTCCTTGGCCGAGACAAGATCGGGCTCGTCGCGTCGGCCGGTATTGTTCAGCGGCTTGTCCTTGCGCCGTGGGCGAGTGCCGGGTCGCCACATCAATGTATTAGGCAAAATGCCGGCTACATAGAGCACGCCCAAGGCTGTCATTCCCGCGCGTAGCCGCGAGTCATTGCCATAGGCCGTGTCCATCAATCCGACACCGCGCGGCAGGCCGGCCTCGCAAGCCCAACGTATCTGCTCCAGCGCGATCTCTGGTTTGGTCCTAAACTTGATCTCCTTCGGAACGCCCGCCTTCTTCCGGCGCGCGCGATCCTTCGCCCAAGTCTCCGGCAAATACAGCCGATAAGTCGCTGGAAGACTGGCGGCATGGTTGGCGATCGACAGAGACACCGCCACCTGGCAGTTGGCCTGCTTGCCGAGCTGACCGCAATATTGGTGGTGGACGCCGACCGAATGCTTGCCCTGCTTGGGGAATGACGTGTCGTCGATGATCCACGCCTCGATCGGCCCGCTCTTCTCGATCGCGGGCAGCGCCATCTCGCGGACCTTGGCAAGCACGTCCGCGTCCGACCAGGTCGCGTTACCGACAAAATGCAACAGTGATTGGTGCTGGGCTGCCGTCCGCGCCGGGGCCGTGCGCGCCGCCATCGGCTCGACGCTCTTGCGTTCACCCGGCAGCATCAAGCCGGTGCAATAGTCACGCAGTGGTCTCATCCGCACGGCCTGACCGATCACACTTCCAAGCCCCGCCACATACGCCGTAAACCGTGCCTCGCTGCCTTCACCCTGATTGAGATCCATCTGGCCCCCCGTGTGCCAAACATTGAATCTCTTCAAATATTTGATTCTACGCCCCCGCGGGCGCGACCGAATGACTCAGTAAGGCTAACCCACCCTACGAGACCGTGACGCCGGAACGTCTATCCCCCCAGCGCGCCCTGCGTATTCACATACAGCGCGTAGATCGACTGGCTCGCCGCCATGAACAGGCGGTTGCGCTTGACGCCGCCGAAGCAGAGATTGGCGCAACGTTCGGGCAGCGCGATGCGGCCGATCATGATGCCGTCGGGCGCGAACACCACGACGCCGTCGAGCTCGGGATCGCCCATGCCCCAGCCGCACCAGAGATTGCCGTCGATGTCGCAGCGCATGCCGTCCGGCGTGCCGGGGCCTGCGTCGATGAAGATGCGTTTGTTGGAGATCGTGGTGCCGTCCGCCGAGACGTCATAAGCGAGGATTTTTCGATTGGGCACGCCGCGGGACTCCACGACGTAGAGAATTTTCTCGTCCGGCGAGAAGCACAACCCGTTCGGACCGAGCACGCCCTCGGCGACGATGGTCGCCTTGCCGGTTGCCGGATCGAGCCGGTAGACGTTCGGATCGATCTCCGACTCCGCCTTGTAGCCCTCGTAATTGCCGAGCAGGCCGAACGTCGGGTCGGTGAACCACACCGCGCCGTCGGACTTCACCACGACGTCGTTCGGCGAGTTCAGCTTCTTGCCGCCGAACGAATCCATCAGCACGGTGATCTCGCCGTCATATTCGGTGCGGGTCACGCGCCGGCCGCCATGCTCGCAGGTGACGAGCCGGCCCTGGCGGTCGCGGGTGTTGCCATTGGCGAAATTCGAGGGCTTTCGGAAAACAGATACCGCGCCGGTCTCTTCCTCCCATTTGATGATGCGCTGGTTCGGGATGTCGCTGCACAAGAGATATCGCCCGTCGCCGAACCAGACCGGCCCCTCGGCCCAGCGCAGGCCGGTCGCCAGCCGTTCCACGGCCGAGAGTTTCAACCAGTATTTTTCGAAGCGGGGGTCCAGTGCTTTTATCGCCGGATCGGGGTAATAGGTCGCCGGCCGCCAGCCTTGAGGCCGATCTTGGGTGTGGGACGATGCATCGTTCATGTGCAATTCTCGTTGTTGCGTTCCCTCTCACCAAGTCTGCTATCATCAGTGACCTATGACCGCAAATCGGTTGCCAACGACGAGGGAAGAGATGCCGCGTATCTTGATGACGGGAGCTTCGGGTGGAATCGGGACGCGCCTGAGGACATTGCTGCCGCCGATCTATCCGGATCTCCTGCTCTCCGACATCCGTCCCCCGGCCGATCTCGGTCCGAATGAAAAGTTCAAGGCGGCCGACCTGTCCGACATGGCGCAGTGCGAGGCGATCTGCGACGGCGTCGACGGCATCATCCATTTCGGCGGCTATTCGGTCGAGGGCCCCTGGGACGACATCCTCCAGGCCAACATCATCGGCGGCTATAATCTGTTCGAGGCAGCGCACCGCAAGGGCGTCAAGCGCGTGGTGTTCGCCTCGTCCAATCACACGGTCGGCTTCTATCCGCGCCATCACAAGATCGGCACCGATGTCACGGTGCGCCCGGACGGCCGCTACGGCGTCAGCAAGGCGTTTGGCGAGGCGGTCGGCGCGCTCTATGCCGACAAGCACGGGCTGAAGGTGACCTGCATCCGGATCGGCAATTGCGACGAGAAGCCGCTCGATCATCGCCGCATCGCAATGTGGCTCAAGCCGGAGGATCTGGTGCAACTCTGCCGGATCGGGCTCGAGCATCCCGACATTCATTTCGAGGTGTTCTACGGCGTCTCCCTGAACGAGCGCGCCTGGTGGGACAACCATCGCGCCTACGAATTCGGCTACCGCCCCACGGGGCGCTCCGAGGATCACGTCGCGCACGCCATGGCCGAGCAGGCCAAGCTGAAGCCCGATCCGATCGGCGACTATTTTCAGGGCGGCGCGTTCGCCAGCAAGGAGTTCGATGGCGACGCGAGCCGGATCATCGACTGGAATAAGCGCTAACGCTTCATAGTGCAGCTCAAGCTGCTGCCGCAGCGGAGGTGCGCTCCCTCGCCCCGATTGCGGGGAGAGGGTTGGGGTGAGGGGGGTCTCAGCGGGGAAGGTGAGAGTTGAACCCGCAGCCACTCACCACGCGTCATTGCGAGCGCACATGATCGCGGGGACTCGCCCCGTTGATCTAGATCAACGTCGCAGACATCGTCTGGCTCTCGATCAGTGCGATCGTAATTCGGCGTCAGCGACAACCGCAACAATGAAAATCAAAGTCGTCGTACTGCTCGCGACGATCGTGTCAGGCCCGGCGCGAGCCGCAACGCTCAGCGACGCCGAAGCCATGTTCCTCGACCAACTCGTCACCGCATCCGCAGTGCTGGAGCAACGCTGCGTCGGCTACGAGGTCGATGGTGCCGGCGGCGTTCAACTCGGCGCCCGGCTGCTCGGCAGCACCAATGCAGCGATGGCCATGATCGACGCCTTCTCCGCGGCCATCAAGGCCCGCGATGGCGAGAGCTATGATCCCGGCAAATTCCGCCCCGAGGTGTCGGATGCGGCCACCAAGACGTTCAGGCGCGTTCGGGCGGACTTGATCAGAGACCCGAAGGCGGCCTGCGCCGACTATGGCGATACCAGCGTGGATCGCGGCTTGCTGAGACGGTACTGAACGTGCGTATGGTCCGACACGCACACGCTAGCGCGCTGTTAGCACGGGCTGACCTGCGCGTCGACCGGTAGACGGTCGGCGACGATCGGACCATGATCAGGCGGACCAATCTAGGGAGATCTTCGACAAGCAAGGGAGCCCCCGAATGTATGCCAATATTCTCTTGAGCACGGACGGATCGGACGTCGCGAGAAAAGGCCTTGAGCACGGGATCGCCTTGGCAAAGGCCCTGAACGCCAAAGTGACAGTCATCACCGTGACGGAGGCGCTGCCGATCGATTATGGGGGCGGGCACGATTCGGGGTGGATTCCCTCGCAGCAGGAGGTCGACAGCTTTGACGCCGCCTCCAGGGAACGTGCGGGCAAAGTGCTCGATCAAGCCAAAGCGATCGCGGAGCAGGTCGGGGTATCTCCAGAGCTCCTTCATGTTCCGAACGCTCACCCGGCCACCGCAATTATTGAAACTGCAAAGTCCAGGGGCTGCGATTTAATCGTGATGGCCTCTCATGGGCGTCGCGGCCTCAGGAAGCTGTTTCTGGGGAGCCAAACGTCGGAAGTTTTGGTGGACGGAAGCGTGCCGGTGCTGGTCGTGCATCAGCGGACTAGCTCGTAGAATGGGTAGAGCGAAGCGAAACCCATCAATCTTGGCCCTGCAGTTGAACCGAACGAGAAAGACTAAGGCGATGGGTTTCGCAAGAGCTCTACCCACCCGACGGGGCTGAATGTGCGCATGTCCCGACACGCACGCCCTAGCGCTCAGTCTCACCAGCAATCCTTGCCAGATAATCCGACTTGCTGAACTGCATGTGATCGACGCACAGCTGCGCCAGCGCCCAGCTGTCGCGGCCCCTCAACAGCTCGATCATCAGCTCGTGTTGCCGCCGCGACTGCGCCAGCCCGTCGCGGTCGGCGAGGTTCTTGGCGCGCATCGGCAGGGTCAGGCTCATATAGTCCTGGAGCGAGCGCACCAGATAGGGATTGCCGCAAGCCGAAAACAGCGCGACGTGGAAGGCGTCGTTGGCCTCGTGGATGCCGCGCAGGTCGCGGATGTCGGCCTTCGCGCAATAGTCTCGTTGCAGGGCGGTCAGCTCGTCGATCAGGGCTTGCGGCGCAGGCAGGGGGATCATCAGCGCGGCCTGCCGCGTCAGCATCTCCCGCACTTCGTAGATCTGCCGGACCTCCTCGGCGGAATAGAACCGCACGGTCGCGCCGACATTTTTTTCGCGGCGGACGATGCCGCGGCGCTCGGCATCCACCAAGGCCTGGCGCACGAAATGCCGCGAGGTGCCGTAGCGCGACATCAGCGCGTCCTCGGTCAGCCGCGCGCCCGGGGCGAGACGACCGAAGATGATGTCCTCCTCCAGCCGCGCGACCACGTCGTCCGGATCGTCGCGCCGGAGCGGCATGGCGTCTGCGGTGCGAATGTCGGACATGCCCTCAGTCTCCGGCTTGGGCCGGGTCTTCTGTGGAGCAGGGAGCGGCCAGATTGTCAATAATTTGTGTCTGGTACGGCGCCACAAGCGAGAAATGGCTGCCTCGGGTACCTGCGTTATTGACAATCAGGGGGCAGGCTGTACCACAATGGTTACGTGGAAGGAGTGGCACGATGACGAGTGGTTTGCGCAAGGGTCTGACGAGCTATGGCGATGCCGGCTTCTCGCTGTTCCTGCGCAAGGCGTTCATCAAGGCCATGGGCTATTCCGACGACGCGCTGGAGCGCCCGATCGTCGGCATCACCAACACCTATAGCGACTACAATCCCTGCCACGGCAACGTGCCGCAGATCATCGAGGCCGCCAAGCGCGGCGTGATGCTGTCGGGCGCGATGCCGTTCGTGTTCCCGACCATCTCGATCGCCGAAAGCTTTGCGCATCCGACCTCGATGTATCTGCGCAATCTGATGGCGATGGACACCGAGGAGATGATCCGGGCCCAGCCGATGGATTCGGTCATCGTGATCGGCGGCTGCGACAAGACCCTTCCCGCACAAGTCATGGCCGCGATCAGCGCCGACCTGCCGACAGTGGTCATTCCGGTGGGCCCGATGGTGGTCGGCCATCACAAGGGCGAGGTGCTGGGGGCCTGCACCGATTGTCGCAGGCTGTGGGGCAAATATCGCGCCGGCGACATCGACGACGTTGAGATTGAGGCGGTGAACGGCCGCCTCGCGCCATCCGTCGGGACCTGCATGGTGATGGGCACGGCCTCGACCATGGCCTGCATGATCGAAGCCATGGGCCTGTCGCTGCCGATGAGCGCGACAATTCCCGCGCCGCATGCCGAACGTTTCCGGCTTGCGGAGGCGAGCGGCCGGGTTGCGGCCGAGATGGCCAAGACCAAGGGGCCGAAGCCGAGCGAGGTGTTGACACCGGCGTCTTTCAAGAATGCGCAGGTCGTGCTGCAATCGATCGGCGGCTCGACCAACGGCCTGATCCATCTCACCGCGATGGCGCATCGCTCGCCGCACCGGCTCGATCTCGAAGTGTTCGACCAGATCGGCCGCGAGGTGCCGGTGCTGGTCGATCTCAAGCCGTCCGGCGAGCATTACATGGAGCATTTCCATCACGCCGGCGGTGTGCCGAAATTGCTGGCGCAGCTCGGCGATCTCGTCGATCTCGATGCGAAGACGATCACCGGCCAGACCCTGCGCGAGATCGCGGCGAACGCGGAAGACGTGCCCGGCCAGGACGCGATCCGTCCGCGCAGCAATCCGATCAAGAAGGAAGGCGGTCTCGCCGTCCTCCACGGCAATCTCGCGCCGCGCGGCGCGGTCATCAAGCAGTCGGCCGCGAGCCCGAAGCTGTTGCAACATACCGGGCGCGCGGTTGTGTTCGAATCCGTCGAGGATATGACGCTGCGCGTCGACGATCCCGATCTCGACGTCACCGCCGATGACGTGCTGGTGCTGCGCAATGCCGGCCCCAAGGGCGCGCCCGGAATGCCGGAGGCTGGCTATCTGCCGATCCCGAAGAAGCTCGCGCGTGCCGGCACCAAGGACATGGTGCGCATTTCGGATGCGCGCATGAGCGGCACCGCGTTCGGCACCATCGTGCTGCACATCACGCCGGAATCCGCCGTCGGTGGGCCGCTGGCGCTGGTGAAGAACGGCGACAGGATTCAGCTGGATGTTGCCAAGCGCAGCATCGAGCTCCTGGTCGACGCGGCCGAGCTGGAGCGCCGTCGTGCGGCCCTGAAGCCGGCAGCTGCGACCGATGAGGCCAAGCGAGGCTACGCCTGGCTGTTCGACAAGACCATCTTGCAGGCCGACGAGGGCTGCGACTTCGATTTCATGCAGAGGACTGGACCAAAGACTGAGAAGGGGTGATCAAGCACCCGAACGGACGCCCAGACCGCACAAGCGGCGGGTGATAAAACAGGGGGAAACGATGATTGCGCGATCCATGCCAAGATTCTTACATGCGCTGGCGGCAATGGCCGCACTTCTCTTCGTCACGGGCGCGTCGGCACAGGAGGTGAAGCATTATCGCTTCGCCTACGACCAGCCCCGCAACACCGGCTATTCGATCGCCGGCGACCTCTTTGCCGACAAGCTCAAGGAATTGAGCAAGGGCACCATGATCATCGATCAGTATCCCGGCGCGCAGCTTGGGCAGGAGCCGCAAGTCCTCCAGCTCGTGAAGGCGGGCGATATCGAGTTCGCGATCATCTCCTCAGCCAACACCGCGACGATCTCGCCGCAGGCCGGCGTGATGTCGCTGCATTTCCTGTTCCGCGACGAGAACCACGTGATCAAGGGGCTCGCCGACCCCCGCGTGTTCGAAGCGCTCAAGACCATGATCGACGAGACCACGCAGGGCCTGCACGTGATCGCGACGGGATCACAGGGCGTGCGCCACATGTACTCCAAGAAGGAGATCCACAATGTGGCTGATATCAAGGGCCTGAAGATTCGCGTGCAGGCCACCGCGACCGAGGACACCATGTTCCCGGCCTATGGCGCCCAGACCGTGCACATGCCGTTCGGCAGCGTCTATACGAGCTTGCAGACCGGCGTCGTCGACGTCGCCGAGAACAGCATCAACGTCTACCTCGTCAACAAGCATTACGAGGTCGCGCCGGTGCTGAACATCACCGAGCACGAGGCCAACAATGCGCTGGTGTTCGTCTCCGACAAGCTGTGGCAGAGCCTGTCGGCCGAGCAGAAGGGCTGGGTGCAGACCGCGGCCAACGAGATCAGCGCGAAGGAGCCGGCAAAGGCGTTCGATCTCGAACGCGCGGCGGCGGAGAAGCTGAAGAAGATGGGCGTGAAGATCGTCGACAACGTCGACAAGAAGAGTTTTACGACGATCGCCGATCCCTATCTCGACAAGCTCGCCAAGGAGCTCGGCCCGCACGCCGAGAAGATCAAGAACCTGATCCGGTCGATCAATTAACTGCCTCCACGCGTCGTCCCGGCGAAAGCCGGGACCCATACGCCGCGGCGGCGCTTGGGGCACGACGACAGCCAGCTCGCTTTCATCATCACGGCCTGGGGTTATGGGTCCCGGCCTTCGCCGGGACGACGAAAATGGCCATCGCCGACAAGCTCGTATTGCAACGCCAGCGCCACCTGAAATGGCGCCGGCTCGACTGGCTCGAGCTTGCACTGATGATCCTGTGCGGCGTGCTCTGCTTCGGCTTCTCGCTGTCGGTCACCGCCGACATCGTCACCCGCACCATCGGCCATCCCTGGCTGTGGCTGCAGGAAGTCACCTCGACGCTGTTCATCTATGCGATCTTCATCGGCACGGCGGTCGCGACCCGGCGCAACGATCACCTCTATCTCACGGCGATCTCCGAGGCGATGCATGGCACGCCGCGGACCATCGTCGAAATCATCATCCGCCTCATCGTGCTTGGCGTTGCCTTTTGCCTGATCTGGTACGGCTACCAGAATTACCTCCGCGGCTTCGGCAGCTTTCGCTTGCCGTCGGGCACGCCGATCGCCTCGCTCTACGCGGTCATTCCGCTGTCGGGCGTGCTGATCGGTCTGTTCACGATCGAGCAGCTCGTCAACGGCCTGCGCAACGGTTTTGATCATCCCGAGCCGCCAGACGAAGACGCTGCGCCTGATGTCGCCGAAGCGCAGGCGAGGGCGCGGCCGTGAGCGCACCTGTCGTCCTGGCTTTGATGTCGATCTGCTTCCTGTCGTTCGGCTATCTCGGCGTGCCCGTGCCGTTCTCGCTGATGGCCGGCGTCTTCATCGGCGCGATACTGTCCGACGTCTCGCTCGCCGCGATCATCCAGAAGATATTCGACGGCGTCGATTCCGAGGCGCTGCTGGCGATCCCGTTCTTCCTCCTGGTCGGCGAGCTCATGAGTTCGGCCAATGTGGTGGTACGGATCGCGAACCTCTCGGTGTCGCTGGTCGGGCATATCAGGGGTGGGCTGTCGCAGGTCGTGGTGGTCTTCAGCATGTTCTTCTCGGAGATGTCGGGCTCGACCACCGCCGACGTCGCCGTGATGAGCCGGGCGCTCGGCGGCCCGATGAAGCGCGAGGGCTACGAGCCCGCCTTCATCGCCGCGATCATCGCGTCCGCCTCGACCATCGCGGCACTGGTGCCGCCGAGCATCACGGCCGTGGTCTATGGCGCCGTCGGCAACGTCTCGATCGCCGGCCTGTTCATGGCCGGTGTCGTACCCGGCCTGATGATCGGCTTCGGGCTGATGATCTATTGTTACTTCTTCGGCCCGTCCGGCCTGCGCAAGCCGCGCGCGCCGTTGCGGCAGGTCGTGTTCGCGGCCGGCGACGCCGCGTTGCCGCTGATGATCCCGGTGATCCTGCTCGGCGGAATTCTCACCGGCTGGTTCACGCCGACGGAAGCCGGTGTGGTCGCCGTGGTCTGGATCATCCTGGTCGTCATCCCCGCGCTCAACCGCGGACATTTCCGGAAGATCCCATACGATTTCTGCCTTGCGGGCCTGATTTTCTCGCTGCCGCTGATCACGATCGGCGCGGCCAACGCGTTCGGCTGGATGCTCGCTTACCTGCGCGGCGCGAGCTACATCGCCGACATGATCACGTCCATCGCCGGCAACGATCCGCATCTGATCATGCTGCTGATGGTGCTGCTGTTCACCGTGGTCGGCGACTTCATCGAGCCGGTGCCGACCATCATCATCTTCATGCCGCTGGTGAACGCGCTGACCGAAGCCGGCGACATCAACGGCGTCCACATGGGCGTGGTGCTGATCGCAACGCTCGCCTTCGGCCTGATCACGCCGCCTTACGGTTTGGTGCTGCTGATGGCGTCGAAATTCGTCGGCATCAGCTTTGCCAAGGCGCTACGCGCGGCGCTGCCGATCTACGTCGTGTTCTTCGCCACCATCGCATTCGCGATCTACTTCCCGAGCGTCGTGCTGTGGTTGCCCAAGCACGTGCTGCCGGAGTCCGTCGGCTGCTTCAAGTCGCCGGCGGGGACAGGCTACATCTGTCCGTAGCGCACGCCCCGCCTATTTCCCCTTGGTCGTGAATTTCTTCACAGCAACGCGAAACTCCTCCGTGTTCATCGCCATGATGATCTTGTGCTCCTCGGCATCGAGCTGCTGCTTCACGGGCGTGGTCGCGGCCGCATAGACCAGCGACTTGGTGCCGGCAATGGCCGCGCGCGGGTTCTGCGCCAGCCGCTCGGCGAGCTGGCGCGTGGCGGCCTTCAGCTCGGTCGCGGGAACGGTCTTCGCGACCAAACCCCATTCACAGGCCTGCTGTGCGGTAAAACTGTCCTCGGACAAAAAGATCTGGAGCGCGCGGCGGGAGCCGACCGTGCCGACGATGCCGACCGTGGAGCCGCCGTCCGGCGAAACGCCGATCTTGGCATAGGCCGGCGTGAATTTGGCATCGTCGGCGGCGATGCAGAGATCGGTGACGAAGGCCAGCCCCATGCCGGCGCCGGCGGCCGAGCCGTGCACGCTCGACAGCGAGATTTTTGGCATGCGCCGGATGATCTCGATGAAGGCATGGTAGTGCTTCAGGAGTTCGCCAACCACCGGCGTCACTGTGTTGGCCTCGGCGGCAGCACCGATCGTTTGCAGATCGCCGCCGGCCGAGAAGGCGCGACCCTCGCCCTCGATCACCAAAATCCGGATGGCATCGTCGCCCTCGATATAGGCCGCGAGCTGTTCGAGCTTTTGCGCGATCGCAAGGTTGATCGAGTTGAACGCGGCGGGGCGGTTGAGCGTGATGGTCGCGATCGGGCCGTCGATCCGCAGCAGCGCGGGATCGTCGGGCTGGGAGGCGGGAGCTGGCATTTTGGAATTCCCCGGCATGAGGTTCGTTGCTGCAACTAAATCGCAGAAGGCGAGGGGTGACAATCCCCGGCCGCCGGTGCCCCGGCCCCTTGCGTCGCGCGGAATGATCGGCTCAAATGGGGCCGCCTTCGTTTAGGGACGGACACGAGCGCCGGCTCCTCTTGGGCAAGCAAGCCAAAATCAGGCGCAAGCCAAAATCAGAGAGGAGACGACATGGGTGACGCTCGTGTCTTGCGGAAATGGGCTGTCCAATGACGGATAGTCCGCTGATCATTGTCGGTGCCGGCCATGGCGGCTACCAGGCCGCGGCCTCCCTGCGCCAGGCGGGCTTTGCCGAGCGCATCTACCTGATCAATGACGAGGCGCATCTGCCCTACCAGCGGCCGCCTCTGTCCAAGGCCTACATCAAGGGTTCCGCCGGGCCGGAGAGCCTGATGTTCCGACCGGAGAAATTCTACCAGGACCAAAAAATCGAGCTGGTCGCCGGCCGCGCCGTCTCGATCGACCGCGCGGGCCGCAAGCTGCTGCTCGCCTCCGGCGAGATGCTACCCTTCGGCCATCTCGTGCTGGCCACCGGCGCGCGCAACCGGCTCCTTGATTTGCCCAATGCCAATCTGCCCGACGTGAAATATCTGCGCATCCTCGACGAGAGCGAGGCGCTGCGAACGATCATTCCCTCCAAGAAACGCGCGGTCATCATCGGCGCCGGCTTCATCGGCCTCGAATTCGCCGCCACCGCGCGGATCAAGGGGCTCGAGGTCGACGTGCTCGAGCTCGCCCCGCGCGTGATGGCGCGCGCGGTGACGGCCGAGGTGTCGGACTATTTCCAGGCCCGGCATCGCGAGGCCGGCATCCGCATTCATCTCGGTGTGCAGGCAACCTCGATCGAGGCCGAGGGCGGCAAGGTCACCGGTGTCTCCTTGAGCGATGGCCGGCATCTGCCCGCCGACCTCGTCGTGGTCGGCGTCGGCGTGCTGCCGAATATCGAGCTTGCGGCGGAGGCGGGTTTGCCGGTCGCAGCCGGCATCATCGTCGACGAATATCTCTCGACGTCTGATCCGAACATCTCCGCAATCGGCGATTGCGCGCTGTTTGCGAGCCCGCGCTTCGGCGGCTCGCTACGGCTGGAATCGGTGCAGAACGCAACCGATCACGCCCGCTGCCTCGCGGCGCGGCTGACGGGCGATCGAAAGCCCTATGACGGCCATCCCTGGTTCTGGAGCGACCAGGGCGACGACAAGCTCCAGATCGCAGGCCTCACCACCGGCTACGACCGCGTCGTGCTGCGCGGCGATCCCGCCAAAAAGGCGTTTTCCGCGTTCTGCTACCATGGCGACAGGCTGCTCGGCATCGAGTCCATCAACCGCGCCGGCGATCACATGTTCGGCCGCCGGTTGCAGGGCATGGACCGCTCGATCACGCCGGCGCAGGCCGCCGATGAAAGCTTTGACCTGAAGAGCGCGCTGGCTTAGCCCGAGCTGAGCCGCTCCGCGCGTAGCGCCGCCGACACTTCAGCAATCGTCGGCATTGAGGGGGCGGCGCCCATGCGCTGCACGCTGACCGATGCGGCGACATTGGCGTAGCCCAGCGCGCTCTCGATCGGCTGTCCATCGGCGAGCAGCGCCGCGACCGCGCCGACGAAGCAATCGCCGGCGCCGGTCGTGTCTACCGCGGCGACGTTTCGGCCTTGGATGAGCACGGTTCGATCGTCCACCAGCGCGATAACGCCGCGCTTGCCGAGCGTGACGCAGATGATCTGATCGCGGTTCACCCGGATCCGCCGCGCCGCATCGGCAATGCGATCGTGCGGGTCGCTGTCCGCAAGTTCGGTGACGGCCAGCAGGCTCAGCTCGGTCTCGTTCAGCACGAGGATGTCGACCAGTGCGAGCAGATCGTGGCCGAATTTCTGTGCGGGCGCGGGGTTGAGCAGCGTCGTCGCTGCCGCTGCTCGCGCGTGACGAAAGAACGCGGCAATCGTAGCCAGCGGAATCTCGAACTGGCTGACGGCGACATCGCCCTTCGCCAACGGAACCGCCGCGACATCCTCCGCGCTGACCAGCGCGTTGCTGCCGGGAATAACGATGATGGTGTTGTCGGCCTCCGCCACGGTGATGATGGCGGTGCCGCTGTGCGCCTCGGCGGTCTCCGTCACATGGCCGAGATCGATGCCCTGCGCGCCGAGAAAAGCCCTCAGTTCGGCCCCGAACGAATCCTTCCCCAATCGCCCGATCAGCGTGGTCTTCGCACCAAGCCGCGACGCCGCCACCGCCTGGTTCGCGCCCTTGCCCCCTGGAAAATACAGCACCTCGCGGCCCGCGACGGTCTCGCCGACCCTTGGGTGGCGATCGGCGGTCGCCACCACGTCCATGTTGATGCTGCCGGCGACGAACACGCCCCCCATGCCACTTTCCTAGACCCGCACCTCGAACTCGTGCCTGACCTTGGCGATGTCGACCAGCGTCGGAAGTCCCGCCTCGTTCCCGAGGCGCTGGATCTTGTAAGTCGAGGCTGCGCGCGCAAAATCAAAATGCTCGCGCCAGCTTTTGCCGGGGTGCGCGAGATAGGAATAGACATAGGCGCCGTGGAACACGTCGCCCGCGCCGTTGGTGTCGATCACGCGCTCGCGCGGGATCGGCATCGCCGGCATGGTCTCGACCGTACCCGTCTCGTTGTACCAGAGCAGGCCCTTCTCACCCATGGTGACGCCGCCGATCCTGCAACCGCGGCTCTTGAGGTAGTCCATCATCTGCGCCGGCGTCAGATCCATCTGCTCGCACAGGCGCTCGGCGACGATGGCGACGTCGATGAATTCCAAGAGCTCATGCGTGTTGGTGCGCAGCCCGCCGCCGTCGAGCGACGTCAGAATGCCGGCCTCGCGGCAGACCTTTGCGTAGTGGATCGCGGCATCCGGCTGATGGCCGTCGATATGCAGGGCGCGGCAGCCGCCGAGGTTGAGGATCGGGAAGGGGTGGATGTGGGAATCGTCGCGGCAGCGGACGATGGCACGCTTGCCGTCCTTGGGCATGATGAAGGACAGCGACGACTGGTTCACCTTCCGTGCATGCAGCGAGATTGCGTATTTCGCGCACATGTCCATGAACATGCGGCCCAGCCAGTCGTTGGCTGCGGTGGCGACGAGATCGGGCACGATGCCGAGCTTGGCGCAGCAGAACGCCGCCGTGACCGCGTTGCCGCCGAAGGACACTGCGTAGTCGGTCGCCACGTGCTTCTCGTCGCCGGTCGGCATGTGGTCGGTAATGAAGACGACGTCGATATAGGTCTGTCCGATAAAGAGAGCCTGCATTGGTTGTCCGTGATGCGCTGGGTGGTCCCGGCCGGCCGCTTACCTTAGCACCGCTTCGGCGGGAGCCAAAAATATTCGCAAAGCCATGGTCATAGCCGCTTGAGGTCGGTCGGGGGCCGGAATACGACCGTCATAGGGCCAACGTTGCCCGGGCGGGGCCGGCGGTCCCTGGACCCATTGCTTGGGGCGTTTCGGTTCCGGGCCCATCGGGAGGGAGAAGATGATCACCGGCCTCGATCACGTCGTTGCTCTGGTCAGGGATATCGGAGCGGCCAAGGCCGCCTATCAGACGCTGCTCGGACGTGCGCCGGCCTGGCAGAATTCCGGCGAGGGCGCCGACCGGGTGCTGTTCACGCTTGCCAACATGACCATCGAATTGATAGCGCCGAGCGGCTTCAGCGTCGCCGCCGACCGGATGCGCGCGCTGCTCGACGACCATGAGGGTGTGCTCGCCAGCCTGTGCTTTCGTGTCGCAGACATCGGCAAGACGCTCCGGCGGCTCGACCGGGTGGCCTTGCGGCCAGAGCCGGTCGCCGAGGTCGAGAGCAGCGACGCCGCAACCGGCGCGGCGCTGCACTGGAAGCGCACCCGCGCCGCGACCGAGCTGACGCGCGGCGTGCGCATGTTCTTCCTCGAGCTCGCCGAGGAGCGCCCGAAATCGGTTGCGACCGACGTCGCGCCGATCGACGGGCTCGACCACGTCGTCATCACGACCGAGGATTCCGATCGCGCCGCGGCGCTCTACGGCGCCCGGCTCGGGCTTGATCTTGCGCTCGACCGATCGCACCATGATTGGGGCCAGCTGATGTTTTTCCGCTGCGGCGACCTCATCGTCGAGGTGGTGCGCCGGCCCGTCGCCGGCGGCGACGCCCTGCATGACCGGCTCTGGGGCCTGAGCTGGCGCGTCGCCGACATCGAGGCCACGCGCGCCCGCCTGATCGCCGCCGGCGTCGAGGTCAGCGAGGTCCGCAACGGCCGTAAGCCCGGCACGCGCATCATGACGGTGCGCAGCGGCACCTGCGGCATCCAGACCGTGCTGCTGGAGCGCTCGCCGAAGCCGGTGGAGTAGGCTCCGCTCCTTCCTCCCGTCATTGCGAGCGCAGCGAAGCAATCCAGACTGTTTCCGCGGTGACAGCCTGGATTGCTTCGTCGCAACGGCTCCTCGCAATGACGGCGTCACCATGTTACACAACATCCTGTGACCACCCAGCGAGCACCCGGCTTGGCGAAGGCAAAGGCAAAGCGAACTCTGAAATGGCAGCGCGATCCCGAGGGGATGCGGTTGCGCATTCTCGAAGCCGCCAAGCAGGAGTTTTCCGCCCACGGACTTGCCGGCGCGCGCGTTGACCGCATTGCGGCGAAGGCCGGCGCCAACAAGCGCATGCTCTATTATCACGTCGGCAACAAGGACGACCTCTACCTCGCGGTGCTCGAAGGCGCCTATGACAAGATCCGCAGCGAGGAGCGGGGGCTCGATCTCGAGCACCTCGATCCGCCCGAGGCCATCAGGCGGCTGATCGAGTTCACCTGGGGTTATTTTCTCCGCAACCCCGAATTCCTGTCGCTGCTGCAAACCGAGAACCTCGCGCGCGCCAAACATTTGAAGCGCTCGACCAAGGTCAAGTCGATGCACTCGCCCTTCGTCGAGATGATCCGCACCGTGGTGCGGCGCGGCGTCGCGAGCGGCGACTTCCAGGTCGCGGTCGATCCGGTGCAGCTCTACATCTCGATCGCGGCGCTCAGCTTCTTCTATCTCTCCAACTCGGCGACGCTCAGCGTGATCTTCGGCCGCGATCTGCTCGCCAAGGACGCCAAGGACGAGCGCCTCGCGCACATGGCGGGCCTGGTGCTGGCGGCGCTGACGGGGCAGTCGGCGGAACTCTTGGAGATCGTCAGGCCGCCGAAGAAGCGGGCCGTAGTGGCGCAGACGGTGTAGCTCCATCGTCGTCCCGGCGAAGGCCGGGACCCATACCGCGTGATCCATCGACTGTGCCCGGTGCTGATCCCGAACGACCGGACTTCGCCAAACTTCTCCCCGTGGTTATGGGTCCCGGCCTTCGCCGGGACGACGTAGAGCAAAACGTCACAGGGAAACCGCTGGACAGTATTTATCCAACGGGTTAATTTCTTTCAGAACGAAGAAGACTGCCGGGAGTGAGACGTGGCTGAGTTGAAGCCGCAGAGTGCGGTGTCCAAGATGCTGAATGCGGCCTGGGTGCGGCCGTTTCTGTTCCTGGTGTTCATCGTGGTGGCCTGGGATCTCGCGATCCGGCTGTTCAGGATTCCCGCCTACCAGATCCCGTCGCCGCTCGACGTCGTGACCGTGCTGCGCACCGACTGGCCGGAACTGCTGCGCCAGTCCTGGCCGACGACCTATGCAACCGTCTGCGGCTTTATTCTCTCGGCCCTGTTCGGCATCCCCGTCGCCATGCTGATCGCGGGCTCCAAAACGGTTGAGAGCTACGTCTATCCGCTGCTGGTGTTCTCGCAATCCGTGCCGAAGATCGCGATCGCGCCGCTGTTCGTGGTGTGGTTCGGCTTCGGCATCATCCCGAAAGTGATTTCGGCCTTCCTGCTCGGCTTCTTTCCCGTCGTGGTCTCGGCGGTGCAGGGCTTCAAGTCGGTCGATCCTGACATGGTCGATCTTGCCCGCGCCATGCAGGGCAGCCGCTTCCAGGTGTTTTGCGCGGTGAACCTGCCGCATGCGCTGCCCGCGATCTTCTCCGGCCTGAAGGTCTCGGTGACGCTCGCCGTGGTCGGCGCCGTCGTCGGCGAGTTCGTCGGCTCCAATTCCGGCATCGGCTACGTGATGCAGCGCTCGATCGGCACCTTCGACCTGCCGACCATGTTCGCGGCGCTCGTGATCCTGGCGCTGCTCGGTGTGATCCTGTTCTGGATCGTCGACCGGATCGAGAAGCTGGTCATTCCCTGGCATGTCAGCCAGCGTGAGGACGTGATTTTCGCTTCTTAATTTAAGCAACGGCCACTAACGGCCGAAACATAACGACAAGGGAGAGTGACGATGAAGCGGTGGATTGGGGCTGTTGCAGCGGCGCTGATGGTCTTCGCGGCGATGCCGGCACAGGCGGCCGACAAGGTCGTGCTGATGCTGAACTGGTACGTCTATGGCGAGCACGCGCCGTTCTATTACGGCAAAGCCAAGGGCATCTATGCCGCCGAAGGCATCGACCTCGAGATCCAGGAAGGCCGCGGCTCGGCTGCGACCACGCAGGCCGTGGCCGCCAAGACCGCCGATTTCGGCTATGTCGACGTTCCCACCATGATGCGCGCCGCGATCAAGGGTGCGCCCGTGATTGCGACCGGCGTGCTGCTCCAGACCTCGCCGATGTCCGCCATGGGCTTTGCCGACAAGAACATCCGGAAGCCCGACGACATCAAGGGCAAGACGGTGGCGATCACGTCTGCGGATTCCATGACCCAGATCTGGCCGCTGTTCCTGAAGAAGACCGGCCTGAAGGAGAGCGACTTCACCACGGTTGCCGGCGACGGCCAGACCAAGCTCAACGCCGTCATCAACGGCCAGGCTGACCTGCTGCTCGGCTACGTCATGGACCAGTCGATGAAGATCAAGGACGCCACCGGCAAGGACGTGTTCCCGATCAAGTTCGCCGACTACGGCATCAACATGGTGTCCTCCGGCATCATCGCCAACTCCGACTACGTGAAGGCCAATGCCGATCTCGTCCGCCGCTTCATGTCGGCAACGACGAAAGCGGTCGAGGCTGCCGAGAAGGAGCCGAAGGCGGCGGCGCAATCGATCCTCGATGCCAATCCGAAGGGCGGCAAGATCGACACGCTGACCCAGGGCTTTGAACTCACCATTCCGCTCTACCGGACCGCCGAGACCAAGAGCAAGCGGCCGTTCCAGGTCACCGACCAGAACATGACTGATACGGTCAATCTGATGGTCGAATATGGCGGGCTCGATGCCAAGGCCAAGGAGAATCCGAGGGCGTTCTACACCAACGACTACCTGCCGAAGAGTGGCACGTGAGCGACAGATTTCCGCCGTCGTCCCGGCGGAGGCCGGGACCCATAACCACCGGATCCGATTGTTACGGAGGGTCTCTACCCGCGTGCCCGATCGAGCCGGCACGGCGTATGGGTCCCGGCCTTCGCCGGGACGGCGGGTGGAGAGGGCAACGATGAACCCTGCGACCAAACCAGTCGATCCACAGCCAGGCGCGCATCTTCGCCTGGTGTCGGACCGGGCCGGCGACGACGCGTCGGGCATCAAGCTGTCCGGCGTCTCCAAAACCTACCGGACGCGCGACGGCGACGTGCCGTCGCTGCGGCCGCTGGACTTCCACATCAATGATGGCGAGTTCTTTGTCGTGGTGGGCCCGTCCGGCTGCGGCAAGTCCACGCTGCTGAAGCTGATCTCGGGCCTGTTGCCGCCGACATCAGGCGAGATTCTGGTCGAGGGCGAGAAGGTGACGAAGCCGCACGGCAATGTCGGCATCGTGTTCCAGAACGCGCTGCTGCTGCCGTGGCGCAACATCCTCTCCAACGTGATGCTGCCGATCGACATGAAGCGGCTGCCGCGGGACGAATATCTCGCCCGCGCCAAGGCGTTGTTGAAGCTGGTCGGCCTCGAAGGGTTTGAGAAGAAGCTGCCCTGGCAGCTCTCCGGCGGCATGCAGCAGCGCGCCTCGATCTGTCGTGCGCTGGTGCATGATCCCAGGATCATGCTGATGGACGAGCCGTTCGGCGCACTCGATGCGCTGACGCGCGAGCGCATGAACGTCGAATTGATGCGGATCCAGCGCGAGACCAGGAAGACCGTGCTGCTGATCACGCATTCGATTCCCGAGGCCGTGTTCCTTGCCGACCGCGTGCTGGTCATGACCGAACGGCCCGGCGCTGTCGCCGCGATCTACGACGTGCCCCTGCCGCGTCCGCGCTCGCTCGACGTGATGGCCGATCCGGTCTTCACCGAGCTCGTGCAACGCATCCGCAAGCATTTCTTCTCGCAAGGGTCACTGGATTAGGTGCGAGTGATGTTTCCTCTGACCGCAGCCGCACGAACGGTGCGCTCCCTCCCCCGCCTGCGGGGGAGGGTTGGGGAGAGGGTGTCTCCGCTCGCGAGAACCCCCAAAAGGAGAAATCCCTCACCCGCCGCGCTTCGCGCGACGACCTCTCCCGCAAGCGGGAGAGGTGACCGTCCCCGCGGCCACATCTTCGGACCCAAGTAGCACCATGTCCCCCCGCCTGAAGCTGCGAGACATCGCCTTCTTCGAACGTCCCGTGCAGTTCGCGCGGCCGTTCCGCTTTGGCGCAATCACGATCAATGCAACGCCGCAGCTGTTCGTGCGGGTCGAGATCGAAGTCGAGGGCAGGGGGACCGCGGTCGGTGCCAGCGCCGAGCTGCTGGTGCCGAAATGGTTCGACAAGCGGCCGGAGCTGTCGCCGGCACAGACGGTCGACGGCCTGCGCCGCTCGTTGGAGATCGCGCGCGGGCTTTATCTGGCGCGGACCGGATTTTTGACGGCGTTCGATCTGCACGCCGCGTGTATCGGTGCCCAGATCGCGACCTGCGCGAAGAAGAACATTCCGGCGCTTGCCGCCGCTTACGGTCCGGCAGAAATCGACAAGGCGATCCTCGATGCGCTGCTGCGCGGCGTTGAGACCAACTTCTTCGACGGGATGGCCGGCAACGTCGCCGGTATCGATGCGCGCCTCTCGCCCGACCTGAAGGAAGCCGATATCGCGCAGTTTCTCGGCGGCCGAAAGCCGCTGCCCCGCGTTGCGATCAGGCATACCGTCGGTCTCGACGATACCGTTGAAGGCGAAGGCGGTGTCGCCGACCTACGCGAGAACGCCGGCGCCCGCTATTTCAAGCTGAAGCTGTCCGGTGATCCCACGGCTGATGCGTTGCGGCTGACGCGCATCGGCAATGAGCTCGACGCGTTGGGGCACGACTACAAGGCGAGCCTCGACGCGAACGAGCAATATGCCGATCTCGCCGCGCTTCAGGCCCTGATCGATCGCCTCGATCGCGAGCCCGCGCTGCGGCCGATCGCCTCGCGATTGCTCTATATCGAACAGCCGATGCCGCGCGACATCACCCGCCAGTCGCCGCTCGGCTCGCTGGCCGCACGCGGCTTCATCATCGATGAAGCCGATGATTCCTACGATGCCTTCCCGGCAGCACGCGCGCTCGGCTATCACGGCATCTCCTCGAAATCCTGCAAGGGGCTCTACAAGTCCGTCGTCAACGCCACGCGCGCGGTGAAATGGAGTGCGGGCGGAGACAAGTTCTTTGTCACCGGTGAAGATCTGACCTGCCAGGCCGGCCTCGCCGTGCAGCAGGATCTTGCGCTCGGCGCCTTCATCGGCATCACCCACGCCGAGCGCAACGGCCACCACTATGTCGACGGCTTCGGCGAGACGCCTGCCGCTGAAGCTGCGGCCTTCGCCGCCGCGCATCCCGATCTCTATGCCGATGCCGGGCAGGGCATCCGGCTCTCCATTCACGACGGCGATCTCCTGACGGGATCGCTCACCACAACGGGCTTTGCGACGTCGGTCCATCCGGACTGGTCGGCGCTCCACCCGCTGGAACAGCCGAAATCACTTCAGGAGCAAACGGCATGACCACCCAACGCCTCGGCCTCATCATGAACGGCGTCACCGGCCGCATGGGGCTCAACCAGCATCTGATCCGCTCGATCGTTGCGATCCGCGACCAGGGCGGCGTCCGCTTGAAGAACGGCGACCGCGTGATGCCCGATCCGATCCTGGTCGGCCGCAGCGCCGAGAAGGTCGAGGCGCTTGCCAAGCAGTTCAACATCACCCGCTGGACCACCGACCTCGATGCCGCGCTCGCCGACAAGAACGACACCATGTTCTTCGACGCCGCGACCACGCAGGCACGGCCGGGCCTCCTGACCCAGGCCATCAATGCCGGCAAGCATGTCTATTGCGAGAAGCCGATCGCGACGAATTTCGAAGAGGCCCTCGAGGTCGTCAAGCTCGCCAACGCCAAGGGCGTCAAGCACGGCACGGTGCAGGACAAGCTGTTCCTGCCCGGCCTGAAGAAGATCGCCTTCCTGCGCGATTCCGGCTTCTTCGGTCGCATCCTCTCGGTGCGCGGCGAGTTTGGCTATTGGGTGTTCGAAGGCGGCTGGCAGGAGGCGCAGCGGCCGTCCTGGAACTATCGCGACGAGGACGGCGGCGGCATCATCCTGGATATGGTCTGCCACTGGCGCTACGTGCTCGACAACCTCTTCGGCAACGTCCAGAGCGTGGTCTGCATCGGCAACACCGACATCCCCGAGCGCTTTGACGAGCAGGGCAAGACGTACAAGGCGACCGCGGATGATTCCGCCTACGCGACCTTCCAGCTCGAAGGCGGCGTCATCGCCCACATCAACATGTCCTGGGTGACGCGGGTCTATCGCGACGACCTCGTCACCTTCCAGGTCGACGGCACGCTCGGCTCGGCGGTCGCGGGCCTCACCGACTGCATGATCCAGGCGCGGCAGGCGACGCCCCGGCCGGTGTGGAATCCCGACGAGAAGCGGCTGCATGATTTCTACGGCGACTGGCAGAAGCTGCCGGACAACGTCAGCTACGACAACGGCTTCAAGGAACAGTGGGAGATGTTCATCCGTCATGTCTATGAGGATGCGCCCTATAAGTTCACGCTGCTCGAAGGCGTCAAGGGCGTGCAGCTCGCCGAATGCGCGCTGAAGAGCTGGAAGGAGCGGCGCTGGATCGACGTCGCCCCGATCGAGGCCTGATGTTTCGATGCTTATGATTTCGTCATTGCGAGCGAAGCGAAGCAATCCAGACTAGCTCTGCGGATACACTCTGGATTGCTTCGTCGCTTCGCTCCTCGCAATGACGAGAAAGGACCAGAATGAACAAGCCCGTCCAGCCGATGTCGTCATTGTCGCTGAAACTGCCGAAGGCCGATCGCTCGATCGAGATCTATCGCCTCGCCGCCTCGCGAACGTTTCCTGCGAAGCTCGAGGGACCGCTGAATCGCATCGCGTTCTCGGCCGTGCATACGGTTGTCGATCCCTTTGCGGACAACGATCCCTGGCTCTCGGTCGCCGTCGATTGGGACAAGACCATCGCCTTCCGCGAGCATGTCTGGGACCTCGGCCTCGGCGTTGCCGAAGCCATGGACACCGCGCAGCGCGGCATGGGACTGGACTGGCCGACGTCGCTGGAGCTGATCACGCGTTCGGTCGCCGCCGCCAAGCGGCGCAATGCGCTGGTGTTCTCCGGTGCGGGCACCGACCATCTCGCGGTCGAGGATGCCAGGACCATCGACGATGTGATCCGCGCCTATGAGGAGCAGGTCTCGGCGGTCGAGAAGGTCGGCGGCCGCATCATCCTGATGGCGTCGCGCGCGCTGGCAAAAATTGGTCGCGGCGCCGACGACTACGCCAAGGTCTATAACCGCGTGCTGTCGCAAGTCCGTGAACCCGTGATCATCCACTGGCTCGGCGACATGTTCGATCCGGCGCTGACGGGCTATTGGGGCACGAAAGATCTCGACAAGGCGATGGACATTGCGGTGGCCATCATCAACAACAACGCCGCCAAGGTCGACGGCGTCAAGGTGTCGCTGCTCGACAAGCAGCGCGAGATCGACATGCGCCGGCGTCTCGACAAGCGCATCAAGATGTATACCGGCGACGATTTCAATTATGCGGAGCTGATCGCCGGCGATAGCCAAGGCTTTTCGCATGCGCTGCTCGGCATTTTCGATGCGATCGCGCCGGCGGCGTCCTACGCGCTGTCGCGGTTGGCGGCCGGTGACGAGGCCGGCTTCCACGACGTGCTGGGGCCGACCGTGCCGCTGTCGCGCCACATCTTCAAGGCGCCGACGCGCTTCTACAAGACCGGCGTGGTGTTCATGGCGTATCTGAACGGCCATCAGGATCATTTCACCATGGCCGGCGGCCAGGAGAGCGCGCGCTCGATGCTGCATCTGGCCGAGCTGTTCCGCCTGGCCGATCAGGCCGGGCTGCTCGCCAATCCCGAACTTGCGACCCAGCGGATGAAGACCGTGCTCGCTAGCCACGGTGTCGACTCCTGATGCGTGATTTCTCGGCCGACCATCGCTGGCTGTCGCTGAACACGGCGACGGTCCGCAAGCAAGGCGACCTCATTCAGATCGTCGAAGCCTGCGCCAGGCACGGCATCCGCGCCATCGATCCCTGGCGCGACCAGGTCGCATCCGTCGGTCTCGACCGCGCCGTGCGTGCGGTGCGCGATGCCGGCCTCGATCTCTCCGGCTATTGCCGCGGCGGCATGTTCACCTCCGATGCATCACGCCGGGGCGAAGTGCGCGACGACAACCGGCGCTGCGTCGACGAAGCCAAGGCGCTGGGCGCACCCTGCATCGTGCTGGTGGTCGGCGGCCTGCCGCAATATTCGCGGCCGGGCAGCGGGGCCTCGAAGGATATCATCGCGGCGCGCGGGCAGGTCGAGGACGCCCTGGCCGACATGCTCGACTACGCCAGGCAGGCAAAATTGCCGCTGGCGATCGAACCGCTGCATCCGGCCTATGCCGCCGATCGCGCCTGCGTGAACACCACAAAGCAGGCGCTCGACATCTGCGATCGGCTCGATCCCGGCCGCAGCGGCATGCTCGGCGTCGCGCTCGACGTCTATCACATCTGGTGGGACCCGGAGCTGATGGGCCAGATCGCGCGCGCCGGGAAGGATCGCCTGCTCGCGTTCCACGTCTGCGACTGGCTGGTGCCGACCAGGGACATCCTCAACGACCGTGGCATGATGGGCGACGGCGTCATCGACATTAAATCCGCGCGCGCAGCCGTCGAGGCGCAGGGATTTAGCGGCTATTCGGAGATCGAGATCTTCTCCAACGACTGGTGGAGCAAGCCGATGGACGAGGTGCTCCGCACCTGCATTGCGCGGCACAAGACGGTGGTGTAGCCGCCCGCGCCAGGATTGCGCGCGCGGGCCGGATTGGCCCAATGGGTCAACTGGTTCCGCCGATTCACCTGGGATTCTTCGCCGACCCGCTTCCTACTGTGCATGGGGTTGTTTTCGACATTTTTGTTTGTGGAGGGGTCAGGAGTCCTGATCGCGATGCGCGATCTCGAGCGTGACCAGGCGCGCCAGCAGCGTCGCGGGATAAAGCTGCCCGAACACGGCTTCGAGGTTGCACAGGCTGCGCGCGATCGGATGCACGGGAATGACGTCGCCATAGCCGGTCGTCGTCAGCGTCGCGAAGCTGAAATAGATCACCTGGCTCGCAGCGCCGGGCTGTCCTCCACCTTCATGCCGGAAAACGCGCTCGGCACCAGCGATCCGATGAACGTATAGAGCGCCGAGAAGATCACCGCGACCGTCAGGTAGAACAGCACCGCGCCGATCACGCGATGATAGGTCACGCGCCCCGGTGCAAAGATCGCGCGGGCCACGGTCAAGGCCATCGTGATGCCGACGATGAACCAGGAGCCGGCGAAGAGATTGAGGTCGAGGATCGACGGCGACCTGATCCGCAGAATCGCGCCCGTCACGATCATGACGAGCGCGATCAACATCGCCACGACCGCGATCGGGCTGCCGGAGATCACGAAGATGCCGACGACCAGCAGCAGCGCCAGCACCAGCTCGGACGCCTGAAACGCGAAGATTCCGAGCGCCTGGAGCGGGGCAACCACGAACATCATGATCATCACCAGGGCGGTCAATCCGGTCAGCAGAGGAT
Organism: Bradyrhizobium commune; assembly: GCF_015624505.1. Lineage (NCBI taxonomy): Bacteria > Pseudomonadati > Pseudomonadota > Alphaproteobacteria > Hyphomicrobiales > Nitrobacteraceae > Bradyrhizobium > Bradyrhizobium commune. The sequence continues at coordinate 5,335,101 of NZ_CP061379.1, read as the reverse complement.
CGGCCCAGCGCTCGCGGATCTCGTCGATGTTCATGACGTCCTCGTCAGCCGATCGAGCAGGGCACGCTCAGGAAGCCGCGGAAGCGGATGCGGCCGCCGCGCACCGGCTCGCCGCTCACGGCATAGTTCGGGAAGCGCGCCAGGAAGCGCGAGATCGCAATCGCGCCCTCCAGCCGCGCCAGCGCCATGCCGGCGCATTGATGCGCGCCGGTGGCAAACGCAAGGTGCCGGTTCGGCGTGCGCGCGACGTCGAAACGTTCGGGGTCCGGAAACTGCGCGGGATCGCGATTGGCCGCGCCAATGCACAGCGTCACCGACGTGCCGGCATCGAGCATGACGCCGCCGAGCTCGACCTTTTCGGTCGTCATGCGGTTGCCGAGCTGGTTCGAGCTCTCGTAGCGCAGCATTTCCTCGACTGCGGTCTTGATCATATCCGGATTGTCGATCAGCCGCCGCTTCTGATCCGGATTCCGGTCGAGCGCCACGAGGCCGTTGCCGATCAGATTGGTCGTGGTCTCGTGGCCGGCATTGAGCAGGAAGATGCAATTGTGCAGCAGCTCCTTCTCGGTCAGTCGCTCGCCGTTCTCCTCGCCGTTCCCTTCTCCTTGGATCAGTCGCGTCAGCACGTCGCGCTCGGGATTGCCAGGCTTCCGGCGCCGGCGGGCGACCAGCGTCTCGAGATAGGCGAGGAAGTCCGTCACCGCCTTGTTGCCGCGCGCGGCGGCTTCAGGTGATACGACCGGCTCCAGCGCGCCCAGGATAGCCAGCGACCAGTCGCGCAGCGGCGCGCGCTCGTCATGGGGCACGTCGAGCAGATTGCCGATCACCTCGATCGGGATGGAAGCAGCAAAATCCTCGATCAGCTCGCAACGGCCCTTGGCGGCGATGGCATCGAGCAGGCCCTCGACCAGCTTGACGAGATCGCCTTCCATGCCGGCGATTGCGCGCGGCGACAGCGCGCCCATGATCAGGCGCCGCACGCGGGTGTGTGCTGGCGGATCGTTGAAGACGAGGCTGGTGGTGTGGTGCTCGTAGAGTGGGGTGTCACCATATTTCGGCGCGAATTCGCGCCGCTTGTCCGAGCTGAACGACTTGGTGTTCTTGTAGGTGGCGACGAGGTCGTCATAGCGGGTCAGGAACATTGTGCCGTTCGGCAGGCGCTTGACCGGCTCGTTCTCCCGCAGTGCACGATAGGTCGGATAGGGATTGGCGTAAAATTCCGCCGTCAATTTTTCCAGATCGAACCTGACCGCCAGTTCTTTCGCATCTGCGTTCATGCCGCCATACTCGCCGGTTGAGACCGATATGCCGTTTTCGCTCTATCGGGCGAAGCGGCTCACCGTCTACAGTCGTGCTGTGATTTGCTAGCCGACCGGACAGGAAAATGCACGCCCGCGCTGATGCTGCCGACACGGCCCCGAACTGGCACGACGATATTTTCGCGACCTTGCAACGCTTCGATGTCCGGCAGGTGCCTTACGTGCCTGATGCCGGCCATTCGAAGCTGATCCAGCGCGTACTGGGTTCCTCCTCGATGCGCGGCATTCCGCTGACGACGGAGGAGGAGGGCGTCGCGCTTCTCGCCGGCGCCTGGACCGGCGGACAGCGCGGCGTGCTGCTGATGCAGTCGAGCGGTGTCGGCAATTGCATCAACATGCTGTCGCTGATCCCGATCCTGCGCTTTCCGTTCCTCACCCTCGTGACCATGCGCGGCGAGTGGGGCGAGTTCAATCCGTGGCAGGTGCCGATGGGATCGACCACGCAGGGCGTGTTCGAGCTCTCCGGCGTCAAGGTGCTGCGCGCCTCGAACGCAGCCGAGGTGCCGGCGGTGTTGGAGGCGGCCGCGGCGCAAGCCTACAACGCGCTGACGCCCACCGCCGTCCTGCTGTCGCAGCGCCTGATCGGCGCCAAGGTTTTCACCAAATGAGCAAGGCCAATCTCCTCGACCGCCGCCAGGTGGTGTCTGCGCTGCTTGCGAACCGGAAGGACGTGGTTGCGATCGGCGGCTTAGGGGCTTCCACCAACGACATCACCGCCGCCGGTGACCACGCCCGCAACTTCTATCTCTGGGGCGGGATGGGTGGCGCCGCGATGATCGGGCTGGGGCTCGCGCTGGCGCAGCCAAAATTGCCGGTGCTGGTGATCACCGGCGACGGCGAGATGCTGATGGGCATGGGCAGCCTCGCCACCATCGGCCTCCAGAAGCCATCCAACCTTTCGATCGTCGTGCTCGACAACGAGGCCTATGGCGAGACCGGCGGCCAGACCAGCCACACCTCCGCCGCCGCCGATCTCGTCGGCGTCGCCAGGGCCTGCGGCATCGTCGACAGCCGGGCGATCTCGACCATGGCGGAGGTTGAGGCCTTCGCCAAAGCCGTCCACGACGTCACGGCCGGGCCTCGTTTTGCCAATGTGAAGATCGACAGCGCCAACGTGGAGCGGATCCTGCCGAGCCGGGACGGGACCTACATCGTCAACCGGATCCGCGGCGATCTCGGCTTCCAGCCGATCTGACCCCAACGGTCCCTGGAGTCGGCTGCGCCGCCAAGGCGAGGACGTCTGGCAAAATTCTACCGATTTTGCACCCATTTAGGTTGCGATGCAGCATTCGGCTTGACTTTTTGCGTGGGTGAGTGCTTACTCACCCACATGAGCTCATTGCGTATGACGAGCGACCTGAGGCGTCAGCTGATCCTCGGAGCCGCGAAGCGCTGCTTCGCCCGACACGGCTATACCGGCACCACGACCAAGAGCGTGGCGGCCGCAGCGGCCATTTCCGAGGCGCTGCTGTTCAAGCATTTCCCTTCCAAGGCGGCGCTGTACGCCGAGATCCTCAGCGACGAATGCGAGGCGGATCCCGCTTTCACCGAGCTGCTGGAGCGGGAGCCGTCAACGGCCAGCCTGGTCGAATTGATCCGCGGCATGGTCCAGCACTTCCTGAACATCGCCGACGGTCCTGACCAGGAAGAGGCGCAGCGCCTGCGACTGATGGCCACGAGCCATTTGGATGATGGCGAATTCGCCCGTCTGCTATATGCCAAGATCGAGAATCTGATCGGAGCGGTCTTCATTGCTTCGCTCGAACGTGCGGTCGCCGCCGGCGATGCGAGGCCGTGCGGGATCGAGCCCCTCAACCTGTTCTGGTTTGCGCATCATTCGGTGATGACGGCTGCGCTGACCAGGCTGCCCGTCACACCTTGCCTGGCCTATGGCAAGGCGAACGATCTGGAGCGGCAGCTCTGTGAGTTTCTGCTGAGGGGTATCGGACTTAACGACGCCGCAATTGCTTCGCATTTGGGCCGCGATCAGGCCGCGGATGCCGGCAAGACGGCGATTGCAGAGAGCGCATGACATGAACATCGTAGCCGAACACAACATTTCGGGCCAACCGATCGACAACAAGGCCCCCAAGCGTCCGGTCCGGCCGGTGCTGTGGTTCATCATCGTCGGCACGCTGCTGGCGGCGCTGGTCGGTGGCCTCGTCTGGTTCAATTACTTCCGTGGCCAGATGATCAAGCAGTTCTTCGCCAACAACAAGCCGCCGCCGACCGCGGTCAGTGCGGCCGAGGCGAAGTCCGAGGTGGTGCCGAACCTGCTCACCGCGGTCGGTGGCCTCGCCGCCGTGCATCAGGTCGACGTCAGCGCCGACGTCAATGGCCGCGTCACCGAGATCAAGTTCGCGCCGGGCGCCCATGTCGAGGCCGGCATGCCACTGGTGCAGCTGTTCGACGCACCGGAGCAGGGCGATCTCGCCAATTACAAGGCGCAGGCGACCGGCGCGCAGCTCGCGCTCGACCGCGCCAAGCAATTGGCGTCGCGCCAGTTCGGTCCACAGTCGACCGTCGATTCCGCGCAGGCTACCTATGACCAGGCAATGGCCGGCATCTCCAAGACCGAAGCGCTGATCTCGCAGAAGCTGGTGCGTGCACCGTTCTCCGGCGATCTCGGCGTCCGCAAGGTCGAGGTCGGCCAGTATCTGACCGCCGGCACGGCGATCGTGTCGCTGACCGATCTCTCGGAGCTGTGGGCCAACTTCACGGTGCCGGAAAAGGATTCGGGCAATCTCAGGGTCGGCCAGCCGGTTCGGCTCAAGGTCGACGCCTATCCTGGCCGCACCTTCGACGGCAAGATCACCACGATCGAGCCGCAGATTGCGGCCGATACCCGCAACATCCGCGTGCAGGCCACGATCGCCAATCCGGAAAAAATCCTGAAGCCCGGCATGTTCGTGACCACCACGGTGGTCATGCCGGACAAGCCGGCCGTGGTCACCGTTCCGGAGACGGCGGTCGACTACACGCTGTACGGCGACTCGGTGTTCCTGATCACCGAGAAGCAGGGAGAGGACGGCAAGACCAGCCTGAGTGCGGTTCGCACCTTCGTGCAGACCGGCAACCGGATCGAAGGACGCGCTGAAATCCTCAAAGGCCTGAAGCCGGGCGACAAGGTCGTCGCCGTCGGCCAGCTCAAGCTGCAATCGGGCGCGGCGGTGTCGATTTCCACCGACCCGGCTCCGTCCATCCCGGCGCAACCGCCGCGCTACTGACAATGCGCTCGCATGATGCGGCCCGGCCGGATCATGCCTCATAAGTCCAAGAGATCGAAATCGAGATTGCCGCGATGGCCTTTACCGATATTTTCATCAAACGCCCGGTCCTGTCGATCGTCGTCAGCCTGCTGATCCTTCTGATCGGTCTGCGCGCGGCAACGGTGCTACCGATCCGGCAATATCCAAAGCTGTCGAACACCGTCATCAACATCACGACGGTGTATCCCGGCGCATCGGCCAACCTGATCCAGGGCTTCATCACCACGCCGATCGAGCAGGCTGTCGCCTCCGCCGAAGGCGTCGACTACATCACCTCGTCCTCGGTGCTGGGCACCTCGACGATCCAGGTCTACATCAAGCTGAATTTCGATCCGAACCAGGCGCTCACCGAGGTGCTCGCCAAGACCAACTCGGTCAAATATTTGATCCCGAAGGAATCCAACGACCCAATCGTCACGAAGACCACGGGCCAGACCACGGCTGTGATGTATCTCGGATTCTCGTCAGATGAGCTGTCGGGCTCCGCGATCTCCGACTACCTGACGCGCGTGGTGCAGCCCGTGCTGTCGACGGTCGACGGCGTGGCGTCAGCCGACATCCTGGGCGGCCAGACCTTTGCGATGCGGCTGTGGCTTGATCCGGTGAAGATGGCCGGCCGCAACGTATCGCCGGCCGATGTGTCGGCCGCGATTGCCGCCAACAACTTCCAGTCCGCGGCAGGCCAGACCAAGGGCTATCTGATCGTCTCGAACATCTCCACGAACACCGACCTCGGTAACGTCGAGCAGTTCAAGAAGATGATCGTCAAGGCCAAGGACGGCGGCTTCGTGCGGATGGAGGACATTGCGACCGTCGAGCTTGCCGCGCAGAGCACGGACGCGAGCGTTGCCTTCAATGGCGAGCACGCGATCTTCATCGGCGTGCAGGCAACCCCGCAGGGCAATCCGCTGACGCTGGTCAAAGGCGTGCGGGCGCTGTTCCCCGAGCTCGAGCGCAATTTGCCGCCGTCGATGAAGATGAAGGTCGCCTACGATTCGACCAAGTTCATCCAATCGTCGATCGACGAGGTCGAAAAGACGCTGGGCGAAGCCGTGATGATCGTCATCGTGGTGATCTTCCTGTTCTTGGCTTCGCTCCGGTCGGTGATCATTCCGGTCGTCACGATCCCGCTGTCGATGATCGGTGTCTGCACCCTGATGCTGGCACTGGGCTTCAGCTTCAACCTGCTGACGCTGCTGGCGATGGTGCTCGCGATCGGCCTCGTGGTCGACGACGCCATCGTGGTGGTGGAGAACATCCACCGCCATCTGGAGGAGGGCAAGACGCCGGTGCAGGCGGCGCTGCAAGGCGCGCGCGAAATCGTCGGTCCCGTCGTCTCCATGACCATCACGCTCGCCGCGGTGTACGCCCCGATCGGTTTCCTCGGTGGTTTGACCGGTTCGCTGTTCCGCGAATTCGCCTTCACGCTCGCGGGCTCGGTGATCGTGTCCGGCGTCATCGCGCTGACGCTGTCGCCGATGATGTGCTCGGTGCTGCTGAAGAACACGGAAGAGGGCCGGTTTGCAAAACTGGTGAACAAGGTGTTCGGCGCCGTGACGCGCTGGTACGGCCGCAGGCTCGACCGCTCGCTCGACTACAAGGCAATCACCGGACTGTTCGCGGTGACGATCCTCGGGCTGGTCGGCTTCCTCTACATGCATACGTCGAAGGAGCTGGCACCGGAGGAAGACCAGGGTATCGTGTTCGCGGTGACCAAGGCGCCAAAATACGCCAACATCGACTATCTCGATTTCTACGGCGAGAAGCTCGACAAGCAATTCCAGAAGTTCCCGGAGACTGACCTTCGTTTCGTGCTCAACGGCATCAACGGGCCGCAGGGCGGCATCGCCGGCATGTTGCTGAAGGCGTGGGACGAACGGAAACGGTCCTCGATCGCGCTGAAGCCGCTGGTGCAGGCTGAGCTCTCCAAGATCGAGGGCGTCCAGGCCTTCGCGTTCAACCTGCCGCCGCTGCCGGGTGGGCCGGGCGGCCTGCCGGTGCAAATGGTGATCAATTCGACCGCCGGATTCCAGGCCGTCTACGAGCAGATGGAGAAGCTGAAGGACGCCGCGCGCAAGAGCGGCATGTTCATCGTTTCCGACAGTGACCTCGCCTACAATCAGCCGACGGTGACAGTGAAGATCGATCGCACCAAGGCCCAGGACCTCGGCATCAACATGCAGAACGTCGGCGGTGCCTTGGCGGTGCTGCTGGGCGGAAACTACATCAACCGCTTCAATCTCGAGGGCCGGTCCTACCAGGTCATTCCGCAGGTGCCGCGCGGTCAGCGGCTCTCGCCGGAATCTCTCGGTGGTTACTACGTGACGACCAACACCGGTCAGCAACTGCCGCTGTCGACGGTGGTGTCGATCGAGACCAGGACCGATCCGAATTCGCTGACCCACTACAATCAGCTGAATTCGGCGACGTTCTCGGCCGTGCCGATGCCGGGCGTGACTGTCGGTGCGGCGGTCGACTTCCTCGAAAGCGAGGCCAAGAAGCTGCCGCAGGGCTTCAGCCACGACTATCTCGCGGACAGCCGGCAGTATGTCCAGGAAGGCAATCAGCTCGCGATCACTTTCGGCTTCGCGCTGATCATCATCTTCCTGGTGCTGGCGGCACAGTTCGAGAGCTTGCGCGACCCGCTCGTCATCATGATCTCGGTGCCGATGGCGATCGTCGGTGCGCTGATTCCGCTGTTCTTCGGCATGGCGACCATGAACATCTACACCCAGGTCGGCTTGCTGACGCTGGTCGGGCTGATCACCAAGCACGGCATCCTGATGGTGGAGTTCGCCAACGAGCTCCAGGTCAACGAACGGCTCGACCGCCGCTCGGCGATCGAGATGTCGGCCCGCATCCGCCTGCGGCCGATCCTGATGACCACCGCCGCCATGGTGACGGGTTTGATCCCGCTCCTTACCGCGTCTGGCGCGGGTGCGGCGAGCCGCTTCTCGATCGGCCTCGTCGTCGTTGCCGGCATGTCGATCGGCACGCTGTTCACGCTGTTCGTGCTGCCGGCCGTCTATGTCGTGCTGGCGACCGACCATCGTGCGGCTGCCGATTCCGAGCGGAACAAAGAGGTCACCGATCTGGACCTCGGCGCCGACAAGGCGCTACGGCCGACCTGAGGTCGTTCGATCGAAGATTGCAAAGCGGCAATGGCCATCGCCATTGCCGCTTTTTTCTTGTCCCGTGCTAGTCTCGGGCCTGGCGCAAACGAGCGCCGGGAGAGACAGAGCCATGAGACGGCGCGAATTTCTGGGACAGCTCGGTTCTGTCGCGCTGCTGTGGCCGTCTGCTGCGGTGGCTCAGACCAGCAAGGTTTACCGGTTGGGGACGTTGACGCCGACTGCCGGGATCCCGGAGGCCAGCCAGGGCGGCAAGATCCTGATCAAGACGTTAGGGCAGCGGGGCTTCGTCCTCGGTCAAAACCTCGCCTTCGAGTCGCGCGGGGCGATGGGCGACGTCACGAAGCTTCCCTCGCTTGTTGCCGAGCTGAAGACCCACAACGTCGATGCTATCGTGATCATCGGCTATCCGACCGCGGTGGCCGCCAAAGCGGCCGGCGTTCCAACAGTTTGCGCGAGCGGGATCGGCGATCCCGTCGAAACCAGGCTGATCGAGAGCCTGGCGCATCCTGGCGGCAACATGACAGGGATATCCGATGTCGCATCGACGCTGAGCGCCAAGCGGCTGTCGCTGCTGAAGGAAATGTCGCCGAAACTGACCAAGGTCGCGATGCTCTGGAATAAGGACGACCTCGGTATGACCACGCGCTATCAGGCGTCCGCCAAGGCCGCCCAGGCGCTCGGGTTGACGGTGCAGGCGCTTGGCGTGCGAGAGCCCGACGATTTCAACGAGGCATTCTCCGTCATGAATGCCGACCTGCCGGATGGCATCCTGATGGTGGCTGACGCATTGACGATCCTGAACCGCAAGCGGGTCTTCGAGTTCGCCGCGGCCAAGAAGTTGCCGGCGATGTACGAATTCGACTACCTGGCCCGGGATGGTGGACTGATGTCCTACGGGGCGGACTCCTCGGAATCGTTCGAGCGGGCGGCTGCGCTGGTCGACCGCATCTTCAAAGGGGCAAGCCCCGGCGATCTCCCGTTTGAGCAGCCGACCCACTATCCCCTCGTTCTCAACCTGAAGACGGCGAAAGCGACCGGGCTGGAGATCCCGCCCACTTTGCTCGCGTTGGCCGACGAAGTGATCGAATAGCGTTGTGCACTGCGGTAGGAGACAAGGTCCGGCCTTCTTGCTAGGTTTGGGCCGATGAGCATTTCCCTCCATCCCGACACGCCGAAGGCGCGGTCGCTGCCCAGTGCTGCGGCAGCCGATGCCAATGTCAGGGAGGAAGCGACGCCGCGTGTTCGCACGCGACTGTTCGCCAAATACGTTGCGCTGTTCGTCGTTGTGGTCGGTATGGCGCTGCTCGCCAATGGCTTGTTCGAGGTCTTCTTCTATTACCGGGAGCACAAGGCCTCGCTGATCCGGGTCCAGCACGAGCAGGCTGAAGCTGCCGCCGCCAAGATCAGCCAGTTCGTCAAGGAGATCGAGAGCCAGCTCGGCTGGACCACGCAACTGCCGTGGTCGGCGGGCTCGATCGAACAGCGCCGGTTCGATGCGCTGCGGTTGCTGCGTCAGGTGCCTGCCATCACCGAGCTTGCCCAGGTGGATTCGACCGGCAAGGAGCGGTTGCGGGTTTCGCGGCTGGCCATGGATGCGATCGACAGCGGCATCGACCTGTCGGCCGATCCGAAGTTCACCGAGGCGGTCGCGCACAAGGTCTATTATGGCCCGGTGTATTTCCGCCGCGAGTCCGAGCCCTATATGACGCTGGCGCTCGCCGGTGCGCGCAAGGATGCCGGCGTCAGCATCGCGGAAGTGAACCTCAAGCTGATCTGGGACGTCGTCTCCCAGATCAAGGTCGGCGAGCACGGCCATGCCTATGTGGTCGGCCCGGAGGGACGCCTGATTGCGCATCCCGACATCAGCCTCGTGCTGCGCAATACCGATATGTCGGGGCTGCCGCAGGTGCGCGCTGCGCAGGCCGGTGGTGGCATCATGCCCGATGCACTTCAGGAAGCAGTCAACATCCAGGGCCAGAAGGTCTTGACGGCCTCGGCGCCGATCGAGCCGCTGCACTGGACCATGTTCGTCGAGCTGCCGGTCGAGGAGGCCTATGCCTCGCTCTATGCCTCGTTGCAGCGGCTCTCGATCGTGTTGCTCGCGGCGTCGATCTTTGCCGTGCTCGCGGGGGTCTTCCTGGCGCGGCGCATGGTCGGTCCGATCCAGGCGCTGCGCGCAGGCGCCGAACGGATCGGCGGCGGCGACTTCTCGCAGCGCATCTCGATCAAGACCGGCGACGAGCTCGAAGGGCTCGCCGACCAGTTCAACGACATGGGCGCGCGGTTGCAGGAATCCTACGCCGACCTCGAAAAAAAGGTCGAGAGCCGCACGGCGGAGCTCAGTGAAGCGCTACAGCAACAGACGGCGACTGCCGACGTGCTCAAGGTCATAAGCCGATCTGCATTCGATCTGAAATCCGTTCTGACCACGCTTACCGAATCGGCGCAGGCGCTGTGCGGCGCTTCGCTTGGAATCATTTGCCTTCGCGACGGCGACATCATGCGGCTCAAGGCCCAGTCGGGCTGCACGCAGGCCTTCATCGACTTCATGCAGGCGAACCCGATCAGTCCCGGTCGCCAAACGATTACCGGTCGCGTCTTCACGGACGGCAAGCCGGTCCATGTTCCCGACATTCGCGAGGATATAGAGTACGATTTCGGTCAGGCGCCGTCGATCGGTCTCTACCGTGCCGTGCTTGCCGTGCCGCTGATGCGCGATAAAGCGGTCGAGGGCGTTCTGCTGCTGGGGAGGCCGGAGCCGGGACCATTCAGCCAGCGCCAGATAGATCTGGTGCAGACCTTCGCCGACCAGGCTGTGATCGCCATCGAGAACGTCAGGCTTTTCGAGCAGGTGCAGGAGCGCACCAAGGAGCTGTCGCAGTCCCTTGACGAGCTGCGCACCGCGCAGGATCGCCTGGTCCAGACCGAGAAGCTGGCTTCCCTCGGTCAGCTCACCGCCGGCATCGCCCACGAAATCAAGAATCCGCTCAACTTCGTCAACAATTTCTCCTCGGTCTCGACCGAGCTGATCGACGAGCTCAACGAGGTTCTGCGATCGGCAGCGCTTGACGACAAGACCAGGGAAGAGGTCGACGAACTCACCCATATGCTCAGGGGCAATCTGGAAAAAGTGGTGCAGCACGGCAAGCGCGCCGATTCCATCGTCAAGAACATGCTGCTGCATTCACGTGAGGGGGCCGGCGAGCACCGTGCGGTCGATATCAACGGGATCGTCGAGGAGAGCCTCAACCTTGCGTATCATGGCGCTCGCGCCGAAAAATCCGGCTTCAACATCACGCTCAAGCGCGACTTCGATCCGACAGCGGGCATACTCGACATCTACCCGCAGGAGATCAGCCGCGTCTTTCTGAATTTGATCTCGAACGGATTTTATGCCGCGACCAAGCGCAAGGAGAGCGCCGGTGACGGCTTCGAGCCCACCTTGAGTGCGGCGACCAAGAACCTCGGCAATAAGGTCGAGATCCGGATCCGAGACAACGGCACCGGAATTCCGCCCGAGGTGAAGGAGAAGATGTTCAATCCCTTCTTCACCACCAAGCCGGCCGGCGAGGGCACCGGGCTCGGCCTGTCCATGAGCCACGACATCGTCGTGAAACAGCACGGTGGCACAGTCGACGTGAATACTGAACCTAATGTTTTCACCGAATTCATCATCACGCTGCCGCGAACCATGGCAGCAGGCAATGCCGGAGGCGAGACTTGAACGTTTACATCCTGGTCGTCGACGACGAGCCCGACGTGGAGGCGTTGTTCCGGCAGCAGTTCCGGCGCGACCTGCGCGCCGGTCGCTTCCAGATGGAGTTTGCACCCTCTGCGCCCGATGCGCTCAGACGGGCCGCCGAGGTTCGCGACCCCTCGTTGATCCTGATCCTGTCGGACATCAACATGCCCGGCATGAGCGGGCTCGACATGCTGCCGCACGTGCGTGCCGAACATCCGCACGTTCCCGTCATCATGATCACGGCCTATGGCGACGCCGAGACGCGCAAGCGGGCGATCGAGCGCGGCGCCACGGGGCTCCTCACCAAGCCGATCGACTTTGCGTTGCTGCGGCATGAAATCGACACGAGGCTCGAGCAGGCGGCATGACCTCGACCATCCTCTTCGTCGACGACGAACCCGATCTGGAAGCGCTGATCCTGCAAAAATTCCGCAGGCAGATTCGCGACGGGCTGGTCACCATCATCTTCGCGCGCGACGGCCTCGAGGCGCTGGAGTCGCTCGAGCAGAATCCGCATGTCGACATGGTGGTCTCCGACATCAACATGCCGCGCATGGACGGGCTGTCGCTGCTCGCGAAGCTCCAGGAGGCCGAGGACAAGAAGTCGACCATCATCGTGTCGGCCTATGGCGACATGAGCAACATCCGCACCGCGATGAACCGCGGCGCGTTCGACTTCCTGACCAAGCCCATCGATTTCGTCGATCTCGAAACCACGATCCAGAAGACCATCCGCCACATCGAGATGCTGCGCGAGGTGCGGCGCCGCCAGGCGGAAGCGGAGCGGGCGCATGCTTCGCTCTCGCGGTTTTTTTCGCCGGAGATCGCCAGGCGTCTGGCTGTCGGCGGTGAGGGCGACGGCATGGCGGTGCAGTGGCGCAATGTCGCGACCATCTTCACCGACATCACCGGCTTCACATCACTGGTCGAGAGCGCCTTGCCCGAGACGCTGGGCGAACTTCTCAACGAATATGTTGGCGGCATGACCGAGATCGTGTTCGCGCATGAGGGGACGGTTGCCAAGATCATCGGCGACGCCATCCAGATCCTCTTCAACGCGCCCGGCGATCAGCCCGATTACGCGACGCGTGCGATCGCCTGTGCCCACGATCTCGACCTCTGGGCCGAGGACTTTCGCGCGCGCTGGAAGGACAGGGGCGTCAATTTCGGGACCACGCGCATCGGGGCCCATGCCGGCCCCGCGCTGGTCGGCAATTTCGGCGGCAACCGCTTCTTCGACTACACGGCGTACGGCGATACCATCAACACCGCGGCGCGGCTGGAGGCGGCGAACAAGCACCTCGGCACCCGCATCTGTGTCAGTGCCAGCATCGCGGAGGGCGCCGGGAAATTTCAGGGCCGTCCCGTCGGTGAACTGGTGCTGCGCGGACGCAGCGAGCCCCTGCGGGCATTCGAGCCGCTGCCGCCGGCGAAATTCGAGCAGCCTGCGACGACGCAATATTCCGCGGCGTTCGCCAGGATGGAGGCGGGCGATGCCGCCGCCATGCCGGCCTTTGCCGCGCTGGTCGGGATGCATGCCGACGACCCGCTCGCCGGCTTTCACCTGAAGCGCCTGCTCAACGGCGCCAAGGGCATCCGCATGCAACTCGAATAGGAGCTCGTGATGGTTCGTGATTTCTCCGCCGGCAATTATCGCTTCATTCCGTCCGTCTTCCAGTATTCGGCCGGCGCGGCGGCGGATGAGGGTCATGAAATCGAGCGCGTCCGGTTCGACCGCCTCGTGCCGCTGGCCGAGGGTTTTGCGCGCGCGGCGAAATACATCCAGGAGGCGGGCCGGCCGTTGACGGCGTTCTGCGCCTGCGAGCTGCGTTCGCCCGCGGCCTTCAGCGAGGAAGGATTTCGCGCGTTCAATCTGCACTATGTGAAGACGCTGTCCGAATGGGGCATCTTCGACGGCGCCACCAATCCGGTGGCGCGCAGCAATGTCTGCCCCGAGATCGATCCGCCATCCGAGCCGTCATTCTATGCGTTCTCGTTCACCCGTCCGACAGGATCGAAGGCGCCGAGCTTCGTGATCGCGGGCGGCGCCGAGGCGCGCGAGGGCGGCGGCACGTATGTCGAGCGCACCGTGCGCTATCGCGATCTCAGCCCGGAAGGTCTGCGGGAAAAGGTCCGCTTCACGACGACGTCTCAGATGGAAAACCGCATGGCCGCCTTCGGCTTCGGCTGGAAGGATACCACCGGCGTGCAGGCCTACTCCGTGCATGATTTCCACCACGCGCTGGTCGACGAACTGGTCCGCCGTGGTGCCTTGCGCTCAGGCCTGACCTGGCATTTTGCCAGGCCACCGGTGGTCGACCTCGAATACGAGATGGACTGCCGCCGCGTGATGCGCGAAACCGTAATCTAGCGCTGGCGCGGATCTAGCGCGTCGCGCAGGCCGTCGCCGAGCAGGTTCAGGGACAGCACCACGAGGAAGATCGCGAGCCCTGGCCAGATCGCCATCCAGGGCGCCTGGGTCAGGAAGCGTTGCGCCGCGTTGAGCATGCTGCCCCAGGACGGCGCCGGCGGCTGCTGGCCGAGGCCAAGGAACGACAGCGCGGCCTCGGCGATGATCGCAGCCGCGATCGAGAGCGTGGCCTGCACCAGCAGTGCGGGCAGGATGTTCGGCAGGATGTGCGAGAACGCGATCCGCCAGCCGGGATTGCCGAGCGCACGCGCCGCCTCGACATAATCTTCGGCCTTGACGACCAGCACCTGGCCGCGGGTCAGACGGATGAAGATCGGGGTCGCCGAGATGCCGATCGCGATCATGGCGTTGCCGAGGCTCGGGCCGAGAAACGCGGCCAGTGCGATTGCCAGGATCAGGAACGGGCAGGCCAGCATCGCATCGGTGATCCGGCTGATCAGCGCGTCGACAAATCCGCCGCGATAACCCGCGATCAGACCGAGCGGCACGCCGATGCCGAGCGCGATCACGACCGAAATGAGACCCGCGAGCAGCGAAGCGCGTGCGCCATAGATGACGCGGCTGAAGATATCGCGGCCGAGCTCGTCGGTACCGAACCAGTGCGCCGCGGTCGGCGGCTTGCGCACCAGGCTCCAGCTTGTCGCGATGGGATCATTGGGCACGATCAGCGGGGCGAGCAGCGCCAGGCCAATGAAGATCGTGATCGCGACGAGGCCGAATACGGCGGCCTTGCGCTTGAACAGCCGCCGTCGCGCGCGGCGCGCCGGGCTGTCGAGCTCGTAGGCTTGCGTGGCGGAGGGCGCGGGCAGTGCGGCGTCGGTCATGGCGCTAGCCCCGAAGCCGCGGATTGACGAGGATATAGGCGACGTCGGCGACCAGGTTCAGCGTGATGTAGACCGTGGCCGTCACAAGCACCACGCCCTGCACGACGGCGTAGTCGCGGTTGAACACGGCGTCCACGATCAGCTTGCCGAAGCCGGGAATGGAGAAGATCTGCTCGGTCAACACGGCGCCGGACAAGAGCGTGCCGAGCTCGAGCGCGCCGAGCGTGATGATGGGCGTCAGCGCGTTGCGCATGGCATGCTTGAGGATCACCGAGCGCTCGGACAGGCCCTTGGCGCGCGCGGTGCGCACATAATCGCTCTCCAGCACCTGGAGCATGGCGCTGCGGGTATGCCGCATCAGGATCGCGGAGATCGCGTTGCCGAGCACGAAGGCCGGCATGATGGTGGCAGCGAGGCTCATGCGCCAGTTCTCGGTGAGCGGCACATAGCCCGAGGCCGGCAGCCAGCCGAGCTCGATCGAGAACAGGAAGATCAGCAGGATCCCGAGCCAGAAATTAGGGGTCGAGATGCCCCACAGCGCAAACAGATTGGCGCCATAGTCCCAGGCGGTACCTTTCTTCACGGCGGAGACGATGCCGGCGGGAATGCCGATGAGGAAAGCGATCAGGATCGCCATCGAGCCGAGCTGGAGCGTCACCGGCAGCTTCTGGGCGATCAGCTCGCGCACCGGCATCTTGTTACGCAGCGACTCACCGAAATCACCGGTCAGAACGCCCTTGAGCCAATAGACGTATTGGACCGGGATCGGCTGATCGAGCCGGTATTTATGACGGATCTGCTCGATGGCTGCGGGATCCCGTTCCTCGCCGGCCATCACCAGCGCGGGATCGCCCGGCAGCAATTGCTGGAGCGAGAAGATCAGCACCGACACGAAGAACAGTGTCGGCACGATCTGCGCGATGCGGCGGGCGAGGAAGTTCAGCATGGTTGGGCCCGCGTCCCGGGCAGAGCTGCGATCACTTGAACTTCAATCCGACGACGCGCACGAGCCCGTCGGGCATCTGCTTGTAGCCCTCGAGCTTGGTCGTGTGGGCGATCAGCAGCGTGCGGTGATAGATGTAGATGATCGGCAGATCGTCGAGCAGGATTTTGGTCAGCTTCGCGTAGATCGCCTTGCGCTCGTCGACATTGGATGTCGCACGCCCATCTTCCATCAACTTGTCGGCGTCGGGGTTCGCGTATACGCCGTCGTTCTGCGGCGCCTTGCTGCGCATGAAGATGTAGGAATTGCCGTCGGGATCGATGCGGCCGCTCCAGTTGATCTGGAAGATCTGGAACTCGCCGGCCTGGGCTTGCTTGAAAGTGGTTGCGAATTCGACGGCGCGGATCTTGATGTCAAAACCTGCTTCGGCAGCCATTGACTGCACGACCTGGGCCACGGCCTCGTTTTCCGCGCCCTTGGGGATCATGTAGTCGACGGTCACCGGCGTAGCGACGCCGGCTTCCTTCAGCAGCGCCTTGGCCTTCGCGATGTCGCGGCCATGGACCGGGAATGCCTTCTGGTAATAGGGATGCGTCGGGCTGACCCACTGATTGCCGGGCGTGAATTCGCCGTTGAACACGACCTGGTTGATAGCTTCGCGATCGATGGAGAGGTCCAGCGCCTGACGCACCTTCGCCGACTGGCTCAGCGGGCCCTTGGTCTTGTCGTTTCCGATATTGACGGTCAGGCCGAGATAGCCGAGCTCCGGAGCAGTCGACAGCACCAGCTTGGGATCGGCGCGGACGTCCTTGATGTCGGTGGCGAGCACGCGCTCGATCAGATCGAGCCCGCCGGATTTGAGGTTCGCAAGCCGAACCGTGGCGTCGACGATCGGCAGGAACACGACACGATCGATATGGATATTGTCCTTGTTCCAGTAGTCGGCGAATTTCTCGAACACCATGCGGTCCTGCTGGACGCGCTCGACGAATTTGTAGGGACCCGCGCAGACCGGGTGCAGGCCGAACTTGTCGCCGGCCTCTTTCGCCGCCTTCGGCGACACCATCATGCCGGAGCGGTCGGTGAGCTGGGCGATCAGCGGCGAGTAGGGCGTCTTGAGCACCAGCTTGATGGTCAGGGGATCGACCACCTCGACGTGATCGACGCTGGCGAGCTCCGATTTCCGGAACGAGGTCGGCAGCGTCATGTGACGCTCGATCGAGAATTTGGCGGCCTCCGCGTCCAGCGGCTCGCCGTCGTGGAATTTGACGTTGGGCCGGAGCTTGATCGTCATCGCCATGCCGTCCGCCGAGGTCTCGTAGGACAGCGCGAGCTGCGGCACGATGTTGAGCTTCTCGTCGATGTCGAACAGCTTGTCGCAGAAGGCCGAGAACACGATGCGGCCGACATAGGTGCGGCCGATGCTGGGGTCGAGGATGTCCGGGTCCTCGGCAATGCCGATGCGAAGCGTGGTCTGGGCCTGGGCGATGCCCGCGAACGACGTCAGCAGGGCCGACGCCAGAAATGCCAAACGCACAAAACGCATCGTTCTCAACCTCTGTTTGGCGGCTATGCCGGGTCGGTCCCCAATGAACTAACCCCGCCGCCGCGGACTGCTTCCGGGCCGCCGCTGAAGGCAGCGACCAATTTTTCAAGGGCCGGCGAGAAGCCGCCGTCCGACGGGACGATCGCCGCGGAGGGCGGCAGTTCCGACGTTCGGTGGCAGGCCGTTGCATGTCCGATGCCATCCGCCACGAGCTGTGGCATTTCGCTGCGGCAACGGTCGACGACATAGGGGCAGCGGGTGTGGAAGCGGCATCCCGGCGGCGGGTTCAGGGCGCTTGGGATCTCGCCCTGGAGCACAATCCGGCTGCTTTTTGCCCGCGGTTTAGGCACGGGGATCGCGGACAGCAGCGCCCGGCTATAGGGGTGGCGGGGCGCCGCGAACAGCGCATCCGCTTCGGCCGTCTCGACGATCTGGCCGAGATTCATCACCGCGACGTGGTCGGCGATGTGCTTGACCACGGCGAGATCGTGCGAGACGAAGATATAGGCGAGGCCAAGCCGGTCCTGAAGCTCGCGCAAGAGGTTCAGGATCTGCGAGCGGATCGAGACGTCCAGCGCCGAGACCGGCTCGTCGCAGATGATCAGTTTTGGCTCGACCGCAAGCGCACGGGCAATGGCGATGCGCTGGCGCTGGCCGCCGGAGAATTCGTGCGGATAGCGTCGCTCGAGCCGCGGCTCCAGCCCGACCAGCCGCAATATCTCCGCGACCCGCTCCCGGCGCTGCGCCGGCGGCACGAGATTGTGCAGCGTCAGCGGCTCGGTCAGGATCTGGCCGACCGTCATGCGCGGATTGAGCGAGGCGTAGGGATCCTGGAAGATGATCTGGGCCTCGCGGCGAAAGGCGCGCAGCGCGTCGGCATCGAGCGCGAGCAGGTCGCGGCCCTCGAAGCGCACCGCGCCTGCATCCGGCTCGATCAGACGCAGCACGAGGCGGCTGACGGTGGATTTGCCGCAGCCGGACTCGCCGACCAGCGCCAGCGTCTTTCCGGCCTCAAGAGAAAAGCTAACACCATCGACCGCTTTGACATGCGCCAGCGCGCGGCCGAACAATGAGCGTTCGGCGACGAAATGCTTGACCAGGCCGTTGACCTCGAGCAGCGCCATCACGACACCAACAGTTCGAGCGGCGCGCGGATGCAGCGCGAGAGGTGGCCGGCGCTGACTTCGACCAGCGGCGGCGGCGCCCTGGTGCAGGCCTCCAGCACGAACGGGCAGCGCGCGGCGAAGCGGCAGCCGGCGGGCGGCTGTGCCATGTTCGGCACCATGCCCTCGATCGTGGCGAGCTGCTCGGCGCGATGATCGAGCCGCGGGATCGAGCCGAGCAGGCCGACCGTATAGGGATGCTGTGGCGCCGAGAACAATTCATCCACAGGCGCGCGCTCGACGATCTCGCCGGCATACATCACCGCGACCTCGTCGCAGACCTCGGCGACCACGCCGAGATCATGGGTGATCAGGATGATGGCGGCACCGCTGGCGGCCTTGAGCTCGCGCATCAGCTCCAGGATCTGCGCCTGCAAGGTGACGTCGAGCGCGGTGGTCGGTTCGTCCGCGATCAGGAGCCGGGGATCGCAGGCGAGCGCCATCGCGATCATGACGCGCTGGCGCATGCCGCCCGAGAGCTTGTGCGGATATTCGTCGATCCGCCGCTCGGGCGAGGGGATGTGGACCCGCCGAAGCAGCGCGATCGTGCGGTCGCGCGCGCTCTTCCGTGAGCCGCCACGATGACGCAGGATCGTCTCGACGATCTGGTCGCCGATGGTGAAGCTCGGATTGAGCGAGGTCATCGGCTCCTGGAAGATCATCGCGAGCCGGTTGCCGCGGAGGTCGCGCAGAGTCTGGTCGGGAGTCTTGAGCAGGTCGAAACCGTCGAACTTGATCGCCCCTGATATCTCGGCGTTGCTCTTCGGCAGCAGACCCATGATCGCGAGCGACGTCACGCTCTTGCCGCAGCCGGATTCGCCGACGAGGCCAAGCGTTGCGCCATTGGCGACGCTGAGATCGACGCTGTCGACCGCATGGGTGATCCGGCCGTCGTCGCCGTGGAAGCGGATGCGCAGATCCCTGATCTCGATGAGAGGGTTAGTGCTCATGTCTGCCTTGCGCGCGCTGCGGCGATGCTGGCGTCGATGACGCTGCGATCGGTGTTGCCGGCCGAGTTCTGCCGCGTCGGCATCGAGTTGCGGAAGTGCACCCAGAGCTCGTGGCTGACTTGGTCGAGCCGTTCGAGCTCGCCGAGCGGATCAGGATGATCATCGGCACGAATGTCCAGTGCCGGCCATTCCTCCTCGCCGTGGATCAATAGCGCGGCCGACTGCTTGCCGCGCTTGTCGCCGCCGGCGGCTTCGCCTGCGCGCATCGCCGCGAGCAGACGGCGCGGGAAGGGCAGGCTGTCACTGGCGATATAGGTCTTCGCGGTCTCGCTGAGAACATCGGAGCCCGCAAGCATGTTGCCGGCGATGGAAAAGCCGCTGCCCGCCACGTGCCCGCACCAGGCGACGCAATCACGACCCGTATGCGCCGCGATCGCACCGCTCGCATCCATGATGTGGATTTGGCGGCTCTCGCGGCCATCGTCTGTCGCGAGCAGCGCGGCGAGAACATCATGCGCGTTCAGGCCTTCTCGCAAGAGCTTGACGCCGTCGATGCCGTAATAAGGATTGACGAAGGCCTGCGTCGCGATGGCGCCGAGGCCGGCGGCGATATACGGCACGCGCGCACCGACGGCGAAGAAGCGGGTCGCAACCGCGATGCCGAACTGGCCGGTGGCAGGATCGCGCGCGATGATCGACCAGGTCATTTGCTTCCTGTCAGCGTCCCGCGGCGTAACCCTGCATGCCCCGCGGATTGGCGGCTGCGCGGCGGCGTACCCCGACGCGCGAGGCCGCGGTGAGGCGGCCCTCGGACCAGTCGGGTCCGACTTCCACGATATGACCGCGCTGGCGCAAATTTTCGATCGTCGCCTTCGGCACGCGGTTCTCGACCACAAGCACGCCGGGGCGCGCGGTGCGCGGCCAGAACGAGATCGGGAAGTGCTCGGAGTGCCAGGCCGGCGCGTCGATCGCTTCCTGGAGATTGAGGTTGCAATGGACGTGGCGCAGAAAGAACTGCGTGATCCACTGATCCTGCTGGTCGCCCCCGGGCGAGCCCCAGGCCAGATACGGCTCGCCGTCATGCAGCGCCATGGTCGGGGACAGCGTGGTGCGTGGCCGTTTGCCGGGCGCGAGCGAGGCCGGATGGTTTTCCTCCAGCCAGAACATCTGGGCCCGGCTGCCGAGGCAGAAGCCGATTTCCGGAATGACCGGTGAGGATTGCAGCCAGCCGCCCGACGGTGTCGAGGACACCATGTTGCCGGCCTTGTCGATGATGTCGAAATGCACGGTGTCGCCGCGCACTTCGCCGAAGCGGCCGACCGTTGGCTCGCCAGCGCCGAGCGCGCCCACCGCCTCACGCTGTCCCTCGGCGCGGCGCAGCTTGACCACGCCGCCAAAGCCCTCGACCGCGCCGGGCCGGAAGTCGAGCGAGGCCTTGTCGGCGACGAGCTTGCGGCGCTCATCGTTGTAGGCGTCCGACAGCAGCGTCGCGATCGGGATCTCGTTGAACTTCGGATCGCCGTAGAATTTCTCGCGGTCCGCGAAGGCGAGCTTGGCGCATTCGATCTGGAGATGGATGAACTCCGGCCCGGTCGGGTCGAGCCCGTCGAGTGCAAAGCCCTTCAGCAGCGCCAGCTGTTGCAGCGTGACCGGGCCCTGGCTCCAGACGCCGGCCTTGCAGACGGTGTAGCGGCCATAATCGTAGGTGAGCGGCGTCTCGATCGTCGGCTGCCAGCGCGCCATGTCGTCGGCCGAGAGCACGCCGCGATGTGGCGAGCCGCTGACGTCCATCACCTCTTGCGTCCGGCAGAACTTGTCGATGGCCTCAGCGACAAAACCTTGCGACCAGGCCTTTCGCGCGCGATCGATCTCGGCATCGCGTCCTCCGCCGCCACTCTCGGCTTCGCTGAGGATGCGGGTGTAGGTCGCGGCCAATGTCTTGTTGGTGAAGAGCGTGCCGGGGCGCGGCACTTCGCCGTTCGGCAGGTAAACCGCGGCCGAGGTCGGCCAGTGCTTGCGGAACAATTGCTCCACGGTCTGGATCGTCGCGCAGGCGCGCTCGACCAGCGGATGGCCAAAGCTAGCATAGGAGATCGCGGGCTCCAGCACGTCGCGCAGCCGCAGCGTGCCGTAGTCGCGCAGCAGCATCATCCAGGATTCGAAGGTGCCGGGGACACAGGCCGCAAGGAGACCTGTGCCGGGCACCATGTCGAGGCCCTCGCTCCTGTAATGTGCGATGGTCGCGCGGGCCGGCGCCGGGCCTTGGCCGCAGATCACCTCGGTGCGGCCTCGCTTGACGTCATGCACGATGATCGGCACGTCGCCGCCGGGGCCGTTCAGATGCGGCTCCACCACCTGGAGCGTGAAGGCTGTGGCGACGCCGGCATCGAACGCGTTGCCGCCCTTTTCGAGCGCGGCCATACCGACGGCGGTCGCGATCCAGTGTGTAGAGGCGACGACCCCGAACGTGCCCTCGATCTCGGGGCGCGTTGTAAAGGGATCGGGATTGACTTTGCTGGCCATGAAAGTTCGCTACCTTATTTTCGGCGCGCGCAATTGATCACAGGCCACGCCGTGCCGCCAATGCGCAGGCCGCATGGCACGCGCGCGTCACGCCGGGACCGGCGCGGTGTTAACCGCGTGGCAGGCGACGCCGTCGATCAATTCCGGGGTTTCCTTGCGGCAGAGGTCGAATGCCAGCGGGCAGCGCGGATTGAAGGCGCAGCCGGGTGGCGGGTTGATCGGGTTCGGGATCTCGCCCTTGACCGGAATGCGCTGGCGGCCGCTCATGGCGAGGTCTGGCACGGCGCCGAGCAGCATCTTGGTGTAGGGCATGCGCGGGCGGGAAAACAGCTCGCGTCCCTCGGCGATCTCGACGATGCGGCCGAGATACATCACGCCGACGCGGCTCGCCATGTGGCGGACCACGGCGAGGTTGTGGCTGATGAACATGTAGGTCAGGCCGAACTTGTCCTGGAGATCGCGCATCAAATTGAGGATCTGCGCCTGCACGGAGACGTCGAGCGCCGAGGTCGGCTCGTCGCAGACGATGAACTCGGCATCTGAGGCGAGCGCGCGCGCGATCGCGATGCGCTGGCGCTGGCCGCCTGAGAACTCGTGTGGAAACTTCAATCGGTCGTCGGGATGCAGGCCGACGAGGCTGAGCAGCTCGCCGACGCGGGCCTGGATGTCGCGCTCGCCCTGGATCAGGTCGAAGGCGCGGATCGGCTCGGAGATGATGGCATCGACGCGGAAGCGCGGGTTCAGGCTCGCATACGGATCCTGAAAGATCATCTGGATGCGGCGTCGCAGTTTTCGCCGCGCCAGCGCCTGCCGGGGATCGGCCATCGGGATTCCGTCGATCAGCACGTCCCCGGAGCTCGGCGGCAAAAGGCCGACGACCATCCGCGCCACCGTGGTCTTGCCCGAGCCGGACTCACCGACCAGCGCAAACGTCTCGCCCTTCCTGATATCAAACGTGACGCCGTCGACTGCCTTGAGAAATTCGAGCTGCCCGCCTTCAAGCACGCGGTTGAGCCATGGCTTCGAGACGTCGAAGACGCGGCGCAGATTTGTCGCCTGGACGAAAGGCGCGCTCATGCCGCGCTCTCCGCCGGCACGCTGTCATAGAGATGGCAGGCAACCGACTGTGTGCCGCGCGACAACGGCTCCGGCCGGTCCACCCGGCAGCGATCGAAGGCGGAGGCGCAGCGCGGATTGAACGAGCAGCCGCGCGGGATCGCCGACAGCCGCGGCATCGAGCCGGGGATCTGAACCAGGCGCTTGTCATCGCCGGCAAGCGTGGGGATCGCGCCCATCAGGCCCTTGGCGTAGGGGTGCAGCGGGTTCTTCACGACGTCCTGCACCGGGCCGATCTCGGCGACACGGCCGGCATACATCACGGCAACGCGGTCGGAGGTCTCGGCGATCACGCCCATGTCGTGCGTCACCAGCATCACCGCGGTGCCGTGATCGCGGCCGAGGCGTTTGATCAGCGAGATGATCTGCGCTTGCACGGAGACGTCGAGTGCGGTGGTCGGCTCGTCGGCGATGATCAGTTCCGGCTCGGCGCAGATCGCGAGCGCAATCACCACGCGCTGGCGCATGCCGCCGGAGAATTCATGGGGATAACCGTCGATGCGCTTTTCCGGTGCGGGAATGCCGACTTCGGCGAGCAGATCGATGGCGCGGCGGCGCGCCGCCGTCTCGGACAGGTTCAGGTGGGTCTTGATCGTCTCCACGATCTGGTCGCCGACCTTGTAGAGCGGATTGAGCGAGGTGAGGGGATCCTGGAAGATCATGCCGATGCGCTTTCCCCTGATACGGCGCATTTCCTCCGGCGGCAGATTGTCGACGCGCAGGCCGGAGAGGCGGATCTCGCCGGCGGAGATGCGGCCGGGCGGATCGATCAGGCCGATCACCGAGAGCCCGGTGACGGATTTGCCGGCGCCGGATTCGCCGACCACGCCCAGCACTTCGCCCTTGGCGATGTCGAAGGAGACACCGTCGATCGCCCGCAGCGTGCCGCGGCGGGAGGCGAACTCGACCTGGAGATTGCGCACGGAGAGGACGGGTTCGGTCATGAACGGGGGATACTCATCGGAGCTTCGGGTTGAGCGCGTCGCGCAGCCAGTCGCCGAGCAGGTTGATGGACAGGATCAGCGCTGCGAGCGCGATGCCCGGGAAGGCAACGATCCACCATTCGCCTGCGAACAGATAATTGTTGCCGATGCGAATGAGCGTGCCGAGCGAGGGCATGGTCTCGGGCATGCCCGAGCCGAGAAAGGACAGCGTCGCCTCGGTGATGATGGCGAGCGCGAGATTGATGGTGGCGATGACGAGGATCGGCCCCATTGTGTTCGGCAGCACGTGGCGCAGCATGATCACGGGAGCGGGCAGGCCGATCAATTGCGCGGCGGCGACATAGTCCTTGTTTTTCTCGACCATCACCGAGCCGCGCACCGTACGGGCATATTGCACCCAGAAGCTCAGGCCGATCGCGAACACCAAAACGCCCAGCATGCTCATCTCGTCGAGCCTGTTGCCGAGCACCGATTTAGCGATGCCGTTGATCAAAAGCGCAATCAGGATCGCCGGGAAGGAGAGCTGCACGTCGGCGATGCGCATGATCAGCCCGTCGACGGCGCCGCCGAAATAGCCGGCCGTCAGCCCGAGCAGGATGCCGAGCGCGCCGGAGAGGACCACGCCGAGCACGCCGACGAGAAGCGAGATGCGCATGCCGTAGAGGATCGCGGAGAGCACGTCGCGGCCCTGCTCGTCGGTGCCGAGCAGGAACGGGCTCTGGCCGTCCGCGGTCCACAGCGGCGAGATGCGCGAATTCATCAGCTGGAGCTGCGCCGGATCGAAGGGATTTTGTACCGACAGCACGGACGCAAAGATCGCGACCAGGAAGAACAGCAGCGTGACCGCCGCCGCGATCATGGTGATCCTGGAGCGGCGGAACGAATAGAACAGGTCGCTGTCGAGCGCGCGCCTGAGCCAGCCAGGAGCGGTGGTCGCACTTTTCTCGGCTTTGTGCGGAACGACGGCCTCGCTCATCTCAATGCGCCCGGCTGACCGTCGAACGCAGCCGCGGATCGACGATGGTGTAGAGGATATCAACCACGAGATTGATGGTGACGAAGATCAGGGACACCATCATCAGATAGGCCGCCATGATCGGGATATCGACGTTTTGAACGGCCTGCACGAACAGGAGGCCCATGCCCGGCCACTGGAACACGGTCTCCGTGATGATGGCGAAAGCAATTACCGAGCCAAATTGCAGGCCGGCCACGGTGATCACGGGCACCAAGGTGTTGCGCAGCGCATGGCCGAAATGGATGGCGCGCGTGGTGAGGCCACGAGCGCGGGCGAAGCGGATGTAATCGGTGCGCATCACCTCCAGCATCTCGGCGCGGACGAGGCGCATGATCAGGGTCATCTGGAACAGGCCGAGCGTGATCGAGGGCATGATCAGCGCCTTCAGGCCCGAGAGCGTCAGCAGCCCCGTCGTCCACCAGCCGATATGCACGACATCGCCGCGGCCGAACGAGGGCAGCCAGCCCAGCGTTACTGAAAACAGGTAGATCAGGAGGATGCCGATCAGGAAGGTCGGCAGCGAGATGCCGATCAACGAGACGGCCTGGAACACATGCGCGAGCCAGCTGTCACGACGCAGCGCGGAATAGACGCCCATCAGGATGCCGCTGACCATGGCGAAGATGGTGGCAACGATGGCCAGCTCCAGCGTGGCCGGCATCCGCTCCATCAGCAGGTTGGTGACGGGCAGGCGGAACTGGTAGGACACGCCGAACTTGAACTGCGCGGCGTTGCCGACATAACGGCCGAACTGCACGATGACGGGATCGTCGAGGCCGAGCGATTTGCGGATCGCGGCGCGTTCGGCGCCGGACGTGTCCATCCCGACCATCTGGTTCACGGGATCGCCGGCGAAGCGGAACATCGAGAACGCGATGATTCCAACTGCGATCATCACGCCGACGGCCTGGATGGCCCGGCGCAGTGTGAAAGCGAGCATCTGTTCCTTTCACATCTCTTCAGGGGCGCGCATCATCGCGTTAGCCCGAAACAGCAAGTCCCGGAAGCCAGATCTTGAAAGCGATGGCTTCCGGGACTTCACAACTTGTCGACACCTACTCGTCCTGCTTGGTCGCCCAATAGAGCAGGACCTGGTTGTCCGCCCGCTGGGTCAGTTTCACCTTCTTCGACACGCCCCAAGCGAGCGCTTGCTGGTGCAGCGGAACGTAGGCCCAGTCCTTGATCGAGATCTCCCAGGCCTGCTTGATCAGGAGATCGCGCTTGGCCGGATCGGGTTCCAGGAGAACCTTGTCCGCGAGCTCGTCGAACTGCCTGTTGCAATAGCCGGCGAGATTGGCTTCACCGCGGTTGGGATCCTTGGGATCGTCACGGCAGCCCATGATGTCGTGCAGCACGTTGTGCGAGTCGAGCGTATCGGGGGTCCAGCCCAGCATGAACAGCGAGGTCTTGTAGCCGCCGGGCTTCAGCACCTTGGCGAAATACAGCGCCTTGGGCTGCGCCAGCAGGTTTACCTTGATATTGATGCGGGCAAGCATGCCGACGATAGCCTGGCAGATCGCGGCGTCATTGACGTAACGATCATTGGGGCAATCCATCGTCACTTCGAAACCGTCGGCATAGCCGGCGTCCGCCAGGAGCTTCTTGGCGCTATCAGGGTCGAACTTCGGTCGGGTGAAGTCCTTCGACAGCGAATAGAGCTCCGGCGCGATCATCAGCGGGGATGGCGTGGAGAGGCCGCGCATGACGCGATTCTTGATCAGGTCGACGTCGATCGCCCTGTAGACGGCTTCGCGAACGCGAATGTCCTTGAACGGGTTCTTGCCCTTGACGTTCGAGTACAGGAGTTCGTCGCGGGACTGGTCCATGCCGACGAAGATGGTGCGGAGTTCAGGTCCCGTCAGCACGGTCGCATTGGGGCTCGCATTGACGCGCTGGATGTCCTGGACCGGAACCGGCTCGATCACGTCGACCTCGCCCGACAGCAGGGCCGCGACGCGCGTGGCCTCGGAGGCGATCGGGGTGAAGACGATCTCCTTCAGATTATGCTCCGGCTTCCTCCACCAACCCGGGTACGCCTTGAAGACAGTCTTCACGCCCGGCTGATGGCTCTCGATCGTGAAGGGGCCGGTGCCGTTTTCATGGAGCGAGGCGTAGCTCGGGGTCGTGGCGGCTGCCGGCGTCGGTGCCACTGCATCGTTCGCCTCTGCCCACTTCTTGTCCATGATGTACCAGGTCGCCCACAGCGCCGTCAGGATGGGATTGGGCGCGGTGAGGATGAAATCGACGGTGTAATCGTCGATCTTGACGACCTTGGCGTCGGCGGGGAGGCGACTGAGAAAGTTCGAGCCTTTGGCCCGCACGCGCTCAGCTGAGAACACCACATCGTCCGCGGTGAAGGGGTCGCCGTTGTGGAATTTGACGTCCTTGCGCAGGTGAAAGCGCCAGCGTGTCGGCTCCGGCGTCTCCCAGCTTTCGGCCAGTGCCGGGATGATCTTCAGGTTCTTGTCGCGGGCAACCAGGCCCTCGTAGACATGGCCGAGATGCGCACTGGTGGTCGACTCGTTCAGTGTGTAGGGGTCGAGCGACTTCAGCTCACCCTGGTTGGCGTAGCGCAGCGTCTGGCTCGACGCCGGCGAGACCGCCAACGCCAACACACCGGCGAGCGTCGCCGCAAACAGACTTCGTCCGACTGACATTCTTGACCCTCTCCACTCGCCCGCACCGTCATTTTTGATTGTTCGGCGGGGCCGATCGATCCATGTTGCCCAGAGTTCTCGACCCGTGCAAGCGCCATTCCAGCAAGGAACGCGCCAAGTTGCACCGCTGTGCAGCAATGCTGACCGACAATTTAGGGGCGAGAGCCGCGCGGGGGACATGGGACTTTCGGCCTGCGGAGTCCGGGAATAAAGACGGAAACGCCCCACAGGCCGGGCGGCAAGCAAGCGTGGGAGCGATTTGATTGACCATATCCGCCGATTGCCGAAGCCGGCCTCCGGCCCCCGTCTCAGGTCGCTTGCGTCGCATGCCATGTCGCGGCGATACTGCGCCGGGCCGCTCGAATCTCATCTGGAGGGGACATGAAAGTTAACATCGAAATCGACTGCACCCCCCTCGAAGCTCGCCAGTTCTTCGGATTGCCGGATGTCTCGCCGATGCAAATTGCCGTCATGGACAAGCTGCAGCAGCAGGTCCTGAGCAATATCGACAAGGTCTCGCCGGAATCGTTGATCCAGAGCTGGTTCACTTTCGATCCGAAGCTCGCCGAGCGGTTTCAGGACATGTTCGTCACCATGGCCGGCCTCGGCGGAACACGCAGCAGCGACAAGAAGAAATAAATGTCGGCCGCGGGGGACGGGGCGCCAGACGCTGGCCGGCTTCGCCCGCCGGCCCTCGGTCTCCTGCTTGCCGAGGCGCGCGGCCTGCTCGAATTCAACGCCAGCCTCCTGCTTTCGCCGTTGCTGATGCGCGCGCCGCGGGGAGACGGCCATCCGGTGCTGGCGCTGCCGGGCTTCCTTGCAAGCGACCTCTCGATGGCGCCGCTGCGGCGCTATCTCAGCGAGCTCGGCTATGAGGCGCATGCCTGGCGGATGGGCCGCAATCTCGGAGGCCTTGCCCGGATGCGCGAGGCCTTGCGCGTCCGTCTCGCCGAGATCCACGCCGCAAGCGGACGCAAGGTCAGCCTGGTCGGGTGGAGTCTCGGCGGCGTCTATGCCCGCGATCTTGCGCTTCAGGCGCCCGAGATGGTCCGCAATGTCGTGACGCTCGGCAGTCCCTTTGCCAACGATGTGCGGGCGACCAACGCGACCGCACTCTACGAGATGATGTCCGGTGAGCGGGTCGAGGATATGGCCGAGCTGCGCGCGGCGATCGCCGGCGAGCTTCCGGTGCCGGCGACCTCGATCTATTCGCGCACCGACGGCATCGTGAACTGGCGAACCTGCCTGTTGCAGCCGTCCGAGCGCGCCGAGAACATTGAGGTGCACCTCGCAAGCCATATCGGGCTCGGGGTCAACCCCGCTGCGCTGTGGGCCGTGGCGGACCGCCTGGCGCAACCGGAGGGAGAGTTCTGGCCATTCGACCGGGGCGGGCCGTTTGCCATTGCATATGCCCCACAGGACCGGGCAGTATCGGTCTGACGAGAAGCGCCACCCAAGGCGCCCGCCAAAATAATTCGGGAGGGAACTATGGCCGACGGGAAGAAGCTGTCGTCGCTCGACGCATCGTTTCTCTATCTGGAAACACCGGAAATGCCGATGCATGTCGGCAGCATGGCGATCTTTCGCCTGCCTGACGACTACAAGGGCGACTTCTTCGAAGACTTCAAGGCGATGATCGTCTCGCGCCTGCACATCGCGCCGATCCTCAAGGCGCGGCTGGAGAAAGCACCGCTCGACATCGACCATCCCTCCTGGGTCGAGGACGATCAGTTCGACATCGACCGCCACATCTTCCGCGCCAGCCTGCCGGCGCCGCGCGACCGCGCCACGCTCGAGCGCATCGTCGGCTGGATGCATGCCAAGCTCCTCAACCGCGCCCGTCCGCTCTGGGAGTTCTATGTCTTCGAGGGCATGAAGGACAACGAGGTCGGGCTCTATTCCAAGATGCACCATGCCGCCATCGACGGTGGCGCCGGGGCGGCCCTGACCAACATGATCTACGACATCTCGCCGATCCCGCGGCAGGTCGATCCGCCGACCGGCGGATCGAAGCCCGGGCAGGAGCCGCGCGATATCGCGGCCAACCTGCTCGATTCCTATCAGCAGCTTTTCACTCAGCCGCTCGATGCCTCGGCGGCCGCGAAGAATTTGCAACTGCCGCGTACCGGCAAGAGCGACATCGGCTCGATCCTGTTCGACAACGCGATGTACCAGATCGAGAGCGCGGTGCGCTTTGCCGGCAACATCCCGACCATGGTCAAGAGCGTCTCCGACGTGCTCGGCAAGATCTCCGATCCGAAGTCGCGCGAGAGTCTCGCCAGCATGGTATCGCCGCCGACCATGCTCAACAAGTCGATCTCCTCGGAACGCAGCTTTGCCGGCGTGTCGATCTCGCTGTCGCGCGCCAAGGCGCTGGCCAAGCAGGCCGGTGGCAAGCTCAACGACGTCGTGCTGGCGCTCGCCTCCGGCGTGGTCCGCCGCTACCTCCGGCAATACGGCACGCTGCCGGCGAAATCGCTCACCGCCGCCGTGCCGATCTCGCTGCGCGAGGAGGGCAACACCGAGGCCAACAACCAGGTGTTCGGCATGATCTGCGCGATCGCGACCAATATCGAGGATCCCAAGGCTCGGTTGGAGGCCATCATCGCGCAATCGACCAAGTCCAAGGAAATGTCGCATCCGCTGCGGGCCCTGATGCCGCAGGTGTCCAACATCTCGATGCTGGGCGCGCCGATGATGACGCAGATCTTGGCGCTGCTCTATAGCCGTTCGAACCTCTCGGACGTGCTGCCGCCGGCCGCCAACATCACCGTGTCCAACGTGCCGGGGCCGCGACAGACGCTCTACGCCGCAGGCGCCGAGCTCCTGCACATCTTCCCGGTGTCGATCTCGACGCATGGGCAGGCGCTCAACATCACCGTGCAGAGCTATCGCGACCAGCTCGATTTCGGCTTCATCGTCGGCGCCAACATCATTCCGCACGTGCAGGTGATGTGCGACATGCTGCCGGAGGAGTTCGCCGCGCTCGAAGCGGCTTACGCGCCGCCTGCGGCCGACATCAAGGGCGCCGCCGAATAGGAATCTCGCCAGGAATCCCATGATGATTGAAATGCCGCCGCTCAAGTTCGCGCAGACGAACGGAATCCGCATGGGCTATTACGAAGCAGGCCCGGTCACCGACGCCCCGCCGATGGTGCTGTGCCACGGCTGGCCCGAGCTCGCTTTCTCCTGGCGCCACCAGATCAAGGCGCTGAGCGGGGCCGGCATCCGCGTGATCGCGCCGGACCAGCGCGGCTATGGGGCGACCGACCGGCCTGAGCCGGTCGACGCGTACGATATGGAGCACCTGACCGGCGATCTCGTCGGCCTGCTCGATCATCTGAACATCGAGAAGGCGATCTTCGTTGGCCACGACTGGGGCGGGTTCGTCGTCTGGCAGATGCCGCTGCGACACCCTTCGCGTGTCGCCGGCGTCGTCGGCGTCAATACCCCGCATTGGGACCGCGCGCCGATGGATCCGATTGCGCTATTCCGCCAGCGCTTCGGCGAGCAAATGTACATTGTCCAGTTCCAGGATCCCGCGCGCGAGCCGGACAGGATTTTCGGCAGCCGCGTCGAGCAGACCTTCGACGCGTTCATGCGCAAGCCGCTGCCGCGGCCGGACGCGAAGTCCGATGAGCTGCCGCTTGCCGGCATCGGTGCCTCGTCGAAGACGAACCTGGCGTTCCCGCAGATGATCGCGGCCTACGATGCCAAGGTCGATGCGCGCACGCCGATTCTGTCCGCCGACGAGAAGAAGGTGTTCGTCGACACCTTTGCAAAGACCGGCTTCACCGGCGGCATCAACTGGTATCGTAATTTCACCCGTAATTGGGAGCGGTCGAAGGGCTTGGACCACCACATCCACGTGCCGTCGCTGATGATCATGGCCGAGAACGACGCGGTGCTGCCACCGTCGGCGGCCGATGGCATGGAGAAGCTTATTCCGGACCTGGAGAAGTATCTGGTGAAGGACAGCGGCCATTGGACGCAGCAGGAGAAGCCGGAAGAGGTCAGCGCCAGGCTGATCGAATGGCGTAGAAGGCGGTTTGGCTAGCTCGTTATCGCGAACTCGTCATTGCGAGGAGCGAAGCGACGAAGCAATCCAGATCTGTCACCGCGGATACATTTCTGGATTGCTTCGCTTCGCTCGCAATGACGACATTGAGGCAGGGGGACTACATTTCGATGTCATCCAAGAACCGACTGGACCCGATTCCGCAGCCGCCGACCAAGCCGGTGGTCGGCAATATGCTGTCGCTGGATTCGGCTGCTCCCGTGCAGCATCTGACGCGGCTTGCCAAGGATCTCGGTCCGGTCTTCTGGCTCGACATGATGGGCTCCCCGATCGTCGTCGTCTCCGGCCATGATCTCGTCGACGAGCTCTCGGACGAGAAGCGCTTCGACAAGACCGTGCGTGGCGCGCTGCGGCGCGTGCGCGCGGTCGGCGGCGACGGCCTGTTCACGGCCGACACCCGCGAGCCGAACTGGAGCAAGGCGCACAACATCCTGCTCCAGCCGTTCGGCAACCGCGCCATGCAGTCCTATCATCCGAGCATGGTCGACATCGCCGAGCAGCTCGTCAAGAAATGGGAGCGGCTCAACGCCGACGACGAGATCGACGTCGTCCACGACATGACCGCGTTGACGCTCGACACGATCGGCCTCTGTGGTTTCGACTATCGCTTCAACTCGTTTTACCGGCGCGACTATCACCCATTCGTCGAGTCGCTGGTGCGCTCGCTCGAAACCATCATGATGACGCGCGGCCTGCCGTTCGAGCAGCTCTGGATGCAGAAGCGGCGCAAGACCCTGGGCGAAGACGTCGACTTCATGAACAGGATGGTCGACGAGATCATCGCCGAGCGCCGCAAGAGCGCCGAGGCCGTCGACGACAAGAAGGACATGCTGGCCGCGATGATGACCGGCGTCGACCGCTCGACCGGCGAGCAGCTCGACGACGTCAACATCCGCTACCAGATCAACACGTTCCTAATCGCGGGGCACGAGACCACCAGCGGCCTGTTATCGTACACGCTCTATGCGCTGTTGAAGCATCCGGACATTCTGAAGAAGGCCTATGATGAGGTCGATCGCGTGTTCGGTCCGGATGTCGATGCCAGGCCGACCTATCAGCAGGTGACGCAGCTCAGCTACGTCACGCAGATCCTGAAAGAGGCGCTGCGTCTGTGGCCGCCGGCGCCCGCCTACGGCATCTCGCCGCTAAAGGACGAGGCCATCGGCGGCGGCAAGTACAAGCTCCGAAAGGGCACGTTCATCACCATCCTGGTGACGGCGCTGCATCGCGATCCCAGCGTTTGGGGGCCGAACCCGGATGCGTTCGACCCGGAGAATTTCAGCCGCGAGGCGGAGGCCAGGCGGCCGGTCAATGCCTGGAAGCCGTTCGGCAACGGCCAGCGCGCCTGTATCGGTCGCGGCTTCGCCATGCACGAGGCCGCGCTCGCGCTCGGCATGATCCTCCAGCGCTTCAGGCTGATCGACCACCAGCGTTACCAGATGCATTTGAAGGAAACGCTGACGATGAAGCCGGAAGGCTTCAAGATCAGGGTGCGCCCGCGCGCCGATCGTGAGCGTGGTGCCTATGGCGGACCATTGGTAGCTTCGACGTTGAAAGCGCCGCGCCAGCCGACCACGCGGCCCGGCCATAACACGCCGATGCTGGTGCTTTACGGCTCCAATCTCGGCACCGCCGAGGAACTGGCGACCCGCATGGCCGACCTTGCCGAGATCAACGGCTTTGCCGTGCATCTCGGGCCGCTCGACGATTATGTCGGCAAGCTGCCGCAGGAGGGTGGCGTGCTGATCATCTGCGCCTCCTACAACGGCGCGCCGCCGGACAATGCCTCCCAATTCGTCAAATGGCTCGGCGACGATCTGCCCAAGGATGCCTTTGCCAATGTGCGCTATGCCGTGTTCGGTTGCGGCAACAGCGACTGGGCGGCGACCTATCAATCGGTGCCACGTTTCATCGACGAACAATTGTTGAAGCATGGTGCCCGCGCGGTCTATCCGCGCGGTGAGGGCGATGCGCGCAGCGATCTCGACGGCCAGTTCCAGAAATGGTTCCCGGCGGCAGCCCAGGTTGCAACCAACGAATTCGGCATCGACTGGAATTTCACCCGCACCGCGGAGGACGATCCGCTCTACGCGATCGAGCCGGTGGCGGTGACCGCCGTCAACACCATCGTGGCCCAGGGTGGGGCGGTGGCGATGAAGGTGCTGGTCAATGACGAGCTCCAGAGCAAGAGCGGGGCCAATCCGTCGGAGCGTTCGACGCGTCACATCGAGGTGCAGCTGCCGTCGAATGTCGCCTACCGTGTCGGCGATCATCTGAGCGTCGTTCCGCGCAACGATCCGACACTGGTGGATTCGGTCGCCCGCCGCTTCGGCTTTCTGCCGGCCGACCAGATCAGGCTCCAGGTCGCCGAGGGCCGCCGGGCGCAATTGCCGGTCGGTGAGGCCGTGTCGGTCGGTCGCCTGCTCAGCGAGTTCGTCGAGCTGCAGCAGGTCGCGACGCGCAAGCAGATCCAGATCATGGCCGAGCACACCCGCTGTCCGGTGACCAAGCCGAAGCTGCTGGCCTTTGTCGGCGAGGAGGCTGAGCCGCTCGAGCGCTATCGCACCGAGATTCTGGCCAGACGGAAATCGGTGTTCGACCTGCTGCTCGAATATCCAGCCTGTGAACTACCGTTCCACGTCTATCTCGAAATGCTCTCGTTGCTGGCGCCGCGCTATTACTCGATCTCGTCCTCGCCGTCGGTCGATCCCGCGCGTTGCAGCGTCACGGTCGGCGTGGTCGAGGGGCCAGCCGCCTCTGGGCGCGGCACCTACAAGGGCATCTGCTCGAACTATCTCGCCAATCGGCGCGCGGGCGATGCGATGTATGCCACCGTGCGCGAGACCAAGGCCGGCTTCCGCTTGCCCGATGATGCATCCGTGCCGATCGTCATGATCGGCCCGGGCACAGGTCTGGCTCCATTCCGCGGCTTCCTTCAGGAGCGCGCTGCGCGCAAGGCGAAAGGCGCCGCCCTCGGTCCGGCGATGTTGTTCTTCGGCTGCCGCCATCCCGATCAGGATTTTCTCTATGCGGACGAACTGAAGACGCTGGCGGCCAACGGCATCACCGAGCTCTTCACCGCGTTCTCGCGTGCGGACGGACCGAAGACCTATGTGCAGCACGTCCTCGCCGCGCAAAAGGACAGGGTCTGGCCGCTGATCGAGCACGGTGCGATCGTCTATGTCTGCGGCGACGGCAGCAAGATGGAGCCCGATGTGAAGGCGGCGCTGGTTGCGATCCATCGTGAAAAGACCGGCAGCGATGCGGTCGCCAGCGCACGCTGGATTGAGGAGATGGGTGCGAAGAACCGCTATGTGCTGGACGTCTGGGCGGGCGGGTAGCCCACGGCCTGCTCTCGTCGCCCGGATGGAGCGAAGCGAAATCCGGGAGGTCTTTCCGCGGAGGAGGCAATCCCGGATTGCGCTGCGCTCCATCCAGGCGACGAAGCCATGAAGCAAACCGTGCTAAAGCTCTCCCATGATTCCCTGGGAAACGATCGACACCGCCAAAATCCCCGGCTCCGACGAGGAGCTCCGCCTGATGCGGCGCGGCAAGGAGTTTTCCATCAAGCTCGGCACCAACGAGCTGATGAACAGCCGTCTGTCGGGTTCCGAGGCAGCACTCGCGACACTCGCGGCGAAGCAGATCGAAAAAGTTGCCAAGCCGGTCGTGCTCATCGGCGGATTGGGGATGGGCTTCACGCTGCGTGCCGCGCTCGGGGCGTTCGGGAGCAAGGCGCAGATCGTGCTGTCTGAACTGGTGCCGTCCGTGGTGGCCTGGGCGCGCGGCCCGATGGCGGAAATTTTCGGCGACAGCCTCGGCGATCCTCGCGTCGATGTTCGTGAAGTCGATGTTGCTCAGCTGATCGAACGGCATCCCCTCACGTTTGATGCCATCCTGCTGGATGTCGACAACGGTCCCGAAGGTCTCACCCGAAAGGCCAATGACGCGCTGTACGATGCCGCGGGGTTGAGGCGAGCGCACACCGCGCTCCGGCGAGGCGGAGTGCTCGCGGTCTGGTCGTCTGGACCTCATGCAAAGTTTTCACGCCAACTCCGGACGGCGGGTTTCGAAGTCAACGAGGTCAATGTCCGTGCCACCGGCAAGGGTGGCGGTGCGCGCCATGTGATCTGGATCGCGCGGAAGGCTTAAGCCGCCTTCACTGCCGCGCCATGCGCGTGCTTGTCGATGGCGTCGATGATTTGCGGCCAGAACCGCATCGGCAGGGCATGGCCCATGTCCTCGATCATCAACAATTTCGCGCCGGGGATCGAGGCGGCGGTGTCCTTGCCGCCTTCAGGATGCACCAGCGGATCGACAGTGCCATGGATCACGAGTGACGGCGTCTTGACGGCGTGCAGCCGCTCCTTGCGGCTGCCCGAGGCGAGCACCGCGCGCAGCTGGCGGCCGACGCCAGCCGGATTGAGACCGCGCGCAAACGTGCGTTCGGCCCGGCCGGGATCGAGTGCTTCCTCTTCGGGGAAAGAGCCGGCGCGCAGCACCGTCCAGTTTCGGCAGAAGCGCGCGATGTACTCTTCCTTGCTGCGCGGCGGTGGCGCCATGAGCACCGCGGCTGCTTCGCGGCTCGGCGGCGGCAGGCGCGGATTGCCCGTTGTCGACATGATCGAGGTCAGCGAGCGCACGCGCTGTGGAAACGACAGGGTCACTTCCTGCGCGATCATGCCGCCCATGGACACGCCGACGAGGTGTGCGGACTTGACGCCGAGCGCGTCCATCAGGCTGACCGTGTCTTTCGCCATGTCGATCAGCTTGTAGGTCGCGGCGACCGGGACCTTCAGGAACCGCAGCTTCAACAGCTCAAGCGGCGTCAGGCGTTTGCCGCCGGTCAGATGGCTGGACTTGCCGATATCGCGGTTGTCGAAGCGGATCACGCGGAAGCCGCGTGCGGCAAGCCGCTCGCAGAAGGCATCGTCCCAATGGATCATCTGCGCCCCGAGCCCCATGATCAGTAGCAGCGGCTCGGCATTGTCGTTGCCAAAGATCTCGTAGCAGATGTCGATGCCATTGGCGCGGACGGTCTGCGGCGGCTGATGGGTGGAGGCGGTCACGGGCGCGTTCCCTCGAAATTCTCTGATCTTCGCTGTATCGCACGGTTTCGTTCCGCGAAGAAGCCGCGTGCGCGACACCGGTTGACCGGCACGCCGCAACGGTGTGGTATGGCGGAAAAGAAGGGCACAAGCCCTCCACATTGGGAGGATGCCGATGACCGACAAGATCAACGATCCGGTCGCCTTGTGGCAGAAGATGGTTGGCGAGATGGAGAAGGGGTTCAACTCCTTCGCCACCAAGGCCATGGAGACGCCTGAATTCTCGCAGGCCATGAATCGCGCCGGCGGCGTTGCTGCGGGTGCTCAGAAGCAGTTCGGCGATCTCATGGAGAAGTACCTGCTCTCGATGAACCTGCCGAGTCGCGAGCAGATGACCGGCATCGCCGAACGACTGCAAGTCATCGAAGGTCAGATTGGCGAGATCAAGTCGATGCTGAGCCAGATGTCAGCACATTCGGTCGGAGCGCAGGCTGGCGCCGCACCGCGGCCGCCGCGCACGAAACGTCCGCCGTCAGAGGGCGGAGAGCAAAAATGAACGCGGCGACGGGACTTGACTTCGCGGCAATCCCGGAGCGCATCCAGTCCGAGGTGCAGCGCGCCATCCAGCGCAGCATCAAGGGCGTCGAGTATTTTTCGACGTCCGGCCCCACGCTCGGATCGACACCGAAGGACGTGCTGCATTCGCGTGGCACGATGAGCCTCTACCACTACCGACCGATGACGGACGAGATCTACCGCGTCCCGGTTCTGATCGTGATGGCGACCACCAATCGCGGCTACATTCTCGACCTCGTGCCCGGCCAGAGTTTCATCGAGTTCCTGCTCAAGCGCGGCTACGACGTCTACATGCTCGACTGGAGCGCGCCGCGGCCGGAAGAGAAGAGCCTGCGGATGGAGGACTACGTCCTCGACTTCATCCCGGATTGCGTTCGCCGCGTGCAGGCCGATTCCGGCGAGCAGGAGATCTCCGTCATCGGTTATTGCTTCGGCGGGGTGCTGTCGCTGCTCTACGGCTCGATCTTCCAGGACGGGCCGATGAAGAATCTGATCTGCTTCACCACGCCGGTCGACTTCCGCGAGATGAAACTGTTCTCGAACTTCTCCGACCGCCGCTACTTCGACGTCGACCGTCTCGTCGACAGCATCGGCAATGTGCCGCCGGAGATGATCCTGTCGTCGTTCGAGATGCTGCGCCCGGCCTCGCGCGCGGTGAGCCAGATCCAGCTCTGGGAGAACATCTGGAACGACGAGTTCGTGAAATCCTACCGGATGTTCGACCGCTGGGCGACCGACACGCTGCCGCTGGCCGGCGAATATTTCCGCACCATCACCAAGGACCTGATGTGGGACAACAAGCTCTTCAACGACACCATGTCGGTTGGCGGGCGGTCCGCGAAGCTCGAGAACGTCAAGGTGCCGATCCTGCACGCGGTCGCCGAGCACGATCACATCGTGCCCTATGAGGCCGCAAAGCATCTGATCGCCAAGATCGGATCCGGCGACAAGGAAGAGGTGATGCTGAAGGGCGGTCACGTCTCGCTGGTCGCCGGCGCCAACGCAGTGAAGCGGCTGTGGCCGAAACTGGATACCTGGCTGGGAAAGAGATCGACATGACTGAGCAGCGCTCCTATCCGCGTCGCGTCAAGACCGAGGCCGGCGACATCGAGATCCGCCTGATGTCGCCTGCGGACGAGGCCGCCGTGCTCGCCTTCGGCAAGGGCCTGCCGACACACGACCTGTTGTTCCTGCCGCGCAACATCAGCGAGCCGAAAGTGCTGTCGGCCTGGGTCAAGGAGATCGAGCGGGGCGCGATCACGAGCCTGCTTGCGGTGAGGGCGGGCCAGGTCGTCGGCTGCGGTACGCTGGTGCGCGACCCGCATTCGTGGTCGCCGCATGTCGGCGAGATCCGCATGGTGGTCTCGCCCGACGTTCGCGGGAAGGGGGTGGGGAAGGCGCTGTCGCAGGAGACCTTTGCGCTCGCGCTCGGGGCGGGCCTGAAGAAGCTCTCGGTCCAGATGACGGTCGACCAGCAGGCGGCCATTGCGCTGTTCGAGAGCCTCGGCTTCAAGGCCGAGGCGCTGCTGCGGGATCATGTTAGGGACGTTGGCGACAAGACCCACGACATCGTCGTGCTCGGCCACAACATCGCGCAGGTGCAGGCCCAGATGGAGGCCTATGGGCTTCCGGGCGCCGTCCAGCATTAGAGGCCCGGTCAGCTGTCCGGGAACCCGGCTGACCAAGGGGGCGCCAAATTGCCTCCCATTAAGGCTTTTCACGGTTTCGTGATATCGCAGTGCAATACGAATATTGCATCGCACAATTAACTATGCCATATAAGTCGTGCCCCGGGCCAATGCGGACGGGGTGAGCCCATAGCTCAACCCAATGAGGATGGAGAGAACCCTATGACCACTGAGACCAATACCGCTTTCGAGGGCTTCAAGGACGCTTTCAAGAACATCCAGAACCTGGAAGTTCCCGAGGCTGCCCGCGAATTCGTCAAGAAGACCGCCAACACCGCCAAGGACCGTGCTGCCGAGGTGTTCGCTGGCTCCGAGCGCGTGACCGCCGCCGTCGAGAACGCGGTGACCGAGTCCGTCACCGAGGCCGGCAAGATCAGCCGCAACATCCAGCAGGCGATCTACGAGGACGCCGAGGCGTTCTTCTCGGGCATCGACAAGCTCGCCTCCGCCAAGTCGGTCAGCGAAGCCGTCGAGATCCAGTCGAGCCTGCTCCGCGCCCGCGGCGAAGCCTTCGTCTCGCGCGCCAAGGCGACCGCCGACTATCTCGGCAACCTCGCCGCCAACGGTGCGAAGTCCGCTCAGGACAATTTCGCCAAGGTCTACAACAAGACCGCCTGATCTGGCGCCTGCGTTGACAAACTGAATTTTAAGGCCCGCTTCGGCGGGCCTTGTTTTTTGCGCTGCCGTCATCGCGAGCGCAGCAAACCAGAGCCTCTCCGCAGAGACAGTCTGGATTGCTTCGCTTCGCTCGCACTGACGGAGTACTGTGACGCAGTCATGGACTCATCCGCCACCTTCTCCTTCGACGCTCCAGGCGATGCCGAACGCGCGGCCGAGCTGCGCCGCGTCAAGGCGCTGGCGACGCTGGTGCTGGCTTCCACG
The DNA here is from genome assembly GCF_015624505.1 of Bradyrhizobium commune. Lineage (NCBI taxonomy): Bacteria > Pseudomonadati > Pseudomonadota > Alphaproteobacteria > Hyphomicrobiales > Nitrobacteraceae > Bradyrhizobium > Bradyrhizobium commune. The sequence goes on along the minus strand of NZ_CP061379.1, from coordinate 5,295,250 downwards.
CTCTTGCTCTTCGTCGTCGCGAAATGGCTGTTGCCCGTGCATCCCGCGTTCGGCTTTGTCGCAGCCTTCGCGGAAGCCGCGACCATCGGCGGCCTGGCCGACTGGTACGCCGTGGTCGCGCTGTTCAAGCGGCCGCTTGGCCTGCCGATTCCGCACACCGCGATCATCCAGAGCAACCAGGCGCGTATCGCCGACAAGCTCGGCGAATTCATCCAGGTGCATTTCCTCGAGGCTGGTCCGGTCGAGGCCAAGCTGAAGGAGATTGATTTCGGCTCCTTCGTCGCCGACTGGCTGCGCGACCGCAAGCGCAGCGACGATCTGGCGCGCTTTGCGCTGCGTCTCCTGCCGGAAGCCGTCTCGGCGACCGAGACCTCCGGCCTGATGACCTTCATCATCCGGCGCATGTCGTCGCAGCTCCAGGCGATCGACCTTGCGCCGCTTGCCGCCGGCACCTTGCGCGGCTTCGTCGCGGAGGGACGGCACCAGATCCTGTTCGATGATCTCCTGCGCGTGATGCACGAGACGCTGCATCAAAAGGACACGATGGCGATGATCCGCGACAAGGTGCGCGCGGAATTGCCGACCCTGCTCAGGATCTATCGTGCCGACAAGTTTCTCGTGAACAAGCTGGTGAGCACGGCCACGGCCTTCTTCGATGAGGTGCGCAGCGACCCCAAGCATCCGTTCCGCGGCGAGTTCGACCGCATGGTGCTGACATTTGTCGACCGGCTCGGCACCGATCAGGCCTATATCGATCGGATCGACGGCTTGAAGCGCGACCTCCTGGCGCGGCCCGAGCTTGCCGACCTTGCCCGGAACGTCTGGGCGAACACGCGCTCCTTCATCGAACGCAGCGCGTCCGGCGAGACGCAGGTCTTGCAGAACCATCTCGCCGGCATGTTCGTCGCCGCCGGCGAGGCGCTCGCCGGCGATGCCGAGCTGCGCGGCGAGATCAACAACGGCCTGGTGACGGTGCTGCGCAGCTTCGTCGCCGACCAGAAGAGCGGCGTCTCCACCTTCATCTCCGACCAGGTGAAATCGTGGAATATGACGCAGCTGATTTCGCTGATCGAAATCAACATCGGGCGCGACCTGCAATACATCCGTTTCAACGGCTCGCTGATCGGTGGGCTCGCGGGCCTCGCGCTCTACTCCGTAGAATTCCTGCTTCGATTGTTGTGACTTTTGCGTCACGCCCGTTAGCATTAACGCACAGGCCTATTGTGGCCTCGTGTCTCTCCCGCTTGAATGTGGGGAACCGCCCGCCTACCTGATTCATGCTGCGCTGCGGAACGTTCAAGAAGCCGGCGTATTGGAATTCTTGCCCATTTGCCGGCATCGAGCCGGCGTCTTTCCCGGGGGATTCGTTGATGACCGCTACTGCCCAGACGCTGCGCCCGCCGTCCCGCACTCTGATGTTTCTGGAGGGGCGCGCGATCCACGAGTTCGGCGCATTCCTCGGCGCGCTGCCCTTGCTTAGCCTCGCGCCGCGCGGTGATGGGCACCCCGTTCTCGTGCTGCCGGGCCTCGTGGCCTCCGACGTGTCGACGCGCGCGCTGCGCACGTTTCTGACCAGCAAGGGCTATGCGGAGAGCGGCTGGCGGCAGGGCCGCAATTACGGCCTGCGCCCGGGCGTGCAGGATGCGATGGTCGATCTGGTCCAGGAGCTCAGCGACAAGCACGGCCGCAAGGTCAGCCTGGTCGGCTGGAGCCTCGGCGGCCTCTATGCGCGCCAGCTCGCCAAGATGATGCCGGAGCGCGTTCGCCAGGTGATCACGCTCGGCAGCCCCTTTGCCGGTGATCCCCATTCGACCAATGCCTGGCGTGTCTATGAATGGGCGAGCGGCCGCAAGTCCGACGAGGTCGATCCGCAGTTCGGCGGCGAGCTCGCCGTGCCGCCGCCGGTGCCGACCACCGCCATCTTCAGCCGCACCGACGGCGTCTGCGCCTGGCAGGGCTGCATGGAGAAGACGGGCGCCGAGACCGAGAGCATCGAGATCGACAGCAGCCATTGCGGCATGGGGCATCACCCCGCCGCGGTCTATGCAGTCGCCGATCGCCTCGCGCAGCAGGAAGGCGAATGGCGGCCGTTCGACCGCAGCGGCTGGCGCAGCCTGGTCTATCCCGACCCGCACAGGTAGCGCTCTTCTTCGCCTCGCTCCGCTTGCGGGGGAGGCGGCGTCGCAGCCAGCGTCGCTCCCGTCCATTGTCCCGCCCGCATCAAACGCGCTATGCCTCGCGCATGGCGCATCCGCTCTCCCGCATCATCGACCAGCTCAAGCGCGAGCCGTCGCGCACCGGCTCCATCGTCATCACCGTGTTCGGCGACGCCATCGTGCCGCGCGGCGGTGTGGTGTGGCTCGGCACGCTGCTGGAATTCTTCGAGGGCCTCGACATCGACAGCGGCGTGGTGCGCACGGCGATGTCGCGGCTTGCGGCCGATGGCTGGCTGACGCGGGAGAAGGTGGGCCGCAACAGCTTTTATCGTCTCGCCGACAAAGGCCGCCAGACGTTCGAGGCCGCGACCCGCCACATCTACGATCCGCCGCCATCCGGCTGGACCGGCCGTTTCGAGCTGCTGCTGATCGGTAACGGCGAGGACCGCGACGCCTCGCGCGAGGCGCTGCGAAATGCCGGTTTTGGCAGTCCGCTGCCGGGCGTCTGGGTCGCGCCGTCGGGCGTGCCGGTGCCGGAGGAGGCTGCCGGTGCTATCCGCCTCGAAGTCTCCGCCGAGGGCGACAGCGGGCGTCGGTTACTCAGCGAGAGCTGGCCATTGGAGCGGACTGCGGACGCCTATCTGAAGTTCATGAAGATGTTCGAGCCGCTGCGCGCCGCCATCGCACGCGGGGCGTCTCTCTCCGAGGCCGACGCCTTCACTGCGCGCGTTTTGCTGATCCATTATTACCGTCGCGTCGTGCTGCGCGATCCGCTATTGCCCGAGAGCCTCTTGCCGGCGGACTGGCCGGGCAGGGCTGCGCGAGAGCTCTGCGGCGAGATCTATCGCGCGCTGCTCCTCCCGTCGGAACAATGGCTGGATGACCATGGAACCAACGAAAAAGGGCCGTTGCCGCCGGCGCGGAAGCTCTTGGAACGGAGATTTGGCAGTTGAGTTTTATGTTACAGAAATATCTTGCATGAAATAATTTTTGTTATATGTTGCCTCCCGACAATTCGGGAGGATGCGCATGTACACCCAGGCGCTCAATACGGCCGAGGCCGACGACCGCAACGTCGAGGATGCGACGCGGGCCGCGCAGTTCCAGGCCCGCATCGATGCCGAGGAGCGCATCGAGCCGAACGACTGGATGCCGGCGGCCTATCGCAAGACGCTCACCCGACAGATCTCCCAGCACGCCCATTCCGAGATCGTCGGCATGCTGCCCGAAGGCAACTGGATCACGCGCGCGCCGACCTTGCGCCGCAAGGCCGCGCTGCTCGCCAAGGTGCAGGACGAGTGCGGCCACGGGCTCTATCTCTATGCCGCCGCCGAGACGCTCGGCACCTCGCGCGAGGAGCTGGTCGATGCCATGCTCGCCGGCAAGGCCAAATATTCCTCGATCTTCAACTATCCGACGCTGACCTGGGCCGATATCGGCACCATCGGCTGGCTGGTCGATGGCGCCGCGATCATGAATCAGATCCCGCTGTGTCGCTGCTCCTACGGCCCCTATGCGCGCGCGATGATCCGCGTCTGCAAGGAGGAATCGTTCCATCAGCGTCAGGGCTACGAGATCATGCTGACGCTATGCCGCGGCTCGGACGAGCAGAAGGCCATGGCGCAGGATGCGCTGAACCGGTGGTGGTGGCCGGTGCTGATGATGTTCGGCCCGCCGGATGCCACCAGCCAGCACAGCGACATCTCGACGAAATGGAAGATCAAGCGCTTCTCGAACGACGAGCTGCGCCAGAAGTTCGTCGATGCCACCGTGCCGCAGGCGCAATTTCTCGGCCTCAATATTCCAGATCCCGGCATGAGTCAGGATGCCGAGGGGCACTGGCGCTACAGCGAGATCGACTGGACGGAATTCAAGCAGGTGCTTGCCGGCAACGGCCCCTGCAACCGCGACCGCATGGTCGCGCGTCGCAAGGCACATGATGACGGCGCCTGGGTGCGCGAGGCGGCCGCCGCCTACGCCGCAAAGCGCGCGCATCGCCAGACCGCGCAAGCTGCCGAATAAAGGGATCAATATGGCCACGCCGAACACGCCGCTGTGGGAAGTCTTCATTCGCAGCCGCAACGGGCTCGCGCACAAGCATGTCGGCTCGCTGCACGCGAACGATGCCACCATGGCGCTTCAGGCTGCCCGCGATATCTACACCCGCCGCGGCGAGGGCCTCTCGATCTGGGTGGTGCCGTCGACCGCGATCACGGCGAGCGATCCCGCCGAGAAGGGCATGATGTTCGAGCCGGCGGAATCGAAGATCTACCGGCACCCGACCTTCTACGAAGTGCCCGAAGACGTGGGGCACATGTGATGCCGGTCGCCAACATCCAGATCTCGGAGACGCCGCTGGTTCTGTACGCGCTGCGCCGTGCCGATGATGCGTTGATCCTCGGCCACCGGCTGTCCGAATGGTGCGGGCATGCGCCGATGATGGAAGAGGACATGGCGCTCTCCAACATCGCGCTCGACCTGATCGGCCAGGCCCGCGAGCTCTACTCCTATGCGGCCAAGGTCGAGGGCAAGGACAACGACGAGGACAAGTTCGCGTATTTGCGCGACGTCCGGCAGTACCGCAATCTGCTGCTGGTCGAGCAGCCGAACGGCGACTTTGCCCAGACCCTGGTGCGGCAGTTCTTCTATTCCGCCTTCGCCGATCTCTACTGGCGCGCGATGATGACTTCGCGCGATGCGACGCTCGCGGCCATCGCCGCCAAGTCGGAGAAGGAGACTGCTTATCATCTGCGCCACGCCTCTGAGTGGATCGTCCGGCTCGGCGACGGCACGGACGAAAGCCACGCGCGCGCGCAAGGAGCGATCGATCATCTCTGGGCCTTCACGGGCGAAATGTTTGGTGTCGATGACAGCGAGCGCGCCCTGATCCATGCCGGCATCGCCATCGATCCCGGCACCTTGCGCGGTCGTTGGCTGACGACGCTCTCAGACGTCGCCGGTGAAGCCACGCTCGAATTGCCGAAGAACGACTGGATGCAGCAGGGCGGCCGCGCCGGCCGCCACAGCGAGCATCTCGGCCATCTTCTGTCGGAGCTGCAATCGATGCAGCGGACTTTCCCGGGGCTGACATGGTGACGATGCTCGATCATGACACCGATCTGCGCCAGCGCGCCTGGGATGCCGCGGCGAGCGTCGTCGACCCCGAAATTCCGGTGCTGACGATCGCCGACCTTGGTGTGCTGCGCGACGTTGCCGTCGACGGCGATGTCGTCGAGGTCGCGATCACCCCGACCTATTCGGGCTGTCCGGCGATGAACATGATCGCGGTCGAAATCGAGCTCGCGCTGGAGCGCGCCGGTTTCCGGCATCCCAAGGTGCGCACCGTGCTGTCGCCGGCCTGGACCACGGACTGGATGAGCGAGGAGGGCCGCCGCAAGCTGCACGCCTACGGCATTGCGCCGCCGCAAGCCTCACACTCGCGCCGCACGTTGTTCGGGGAGCAGGCGGTCGCGTGCCCGCAATGCGGCTCGGCGAAGACCGAGCTTCTGTCTGAATTCGGCTCGACCTCCTGCAAGGCGCTGTGGCGCTGCAAGGCCTGCCGCGAACCCTTCGACTATTTCAAGTGTCATTGACCATGTCAGCAGCTGCACCGCGCTTCCATCGCCTGGCCGTCAACGACCTCCGCCGCGAGGCGTCGGACGCCGTCTCGATGACTTTCGCGATCCCGCGCGAACTCGCGGGCGATTATGCCTTCAGCCCCGGCCAGTATCTCACGCTCCGCACCACACTCGACGGGGAGGAGGTGCGCCGCTCCTATTCGATCTGCTCAGGCCCTGACGATGGCGAGATCCGCATTGCCGTGAAGAAGGTCGAGGGCGGTGCGTTCTCGAGCTGGGCGGCAGACGAGCTGAAATGCGGCGATGAGCTCGAGGTGATGACACCGACCGGACGCTTCGGATGGGTCCCGCCGGCCGACGGCGGGCAAGTTCATGTCGGCTTTGCCGCAGGCTCCGGCATCACGCCGATCCTGTCGATCGTCAAGGGCGTGCTGGCGCGCGAACCCGACAGCCGCTTCTTCCTGTTCTACGGCAACCGCGCGACCGACAACATCATGTTCCTCGAGGCGCTCGAGGAATTGAAGGACCGCTTCATCGAACGGCTCTCGATCTTCCACGTCATCTCCGGCGAGGAGCAGGACATCCCGATCCTGCATGGCCGGCTTGACCGCGACAAGGTGAGGGTGCTGCTGCGCTCGCTGGTGCCGGCCGAAAGCATCGACCATGTCTTCGTCTGTGGTCCGGTCGCGATGAGCGAGGAGGTCGAGGCAACCTGCCGCGATCTCGGCATCGCCGAGGACCGCATCCATGTCGAACGTTTCGTCTCCGAATATGGCGGCAAGCCGCGGCCGAAGAAGATCGTTGCGCCCGACGCGCCGCCGAAGGCGATCGCCTCGCTGATCATCGATGGCAAGCGCCGCGACGTGCCGGTCGCGGAGGACGAGGCGATCCTCGATGCCGCGCTACGCGCCGGAATCGATCTGCCCTTCGCCTGCAAGGGCGGCATGTGCTCGACCTGCCGGGCCAAGCTGGTCGAAGGCGAGGCGCCGATGGACCTCAATTATTCGCTGGAGCCCTGGGAGCTGAAGGCCGGCTTCGTTTTGACCTGCCAGGCCAAGCCATGTTCCGAGCGGGTTGTGGTCGATTACGACCATGTTTGACAGTGTTGGCCATCCGGCAGAACATCATGAGAGTTGACCGGGAGAAGCGCGTGAACGTCAAAGCCGCCCTGTCGCCTGAGGATATTGCCCGCGCCTGCGCCGATGCGATGTGGGCGGAGGACGATGCCTCGAAGGGGCTCGGCATGGAGATCGTCGAGATCGGCCCCGGCTTCGCGACGCTCGCAATGACGGTGCGGCCGGACATGGTCAACGGCCAGCGCATCGCCCATGGCGGCTTTATCTTTACGCTCGCCGATTCCGCATTTGCCTTTGCCTGCAACTCGCACAACGACCGTGTGGTGGCGGCGCAGGGGCAGATCACCTTCATCAGGCCGGGCAGGCTCGGCGACCGGCTCGTTGCGAAGGCGCGCGAAGTCACCCGCAGCGGTCGCTCCGGCATCTACGATGTGCGCGTCACCGCAGGCGACACCGTCATCGCGGAATTCCGCGGGCACTCACGTGTCATCCCCGGCACCTGGCTGCCGGTGCAGGATCGATAAAGAAGAACACCAATGTGGGGAAACGAGGATGGCTCTGACCAGGCTCAAGGAAGGTGGCAACACCTATAGTCCGGAGATGGACGCGCATGAGCGCGCGTCCCGTGACGAGATCAAGGCCTTGCAGACGCAGCGGCTGGCCTGGTCGCTGAAGCACGCCTACGACAATGTCGGGCATTACCGCAAAGCCTTCGACAAGGCTGGCGCGCATCCGTCCGACTTTCGCGAACTGTCCGATCTTGCGAAATTTCCGTTCACGGTGAAGACGGACCTGCGCGACAACTACCCGTTCAACATGTTCGCCGTGCCGCGCGAAAAGCTGGTGCGCGTGCATGCGTCCTCCGGCACGACAGGCAAGCCGATCGTGGTCGGCTATACGCGAGCCGACATCGACACCTGGTCTGAGGTGATGGCGCGCTCGATCCGTGCCGCCGGCGGCCGCACCGGCATGATCATCCACAACGCCTATGGCTATGGCCTCTTCACCGGTGGGCTCGGGGTGCACTACGGCGCGGAAAAGCTCGGCTGCACCGTGGTGCCGATCTCGGGCGGCATGACCGAGCGGCAGGTGCAGCTCATCAACGATTTCCGCCCTGATATCATCACGGTGACGCCGAGCTACATGCTGGCGATCCTCGACGAGTTCAAGCGCCAGAAGCTCGATCCGCGGCAGTGCTCGCTCAAGGTCGGCATCTTCGGGGCCGAGCCCTGGACCAACGCCATGCGCGGCGAGATCGAGGAGGCCTTCGACATGGATGCCACCGACATCTACGGCCTCTCCGAGGTGATCGGCCCCGGCGTCGCGCAGGAATGCATCGAGAGCAAGGACGGCCTGCACATCTGGGAGGATCATTTCTATCCCGAGGTGATTGATCCCGTGACCGGCGCGGTGCTGCCGGATGGCGAGAAGGGCGAGCTGGTCTTCACCTCGCTCACCAAGGAAGCGTTTCCGGTGATCCGCTATCGCACCCGCGATTTGACGCGGCTGCTGCCGGGGACGGCGCGGCCGGGCATGCGGCGGATGGAGAAGGTGACGGGCCGCTCGGACGACATGATCATCCTGCGCGGCGTCAATCTGTTCCCGACCCAGATCGAGGAGGTGCTGCTCGCGACCGACTGGTGCGGCGGCCACTTCATCCTCGAATTGACCCGCGAGGGCCGCATGGACGAATTGACCATCATCGCCGAGGCGCGGCCCGAGAGCTGGGACGGCCGCGGCCTCCTCGACCATGCCGAAGGGATCTCGACCCAGATCAAGAACACGATCGGCATCAGCTCCAACGTCCGGGTGGTCGCCCCCGCCACGCTGGAGCGCTCGCTCGGCAAGGCCAAGCGGCTCTACGACAAGCGGCCCAAGGACTGACTTGACGGATTGACTTGACCGCCCCCAGGGGCGACAAGGCCCGCGAGAAACCGCGGGTCTTTCCATGTCTCCAGCCGATCCCAAAACCGTCGAAGCGCGCTGTGTGCGCCTCACTGCCAAGGCCAAAGACGCCGCTGCGATTGCGCCGGTTGTCGAGCGTCATACGCTCGCGCGCGGTCCGAACGATCTCCTGATCGAGGTCAAGGCCGCGGCCGTCAATCCGTCTGACGTCAAGGCCGCGACCGGGCTGATGCCCTATGCCGTTTTCCCGCGCACGCCAGGCCGCGATTACGCCGGCGTGGTGATCGACGGACCGGCCGGCACGCTCGGCCGGGAGCTGTTCGGCTCCTCCGGCGATCTCGGCATCCGCCGCGACGGCACGCATGCAACCCATCTTGTGGTCGAGGCTGACGCGGTCGTGGAGAAGCCGAAGACCGTGTCGTGGGAGGAGGCCGCCGGCATCGGCGTGCCCTTCGTCACCGCGATGGAAGGCTTTCGTCGCGCCGGCATTCCCAAACCCGGCGAGACTGTTCTTGTGTTCGGCGTCAACGGCAAGGTCGGCCAGGCCGCGGTGCAGATCGCGACCTGGCAGGGCGCCCGTGTCATCGGCGTGGTGCGCAAGGCGGAGGCCTATGAAGGCCACGCCAACGCGCCGGTCGAGGTGATCGATGCGTCCGCCACCGACGTTGCCGCGCACGTGCGCGAAGTGACCGTCGGCAAGGGCGCTGACATCATTTTCAACACCGTGGGCGATCCCTATTTTCAGGCCGCGCACAAGTCACTCGCCTTGCGTGGCCGTCAGATCTTCATTGCCGCGATCGACCGCATCGTCCAGTTCAACATCCTCGAATTCTACCGCGGGCAGCACACCTATGTCGGCATCGACACGCTCGGCCTGTCCTCTGCCGCGACAGGAGATGTGCTGCGCGATCTCGGTCCCGGCTTTGCCAGCGGCCACCTGAAGCCATTCCCGATCAAGCCGAATGCGGTCTATCCGCTCGAGCGCGCCAGGCAGGCCTATGTCGCCGTCGCCGGCTCATCGCGCGACCGGGTGATCCTGAAGCCGTAATACACCCGTCATTCCGGGCGCAGCGAAGCGATCCAGACTGTCGCCGTGGAAAGATTCTGATTGCTTCGCCGCGCTCGCAATGACGGAGAATGGCGAGAGACCTGAGAACAACTGATGGAATCCAGCCAACTCGTCATCCTCGCCGGCTTCGCCATTGGGCTGATCTATGGTGCCGTCGGCCTGCTCAGCGGTTTCTGCCTCATGAGCAGCATGCGCGGCTGGCTCGCGAAGGGCGACGAACGGCTGGTGCGGACCTATGCGCTCGCGATCGCCGTTGCGATTGCCGCGAGCCAGTTCCTCGCCGGAGGTCGCATGGTCGACCTCGGCAAGTCGATCTATTTGCAGCAGAATTTTTCGGTGCCGGTGCTGTTCCTCGGCGGCCTCTTGTTCGGCTACGGCATGGTGCTGTCGAATGGCTGCGGCTCGCGCGCGCTGGTGCTGCTCGGGCGCGGCAATCTCCGCTCCTTCGTCGTCGTGACCGTGCTCGCGATTGCCGCGCAGATGACGCTCAAGGGCCTGATTGCGCCGGCCCGTATTGCGCTGGTTCAGGTCTCGCAGACCGCCGTCAATGCGAATTCGCTACCGTCGCTGCTGGTGACGCTCGGGGCTGGCGAAGCATTTTCGCGCGCGCTCGCCGCGGCCGCGATTGTCGTCGCACTCCTTCTGTTCGCGTTCGCGCATCCGGCATTCCGCCGTTCCCCGGGCCAGATTGCGGCCGGAATGATCGTCGGTCTCCTCGTCGCCGGCGGCTGGTTCGTCACCGGCTATCTCGGCGCCGATGATTTCAATCCGGTGCCGGTGACGTCGCTCACTTTCGTCGCGCCGATTGCGGACACGCTGCAATACGCCATGCTCTCGACCGGCCTGACGCTGAATTTTGGCATCGCGACTGTGGCCGGCGTGTTCGCCGGCAGCCTGGTGACGGCGCTCGCCACGGGCCGCTTCAAGCTCGAAGGTTATTCCTCGCCGCGCCACATGCTGCGTTCAGCGAGCGGCGCGGCGCTGATGGGTATCGGCGGCGTGATGGCGTTCGGCTGCTCGATCGGGCAGGGGCTCACCGGCGTGTCGACGCTGGCGCTGGCGTCGTTCGTCGCGGTCGCCGGCATCCTGTCGGGCACAACGGCAGGCCTTCGCGGCATGCTCCGCGTTCAGCCTCTCGCGACGGCCTGACGGCGCAGCAGCCGGTCGCCCAAAGTCGCCAGGCCAATGCCGGTGACGATCAGTCCGGCCGCAGCCGCCAGACTCATGTCGATGGGCTCACCGAGCAGGATCGCGGCACTGGCGATGCCGACCAGCGGCGTGGCGGTGGTGCCGAGCGACGTCGTCAGCGCCGAGATGCTCTTGTTGACCATCGACATCGCCCAATAGGCCAGCGCTGTTCCGATCAGGCCGGAATACAGAAACAGCAGCACGAGCTTCCACGACCACTGCACGTGCGGCAGGCCATCCACGACCACCGCCGACGCTGTCAGCACGATCGTCGCCACGAGCACCTGCCAGATCAGGAGCTGGAGCGGGGAGGCGATCCAGCGATGCGCGCGGATATAGATGATGTTCGCGGCCCAGGAGATCGCGGCCAGGATCACCATGCCGGCGCCGAGCAGGACGTTCGCATTGGTCCAGTCGATCGATGCCGGGTTCAGGATCACGGCTAGCCCAATCAGCCCGAGCAGGGCGCCGGCGAGCTTTGGCGCCGTCAGCGTGTCTTTCCCGAGCAGAGGCGCGGCGATCGCGACCCAGAGCGGCGTGGTGTAGCCGAGCACGATGGCCTTGCTCGCGGGGAGGAAGCGCACACCGGCCGCAACCAGGACAGAGAACACCGTCATGTGCAACAGCGCCACGCTCAGGACCACCGGAATGTCGCGCCGCTCCGGGATCATCAGATTGTTGCTGAGCCCGAGGATCACGAACAGTCCAGCCAGCGCGATCCAGCTCCGGATCGCCGAAGTCCATAGTGGCGGAAGGAACTGGACCAGTTGCTTCGTGATCGACCAGTTCACACCCCAGGCCAAGACGACGATCAGGAAGAGGCCGACGGCTGTGCGGGGAGACAGGGGAGAGTTCATTGCAAGGTCCTTGAAGCAGTCCGATGCTGCGGATAGCATCCCGAATGGCTCCTGAAAAAGCGCCAGATCGAGAAGGAATAAGGTGCCAGTTTCGGACGACACGATCGCCGGGCTGATCGAGCTGAAGCGATCAGGCGAGCACGGGCTGACGGCGCAGTTGACGAGCCAGCTCAGGGGCCTGATCGGAAGTGGCCGTATCGGCAGGGGCCGCGCGTTGCCGTCGAGCCGGCAGCTCGCGAGCGATCTCGGCGTGTCCCGCAACACCGTCACCTATGCCTTTGAGCAGCTCGCCGCCGAAGGATATCTGGTGGCGTCGCACGGGCGGCGGCCGGTGGCGATGGCTGATGGCGGCGACGCTGTCCAGGGAGCGGGCGCCGCGAAGCCGCAGGCACGCGCGACCAGGCCGCGGCTGTCGCCGTGGGCCGCGAAGCTCACGCAGACCGACTGGCCAATGTCCTATCAGGCGCCGCTGCGGCCGCTGCGCCCGGGGCATGGCGATGCCAGGGAGTTTCCGAACGAGGTCTGGGCGCGCTGCCTGCGCCGCAGCGCGGTGCGGGCGGCACGGCGCGAGCTCGGCCCGGTCAACCGGCCGCGGCTGCGCGAGGTGTTGGCGCATTATCTCGCGACCAGCAGGGGTGTCCGCGCCACCGCCGACCAGATCATGATTTTGCCGAGCGCGCAGGCCGCGCTGACCCTGATTGCGGCGACCGTCATCTCGCGCGGTGATGACGTCTGGGTCGAGGATCCCGGCTATCCCGGTGCTGCCGCCGCCTTCCATGCGACCGGCGCGCGCGTGACCGGCGTGCGGCTGGACGAGCAGGGCATGCAACGGATGCCGAAAGCCGCGCCGCCAGCGCTGATGTTCATGACGCCGACGCATCAGCATCCCACCGGACGGTTGATGTCGCTTGCCCGCCGCACCGAACTTCTCAGCCTGAGCCGGCCCGGCAAGACCTGGATCGTGGAGGACGACTATGATGGCGAATTTCATTATGACAGCCGGCCGGTGCCGGCCTTGCAGGGGCTCGATGTCCATGGACGCGTGTTCTATGTCGGCACCTTCTCGAAGGCGATGACGTCGGATATCCGGCTCGGCTATCTCGTCGTGCCGCCGGCGATGGTCGCTACGCTCGAAATTGCGCAGCGGCATATCGGGCTGATCGCCTCCAGCCACATCCAGGACGCGCTCGCCGAGTTCATCGCCGATGGCCAATTTCTTGCGCATATAAGGCGGATGCGGCGACTCTATCACGCGCGGCGCGACCACCTCGTCGAGGGACTGCGACGCCATCTCGGCGAGGTGCTTTCGGTCGAAGTCCCCACCGGCGGTATCCAGCTCGTCGCGCGCCTCAGGCGCGGCACCGCAGATCAGGCCGCGGTGAAGCGGCTTATCGCGGCGGGGGTCGAGACGCGCGCCTTGTCCAGTCTGGCGCTCGGAAAACCGTGCGATCACGGCTTGCTGCTCGGCTTTGCAGCCTGGCGCGAGAGCGAGATCAGCGCGGCGGTGCGAACGATGGCGTCATGCTTCTAGTCCGGGAGTCTTGGCGCGAAACCAGATTTCGCCGCCGGCGACCGTTGGCAGCGCCATGTCGCCTCGCGCGGGAAGAACGCGGACGATTTCGGAATAATAGCATTCTACCCCTGTTTTGCCCGACGAGTCAAACTGCCTCGCGGTTGCCCGCACAAGCTGTTGATTCTTCTATCACCGCTACTGTGCATGGGGTTGTTTTCGCGTTTTTGTTGGACGGGGCCCAATAGGCGCTAGCCCACCGCCTTCGTCACGATGCGGATCTCCGACGTCAATGTCCGGTGCACCGGACATTTGTCGGCGATCTCCATCAGCCTCTTGCGCTGGTCGGCGTCGAGCGCGCCCTCCATCGCGATGTCGCGCTCGATCTGGTCGAGCATGCCCTCTTTCGTCTCGCACTCCTCGCAATCCCTGGCATAGATCTTGGAATGCTTCAGCGTGACCGTGACGCGGTCGAGCGGCAGCGACTTGCGGTCGGCATAGAGCCGCATCGTCATGGACGTGCAGGCACCTAAGCCGGCGAGCAGGAAATCGTAGGGCCCGGGGCCGGCATCCTCGCCACCGGCTGCGACCGGCTCGTCCGCCACGAGGCGGTGCGGCCCGACCGAGATGATCTGGTTGAACTTGCTCTTGCGGGTCTCCTGCACGATGACCCGCCGCGGCGCTTCCGACGAATCGGTTGTCGTCGCCGGCTTTGCTGCATCGACGTAGCGGCTCGCCCAGGCGGTAATGACATCGGCGGCATAGAGCGCGTCGGCCGGCCTGGTCAGGAGATGATCGGCATGGTCGAGCGAGACAAAGCTCTTGGGGTGCTTGGCCGCAACGAAAATCCTGGTCGCGTTGTCGATGCCGACGGTGTCGTCGACCGGCGAATGCATCACCAGCAGTGCCTTGTGCAGGCCGGTGACATCCTTGATCAGCTCGTGCTCGACGATGTCGTCGAGGAATTCGCGCTTGATCCGGAATGGCCGTCCGGCAAGCGACACTTCCACCTCGCCCTGCGCGCGGATCGCGTCGACATGCTCCCTAAACAGGCCGGTCACGTGGGCGGGATCGGATGGCGCTGCGATTGTCACGATGGCCTTCGCTTCCGGAATCTTGCCGGCCGTAGCCAGGATCGCGGCGCCGCCAAGGCTGTGACCGATCAGGATCGACGGCGCCTTGCGGGTCGTGCGCAGATGATCGGCCGCGTGCACGAGATCGGCGACGTTGGAGGAGAACGTCGAATTGGCGAAATCGCCCTCGCTGGAGCCGAGCCCGGTAAAATCGAAGCGCAGCACCGCGATGCGCCTCGCCGCGAGCGCGACCGAGATGCGTTTGGCCGCCAGCGTGTCCTTGCCGCACGTGAAGCAATGCGCGAACAGCGCGTAGGCCAAAGGCTCGCCGTCCGGCAGCTCCAGCGCGGCCGCGAGCTGATGACCGCCTTCGCCGGTGAATTGGAAGCGTTCTGTCGGCATGGGCCTCCCCCGTTTGCGTTTTGAAACCTAGTCGCCTGAATAGCGCTGCTCGGCCCAGGGATCACCGCGGTTATGATAGCCGCGGACCTCCCAAAAGCCCGGCGCATCCTCAGTCACGAATTCGATCGCCTGGAGCCATTTGGCGCTCTTCCAGAAATACAGGTGCGGCACGACGAGCCGCACCGGGCCGCCATGCTCGTCCGACAGCGGCTCACCCGACCAGCTATGGGCAAGCAGCGCGTCCTCGGCGGCAAAGTCGTCCAGCGCGAGGTTGGTGGTGTAGCCGTCGTAGGAATGCAGCACCACGAAGCGCGCATCCTCGCGCGGCTGGCAGGCGGCCAGCAGCTCGCGTGTCGCGAGCCCTTCCCACTGGTTGTCGTAGCGCGACCAGGTCGTCACGCAGTGGATGTCGGACGTGAACTGCGCCTGCTTCTGTGCGGCGAACTCCGCATAGGTCCAGAACAGGGGATTTTCGATCGCGCCATAGACATCGAGCCGCCAGCGCTCGCGCGACACCGGCGGCACGACGCCGAGATCGAGCACCGGCCAATCCTTGGTGAGGTGCTGCCCGGGCGGCAGACGCTGGTCCTCCGGGCGCGTGACCTTGCCGGTGAGGAAACGGCCCTCACGCGCCCACTTCTCCTTGGTGCGCGTCAGCTTGCTGTCGGATGGCGTCTCGTCGGCCATGATCTGCTCGAAAATGAGTTACTCGTGTCGATGCATCGCGGAGGCGTGCTTGGTATCGCGCATGGTGGAATAAATGATCAGCGACAGGCAGATGACGCCGGCGAGATAATAGTAGAACCACTCCTCGTGCCCGATGCTCTTGAAATAGAGCGCGATCGCCGGCGCCGTGCCGCCGAAGATCGAGACCGTGATCGCATAGGGCAGGCCGACGCCCAGCGCGCGGACATTGGTCGGGAACAGCTCGGCCTTCACCACCGCGTTGATCGAGGTGTAACCGGCGACGAACAGCCAGGCGGCGCAGATCAGGATGAACGCCGTGAACGGCGACTTGGTCTCCTTCAGCGTCATCAGCAGCGGCACGGTCGCGAGCGTGCCGGCGATGCCGAAGAAAATCAAAAGCGGCTTGCGTCCGATCTTGTCGGAGATCGCGCCATAGATCGGCTGGAGGATGGTCGCGAAGATCAGCGTGCCGAAGATCACGAAAGTGGTCTGGTCCTCGGTCAGCCCGACCGAGAGCTTGACGAAGGTCTGCATGTAGGTGGTGAAGGTGTAGAATGCGGCCGTGCCGCCGGCGGTGAGGCCGACCACCAGCAAAAGCTCGCGCGGATATTGCAGCAGGTTGGTGATCGAGCCGGTCGGCTTGACGATCTTCTTGGCCTCCTCGAACGCCTCGGTCTCATGCAGGCCACGCCGCATCACCGCAGCGAAGATCGCAAGCCCCGCGCCGATCGCGAACGGGATGCGCCAGCCCCAGGCCCTCAATTCCTCGGGCGTGAGGAAGACCTTTTGCAGGAGCAGCAGCACGATGATCGCGGTGAGCTGGCCGCCGATCAGGGTGACGTATTGGAAGCTCGAATAAAAGCCGCGATGCTTGGGATCGGCGACCTCGCTCAGATAAGTGGCGCTGGCGCCGTACTCACCGCCGAGGCTGAGGCCCTCGATGACGCGAGCGAGCGCCAGGATCACCGGCGCGGCGAAGCCGATCGTGGCGAAGGTCGGCGTCAGCGCGATGATCAGCGAGCCGAAGCACATGAAGACGACCGACAGCGTCAGCGAGATGCGTCGGCCGAAATGATCCGCGATATAGCCGAACAGCCAGCCGCCGAGCGGGCGCATCAGGAATGTTGCCGCGAATACCACGGCGACGTTCAATTGCTGCACCACGGGATCGTTGCCCGGGAAGAAGGCCGGCGCAAAATACAGCGCGAACGCTGTATAGGCGTAGAAGTCATACCACTCGACGAGATTGCCGATCGAGCCGATGAAGATCGCCTTGATCCGCCGTTCGGCGTCGGCGATGTCGAAGTGCTCGGAGGCCGGTTTGGTTGCTTGCTCAGTCACGTCCGGCCTCCCAGAAATCTTTCTCTGGGAGCCTACATCGCCCTTCCCAGCAAAAATGGCAACTGGCGGGGGCCTCTGACCGTGCCCTGCGACCAGGTCACGGTACCGGCTGGGTCGAGCCGGAAGTCCGGAATCCGCTTCAGCCATTCCTCCAGCGCAACCTGCATCTCCATCCGCGCGAGGTTGGAACCAACGCAGCGGTGGATGCCGAGGCCGAAGGCGGCGTGGCGGTTCTCCCGCCGGTCGATCACGACTTTGTCAGCGTCCGGAAACATCTTGGGGTCGCGGTTGGCGGCCGGGAATGACAGCAGCACCATGTTGCCCGCCTTGACCGGACAGCCCGAGACCGTGGTCTCCTTCACCACCTCGCGTGCCATCGTCACCGGCGAATAGGCCCGCAGCAGTTCCTCGACAGCCGTCGGGATTAGCGCGGGCTCGGCGATCAGGCGCTCGCGGTCGGCCGGCGTGCGGGCGAGATGCCAGAGCGAGGAGCCGATCGCGCTCCAGGTGGTGTCGATGCCGGCGATCAGCAGCAGGCGCAGCGAGCCCAGCACATGGGACTCCTCCAGCGGCTGACCTTCCTTGTCCTTGGCATTCATCAAATAGGAGATGAGATCGTCGGTCGGCTTCGATCGACGCGCCTCGATATGCGTCCTGAAATAGGCGCTCATCTCCTGCACGGCCTGGAGCAGCTTGGTCTCGTCCTTGATGCCGAGCTCCAGGATCATGTGGATCCAGTTGATGAAGAGATCGCTGTCGCTCTCGGGAATGCCGAGCATGTGGGCGATCGCCTGAACCGGAATGTATTTGCTGTAGCGCGCTGCGGCGTCGACCTTGCCATCCGCAATGAATCCGTCGATCAGCTCGTTGCAGATCGCGCGCATCCGCGGCTCGAGCTTCTTCATCGCATCCGGCGTGAACGGCGGCAGCAGCAATTGCTTGGCCGGTTTGTGCACAGGCGGATCTGAGGTGATCGGCGGGGCCGCGTTTCGGGCGACTTCGGGCCGGACATCGCGGACGATGATCCGACGCGAGGAGAAATGCTCGGTGTCGTTGGCGATCTCGCGCACCGCCTCATAGGTGGTCGGCATGTAGCAGCCGAGGAAGCGCTCGGTGTGCACGACCGGGCTCGTGGCGCGCAATTCCTCCCAGATCGGGAACGGATCATCCGTCCATTGCGGATCAGTGTGGTCGAAATCGTTGACCCAGTCGGTGACAGGCGGATGGGCGGCGGGTTGGCTGACGTCGGACATGGCAGGCGAAACCTAGGGCTGGTGTTTGCTGAAATCAAACGCAAGCGTGTACGGACAAAGTCGCGCTACTCCTCGATCACATCGATTGCGATTTCCGGACAATTGGACCTGGCGAGCCAGGCCTTGTCCTCGAGGCCCGGTGGAACAATGCCGTCGCCGGCCTCATGGGCGTTGCCGTATTCGTCGAGCTCGAACAGCTCCGGCGCCAGCGCCTTGCAGCGCGCGTGGCCCTGGCATTTGTCGGGATCGACGCGAACCCTCAGTCGCTCTGTCATGGCGGCTTCCTCGGTCGTGTGCGCGCGGTCGGCAAGACGTCGCGCGTTCCTCTGGTCAAATTTATCGGCGGCATTCGCCGCGACTTTAAGTTATAGTCTATTACATTCGCGGTAGGCTTCCCCTGTCAAGCGCAAACTTATAGGCTCCGGGCAACATGCGTTCACAATTGGCCCGGAAGCCGCAAAAATCCTACCACCACGGCGATCTTCGCGACGCCTTGATCAAGGCCGCATTGCGCGAGGCGGAGCAGGGCGGAGTGGAGGCGATCAGCATCAAGGCGCTGGCGAAACAGCTCGGTGTTTCGCAGCCGGCGCCATACCGGCATTTCGCCGATCGCGAGGCGCTGCTTGCGGCCGTGACGGCGGAGGCGTTCCGGCAGCTCAGTGCAATCCTGCGCGAGGCCATGGCAAAGCCGTCGCAGCAATCAAAGCTGTCGCGTCTCGCGCAGGCGACGCTCGATTTCGGCCTGCGCCGCAACGGCATCTACCGACTGATGTTTGCCTCCCGCACGGTCTCCTGCGCCGCGAAAGGCAGCGAGCTGCACGAGGCGACCCGCGAGACCTTTGCGCTCGTGATCGAGGCGCTGGAAGTGCCGGCCGTGGGCTTTTTGCGCGAACGGCACGCGCTCAAGATCTGGGCGGCGCTGCATGGTGTGGTGACGCTGGCCGAGCAGGGCCTGTTCACCGGCGAGGCCGCACATGCCTCGCGCGAGGAGCTGGTCGAGGATTTCGTCACCGAGACGAAGATCGCGCTCGCGACCGCGATCAAGGACGCGCGCCGTAAGGCGAAGACCCGCGTCTAAGCCTTCGCTGCGAGCAGCTTCATCAACTTTTGCACGGCGCTGTCTGGCGTCGTCACGACACGACGGCCGGTAACCTCCGCAACCATCGGCGCCGTGGCCGCGATGCTGAACTGTGCGAGCGCAACAACGTCGCAATCGCGCAAATCGCGTGAGGCTTCCGCGATCAACCGGTCATGCGTGGCGCGGTCGCCGCGGTCTAGCGCGGCTAGCGCGCCCTCGGCGAGTTTCGGTACGACCTGGACCGAGGTCGGAAATTCCGGCGGCATCGAGGCCAGCGTCGGTGGAAAGGTCGAGAGCAGGCCGATCCGCTTGCCCATCGTCACCGCCTGCTCGATCATCGCCTCGTTCGGCTTCAGCACCGGCATTGGCGCATGCGCGGCCGCGACCGCCTCGATGCAGGGGCCGAAGGCCGAGCAGGTGAACAGGATCGCGTCCGCTCCCGTTGCCGTCACATAGTCGCCGAGCGCAAGGAAGCGCTCGGTCATGGTGTCGTTGAGCGCGCCGTCGCGCGCCAGATCCGCCGACAGGCTGTCATCGAGCAGATTCATCAGCCGCGCCTCCGGCCACGTCTTTGCAAACGCCGCCTCGATCGGGGCGATGGAATGCTTGAGGGCGTGGATCAGGGCGATGCGCATCGATATCTCTTCTCCCTCTCCCCGTTCTTACGGAGAGAGGGCTGGGGTGAGGGGCTCTTTACTTGAACGGCACTGCGTACATCAAGCCGCCCTTGCTCCAGAGGCCGTTGAGGCCGCGCTCGAGCTTGAGCGGACTTGCCTTGCCGACGTTACGCTCGAAGATTTCGCCGTAATTGCCGGTGGCCTTGATCGCCGTGACCAGCCATTTGTTGTCGAGCCCGAGCCGTGAGCCGAGATCGCCGGAGGCGCCCAGCAGCCGCTGGATCGCGGGCGTCTGCGACTTCGTCATCTCGTCGACATTGGCTTGGGTGACGCCGAGCTCTTCGGCCTCGATCAGGCCGTAATGCAGCCAGGTGATGATGTCGCTCCAGACCTCGTCACCGTTGCGGGTGAAGGGCCCGAGCGGCTCCTTGCTGATGGTCTGTGGCAGCACGACGTAATCGGCCGGGTTCGGTGCCGCGGTGGTCACCGCACCGGCGAGCGCGGAGGCGTCCTGGGTCATGGCGTCGCAGCGGCCGCCGAAGAAGGTCTGGTACATGGTGTCGACCCGGTCGAACACCAGCGGCTTCCAGTCGATGCCGTTGGCGCGGCCGTAATCGCCGAGCGTGACCTCATGCGTGGTGCCTTGTGCGACGCAGACGGTGGCGCCTTTGAGGTCCTTCAGCTCCTTCACGCCGAGATCTTTCTTCACGACAAAACCCTGGCCGTCGTAGAAGTTGATCGGACCCTGCCGCAGGCCCAGCGTGACGCCGCGCAAGTACGTCTGCGTCGAGTTGCGGTAGAGCACGTCGATCTCGCCGGATTGCAGCGCGGTGAAGCGGTTCTGCGCCGTCAGCGAGACGTAGCGCACCTTGTTGGGGTCGCCGAGCACACCGGCCGCGAGCGCGCGGCAATAGTCGACGTCGAGGCCCTTGTAATTGCCTTGCGAGTCTGGCGCGGAGAAGCCGGCGAAGCCCGCACTGACGCCGCACACTAGTGTGCCGCGGCTCTTGACCGTGTCGAGCGTCGCCGCCTGCGCGACCGCCGCCGATGCTGCGAGCACGCCCGCTGCGATAACCATTGTCCTCATATGACTCTCCCCTCAGTGATGGACACTACGCAATACGTTGTCGACGGCCGTGCCGAGCTTGTCGACGATCAGGTCGATTTCGGCGGCAGACGCGATATAGGGCGGCGCCAGCAGCACGTGGTCGCCGCGGACGCCGTCCACGGTGCCTCCGCCGGGATAGCAGCCGAGCCCGTTGGCGAACGCCTCTGCCTTGATCTTCTGGTTGAGCTTGAGCGCCGGATCGAACGAGGTGCGGCTGGCGCGATCGGCGACGAGCTCGATCGCCCAGAACAGGCCGCGCCCACGGATGTCGCCGACATGGCGGTGATTGCCAAACCGCTCGGTCAGGCGCTGTTCGAGCTGCCTGCCGCGCTCCTTGACTTGGTCGAGCAGGCCGTCCTCACGGATGACGTTTTGCACGGCGAGCGCGGCCGCGCAGGCGAGGGGATGGGCGAGATAAGTGTGGCCGTGCTGGAACGCACCAGATCCGGCACGGATGGTATCGATGATCTTGCCGCTCGCGAGCATCGCGCCGATCGGCTGATAGCCGCCGCCGAGCCCCTTTGCGATCGCCTGGATGTCGGGCGCGACGCCCTCCTGCTGCCAGGCATGCGTCGTCCCGGTACGGCCCATGCCGCACATGACCTCGTCGAGGATGAGCAGCGCACCGTGCCGGTCGCAGATCTCACGCACGGCTTTGAAATAGTCGTCGGGCGAGGCCACAGCTCCCGCAGTCGCGCCGACGACGGGCTCTGCGAGGAACGCAGCGACCGTATTCGGGCCGAGCCGCTGGAACTCGGCTTCGAGCTCAGCCGCGAGCCGTGCCACGAACTGCGCATCCGACTCACCCTCGTGCTTCTCGTGATAGGCAAAGGCAGGCGTGACGTGGCTGAACGCCTCGGACAGCAGTGGCGCATACGGCGCACGTCGCCACGCGTTACCCCCGGCGGCCAACGCGCCGAGCGTATTGCCGTGATAGCTCTGCCGCCGCGCGATGAAGTGCTGCCGTTGCGGTTCGCCGCGCTCGATGAAATATTGCCGTGCGATCTTGATGCTGGCCTCGATCGCCTCCGATCCGCCGCTGACGAAATAGGCGTAGGCGAGACCGCCGGGCTCATGTCCGACCAGTGTTTCGGCAAGCCGCTCCGCCGGTTCGGAGGAGAAAAAGGCGGTGTGGGCATAAGCAAGGGTCGAAGCCTGCTTGGCCATCGCCGCGATCACGCGCGGATGCTGGTGACCGAGGCAGGAGACTGCGGCGCCGCCGGAAGCGTCGATCACGCGGCGCCCGTCCTCGGCAAAGAGATAGACGCCTTCACCGCCGATCGCCTTGGGCGGCGTCTCGCGCAGCGAACGATGCAGCACGCGGCTGGTGCTCATGGGTCAACCTTTCTCTGAGACGTAGGTGGAGGCTGCGGCGAGCCGCTCCTCGGTATCCTGGAGGCGCTTCTTTGCAGCGGTACCGCCAAGTGAGAACGTCACCGCCGCGAGCGACTGCGCGATCGCGAGCGCGCCGGTGAGGCTCGGGAAGAAACCGGGCGAGGAAGCCGCTTCGAACAGCAGCACGTGGTCGGCGCCCTCGGCCATCGGAGCTGCGACGCTGTCTGCAATCGCGACCAGCGTCGCGCCGGCGCGATAGGCGGCCTGTGCGACGCGGACGCTGGCGTTGGTATAGGGCATGAAGCCGATGACGATGACGGCCTCGCCGGCGCGAAACGCACCGAGATCGAGATCGTCAGGGCCCGACGCGCCGACGATCTGCACCTGTTCGGGACGGAACAACCGTAGCTCGTAATTCAGCAATTCAGCGACGCCGCGGCAGCTGCGATAGCCGGTGATCCAGATCCGCCTGGCCTCGTGCAGCGCGCGGGCCGCCTCCGCGATCGCATGGGCGGAGATGCGCGGGAGGCCGGTGGCCTCGGCTTCGAGCTTGTCGGTGATCAGCGCGACATCGGCATTCGGACCGTGGCGGCGGCCTTTGGCGCGGCCTGAGAAGGGCGATGTCTGCGACGGCCGCCGCGCCTCGGTCAGCGCCGCGCGCAATTCGTCCCAGCCGGAATAGCCGATCGCCTTTGCAAGCCGTGTGAACGCGGCCGGATCGGCGCCGGCCTCGGCGGCGAGATCGCGCATCGAACGGGTCGTAGCGTCGTAATCATTGGCTGCGACGAAACGTCCAACCTCCTGCAACCGCATCGGAAGCGATGGCAACGCGATGCGCAGTTCGCTCAGGGGTGAGGATTTCGCCGGCTCGGCCATGAAACATTTGTTGCATAGATCATGATTTGGTGCAACAGTTGATGCGCGCCGCCGGAAATCGCTGTTTTCAGGAAGGATTTTTGTGCTGTGACATCGGATGATCCCAGGCCGCCGCCGCACCTCAGCTTCTTTGCCACGTTCGGGCGCAACGGATTGAAGGGCCTGTTTTGGCAGGTGCTGGTGGTCGGGGTTGCGCTCGCGGTGATCGCCTTCCTCTGGTCCAACACCGTCACCAATTTGTCAGCGCGGCGCATCACCACCGGCTTTGCCTTCCTCGGCCGCGAGGCCGGGATGCCAATCGCCGACAGCCTGCTCGCGTACAATCCGAGAGACACCTACCTCTGGGCTTTCGTCGTCGGCATCGCCAACACGCTGCGCGTGGCAGTGATCGGCATCGTGCTCGCAACTATCCTGGGCACGCTGATCGGAATCTCGCGACTGTCGGCCAACTGGCTCTTGTCGCGCCTCGCCGCCGTCTATGTCGAAGTGCTGCGGGATATCCCGCTGCTGCTCCAGCTTCTGTTCTGGTACGTGCTGATGCAGGCGCTGCCGGCGGCGCGCGCGGCGTGGCGGCCGGTCGAGGGCGTCTTCCTCTCCAATCGCGGCCTGATCCTGCCGGCGATCCCGATCGGGCCGCCGCAGCTCTGGGTGCTCGGCGCCGCCGTGCTGGGCCTGGCCGCCTTTTATGTGATCCGGCAGTGGCTGATCGGGCAGCAGATGCGCGACGGCAAGCCGCGGCCGGCCTGGCCGTTTGCGCTTGGTCTCATTGTCGTGCTGCCGGCGGCGGTGTCGTTGCGACTTGGCGTGTCCTGGGCCATCGAGTGGCCTGAGCTGCGCGGCTTCAACTTCGTCGGCGGGTTGACGCTGGCGCCGGAATATTTTGCGCTGCTGATCGCGCTTGTGACCTACACTTCCGCCTTCATTGCCGAGATCGTGCGTAGCGGTATCCAGTCGGTGCCGCGCGGTCAGTGGGATGCCGCCAGCGCGCTCGGCTTGCGCCGCAGCTTCATGCTGCGGCAGATCATTTTGCCGCAGGCGCTGCGCGTCATCGTGCCGCCGATGACGAGCCAGTATCTCAACCTCACCAAGAACTCATCGCTCGCGGTCGCGATCGGCTACCAGGACGTGGTCTCGGTCGCCAACACCACGCTGAACCAGACCGGGCAGGCGATCGAGGCGATCGCGCTGATCATGGCGGTGTTCTTGACCATCAGCCTCGGCATCAGCTTCTTCATGAACTGGTACAACGCGCGTATCGCGCTGGCGGAGCGCTGAGCATGACGGCGATCACTGACATGCCGGACGTGCCGCGCGCCGCCCGACGCCCGCAAATCGGCAATCCGGTGCTACGCTGGCTGCGCACCAATCTGTTCTCGTCGATCCCCAACGGTATCCTTACGGTGGTCCTGCTGGCGGTGCTAGGGAAGGGGGGCATCAGCTTCGTGCAATGGGGTATCGCCAATGCGGTCTGGCTCGCGCCGGCCAACGATTCCAGCGGCTGCAAGGCGGTACGCGGCCTCGGCGCCTGTTGGGCCATCATCCCCGAAAAGTACCGCTTCATCCTGTTCGGCACCTATCCGTTCGACGAGCAGTGGCGGCCGGCATTGTCGGTGCTGCTGTTCATCGTGCTGTTCTATCTCTCGACCCGCCGTGCCTTCTGGCGGCGCGAGCTCGCCTATCTCTGGATCGGCGCGCTCGCGCTGATCAGCGTGCTGATGTGGGGCGGCGTGTTCGGGCTCTCCTTCGTCTCACAGGATCGCTGGGGCGGCTTGCCGGTGACGCTGATCCTGGCGACGTTCGGATTGGCCTTCGGCTTCCCGCTCGGCATCCTCGTTGCACTCGGCCGGCGTTCGAAGCTGCCGGCGATCCGTTCGCTCTCGGTGCTCTATGTCGAGCTGATCCGCGGCGTGCCGCTGGTCAGCCTGTTGTTCATGGCGAGCGTGATGTTTCCGCTGTTCATGCCGAGCGGTTTCAATATCGACAAGCTCCTGCGCGCGCAGATTGCGATCATCCTGTTCGCCGGCGCTTATTTGGCGGAGGTCGTTCGCGCCGGGCTGCAGGCGGTGCCGCGCGGGCAATATGAGGCGGCCGATGCGCTGGGGCTGTCCTATTGGCGCAAACACCGGCTGGTCGTGCTGCCGCAGGCGATCCGCCACGTCATCCCGCCGCTGGTCAACACCTTCATCGCCTTCTTCAAGGACACCAGTCTGGTGCTGATCATCGGCATCTTCGACCTGCTGACCACGGCCAAGACCGCGATCATCGATCCCGGCTGGCAGCAGTTCTCGGTCGAGGTCTACATCTTCGTCGCCGCGATCTATTTTGCGTTCTGCTTTGCGATGTCGCGGTACAGCCGCAGCCTGGAGGCGACGAGCGGGAGGTGAGGTTTTGCCTTACTTCTTCACCCGCGGATCGATCGGCGTCGTCCCACCCAGGCCCAGAATATCTTCGAGCACCTTCGCCCCCGCAATCACCTGCGCATCCGCGCGCGGCGCGCCGACGACCTGAACGCCGACGGGCAGGCCTGAGGCCGTGAAACCGCAGGGCAGCGACAGCGACGGGCAGCAGGCGAGCGTGATGGCATAGACGATGCCGAGCCATTCGACGTAATTCTCGAACCTCTTGCCGGTGCATTCGGCGACGTAGCGGTTCTCGATCGGGAAGGGCGGCACGATCGTGGTAGGCACCAGCAGGAGATCGTAGGGTTTGAAGAACTCGATGGCGCGCGCGGTCATGCCGACGCGCTGCGCTTCGGCGCGCGCGAGCTGGTCGACGGTCAGCTTGAGGCCCTCCTCGATGTTCCAGATCACTTCGGGCTTCAACAGGTCGCGCTTGGTGCGCAGGAGATTGGCCTTGGTGATCGCGAAATCGAAGGCGCGCAGCACGTGGAAGCATTCATGCGCCTCGCGCCAGTCCGGATGCGCCTCCTCGACGATGGCGCCGGCCTCCGCGAAACGTTCGGCTGCCTTGCGCGTGATCGCCTTGACCTCGGGATCAACTGGCGTGATGCCGAGATCGGGCGAATAGGCGATGCGCTTCGGCTTCCCGCCCGAACGGGCTGCCGACAGGAACGAGGTTGGAGGCGTCGGCAGCGACAGCGGATCGTCTGCATAGTCGCCGCTCATGGCATCGAGCAGCAGTGCGAGGTCCTCGACATTGCGCGCCATCGGTCCGACGACGCCGAGATTGCGATCGATACCCGATTTGGGGGTGCGTGCGACGCGACCGATACTCGGCCGCATGCCGACGACGCCGCAGAAAGCCGCGGGGCTGCGCAAGGAGCCGCCCATGTCGGAGCCCTGGGCTAGCCAGGCCATGCCGGTGGCGAGCGCCGCGGCGGCGCCGCCGGAGGAGCCGGCCGCTGATTTCCTCGTATCCCAGGGATTGAGAGTTGCACCGAACACTTCGTTGAAGGTGTTGGCGCCGGCGCCGAATTCCGGCGTGTTCGACTTGGCGTAAACCACCGCGCCGTTGGCCTCGAGGTGCTCGACCATGAGGTCGGATTTCGTGGGGATGTTATCCCTGAAGATCGGCGAGCCCTGCGTGGTCAGCACGCCGGCAACGTCAGTGAGATCCTTGATCGGCACCGGCAGGCCCGCGAGCAGCCCGCGCGCGCCGGCTGGCTTCTGCATCAGCGCTTTCGCATGGGTGCGCGCGCGATCGAAGCACAGCGTCGGCAGCGCGTTGACCTTGCCGTCGACCTCGGCAATGCGCTTCTCCACCACGTCCAGCAGCTCGAGTGGAGAAATGTCGCCGGAGCGCAGCTTATCGACGACGGTGCAAGCCGTTTCGCGGATCAACTCTTGAGACAAGTACTCTACTCCTAAGGCTTACTTGCTTTTCGCTCGCAATGACGAGGATAGACTTTAACCCCACCCAGCACTGATGCCGCCATCCACCGTATAGATCACGCCCGACGTATAGCCGGCGCGATCCGACGCCAGGAACGCCATGAGGTCACCGATCTCGCGCGCATGCGCGGGGCGGCCGAGCGGCAGGCCTTTCTGGAATTCCCTGTAGCGGCTCTCGTCGCCGAACTGGTGCTTTGCGCGGGTCTTGAGGAGCGTGACGTGGCGGTCGGTGCCGACCGGGCCAGGATTGATGCCGACCACGCGGACGTTGTCAGCGAGGCTTTTTCCCCCGAGCGCGCGGGTGAAGGCCATCAGCGCGGCATTGCCGGCGCTGCCGCAGATGTAATTGGCGTCGAACTTTTCGCCGGCAGCACCGATGTCGTTGACGATGACGCCGCCGCCCTTGGCCTTCATCTGCGCGTAGATCTGCCGCGTCAGGTTGATGTAGCCGAACACTTTCAGTTCCCAGGCGTGCCGCCAGGTCGCCTCGTCGATCTTGTCGACCGAGCCGCCGGGGATGTCGCCGGCGTTGTTGACGAGGACGTCGATGTCGGCGGCTTCCTTGGCGAGCCGCGTGATGTCCTCGGCCTTGCGCAGGTCGACGACGCTCGTGGCGGCATCGATCTGATGCGCGGAACGCAGGCGGTCGGCCAGCGCCTTGAGCTGGTCGCCACTGCGGGCGGCGAGCAGGAGGTGAGCGCCTTCCTCGGCAAACGCCTCGGCAGCGGCTGCGCCGATGCCCTTGGACGCGCCCGTGATCAGGACGCGCTTGCCACGCAGATGCAGATCCATGGGGGTACTCGCAGGATGGGAACAGGATGAAATCAGTAGGCGCTCGGCCGCGCCATGGTCAACATTGCAGTGCAGCGTTGCACTGCCGCCGAGTTTGGTCCATTGCAGTGCGGTCAAAAAGGCGGCGGCTGCCGGACCAACAAGGGACGTTCTCGATGAGCAAGAAGCAATACCGGATCGCAGTCATCCCCGGCGACGGCATCGGCAAGGAAGTGATGCCGGAGGGCCTGCGCGTTTTGGAGGCGGCCGCGAAGAAGCACGGGGTCGCCTTGCATTTTGATCATTTCGACTTCTCGTCTTACGACTACTACGCGAAGCACGGCCAGATGATGCCGGACGACTGGAAGGAGAAGATCGGCAAGCACGACGCGATCTACTTCGGCGCGGTCGGCTGGCCGGCCAAGATTCCGGACCACATCTCGCTGTGGGGCTCGCTGATCAAGTTCCGCCGCGAGTTCGACCAGTACGTGAACCTGCGCCCCGTGCGGTTGATGCCCGGCGTGCCGTCGCCGCTTGCGGGCCGCAAGCCCGGCGACATCGATTTCTGGGTGGTGCGCGAGAACACCGAAGGCGAATATTCCTCCGTCGGCGGCCGCATGTTCCCGGACACCGACCGCGAGTTCGTGACGCAGCAGACGGTGATGACCCGCACCGGCGTCGACCGTATTCTGAAGTTCGCCTTCGAGCTCGCCCAGTCGCGGCCGAAGAAGCATCTGACCTCGGCGACCAAGTCCAACGGTATCTCCATCACCATGCCCTATTGGGACGAGCGCGTGGAGGCGATGGCCAAGAAGTTTCCGGGCGTGAAGTGGGACAAGTACCACATCGACATTCTCACTGCGAACTTCGTGCTGCACCCGGACTGGTTCGATGTCGTGGTCGGCTCCAATCTGTTCGGTGACATCCTGTCCGATCTCGGCCCTGCCTGCACCGGCACCATCGGCATCGCGCCGTCAGGCAACATCAACCCCGAAGGCGATTTCCCCTCGGTGTTCGAGCCGGTGCACGGCTCGGCGCCGGACATCGCGGGGCAGGGCATCGCCAATCCGATCGGTGCGATCTGGTCGGGCGCGATGATGTTCGAGCATCTCGGCGAGAAGGAAGCGGGTCGCTCGATCGTCGACGCGATCGAACGCACGCTCGCCGAACGCACGCTGCGCACCAAGGATCTCGGCGGCAACGCCGACACCACAGCCTGCGGCAAGGCGGTCGCGGACATGGTGGACTAGGCGGCCAAGCAAAAAGCGTGAAAACAACCCCATGCACAGTAGCGGGGACAACGGAATCAGGGACTTGCGCTGGCAGCCGGCGAGGCGGATTGACTTGTCGGGCAAAACAGGGGCATAATGCGATTATTCCGAAATCGCGGCGCGCTCGTCTTCTTTCCTTGCGGAGAGAGGGTGGCGAGCATCCGCAGCTCCGATCAGCCCGCGATCTTCTCGATCGCGGCCTGATCCAGCCCAAACTTCTTCCCGGCCTCCAGAATATCCTGCCAAGTGGTCGGATCAACCGGAATGCCTTCGACAAGGCGCTTCGTCTTGGTCTCGCGCTCGGGTTCGCCGGCGATCTTGATCTTGTCGACACCGGGGCCGGGCGGCGAGCCGGTGTGCCAGGCAACAAAACTCTCGACTTCGCGCGCGAGGTTCTCGCCGGTGCCGAGCTTGCCGGGATCGATGACGATCGAAAGCATGCCGTTGAGGACGTTGTACTTGCCGTCGGATGGGCCCTTGACCACCTGTCCGCCGGAGAGCGCGCCGCCGAGGATTTCGCACACCAGCGCGAGCCCTGAACCCTTGTGCTCGCCGAACGGCAGGATGGCGCCGTACGGCGGGATCACGGTGTAGCGCGGGTTGACGGTGGGCTCGCCTTCATT
This sequence comes from Bradyrhizobium commune, assembly GCF_015624505.1. Classification (NCBI taxonomy): domain Bacteria; kingdom Pseudomonadati; phylum Pseudomonadota; class Alphaproteobacteria; order Hyphomicrobiales; family Nitrobacteraceae; genus Bradyrhizobium; species Bradyrhizobium commune. The sequence goes on along the minus strand of NZ_CP061379.1, from coordinate 5,265,625 downwards.
GTCGATGATGGTGCCGGGCTCGAGCGCGTCACCCTTGTTGTGGGCGACGCGGGTCTTGCCTTGCGCGATCCTGCTGGTGGCGAAGTCGAGCACGATCGGGTCCTTGCCCCTGCGCGGGATGCCGACGCAGAACGGGTTGGTACCGTGACGCGCATCGCTGCCGCCCCAGGGCGCCACGATCGGGCGCGAGATCACATTGACGAAGTGGATCGAGACCAGCCCGTGGTCGATGCACTGCTCGGCCCAATGGCCGATGCGGCCGATGTGGTGCGCGTTGGAGAGGCCGACCAGACAGACGCCGTTGCTCTTGGCGCGCTCCGCCGCCAGCTCCATCGCTTCATGGCCGATCACCTGGCCATAGCCGATGAGGCCGTCGAGGGTGAGAAGCGGGCCGGTGTCGAGCACGATCTTGACGTGCTGGTTCACGGCGAGGCCGCCGTTGGTGACGCTCTGGACATAGCGCGGGATCATGCCGACGCCGTGCGAGTCATGTCCTTTGAGATTGGCCTCGACGAGGTTGGTCGATACGAGCTCGGCTTCGCGGTCGGCGGATCCGCCCGCCTTGACGATAGCGCGGACGACATTGGTGAGCGGCTCTGCCTTGATGGTGCGATAATCGGCCATTGTCGTTGCTCTTATCCTTTCACGATCCGGCGGCAGTGGACCAGGGCCGCTTCAATCAGGTTCTCGCTGGCTTCCGGCGTTCGGAAGGCCGAATGCGCCGACAGTGTCACGTTCGGCAGCTTGGTCAGCGGATGATCGACGGGCAGCGGCTCGATGTTGAAGACATCGAGACCGGCATGGCGAATGTGGCCCGATTTCAGCGCGTCGATCATCGCTTGCTCGTCGACGACCGCGGCGCGCGCGGTGTTGATGAGAATGACGCCGGGCTTCATCGCAAAAATCTTCTCGCGCGTGATCATGCCACGGGTTTCGTCGTTGAGCAGCAAATGCAGCGACACCACGTCGCTCTTCGCCAGCAACGTGTCGAGATCGGTGAATTCCACGCCCGGAAAACTCTTCGGCGAGCGATTCCAGGCGATTACCTTCATGCCGCTGCCAGACGCGATACGCGCGACCTCGGCTGCGATGCCGCCGAAGCCGATCAGGCCGAGCGTCTTGCCGGTGAGCTGCATGCCGTCCTCGCGCAGCCAGAAGCCCGCGCGCATCTCGCGATCCATCATCGCGATGACGCGGGCCGAGGCCCACATCAGCGCGATCGCGGATTCGGCGACAGCCGTGTCGCCATAACCCTTGATCAGGTGCACGGAGATGCCGAGCTCGGCGAGCTCTTCCGGATTCATGTAGCTGCGCGCGCCGGTGCCGAGGAACACGACGTGCTTGAGGCCCGTGCAATTCCTCGCGACTTCGGTCGGCAGCGCGGTGTGGTCGACGATCGCGATCTCGGCGCCGTCGAGGATCTCGGGATATTGCTCCGGCTTGATGTCGGGATCCCTGTGGATCCGCACCTTGGGATCGCCCGGCTTCTCCAGCCGCTCCATGATCAATGCGAGCGCTTCATTGGCGTCGACGAAAACTCCGCGCATGTCCATCTCCGATCAGGACGCGACGCCGGCGATCGCCAGCACGGTATGCATCAGCACGTTGGTGCCGGCGGCGCAGTCGGGCTGCGTGGCGTCCTCCAGCTCGTTATGGCTGATACCGTCCTTGCACGGCACGAACACCATCGCAGCCGGCATGATGGTGTTGAGGTTGCAGGCGTCGTGGCCGGCGCCTGAGGTGATGCGGCGAGAGGAAAAGCCGAGCGTCTTCGCCGCGTTCTCCACTGCTGCGATGAGCTTGGGATCGAAATGCGTCGGCGGCTTGCGCCAGACCAGGTCGATCTTGACCTCGACCTTGCGGCGCGCGGCGATTTCGGCGATGGCGGCCCGCAGGTCGCGGTCGAGCGCGTCCATGATGGCGCCATCGGCGCTGCGGCAGTCCATGGTGAAAGCGATCTCGCCGGGAATGACGTTGCGTGAGGGATTTGCGATCACGGCTTCGCCAATGGTGCCGACTGCGTTGGGCCCGTGCTTCCTGGCAATCGCCTCCATCGCCAGCACGATCTCGGACAGTGTTGCGAGCGCATCGCGCCGCAGCGGCATCGGCGTCGAGCCGGCATGGCTCTCGAAGCCGGAGATTTTGCCGTCGTACCAGAGCACGCCCTGGCCGGAATCGACCACGCCGATGGTCTTGCCCTCGGCTTCCAGGATCGGACCCTGCTCGATGTGCAGCTCGACGAAGCAGCCGAGCTTCTGGAAACCGACCGGCTTGTCGCCGCGATAGCCGATGCGGTCCAGCGCCTGGCCGACAGTCGTGCCCTCGATATCCTTGCGCGAGAGGATGTCGTCGGTGGTGAAATCGCCGACGTAGGCGGCGGAAGCCATCATGGCAGGCGCAAAGCGCGAGCCTTCCTCGTTGGTCCAGTTGACGACGCAGATCGGTGCATCCGTCTCGATGCCGGCGTCGTTCAGCGTGCGGATCACTTCGAGCGCGCCGAGCGTCCCCAGAATGCCGTCGTATTTGCCGCCGGTCGGTTGCGTGTCGAGATGCGAGCCGATGCCGACGGGCAGCTTCGACATGTCGCGGCCCTTGCGCAGGCCGAACTGCGAGCCGAGCGCGTCGACATGCACTTCGAGGCCGGCGTCCTCGCAAGCCTTGCGGAACCAGTCACGCACCTGCTTGTCTTCGCTGCTCAATGTCAGCCGCCGCACGCCGCCTTTGGCTGTCCCGCCGAATTGCGCGGTCTCGTGGATGGAGCCCCAGAGGCGGGCGGAATCGATTTGCAGATTGGTGGCGGCTCGGCTCATGCAGCAAGTCTCTCTTTTGTCCGGCGCCTTTTTCAATGACCCGCCAGCGCGGGCGCGTCAACCGCGAGGCTGCTCTGCGCAATCTGACATGCAAGCTCGGCGACCCGCTGCACCGCCACGACGTCGGGTGAGGCGAGCCAGCTTGCGGTGAACGTCAGCGGCGCGATTTCGAGATCGGTGTCGAGCAGTTGCAGCCGCCCGTCGGCGAGCTCGTTCTCGACGATCGCGTCGGGGATCACGGCGATGCCGAGCCCTTCGACCGCCATGTGGATGACGGTCGCAAGCGAAGCCGATGCATGCAGGCGGATCGGCGGCAGCTCCGGCCGGTCGAACACCTCACGCACGACCTCGTAAGGCTTGGTCTTGCGCGGGAAGGTGATGATCGGAAACCTTGCGAGCTCCGCTGGCGTCACCGGGCCCTTGCCGAGTCCGAGCGAGGGGCTTGCGAGAAAGCCGATCGGATAGTCTGCGAGCACGCGATTGTGCACGCCGGCTGCCGACAGCGGTCCGACCACGAAGGCAAGCTCGATCTCCTGCGCAAGCAGGCGCGCAGTGAGGTTCGGCGTGATATCGACCTCGATCTCTAGCGACAGGTTCGGATAGATCTCGTTCATGCTCTTCACGAGACGCGGCAGCCAGGTGTGCACGATGGTCTCGGCGACGCCGAGACGCATCACGCCGCGCATCGCGGATCGGTCGCCGATCTCGGCCATCATCTGGGCGCGCAGGCCGATCAGCTTCTCCGCATAGACCATCATCTGGCGGCCGCTCGGGGTCGGCGAAGCCACGCGATGATCGCGGTTCAGGAGCTTGACGCCCATCTCGCGCTCGAGCTGGGCGATGCGCTGGGAGATCGCCGGCTGGGTCGTATTGAGCCGTGCTGCGGCGCCGCGAAAGCTGCCGAGCTTCACAACCCAGAGGAATGTCTCGATCGATCTAAAGTCCAGCATTGGAAGGATTTTCCTAATCGATAAATCAAATTTATCGATCTTGATTAGAAAGGAAGATTAGACTTTATAGCACGCTTGGTGTTGGCTGTCTTTGTCGAGTTTATAGGCAGGTCGATCACATGACTGTTTTGGTGGCAGTGCAGCAAACTGAAACGCCCGACACTCTCCCGAGCCGCCAGGCGCGGCTCGCCTATCGCGGCGGTGCGGTCGGTTCCACGGCCGGGGTCGCCCCCGGCTTCGTCCAGGGCAATCTGGCGATCCTGCCGGCGGAATACGCCAGCGCCTTCCACCGCTTTTGCCAGCTCAATCCAAAGCCGTGCCCGATCATCGGCATGTCCGATGTCGGCAGCCCGCACATTCCCGCGCTCGGCGCCGATCTCGACATCCGCACCGACGTGCCGCGCTATCGCGTCTGGCGCGATGGCGAAGTCGTCGACGAGCCGACCGATGTGACGAAGCATTGGCGCGACGATCTCGTGACCTTCGTGCTCGGCTGCTCGTTCTCATTCGAAGAGGCACTGCTCGACGAGGGGATGCCGATCCGCCACATCGAGCAGAACGTGCGCGTGCCGATGTACCGCACCAACATCGCCTGCGGCGAGGCCGGCCCGTTCGCGGGGCCGATGGTGGTGTCGATGCGTCCGTTCAAGCCGGCCGATGCGATCCGCGCCGTGCAGATCACCTCGCGCTATCCCGCCGTGCACGGCGCGCCCGTGCATCTCGGTCATCCGCATCTGATCGGCATCAAGGACATCGCCAAGCCCGATTACGGCGATCCGGTGCCGGTTGCCGATGACGAGATCCCGGTGTTCTGGGCCTGCGGCGTCACGCCGCAATCGGTGATCAACGCCGCCAAGCTGCCGTTCGCGATCACGCATTCGCCGGGCCTGATGCTGGTCACCGATCTGAAGAACAGGACCATGGCCGTGATTTAGTGGGCAGCATTTGCTGCTTCTTCAGGCTTTACGCTCTCCACCAATCGCTTCATTCGATACGCGCAAAATTCAGTAACAGGAAAATTCACCCATGACGATCACTCGCCGCGACGTTTTGTTAGGTGCGACCGCTACCGCCGCGCTGGTGCCGCTAGCGGCACGTGCCCAAACCTCGGAAGTCGTGATCGGCGTCATCTATCCGTTCTCGGGCGGCAGCGCCCAGCAGGGCGTCGACGCGCAGAAGGCCTATGAGACCGCGCTCGAGGTCATCAACAAGGACAGTGATTTCGACCTGCCGCTGGCGAAGGGCGAGGGCCTGCCGGGCCTCGGCGGCGCCAAGGTGCGCCTCGTGTTCGCCGACCACCAAGCCGATCCCCAGAAGGGCCGCGCCGAAGCCGAGCGCCTGATCACGCAGGAGAAGGTCTGCGCCATCATCGGCACCTATCAGAGCGCGGTCGCCGTCACCGTCAGCCAGATCTGCGAGCGCTACCAGATTCCGTTCGTGTCCGCCGACAACTCCTCGCCGAGCCTGCATCGGCGCGGCCTCAAATACTACTTCCGTGCCTCGCCGCATGACGAGATGTACTCGGCCGCGATGTTCGACTTCTTCGATGCCTTGAAGAAGAAGGGCACCAAGATCGAGACGCTGTCGCTGTTCCACGAGGACACCATCTTCGGCACCGATTCCGGCAATGCGCAGGCCAAGATCGCCGGCGAGCGCGGCTACAAGATCGTCTCCGACATCAAGTACCGCGCCAATTCGCCGTCGCTGTCGGCCGAGGTGCAGCAGCTCAAGACCGCCAATGCCGACGTGCTGATGCCCTCGAGCTACACCACCGACGGCATTTTGCTGGTCAAGACCATGGCCGAGCTCGGCTACAAGCCGAATGCGATCGTGGCGCAGGACGCCGGCTTCTCCGAGAAGGCGCTCTACGACGCCGTCGGCGACAAGCTCGAGGGCGTGATCTCGCGCGGCACCTTCTCGCTCGACCTCGCGCAGAAGCGCCCGATGGTCGGCAAGGTCAACGACATGTTCAAGGCGAAGTCGGGCAAGGATCTCAATGACCTCACCTCTCGCCAGTTCATGGGCCTGATCGTGCTGGCCGACGCCATCAGCCGCGCCAAGTCGACCGACGGCGAGAAGATCCGCGACGCGCTGGCCGCCACCGACATCCCGGGCGAGCAGACCATCATGCCCTGGAAGCGCGTGAAGTTCGACGAGATGGGCCAGAACAACGACGCCGACCCGGTGCTGCTGCAATATGTCGGCGGCAAGTTCGTCACCATCTTCCCGCCGCAGGCCGCGATCGCCGAGGCGATCTGGCCGATGAAGTAAGGTCGCGGGAGTAGGGGAATAAATCGAGATCGTCGCACGAGCCTCGTCATTGCGAGGAGCGAAGCGACGAAGCAATCCAGCGTCTCCACGGTGAGATTCTGGATTGCTTCGCTTCGCTCGCAATGACGGAGCAAACGATGACATTTCGAACGGGGGACTAGAGGTGACAGCCCAAGCCATTATCCAAAGTCTCGCCAGCGGCCTTCTGATGGGCCTGCTCTACGGGCTGATCGCGGTCGGCCTCGCGCTGATCTTCGGCCTGATGGACGTCACGAACTTCGCCCATGGCGAGTTCCTGATGATCGCGATGTACGTGTCGTTCTTCCTGTTCTCGTTCTTCGCCATCGATCCCTTGCTGTCGGCGCCGCTGGTCGCAGCGGCGATGTTCGTGTTCGGAGCGGTGATCTATCTTTTGATTGTACGCTTCGCCATGCGGGCCAAGGCCAATGCCGGCATGGTCCAGATCTTCACGACCTTTGGCTTGGCCATCGTGATGCGCGGGCTGGCGCAGTTCTTCTTCACGCCGGACTACCGCAGCATTCCGCAGTCCTGGATCGGCGGCAAAACCATCTCGATCGCCGGCATCTTCCTGCCGGAGCCGCAGCTGGTCGGTGCGCTGGTCTCGATCGCAGCGTTCGGCGGCCTCTACTTCTTCATCCACCGCACCGATTTTGGCCGCGCGATCGAAGCCACCCGCGAAGATCCCGGTGCGGTCGCACTCGTCGGCATCGACAAGAACCGCGTGTTCGCGTTCGGCTGGGGCCTTGGCGCGGCGCTGGTCGGACTCGCCGGTGCGATCATGGCGGTGTTTTTCTACATCTATCCCGACGTCGGCGCGTCCTTTGCGCTGATCGCCTATGTCACGGTGGCGCTCGGCGGCTTCGGCAGCGTGTTCGGCGCCTTCGCCGGCGGCATCATCGTCGGCCTGGTCGAAGCGACCACTGCGCTGGTACTGCCGCCCTCGCTGAAATCGGTCGGCATCTATGCCGTCTATCTGCTCGTCGTCTTCATCAGGCCGCGCGGCCTGTTCGGGTCGATGTGATGGACAAGAATTTTGCCGCGCGGCGCCGCCGCGACCTCATCATCGCCGCGGTGCTGGTCGCGCTGGCCGCGCTCGCGCCGCTGCTCATCAAGGACGTCTACGTCCAGAACATCCTGATCCTGACCCTGATGTATGCGGCGCTGTCGCAGAGCTGGAATATCCTGTCCGGCTATTGCGGGCAGATCTCGCTCGGCCACGCGCTCTATTTCGGCATCGGCGCCTACACCACCGAGCTCCTGTTCACCAAGTTCGGCGTGTTGCCCTGGTTCGGTATGCTCGCCGGCGGCGCGATCGCGGCCGTGATCGCGATGGGGCTCGGCTATCCCTTCTTCCGCCTGCGCGGCCATTACTTCGTGATCGCGACCATCGTCATCGCCGAGATCGGCCTGCTGCTGTTCCAGAACTGGGAATGGGCGGGGGCTGCAATGGGCATCACCATTCCCGTGCGCGGCGACAGCTGGCTGAAATTCCAGTTCCTGCGCAGCAAGCTGCCATATTTCTATTTCGCGCTGGCGCTGTGCAGCCTCGCCTGGTTCGTCACCTGGTGGCTGGAGGATTCCAAATGGGGTTTCTGGTGGCGCGCGGTGAAGGATAATCCGGAAGCGGCCGAAAGTCTCGGCGTCGTCGTGTTCAACTCCAAGATGGGTGCGGCAGCCGTCTCCGCCTTCCTCGTCGCCGTCGGCGGCGCCTTCTATGCGCAGTTTCTCTCGTATATCGATCCTGAAAGCGTGATGGGCTTCCAGTTCTCGCTCCTGATGGCGCTGCCCGCGGTGCTCGGCGGTATCGGCACCCTATGGGGACCTGTGCTGGGGGCGGCCATCCTGATCCCGATGACGGAGCTGACGCGCTCCTATATCGGCGGCTCCGGCCGCGGCGTCGACCTCATCGTCTACGGCGCACTGATCGTGGCGATTTCGCTGGCGCTGCCGCAAGGCCTGGTCAGCCTGTTCTCACGTTCAAAAGCGAAAGGAGCCACGCGATGACCGCGCTCCTTGAAACCCGCGGCGTCTGGCAACGTTTCGGCGGCCTCGTCGCCAACAGCGATGTCTCGATCTCGGTTGGCCGCGGCGAGATCGTCGGCCTGATCGGCCCCAACGGCGCCGGCAAGTCGACGCTGTTCAACCTCATCGCCGGCGTGCTGCCGCCCACGCAAGGCTCGATCTGGTTCGACGGCGAGGATGTCACCAAATTGCCGGCAGCCGAGCGCTGCCAGCGCGGCGTCGGGCGTACCTTCCAGGTCGTCAAGAGCTTTGAGACCATGACCGTGATCGACAACGTCATCGTCGGTGCCTTGGTGCGCAACACCGTGATGCGCGTGGCGCGCCGGAAAGCGTATGAGGTGCTGGAGTTCACCGGGCTTGCCGCCCGCGCCGACGTGCTCGCGAGCGACCTCGTGCCGGCCGAGAAGCGCCGCCTCGAAGTCGCCCGCGCACTTGCGACCGAACCGAAACTGCTGTTGCTCGACGAGGTCCTCACCGGCCTCACGCCGACCGAGGCGCAGACCGGCGTCGCGCTGGTGCGCAAGGTGCGCGATGCCGGCATCACCGTGTTGATGGTCGAGCATGTCATGGAGATCGTGATGCCGCTGGTCGACCGCGCCATCGTGCTCGACCTCGGCAAGGTGCTGGTCGAGGGCAAGCCCACTGAGGTCGTCCGCGATCCCAAGGTGATCAGCGCATATCTGGGAGATCGTCATGCTGTCGGTGCATGAGGTCACGACCGCCTATCAGGGCCTGGTCGCGATCTCCGCGGTCAGCATCGAAGTCACCAAGGGCGAGATCGTCTGCGTCGCCGGCGCCAACGGCGCGGGCAAGTCGACGCTGCTCAAATCCATCGCCGGCGCCGAGCGTCCGCGTTCGGGCACCGTGACCTTCGACGGCAAGCGCCTCGACGGCATGGCGCAGCATCACATCACGGCGACCGGCATCGCCTATGTGCCGGAGAACCGCCGCCTGTTCCCGCGCCTGTCCGTGCGCGACAATCTTCGCCTCGGCAGCTATCTCTACCGCGGCGAGGCGGATCGCGAGGCGCCGCTCGATCTCGTCTTCCAGCTGTTCCCGCGCCTGTCCGAACGTCTCGAGCAGCGCGCCGAGACGCTAAGCGGCGGCGAGCAGCAGATGCTCGCGATCGGCCGCGCGCTGATGACCCGCCCGCGGCTGTTGATGCTGGATGAGCCGTCGCAAGGCATCATGCCGAAGCTGGTGGATGAAATCTTTCAGGCTGTCTTGCGCATCCGCGACGCCGGCATGACCGTGCTGATCGTCGAGCAGCGCATGGCCGAGTGCCTCGAGATCGCCGACCGCGCCTACATTCTCCAGACCGGCCGCGTGCTGATGCAGGGGCCGGCGGCGGAGATCAAGGGCAATCCGGACGTGCGCAAGGCGTATCTGGGGCTGTAGCCACACCCGTCATTGCGAGCTTCGCTCGCAATGACCAGGCGAGAGCCGGGGGCTCAATGCCGGTGCCCATGCTCCGGCAACGCCACTCCGAATACTTTCACCAGATCCGTTACCTGCTCCGGCGACAGATAGCGCGGGTTCATCCCGCGCAGCAGCAGATACAGCTTCGCCGTCTCTTCCAACTCCTCGGTCGCGAACACCGCGGCCTCCAGCGTATCGCCGGCAACGACCGGGCCGTGATTGGCGAGCAGCACGGACGAGTATTTCCCCGCCAGCCCCTTGATCGCGTCCGCCACCGCGGGATCGCCGGGGCGGTAATAGGGCACAAGCGCGGTGGCGCCGCATTTCATCAGGTAATAGGCCGTCATCGGTGGCAGCGCGGCGCGCGGGTCGATCTCGGGCAGCATCGAGAGCGCGACCGAATGGGTCGAGTGCAGATGCACGATCGCGCGTGCGCTGCCGCGCGTGTCATAGAGCGCGGTGTGAAGCGGAACTTCCTTGGTCGGGGCATCGCCCGACACCAGCCGGCCCTGATCGTCCAACCGTGAGAGCTTCGCCGGATCGAGAAAGCCGAGCGAGGCGTTGGTTGGCGTCACCAGCCAGCCGCCGTCATCGAGCTTGACGCTGATATTGCCGGAGGAGCCCGGCGTCAGCCCGCGTTCGAACAGGGAGCGTCCGAAGCGGCAGATGTCCTCACGCAGCCTTGTCTCGTTGCTCGTTTCAGTTCTCATGGCCGTCATGCCTTTTTGTCTCACGCTTTGGCAGCGCGGCCAAGCCGTGTTATTCGGGTCAGTGAGCCGCCGCCAAGGCCGGCCGTCCGGGAAACGTTCGCAAGGATCAGTTGCATGTCCGCCTCTCCGCCACAGAATCAGCGCATCGCAATCATCGGGCTCGGCTCGATGGGCTTTGGCATGGCGACCTCGCTGAAGCGTGCCGGCCATGCCGTGACCGGCTGCGACGTCTCGGCCGATGCCGTGGCGCGCTTCGTCAAGGACGGCGGCGCGGGCGCGAAGACGCCGGCCGAAGCAGCCAAGGGCGCCGACATTGTCGTCAGCGTCGTCGTCAATGCCGCGCAGACCGAGACCATCCTGTTCGGCAAGGATGGCGTCGCCGAGACCATGCCGAAGGACAGCGTGTTCGTGTCCTCCGCCACGATGGATCCAGATGTGGCTCGTCGACTCGCAAAACAGATCGAGGCGACCGGCCGGCACTATCTGGATGCACCGATCTCCGGCGGCGCGCAGCGCGCGGCGCAAGGCGAGCTGACGATCCTCGCTTCCGGTAGTCCGGTGGCATTTGCAAAAGCGCGGCCCGCGCTCGATGCCATGGCTGCAAAGCTCTACGAGCTCGGCGACGCCGCAGGGCAGGGCGCCGCGTTCAAGATGATCAACCAGCTTCTCGCCGGCGTGCATATTGCTGCCGCCTCGGAAGCGATCGCGTTCGCGGCCAAGCAGGGCCTGGACATCCGCAAGGTCTATGAGGTGATCACGGCGTCGGCCGGCAATTCCTGGATGTTCGAGAACCGCATGCCGCATGTGCTCGATGGCGACTACACGCCGCGCAGTGCGGTCGAGATCTTCGTCAAGGACCTCGGCATCATCCAGGACATGGCACGCAGCGCCAGATTTCCGGTGCCGGTGTCCGCCGCAGCGCTCCAGATGTTCCTGATGACATCAGCCGCCGGCATGGGCCGCGACGATGACGCCTCGGTGGCGCGGATGTATGCGCAGGTCACCGGCGTCAAACTTCCCGGCGACAAGTAGAAGAGGATTCCAATGCCCCGTTTCGCCGCCAACCTCTCGATGATGTTCACCGAGGTGCCGTTCCTCGACCGCTTCGATGCGGCCGCCGAGGCCGGCTTCACCGCCGTCGAGTTTCTCTTTCCTTATGAGCATCCGGCCGAAGCGGTCGGCGAGCGGCTCAAGCGCAACGGCCTGACCCAGGCGCTGTTCAACCTGCCGCCGGGCGACTGGAATGCCGGCGAGAAGGGCTTTGCCGCGCTGCCGGCGCGCTTCGCCGATCTCAAGGCGAGCCTGGAGACGGCGCTGCCTTACGCCAAGGCCACCGGTGTCAAGCGCCTGCATCTGATGGCCGGCATCGCCAATCGCGGCGAGCGTGTCGCGATCGAGGCTTTCTACAAGTCGGTGGCGTGGGCGGCGGAATTCTTCGCGCCGCACGGCATCGACATCGTGATCGAGCCGATCAATGCACGCAATGTGCCCGGCTATTTCCTCAACGATTTCGGTTTCGCCCGCGACCTGATCCAGGAGTTGCGGCTTCCGAACCTGAAGCTCCAGTTCGACATCTATCACTGCCAGATCATCCATGGCGACGTCACCATGCGGCTGCGCGAGATGATGCCGATCATCGGTCACATCCAGATCGCCAGCATTCCCTCGCGCAATGAGCCCGATGGTGAGGAACTGAACTATCCGTTCCTGTTCGCCGAGCTCGACCGGCTCGGCTATGCCGGCTTCGTCGGCTGCGAGTACAATCCGCGTGGCAAGACCAATGATGGCCTTGCCTGGTTCAAGCCCTATGCGGGAGTGAAGCCGTGACGCTCGCATTGGGCTGTATCGCCGACGACTATACCGGCGCCTCCGACCTCGCCAACACGCTGACGCGCGCCGGCCTGCGCACGGTGCAGACCATCGGCGTACCCGCGGACGATCTCGCGCTGCCCGAGGTCGACGCCGTCGTGGTGTCGCTGAAGAGCCGCTCGATCGGGGCGGGGCTTGCCGTCTCGCGCTCGCGCGCCGCCGAGACATGGCTGCGCAGCCGCGGCGCGGGCCACGTGCTGTTCAAGATCTGCTCGACCTTCGATTCCACCGATGTCGGCAATATCGGCCCGGTGATGGATGCGCTGCGCGCCGATTGTGGCGAGGCCGCCGTGCTGGTGACGCCGGCTTTCCCGGAGACCGGACGCACCGTCTACCAGGGCAATCTGTTCGTCGGCGCCGTGCCGCTGAACGAGAGCTCGCTGAAGGACCATCCGCTCAACCCGATGCGCGATTCCAACCTGGTGCGCGTGCTGGCGCGCCAGAGCAGGACGCAGATCGGCCTCGTTGACCTCGCCACCGTCACGCGTGGGGCGGACGCCGTGCGGGCGCGTGTTGCCGAGCTTGCCGGCAAGGGTATTGGCGCTGCGATCATTGACGCCGTGTTCGATCGCGACCTCGAGACCATCGGCCTCGTTGCCGCCCAGCATCGGCTGTCGGTCGGCGCCTCCGGCATCGGCCTGGGGCTGGCGCGCGCGCTGGTCTCGACGGGCAAGATCAAATCGACCGCGGCAAGCGGCGGGCCCGGTGCCGCGGTCGGCGGGCCGGCGGCATGCCTTGCGGGAAGCTGCTCGCAGGCGACGCTTCATCAGATCGCCAGCGCTGAGCGCGCCATGCCGGTGCTCCATCTCGATCCGGACCGTATTCTTACGGGAGTGGGCGAGGCGCAGCGCGCCCTGGACTGGGCGAGCCCGAGACTGGCCGAAGGTCCGGTGCTGATCGCATCGAGCGCGACGCCGGATCAGGTTGCCGCACTCCAGGCGCGCCACGGCCGCGACGCGGCGGGGCACGCGATCGAGCAGACGATGGCCGATATCGCAGAAAATCTCGTGAAATCGGGGGTGCGACGTTTGGTCGTCGCCGGCGGTGAGACCTCCGGCGCTGTCGTTGACCGGTTGAGGATTCCCGGGTTTCTGGTCGGCGCAGAGATAGCTGCCGGCGTCCCGGTCTTGCGCGCAGTAGGGGGCACGAGCGGCGACATGCTGCTCGCTTTGAAGTCGGGAAATTTCGGTGGGCCGGAATTTTTCTCGGATGCGCTTGGGCTCATGCGCTGAGCGCAGGACATTCTTAGTCCCTCGTTCACTTCTTTAAGGTTCCGTACTCGTACGGAGTCGTAGTTAACAACTGCTCAGTCGCTTTGTTGTTGGATGTCGGCGCCGCCCCTTTGGTTGACTCATTTAGGGACGCGCGACCGCGCCCAGCAAAAAGAGACCTGTTATGCTCGCCAAGATCTCCATCCGCGCCAAGATCATCAGTGTCGTGGCGTTCCTACTGGTCGCGATGTCCGGCATGGGCCTGCTCGCCGTCATGAAGATGCGGTCGATGAATACCAACACGGTCGACATCACCACGAGCTGGATGCCCAGCGTGCGCGTGATTGGCGACCTCCGGGCCGGCGTCATCACCTACCGCAACGTCATTCGCGAGCACATGCTGGCGGAGACGCTGGAGGAGAAGCTCGCAGCGGAGAAGACGCTCGCGACCGTGGTCGAGGCCAACACCAAGTTCCGCAGGTCCTACGAGGGGATGATCACCTCGCCCGAGGAGCGCGCGCTCTACAACCAGTGGTCCAAGACCTGGGATGACTACAAGAAGGGTACCCAGGAGGTTATGGCGCTGTCGCGTCAGGAGGCCGGCAAGATCCCGCACGAGGCGCACGAGCTGAACACCAAGACGGTCAACAAGATCGGGCTCGAGGCCGACGCCATCCTGGCCAAGGACATCGAGCTCAACACCAAGGGTGGCGATCAGGCCTCCGCGGACGCTTCCGACACCTATTATTACGCCTTCATGCTGGTTGCGATGATCCTCGGAGCCGCCGTTGTTGTCGGCATCGGCGTCGGCTTCTATCTCGTCCACGATGTCTCCAGCGGCATCGATTCGATCACCCGGCCGATGCAGGCGCTGGGCAAGGGCGACCTCTCCGCGGAGGTGCCGCACCGCGGCGAGAAGACCGAGATCGGCGCCATGGCCGACGTGCTCCAGATCTTCAAGGAGGCGCTGATCGCCAAGAAGGCGGCCGACGAGGCCGCTGCGGCCGATGCCGAAGCCAAGATCGAGCGCGGCCGTCGCGTCGACAACATCACCCGCGAATTCGAAGCGATGATCGGCGAGATCGTCCAGACCGTGTCGTCGGCCTCGACCGAGCTCGAAGCCTCCGCCTCGACGCTGACCTCGAGCGCCGACCGCTCGCAGCGGATGGCGACCACGGTTGCCGCGGCCTCGGAAGAGGCCTCCACCAACGTCCAGTCGGTGGCTTCGGCCACCGAAGAGATGGCCTCCTCGGTCGGCGAGATCAGCCGTCAGGTGCAGGAATCGGCGCGGATGGCCGGCGACGCCGTCGGCCAGGCCCGTGCCACCACCGAGCGCGTCAGCGAGCTGTCCAAGGCGGCCTCCCGCATCGGCGACGTCGTCGAGCTGATCAACACCATTGCCGGCCAGACCAATTTGCTGGCGCTGAACGCCACCATCGAGGCGGCGCGCGCCGGTGAAGCCGGCCGCGGCTTCGCGGTGGTCGCTTCCGAAGTGAAGGCGCTCGCCGAGCAGACCGCGAAGGCGACCGGCGAGATCGGCCAGCAGATCTCCGGCATCCAGGCGGCGACCAACGATTCGGTCGGCGCGATCAAGGAGATCTCCTCGACCATCGAGCGCCTGTCGGAAATCTCCTCGGCCATCGCGGCCGCGGTGGAAGAGCAGGGCGCGGCCACCCAGGAGATCGCGCGTAACGTCCAGCAGGCGGCCCAGGGCACCCAGCAGGTCTCCTCCAACATCACCGACGTGCAGCGCGGCGCGACCGAGACCGGTACCGCCTCCTCACAGGTGCTGTCGGCGGCGCAGATGCTGTCGAACGACAGCACCCGACTAAAGACTGAGGTCAGCAAGTTCTTGACCAACGTCCGGGCGGCTTGAGCCGGGAAACAGAAACGATTTTGAAAGCGGCGCCTCAGGGCGCCGCCTTTTTACATGGCTGAAAGCCGTCTCGGTCATCTTCAGGTCGAGGCTGCATATCTGGAATGCGATTTCGCAGTGCGATAGCAGGGAATTGACCGCGCGTGACCCGGCATCGTTGGCCATTTTGGCGGTGTTCGGGTAAATGGGCTGAGGGAAACCGTGGGGGCGTGTTCCCTGTCCCCCGTTTTGGAATTGCCTGACGAATGATTGCTCTGGTCCGTATTGCCCTGAGCCGACCCTACACGTTTGTCGTGCTCGCGCTCCTGCTCCTGATCATCGGACCGCTCGCAGCGCTGCGGACGCCGACCGACATCTTCCCGGA
The DNA here is from genome assembly GCF_015624505.1 of Bradyrhizobium commune. Taxonomy (NCBI): domain Bacteria; kingdom Pseudomonadati; phylum Pseudomonadota; class Alphaproteobacteria; order Hyphomicrobiales; family Nitrobacteraceae; genus Bradyrhizobium; species Bradyrhizobium commune. The sequence continues at coordinate 5,250,102 of NZ_CP061379.1, read as the reverse complement.
CATCCGCATCCCCGTGATCGGCGTGGTCTGGCAGTATACCGGCCTGCCGCCGGACCAGATGTCCGGCCGCATCACCACGCCGTTCCAGCGGGCGCTGACGACGACGGTCAACGACATCGAGCACATCACCGCCAATTCCTATAACGGCTTTGGCATCATCAAGATCTTCTTCCAGCCGACCGTCGACATCCGCACCGCCAACGCCCAGGTCACCGCGATCTCACAGACGCTGCTGAAGCAGATGCCGCCGGGCGCGACGCCGCCCTTGATCCTGAATTACTCGGCTTCGACCGTGCCGATCATCCAGGTGGCGCTGTCGGGCGATGGTCTGACCGAGCAGAACCTCGCCGACATCGGCATCAACCAGCTGCGCACGCCGCTCGTCACCGTGCCTGGTGCCGCGATCCCGTATCCGTTCGGCGGCAAGCAGCGCCAGATCCAGATCGACCTCGACCCGACCGCGCTCCAGGCCCGCGGCCTCTCCGGCCAGGACGTCGCCAACGCGCTGGCCGCCCAAAACCTGATCACGCCGGTCGGCACCCAGAAGATCGGCCAGTTCGAGTACAACATCCAGCTCAACAACTCGCCGCTTCGGATCGACGAGCTCGGCAATCTGCCGATCAGGACCGTCAACGGCGCGATGGTTTATGTCCGCGATGTCGCGACCGTGCGCGACGGCAATCCGCCGCAGACCAACATCGTCCATGTCGACGGCAACCGCTCGGTGCTGATGATGGTGCTGAAGGCGGGCGCGACCTCGACGCTCGATATCATCGCCGGCATCAAGCAGAAGGTGATCGACGTCAAGGACCAGATGCCGGATGCGCTGAAGATCGGTTTCATCGGCGACCAGTCCGTGTTCGTCCGCGGCGCGATCCAGGGCGTGGCCTTCGAAGGTGTGATCGCCGCACTGCTCACCAGCGTCATGATCCTGCTGTTCCTCGGCAGCTGGCGCTCGACCGTCATCATCGCGGTCTCGATCCCGCTCTCCGTGCTGGGCGCCATCATCATGCTGTCGGCGATCGGCGAGACGCTGAACATCATGACGCTCGGCGGCCTTGCGCTCGCGGTCGGCATCCTCGTCGACGATGCCACGGTGACGATCGAGAACATCAACTACCATCTCGAGCAGGGCAAGCCGGTCGAGCAGTCGATCCTCGACGGCGCCAACCAGATCGTGACGCCGGCCTTCGTCTCGCTGCTCTGCATCTGCATCGTGTTCGTGCCGATGTTCTTCCTCTCCGGAGTCGCGCGCTTCCTGTTCGTGCCGATGGCCGAAGCCGTGATGTTCGCGATGATCTGGTCGTTCATCCTGTCGCGCACGCTGGTGCCGACCATGGCGAATTACCTCTTGCAGGCGCATGTCCATCACGAGGGTGAACCGCCGAAGTCGCGCAATCCGTTCGTCTGGTTTCAGCGCGGCTTCGAGGCCCGGTTCGAGCGGATCCGCGGCGGCTACCATAACTTCCTCGGGCTCGCACTGGCGCACCGCGCGGTGTTCGTGATCGGCTTCCTCTGCGTGGTCGGTGCGTCCTTCGCGCTGGTGCCGTTCCTCGGCCGCAACTTCTTCCCCGCGGTCGATGCCGGCAACATCCTGATGCATGTCCGCACCCAGGTCGGCACCCGCGTCGAGGAGACCGCCAACCAGTTCGCCGACGTGCAGAAGGCGATCCGCAAGCTGATCCCCGGCGAGATCGAGACGCTGACCGACAACATCGGCATGCCGATCTCCGGCATCAACATGACCTACAACAACACCGGTGTGATCGGCCCGCAGGATGGCGACATCCAGATCAAGCTCAAGGAGGGCCACAAGCCGACCGAAGAGCACGTGAAGGTGCTGCGCGAGCAATTGCCACGGCTGTTTCCGGGCGTCAGCTTCGCCTTCCTGCCGGCCGACATCGTCAGCCAGATCCTGAATTTCGGCGCGCCGGCGCCGATCGACCTGCAAATCCGCGGCGCCAATCTCGAGGCCAACTTCGCCTATGCCAACAGGCTGCTGGCCAAGGTCCGGCGGATTCCCGGCATTGCGGATGCGCGTATCCAGCAATCGCCGAGCAATCCGACCTTCAACATCGATGTCGACCGCACCCGCGCGCAATATGTCGGCCTGACCGAGCGCGACGTCACCAACAGCCTCGTGGTCAACCTCGCCGGCTCCTCGCAGGTGGCGCCGACCTACTACCTCAATCCGGATAACGGCGTGTCCTACTCCATCGTGATGCAGACGCCGCAATACCAGATCGATTCGCTCAGCGCGCTCCAGACGCTGCCGATCACGGCGGCCGGCAATTCGCAGTCGCCGATCCTCGGCGGCATCGCCGATATCAAGCGCTCGACCTCGAGCGCGGTGGTGTCGCAATACGACATCCAGTCGCTGGTGCAGATCTTTGCGACGACGTCGGGCCGCGACCTCGGCGCGGTGTCCAATGACATCCGCCAGCTGATGGCCGAGACCGCCAAGGAGGTGCCGAAGGGCTCGTCCGTGGTGCTGCTCGGCCAGGTGCAGACCATGAATAGCGCCTTCAGCGGTCTGCTGTTCGGCCTGCTCGGCGCCGTGGTGTTGATCTATCTCTTGATCGTCGTGAACTTCCAATCCTGGTCCGATCCGTTCGTGATCATCACCGCGCTGCCGGCAGCCCTTGCCGGCATCGTCTGGATGCTGTTCACGACCGAGACCACGCTGTCGGTGCCGGCGCTCACCGGCGCCATCATGTGCATGGGTGTGGCCACCGCCAACAGCGTGCTCGTGATCTCCTTCGCCCGCGAGCGCTACGAGGAGCTCGGCGATCCCGTCGCGGCGGCGCTGGAGGCTGGCTTCGTCCGCTTCCGCCCGGTGCTGATGACCGCGCTCGCCATGATCATCGGCATGGCGCCGATGGCACTGGGCCTGGGCGAGGGCGGCGAGCAGAACGCGCCGCTTGGCCGCGCCGTGATCGGCGGCCTGATCTTTGCAACCTTCGCCACGCTGATGTTTGTTCCCGTGGTGTTCAGTATGGTACACAAGAAACAAGGCGCCAAAGCCGCCGCCCCTTTGGAGACTCCGCATGTCGCCCACTGAACCCCGCTCCCCGGTGTCGCACCGGAAACTGGGCATTTTCGGCGTGGTGGCGCTGATTGCGGCAGGCCTCGTGGTCGGCACCGGCATCCGCGCCCGCGAGGACCAGGGCTCCAAGCTGAAGGAATGGACCGACGACCAGGCCGTTCCCAGCGTCGCTGTGACCCAGCCCAACGCAAAATCCCTTAACGCCACCATCGACCTGCCGGGGCGGCTGGAGGCCTATTACCGCGCCCCGATCTTCGCCCGTGTCTCCGGCTACCTCAAAAGCTGGAGCGCCGATATCGGCGCCCGCGTCAAGGCCGGCCAGGTGATCGCCGAGATCGAGGCGCCCGACCTCGACCAGCAGCTCTTGCAGGCCCGCGCCGACCTTGCCAGCCAGCAAGCCAGCGCCAGGCTGTCGGAGGCAACCCTGAACCGGCGCAAGACGCTGGTCGCCTCCAATTTCGTCTCCGCCCAGGAAATCGACGAGCGCACCGCCGATCTCTCCAACAAGAACGCCGCCGTTCATTCGGGCCAGGCCAATGTCGAGCGGCTTGAAGCGCTCGCCGGCTACAAGAAGATCACCGTGCCATTCGACGGCGTGGTCACCGCGCGCGACACCGACGTCGGCGCGCTGATCAATGCCGGCGGCGGGGCCGGCCCGGCGATGTTCGTGGTCTCCGACATCACCAAACTGCGCGTCTACGTCAATGTGCCCCAGAACTACGTGCCGGCGATCAAGATCGGCGCCAAGGCCACTATGGTGATGCCGGAATACCCGAACCGAACCTTCCAGGCGACGGTGGAAGCTTCGTCTCAGGCCGTCGACGTGGCGTCGGGCACGACGCGTATGCAGCTTGGGCTGGACAATTCCAGCGGCGAGCTGATGCCCGGCGGCTATGCCAGCGTCAAGCTCAGCCTCCAACGCGATACGGCCCCGCTCAGCATTCCCGCCAGCGCCCTGATCTTCAACGGCAGCGGCCTGCGCGTTGCGACCGTCGGCGCCGACGACAGGGTGCAGTTCAAGACCGTGACGATTGCCCGCGACCTCGGCCGCGAGATCGAGCTCGCCTCGGGGATCGCGCCCGATGATCGCGTCATCACCGCGCCGCCGGATGGCCTCTCCGATGGCGATCAGGTGCACGTTGTCGGCGGTGCCGCTGCGAAGGGCAAGCCGGCGACGGCGTCGGAGCCGCAGGCGCCAAAGGGCTGAGGGGGTCTTGTAGGGTGGGCAAAGCGAAGCGTGCCCACCATTTGACGTGATCGCGGAAAAGGTGGTGGGCACGGCGCAAGAGCGCCTTTGCCCACCCTACGAGATCAAGCCACCCGCCACTCCGGCACGCCGTCGGAGGCCATCGCGATCTCGCCGAGCGAGCCGACTGGCGTCTTCTCCATGTTCAACAGATGCGCCAGCGTCGTCGTATCGCCCGCCGGAATCCGCGCCAGCGTGCGCCGGTCATCCGCCGTGCGAAGCATGACCACGCCGTGCTCGATATCGCCGGCGCGCCCGTAGAGCACCGTAAAACTCTCCACCTTGCCCTTGCCTGAAGCCTCCGTGACGAAGTCCGGCACCGCGCGCTTGTTGCGGTCGGCCTCGGCCTGGACGCTCGTCTCCTGCGCCAGCGCCTCGCGCGGAGGAGTCTTCGACACCACGAGCGCATGATGCTTGGTGACGAAGCCGCCCTGGCCGTAGAGCAGGCCGAGCCCGGCGCCACCGCGCACACGCCGCACCATCGCGCAGGCCGCGTGCGTCATGTAGGTGTTGAGCGGCGCGCCGAAGAAAGTGAGGCCGCCGGTCACGGTCGGCTGCACGTCGGCGGAAAGACCCAGCGTCCGCCGCGCCATCTTGGGCACACAGGGGAAGCAGCTATAGAGCTCGATCGCGTCGAATTTCTTGCCGTCGCCGCCGGCGAGATCCATGACGGCGTTCAGCACCGCGTTCTGCGGATGGCTCTCGTAGAACTGGTCGCGCAGGAGATAGTCGCGCGGCTCTTCCGCCGAGGCGCCGCCGAGGGGATAGACCAGTCTGTCCTCGGCAATGCCGGCCGCGCGCGCCCTGGCAAGGCTGGTGAGCAGCAATGCGCCGCCCATGTTGACGCTGGGATTGGCGACCATCAGCTTGTTGTAGGGCCACGCAATCAGGCGGTTGTCCGCCGTCGGCGTCGTGATCTCGTCGGGCGCATAGCGCCGCTTCAGCCAGGCATTTGGATTTTGCGCGGCAGCTTCCGAATAGCGCGACCACAACGTACCTGACTCCGCCATGGCTTCATGCGGCGTCTGGCCCCAACGGGCAGAGGAGGCGGCCTCATAAAACGGATAGACCGTGACGGGCCGGAAGACGCCAAGCTTCACAGCAAGCGGCTTCTGGAATGCCGCGCCGCGCTTCGGCTCCTCGACGTCGTGCGCAAACGGCGTCCATGGCAGTTTTGAGCCGGCGCGCTCCGCCTTGGTCGCGGTCGACTGCGCCTCCGCGCCGCAGACCGCCGCCACCGTGCATTCGCCGCGCGCAATGCGCTTGGCGGCTTCGTCGATGTAGCGGATCGGGCTCTCGCCGCCGACCGGGCCGTAATAGCAGTGCGCGGGCGAAATGCCGAGGCGTTGCGCCAAAATCTTCTCCGGATCGCGATAGCGCCAGCTCAGGAAGTTGACGACGTCGAGCGACTGCACCTCGCCAAGCAGCCTTGCGCCTGTATCCTGCTCCGCGCGCCGCAGCGCCTGTTCGAGCAGATCGAGCGGCTCGAGGCCCTCGGTGATCTCCCTGGGGCGGTCGACGATCTCGCCGATGCCGACGATGACGGGGATGCGGTCTTCGGGGATGTTGGTATTGTCAGTCATAGTCTCGGTTCACGATATCGGTTGTTTTCGTCATTGCGAGCGAAGCGAAGCAATCCAGATATCGTTCCGCGGAGGCAGCCTGGATTGCTTCGCTTCGCTCGCAATGACGATGTGGTTGTCACTCCGCCACCAGCGCATTCATGTGCTCGACGGCTTCGGCAAACTCTTCCTTGAACTCCTGCACCACGGCGCCCGCCGACTTCACGCTGTCGATCAGCCCGACGCCCTGGCCGACGAAATAGCTGACGAGATCGCGCGCCTTGGCGTTGCCGGCGGCCGCCGCGCGATCGATCGAGTTGAAGGCGTCGCGACTGATGATGCTTTGCAGCGGCATCGGCAGCGCGCCCGGACTCTCCGGCGCGCGGTCCCAGGCATCGGTCCAAACCGAGCGGAGCTGACGTGCAGGTTTTCCAGTGCGGCCCTTCGAGCGGATCGCATCGCGCGAGGAGGCCGCGATCATCTTCTCGCGAAAAATTTCCGTGGTCTCGGCTTCCACCGTCGCGAGCCACACCGAGCCGGTCCAGGCGCCGGCCGCGCCCATCGCCATGCAGGCCGCCATCTGCCGCCCGGTCATGATGCCGCCAGCCGCCAGCACCGGAACGTCGCGGATCTTCTTGATCGCCTTGATCACCTCCGGCACCAGCACCATGGTCGAGACCTCGCCGCAATGGCCGCCGGCTTCGGTGCCCTGCACCACAAGGATATCGACGCCGGCTGCGACCTGGCGCAGCGCGTGCTCCTTGGCGCCGACCAGCGCCGCCACCGGCACGTTGTGCTTCCTGCCCATCTCGATCATCGCCTTCGGCGGCACGCCCAGTGCATTGGCGATCAGCCGGATCGGATGATTGAAGGAGACCTCCAGCAGCTCCAGCGCTGTCTGCGCATCGAACGGCTGCGGCTGGTTGTCATCGACGCTCGTCGTCGTGAGCTCGATGTCGTACTTCTTCAGGAGATTGCGCGTATAGTTGCGGTGCTCTTGCGGCACCCGCGCCTCGAGGCTCTTCCAGGTGACGTCCTTCTCCCCGGCCGTCGAGATGTTCTCGGGGATCAGCACGTCGATGCCATAGGGCTTGCCGTCGGCGTGATCGTCGATCCATTTCAGCTCGCGTTCGAGCGTATCCGGCGTATGCACGGTGGCGCCGAGCACGCCAAAGCCGCCGGCGCGGCTGACGGCGGCAACGACGTCGCGGCAATGGCTGAAGGCGAGCAGCGGGAACTCGATGCCCAGCATGTCGCAGATCGGCGATTTCATGGTCCTCTCCCGGCGGCCTTCGACGACGCTAGCCCATCGTCGTTTGCGATGCCATGCCGGATCCCCACGCGCATCTTGCGCGCAGGCGTCATGTTGCGTCACGATCCATTCCGTCGCGCAAAATAAAGCGGGGCAGGGGCTGCCGATAAGCCTCTTGCGCTTTCGCGAACGTGAGAGAATGCTGGATCACAACAACAGAAAACGATCAGGGAGCGCCAACCGATGTCGCCACCACAAGCAAGCCCGGCCGAGTCCACCGAAGCCTATGACGTGGTCGTCGTCGGCGCAGGCTTTGCCGGCATCTACATGCTGCACCGCCTGCGCGGGCTTGGTTTCTCGGCAAGGGTCTACGAACAGGGCGATGGCGTCGGCGGCACCTGGTACTGGAATCGCTATCCCGGCGCGCGCTGCGATGTCGAGAGCATGCAGTATTCCTACTCGTTCTCTGAAGAGCTCCAGCAGGAATGGCAGTGGAGCGAGCGTTACGCGCCGCAAGCAGAGATCTTGAAATACGCCAACCACGTCGCCGACCGCTTCGACCTGCGCCGCGACATCCAGTTCGACACCCGCATCGAGCGCGCCGTGTTCGACGAGCGCACGAACATTTGGTTAGTGACGATGTCAGGCGGTCGCGAGGTCGAAGCACGGTTCGTCGTGCTCGCCACCGGCTGCCTCTCCAACGCGCGCAAGCCTGAGATCAAGGGCCTCGAGAGCTTCAAAGGCCCCGTCTATCACACCGGCAACTGGCCGCATGAGCCTGTCGACTTCACCGGTCAGCGCGTCGGCCTGATCGGCACCGGATCGTCCGGCATTCAGTCCGCCCCGATCATCGCCGAACAGGCCAGGCAGCTCACCGTGTTTCAGCGCACGGCAAATTTCTCGATTCCCGCCCGCAATGCGACGCTGACCGACGAGGAACGCGAGACGTTTCGGAAGAACTATCCGGAGATCCGCCGCTTCGCGCGTGAGGTCGCGCGCAACGGCATCTATGCGGAGCAGCCCGATCGCGGTGCGTTCGACGACAGTGACATGACCAGGCGAGGCAAGTACGATGCGCGCTGGGAGCGCGGCGGGCTCACCTTCATGTACGCCTACAACAATCTCGGCCTTGACCGGACGGCGAACGATACGGCCGCCGATTTCGTCCGCAGCAAGATCGCCGAGATCGTGAGGGATCCCGCGACCGCAAAGCTGCTCCAGCCCAACAGCCATCCGATCGGCACCAAGCGCATCTGCATCGACACCGATTATTTCGCGACCTTCAACCGGCCGAACGTCTCGCTGGTCGACATCAAGGCCAATCCGATTCAAGAGGTCACCGCGAACGCCGTGCGCGTCGCAGGGACGGATCACGAGGTCGATACGCTGGTGATGGCGACCGGGTTCGACGCCATGACCGGGTCCGTCGCGAAGATCGACATTCGCGGCCGCGACGGCCAGACGTTGAACCAGAAATGGGCGGAAGGCCCGAAGACGTATCTCGGGCTGATGAGCGCGGGCTTCCCGAACCTCTTCATCATCACCGGGCCGGGCAGCCCGTCGGTGCTGTCGAACATGATCGTGTCGATCGAGCAGCACGTCGACTGGATCGCCGACGGCCTCGTCCACCTGCGGCGGCAGGGCATGGCCACGATCGAGGCGGGAAGCGAAGCCGAGGAGAGATGGGTCGCCCATGTCAACGAGGTCGCCGCCGGAACGCTCTATCCGCAGGCCAATTCCTGGTACATGGGCGCCAACATCCCCGGCAAGCCGCGCATCTTCATGCCCTATATCGGCGGCGTCGGCGTCTACCGGCGGATCTGCGACGAGGTCGCGGCGAAGGGATATGAGGGATTCGTGATGGAGGCCGAGGTCCGGTCGCGCAGGGCGGTGACGGGTTAGGCCGAACGCATGACACGAGCTAGAGGCCCGCGCCGGACGCAGAGCGGGCAGGGCTTGTCATCGGCCATTCCCGGGCTAATTAATGCAGGCGCATCTTTCCGCCGGAGCCCCTCGCATGACCGACACCTCTTACGTGCCGCCCAAAGTCTGGACCTGGGACAAGGAGAGCGGCGGGCAGTTCGCCAGCATCAACCGCCCGATCGCCGGTCCCACCCACGACAAGGAACTGCCGGTCGGCAAGCATCCCTTCCAGCTCTATTCGCTGGCGACCCCGAACGGGGTGAAGGTCACGGTGATGTTCGAGGAGTTGCTGGCCGCCGGCCACGGCGGCGCGGAATACGACGCCTGGCTGATCAAGATCGACGGCAACCAGTTCGGCAGCGGCTTCGTCGGGGTCAATCCGAATTCGAAGATTCCGGCGCTGGTGGATCGCAGCGGACCGACGCCGGTCCGGGTGTTCGAGTCCGGCGCAATCCTGGTTCACCTCGCGGAAAAATTCGGTGCCTTCCTGCCGACCAGCGGTCAGGCGCGGGCGGAATGCCTGTCCTGGCTGTTCTGGCAGATGGGTAGCGCGCCGTTCCTTGGCGGCGGCTTCGGTCATTTCTATGCCTATGCGCCGACCAAGATCGAATACGCCATCAACCGCTATGCCATGGAGGTGAAGCGGCAGCTCGACGTGCTCGACCGTCGCCTCGCCGACAACGAGTATCTCGGCGGTGCCGAGTATACGATCGCCGACATGGCGACCTGGCCCTGGTACGGTGCGCTCGCCAAGGGGCTGGTCTATGGCGCGGGCGAATTCCTCTCGGTGCAGGACTACAAGAACGTGCAGCGCTGGACCGATCAGATCGCCAAGCGCCCGGCCGTGAAGCGCGGCCGCATGGTCAACCGAATCTCCGGCGATCCCGCCAGCCAGCTCCACGAGCGCCACGACGCCAGCGATTTCGAGACCAAGACGCAGGACAAGGTCGCGCCGGCGACGTGAGCTTATAGAGCGGATTAGAGCCGCAGGCGTAGTCCGCCCTACGATTTCCTCGCACCCTCGGCCGCGGGAAACACCACGCGGTCATCGGTGCGGCAGTAGCGGTCGGCGAACATGCGGCCGATCGGGTGATAGCGATCCATGTGAACCCGCATCGCCTCGTGGTCCCACAGCTCGTCGCGGATGTGGAAGTGGATGCCTTCGCCCATGATCAGCCGGCGATCGTCGTTGACGTCGATCAGCTTCCAGAGCTTGCACTCCATCGCCCAAGGCGCGTCGGCGAGCCGGGGCACCGCGATTTTGCTCGATGGGGCGAGCTTCAGCCCGAGATAATCGGGCTCGCCGATCTCGGGCGGAAAATCGCCGCTGGATTCGTGCATGGCCCTCGCCAGCGGCTCATCGGCGATGTTGACCACGAACTCGCCGGTGCGCTGGATGTTGAGGAAAGTGTCCTTGTCCTGGCCGTTGGGCTTGCGGTTGGCCGCGAACATGCACAGCGGCGGATCCTCGCAGAACGCGTTGAAGAAGCTGAACGGTGCGGCATTGACGACGCCGGTCGGCCCAACTGACGTCACCCACGCAATCGGCCGCGGCAGGATGAAGGAGGTCAGGACCTTGTAGCGCTCGCGTGGCGTCAGGTCGCTGGCGGCGTAGTCCATGGGGGCTCCTGTGCCTCGCGGGTAGTCTTGTAGGGTGGGCAAAGCGAAGCGTGCTCACCACTTCTTGCCATGTTGCGATTGGTGGGCACGGCGCGCGAAGCGCGCGCCTTTGCCCACCCTATGGCTCTCCCCGAGGGGCGGATCACGCCATGCTCAGCTCGTGGCGGCCGACCACCATCCAGTGCACCTCGTCCGGGCCATCGGCGAAGCGCAGATGCCGCACATCCTGGTACATCTCGGCGAGCGGGGTCCAGTGCGAGATGCCGGTGGCGCCGTGCATCTGGATGGACTGGTCGATGATCTTGCAGGCCCGCTCCGGCACCATGGCCTTCACCATGGAGACCCAGACGCGGGCCTCCTTGTTGCCGAGCACGTCCATAGCCTTCGCGGCCTTCAGCACCATCAGCCGCATCGCCTCGATCTCGCAGCGCGCCTGCGCGATGATCTGCATGTTGCCGCCGAGATGGGCGATCTTCTTGCCGAAGGCTTCGCGGGTGAGGCCACGCTGCACCATCAGATCGAGCGCCTTCTCGGCCTTGCCGATGGTGCGCATGCAGTGATGGATGCGGCCCGGTCCAAGCCGGAGCTGCGAGATCTCGAAGCCGCGGCCTTCGCCGAGCAGCATGTTCTCTTTCGGCACGCGTACATTGTTGAAGCGCATGTGCATGTGGCCGCGCGGCGCGTGATCCTGGCCGAACACGTACATGGGCCCGAGCACCTCGACGCCCGGCGCATCGCGCGGCACCAGGATCTGCGACTGCTGCTTGCTCGGCGCGGCGTCCGGATTGGTCTTCACCATCACGATGAGAATCTTGCAGCGGGGATCGCCGGCGCCGGAGATGTAGTACTTCTCGCCGTTGATGACCCATTCATCGCCGACCAGCTTTGCTGTGGTCGAGATGTTCTTGGCGTCGGAGGAGGCGACGTTCGGCTCGGTCATGACATAGGCCGAGCGGATCTCGCCGTTCATCAGCGGCTTCAGCCACTTCTCCTTCTGCTCCTTGGTGCCGACGCGCTCCAGCACCTCCATGTTGCCGGTGTCGGGCGCCGAGCAGTTCATGGTCTCTGAGGCCAGCGGGCTCTTGCCGAGCTCGGAGGCGATATAGGCGTAATCGAGATTCTTCAGGCCCTGGCCGGTTTCGTCATCGGGCAGGAAGAAGTTCCAGAGGCCTTCCTTCTTCGCCTTGTTCTTGGCGACCTCGAGCACTTCGAGCTGCTTCGGCGTAAAGCTCCAGCGGTCTTCCTTGCCTTCGCCCGCCTTGGCGAATTCGATCGACATCGGCTCGACGGTGTCGCGGATGAACTTCTTCACATGGTCATAGAGCGGCCGGACCTGGTCCGACATGCGGAGGTCGTTGAGCTCGTCGCCGGGATTGAGAGTGTAGTTGGTGGTGCGGGGTATGTAGGCATGCTTTGTCATTGTTCCTCCCGGGGTCACTGAGATCGCGTTGCGCCGGAGAATAGACGCAGCGCGGCCAAAGCGCGAGCGCGCATTTTCTCACACGACCCATGCCATGCGATGGAATTTCGCGAGGGCGTTTGAAATGTTGTTTGAATGCTGCCGGCTGGGATGATGTGTAGCCCGGATGGAGCGCAACCCCGGATTACGCTTTGCTCCATCCGGGCTACGATTGTGCGTGCCGATCTAGCTCGGCATCCGATGCATCGCGCAGATCTTGTTGCCGTCGAGGTCGCGCAAATAAGCGAGATAGAGCTTGTTTCCCGCACCCTCGCGGATGCCGGGCGGATTCTCGATCGGCGTTCCGCCGGCGGCGACGCCTGCGGCGTGCCACCTGTCGACCTGCTCAGGCGAGTTTGCGGCAAAGCCGATGGTGCCGCCGTTGGCGCAGGTCGCCGGCTCGCCGTTGATCGGCTTCGTCACCGAGAAAATGCCGGTCTTGGTGAAGTAGAAGATGCGGTGGCCATCGACCTTGGCCGGTCGCACCTCGAGCGTGCTGAGCAAATTGTCGTAGAAGGCCTTGGCCTTGTCGAGGTCGTTGGTGCCGATCATGATGTGGGAGAACATTGCCCTATCCCCTCAGTATGATTTGTAGCCCGGATGGAGCGCAGCGAAATCCGGGTCTTGCTTGCTTTCTAGAATCCCGGATTACGCCTCGCTCCATCCGGGCTACGAGACTCAAAATGCCGTATAGCCGCCGTCGATCACGAACGTATCTGCCGTGTGATACGACGATGCCTTGCTCATGAGATACACGGCAATGCCGCCGAAATCGGATGCCTCGCCGAAGCGGCGCTGCGGAATGCGCGGCATCACGTTGGCGACGAATTTTTCGTTGGCCATGATTCCTGCGGTCATGTCGCTCTTGATCCAGCCCGGCAGGATCGCATTCGCGGTGACGCCATGGCGGGCGAGCTCGACGCCGAGCGCGCGCACCAGCGCGTTGATCGCGGCCTTGGTTGCCGCGTAATGCTCGTTGCGCGCAGTGCCGAAGATCGAGGCGAGGCTCGATGTCGCGACCAGCCGGCCGAAGGGATCGCCGGCATTGGCGCGCTCCGTCATGTGTCTTGCGGCAGCCTGGAAGGCGTGGAACACGCCGTCGAGATTGGTCGCAAACATCGTGCGCCATTCCTCTTCGGTGCGCTCGATGAAGGAGCGCCTTCCACCGCCGCCGATGCCGGCATTGGCGAAGCAGCCGTCGACGCGGCCGAAAGTATCGAGTGTGGCCTTCATCGCCGCGTTGACGGACGCCGGATCGGTGACGTCGCAGACGCGGCTATCGACCTTGCCCGACAGCCCCGCCATGCTCGCGGCAGCAGCCTCGTTCTTGTCAGCATTGCGGCCCCAGATCGAGACGTTGCAGCCCTGGCCGGCCAGCGCCTGCGCGATGCCGAGCCCGATACCGCCGTTGCCGCCGGTGATCACGGCGACGCGGCCGGTGAGATCGAAAAGGTTCATGGCGTTTCCTGTTTTGGGCAAGGGTTCTTGGCAAGGTTTTTTGGAATGCCGCGCGTCAGCCGGTGCGCGCAAGATCATGCGATATGACGGTGGGGTATGCTCATCCCACCATGGACAAGACCGCGCCAAAAATCAAATATGCGCCCCGGCAAAAACGAATTCCGGTCTGCGAAACTGACGCAGGCCGCAACTGACGAGGAAACCATGCAGTTCAAACACGTCACGCTCGATTTCGATGGTGCGGTCGCAATCCTCAAGCTCGACCATCAGGAGGTGATGAACGCGGTCTCGGTGGACATGCTGGGTGGCCTCGCCGACGCGCTCGACGAGATCGAGGAGAAGAAGGACGAGGTGCGCTGCGTGGTGCTGACCGGTGCGGGGCGCGCGTTCTGCACCGGTGCGAATCTCCAGGGCCGCAACAGCCAGTCGAAGAAGACCAAGGCCGGCATGACGCTCGAGACCGGCTTTCATCCGTTCCTGCGTCGTATCCGCAACCTTCATTGCCCGATCGTCACCGCGGTCAACGGCCCGGCTGCCGGCGCCGGCATGAGCTTCGCGCTGCTCGGCGACATGATTTTGTGCGCGCGGTCCTCTTACTTTCTGCAAGCGTTCCGTCGCATCGGCCTCGTGCCGGATTGCGGTTCAACCTGGCTGCTGCCGCGTCTGATCGGCAAGGCGCGCTCGGTCGAATTGTCGCTGATGGGCGAGCGGCTGCCGGCCGAGAAGGCGCTGGAATGGGGCCTCGTCAACCGCGTCCATGATGACGGGATGCTGATGGAGGAGGCGATGAAGCTCGCGCGCGATCTCGCGAGCGGCCCGACGGTTGCGCTGTCGCTGATCCGCAAGCTCTATTGGGACAGCCCGGAAAATTCGTTCGAGGACCAGCTCAATCTCGAATTCCAGTGCCAGCTCCGGGCCGGTGACACGCAGGACTTCCGGGAAGGCGTCGGCGCGTTCCTGGAGAAGCGCCCGGCGCAGTTCAAGGGCAAATGATCGAGGCGGAGCTTTCCCGCAGCGTTCAGCGCTGGTGCCCCGGTGCGACCGGCGTCACCGGCGCGGCAAGGCTATCGGGCGGCGCCAGCCAGGAAACCTGGCGCTTCGATATCGTGCATCCTGGTGGGCCGGTCGGCGCGATCCTGCGCCGCTCGCCGAAGGGCTATGGCGCAGCCCCAACGCGCGCGGCTGGTCTCGCTGCGGAAGCGCAGCTGATGCAGCTCGCGTATGAAGCGGGCGTACCGTCGCCGCGCGTGATGCATGTGCTGACGGCCGATGACGATCTCGGCACCGGCTTCATCATGCAGCGGGTCGAAGGTGAGACCATTGCGCGCAAGATCCTGCGCGATGACGAATTCGCCGCCGCACGGCCGCACCTCGCACGGCAGATCGGCGGCGTGCTCGCGGGCCTGCACAGGCTGCCGCAAGATAAATTGCCCGAGTTGCGCAGCCGCAATGCGACCCAGGAGATCTCTGAATTCGACCGCGATTATCATAGCCTGAACTGGCCGAAGCCGGTGTTCGAGCTGGCGCTGCGCTGGCTGCGCGACCACGATCCCGGCCCCTCAGCCGAGACGACGCTGGTCCATGGCGATTTCCGCAACGGCAATCTCATTATCGGTTCAGACGGCGTCCGGGCGGTGCTCGACTGGGAGCTCGCCCATCTCGGCGATCCCATGGAGGACCTCGGCTGGGTCTGCGTCAATTCCTGGCGCTTTGGCGAGATCGACAAGCCCGTCGGCGGCTTCGGTTCGCGCGAGGAGATGTTCGCCGGCTATGAAGCTGCGGGGCGCAAGATTGATCCAGCACGCGTCAAGTTCTGGGAAGTGATGGGCACGCTGCGCTGGGGCATCATGTGCGGCGGCATGATGCAGCGTTTTCGCGAGGGCCCGGACCATTCGATGGAGCGTGCCATGATCGGCCGTCGCGCTTCGGAGACGGAGATCGATCTGTTGCGGCTGCTGGCGCCGCGCGGGAGGTGAACCATGCAGGACGAGCCGACACCGGTCGAGCTGACCAAGTCAGTTGCCGATTTTCTCCGCAACGACATCACGCCGCTGATCTCCGGCCATCAGGCCTTCAAGCTGCGTGTCGCCATCAACATCCTGGACCTCGTGACCCGGCAGCTGACGCGGGAGGAGGGGAGCGATGCAAGCGAGGTGGAGCGCCTGCGCGCTCTGCTTGGCATGGAGGGCTCGGTGACGGATCTCAATCGCGCGCTCGCGGAGCGCATTGCCAAGGGCGAAGTCGACCTGGCAACGCCGGGTCTCGCCGAGCACCTCTGGGCGACCACAATGGACAAGCTCGCGGTCGATCAGCCGAACTATGCATCGTACAAGCGGGAGCTGGAGGGAGGCGGGTGAACGGCGGTCTATCCTCTTAGTCGTCCCGGCGAAGGCCGGGACCCATACCGCGTGATTTATCGATGTTGCGAAGTCGTTGTTCCGAACAACGAGTCTTCGCCAAACGCCTCCCTGTGGCTATGGGTCCCGGCCTTCGCCGGGACGACTCGCGGGTGAGCTACTGCGGCCGTCTTCCAGAGAAGCGGAACTACTTCCCCACCCATTTCGGCGGCCGCTTCTCCGAGAACGCCTTCGGACCCTCGACATAATCCTGCGAAGCCGCCATCGCCTTCACCGCCGGATAGTCCCGCTGCTCATCGATCGCCTGCTCCAGCGAGACCGCAAGGCCCTTCTGGATGGTCTGCTTGGAGGCGCGGATCGACATCGGCGAATTCTTGGTGATCATCTCGGCCCAGCGCAACGCGCCTGCGAGCGCCTCGCCTTGCGGCACCACTTCGTTGACGAAGCCGAGCTCATGGCCCTCCTTGGCACTGACATGGCGCGCGGTGAGGATCATGCCCATGGCGCGCTTGAGGCCGATCTGGCGTGGCAGCCGGTGCAGGCCACCGGCGAGCGCGGCGAGGCCGACACGCGGTTCGGGCAGGGCGAAGGTCGCGTTCTCCGACGCGATGATCAGGTCGCAGGCGAGCGCGATCTCGAAGCCGCCACCCATGGCGACGCCGTTGACCGCGGCGATGATCGGCTTGTCGCAGTCGAATCGCGCAGTGAGGCCGGCGAAACCACCCTTGTCCCAGCCACGCTTGCCGCCCGCCGCCTGCCACTTCAAATCGTTGCCGGCGCAGAACGCCTTGTCGCCGGCGCCGGTGACGATCGCCACCCACTGCTCGGGATCGGCCGCGAAATCGTCGAACACCTTCTGGAGCTCGAAATGCGCGTCGGTGTGCAGCGCGTTGTAGACCTCCGGCCGCGACAGCGTGACGATCGTGATCGGCCCCTTGCGTTCCACCTTTGAGAATTTCAGCTCCATGGTCGCTCCCGCATTTTCTCGTGAAGGAATATTGGCGTTATATTAGCGCGCGTGTGCGCAAGAGCGCCATCGAATTGCGCGGGCGCGCCTTGCGTGGCCGTCACGCCTCGCTTTGCTTGACTTGGCCGCGCTCTTCTCACCTTAATCGATTGAACCAGAAACGCGCCTAGCGCCTTAACGCAAAACGATAAAATCATCCGGGAGAGAGCCGTGGATTTCTCATTGCCTGCCGATCTCGTCGCCTATCTCGGAGAGCTCGACCGCTTCATCGAACGCGAGATCAAGCCGCTGGAAGAAGCCGACGACAACATCCGCTTCTTCGATCATCGCCGCGAGTGGGCGCGCACTGATTTCGAGAATGGCGGCCTGCCGCGCCATGAATGGGAAGCGCTGCTGCGCAAGGCCAAGGATCTCGCCGACGCCGCCGGCCATCTGCGCTTTCCGGTGCCGAAGGAGTATGGCGGCAAGGACGGCTCCAACCTCTGGATGGCGGTGATCCGCGAGCATTTTGCGGCGAAGGGCCTCGGCCTGCACAATGACCTTCAGAACGAGCACTCGATCGTCGGCAATTTTCCCGTCGTGACCATGCTCGACCGTTACGGCCGCGACGACCAGAAGGCGATGATCGACGGTTCGATCAAGGGCAAGTACCGGATCACGTTTGGATTGACCGAGCCGCATCACGGCTCGGACGCGACTCACATGGAAACGCGCGCGGTGCCGGCGACCCGCGACAACGTCAAGGGCTGGATCATCAATGGCGAGAAGATGTGGACCACCGGCATGCACGTCGCCACGCATTGCGCTCTGTTCGCGCGAACCAGCGGCAATGACGGCGATGCGCGCGGCATCACCTGCTTCCTGGTGCCGGCCAGGAGCGACGGCGTGAAGGTCGAGGAGTACATGTGGACCTTCAACATGCCGACCGATCACCCGCGCGTCAGCTTCACGGATGTGTTCGTGCCGGAGGATGCGCAGTTCGGCGAGGTCGGCCGCGGCCTGTCGCTGGCACAGTGTTTCGTCCATCAGAATCGCATCCGCCAGGCGGCGAGTTCGCTCGGCGCCGCCGTCTACTGCATCAACGAGAGTGTGAAGTACGCACGCGAGCGAAAACCGTTCGGCAGGCCGCTCGCCGAGAACCAGGCGATCCAGTTCCCGCTGGTCGAGCTCGCGACGCAAGCCGAGATGCTGCGCCTCTTGATCCGCAAGACCGCGTGGGAGATGGACAAGCTCACCGAGGAGCAGATCGAGCGCACGCTCTCCGACCGCGTCTCCATGTGCAACTATTTTGCAAACCGCCTCTGCTGCGAATCTGCCGACCGCGCCATGCAAGTCCACGGCGGCATGGGCTATTCACGCCACAAGCCGTTCGAGCACATCTACCGCCATCATCGGCGTTACCGCATCACCGAAGGCAGCGAAGAAATCCAGATGCGGAAAGTGGCGGGGTTCTTGTTCGGATATATGGGGCCGGGGAAGCACTGAGGCTTGCGCCGGTTTTGTAGGGTGGGCAAAGCGAAGCGTGCCCACAATTTGCCGCAGCCGCAGAGAGAAGTGGTGGGCACGGCGCGCGAAGAGCGCGCCTTTGCCCACCCTGAGATCAATTCACCCTTCGATCCTTCCCCGCCCAATACGGCTCCCGCAACTGCCGCCGCAAGATCTTGCCTGAGGGATTGCGCGGCAACGCCGGCAAAAATTCCACGCTCTTCGGCGTCTTGTAGCCGGCGATGCGCTCGCGGGTGAAGTTGATGATGTCGGTGGCGGTCGCTTCCTTGCCCGGCTTCATCACCACCACGGCCTTCACCGCTTCGCCCCATTTGTCGTCGGGGATGCCGATCACGGCGGCCTCCGCGACATCAGGATGATCGCACAGCGCGCTTTCGACCTCGGCTGGATAGATATTCTCGCCGCCGGAGATGATCATGTCCTTGATGCGGTCGTGGATATAGAGGTAGCCGTCCTCGTCCATGTAGCCGGCATCGCCGGTGCGCAGCCAGCCGTCGCCGCGCAGCGTCGACGCGGTCGCCTCCGGCAGATTCCAGTAGCCCGCCATGTTCGAGCCCGAGCGCGTCGCGATCTCGCCGACCTGGCGCGGCGGCAGCGGCTTGCCGTCCGCATCTAAAATCGCGATCTCGACGCCCGGCAGCGCCTTGCCGGCCGAGCGCATCCGCTCCAGCCCCTCGACGTGATCCTCCGGCGGTAGCGCGACGATGGTGCCGGTGGTCTCGGTCATGCCGTACATCTGCACGAAGCCGCATTTGAAGACCTCGATGCATTCCTTCAGCAGCGCTGCCGGAATCGGGGAGGCGCCATACAGCATGTATTTCAGCCGCGAGAAATCGACCGTCCTCGCGCGCGGCTGCCGCACCACGAACTGCATCGCCGCCGGCACCATGAACAATTTCGTGATGCCGGACTGCTCGAAGAAATCCAGCACCTTGGTCGGATCGAACTCGCGCGCGATCACGCCGCGGGCGCCGTGATAGAGCCCCATCACGCCCCAGCCGGAGCCGCCGATATGGAAGATCGGCATCGCGATCAGCGAGACGTCGTCGGTCGACCACCGGTTCCACTCCGGCTTGTCCTCGGCATTGCCGGTCTGCACGAGGTTGAGGAAGTTCGCATGCGACAGCATCGCGCCCTTCGGCTTGCCTGTCGTGCCCGACGTATAGAGCTGGATCGCGATGTCCCTGGTGTCGATCGGCACTTTCGGATCATCGCCGCTCTGCGCTTCGCGCCACGCGGCAAAATCCTGCCATTCCGGCGCACCGCCCTCGGTGGTGATAACGGAGCGGACGCCCGGAATCTGATCCTTGATCTGCTTGACGAGGGTGATGAACTCCGGTCCGACGAAAAGCACCGGCGCCTTGCAATCCGCGACGATGAAGGCGACCTCGGGGCCCGCCAGCCGCCAGTTCACCGGCGCCATCACCACGCCGGCCTTCATGGCGCCCATCAACAGCTCGAAATAGAGGTCGCTGTTCTTGCCGAGATAGGCGATGCGGTCGCCTTTCTCCACGCCCATTGCGATCAGCGCGTTCGCGACCTTGTTGGTCCTAGCGTCGAACTCGGCAAAACTGGTGACGCGGCCCTCGAATTCATAGGCGGTGGCGTTGCCGCGGCTCTTCGCGCGCTCGCGCACCATATCGGCGAGATTCGCCAATGGCTGTGTGGACATGTCTCTCCCGTGGCGTTTTGTTTTTATGCCGCGGAGTGTGGCGTCATCCGCGGGTGAAGACAAGGGAGGAGAGGGGAGGCGCGACTGCTTCAACACCGTCGGCCCGGCGAAAGCCGGGACCCATAACCAATGAACGCAATTTGGCGAAGACAGGTCATGACCAGCCTTCGCCAAACCACTCTCGGTGCGTATGGGTCCCGGCCTTCGCCGGGACGACAATGGATAGCATCACCCCCGCTTGGCCCGGTCCTTCTCGTTCTGCGCCATGATGCTCTCACGCGCGGTTTTCCAGTCGTCGTCGCTCCAGTCGCGCAGCTGGTAGAAATTGCCGCCCATCGCGAGCGCCTGGGCGCCGTCCATGGCGATGGTCTCGCCATTGATCCAGTCGCAGCCGCCCGAGATCAGGAACACCGCGAGGTTCTGCAATTCCTCCATGGTGCCGACGCGGCCCATCGGGTTCATCGCCTTGGTGCGTGCGCCGGCCTCGTCGCCGGGCTTGATGCGCTTGCTCATGCCCTCGGTCGGGATTTCGCCGGGCGCGATGGTGTTGAGGCGGATGCCGTAGCGGCCCCATTCGGTCGCGAGCGACATCGTCATGGCGTGGATCGCCGACTTGCTCATCGCGGACGGCACCACATAGGGCGAGCCGTTGCGCACCCAGGTCACGGTGATCGAGACGACATTGCCGGGCTGCTTCAAGGCGATCCAGCGCTTGCCGATGGCGTGCGTCACGTAGAACGTGCCGTGCATGACGATGTTGGCCACGGCATCGAAGCCGCGCGGCGAGAGCTCTTCCGAGCGCGAGATGAAATTGCCGGCGGCGTTGTTGATGAGGTCGGTGAGGGGACCGTCGCGAAAGATGGTCTCGACCATCTCCTCGACCGCGAGCGCGTTGCGGATGTCGACGCCATGGCTGGTGACCCGGCCGCCATATTCTGCCATCAGCTCGGTCGCGGTCTCGTCGCAGACGATCTTGCGCCGGCCGCAGATGTGCACCTCTGCTCCCAGTTGCAGGAAGCGCGCCGCCATTGACTTGCCGAGCCCGGTGCCGCCGCCGGTCACGAGAATGCGCCGTCCGGCCAGAAGATTTTCCTTGAACATGGCTGTTTCTCCCGTACGGATTGTCAGTTAATTGGTCGATTGACTAAATCCGGCCGCCGTCTTTCTGTAAAGCGGCACCGAACAAGA
The DNA here is from genome assembly GCF_015624505.1 of Bradyrhizobium commune. Taxonomy (NCBI): domain Bacteria; kingdom Pseudomonadati; phylum Pseudomonadota; class Alphaproteobacteria; order Hyphomicrobiales; family Nitrobacteraceae; genus Bradyrhizobium; species Bradyrhizobium commune. The sequence continues at coordinate 5,228,846 of NZ_CP061379.1, read as the reverse complement.
ACAGGGGAGAATTCATCCATGGAAGAGCGCGTCTCGATCTCGATCTCGGAGGGCGTCGCCGACGTGCGTCTGGTGCGCGCGGACAAGATGAACGCGCTCGATCAGGCGATGTTCGAGGCCCTTGTCGCGGCAACAGAGCGGCTTTCGAAGGAAAAAGGCGTGCGCGTCGTCGTGCTGTCCGGCGAGGGCCGCGCTTTCTGCGCCGGTCTCGACATGGGGCGTTTTGCGGCCATGAAGGAGAAGGGCGGCAACGGAATTCCGGGTGGCGAAAATCGCGACCTCACCGCGCGCACGCATGGCCAGGCCAACTTCCCGCAACAGGCGGTGTGGGGCTGGCGGCAGCTTCCGGTGCCCGTCATCGCGGCCGTGCATGGTGTTGCCTTCGGTGGCGGCTTCCAGCTCTCGCTCGGCGCCGACATGCGCTTCCTCACACCCGATGCGCGGATGTCGGTGATGGAAATCAAATGGGGCCTGGTGCCCGATATGGCGGGCACGCCGATCCTGGCATCACTGGTGCGCGACGATATCTTGCGCGATCTCACCTACACCGGCCGCATCTTCTCCGCGCAGGAAGCGATGACGTATGGCCTCGCCACGCGCATCTGCGACGATCCGCGTGCTGCGGCGCTCGAAGCCGCGCGTGAAATCGCGGGCAAGAGCCCCGATGCGATCCGGGCGGCCAAGCGTCTGCTGAATAATCTCTCGGTCGACCCGGGTCCTGCGCTGCTCGCAGAGTCGGTCGAGCAGCAGAAGCTGATCGGCAGCCCGAACCAGACCGAAGCGGTGCGCGCCAATCTGGAGAAGCGTGCGGCGAGGTACGCGGACTAGCAAACTGCCGTCATTCCGGGGCGATGCGTAGCATCGAGCCCGGAATCCATAACCACGATCGGGAGTATGGATTCCGGGCCTGCGCCTTCGGCGCATCCCGGAATGACGACCGCGGTTGTGACTGAGATCTCAAGCCCGACGAAAGATCGGAAAACAAAAATGAGCGAAACGTCAAATTTCCTCGGCATCGTCTCCGGCGATCGCCGTCGTGCTCACGCCGACGTCGCTGCCCGCGCCGATCGCATCGCGAGCGGCCTTGCGAAGATCGGCGTCAGGCAAGGCGATTGCGTCTGCATGCTGATGCGCAACGACATCGTCTTCCTCGAGGCCGCCTATGCCGCGATGCGGCTTGGGGCCTATGGCGTGCCGATCAACTGGCACTTCAAGCCGGAGGAGATCAACTACATCCTCAACGACACCGGCTCATCCGTGCTGATCGGACATGCCGACATGCTGCACGCCCTGCGCGGCTCGATCCCGAAAGGCGTCACCGTGCTCAGCGTGCCGACGCCGCCGGAGATCCTGTCCAACTACAAGATCGATCCCGATCATCTGGCGACGCCGGATTTTGCGATCGATTTCGAATCCTGGTTCACGCAGTACCAGCCCTATGACGGCCCGGTCGTGCCGCAGCCGATGAACATGATCTACACGTCCGGCACCACCGGCCATCCCAAGGGCGTGCGGCGCAATGCGCCGACGCCGGCGCAGCAAGCGGCCGCCGAGCGCATGCGCGCGATGATCTATGGGCTCAAGCCCGGCGCCCGCGCGATCCTGCCGGGGCCGCTGTATCATTCCGCGCCGAACTCCTTCGGCATCCGCGCGGGCAAGCTCGGTGGCGTGCTGGTGCTGATGCCGCGCTTCGAGGCGGAAGAGTTTCTGCAGCTGATCGAACGGTACAAGATCGACACCATCTTCATGGTGCCGACCATGTTCATCCGCCTGATGAAGCTGCCGGAGGCGGTGCGCAGAACGTACGACGTCTCATCGCTGCGGCATATCATCCATGCCGCGGCGCCATGTCCGGCGGACGTCAAGCGCGCCATGATCGACTGGTGGGGGCCGGTGATCTACGAGTTCTACGGCTCGACCGAGTCCAGCGCCGTCACTTTTGCGACCTCCGAGGATGCGCTCAAGAAGCCCGGCACGGTCGGCAAGATCTCACCCGGCGCCGAATTACGCTTCATCGGCGAGGACGGCCGCGCGCTGGGTGTGGGTGAGATCGGCGAGATCTATTCCCGCATGGCCGAGATGGCCGACTTCACTTACCACAACAAGCCGGAGAAGCGCGCCGAGATCGACCGCGACGGTTTCATCACCTCCGGCGATGTCGGCTATATCGACGCGGACGGCTACGTCTTCATCTGCGACCGCAAGCGCGACATGGTGATATCAGGCGGCGTCAACATTTATCCGGCCGAGATCGAATCCGTGCTGCACGCTGTGCCCGGCGTGCATGATTGCGCCGTGTTCGGCATTCCCGACGCCGAATTCGGCGAGGCGCTGATGGCCGTGGTCGAGCCGCAAGCCGGCGTCACGCTCGGTGTCGCCGACATCCGCGCGCGGCTGAAGGCCTCGCTCGCGGATTACAAGGTGCCGAAGCACATCGAGATCCGCACCGGACTGCCGCGCGAAGATTCCGGAAAGATCTTCAAGCGCCGCCTGCGCGATCCCTATTGGGAGCAGGCTGGACGGAAGATTTGACGGTGCGCAGCCCGGGTAAGCGAAGCGATACCCGGGACAGTGAGAATTAAGGTCCCGGATGTCGCTATGCCCATCCGGGCCGCAAGAATGAGAGGACTCCCACAGGCGAGGCCGGGTCGCGCACGCTGGAGTAGCAATCATCGATCGGCTCGGCTAGTTTGCCGATCCCACTCGAGCCGCTTGCGATCATCCATGCCGTCACACCGCTCCAGCTTCCTCGAAGTCCCGCATGCCGCGGTCTACGCGTTGATGACGGTGACGGTTCTCGCCTCTGGATTTTGCTTCATCCAGTCAGCCGGCCCGTCGGCGCCGGCGGAGCTGCTGTATCGTTATGGCGGGATGTATTCGACCGCGCTGGCGCGGCACGAATATTGGCGCCTGTTGGCCTATGGCTTCCTGCACGTCAATTTCGTCCACCTCACGATGAACATGCTGTGCCTCGTGCTGTGGGGCGGCCATCTCGAGCGGCGGGTCGGTCCGGCCTACTTCCTCATCCTTTATCTCTGCGCGATGGTGTTCGGCGCCATCATCGGCAACGCCATCCATTCCACGCCCTATTTGACCGTCGGCGCCTCCGGCGCCACGTCGGGCATCCTCGGCGCGCTGCTCTGCCTGTGGATCCTCGGCAAGCTCGATTTCGGATTCGATTTCTTCGCCATCAACATCGGGCTGAATATCGCGTTCGCGTTCGGCAATTCGCGGATCGATTGGGGCGTCCATCTCGGCGGCTTTGCGGCGGGCCTGATCGCCTGCGCGGTGCTGGACCTTATCGAGAAAGCGAATGCCTATGTGCTTCGCTGCAAGTTTCCTGAAGCGGTGAAGGTCAATCTCGCGCTTCTGGCCTGTATCGCCGCGCTATGGGTCTGGACCGGTCAGGCTATGGCCGTCGGGCTTCCGGCATGGGGTGTGGCCGCCGTCTTCGTGGGCACGTGTTGCGCCATGGTGAAGCTGGTCGATCTCGCGCTTTCCATGAAAAAGGGCCTCGCGATTGTCATTGCCGTGCTGGCTGCCGCGAACGCAGTCAGCGTGATGCTTGCCGGCTGGGCCGTAGCGTCCTCGGCGTGCGGGCCGCGCCGGCCGGGCGGATCCGTCCCGTTGGAGAACCTTCTCGATACCTTTTGTCCGAATCCGGTTCTGGTGTCCGGGCTGGTCGCGATCGGCGCGGCCGCGCTGACGCTTTGGCTCTGCTCGAAGGAGATCTCCCGCGGCATCGAGGACGTCGGGTTTGTCGGCGCATCGCTGCGTGCCGAACGCAGCCGCCGCCACGGGCTTTGATCTCGGAAGACCTGTCTTCGCAGGGACAGATTTCGAGCCTATACAAGCGGGGTCATTGACCGCGGATAATCTCATGGCTCCCGTTTCCATCCTGCTCAACCTGCTCTGGATCCTCATCGGCGGCGCCTGGATGGCGTTGGGCTGGCTGGTGGCTGCCATCATCATGGCCATCACCATCATCGGCCTGCCCTGGGCGCGGGCGGCGTTCAACATCGCCGTCTATACGCTGCTGCCGTTCGGCTCGCGGGCGGTCAGCCGCGACGCCGTCACCGGCGTGAGCGATATCGGGACCGGCCCGCTCGGGGTGATCGGCAACATCATCTGGTTCGTGCTTGCCGGCTGGTGGCTGGCGCTCGGCCATCTCGTGACGGCCGTTGTCCTCGCCATCACCATCATCGGCATCCCCTTCGCCTGGGCCCATCTGAAGCTTGCAGGGATCGCGCTCTGGCCGATCGGCAAGGTGATCGTGCCGGCTTAGAGGGCGCGAGGCGCTGCGCCCGCGTTCAAAGTGCGCCGCCCCCAACTTCATCTTGCGCTGCGGCAAAAAACTTGCACACTCGGCTGGCCGGGCACCTCAGCGAGCTCGAACCAGGGAGCGAGCCATGTCCCTCCAGACCTTACCATCCGACGCCGCCGATCATCGCCCGAACAGGCCTGAGGACGCCCAGGCGCTGGAGGCCGACGCGCGGCTGCGGGACGACATCCGCTTGCTCGGGCGCATCCTGGGCGACACGGTGCGCGACCAGGAGGGGGCTGAATTGTTCGACCTGGTCGAGCGCATCCGCCAGACCTCGATCCGCTTCCACCGCGACGAGGACCGGCTGGCCCGCCGCGAGCTCGAGCAGATCCTCGACGGCATGTCGACCTCCGAGACGGTGCGGATCGTCCGCGCCTTCAGCTATTTCTCCCACCTCGCCAACATCGCCGAGGACCAGAACAACATCCGCCAGATGCGCGCCCGGACGGCTGCCAAAGAGGCTGGATCACGCAGCGGCTCCGGCGTGCTGGCTGAGACGCTCGCCAATGCCAAGGGGGCCGGCATCAGCGCCGACCAGCTGCGCAATTTCTTCAAGACCGCCCAGGTCAGCCCGGTGCTGACGGCGCACCCGACCGAGGTCCGCCGCAAGAGCACGATGGACCGCGAGATGGAGGTTGCAGCGCTGCTCGACCGCCGCGAGCGCGTCGCCTTGACCGCTGACGAAGCCGCCGCCAGTGACGAGCAGCTCCGCCGCGAGGTATTGACCTTGTGGCAAACCAATCTGCTCCGCCGGACCAAGCTCACGGTGCTCGACGAGGTCGCCAACGGCCTGTCGTTCTACGACTACACGTTTCTCCGCGAGGTGCCGCGGCTGGTGAACGCGCTGGAGGACCGGCTGGAGGAGGGTGGCGAGCAGGCGGCAGCCGAGCTCGCCTCGTTCCTGCGCATGGGCAGCTGGATCGGCGGCGATCGCGATGGCAACCCGTTCGTCACGGCCGACGTGATGCGCGGCACGCTGCGGCTCCAGTCGAGCCGGGTGATGCAGTTCTATCTGAACGAGCTGCATGTGCTCGGCTCCGAGCTATCGATCGCGGCGCATCTTGCCGACGTCTCCGAGGAGCTGCGCACGCTGGCGGAGCGCTCGCCGGATACGTCGCCACATCGCAGCGGCGAGCCCTATCGTCTGGCCGTCTCCGGCATCTATGCGCGCCTGACGGCGACCGCCGAGAAGCTCGAGGTCGAGATCACGCGCCGTCCCGTCGGCAAGGCCGCGCCCTATGACAGCGTCAAGGAGCTGCAAGCCGATCTCGACGTGCTGCACCGCTCGCTGATCTCCAACAACGCCCGCGTCATCGCCCGCGGCCGGCTACGGCTGCTGCGGCGTGCAGTGGATTGCTTCGGCTTCCACCTGGCGCGGCTCGACATCCGCCAGAATTCTGCTGTGCACGAGCGCACCATCGCCGAGCTGATGGACGCCGCCAACCCCGGCATGTCCTATCTCGCGCTCGGCGAGGAAGCGCGCATTTCGCTGCTCACCAACGAGCTGCGCTCGACGCGCTCGCTGGTGTCGCAATTCGTCAAATACAGCGACGAGACCATGGGCGAGCTCAACGTCTTCCATGCCGCCGCAGAGGCGCATGCGAAGTTCGGCTCGGATGCCATCCCCCAATGCATCATCTCGATGTGCAAGGGCATGTCCGACATGCTCGAGGTCGCGATCCTGCTGAAGGAAGTGGGACTGGTCCACCCTTCGGGGCGCAGCGCCATCAACATCGTGCCGCTGTTCGAGACCATCGAGGATTTGCAGGCGTCCAGCGGCATCATGGACCGCATGTTGTCGCTGCACGATTACCGCCGCCTGGTCGACAGCCGTGGCAGCGTGCAGGAGGTGATGCTCGGCTATTCCGACTCGAACAAGGACGGCGGCTTCGTCACCTCGGGCTGGGAGCTCTACAAGGCCGAGATCGGCCTCGTCGAGGTGTTCGAGCGCCATGGCGTGCGGCTGCGCCTGTTCCACGGCCGCGGCGGCTCGGTCGGTCGCGGCGGCGGGCCGAGCTATGACGCCATCATCGCGCAGCCCGGCGGCGCCGTGAACGGCCAGATCCGCATCACCGAGCAGGGCGAGATCATCTCGTCGAAATATTCCAACGCCGAGGTCGGCCGCAACAATCTGGAGATCCTGGCCGCGGCGACGCTGGAGGCGAGCCTGTTGCATCCGCGCCAGAGCGCGCCGCGTCACGAATATCTGACGACAATGGACGAGCTTTCAAATCTCGCTTTCAAGGCCTATCGCGGCCTCGTCTACGAGACCGACGGCTTTGTCGACTATTTCTGGGCTTCGACCGTCATCAACGAGATCGCGACGCTCAACATCGGCAGCCGCCCGGCCTCGCGCAAGAAGACCCGTGCCATCGAGGACCTTCGCGCGATCCCCTGGGTGTTCTCCTGGGCGCAATGCCGGCTGATGCTGCCGGGCTGGTATGGCTTCGGCAGCGCGGTCGAGCAGTGGATCGCCGAGCATCCCGACAAGGGAATGCCGTTCCTGAAAGAGCTCTACAAGGAGTGGCCGTTCTTCCGCATGCTGTTGTCGAACATGGACATGGTGCTCGCCAAAAGCTCGATCGCGATCGCCTCGCGCTATGCCGAGCTGGTGCCCGATGAAGCCCTGCGCGAAAAGATCTTTGGCCGCATCCGCCGCGAATGGCATTCCTGCATCGAGACGCTGCTCGACATCATGGGCCAGGATCGGCTGCTGCAAGGCAACCCGCTGTTGGAGCGCTCGGTGCGTCACCGTTTCCCCTATCTCGACCCGCTCAATCATGTGCAGGTCGAGCTGTTGAAGGAGCACCGCGCACAGAATCCGGACGAGCAGGTGCTGCGCGGCATTCAGCTGACGATCAACGGCATCTCGGCTGGGTTGCGGAATACGGGTTAAACGGCGAGTTGCGAATGGCGAGTAGCGAATAGAAACCCTACTCGCCATTCGCCACTCACTATTCGCTTACCTCAACAGAAATGCGCGCCTTGCGTCTCGACATAGACCGAATAGAGCGATTGGCTCGCGGTCATGAACAGGCGGTTGCGCTTCCTGCCGCCGAAACAGAGATTGGCGCAGGTCTCCGGCAGCATGATCTGTCCGATGCGCGCGCCGTCGGTCGGTGCGAACACCTGCACGCCATCATAACCCGGACCGACCCAGCCGGCGCCGACCCAGATATTGCCTTCGGTGTCGACTCGCATTCCGTCAGGGAAGCCGGATTTGCCGTCGAGCTTCATGTCGATCAGCCGCTTCGGGTTCGATAGCTTCTGACCGTCGAGGTCGTAGGACCACACCACGTTTTCCGCCTGCGGATAATGCGTGATCCCGGTGTCGCGAACGTAGACCTTCTTGTAGTCGTGAGAGAAGGCGATGCCGTTCGGCTTGAACGGCTCGTCGGCAACTTTCGTCAGCTGGCCGGACTGCGCGTCGAGGCGATAGACCGCTTCCTTCTGGTAGGGCTGGAGCGAGCCGGTATTGGCGAGCTTGCCTTCGTAGATGCTGATCGCACCATAGCCGGGATCGGTGAACCAGATCGACTTGTCGTTGGGATGCACGACCATGTCGTTGGGGCCGTTGAGCGGCTTGCCGTTGGCCTGCTCTGCCAGCGTCGTTACCGAGCCGTCGTGCTCGTAGCGGACCAGGCGCGTGCGCTCCGCGGTGATCTGGCGTCCCTCGGTGTCGAACGAATTGCCGTTGGCCTCGTTCGAAGGCTTGTGGAACTGCTCGGAGATGTGGCCGTCGTCGTCGAGATAGCGCAATTGCCGATTGGCAGGGATATCGCTCCAGACGAGGTATTGGCCTTGCGCGTTCCACGCCGGTCCTTCCGCCCACAGGCAGCCGGTATAGAGCCGCTTGATCGCGGTGTTGCCGACCTTGGCCTTGAAGCGCTTGGGATCGATCACGACGATATCGGAGTCGGGATAGCGCTGCGGCTCGGCATTGGCGCCGTAATCGCGGGCGCTCGCCTCAGAGGCGAGCAGAGCGGATGCGGCGAATGTCGCCGCACCCTTGAGGAGCGTGCGGCGGCCGAGCCCACCGGGTTCCGTTGCTGAGGTGTCGTTGGGGTTCGTCAGTGTTCTTGTCATGGTTTCCTCCCAAAGTTTTATCGGGAGGATACCATTCGCCCGCAATCAAGCGGGGCGATCTCTGGGCGAGACAACCAGAGATCGCAGCGCAGGGACGCCCAAAATGTGGCTAGACGGGATCCCACGGGAAGATGTCGGCGGAGCGGTCGAGCTTGTAGAACGAGCCCTTCAACGCCGGCATGCCGTGTTCCGCGATCGATTGCGGCGTCCAGCCTTCGCTCCGGTGCACCGAGCGCAGCGGGCGGTTCTGGCTGAACAGGAACAGCTCGTTCATGCGCGCGCCAAAGATCTGACCGGACACGTCCTTGGCGGCGTCGGAAAGCAGATAGGCGCAGATCGGCGCGATCTTTTCCGGACCCATCTGCTTGATCTTCTCGACGCGCGCCTTCTCGGCTTCGGTCTCGGTCGGGATAGTGCCGATCATGCGGGTCCAGGCGAATGGCGAGACGCAGTTGGAGCGGACATTGAAGCGGCCCATGTCGAGCGCAATGGATTTGGAGAGTCCGATGATGCCGAGCTTGGCGGCGGCGTAATTGGCCTGGCCGAAATTGCCGATCAGGCCGGAGGTCGAGGTGAAGTGCACGAAGGAACCGGACTCCTGCTCGCGGAACAGCCGCGCCGCGGCGTGGCTGACGTAGAACGAGCCCATCAGATGCACCTTGATGACGGCCTCGAAGGCCTCCACGCTCATCTTGTGGAAGATCATGTCGCGCAAAATGCCGGCATTGTTGACGACGCCGTCGAGCTTGCCGAAATGATCGGTCGCGGTCTTGACGATCTTGCTCGCGGGGATCGCTTCCGCGACGCTTTCAAAGTTCGGCACGGCAATGCCGCCGCGCTTCTTGATCTCGTCGACCACTTCTTCGGCAGGCGAAGCGCTCGAGCCGGCGCCGTCGGCGGCGCCACCGGGATCGTTGACGACGACCTTGGCGCCTTCCGCAGCACAAAGCAGCGCGATCTCGCGCCCGATGCCGCGGCCTGCGCCGGTGACGATGATGACCTTGTCTTGCAGTGATTTTGTCATGTCGATTACCTCTCGTTCGTAAACACGATCGTGCCACTTGCGGCGAACATGCCGCCGACCCCGTGACACACCGAAATCTTCGCGTTGGCGACCTGTGCCGGCGCGATGCCGCGCATCTGGCGCACGCTCTCCTGGAGCGCGTACATGCCGTACATGCCTGAATGCATGTAGCTCAATCCGCCGCCATTGGTGTTGAGCGGCAGCTTGCCGCCGGGGCGCGTGTTGCCGTCGGCGATGAACTTGCCGGTCTCTTCGTGCGGCATGAAGCCGAGATCGCCGAGGCCGAACAGCGGCAGATGCGCAAAGGCATCGTAGATCATGAGATGATCGACGTCCTTGTGTGCGATGCCGGCTTCCTTGAAGGCCAGCGGGCCGGCAGTCTTGAACGCGCGCGAGGAGTTGAAAGTCTCCATCTGGCTGACCATCGGCGTCTCGACGCTCTCGCCGGTGCCCATGATGTAGACGGGTTTTTGCGGAAAGTCCTTGGCGCGGTCGGCCGAGGTCAGGATCAGCGCGCCGCCGCCGTCGGTGACGAGGCAGCACTGCAAGAGGCGGAACGGATAGGCGATCATGCGCGAATTGAGGACGTCGGCGACCGTGATCGGGTTCTTCATCATCGCGCGCGGGTTCTTCGCCGCCCATTCGCGCTGCACCACGGCGACGGAAGCCAGCTGCTCGTGGGTGATGCCATGGGTCTTCATGAAGCGCAGCACGGGGATCGGGAACATGCTGGGTGGGCCGTAGACGCCGAATGGCGCCTCGAACTGGCCGTTGAGGCTGTCCGGCGCTGTCGAGCGCGGCGCCTTGCCGATCATCGACTTGCCGCTCTCGGCGTGCGTGATCAGCACGGTCTTGCACAGTCCGGCCTCGATCGCCGCGGCGGCGTGGCGGACATGCAGCATGAAGGAGCAGCCACCGACCGAGGTGCCATCCACCCAGGTCGGTGTGATGCCGAGATAATGGCAGACCTGCTGTGGCGTCTCGACCGCGGTGGCAAAGCCGTCGATGTCGGAGAGTTGCAGCCCGGCATCGGCGATGGCGTTGAGCGCCGCGTCCGCGTGAAGCTGGAGCTGCGACATGTTGGGGATGACGCCAAGCTCGGTGGTCTCGGCCGCGCCGACGACGGCAACCTGGTTTCTGCGCATGGTCTATCCCTTCGCCGGACGGAACACGGGGAGGGTGATCTTGTCGTCGAGCGCCTCGAAGGCGACCTCGAGCTTCATGTCGAGTTGAAGCGCTTCCGGCGTCTGCGGGCAGTCGATGATGTTGCTCATCATCCGCGGCCCTTCGGCCAGTTCCACCACGGCGATCGCGTAAGGCGGCGTGAAGCCGGGCGCGGCGGGGCGGTGGTTGATCACGTAGCTGTAGAGGAAGCCCTTGCCGCTTGCCTTGAACACGGACACCTTGCGCGAGGCGCAGGACGGGCAGAACGGGCGCGGCGGGAAATAGACATGCGCGCAGGCGTCGCAACGTTGCAGGCGCAATTCGCCCGCTTTCGCGCCATCCCAGAAATGCTGGGTCTCCGGCGTCGGTTTCGGTCGCGCGCGCTGCGGTTCGGCCATGTCGGAAAACCTCCCAAGAGACAGGCTTTGCGCCCGTCTGTTTCGATCTTGATGCGACAATTGACCATGGCGCGTCAACGGTCCAGCAGGCAGCATGCATGCCATCATGCGCACAATGCTTGTGTCGAACTGAGCCCGCGCTATAGATTGCGCGCGCCAATATTCCGTGAGACAGACATGCCCGATTTTCCGACACTCGCGAAGCTCGCCGAGGACCTCGAAAGCGGCCGCACCACCTCCCGAAAACTGGTCGAGGCGTGCATCGCCAGGATCGCCGATCCCTCTGGCGAAGGCCAGCGCACCTTCATCCATGTCGACAGGGATGCCGCGCTCGCAACTGCGGATGCGATGGACGCCTTGCGCAAGGTCAAGGGGGCGCCATCGCGCTATGCCGGTATTCCGGTCTCGATCAAGGATCTGTTCGACATCAAGGGCCAGGTGACGCGCGCCGGCTCCCGCGCGCTCGACGATTCTCCCTCGGCCGAGCAGGATGCGGCGACCGTGGCACGGCTGCGCAAGGCCGGCTTCGTCCTGATCGGGCGTACCAACATGACCGAGTTCGCCTATTCCGGCATCGGCATCAATCCGCACTATGGTACACCTAAAGGCGCCTGGAACCGGGCCGAAGGCCACGTGCCCGGCGGCTCGTCCTCGGGCGCCGCGGTCTCCGTGCTCGACGGCATGGCGCATGGCGCGCTCGGCACTGATACCGGCGGCTCCTGTCGGATTCCGGCCGCGTACAACGGTATCGTCGGCTACAAGCCGACGCAGCGCCGCGTGCCGCTCGACGGCGCGGTGCCGCTGTCGTTCTCGCTCGACAGCATCGGTCCGCTGGCGCGATCGGTCAGTTGCTGTGCCATACTCGATGCTATCCTTGCCAACGAGCCGATCGTCCCGTTGAGGCCGCGCCCGGTGAAGGGCATGCGCCTCGCGGTGCCGACCACGATCGCGCTTGACGATCTCGATCCAGAAGTGGCCGAGACGTTCGAGCGCGCGCTAAAATCGCTCGCCGACCACGGCGCCATCATCGAGCGCATCGAGATGACGGAATTCCACGACATCGGCCCGATGAATGCCAAGGGTGGCTTTGCGGCGTCCGAAAGCTACGCCTGGCATCGCTATCTCATCACCGCCAAGGGCGACGTTTACGATCCCCGCGTCTCCGTCCGCATCATGCGCGGCGAGGCGCAGAGCGCGGCCGACTACATCGATCTCCTCAACGAGCGCCGCTCGCTGATTGCCCGCGTCAATGCGCGCATCGCGCCTTATGACGCGCTGGTGCTGCCGACCACCGCCAACACGCCGCCGAAGATTTCCGATCTCGCCGACGACAAGGCGTTCACCACCCAGAACCTGCGCGCGCTGCGCAATTGCACCCTGATCAACATGATCGACGGCTGCGCCATCGCGCTGCCCGCGCATCGCGAGGGCGAAATTCCCGTCGGCCTGATGCTGGCGGGGTGCGGCGGCTCGGACCGTCGTATCTTTGAACTTGCTGCCGGCATGGAGGCCGTCATTCGTGTTTGACCTGACTTTCACCGTCGACGCCCAGGACACCATCAGGCCGCTGACGCTGGCAATCGACCAGATGGTCATCGCCGGCTGGACCGGCCGCGATCCTGTCGCGCGCGACAAGCACATCGCCGAGCTGCAAGAGATGGGCATCGCCCCGCCGGCCTCGACCCCGATCTACTATCGCGCCGCGGCACGACGGTTCACCATGGAAGACAGCATCGAATGCTGCGGCGGCGATTCCAGCGGCGAGGTCGAGTTCGTGCTGATCGGCTGGCAGGGCCGCATCTTCGTCGGCTGCGGCTCCGACCACACCGACCGCAAGGTCGAGGCCTATAACGTCACGGTGTCCAAGCAGATGTGCGACAAGCCGATCGCCTCGACGCTGTGGGAGCTCGAGGACGTCATCGGCCATTGGGACAAGATGATCCTGCGCTCCTACGCCACCATCAAGGGCGAGCGCGTGCTCTACCAGGAGGGCACGTTGGATTCGATGCTGCCGGTCGCCGACCTCATCGTGCGCGGTTTCGAGGGTGGGAAATTCCCCGACGGTTGCGCCATGTTCGGCGGCACCTTCGCCGCCAAGGGCGGCATTCGCCCCGCGGACCGCTTCGAGTTCGAGCTGGAGGACCCCGTGCTGAAGCGGACGATCAGGCATGGGTATGACGTGGTGACACTGCCGGTGCGGGGCTAAGGACGCCGTTTTTGGCGGCGCAGCTCTCTCCGCATCATTGCGAGGAGCCCTTGCGACGAAGCAATCCAGACTGGTTCCGCGGAGGTACTCTGGATTGCTTCGCTTCGCTCGCAATGACGGGGAGAGAGTCGGAAATCGGGTGGCGGCGGGGGCATCGTATTGCGAGAGTCGCGGCCATGACAGCAACAGCCCGCAAATCATCCCCATCGCCCTCGAGCGACCTCGACGCCCACGTCGATGCCCTCGACTGGCCCCAAATCACCGCCGATCTCGACGCCCAGGGCTGCGTCGTCCTCAAGGGCCTGCTCACCCCCGACCAATGCCGGGCCATCTCCGCGCTCTATCCGGACGACGCAAGCTTTCGCAGCCGCATCGTCATGGGCCGCCATGGCTTTGGCCGCGGCGAGTACAAATATTTCACCTATCCGTTGCCCGACCTGATCGCGCAGTTGCGCCCGGCGCTCTACGCGCACCTGCAAGGCGTCGCCAATCGCTGGAACGAGGCGATGGGGATCGACATCCGCTATCCCACAGCGCATGCCGCCTTCCTCAAGCGCTGCCACGAGGCGGGGCAGGCGCGGCCGACGCCGCTGCTGCTGCAATATGAGGCGGGCGACTACAATTGCCTGCACCAGGACCTCTATGGCGAGCACGTGTTCCCGATCCAGGTCGCGATCCTCCTCTCCGAGCCCGGCCGCGATTTCACCGGCGGCGAGTTCGTGCTGACCGAGCAGCGGCCGCGCATGCAGTCCCGCGCCGAGGTCGTGCCGCTCACGCAGGGCGACGCGGTCGCCTTTGCTGTGCATCATCGCCCTGTGCAGGGGACACGCGGCACCTACCGCGTTAATCTGCGCCACGGTGTCAGCCGGATCAGGTCCGGCCAGCGCCATACGCTGGGCGTGATCTTTCACGATGCCAAATGAGCGGAGCCATTGACGGCTGATTTGTTCGACAGCGTTGCCGAGGCACAGCCGTCGCGCGAGGAGATCGCCGACGGCGCCGTGCTGCTGCGCGGCTTCGTCAAGCCGATCGAGGGCGAGCTGATCGAAGCCGTGCGCGCGATCGTGGCGCAATCGCCGTTCCGCCGCATGACCACGCCCGGCGGCCATCTGATGTCGGTGGCGATGACCAATTGCGGCGAGCGCGGCTGGATCACCGATCACACCGGCTATCGCTATGATCCTATCGATCCGCGAACCGGAGCACCATGGCCGGCGATGCCGCCGGTGCTCTGCAATCTCGCCCGCCGTGCGGCGGAGCAGGGCGGCTTCCAAAACTTCGCGCCCGATGCATGCCTGGTCAACCGCTACGAGCCCGGTACGCGGCTATCGCTGCATCAGGACAAGGACGAGCTGGATTATTCGGCGCCGATTGTCTCGGTCTCGCTCGGCCTGCCCGCGACCTTCCTGTTCGGCGGCATGGCGCGGAGCGACAAGCCGCGCCGCTTCCGGCTGGTCCATGGCGACGTCGTGGTCTGGGGCGGGGCTAACAGGCTCGCCTATCACGGCGTCGCGCCGCTCGCCGAGGGCGAGCACGCGCAGCTTGGGCGGAAGCGGATCAATTTGACGTTCCGCAGGACGCGGTGATCTCTTCCCTCATCCTGAGGAGCGCGCCACTTGGCGCGAGTCTCGAAGGATGAAGGCCGAGCTGCGAGAGCCGGGCCTTTCATGGTTCGAGACGGCGCTAAAGCGCCTCCTCACCATGAGGGTCTGCTACGGCTTCGGCGGGTGAATGAACGCCCACGGGCTGACTTCCGAATCCCGCGTCACTTCCACCGAGATCAGATAAGGTCCGCCCTGCGCCAGCGCCTTCTCCATCGCCGCCTTGAATTGGTCAGGCGCCGTCACGCGCGCCGCAGCAACGCCAAACGACTCCGCGAGCTTGACGAAATCCGGATTGACCAGATCGGATGCCACCACGCGGCCGTCAAAGCGCTCGCGCTGGTCGCGGCGGACATTGCCATAGGCGTTGTTGTTGAACACCAGCGTCACCACGCCGATGTTGAATTGCACGGCGGTGGCAAGCTCCTGCACGCCGAACATGAAGCCGCCGTCGCCGGTGATGGCGACGACCGGCTTGTCGGGATTGGCGATCTTGGCCCCCAGCGCGGTTGGAAAACCCGAGCCGAGCGTGCCCTGATAGCCCGACGTGATGAAGGTGCGCGGCTGGTAGATCGGAAAGCCGTACCAGGAGGCGAAGCCGACCTGCGACAATTCATCGGTGACGATCGCGTTCGGCGGCAGCACCTCGCGCAGGATGTTGAGATACGCCATTTGCGGCTGGATGCGCTGGATTTCCTGTTGCGCGGTCGCAGTCGCCTCGCGGATCGCGGCGCGGCGGCCGGCGGTCTTGCTGTAGCCGGCCTTGCTGACGGCAGCCGTGAGATCGGCAGTCGCCGTCCTGGCGTCGGCGACAATGGCGGTGTCCGAGATGAAGCGCCGCATCTCGACGGGATCGATGTCGATGCGGATGCTCTTCAACCCGCCGGGCCGATACGGCCAGCGCGACATCGTCGGCAGCTCCAGCCGCGAGCCGATGCCGATCATCAGATCGGTCTTTGGCCACAGCTTGTAGGCGGCGGCCATGGTGAGCCCGAGCTCATGCGCATTGGAGACGATGCCGCGGCCGCTGCGGAAGGCGACCACGGGTGCATCGATCATCTCGGCGAGCTCGAGGATCTCCGCGCGCGCCTCGATCGCGCCGCTGCCGACGAAGATCATCGGCGCCTTGCTGGCCTTGATCAGCGCAGCCGCCTGCCTGATCAGATCAGGGTCGGGAAGCGGCGCGGGCAGCGGCTCCAGCACCTGCGCAGCCGCAGTCTCCGCGCGCTGCGTGAAAATGTCCCAGGGCATTTCGACCGAAGCGGGGCCGCGCCGTCCGGACGTCATCTCCTGAAAGGCGCGCGCGACAGTGGTCGGCGCGTTGCCGGGTGTCTCAATGCGGTCTGCCCATTTCACATAGGTGCGTAGAGTTGCGAGCTGGTCCGGCATCTCGTGCAGATGGCCGCGACCCTTGCCGAGAAACTGTGTCGGTACCTGACCGGTGACGCACAGCACCGGTTCGTTGCAGCCATAGGCGGTGAGCAGCGCCGCGCTGGCGTTGAGCACGCCGGGGCCGGGCACGACGCTGAACACGCCCGGCCGGCCGCTGGAGCGCGCATAGCCGAACGCCATGTAGCCGCAGGCCTGCTCGTGCCGCGCGCC
Source organism: Bradyrhizobium commune (assembly GCF_015624505.1). Taxonomy (NCBI): domain Bacteria; kingdom Pseudomonadati; phylum Pseudomonadota; class Alphaproteobacteria; order Hyphomicrobiales; family Nitrobacteraceae; genus Bradyrhizobium; species Bradyrhizobium commune. The sequence continues at coordinate 5,212,441 of NZ_CP061379.1, read as the reverse complement.
GATCACCTTGAGCTGGGCCTGGTGGAAGGCGTCGAACAGTCCATAGATCTGCGCGCCGGGCAGGCCGAACACGGTGTCGACGCCATGCGCAACAAGCCCGCTTACGATCGCTTCGCCGCCGGTGAGGGTGGTCATTGCATCATTCCATTCGTATTGTTGATCAGGCTTCGTCGACGACGCCGTTGCGTAAAGATCCGATGCCTTCGGCTGCGACCTCGATGACATCGCCGGGCTTCAAGTAACGCGGCGGATCGAACCGGGCACCGGCGCCGGTCGGCGTGCCCGTGACAATGATGTCGCCGGGGACGAGCGTCGCGAAGGTCGAGATGTAGCTGATGAGGGTGCGGAACGGAAACATCAGCCGGCTGGTACGGTCGTCCTGCCTGAGCTCGCCGTTGACATGCGTGGTCAGACGGATGTCGGCGATCTGCGCTTCCCTCGTGTAGGGCACAAGCCACGGCCCGAGGCTGCCGCTGGAGTCGAAATTCTTGCCCTGCGTGACGTTGAATTTTGCGTGGCGCAGCCAGTCGCGCACCGAACCTTCGTTGCAGAGTGTGAGCGCTGCGACGTGATCGAGCGCAGCGCTTTCAGCGATGTGCCGCCCGGCCTTGCCGATCACCAGCACGATCTCGCCCTCATAGTCGAGCTGCGCCGATGCGCGCGGGCGCACCAGCGGCGTGTCGTGGCCGACGAAGGAGCGGGGCGAGCGCATGAACATGCTCGGATATTTGGGCGCGTCCTGGCCATCCTTGTACTCGGCATTGCGGTCGGGATAGTTGACGCCGATGCAGATGATCTTTTCCGGCGCCGGCACTGGCGGCAGCCAGGTGATATCGGCGAGCGCATGGTCCGGCCTGCGGCCGGCCGCCTGCTCGGCGAGGCTTGCAAGCTTTCCCGCGGCGATCACCTCGCGCAGCGTCGGATAGTCCTCGTGGTGCGGCGAGAGATCGACGATGCCGCCCTCCAGGACGGCGCCGTAGCGGGTTGCACCCTTGACGGAATAGGTGGCGAGGCGAGGGAGCTTCATCTTCAGTTTATCTCTCTTGTCGTCCCGGCGAAGAATATCAATCCGCGACCAGCACGTCGGCTACAAACTTCGGGTCGCGCACGGCCTGGCCCGTGAAGGGCGACCCCTGCTCGAACCAGGAGCGTGGCGCCGGTGCGCCCCACAGCGTCTGGCGGCGCGGATCGCGCAGCGACCAGCGCAGCGGCTCGTGGTCGTGATCGCCGGTGAAGTAATCGCTGGTGTAGAGTTCCAGCCGATGCCCGTCGGGATCGCGCACGTAGAGGAAGAACGCGTTCGAAATGCCGTGGCGCCCGGGGCCGCGCTCGATGTTCTTGACGAAGCCAGCGGAGGCCATGACGTCGCAGAGATGGATGATGTTCATCGCCGTCGGCGTCCAGTAGGCGAAATGATGCAGCCGCGGGCCCTTGCCGTTGGTGATCGCGAAATCGTGGACGTTGCCCTTGCGATGCATCCAGGCCGCCGCAATGCGTCCGTTCGGCCCATCCTCCTCGGCATATTCGGTGAGGCGGAAGCCGAGCTGCGCGTAAAACTCGACGGTGTCCTGTACCTCGGCGGCGAAGACGTTGAAATGGTCGAGCCGCTGCGGATGGCATCCCTTGTAGAGGTCGAAGCGGCGGAGCAGGTGCGGCCGGCGGTCCATCGAAGCATAGAGCTCGATCTGGTAGCCGAAGGGGTCGGTGAATTGCAGCGTGCGGCCCTGGAACGGCTGATCGACGAAGGCGTAGTTGAGGCTGTTCTCGGAGAGGAACCTCGCGGCCTTGTCGAGATCCCTGTCGTTGCCGACCTTGAAGCCGAGCCTGTTACAGGCGGGCGCGGCCGCCTTCCGCAGCACGAGAGAGTGATGCTGATGCTCTTCGGCCGCGCGCAAATAGACGACATTGTCGTCGGCGTCTTCGACATGCAGGCCGACAATGGTCTCGTAGAACGCGCGGCTCAGCTTCAAATCGGTCACGTCGAGCACGACGTGGCTCGAACGGATGATGTTGAACGGCGGCTCGAAGATGTGTTGCGGTACCGGCATTGACGTTTCCTCTCGGAATAACGAGTCCTACATTCCCAGCTTTTGAATCTTGTGCGTGCCCCGCGCGAGCGAGACGTGCTTGGTTTCCATGTAGAAGTCGAACGAATAGTCGCCGCCGTCGCGGCCGATGCCCGAGGCCTTCATGCCGCCGAACGGCGTCGGCAGATGGCGGACGTTTTCCGAATTCAGCCAGATCATGCCGGCCTCCAGCGCGTCAGCGACGCGCAATGCGCGGCCGACGTCGTTGGTCCAGACATAGCCGGTCAGGCCATAGCGGATGTCGTTGGCGATCTCGATCGCGTCGGCTTCGTCCCCGAACGGCAGCACGGTAAGGAACGGGCCGAACACCTCCTCCTGCGCCACGCGCATCTTGCCGTTGGCACCGGTCACCAGCGTCGGCTCGACATAGTGGCCGCCGCCCGGGCCGTCATACGCCTTGCCGCCGACCGCAATGGTTGCGCCGTCCTGGCGTGCGACATCGAAATAGGAACAGACTTTTGCCAGATGCCGCTCGTGGATCAGCGGCCCGATCTCGGTCGCGGGATCGAGGGGATCGCCGACCTTCAGCGCCTTCACGCGCGCGGTCAGCTTCTCCACGAATTTTTCCGCAATGCTGGCCTGGATCAATAACCGGCTCGACGAGGTGCAGCGCTCGCCATTGAGCGAGTAGATCATGAACACCACCGCATCGAGCGCGCGGTCGAGATCGGCATCGTCGAACACGATCACCGGGTTCTTGCCGCCGAGCTCGAAATGCACGCGCTTCAAGGTCGGCGCGCCCTGAACCATGATCGCCGAGCCCGTCGCGCTTTCGCCGACGAAGCCGATCGCCTTGATGGCGGGATGCTCGGTCAGCGCCTTGCCGGCCTCTTCGCCAAACCCGTGCACGGTGTTGAGCACGCCGTCGGGAACGCCGGCTTCCTTGACCAGCCTTGCCAAAATCGCGGCCGTCACCGGCGACCACTCGGCCGGCTTGTGCACGACGGTGCAACCCGCGGCCAGCGCAGGCGCGATCTTCCAGGTCGAGAGCATGAACGGCGTGTTCCACGGCGTGATCACGCCGACCGGGCCGATCGGCACGCGGGTCGAGATGTTCCAGTGCTCATCGCTCGGCGTGTTGAGGCCGTCACGAGCCTCGGCGCATTTGTCGGCGAAGAAGCGGAAATTCTCGGCGGCGCGGACCGCGGCCTTGGCCATGAAGCGATAGGCCTGTCCGGTGTCGATGCATTCGAGCACGGCGATGTCTTCGGCATTGTCCTCGATCGCGTCGGCGACCCGATGCAGCAGCTTCTTCCGCATCGCCGGCCCGATGTCGCGCCAGGATTTGAAGGCGAGCGCCGCCGCAGTCGCCGCGGCGTCGATGTCCTCGGCGTTGCCGCGCGCGACGCTCGCAAGCGTCGCGCCGTCGACCGGCGACTTCGTCTCAAACGTTTCACCTGAGATCGACGGGACGATCTTGCCGTCGATCATGTGGCCGATGCCGTCGGCGCGCAGGGTCTTCAGCAGTGGTGCTGCGCGGTCGCGGTTGGCCTGGAACACATCGGCCTTCGGGGTGGGTTTATCCATGGGCAGCCTCCACTTTCAATGCGCCGTGGATGTTGTTGCGCTTCCAGCTGGTGTCCTTGTCGTTGATCTGCATGTCGAACGACAAAGCGAATTTTGAGCCGGCGAAGACCGGATCGAGATGTTTTGAAAGCGCCTGGAAGACTTGCTCGCCCGCCTTCTTGCGGGTCGGCAGGTCGCGGCCCTCGCCGATGCGCAGCACCATGTCGAGAAAGCCGTAATCCTGCCGCGCATCCGCGATCGCATAATGCTCGCAGCGGATGGCGCGGACGCGGATGCCGCCGAGCGGGAAAATGCCGGTCTCGACCGCCGCCTTGCGCACGACTTCGCAGACAGTGCCGATGTCAAGTCGGCTATCGAGATTGGCCGAATATTCAATCGTGAAATGCGGCATGGCGGTTTCACTCCCTGTATTTTTATTCGTCAGGCGAAGTAGCAGCTCACCGAGCCGTAGGCGCCATAATCGGCTTGGATTGTGTCGCCCTTGCGGGTCTCGATTGGACGGATGAAGGAGCCGGCAAGCACGATTTGGCCGGGCTCGAGCGCAAGCCCGAGCGGCGCGATCTTGTTGGCGAGCCACGCAACGGCGGTCGCGGGATGATTGAGCACGCCAGCGGCGAGCCCCGTCTCCTCCAGCTGGCCGTTCTTGAAGCACAGCGCGCCGATCCAGCGCAGATCGGCGTCCAGCGGGCGGATCGGCCGTCCGCCGAGCACAATGCCGGCATTCGCCGCGTTGTCGGCGATGGTGTCGTAGATTTTTCGCGCCGCCTTGGTCCTGGGATCGACGCGCTCGATCCGCGTATCCAGAATCTCCAGCGCGGGCACCACGAAGTCGGTGGCGTTGAGCACGTCGAACATCGTGCGGTCCGGCCCCGCGAGGCGCTTGCTCATGACGAAAGCGAGCTCGGCCTCGACGCGCGTCGCGATGAAGCGCTCGGTCGGGACCTGGCCGCCATCGGCAAAGAACATGTCGTCGAGCAGCACGCCGGAATCCGGCTCGTTGATGTTGAGCGCGCTCTGCATCGCCTTCGAGGTCAGGCCGATCTTGTGGCCCTTGACCACGCGCCCCTCGGCGATCTTGACCTCGACCCAGGCCTTCTGAATCGCGTAGGCATCGGCAATGCTGATGTCGGGAAAATCCTGCGAGAGCTGCCGGATCTGCGTACGGGTCTTCTCCGCCTGGTGCAGACGCCTCGCGCAAGCTCGGATATCGTCGTTGGAAAGCGCCATCCGCGATCTCTGGAAATCATGGTGCCGGAAGTTACTTAACATGTTAAGTGTATGCGTCAAACCCAAATCGGGCTTGCTGCACTGCAAACGTTTTGCGGTTTGAAAGGGCGACTTTGAAAGGGCGTCAATGGCGAAGCGACCGGCTGATCCTAGCCCAAATGCACCTGCCGCGCGGCAGGTGCCGATGCGCGACTTCTCGCGCTCGCTGCCGATGTCGCTGCTCAGGGCGCGCGAGGCGGTGATGCGGCAGTTCCGCCCATCGCTGCGCGAGCACGGGCTGACCGAGCAGCAATGGCGTATCCTGCGCGCGCTCGCGGCCATCGAGGCCGTCGAGGTCACGGAACTCGCACGCACCGCGTTCCTGCTCGGCCCGAGCCTGTCGCGCATTTTGCGCGATCTGGAGGCGCGCAATCTGATCGAGCGCAAGACCGCGAAGGCCGACCAGCGCCGCAGCATGGTGTCGATCTCCAGGGAGGGCGTGAAGCTGATGGCCTCCGTGGCGCCGTCCTCGGAAGCGATCTATGCCGAGATCACGCGGCGCTTTGGCGCACGCAAGCTCGTCGAGTTGCAGGAGATGCTGGGCGAGCTCGAGCAAAGCCTCGCGGGGCTCGGCGCCGCCGACGAGGCAAGTGCCGAGGAGTGAAACCAGATATGCGCAGAGGCGCGGCAACAGCCATGGACATGGCCGCGTTTTTTCGCTCAAAGTGCCGCTCAAGCCGATCCGTCCAAATCGGCACCGGAAAGCAGGATCGCCCTCGTGGCGCTCGTCATGGTGACGAAGGTCCCGACAACGGTCCAAGCAACAAGAAGGAAGGCAACGTGGCGAACAAGGTCAAGGAAATCTGGAAGTCGGGCAAGGCCGTGGTCAACGCGTGGCTCGCGATTCCCTCCGGCTTCTCGGCCGAGATGATCGCGCAATGCGGTTTCGACAGCGTCACCGTCGACATGCAGCACGGCGTGCAGGATTATCTGTCGATGGTGCAGTGCTTCCAGGCCATGGACAAGCATCCGGTGACGCCGATGGTCCGCGTGCCCTGGAACGAGCCCGGCATCATCGGCAAGGTGCTCGACGGCGGCGCCTATGGCGTGATCTGCCCGATGGTCAACACGCCGCAGGAAGCGAAAAATCTCGTCTCCTATTCGAAATATCCGCCGCAGGGCGTCCGCTCCAACGGCCCCATCCGCGCCGGCATGTACGGCACTGCGGGCTCCTATCAGAAGACCGCGAACGCCGACACCGTGCTGCTGCCGATGATGGAGACCAGGACCGCGGTCGAGAACATGGAAGCGATCCTCGATGTCGAGGGCCTCGACGGCGTCTATATCGGCCCGTCCGATCTCGGCTTCTCCTACGGCCTCGAGCCGAAGCTGGATCGCACCGAGCCCGAGATCCTCGCGATCTACGAGAAGATCATCAAGGAATGCGGCAAGCGCGGCCTCAATCCCGGCATCCATTGCAGCGGCGCCGAAGGTGCGGCGCGTGCCATCAACATGGGCTTCAAGCTGGTGACGCTCTCGAACGAGGTCGGGTTGATGACGACCTACGCCAAGATGCAGGTGAATGCGACCCGCAAGGATTCGGGCGGGAAGGCCTGAGATCTCGCGAATGGCGAATGGGGAGTAGCGAATAGCGCTACTCCCTTTTTCCATTTCGCCACTCACTACTCACTATTCGCCCAAGGAGACCTCCCATGACCATCAGCCCCGTCATCCGCCTGCATCCCGATGATGGCGTGCTGACTGCGCGCGCGAGCCTGCCGCCGGGGACGGTGGTGGCCGACGGCGTCACCACGGTCGAGCGCATTCCCTCCGGCCACAAGGTGGCGATCAAGCCCATCGCGGTCGGCGAGCCGGTCATCCGCTACGGCCAGATCATCGGCTTTGCGACCCAGGCCATCGCGCCGGGCCAGCATGTGCACGTGCAGAACATCGGCATGGGCGATTTTGCTAAGGACTATGCCTATTGCGCCGACGTCAAGCCGACGCCGAATTTCGATCTGCCGGCGACGTTCGAGGGCATCCGACGCCCGGACGGCCGCGTCGCTACCCGCAACTATATCGGCATTCTCACCTCGGTGAATTGCAGCGCGCATGTCGCTGGTCTCGTCGCCGATGTCTTCAAGAAAAATCCCTTCACCGGCGACAACCCGCTCGCTGATTTCCCCAATGTCGATGGCGTGGTCGCGCTGACCCACAAGACCGGCTGCGGCATGACGCAGAACGAACCGCTCGCGCTGCTCCGCCGCACGCTCGGCGGCTATGCGCGGCACGTGAACTTCTCTCATGTGATCGTGCTCGGCCTTGGCTGCGAAGTGAACCAGATCGGCGGCCTGATGGAGGAGCAGAAGCTCGCCGGCCGCCTGCGTGCGATGGACATCCAGGAGGTCGGCGGCACCCGCAAGACGGTCGAAGCCGGCATCGCCTTCGTGCGCGAGGCGCTGGCTGACTCGAACAAGGTCAAGCGCGAATCCGTGCCGGTGAGCGAACTGACCGTGGCGCTGCAATGCGGCGGCTCGGACGGTTATTCCGGCGTGTCCGCCAACCCGGCGCTGGGTGCGGCCAGCGATCTCATCGTCCGTCACGGCGGCACCGTGATCCTGTCGGAGACGCCCGAGACCTACGGCGCCGAGCATCTGCTGACGCGCCGCGCGGTCAGCCGCGAGGTCGGCGAGAAGCTGGTCGATCTGATGCGCTGGTGGGACGAATACACCGAGCGCGAGGGCGCCGAGATGAACGCCAATCCGAGCCCCGGCAACAAGGCCGGCGGCCTCACCACCATTCTGGAAAAATCGCTCGGCGCCATGGCCAAGGCCGGCACCACCAATCTCGTCGATGTCTTGCGCTACGCCGAACCGGTGACCAAGCGCGGCTTCGTGTTCATGGACACGCCCGGCTACGATCCGGTCGCGGCGACGGGGCAGGTCGCCGGCGGCGCCAACCTCGTCTGCTTCACCACCGGTCGCGGCAGTGTGTTCGGCTGCAAGCCGGCGCCGTCGATCAAGCTCGCCACCAACACGCCCATGTACAAGCGCATGGAAGACGACATGGACGTCAATTGCGGCACCATCCTCGAAGGCGAGGAGAGCGTCCATCAGTGTGGCCAGCGCATCTTCGATCTTATCCTCAAGACCGCCTCCGGCCAGCCGACCAAGAGCGAGAGCTTCGATTTCGGCGGCGCCGAGTTCGCGCCCTGGGTGCTTGGGGCAACGATGTAAACGCGCTGCGGCGGTATCAGCCAACGGCATGTCGCCTGCTTAAGTAATTACGCGGATCGTCATTTGATCGCGCGAGTTCCTGCGCTAACGCCTGCTTAATATCGTCAGCCGTAGTTCTTAGCGATGTGAGCTTGATTCCTTTTGGGAGCGCTCGCCTCTGCGACAAGAATCGCGCTGCATTGGTGTTCGACCTAATGGAGCCGCTGAGACCCTTGGCGGATCGACTTGTCCTAGAGCGGGTTCGCAGCGAAACATTTAAGTCGGGGGATCTCAAGCGCGATGGCGCATACCGCCTCAAATGCGGAATTGGCTAAGCAGCAGTATTACTCACCACAAATGGACTTCAAGAAGTTAACCCCATCCTCGTAAGGTTGATCGCTAAATCCTAGTGCAAAGGTCTATATGTTCTCTCCGAAGACTGCTTTCCTTGCAGAGGAGATTCCATATCGATGGCGTTGTCTGTTTGAAGCCATTGCGCGATCGACCATGTATCGATTTTGCCAGAGATTCGTCGTGCATCAGGATTTTCTGCAATCGCTTCCACGATCATCGTGCGCGAACTGCCATAGACATTGGGGGATTTAAGAGCGGTTGCTAGTGATCTCAGTCGCTCATTCCAAGGCAATTTTCGATCCACAGCCACCAGCAAGGTCGCCAAAGGTGTATTTGGCTGCTCATCAATCAAGCCCAACAGCTTTTCAGAAAATTGCCGAGCCACCTCAACATCCATGTTAGGCGCGACGGTCACGGTAGCCTGCGCCAGCGCTCCAATCTGCCACCATTGTTTTGTTTCGCTCATCAATTTGTATAAGGAATAAATTGTATCTTTGACGTCGCTAGCTCTCATGCGGGGCGCAAGCTTACTGAATGCGTCGGCTAGTCCAGTTGCTTGGTCGGACCGGTCACGTCCTCTGATCAACGTAACTGCCGAAATGGCCTGAGCATGCGCTTCGGTCTCATCCAAGACAGGAGCCAAAGCGGCAATGGCTCGACTCAACAAACTACATTGTGCTGTGCCCTGCGCTCTTGAAAAGGACTCGACAATTGCTTTGTTCAGTGCAGCAGCCGCCTCGGGTGTCAGATGTGGCGAAATCACCTCAGATATATCAGCAGCCCGCCGAAAGCTTTCATAATCGCTGCGAATTGTAGGCAGAGACCGCGTGAGAAAATACGCAGCGGCGCCTGAAATTTTGTCTCTCTTCACAAACGATCTATCCACGATGTTGGCAATCACATATGGTCGGAGGTAGCTATTTGAGTTCGCGGCACGATAGATATTGCGCGAAATGCTATCTGCTAGCACCTCGCGATCGCGATCGCTCAAAGATCGCCCAACCACAAGAAACGCATCCATCAGCAAGCCGACCGCATCGCCATTTGTCTGCATTAAGTCTGTCAGCGGCTTAGTAAGCCAACGAACGTTATTTTCATCGAGCTGTTGAGCAATTGAAAGAAGAAACAGCAGCCGGTCTCTGTCAGACGCAGTTTCTGCTGTGCGGATAATATTGGATTCCACACTAGCTTTTCCGGATTCTTCCAGGTGCGCGTATACGCTGGCGAGGATTTTGGCATATCCGTCTCTTTGATATCCGTCATGACTCTTCGCGGCTTCAACCAACGACTTCGCCATAATCGCAAGCTCATCTGTACTGAGTCTTAGGCTAAGTGCGATAACTGAGTCTGCTAAAACCGCGACAGTCCAATAGTCTTGAGTTTCGTTGATGGCAGCCAAATTGCTGTCGGCAAGCTTTCTCACAGCGGCTGAATTCAATGATGGAATTATAAGGGAAAACCCTTTCTGTAAGTTCTGCTTGATGTAGGTCGTGCCCTCCTGGTCGATGGCAGAAATCGCAGATTCAGCAACTGTATAGGCCCCGTCTTCGCTTAGCAGAGGTCTAACGATTTCCAGATCGGAAAAGAGGGCTTTGTTTGTCTCTCCCACTCTCAGTCCGTCAATAACCGCGAGAGCCAAGGCACGAGCGTCTGCGATGTGCGCGGGCAAGCCTGCGACGGAGAGCATTCGACTCAGTGTGCCAAGTTTGTAGACCTCGTTTGTCTGCGATAGCGCGGACATAATCGACTCGATCAAGCTGCTTGAATTTATTGGGGTAAGTTGTGACTTTAGCAATTCGAGCACTTCTTCAAGTGCACGATGTTGATCGTAATCAAGAGTTGAATTTACACCGTTGATGGCTCGTATTGCCTGTGACTTTAAGAATTCTTGGGACGTCAGTTTTGGCGTAAGCGTTCTAGCAAACACTCTAAGGCTTGTGAGTTGGTCTCCATCAGTAACCGCAAGAACCGACGAAATGACCTGAGCTTCCAACCGTTCGCTATCTTGTTCGCTTATCAGCAACGAGAGTGAGTCAAACATTCGATTTAGCGAGGAGCCCAGAGAGCTTTTTAGTGTGATTGCATTTACGATCTGCTGCATGAGGAAAGCCGGATTCTGAGCCCCAACTTGCTTCACGAAGGTGTCGAACGCCTCTTGCAGTACCGGCACTTGATTGTTGTCGGCAGTTATTGTTGCTTCTACCAATGCGCCTGTGTCCAGCGGGACAGGATTTCCGAGCTGGCGGGCGATCGATATCGTGCCAATCTCGATGACACCGTATCGCTGCTTATTTTTCAGAAATTCGACGACCGTTGGCTCGAGCTTTCGCCGCGCAATGAGATTAGTTGGGACAAGCGCTTGGGTGACCAACTCAGGGCTGCGCAGTAGACGCACTGCGTACTCGGGAGTCGTCATCATCTGGCGAACGAACTCCAATCTGACATTTGGATCGGGTTCGCTTGCCAGCATCCATGCGGCGTCTCGTTCCTGATCGCTGATCCCGTCGATGAATTCAAATTTCACCCAAATTTCTTGAGCTCGCTTCCGCACCGCCTCTTCATAGCGAAAGTGCTTGATCTGGAATATCCCGACCGCTGTTGCGACCAGAACGGCTGCTAAAGGCACAAGTCGAAGAAGACTTGCTAGCGCATAGAGTTGCTGCTGGCCATAGCGAACGTTGCCACGCAAGCGTTCCCAAGCAAGTCGAACTTGCACGGAGGCTGGAAGCAACGCGCGCCAGCGATTTGCAGACGTCCCGGCATTTTCGAATGACTTTGAACCGTCCTCAAGAACGTAGCGCCACTTATTCGCACGCCGCTCGGCAGCAGCAACTCCGCGAGTGAGATAGTCGTGGTCGAGACGATAGACTTCAGTGTTCTTGTCGGGATCACTTTCGGCTCGAATTAACTCACCACGCTCTAGTTCCGTTAGGACGACCTCCAACTTTGCTAGCGTTTTAGTATCTTCATGAACAGCATTGCATTTTTTTGCGAGGAGGGCCTTCGAGCGGGAGCGCGTCTTGGACGCATTGATAGGATCGATCAAGTCAACCAGCATCGGTAGAATCAGGCTGCTTTCCAGTCCAGACTTCCGTGCGGCGCCAGCGATTTGGCGCTCGACATACAGAGCCTCTATGCCGCTGGCACCTCCCGCTTTGTCGTATTCGGCTACACTCAGAGATTTGAGGCCTTGGATACCTCGAAGCATAGTGTTGAGTTGCTGAGGTAGCACAACATCTTGCTGCGAGACGTCCCGTACAATTCGTTCTTGGAGCTTATTCCAGCCGGCTTCCGGCTCAGCTATCACGGGGGCGTCTGGTTTTCCTCTTGTTATGCTATTTATAAGTTCTGCGATATACGGTGTAGGGACTCGATCAAGTCGCAAGGCCTCAACAGGCCCCAGAAATTGTACCGAGCTGAAGCCGCCGGCAGTATCGCTGCGTGTTACGAAAAGACACTTCACTTTCTCTGCTTCGAGCAAGCGAGCAATCATTTCCCAGAATCGATTCTGCCGACGCAACGTAGTTGGGTCGATCCAAGTTTTTTGCTTCAGAAACCGATCTCGGTTACGAGCCTGGTAGTCGTCAAACTGATCAAAAATGATGAGGGCCGTTTTCGCTCTCAAATCGTGCAGGGATGCGAGCCAATTTTCGATATCGGTCGAAGAAGCGAAGAGATTGGACTTCTTATCGTTTAGGTCACTAGATTGACCGAGGCTTGCATTGTTCCTCAGTGCGATCATTAGCGCCTGCATGGGCCCACGCTCCCATTGGTCGACCCAAAGGTCTGGCAACAAGAGCGGAACGATTAAATCACTGCCTTTTAACCTCGGTAACAAACCGCTCCTAATCAAGGCCGATTTTCCTGATCCGGATTCGCCCTCCAAAAATGTGATTTGCTTAAAGAGGCATTGCTGCAGAAGGATCTCGGTATCGTCGGTCCGCCCAACAAGGTGGTCTACGTTGTCTCGATCTAGCCGAAAGGCATCTGGCTTCAAAAGCTTGGAGCTGCGGGATCTCCACTTTATAATCAGCCAAATTGATAACGCGAAGAATGCAGAATAGATGAGCCCAAAAATTAACGGAGGCGTCCCTCTAATATCTACTGCTAAAGCCGCGAGTTTCTTGAAAAGATCTGTTGCTCCACCCACAATTGCTACTAGGGCGCTTACGATGGCGCTGACCAACAGGAGGAGTTTTTCTGTTCTCTCGGATATCATTGGATCTGAACAAAATGTAGCGACCAGGAATGCCACGAAGCGCTTCCTAGCGGCGTTCAATAACGCTCATCGACGGGGCGCCGATAAACAAAAGATCTTGCGTCCGTAGCAGGATTTGCCCGCTTGAGAAAATTGCAGGAAATTTACCGTGACGCAACTGCAACTAGAGAAAATCTACGGTTAGACCATATCCCCTTGTTGCGTCCTTTCCATATGGGAGCAACGCAATCCGAGTCGTGCGGTTTGGCGAAACACGTGACAGCAGATGTCGGTAATCCGAATCTGTGGAGCAAATGTGAGGGCGCATTTTGGTCGAAACTGGCGCAGATTCGAGCCATCAATATACCTCCTCTCCTTGCGGGAGAGGGTGGCTTCGCAAAGCGAAGCCGGGTGAGGAGTCTCCGTCCTCACGAACGGTCTGGCAAGTGGAGAGAACCCCTCATCTAGCGCTTCGCGCCACCTTCTTCCGCAGAGGGAGCCGGAGGGGAGCGTTAGCCAGCGCACCAGACAAGTCCTACAACCGCTCGGCCCGCACCTTGCATAGGCACGGTCTGCCCGTTGTTAGTGCTTGATCGCGATCACGTCAGGTGTTCTGCTCAAAAAAGCTGCTGGAGCACCGTAACCCGTGTCGATCTACGTCGCATTACACCACGTCACGCACTACAAATACGACCGTCCGATCGATCTTGGCCCGCAGACCATCCGCCTGCGGCCGGCGCCGCATACGCGGACGCCGATCCTGAGCTATTCGCTCAAGGTCACCCCGGCCAATCATTTCGTGAATTGGCAGCAGGACCCGCAGGGCAATTGGCTGGCCCGCTACGTCTTCCCGGAGAAGACCACGGAGCTGAAGTTCGAGGTCGATTTCACGACGCAGATGACCGTGGTCAACCCGTTCGACTTCTTCGTCGAGCCCTATGCGGACAGCTTCCCGTTCGAATACACCAAAGACCTGAAGACGGAGCTCGCCCCTTATCTCGAGACCATCAAGGCCGATCGCCTGTTCGCGAAATTTCTCGACTCGATCCCGCACGAAGCCCCGAACACCGTCAACTTCCTGGTCGATCTCAATCGCGAGCTTCAGAAGCACGTCCGTTACATCATCCGCATGGAGCCCGGCGTGCAGACGCCGGAGGAGACGCTGTCCTCCGGTGCCGGCTCGTGCCGCGACTCTGCATGGCTCCTGATCCAGACGCTGCGTCATCTCGGCCTCGCGGCCCGCTTCGTCTCCGGCTATCTGATCCAGATCCGTCCCGACATCGATCCGATCGAGGGACCGCCCGAGGTGGAGAACGATTTTACGGATCTGCACGCCTGGGCCGAGGTCTATCTGCCCGGCGCAGGCTGGATCGGCTTCGACGCGACCTCCGGCATGCTGGCAGGCGAGGGGCACATCCCCGTCGCGGCCACGCCGCATTATCGCTCCGCCGCGCCGATCTCCGGCGGCGCCGGCTTTGCCGAGGTCGAGTTCGCGTTCGATATGAGCGTGAAGCGTATCCGCGAGGCGCCGCGCATCACAAAACCGTTCTCGGACGAATCCTGGACGCGGCTCAACGATCTCGGCGAGCAGGTCGACGGCGATCTCACGGCCCAGGACGTGCGGCTCACCATGGGCGGCGAGCCGACCTTCGTCTCGGTCGACGATCTCGAGGCGGCGGAGTGGAATACGGAAGCTGTCGGTCCGACCAAGCGCGCACTCGCCGACGATCTGATCCGCCGCCTGCGCTCGCGCTTCGGGTCGGGCGGATTGCTGCATTTCGGCCAGGGCAAATGGTATCCCGGCGAGAGCCTGCCGCGCTGGGCCTTCGGTCTCTATTGGCGCAAGGACGGCGTGCCGATCTGGAAGAACGCCGACCTCATCGCCAAGATCGAAAATCCGCGGCCAGCGCAGGCGAAGGATGCCGACACCTTCATGGAGGGTGCGGCGTTGCGGCTCGGGCTCGACCCCGGCTACATCATGCCGGCCTATGAGGACACTGCCTATTGGCTCCACAAGGAGGCCGAGCTTCCCGTCGACGTCGATCCGTCCGACTCCAAATTATCCAACCCGGAAGAACGCGCGCGGATGGCGCGGGTGTTCGACCAGGGTCTCAACACGCCGCGCGGCTTCGTGCTGCCGGTGCAGCGCTGGAACGCGCCACCTCGCTGGCGCAGCGAGCGCTGGCAACTCCGGCGCAATCATCTGTTCCTGATGCCTGGCGATTCACCGCTCGGCCTGCGCCTGCCGCTCGACTCGCTCGGCCACGTCCCGCCCAATCAATATCCTTACATCGTCGAGCAGGATCCGATGGAGGCGCGCGGCAAGCTGCCGGTGTTCAGTCTCCCCGCGCGCCCGGAATCGCCGCCGCCGCGGGTGGCGCCCGAGCAGCTCAACACGTCCGTCCCCGTCCGTACTGCGCTGTCGGTCGAGGTCCGCGACGGCGTGATCTGCGCCTTCATGCCGCCGGTCGAGCGCATCGAGGACTACCTCGAAATGATCGCGGCGCTCGAAGCCACGGCCGAGGAGATGCAGCTCCAGGTCCATGTCGAGGGTTATCCGCCACCGTTCGATCCGCGCATCGAGGTCATCAAGGTGACGCCCGATCCCGGCGTCATCGAGGTCAACATCCAGCCGGCCAAGAATTGGCGCGACGCGGTCGACATCACCTCGGGTCTCTATGAGGATGCGGGCAAGGTGCGCCTCGGCGCCAACCGATTCCTGGTCGACGGCCGCCATACCGGAACCGGCGGCGGCAATCACGTCGTCATCGGCGGCTCCAGCCCGCAGGATTCGCCGTTCCTGCGCCGGCCCGATCTGTTGAAGAGCCTGGTGCTGTACTGGCAGCGGCATCCGTCGCTATCCTACTTCTTCTCGGGCCTCTTCATCGGTCCGACCAGTCAGGCGCCGCGCATCGACGAAGCCCGCCACGACAGCATCTACGAGCTCGAGATCGCGCTCTCGCACGTGCCGCCGCCGGGCTACCAGACGCCACTGTGGCTGGTCGACCGGCTGTTCCGGCATCTGCTCGTTGACATCACCGGCAACACCCACCGCGCCGAGATCTGCATCGACAAGCTCTATTCGCCGGACGGCACCACGGGGCGACTCGGTCTGGTCGAATTCCGCGCGCTCGAAATGCCGCCGGATCCGCGCATGTCGCTGGCGCAGCAGCTCCTGATCCGCGCGCTGATCGCAAAATTCTGGCGCGAGCCGCAACAGGGCAAGTTCGTGCGCTGGGGCACGGCGCTGCATGACCGCTTCATGCTGCCGCATTTCATCTGGGAAGATTTTCTGGACGTGCTCTCCGAGCTGAAGAAGTCCGGCTATCCGTTCGAGCCGGAATGGTACCTGGCCCAGCTCGAATTCCGCTTCCCCGCCTTCGGTCGCGTCCACCACGGCGGCGTGACGCTGGAGCTACGGCAGGCTTTGGAACCCTGGCATGTGCTCGGCGAGGAAGGCTCGGCCGGCGGCACCGTGCGCTATGTCGATTCTTCGGTCGAGCGCCTTCAGGTCAAAGCGGAGGGCTTCGTCGAGGGTCGCCATATCGTGACCTGCAACGGTCGTCGTCTGCCGATGACCTCGACCGGCCGCTCGGCGGAGGCCGTGGCCGGCGTCCGCTTCAAGGCCTGGCAGCCGGCCTCCGGCCTGCACCCGACCATTCCGGTTCACGCGCCGCTGACCTTTGACCTCATCGACACCTGGAACGGCCGTTCGCTCGGCGGCTTCGTCTACCACGTCGCCCATCCCGGCGGGCGCAGCTACGACACCAAGCCCGTCAACACCTATGAGGCCGAGGCGCGGCGTCTGGCGCGCTTCCAGGACCATGGCCATACGCCGGGTCCGATGCAGCCGCCGCCGGAGGAACGCACAAATGAATTTCCGCTGACCCTCGACTTGCGAACCCCGCTCCTGCAATGAGTATGATGGCGGGGGAGGGAGAGGCCCATGGGCGAGGGCGCAGTCGAAGAGGACGACCAGGCGGGTAAGGCGCAAGGACAGCGTGAAGGCCAGCGCCGGATCGCGCAATGGGTCCGCGACTATAGCCGCCTGCCCGGCATTCCCGACGAGTTCCTAGGGCCCGACGGCAAGCCGCGCGCGGTCTGGAGCCGCTTCTTCGATGCCTTCGGCGCGCTCGCGCCGGACGAGATCGAGCGGCGGTTCGCCATGGCCGACCGCCATCTGCGCGAGGCCGGCGTCACCTACCGGGCGCCCGGCGATAGCCAGGACCGGCCCTGGTCAATCAGCCATTTGCCGCTCTTGATCGACGAGGCCGACTGGAAGCAGCTCTCCGCCGGCATCACCCAGCGCGCCGAGCTGCTCGAGCGCGTGCTTCGCGACATCTATGGCGAGGGCAAGCTCGTCGCCGACGGCGCGTTGCCGGCGGCCGCGATCGCCGGCAGCCCCGAATATCTCCGTCCGGTCTGCGGCGTGCCGCCGCCGGGCGGTCGCTACCTCTCGCTCTATGCCGCCGATGTCGGCCGCGGGCCCGATGGCCGCTGGTGGGTGCTCGGCGACCGCACGCAGGCCCCATCCGGCGCGGGCTATGCGCTCGAGAACCGCCTGGTGCTGTCGCGCGCCTTCTCCGATCTCTACAAGTCGATGAACGTGCCGCGCGTCGCGCCGTTCTTCGAGGCGTTCCGCGACAGTCTGCGCGCGCGCGCCGACCGCGACGAGCCGCGGATCGGCGTGCTCACCCCCGGCAGTTTCAGCGAGACCTATTTCGAGCACGCAACGCTGGCACGCTATCTCGGCTTCCTGCTGGTCGAGGGCGACGATCTCGCCGTCAGCGACAACCGCGTCCATATCCGCACCGTGGCGGGCCTGAAGCGGCTCGACGTGCTGCTGCGCCGTGTCGATTCCAATTCGCTCGATCCGCTCGAGCTCGATGCGTCCTCGCATCTTGGTGTGCCCGGCCTGATCGACGTGCTGCGCAAGGACGGCGTCGTCGTCGCCAACATGCCGGGCTCCGGCGTGCTGGAGGCGAGGGCGCTGCTCGGTTTCCTGCCGGCGCTCAGCCGCCGCCTGCTTGGCGAAGAATTGAAGATGCCGCACATCGCGACCTGGTGGTGCGGCCAGCGCGCAGCGCGCGACGAGGTGCTGTCTCGCCTCGATGACGTCGCGATCGAAGGCGCCTACCGCCGCGGCGTTCCAGGCTTCGAGCGCAACGGCCCGGTGCTTGCGAGCGAGCTCGATGCAGCCGGGCGCCAGCGTCTCGTTGATGCCATCGGCGCACGCGGCATGGATTATGTCGGTCAGGAGGTGGTGCGGCTCTCGACCATGCCGGTGTGGGAGCAGGGGCAGATCTCACCGCGCCCCTTCGTGCTGCGCGTGTTCGCGGCCGCCACGCCCGATGGCTGGGCCATCATGCCCGGCGGCTTCTGCCGGATCGCCGAACAGGCCGATGCGCGCGCTGTGTCGATGGGCGACGGCGCGCGCGCCGCCGACGTCTGGGTCGTCTCGGGCAAGCAGGTTTCGACCGCATCGCTGCTGCCGGCGACCGACAAGGTGCGCATCCGCCGCATTGCCGGCGTCTTGCCGAGCCGTGCGGCCGACAATCTGTACTGGCTCGGCCGCTATCTCGAGCGCGCCGAGGCGACGCTGCGGCTGGTGCGCGCGCTGGGTTCGCCGAGCGGCCCCAACAAGGGCACCGCGGCCTCGATGCAATCGGCCGAACGCATCCAGCGCCTGCTGGTCGCCTGGGGCGCGATCTCGCAAACCTCGCGCGCGGCACCTGGACGCATTGTCGCCGAAGCGTTGCAGAGCGCGGAGCGTTTCGGCTCGGCACTGTCGCTGGTACGTGCGGCCCAGCGCACGGCGACCTCCTTGCGCGAGCGGTTGTCGCCCGACGCCTGGCAGGTCATCACCGAGATGGCAGATCGGCTCTCTTACGAAGTCGAGGACGACGACAGCGTGCTGAGCGCGGCCGAGCTGACCTTGCAGGAGCTCGCGAGCTTTGCGGGGCTGGCGCAGGAGAACATGAACCGCGCCGCCGGCTGGCGCTTCCTCGACATCGGCCGCCGCGCCGAGCGCGCCATCAACACCACGCGCTTTGCGCGCCAGTTCGCCTATGACGAGGCCGGCGACGAGGATCTCGATATCCTGCTGACGCTGGTGGATTCCCAGATCACCTACCGCTCGCGCTATCTGCTGGCGCCGATCCTTGCGCCGGTGCGCGATCTCGCGGTGCTCGACAGCTACAATCCGCGTTCGGTCGCATTCCAGGTCGCGACCTTGAACGAGCACATCGCCGCGCTGCCGAGCCTGAAGGAGCACGGCCTGATCGAGCGGCCGCAGCGGCTCGCGGTCGCGGTGCAGGCGATGCTCGCAACCGCCGAGGCCGAGAAGCTCGAGGTCAAGACGCTGTTCTCGCTGGAGCAGGATTTGCTCAGCCTCGCCGAGGCAATCGGGTCGCACTACTTTCCGCATGGCCCCAATGCCAGCCGGCCGGAAAAGCTGACGGGGCTGGCGTGATCTACGACATAAAACACGTCACCACCTACGAATATGAGAGCCCGGTCAGCTTCGCCCGCTGCACGTTGCGGCTGGAGCCGAAGAGCGGCAACGGTCAGGAGCTGATCTCGCACAGCCTCGAGATCCGCCCGCGTCCGGCCGAGCGCAATGTCCGCCGCGATTTCTTCGGCACGCTCACCGACAGCGTGGTGATCGAGGCCGCGCATCGCAGCTTGCGGATCGATTCCAATTCGCGCGTCTCGGTCGTACGCAAGCCGCCGGCGCGAGATGCCATGAGCCCGCCCTGGGAGAGCATCCGCGACATCGCGTTCGAGGCCACGAGCCTCGGGCCGTCTTCGCCGGTCGGCTATGTCTTTGCGAGTCCGCTGGTGCCGGTGCTGCGGCCCGTCAGTGCCTATGCGGCGATGAGCTTTGCGCCGGGTGCCGGCATCCTCGCCGGCGCGGTCGATCTGATGCACCGCATCCGCACTGAATTCCGCTACGATCCCAAGGCCACTGTGATCTCGACACCGCTCAACGAGGTCTTCGACAAGCGCCATGGCGTCTGCCAGGACTTTGCCCATGTGATGATCGCGGGCCTGCGCGGGCTCGGGCTGCCCGCAGCCTATGTCAGCGGCTATTTGCGCACCATTCCGCCGCAGGGCCAGCCGCGGCTGCAGGGCGCTGACGCCACCCATGCCTGGGTCTCGCTGTGGTGCGGCGCGGAGCTCGGCTGGGTCGATCTCGATCCGACCAATGATCTCCTCGTCGCCAACGACCACATCGTGCTCGCAGTTGCGCGGGACTTCTCCGATGTCTCCCCGGTCGACGGCATCATCGTCGGCTCGCCGAAGCAGAAGCTTGGCGTCGCTGTGGACGTGCTGCTGGTGGAATGATCCGTAGTTTCACTGTGCGGCGCTGTGAACGAATGCGTTCAAGCGCAATAAATTTGTTTCGGTGTGTTTCCCGGATGCGACGAACGTCCGTCCGTTAAGACGCTGTTAACGCTGCGCCGCGACATTTTGGCTCACTTTCATCCTTGCTGAAGCCGAAGCCATGGTCGAGGGCCTTGTATTGCTGACGGATGCCGCCGAGCAGCTGGCGCTGTCGCGGATCCTGCGAAGTTTCCGGCCGGATCAGGCGATCTGGCCGGTGGCGGGCATCGATGAGCTTCGCCGCGTCGAGACGGCGGTCCTGCGCAACGCCCGGCTGGTCGCCTTCGCGTCCAGCGTCATCGTGCCCGCCGACCTGCTCGCGAACGTTGGCCATGGCGCCTACAATTTCCATCCGGGGCCGCCGAACTATCCGGGCTGGGCGCCGGCCCATTTCGCGCTCTACGACCGCGCGGACACGTTCGGCGTGACCTTTCACGCCATGGCGGAGCGGGTCGATTCCGGCACCATCCTCGACGTGGTGTCATTCCCGATTCCGCACGCCTGCACGCTGATGGGGCTCGGCGAGCTCGCCTATGCGTATCTGCTGCAATTGTTCGAAGTGTGGGCCGAACCATTGGCGCGGGAGCCGTCGCTGGTGGCGCGGTGCACGCTGCCATGGAGCGGTCGCACCAATACGCGCCGCCGCTACAGGGACGCCTGCGACATCCCGCTGGACATTTCCAGCGACGAGCTGTGGCGCCGCATGCAGGCCTTCGGCGGCAATCATTACGGCATCTCGCCTGCGATCAATCTGCACGGCGTCACCTTCACGGCGACGCCTCCGGAGGGCACATGATTTCACCATCGGCGGCCCTCGCAGTGCCGGCCACCGGCGCGCCGAGCCTATCTGACCTGTTGAGCGCGGGGCGCGAGCATTACCGGCGCGGTGAAATCAGGTCCGCGATCGCGATCTTCCAGGCCGGGCTCGCACTTGCGGCGACCGTCTCGATCGGCGTGGCGGCCAGCAGCGTCGCGGCCGATCTTCACGCCGCACTCGCCAATGCCTTCATGCTCTGCGACGACATTGCGTCAGCGGCTGAGAACTACAAGGCCGCACTTCGCCTTGCGCCGCATCTCGTCGCCTGCTGGTGCAATCTCGGCATCGTGCATCAGCGCTCCGGCATGACGCAGGACGCGATTGCGCTCTACCTCGAGGCGCTCAGGCGCAATCCGGCGCACCGGCCGTCGCGGACCAACCTGGTCCAGGCGCTGGTCGCAACCCGGCAGTTCACGATCGCGAGGACGCTCCTGCTCGAGCTGCTCGAGGAGACGCCCGACGATGCCGAGCTGCGCAGCGGGCTTGGCAAGATCTGCTTCGAGCTCGGCGACAGCGGCGAGGCGATCGCGCAGTTCGAGCGCGCCGTTGCGCTCGCGCCCGCCCAGTCCGAGAACATCTACTGGATCGGTGCGATCCGCCAGGCGCGGGGCGAGCTGGAGGCGGCACGGGCCGCCTACGCCCGCGCCGCGCAAGTGCATCCGATCCTGCTTAGGCCCGCGGTCAAATCGCCGCCGGCGTTCCGGGTGCTGGCCTTGTTTGCGCCCTTCGTCGGCAACACGCCGGTCGAGTTTCTGTTCAAGGATTGCGGCTACGAGACCAGCATCCTGTCGCTGCTGCCCGGAGCCGCGCCGGATCTCGGCCTGCTCGCGCGTGAGACCGATGTCGTCGTCAACCTCGTCTCCGACGCCGACCAGGGCGCGACGGTGCTTCCGCTTGCGACCGCAATTGCGCGACGCCTCGGCAAGCCGATCGTCAACGATCCCGAGAAGATCTTGCGCACGACCCGCGATGCGACCGCGCTGGCGCTCGCCGGCATCGACGGCTGCCGCGTGCCGCACACGGTCCGGATCGCGGCCGGTGAGGCGCTGCCTGCGAGCCTCGACCTTGCCTTTCCGCTGCTGGCCCGCCAGGCCGGAATGCATGGCGGCGACGTCTTCGAGAAGTTCGAGGATGCCGCGGCGCTCGACGCCTTCCTCGCCGCGCAGGTCGACCACGACCGCTATGTCATCGACTATATCGACTATCGCTCGGCCGACGGCTTCTTCCGCAAGTACAGATTCCTGTTCGTGGGCGAGGAGATCCTGCCCTATCATCTGGCGATCGGCGACGGCTGGAAGCTGCATCGCGACAGCACCGAGATGGTACGCCATGTCTGGATGCAGGACGAGGAAGAGCACTTTTTGCGTGCGCCCGAAGAGGTGTTCGACGCGGCCCACTATGATGCGTTGCGCCTGATCCGCGACCGCATCGGTCTCGATTATTTCGGCATCGATTGTGGGCTCGACCGCGACGGCGACCTCGTCGTGTTCGAGGTCAACGCGTCCATGCTGGTGCACGACCAGAATCCGGAGTTTCCTTACAAGGACCTGTATATCCGGAAGATCAAGCTCGCGTTCGACGCCATGCTTGGCCGCTTCGCGCGGACCATCCCGTAAAATTCCGGTAAAGTGAATTCGTTGCCGACCTCAACAGTCGCGCCGGTCCCCGCATGTCTCGCCGCGGGGCGCACCGAACTGTGATCGCAACCGTGATGTTGCGCGGCGGGACGGCAACATATTTCCGTATTTTCGTTTCGGGATTTGGCCAGCCGGCCCGGATTGGGCTATGCTGAGCTTGTGTCGAGGGCGAGAATGAGACGTCGGGAGTTGGCGGGGCACCACCGACAAACGGGGCTGCATCGATGATCACGTTACCGAGACTGGCGGCCGAATCCCTGGAGAAATTGCTGGGTTCGTTCATGCGCCGTCGGTACGGCGATGCTGCGGCAAACGTCGTCGAGAGCGCCACCCGTACCACGATGGAATGCATCGGCAACAGCGACGCGCTCTATCACAATATCGAGCACACGATGCTGGTGACCCTGGCGGGTCATTCCATCCTCAGCGGCCGATATCTCCATACCCATTTGGAGGCGGAGGACTACGTTCATGTCCTCATTGCCTGTCTTGCGCACGACATCGGCTATGTCCGCGGTCTGTTCGAGGAGGACGACGAGGACGGTTTCGTGATCGATGCGGCCGGCACCAAGGTCTCGTTGCAGCGTGGCGCGTCGGATGCCAGTCTGATGATGTATCACGTCGACCGCTCGAAGCTCTATGTGCGGCGGCGGCTGCGGCACATTGCGGGGCTCGATCCGGAACGCATTGCGGCCGCCATCGAGGGGACGCGCTTCCCGGCCCGGGAAGGCCAGGATTACGACGCGGATGCCGCGACCCTGCGCGCCGCCGACTTCATCGGGCAGCTCGGCGATCCCAATTATCTGCGCAAGGCCAACGCGCTCTATTACGAGTTCGAGGAGGTCGGCATGAACCGGCAGCTCGGTTACGACTCGCCGGCCGACATCGTGAATCGCTATCCGCAATTCTACTGGAATAGCGTCGCACCCCACATCCAGACCGAGATCGGCTATCTCAACAAGACCGAGATTGGCCGGCAATGGATCGCCAATCTCTACAGCAACGTGTTTCGCGCCGAACGCGAGATCTCGCTGTCCGGGCCGCAGAAGTAGCCGCCGGATCGGCGCTACATCGCACAAGTCCGTGAATGAACCATGCAACAAAAAACCATCACCACGGACGTCCTCGACATCGCCTATCTCGAGGACGGCGCGCCGGACGGCTGGCCCTGCATCATGGGCCACGGCTTTCCCTATGACGTGAATGCCTATGCCGAGGCAGCATTGATCCTCGCGCAGGCCGGCGCGCGGGTGCTGGTGCCGTGGCTGCGCGGTTATGGTCCGACGCGGTTTCGCTTTGCCGAGACGCTCCGCTCCGGCGAGCAGGCGGCGCTGGGCGCGGATCTCCTCGCCTTCATGGATGCGCTCGGCATCGAACGTGCGGTCGTCGGCGGCTATGATTGGGGCGGACGCGCGGCCTGCGTCGTCTCGGTGCTCCATCCTGAGCGCGTCGTCGGGCTCGTCTCCGGCAACTCCTACAACATCCAGAACATCGCCAGATCGATGGAGCCGGCCTCGCCACCGGAAGAGGCGGCGCTGTGGTATCAATATCTCTTCCACAACGAGCGCGGCCGCCGCGCGCTGGAGCGCAATCGGCGCGGCTTTGCCCGCCAGCTCTGGGCGATGTGGTCGCCGACATGGGCGTTCGACGATGCCACGTTCGAGACGAGCGCAGCGTCGTTCGACAACCCAGATTTCGTCGATGTGGTGATCCACTCCTATCGCCACCGCTATGCGCTGGTCACGGGCGATCCCGCCTATGCTGCGATCGAGGCGAAGCTCGCGGGCCAGCCGCCGGTCCGCGTCCCCACCATCGCGATCGACGGCGACAGCGACGGCGTCAATCCCGGCACCGCCCATCATGCGAAGAAGTTCGAGGGATTTTTCGAGCGGCGCGTCTTCGCGGGCGCCGGCCACAATCTTCCGCAGGAGCGGCCGGCCGAATGGGCGCAGGCCGTGCTCGATGTGCGCACGGCGGCCGGACCGGCCTGATTTCAGAAGCAATCAAGGACACGTTGCACCGCATTCGAGCTTGATTTGCGTCAATACGGGCGCCCCGGAGGCTGCTCTGCTGGCTGTCGTTCCGGCACGGCTCGTGGTATCCTGAGCTGCGCTCTGGGGCTTCGCATGCAGGAGTAGC
Source organism: Bradyrhizobium commune (assembly GCF_015624505.1). Taxonomy (NCBI): domain Bacteria; kingdom Pseudomonadati; phylum Pseudomonadota; class Alphaproteobacteria; order Hyphomicrobiales; family Nitrobacteraceae; genus Bradyrhizobium; species Bradyrhizobium commune. The sequence continues at coordinate 5,187,875 of NZ_CP061379.1, read as the reverse complement.
CGTCATGACAAGCGCATCAGATACCTCTCACAATTTGGGCCTGGGTTCGGGCATCGCGGCGTTGCACGCCAAATGGGGCTGGATCGTCGCCCTCGGCGTCGTCTATCTCATTGCCGGTTTCGTCGCGCTCGGCAGCGTCGTGATGGCGACCGTGGCGAGCGTGATCGTGGTCGGCGCCATGATGATCGTCGCTGGTGCAGTCGAAATCATCAGCGCGTTCCAGATGAAGAGCTGGGGCAAGTTCCTGATCTGGGCGTTGCTCGGCGTGCTCTATGTTATCGCGGGCTTTCTGGTCTTCGACAATCCGCTATTCGCGGCAGTGCTGCTGACGCTGTTCCTCGGTGCTTCATTGATCGCCTCCGGCGCCGTCAGGCTGTTCCTCGCCTTCAGCATGAAACGCGAAAGCCCATGGGTATGGGTGGCGCTGTCGGGCGCGATCACGCTGCTGCTTGGTTTGCTGATCGTCGCGCGCTGGCCGGTCAACAGCGTCTACATCCTCGGCCTGTTCCTCGGCATCGACCTCATCATGGCGGGCGCCGGCTGGATCAGCCTGGGCTTCAGCCTGAAGCAGCGGCGCTAGCCACCAGCAACTCGACGCAAGACCATGTTGCGGAACTCCGCTGAGCTGACGCGCTGACAAAAAGCAGCACGCCGCACCTGCGCTCGACGCCGCGCGCGGACGACAAAGCCCCGGGGAGAAACCATGAGAGCCGCCTTGGCCCTGGCCGCAGCGCTCGCTGCCGCCTGCCTGTCCACGCCCGCATCCGCGCAAAAATCCTATGGTCCCGGCATCACGGACGCCGAGATCAAGATCGGCAACACCATGCCCTATAGCGGGCCGGCCTCGCCGCTCGGCATCACCGGGCGCGTGCTCGCGGCCTATTTCGACGAGATCAACGAGAAGGGCGGGGTCAACGGCCGCAAGCTCAATCTGCTCTCGCTGGACGACGCGTTCTCGCCGCCCAAGACCATGGAAGCGGCGCGGCGGCTGGTGGAGGGCGACGGCGTCGCCTTCATCTTCGCGACCATGGGTACGGCGCCGAGCTCGGCGATCGCAAAATATCTCAACAGCAACAAGGTACCGCAGCTGTTCCTGATCAGCTCGGCTTCGAAGTGGAACGACCCCGCCAACATGCCCTGGTCGATGGCACTGCCCTGGGCGCCGAACTACACCAGCGAGGCCGCGATCGACGTTGCCTATGCCCGCGCCAAGAACCCCAATGCGCGCTTCGCGGTGCTCTACCAGAACGACGACGCCGGCAAGGAATATTTCCGCGGTGTCAAGGAAGCGCTCGGCGCCGATGCCGACAAGGCGCTGGCGATGGCCTCGAGCTTCGAGGTCACCGATCCCACCGTCGATTCCCAGGTGCTGACGCTGGCCAACACCAAGGCCGACGTCTTTATGATTTACTCAGTGACGCCGCGCGCCTGCGCGCAGGCGATCCGCAAGGCCTACGAGGTCGGCTGGCAGCCGACACGCTTCCTCGCTTCGGGCTGCGCCAACAAGGCGACCGTGATGGCGCCGGCCGGCCTCGATGCCGGCAAGGGCGTGCTGTCGCTCGGCTCGCTGAAACCGTTCACGGCCGAACCGAAGGACGATCCGGCGATGTCGGCCTATATCGACTTCATGAAGCGCCGCCTGCCGAACGCCGACATCAACAATGTCGCCGCGCTCTACGGCTACACGGTTGCCGAGGCGCTGGTGGTGGTGCTGAAGCAGTGCAAGGACAATCTGACGCGCGAGAACATCATGGCGCAGGCCTCCAACCTGAAGAGCGTGCCGTTGTCGCTGCTCTTGCCCGGCATCACGCTCAACACCACACCGCAGGATTTCCGCCCGATCAAGGACGGCTATATGCTCCAGTTCGACGGCAGCGACTGGGTCGTGGCGAGCGAGCTGTTGCGCGGCACGTGAGGGGCGGGGCGAGCGGCCACGGAGGCGGTGCACCCTCTCCCCCTTGTGGGAGAGGGTGGATCGCCGCAAAGCGGCGAGCCGGGTGAGGGGTATCTCTCCGCGAGTCCAACTCTCATTTGGACGAGTGGAGAGATACCCCTCATCCGGCGCTTCGCGCCACCTTCTCCCACAAGGGGAGAAGGGAACAGGAGACCACCATGGACTTTCAACACTCCGCACGTTCGCTGGAGCTCCAGGAGCGCGTCCGCCAGTTCATGCGGATGCATGTCGAGCCGGTCGAGGAGCTCTATTACGAGCAGGTGAAACCGGAAGCGACCCGCTACAAGGCGCCGGCCGTGTTGCAGGACCTGAAGCGGCTGGCGCGGGAGCAGGGGTTGTGGAACCTGTTTCTCTCCGGCGAGCACGGCCCAGATCCTACCAGTCCAGGCCTCACCAATCTCGAATATGCGCCCGTGAAGGAGATCATGGGCCGCATCCTCTGGGCGCCCGAGGTGTTCAACTGCTCGGCGCCCGATGTCGGCAACATGGAGGTGCTCGCCAATTACGGCACGCCAGCACAGCAGGAGCGCTGGCTGACGCCGCTGCTGGAGGGCCGCATCCGCTCCGGCTTCTCCATGACCGAGCCGCAGGTCGCCTCCAGCGATGCCACCAACATCCAATGCGAGATCAAGCGTGACGGCAACGACTACGTCGTCAACGGCCGCAAATGGTTCACCTCCGGCGCAATGAACGAGGATTGCGAGATCCTGATCGTGATGGGCAAGACCGCGCCCGACGATCCCGATCGCCACCGCCAGCAATCCATGATCCTGGTGCCGAAGAACACACCCGGCGTCCGCATCGTCCGCGACATGCTGACTTACGGCTATGACGACGCGCCGGTTGGCCATCCCGAGATCGTCTACGACAACGTCCGCGTGCCCGCCGAGAACATCCTGCTCGGCGAAGGCCGCGGCTTCGAGATCGCGCAAGGGCGGCTCGGCCCCGGCCGCATCCATCATTGCATGCGGCTGATCGGCTGCGCCCAGCGCGCACTCGAACTGATGTGCCAGCGCTCGGTCTCGCGCACAGCCTTCGGCAAGCCGCTGGCAGAGCAGGGCTCGGTGCGCGAGGACATCGCGCACTCCTTCTGCGAGATCGCGCAGGCGCGGCTGTTGACGCTGCAAGCCGCCGACAAGATGGACCGCGACGGCAACAAGGCCGCGCGCGACCTGATCGCCGCAGCCAAGATCGTGGTCCCCAGCATGGCCGCGCGCGTGATCGACCGCGCCATCCAGATCCACGGCGCCGCCGGCGTCTCGCAGGACACGTTCCTCGCGCGGGCCTACGTCTACGCCCGCTTCATCCGCATCGGCGACGGGCCGGACCAGGTGCATCTGGCAGCCGTCGGCAAGGAGCTGATCAAGCGCGGCGGCGTGATGGCGGGATAGGCGTTCCATTCGCGAATTGCTGCTGTTACCGTAACGTCCTCTAATGTGAAGGGCGGCGGCAATGAGACGGCGTGAACTGGTTGGCCTGCTTGGCACCCTGGCAGCCGTTCCCCTCATGGTTCGAGCCCAACAGCCGAAGGCGCTTCCTCGTGTCGCCTATCTTGACGGCCGCCCGACCAATGCCTGGGTCGCAGGATTGCTCGAAGGCTTGAACAGCCTTGGATATGTCGATGGCAAGAACGTCAGATTGATCCGAAAGGAAGTTGCGATCTCGACGATCGACGCCACGAGGCAGGCCATCTTGGAGATTGCCGATCAGGTTGATGTGCTCGTTGTCGGTGGCACCGTCGGGGGCGTGGCAGCCAAGTCCGCGACATCGACGATTCCCGTCGTGTTCATTTCGGTCGGCGCTCCCGTCGATATCGGGCTCGTCAAAAGTCTTGCCCACCCGGGCGGCAACATCACGGGCGTGTCATTCGAGGCAACGTCGGAAACCTACGCCAAGCGGCTGCAGATCCTGAAGGAGATCATGCCGAAAGCATCGCGTGTCGCCGTCCTGGGTGCAAAAGATGATCCGAACGTTCGATTTGCGATGGCATCCCTGACAGAATCGGCCTCTGCCATGCAGGTCACGCTCACGACCTTTTCGCTGCCGTCGAAGGAAGATCTGCCGGCCGTCTTCGACGATATGAAGCGAGGCGGGATGGAGGCGCTGCTCGTCGTCGCCGGCGGGATGACCTATGGAAGCAGCCAGACGATCGCCGATTTGGCGCTCGCGAACCGCCTGCCGTCGCTCCACGGATTCAGGGAAACGGTGGCTGCCGGGGGATTGATCAGTCTTGGTCCGGACCTGGTTGCGCTGGCGAGACAGAGTGCGCATCTGGTCGACAAGATCATCAAAGGCGAGAAGCCTGCGGACATTCCCGTCGAACAGCCAGAACGCTACACCATGGCTATCAACCTCAAGACGGCCCAGGTTCTTGGCCTGACGATTCCCCCCGCGCTGCTCGCTCGCGCCGACGAGGTGATCGAATAGTCTTGTCTGCGCCTATCCGCGCCTCATCGCTTTGGCGATTGGCCCGATCAGGTGTATTTCGCCGCCGCCGGCAATGAGCTGATCAAGCGCGTCGAGGTGATGGCACGGTAGGGCCATTACACTCGGATAGCGAGTATCCCTGGAGATATTCGCTGATGGATGTGCTGGAAGCGCGCCAGTTCGCCTCCTGATCCGGCTCGGGCATGTTGCGTCATAGAGACACTCGGAAACAAACCTGCCTTCATGTCGTGGCATCTACCAGCGGGCCTGTTGACTGCCGGCCCAGCCCGGCCTTGGCTTCCCCTTTATTTATTTCAGTTCTGGTTGGGGGGCAGCCATGCTGGATTGTTTTGCGGTTGCGCGCGGCTTGTTGATCGCAAGCTTTGTCGTTCTCATAAGTGCGAATGCGAGGGCGCAGGATGTGCCCCAGAATCAAGTCAGCGTTGAGGGAACGGATTACGGCAGCGTCTTCGACCGCGGTCAGGCAGCGTCAGAACGGGCGCACCTCGCTTTGCTCAAGATTGCCATCGCGCATTGTGACAAAGGCGAATACGAGCTGGCCTCGGCGTACCTTTGGGGCGACTATCTCGATGCAAAGGCGCGATACGAGAAATTCCAGCAGGGGCGTACCTTCGGTAAGAAACTCCGCAGCGGTGTGTGGGGCGGCCAGGATGTTTTCGCCCGGCTGGACGCGCGATTGAAGCACGACGTGGACGAGGCGCTGAAGATCTACAACCAGCGCCCGCCTTTCCAATGTGCCGTGCCGCAGCCTCCTCCGCCACCTCCGCCACCGCCGAACGCCGGCGGGGGAACCCCGGCGCCGCCCGAAACCCCGCCGGTCATCTCGAAAGCGCAGCGCGTCGCTGAGAACGGGGAAAAGGTGCTCAGCACCTTTAGCGGTTGCATACCGCCGGCTCTGGCAAAATCATGGATTTCGCTGCTGTTCAGTCAGGAACTCGCGGTGATCAAGTTCTCCAAGGACAACCGCTCGATTCTTGACAACGACCCTCTCATTCAACGGCTCGACAATTTGCTGAAGGAATTCGATCGGCGGAAATGTGTGCCGCCGGAACAGCCGAAGCAAGTCGGCGGCGGCTTTTACGAACGGCCGGGTTCGGGGACCGGCGGCTATCGCACGCCGGGCATGTCGCCTGATGGCAGCTCGGGTGTCCGGTTCTTCGTCAGCGTGGAAGGAGGATTTACCGGGGCCCAGGCACACTACGACGAGCTGAGCATCGATCCTCGCAGCTTTATCGGTGGCGGCTCTGTGGGCGTACGGGTCGCGCAGCCAAACAATATGTTCGTCGGCGCGCAAGTGAGCGTGCTGGGCACCGATCTGACCAAGGAAGCCGTTCCAGGCTTCAGCGTTGGATTGCGGTGGGGTGTGCCGGTCGACATCCTGATCGGAACGACATTCCAGAACGGTTCTATGCCAGTCTCGGTGTATGGGTTTGCCGGTCCGATGTGGGGCCGGACCCGTGTGTCGTCTGCGGGGGTGACCGACTATTTCACCCTGGTCGGCCCGACTGCGGGTATCGGTGTCGATGTTCAGCTCAACCAGAACTGGTCGGTCGGTGCGAAGGCCCGCGCCTTCACGCTCGGTGCCAGCGACCGCGGGTCCGAAGGGCAGCATGTGCAAGGTGGGTCTCTCACCTTCAGCGTCGGCTATGGATTCTGAGTTTTCGCGTGGATGAAGGGGTTCTCTGCGCGCGCGAGAACCTCGTCATCATCCGTTCAAAATCCGTTGCTAACCTTCCAGTCGACGATTGGTTCGCCGGATGTACGCGGGCTGCATCGCAAGCCTCGGCCCTCGCGCCGGGGCTTTTCGTTGCTTGAAGCACGCGCGGCAGGTTGATGGCGAGGTAGACGACGACCCTCGCGGTCATTCGTCGATCTGGATCAAGGAGAAAATACAATCCCGCCAGCGCAGCTGCGATAGAATCGGGAATGGGAACATCGCTTGCGCCTCTTTCGGGAGAGCCGCCGCCATGATGACATCATGCCAGTGTTTTGCCCGACGAGTCAAATGGCTTCGTAAAATCGGAAAGGCCCGGTGCTGGCAGCCAACTCATTGATAAGGCTGTCACCGCCTACTGTGCATGGGGTTGATTTCGCGCTTCTTGCGAGAGCCGCTCTCACGCGACCTTGGCGGCGCGTCCATCCGCGCCTGATCGCAGGTTCTGGAAGAACGTCTCCACCTCGCGTGACAGCGTCTCGGCCGTCGCCGTCAGGCCGCTCGCGGCCGTCAACACGGAGGATGCCGCGGTATCGGTCTCGCCGATCGCGTCGCGGAGCGAAGTGATGTTGGCGACCAGCGTCTCGTTGCCCTGGGCTGCCGATTGCGCGTTGGACGAGATCTCGCGCGTGGCCTGATCCTGCTGACCGACCGCGCCGGCAATGGCCGAGGTAACCTCGTTGATCTCGCGCACCGCGCCGCCGATCTCGCGCACGGCGTCGACCGCGTTGCGGGTGGACGCCTGGATCAAGGCGACGTTCTCGCTGATCTCGGCGGTCGCCTTCGCGGTCTGCCCGGCAAGCGCCTTCACCTCGTGGGCGACGACGGCAAAGCCGCGACCGGCTTCACCCGCGCGCGCGGCCTCGATGGTGGCGTTGAGCGCGAGCAGATTGGTCTGCTCGGCGATGGTCTGGATCAGGGTCAGCACGCCGTCGATGCGTTGCGTGGCGGCGGCAAGGCTTTCGATCTCGGCGATCGACTTCTCGGTGCGCTGGCCGGTCTGCTCGACTGCGCCTGCGCTCTGACGCACCTGGCGGCCGATCTCTTCCACTGAGGCCGACAGTTCTTCGGCCGCGCCTGCCACCGCCGTGACATTGTGCGAGGCCTGTTCGGTGGCGTTCGCCGCCGTGCCGGCGCGGCTGTTGGCATCCGCGGTAACGCGGGTGATGGTCTGCGCGGTCTCGCGCATGACGGCGGCGTTGTCGCTGAGGCCGCGCATGATCGCGCCGATCGCTTCGCGAAACGCTTCGACGGACTGTTCGATGTGTTGCGCGCGCTGCTCGCGTGCGGCCGAATCCTGCGAGACCTGCGAGGCGAGGTTGCGGTTGCGGCCCATCGCGTCCTGGAACACCTGGATGGCGCGGGCGAGCGCGCCGATCTCGTCGGCGCGGCCGGAGTGCGGCACCACGACATTCTCGGCACCGTCGGCGACCTGCTCGATGGTCGCGGTGATCGCGGCAAGCGGCCGGGCGATCGAGCGGGCAATGATGACGATGCCGATGACGACGAGCGCGAGCGCCACGCCGCCGAGGCAGGTCAGCACGAAGGACAGCGTGCGGTTGGTCTCGGTCTGCTCCGCGATTTGCCTGGCGCGCTCGGCATAGACCTTGGACAGCGCCTCGAGGTCCTTGTTCAGCGCCGAGCGCACCGCGCGGTTGGCGTCGTTGTCGCCCCATTCGCGGCCCGCAGCCGGGCTGATCTCGTTGGCGCGGCGCACCAGCTCTTTACGGAAGTCGACGAACTGCTCGATGCGCTTCTTGAAAGTCGCGAACTGCTCGGCATCGTCGGACTTGACGATGGTCTCCCAGCGCTTCACGACGTCGAGGATCTGCGTGTTGAACTTGAGCAGGCCGTCGCCGAATTTCTTCGCGGCGGCGGGGTCGGTCGACATGTAGACGCCGCGGGATTCCATTACCACGGCATAGACCAGCGAGTTGACGCGCTCGACGTTGAGCGCTGCCGCATTCGCCGTCTCGATCGCGACGGTCAGCTCGGCGCCGCGGCGGCTGTTGTAGTCGGACAGCATCGCAATTGCGGCGGTGAGCAGCGCAAACAGCGCGAAGATCGCGTAGAGCTTGGTCGCAAGCGAGAAGCGGCCAGCCAGAGCGGCGGCATTCCCAGGTCGGTCTGATGTCATGGTGTTCGGGCCCGAATGGCCGGGAGCGGCCTGTAGCGCGCGGTCCTGTAAAATTGTTGCAAAACTATGCAGAATGAAGATGGACGCGGCGTTAACGCGCCCGTCCAGGGTGTGCCCGATCAGCCGCAGGAAAGATAAGCCATCCCAGTGATTTGGGGTAAATCCTATCGGTTTCCGGCAAGGCGCCCCGGGCATCGCCCGGAGTGCCCCAAACATCGGCGTGCACGGAGGCCGCCAAGCGCGTATTCCCTGACGCCATGATCGATCGGCCATTGGCCGACGAACCCCGGAGAGGCCTTTGGTCTATCGCCACACCATCGACGCCACGACCTACACCTTCCCCGATCTGCGCGACCTCCTCGCCAAGGCGACGCCGCCGCGCTCCGGCGACCGGCTGGCCGGGATTGCCGCCGGGAGCGCCGAGCAGATGATCGCGGCCCGGATGGCGCTCGCCGACGTCCCGCTCGGGCAGTTCCTGCAGGAAGCAGTCATCCCCTACGAGGCCGACGAGGTCACCCGCCTCGTCATCGACAGCCACGATGCCAAGGCGTTTGCACCGGTGGCGTCACTGACGGTCGGCGCCTTCCGCGACTGGCTGCTGTCGGACGCCGCGACATCGGACGTCTTGCGCAAGCTGGCGCGCGGCATCACCCCGGAGATGGCAGCCGCCGTCTCGAAGCTGATGCGCAATCAGGACCTGATTCTGGCCGCGCGGAAATGCCAGGTCACCACCGCTTTCCGCAACACCATCGGCCTGAAGGGACGGATGAGCACGCGGCTCCAGCCCAACCATCCGTTTGACGACGCCAAAGGCATCACCGCCTCGATCCTCGACGGCCTCCTGTTAGGGGCGGGCGATGCCTGCATCGGCATCAATCCGGCGAGCGACGATCCGGCCGTGATCGCGCAATTGCTGCGGCTCTTGGACGAGATCATCGCGCGGCTGAAGATCCCGACGCAAGGCTGCGTTCTGACTCATGTCACGACGTCGCTGTCGCTGATCGGGCAGGGCGTGCCGGTCGATCTCGTGTTCCAGTCGGTCGCGGGCACCGAGGCCGCCAATCGCAGTTTCGGCATCGACCTCGCGCTGCTGAAGGAGGCGCGGGCGGCCGGCCTGTCGCAGCAGCGCGGCACGGTCGGCGAGAACGTGATGTATTTCGAGACCGGCCAGGGCTCGGCGCTGTCGGCCAACGCCCATCACGGTGTCGACCAGCAGACCTGCGAGGCCCGCGCCTATGCGGTCGCCCGCGCCTATGCGCCTTTGCTGGTCAACAGCGTGGTCGGCTTCATCGGTCCGGAATATCTCTACGACGGCAAGGAGATCATCCGGGCGGGGCTCGAGGATCATTTCTGCGGCAAGCTGCTCGGCCTGCCGCTGGGCGTCGATATCTGCTACACCAACCATGCCGAAGCGGACCAGGACGACATGGACAATCTCCTGACGCTGCTGGCGGCGGCTGGCGTCACCTTCATCATGGGGGTGCCGGGCGCCGACGACGTCATGTTGAACTACCAGTCGACCTCCTTCCACGACGCGCTCTATGTCCGCGACGTCTTCGGTGCGGCCCGCGCGCCGGAGTTCGACGACTGGCTGGCGCAAACCGGCATTGCCAGCGCCGATTTCCGGCTTGCCGGTGATGCAGGCCTGTTGCCCGATTTTGCCTCCCGGCTGATCGCCTGAGGCCCAGCGCGTGTAAAACGCCCGCAAAAACTTCTTCCCGCCGGCGTGAACCGGGGAAACCATTGGTGCGTCTCACGAATTAGTTCGCCATCACGATATTGAGGAAATCCGGTCACAGCGTTACGTTATGTGTCTGGTGACCTCGTCAGTACCGTTCGTAGAACGTTGGTTGGGGGAAGTTCGATGCGCGCTGCAAGCAACGGAACGATCCGGCATATCCTCTGCGTCTTCCCGCGTTACACATCGTCGTTCGGCACTTTCGAATATTCCTATCCGCTGACCGACGGCGTCCGCGCCTTCATGCCGCCGCAGGGCCTGCTGCTGCTTGCGGCCTATCTGCCCAAGGAATGGCAGGTCAAGTTCGTCGACGAGAACCTCCGAAGCACAACCAGGGACGAGTTCGAATGGGCGGAGGTCGTGTTCGTCAGCGGCATGCACATCCAGCGCCAGCAGATGAACGACATTTGCCGCCGCGCCCATGAGTTCGACCTGCCGGTCGCGCTCGGCGGGCCTTCGGTCAGCGCGTGTCCGGATTATTATCCCTCGTTCGACTATCTCCACGTCGGCGAGCTCGGTGACGCCACCAACCAGCTGCTCGAGATATTGTCGCGCGACACTTCGCGTCCCAAGAGCCAGGTGGTGCTGACCACCAAGGACCGCGTGCCGATGACGGAGTTTCCGATTCCGGCCTACGAGCTTGTGGACGTAAAGAAATACTTCCTCGGCAGCATCCAGTATTCCAGCGGCTGTCCGTATGAGTGCGAGTTCTGCGACATCCCCGGCCTCTATGGCCGCAACCCGCGCATCAAGTCACCCGAGCAGATCATCGCGGAGCTCAACCGTCTGCGCGAATGCGGCATGACCGACACGGTCTACTTCGTCGATGACAATTTTATCGGCAACCGCAAGGCCGCGATGGATCTCCTGCCGCACCTCATCGAATGGCAAAAGAAGACCGGCTATGTGATGCGGCTCGCCTGCGAGGCGACGCTCAACATCGCCAAGCGTCCCGAGATCCTCAAGAAGATGCGCGACGCCTATTTCATCACCATCTTCTGCGGCATCGAGACGCCCGATCCCGACGCGCTGAAGGCAATGCACAAGGACCACAACATGATGGTCCCGATTCTCGAGGGCGTGCGCACCATCAACTCCTACGGCATGGAGGTGGTGTCGGGCATCATCATGGGGCTCGACACCGACAAGCCAAATACGGCGGAGGGGCTGCTGGCCTTCGTAGAGGAGTCCCGGATTCCGCTATTGACCATCAACCTGCTTCAGGCGCTGCCGAAGACGCCGCTGTGGGACCGGCTCGAGAAGGAGGGGCGACTGGTCGATGACGAAGGCCGCGATTCCAACGTCAATTTCCTGCTGCCCTATGACGACGTCGTCGCGTCCTGGAAGCACGCCATGAGCGTCGCCTACGAGCCCGAGAAGGTCTACGCCCGCTTCCAGTATCAATGCGACGAGGTTTATCCCCACCGTCTCAAGATGCCGGTGCCGGACGAGATGAAGACCTGGGCCAACATCAGGCGCGGCCTCATCATGATGAGGAACATCTTCTGGAAGGTCGGCGTGCTCGGCAATTACAGGCGCGTGTTCTGGAAGTTTGCGCTTGGGCGGATCCGGCATGGCGACATCGAAGGCCTGATCGGCTGCAGCATGATCGCGCATCACCTCATCACCTTTGCGCGCGCAGCCACCAGCGGCAAGCAGAACGCCTCGAACTATTCGATCCGGCTGCGCGAGGCCGCCGTTCCGGCCGAATGAGCGACAAGTCCGTTCCAGCGCGTCCGATCCTCGACCTGCGGTCGTTCACGCCTGCGCGCGTTGCGCTCGGGCGCAGCGGCGCAAGCCTGCCGACAAAGCCGCTGCTCGATTTCACGCTGGACCACGCCCGCGCCCGCGACGCCGTGCATGCCGCTTTCGAGGCGCCGCGTCTGGCCGCCGAGCTCGACGCGCTCGGCCTTGCCGTGACCGAGGTGAGCAGCCGCGCCGCCGATCGCAGGGACTATCTGCGCCGGCCGGATCTCGGGCGACAGCTCGATGCCGGCTCGGCCGAGGCCCTGGCGCACGGCGCCACCGGGCCGTGCCAGCTTGCGCTCGTCATCGGCGACGGATTGTCGGCGGCGGCGGTCCACGTGCACGCTGTCGCGCTGGTGAAGAGCCTGCTGCGGCTCCTCGCGAACGGGGAAGCTGTCGCGATCGGCCCAGTCATCATCGCCTCAGGCGCGCGCGTCGCGCTCGGTGACGAGATCGGCGCCATTCTCGGCGCCCACATGGTCGCGATGCTGATCGGCGAACGGCCGGGGCTATCAGCGCCCGACAGCCTCGGCGCCTATCTGACCTTCGCGCCCAAGCCCGGCCGCACCGATGCCGAGCGCAACTGCGTGTCGAATATCCACCACGCCGGGTTGAGCTATGACGAGGCCGCCTTCAAGATCGCCTGGCTGGTCCGCGAGGGGCTGGCGCGAGAAGTCACCGGCGTGGCGCTCAAGGACGAGAGCGCCGACCGCGCGCCGCGTCGAATTGGCACGGCCTTGCCGGAATGACGGGCATTCCGGCAAAATCGCTGCATCTTGATCGATTTGGCCACCTCACGCATGCTTGCGAAAAGGCCCGTTCACCTGCTAAACCGCTGCCGGCGATTTTCCGCGCATTTTCAAAGGGCAAGCCTCCCATTGGTATGGCGTTTTCAAGCCGTTCGCGGGGCGCAACAAGCTCATTGACCGAGCCGATTTAGGAACTGGACAAGGCATGCTCGAAAAGCACCGCGAGAATGAGGTTCATGTCGACAAGGTCGAGCAGGGGCCTGCGTCCTCCATTGCCTTCGGGCTGGAGCGCATCGGGCTGATCGCCGTCCGCGCGCCGATCGTCTCCTGCATCATCCTGGTTGCGCTGATCGTCGCCGCCGTGTTCGGCATCGAGCGGATCAAGATCGACGATTCGCTGTCGCAGCTGTTCCGCTCCAACACGCCGGAATTCCGCCAATATGAAGCGGTGACGAAGAAATTCCCGGCCGAGGAGTTCGACGTCCTGGTCGTGGTCGAGGGCAAGACCCTTTTGGCCCGCAACAACCTCGAGAAGCTGCGCGACTTCGTCACCGATTTGCAGCTGGTCGAAGGCACGCGCGGTCTGGTCTCGTTGTTCTCCGCGCGCCAGGCGCCAGCGCCGGGCAAGCTGCCGGCCGCGCTGTTTCCCGCCGAACTGCCCGAGGGCGCGGCCTATGACCAGTTCATCGAGACCGTCAAGAACAACGAGATCATCCGCGGCAAGCTGATATCTGAGGACGGCACGCTTGCGCTGATCGTGCTCTCGCTCGATCCGGAGGTGGTCGCCTCCAGCAGGCTCACCAAGACCGTCGGCGACATCCGCGCGCTGATGAAGGAAGATCTTGGCGACACCGGGCTCAGCGTGCAGCTCTCCGGCGTGCCGGTGATGCAGCTCGAGATCCGCAACGCGGTCGAGCGCGACGGCCTCACCTACAACATCCTCGGCATTCTCGCCGGCTGCATCATCGCCATCGTCTTCTTCCGGAAAATCTCCTTCATGGTGGTGGCGGCGTTCCCGCCGATGATCGCGATCCTGATCGCGCTCGGTGCGCTTGGCTGGGCCAATTTCAATCTCAACATGTTCCTCAACGTGATGACGCCGCTCATCATGGTGATCTCCTTCTCGGACTCGATGCAGCTGACCTTTGCTGCAAGAGACCGGCTGATCGCGGGCCAGGACAAGTTCACCGCGTTCAAGAACGCGGTGCTGGTGGTGGGGCCGGCCTGCGTGCTGACGCACGGCACCGCCGGCATTTCCTTCATCGCGCTCCAGTTCTCCGATTCCGACCTGATCCGCAAATTCGGCGAGGCCGGCCTCGCCGCGACCATCATCGCGCTCGTCACGGTGCTGTCGCTGGTGCCGGTGTTCGGCGTGCTGTTCGTGCGCAACGAGAAGGTCTTCGCGGTCAAGTTCCAGAGCGCGGACGCCGGCGTGCAGGCGCTGCGCAATTTCTGCTATTGGATTGCGGTGCGCATGGTCGGCCGGCCCGGCCTGTTCAGCCTGATCGCGCTGCTGTTCGTCGCCAGCCTCGGCGTGATCTACGCCAATCTGGAGCCGCGCTACCGGCTCGCCGACCAGGTGCCCGACAAGCGCCAGGCCGTCGCCGCCAGCGACCGGCTGGACGCCAAGCTGACCGGCGCAAATCCGGTCAATGTCCTGATCCAGTTCCCCAAGGGCGAAACGCTCTACTCGCCGGAGACGCTGCACACCATCGCGGACGTGCATGCGACCGTGGAGAAGGCGGCCGGCGTCGGCAATGTCTGGTCGCTGGAGACGCTGCGCCGGTGGCTGGCGGAAAAGGCCGGCAGCGACGACGTCGCAACGCTCAAGGAATATGTCAATGTCATTCCCGAGCATCTGGTGCGTCGCTTCATCGACGCCGAGCAGGATGCCGTGGTCGTGGCCGGCCGCGTGCCGGACAAGGATTCCAGCCAGCTCCTGCCGATCGTCGACAAGCTCGATACCGAGCTCGACGCCGTCCGCAAGAAGCATCCGGGCTACGAGGTTGCCGTCACCGGCCTCGCCGCCATCGCCGCGCGCAACTCGTCCGGCATGATCGAGAAGCTGAACCGCGGTCTCACCATCGAATTCGCGCTGGTCGCGATCTTCATTGGCCTGGCCTTCCGCTCCTGGGTGGTGATGTTTGCCTGCATCCTGCCCGGCATCTTCCCGGTGGTGATGTCGGGAACGGTGCTGTGGGCGATGGGCGAGGGGTTGCAATTCGCCAGCGTCGTCGCGCTCACCGTCTCGTTCGGCCTTGGCCTCTCCGCAACCATCCACTTCCTCAACCGTCTGCGGCTGGAGAGCAAGCCGGGCGTGGGCTCGGCGCTCGCGGTGGAGCGCGCGACCGTGCTGGTCGGCCCGGCGCTGATCCTGACCACGGTGGTCCTGGCCTGCGGCCTTGTCGTCACCGTGTTCTCCGACCTGCCGTCGCTGCGGCTGTTCGGCTGGCTCAGCGCCTTCTCGATGGTGGCCGCACTCGTCGCCGACCTCTTCATCCTGCGCCCGACCGCGATGTGGCTGATCAATCTGCACGCAAAACTTCAGGGCCCCGACAAGCCCGCGATCTGAGCGGGGCGGCCTCCGCGCAGCATGTCAGCGAAAGCCCCCGGCTCGCGAGAACCGGGGGCGTGTTCCTCTTCGATCCGGAAGGGCGATCAGCCCTTCGTCATCGTGATGTTGACGCCGCGGATCTCGCCCTTGGAGGAGATCTGCACCGTCTGCTTGCTGCCGTTGGTGCGCAGCGTCAGGTTGGCGGCAAAGCCGTTGGCCTCGACGAACACGTCGATCTGGCCGCCGCCGGCGGTGCCCTGCAAATTGCCGAAGATGTTGCGGTTGGACTCGCTCCAATTGCCGGAAATGCGCTCGCCCTGGCTCGTCACGTCGCTGGTGAGGTCGAACTTGTAGCTGTCGGAGGCGCAGTGCAGCGCCTGCTTGAGGCTGAGACCGGTGCCGGCGACCTTGTAGTCGGCCTTGCAGCGGATGCGCTCGGTGGAACCATCAGACAGAGACACCGTGCCGGTGCCGGTCCACGCGCCATCGAAACCGGCGAACGGTCCGGACGACTGCGCGTGGCTTGCCGAAATCGAGAAGAGCAGGGCAGCCCCAATGCCGGCCGCCTTGATCGCATGTCCAGATCGCCCAAAGAATTTCATCATCAATATCCCGTTTTGGAACGACGTCTCTTCAGGAAAAGACGTCTCGCCACATCGAAAGTTTAGTGCTGCGAGCCAGTGTCAGGTTCAACACCGGATCGCCAGAGATGGCGGTTCACGGCGCCCCGCGCGATGCCCGCACCCTCCGGTTTCGCGCGTTTCTGGATGTTTCCGCCCGAAAACGCGGCCGGGACAGATGCAGACCTGCAACAGGTGCCCAGCAAAACGCGGCCTGCCCGAATTATGACGTAGTATCAACCTCTTACATCTGCCAATGAAGACCAAGGGAAGACCGGATTTGGTAGGCGTGGCGCCAATTTGGCCGCATTTACCAGCGCTTGTGCCTTCTCCGGTGCCGCTCTCTCCGCGGCAACTTGCCATCAGAACAAACCGTTCCCGTCGTCCGCCCTGTGCTGTCCGGGATCGGTGCGATTCTGCCGTCAGAATGAAGGAATACAATGCGTAAGCTTCTCGTCGCTCTCACCCTGCTGTCGGCATCCCTTTCGACCGCGGCGTTCGCCCAGGCAGGCCGTGGCACGGCCGAAGAGCAGAAGGCCTGCACCCGCGATGTGCAGAAGTTCTGCCGTCCGGTCATTGACGCGGGCGATTTCACAATCCTGGCCTGCCTCAAGGAGAACCGGGCCAAGATCTCGCAGGCCTGCGACCAGGTCCTGAAGAACCACAACCAGTAAGCTCGGCCACTGGCCCATCGAAGGCGGCCCCCGGAAGGCCGCCTTTTCGGGTCGGATTCGGAAGGGCCACCATCGCGAGACAGGATTGGTTTTGCGGCCGTATTCCCCTATATGGGGGCCGCGGCGGCACCGCCGGCGTGAGCCCGTGCGGGCAAAAAGCCCTTCCTGTCCAAACGATTGTTGACCAGCCCTCGATGACCTCTGCGAGCGAATTGCGATCCGGCAAGGGTGACCGCGACGAGAATTTTCCCGTCGCGTCCTGGATCATTCATCCGCGTCATCGCGCGCTGATCCTGGCCTATTACAACTTCGTCCGCACTGCCGACGACATCGCCGACCACGCGACGCTGCCGGCGGACGAGAAGCTTCGCATCCTCGACCTGCTCGAGGCGGAACTGCTCGGCAAGGGCGACACCCAGGCTGAAGCCGTCACCCTGCGGCGCGCGCTCGCCGAACGCGGCATGGCGCCGCGTCACGCGCTCGACGTGCTGATCGCGTTCCGCATGGACGTGACCAAGCTGCGCTACGAGAACTGGGACGAGGTCATCCACTATTGCCGTTATTCGGCGATGCCGGTCGGCCGCTTCATGCTCGACGTCCATGGTGAGGCGACCTCGACCTGGGCCGCCTCGGATGCGCTCTGCGCAGGCCTCCAGATCAACAACCACCTCCAGGATTGCGGTAAGGATTTCCGCGAGCTCAACCGGGTCTACCTGCCGCGCGACGCGCTGGCCGCAAGCGGTGCCTCGGTCGAGCAGCTCGCCCTTGCGCAGTCGCCACCGGCGATGCTGGCCTGCCTTCAGGCGCTCGCCGTGCGCAACGAAGCGCTGCTGGGTGAGGGCAGGGCGCTCAGCGCCGAGATCAGGGATGTCCGCCTCGGCGTCGACGTCGCGGTGATCCAGGCTTACGCCGACCGCATCGTGCGCCTGTTGAAGGTGCGTGATCCCCTGCGCGAGCGGGTGCATCTGAACAAGTTTGAGCTGCTCATCTTCAGCCTCGCCGGCATGATCGGCGCAGTCGGCCGCCGCGCGCTCGGCCGCAAGGCCATCTCTAGACCGGGGACTGCCCATGACGCTTGAGGCGACGTCGCCCGGCGCCAATTATGGCTCGACCGCATCGAACAGCTCGTTCTACGCTGCGATGCGCATCCTGCCGCGCGACCAGCGCGAGGCGATGTTCCAGATCTACAGCTTCTGCCGCCAGGTCGACGACATCGCCGATTCCGACGGCCCGCGCGACGAGCGCCTCGCCGCGCTCCAGGACTGGCGCAACGACATCGATGCGCTCTACCAGGGCAACCCTCCGCCGCGTCTTGCCGACTACGTCGGCTCCGTGAAAACCTTCGGCCTGAAGCGCGAGGATTTCCTCGCCATCGTCGACGGCATGGAGATGGACGTGCCGCAGGACATCCGCGCGCCCGACATGGCGACGCTCGATCTCTATTGCGATCGGGTCGCGAGCGCGGTGGGGCGGCTGTCGGTGCGGGTGTTCGGCCTGCCGGAAGAGGACGGCATCCTGCTCGCCCATCATCTCGGCCGCGCGCTCCAGCTCACCAACATTTTGCGCGACATCGACGAGGACGCAGGCCTCGGCCGGCTCTATCTGCCGCGCGAGGCGCTGTTGCACGCCGGCATCACGTCGAATGATCCGAACCGGGTGATCGCCGAGCGCGCGCTGGCGAAGGTTTGCCTGCCGCTGGCGCAGCGCGCGAAGGCGCATTTCGAGCAGTCGGACGAGATCATGAACCGCAACCGGCGCCGCGCGGTGCGCGCGCCGCGGATCATGTCGAAATACTATCACGCCATCCTGGACCTCCTGATCGCGCGCGGCTTCAACGCACCGCGCGAGCCGGTGCGTGTGTCGAAGGTCACACGCTTTGCGATCCTGCTCCGCTACGCTCTCATCTGATGCAAAACACAGCTCACATCATCGGCGCTGGAATTTCCGGCCTCTCTGCCGCTGTTCGGCTCGCCAATGCCGGCTTCAAGGTCGCCGTGCACGAGGCGACGCAGCAGGCCGGCGGCCGCTGCCGTTCCTATTTCGACGGCGCCACCAATCTCACCATCGACAACGGCAATCATCTGCTGCTGTCCGGCAACAGCCACGCGCGCGCCTATGCGCGCTCGATCGGCACCGAGGCCGGCCTGGTCGGTCCGGAGCGCGCGCAATTCCCCTTCGTCGATATCAAGACCGGCCAGCGCTGGCAGCTCGATCTCGGCGATGGCCGCATGCCGGGCTGGCTGTTCGACGAGGGCCGCCGCGTGCCCGACACCGGCTTGACGGACTACCTCAAGCTGGCGCCGCTGATCTGGGCGTCGGAAGCAACATTGGTCGGCAAGTCCATTCCCTGCGAGGGCACGCTCTATCAGCGCCTGGTGCAGCCGCTGCTGCTCGCAGCGCTCAATGTCGATCCGCCCGAAGGTTCGGCCGGACTTGCCGGCGCGATCGTGCGCGAGACGCTGCTTGCGGGCGGACACGCCTGCCGCCCGCTGATCGCGCGCGACGGCCTCAGCGCCGTGCTGATCGAGCCCGCCCTCAAGTTCTTGGCTGAGCGCGGCCACACGGTTCAGCTCGGCCACGAGCTGCGGTCCTTCGCGAGCGCCGACGGCAAGGTCGGCGCGCTGAATTTCGGCGGCGAGGACGTGATCCAGCTCGCCGCAGGCGACGTGATCGTGATGGCGGTGCCGCCGCGCGCGGCGGCGAGCCTGTTGCCGGGGTTGAAGACGCCGACCGAATTCCGCGCCATCGTGAACGCGCATTTCCGCATCGAACCGCCGGCTGGCTCGGCGCCGATCCTGGGCGTGATCGGCGGGACGGTCGAATGGCTGTTCGCATTCCCCAACCGGCTTTCGGTGACCATTAGCAATGGCGACCGCCTGGTCGACGTGCCGCGCGAGGAGCTCGCGCAGACGATCTGGAGCGACGTCTGCAAGGCGGGCGGTGTCTCCGGCGAGCTGCCGCCCTGGCAGATCGTGCGCGAGCGTCGCGCCACTTTTGCCGCTACTCCAGCGCAGAATGCCCTGCGCCCGGGGCCGGTCACCGCGCTGAAAAACCTGTTCCTAGCAGGCGATTGGACTGCTACGGGATTGCCTGCAACCATCGAGGGATCGGTCCGGTCCGGCGATCGCGCCGCCGATCTGGTTTTGGCCGCCCAGGGCTTTTGACTCAAAAAGGGCTCTTGACTCAAAAGGATCCTGAAGAGCGGCCCTGACGGGCATTTGTCCCGGTCCATTGCAATCAACTGTCGGAGTAATCGAGCAAGATGGATTCCGTGAACGCGACCAGCCGCGAAGCTTTGGAATCGAAGGTCTTGGAATCGAGCATTGCGTCGGCGACGCAAGGCGTCCTCGGCTTTCAACAATCCGACGGCCATTGGGTGTTCGAACTCGAGGCCGACGCCACCATTCCGGCCGAATATATCCTGTTGCGTCACCATCTCGGCGAGCCGGTCGATGCGCAGCTCGAGGCCAAGATCGGCAACTATCTGCGTCGCATTCAGGGCGCCCACGGCGGCTGGCCGCTGGTGCATGACGGTCCCTTGGACATGAGCGCCAGCGTGAAGGCCTATTTCGCGCTGAAGATGATCGGCGACAGCGTCGACGCGCCGCACATGGTGCGCGCGCGCGAGGCGATCCACGCCCACGGCGGTGCCGTCAACAGCAACGTCTTCACGCGCTTTACGCTCGCGATGTTCGGCGTCCTGACCTGGCGCGCGGTGCCGGTGCTGCCGGTCGAGATCACGCTGCTGCCGTTCTGGTTTCCGTTCCACATCAACAAGATCTCCTATTGGGCGCGCACCACCATGGTGCCGCTGCTGGTGCTCGCCGCGCTGAAGCCGCGTGCGAAAAATCCCAAGGGCGTCGGCATCGACGAGCTGTTTCTCGGCGATCCGCGTTCGATCGGCATGACCGCGAAGGCGCCGCATCAGAGCATGGCCTGGTTCCTGCTGTTCCGCGCGCTCGACACGATCCTGCGCGTCGTCGAGCCGATGTTTCCGAAGCGCCTGCGCCAGCGCGCGATCGATGCCGCGCTCGCCTTCACCGAGGAGCGGCTCAACGGCGAGGACGGCATGGGCGCGATCTATCCGCCCATGGCCAACATCGTCATGATGTACGACGCGCTCGGCAAGGACGAGAATTATCCGCCGCGCGCCACCACGCGCCGGGGCCTCGACAAGCTCTTGGTGATCGGCGACGACGAGGCCTATTGCCAACCTTGCGTCTCGCCGATCTGGGACACGACGCTGACGGCCCATGCACTGCTGGAAGCCGGCGGTGACAAGGCGGTGCCGGCGGCGAAGCAAGGTCTCGACTGGCTGATCCCGAAGCAGGAGCTCGAGGTCAAGGGCGATTGGGCGGTGAAGCGGCCCGACGTGCGCCCGGGCGGCTGGGCCTTCCAGTACAACAACGCCCATTATCCCGATCTCGACGACACCGCCGTGGTCGTGATGTCGATGGATCGCATGCGCCGCGAGCACGGCACCGCCGGCTATGACGCCGCGATCGACCGCGCGCGAGAGTGGATCGAGGGCATGCAGAGCGACGACGGCGGCTGGGCCGCCTTCGACGTCAACAATTTCGAGTACTATCTGAACAACATCCCGTTCTCCGACCACGGCGCGCTGCTCGATCCGCCGACCGAGGACGTCACCGCGCGCTGCATCTCGATGCTGGGGCAGCTCGGCGAGACCGAAAAGACCAGCAAGCACGTGGCCGATGGTGTCGCCTATTTGCGCAAGACCCAGCACCCGGAGGGGTCCTGGTACGGCCGCTGGGGCATGAACTTCATCTACGGAACCTGGTCGGTGCTGTGCGCCCTCAACATGGCCGGGATCCGCCACGACGATCCGATGATGCGCAAGGCGGCCAACTGGCTGGCCTCGATCCAGAACAAGGACGGCGGCTGGGGCGAGGACGCCGTCAGCTACCGGCTCGATTACAAGGGCTGGGAGGCCGCTCCCTCGACCGCCTCGCAAACGGCATGGGCCTTGCTTGCCCTGATGGCCGCGGGCGAGGTTGATCACCCGGCCGTCGCCCGCGGGGTGGAGTACCTGATTGCAACACAGAACCAAAAAGGACTGTGGGACGAGAGCCGCTACACCGCCACAGGCTTCCCCCGCGTGTTCTACCTACGTTATCATGGTTACGCGAAGTTCTTCCCGCTGTGGGCGCTGGCGCGGTATCGGAACTTGCGGAGCACCAACAGCAGGGTGGTAGGGGTCGGAATGTGACTTTGGGGACGGGGGACTATGTTACCGCTGGTCAAGCGATCGACCGGCGGCCAATCCTGATCGTGACCGGACTGGTCCAGGAGGCCCGCATTGCGGCCGGGCCCGGGATGGCGGTCATTTGCTCGTCCAGCAGCCCGACCCAGTTGCGCGCGCTTCTCACGGTGGTCGATCCCAAAACCATTCGCGGCGTGATCTCGTTCGGCGTGGCCGGCGGGCTCGACCCGACGCTGCGCTCCGGCGACGTCGTGGTGGCGACCGAGGTGCTCGCGGGCGACGCCCGCTGGGGCGCCGGCCTGTCGCTCGGCACCGACCTCATCGACAAGCTCACCTCCGGCCGCCGCCGCGTCGTGCGCGGCAGTCTCGCCGGTGCCGAGGAAGTGGTCACGGGCTCGTCCTCCAAGGCCGCGCTGCATTCGGAGACCGGCGCCTCCGCCGTCGACATGGAGAGCCACATCGCGGCTGCCTACGCCACTGAAGCCGGCTTGCCGTTCGCCGCGGTCCGCGTCATCAGCGATCCCGCCCACCGCGCGCTGCCGGCGCTGGCGCGCGCCGCGATCAAGCCGAACGGCCAGATCGACCTCGCCGCGGTGCTGCGCGGCATCGTCCGCAATCCGGCCACGCTGCACGCCCTGGTCTCGACCGGCATCGACTTCAACCGCGCGCTGCGGAGCCTGCGCGGCTGCCGCGACTATTTGATCGGGACGGAGCTCGTCGAGAGCGAGGCGCTGGTGTCCAAAGCGGCCTGAGCGGGGTTTTCGCGTCACTTCGTAGGATGGGTTGAGCCCTTGCGAAACCCATCTCTTCTCGATCACCGCTCTCCGTAGTCGCGACCATCATCGGATTGATCGCTCGCCCAATCGGCCGGAAGTTGCCAAGCTCCACGTGACGATAAAACGAGAATTACGGTGACAGTGCACTAAATTGACTCCACGTGCTTCCGCGTGCATATTGCGGCATGGCCCGTCTCGCCCGCGTCGTCGTCCCCGGTCATCCCCACCATGTCACCCAGCGCGGCAATGGCCGCGCCCGCACGTTCTTCGAGGACGGCGACTATGCGCTGTATCGCGACCTGCTCGCTGAGAATTGAATTACGGTGACAGTGCACTAAATTGACTCCACGTGCTTCCGCGTGCATATTGCGGCATGGCCCGTCTCGCCCGCGTCGTCGTCCCCGGTCATCCCCACCATGTCACCCAGCGCGGCAATGGCCGCGCCCGCACGTTCTTCGAGGACGGCGACTATGCGCTGTATCGCGACCTGCTCGCTGAGAATTGCAAAGCCGCCGGCGTCGAGGTGTGGGCCTGGTGCCTGATGCCCAACCACGTGCATCTGATCCTGGTGCCGTCCGATGCCGACGGGCTGCGCCGCGCTCTTTCGCGGGTGCATCGCTCTTATGCCGGCGCGATCCAGGCGCGACGCAGCCGCACCGGGCATTTCTGGCAGGGCCGGTTCGGCGCGGTCGCGATGGACGAGGAGCATCTCGCGGCGGCGCTGCGCTACGTGTCGCTCAACCCGGTGCGCGCCCGGCTGGTCGCACGGGCGCAGGACTGGCGCTGGGCGAGCACGCGCGCGCATCTGCGCGGCAAGCGCGATGGAGTGACTGCGCTGGCGCCGATCAGGGATCGCTTCCCGCGCTTCGCCGATCTGCTCGGCGAGGTTCCGGACGACGATTTGTTCGACCGGCTGCGCGCCGCGGAAAGCATCGGCCGGCCACTCGGTGGCGACCGCTTCATGGCCCGCCTGGAGAAACTGACCGGGCGGGCTCTCAAGCCCGAGAAGAGAGGACCGAAGCCTCAAAGTCGGGACGATGGCGGCGATGATGAATAGTTTAGTGCACTGTCACCGTAATCATGAATCCGCCAAGAGAACCAAGCGCGTGAAAAACGCGTGAGCCAGATGTCCGCTTTGGCGTTCATTTCGGACCTAAGTCATAAGTCGCGGTACTTCCGAAAAGGGCCAAAAAGCTGACCTGCTGACGTGAGCGGCGGGATAAGCTAGGTTACTCCCTGTTTAGCCAAATCTGCGCGAGGGATCATTGATGGCCATCCTATATTTTGAAGATGCTGAGGTCGGCCAATTGCGTACGGCTGGCCCGTATCTCGTCTCAAAGGACGAAATCATCGAATTTGCCAAAAAGTACGACCCGCAGCCTTTTCACATCGATGAGGCAGCTGCAGTGAGTTCGGTCTTCGCAGGCCTAACAGCCTCGGGGGCCCACACATTTGCGATAGTTATCTGCTTGCTACCCAGAGCACAGCCCTATTCGCTCCGGATACTGGCCGGGCTCGGCTGGGATGAACTCAGGTTGCCGACCCCGGTGCGTCCGGGAGACGAGCTTGATCTCGATGTGGCCGTTCTGGAGAGACGCGAGTCGAAGTCGAACTCCGACCGAGGTATCGTCCGCAATCAAATTCACCTCCGCAATCAAAAGCGCGAAATAGTGCTGCAATGCATCAACACCGTCCTCGTCGCGCGGCGGCCAGTTGCGAAAATCTGAGACGAGATAGAGTTACGGTGGAGTTACGGTGACAGTGCTAAGTTACGGTGACAGTGCACTAATTAGTTTAGTGCACTGTCACCGTTACTCGTTACTCCCGGACAATCTGGTTTTGGGATGGTTCAGGCGTGTTTCGTCCGACGGCAACAGAACCGCCGCACGCCACGAACGCAGCTTCGCTGCGGCCATTTGGCCCGAAAATCGACACAACCTCGACTAGAATGGCTGCTCTCGTGAAAGTCTCGGCAAGATGCAGGCAGGCTTGGCATGACAAACGACGGCGCAGCAGTGCAGTCCGACCGTCAAGTCGCTGACAACGAGCGCATCCTGCTCCCGGGAGACATCTTGCTCGTCACGTCGCCCCAGAAGGTCATGCCGCGCATCAACCGTCTCCTCCAGGCCGTGGTCCGGCTTACGCCGCGCTCGTCGTTCAGTCACGTAGCGCTCAGCCTTGGCGGGGATCTCATTGCCGAGTCTCTCACCGAGGACGGCGTGAGAATCAAGTCTCTCCAGAAATTCCTGGAGAACATCGAAATGGCGAGCGGCCTCGTCCTGCGGCCGAAAGACCGAACCAGGCTCGACGACGTATTCAGAGGGGCCAGGTACTACTATGGTGCGCGCTACAACTGGAAGTTCATGCTGCCGAAGCCGGCCGGTCGCGAAGCCTTCCACC
This sequence comes from Bradyrhizobium commune, assembly GCF_015624505.1. Lineage (NCBI taxonomy): Bacteria > Pseudomonadati > Pseudomonadota > Alphaproteobacteria > Hyphomicrobiales > Nitrobacteraceae > Bradyrhizobium > Bradyrhizobium commune. The sequence continues at coordinate 5,163,141 of NZ_CP061379.1, read as the reverse complement.
TGTTCTGTTCCGAATTCGTCTCCCGCGTCTTCCAGGGACTGGGCTATCCGGAGTTCGGGCGGCGTGCCGCTGAAAAAACCCTGCCGGTCGATCTGGCGCGCCTCAGCCTCGAACCGGGCTGGACCACGTTCAAGCTCGCCGATCTGCTCGAGCCTGAACCCGAGCCGCTGCCCGACCTGTCCAGCCTCGAGCAGGATCCGACACTCGCCGCCATCATCGAGCGCGCGAGACAAAGGGCGTCAGACGTGCCAAGGCAACGACAGCTCGCGGAGCAGCACCTGGACGCGATCGTGAAGGCCAACGATTCCGAGTTCATTCTCACCCAGGCGGCAAACGCGTTTTTCCCGCCGGCGCTAGCCTACTTTCGTGCGCTGCTGGAGGACCTCAACGCGTGCCGTGATATCGACGAGCAAATCGAGCTGCTGACGCGGCGGACAGGGAAGGACCCCTGGAGTCACCTCCCCAGGATAGCCTCGTTCATCGCGCGGCCGCTGGACCCGCCCGCCCCGCCGTCATTTGCCGCGGAAAACCGGGCCGACCGGGACATGTTCCGGGATCGTCAGCTGCAGCTCAACACGCTGATCGCAAACATGGCGCTCAAGCTGTTGACCGATTTCGCGATGAACTTGCAGCGGCTCCTCCTCTTGGCCCGGTACTTCGCCGACCACGACCATCCAACAGAGCTCAAGAGCTTGGTCGATTCCATCGCAGAGATCCGCGGAAGCGTCGCACCCATATTCGACGAAATCGACAGCATTCGGGAAAGATTGGCGTCAGCCCTGAAAGACAGAGCCGTCCACCCGGACGATGATCCACGGTTCGAATTGCGGGCGTTGCTGGCCAGGTGCTTCACCGGTCTCCAGTTCGTGACGATGCTGAAGCCTTTAAACGCGGACGCGGCGATCGAAGAGCAGATCGCCGCCGTGCTCGCGATTGGCGAGGCATTTGACAGGCATCGGTCCGACCCGCCCGGCCCGTAACGCCTGCCCTGGTCCGTAACGAACGCATCCCGATGGTGCCATCTGGCCGGCGTTCGGCACGTTCTGCGACAATCCCGTGGTCGTCGTCTTCACCGGGCGGCGCGTATCGCGCGCCGCTGAGGCCAGGATGCGGCGCTGCGGGCGCCGCATCGCCTGTGTTCGGCGTGCCCGGAATTACGGTGACACCCAAGGACTGCACCCCTGAAGTGAGACAGGGCAATTGCAGTGACAGGCACGCGATTCGCCTATCGCACTGTTTGCCCGGAGGTTGGATATCGCGAAGGCGGGGACTCCGCGCGTCGCCTGCGGCGAATGGCCGTTTCCGCTTCCGAAGGGCCACGATGGCATAATGCCACTGTTTTGCCCGACGGGTCAAATCGGATTCGTAAAATACGAAAATGTGAGCCGGCGTTTGATTGCGCGTGAACTGGCCGCGCGCCTCGAATTGCGACACAGCACTGCGGAATCCCTGGCCATTGCCGATTTGCCAATGATTTGCGCGACGCGGCAATGGCTCGATCGGACGGACCTGGTGCCGTTCGGCGGACGTGCTTCTACTGTGCATGGGGTTGTTTTCGACTTTTTGCAGGGGCTCGGTCCCGTCCGACACGGCAATGAGGGCAGGGAGCGCAGTCCGTGCGTTGACTCTGCGCTTCCCCTGGACTTGAGCCGGACAAAAGAACAAAAAAAGGCCCGGCCGCCATTGGCGACCGGGCCTTGTTCGTTGCTGCCGGCTTGCGCGCTTACGCGGCGGTCGAAGCCTTCCGCGCCGCCTTCGCCTGTGCAGCCTCGGCCTCGTCCTTGCGGATCTCCGACAGGCGCTTCTGCACTTCCGCCGAGAAGATATACTGCGCCGGACGCTGCTTCGACATGTCGATCTCCGGCACCATCGGGCCTGAGGTCCTGATGCCGCGCAGCGACACCCACATCGCCTTGATCGGGTTGTTCAGCGCTGCGGTCGCTGCCGTCGGCTCGTAGCCGCAATGGGCCATACAGTCGGCGCACTTCTCGTACTTGCCGGTGCCGTAGGTCTCCCAGTCGGTGGTGTCCATCAGCTCCTTGAAGGTCTTGGCGTAGCCTTCACCGAGCAAATAGCAGGGCTTCTGCCAGCCGAAGATATTGCGCGCGGGCATGCCCCACGGCGTGCACTCGTATTCCTGGTTGCCGGCGAGGAAGTCGAGGAACAGGCCGGAATGCATGAAGTTCCACTTCTTGCCCTTGCCCATCGCAAAGACGTCGCGGAACAGTTTTTTGGTCTTGGTGCGGTTGAGGAAGTGCTCCTGGTCCGGCGCGCGCTCATAGGCGTAGCCGGGCGACATCGAGACGCCGACGCCGAGCTCGACGGTGAGGTCGAGGAACTTCGCGATCTCCTCGGCCGGATGGCCGTCGAAGATGGTGGCGTTGACGTTGACGGTGAAGCCGCGCGCCTTCGCCGCCTTGATCGCGGAGACGGCGCGGTCGAACACGCCCTGCTGCGACACCGCCTTGTCGTGATGCTCCTTGAGGCCGTCGAGATGGACCGAGAAGAACAGGTACGGCGAGGGCTCGAACAGATCGAGCTTCTTCTCGAGCAGCAGCGCGTTGGTGCAGAGCGAGACGAACTTCTTGCGCGCGACGAGGCCGCGCACGATCTCGCCGATCTCCTTGTGGATCAGCGGCTCGCCGCCGGGGATCGCCACCATCGGCGCGCCGCATTCGTCGGCCGCGTCCCAGCACTCCTGCGCCGTCATGCGGCGGTTGAGGATCGCATCGGGGTAGTCGATCTTGCCGCAGCCGACGCAGGCGAGGTTGCAGCGGAACAGCGGCTCCAGCATCAGCACGAGAGGATAGCGTTTGCGGCCAAGCAGTTTCTGCTTGAGCAAATAGCCGCCGATACGCATTTCCTTGAAGAAGGGGATTGCCATTACAGGTTTCTTTCTGGGCTTGGAATTCGGGTAGGTCAGCTCGCAGCCAGTTGGGCCGGAAGCCTGAATTCGATGTTTTCCTCGCGGCCCGGGAGCACCGACACCGTCACCGGTCCGATCCGCCGCAGTGCTTCGATCACGTCATCCACCAACACCTCGGGCGCCGAGGCGCCGGCCGTAAGACCGACGGTTCTGGCACCTTTCAACCACTCCGGATTGAGCTCGCGGCCATCGGCGATCAGATAACTCGCGACGCCAGCCTCTGTGCCGATTTCGCGGAGCCGGTTCGAATTCGAGCTATTGGCAGCGCCCACCACCAAGATCACGTCGACCAGCTTGCTCAAGTCCCTTACCGCAGATTGGCGGTTCTGTGTCGCATAGCAGATATCCCGGATGTCCGGGCCTTGAATATCTGTAAAACGGGCCTGGAGGGCGCCGATAATGTCCCTGGTGTCATCGACCGACAACGTGGTCTGGGTGATGTAGGCGACCGGCGTGTCCGCCGGCAGCGTCAGCGCGTTAACTTCTGCAACGCTCTGAACCAGCAGGACGGGCCCGGGAACCTGGCCCATCGTGCCCTCGACCTCGGGATGGCCGGCGTGTCCAATCAGGATCAGCGTGCGGCCCTTGGTGATGTACCGCTTCCCCTGATTGTGAACTTTCGTGACCAGGGGGCAGGTGGCGTTCAGCACCGGAAGGTCGCGTGCCGCGGCCTCCTCCTCGACGCTGCGGGCGACGCCATGGGCGCTGAAAACGGTCACTGCCTTCGGCGGAACCTCGGACAGCTCCTCGACGAAGATCGCGCCCTTGGCCTTCAGGCTCTCGACGACGTATTTGTTGTGCACGATCTCATGGCGCACGTAGACCGGCGGCCCGTACTTCTCGAGGGCCTTTTCCACGATCTCGATTGCGCGCACCACGCCCGCGCAAAAGCCGCGCGGCTGCGCTAGATAAACTTCCATTGGACGCCCATCACGCAAATTGCACCAATCCGCTCAATTGTCCCCGGCGGACCCCGATAACTGGCCAACGCTGCAATATCCGCACCATTGGTTCCGCGACCGCGGTAACCGCCCACCCAACCTGAGCCCGGCGCATGCAGGTACAGCACTTTGTGTCAAAAAATCGGCAGTAAGGAAAGGAGGAATGAACCCTGGGCTCCCGGCGGGATGAATTTTAGGGTACCATAGTATGGAGGGCCGCGTGAGCAAACCGGCGACATTTGTGCTCACCGCTTCGTCACTTTCCCGCCTCAACTCCCCGGCTATACCGGCCGCCCCGCATGATTTTTCCATCGTCTGCCGCCGTTTACCTCGAACCTTGTTCCGGCGAGAACGACCCAAAACGGCAATAGGTTTCGCCCGGGAACTCCGCTAAACAGCGGGCGTTTCCGGCAAGCTGTTAACACTAGAAAGAAAAGATGTGCTGCAAAGCGTAGTCGTTGCCATCGTCAGGGCCTGTACCCGGTTTGCCTCTCTCGTCGTCGTGCTCGGGCTCCTGCTGGCAGTGGGGGCGGGCTATTACACGTCCCAGCACTTTGCCATCAACACCGACATCAATTCGCTGATTGACCAGAATCTGGACTGGCGCCAGCGCGACCAGCAATTCGACCGTGCCTTCGACCGCGACGCGACGATTCTCGCGGTGGTCGAGGCCAAGACGCCGGAGATGGCGACCGCGGCCGCTGATGCGCTCTATGCAAAGCTGAAAGACAACAAGGCCGACTTCCAGTCGATGCAGCAGCTCGGCACCGGCGAGTTCTTCGAGAAGAACGGCCTCTTGTTCCTGCCGACCGAGGAAGTCGGCAAGACCATCAGCCAGTTTGAATCCGCAGCACCGCTGATCGAGATCATGGCGGGAGATCCGTCGATCCGCGGCCTGACCGGCGCGCTTGAGACCGGGCTTGCCGGCGTCAAGCGCGGCCAGGTCAAGCTCGACAACACCGAGCGGCCCTTCAACCAGATCGCCCAGACGGTCGAGACCGTGCTCAACAAGGGCAATGCGAGCTTCTCCTGGCGCGAGCTCGTCAGCGACCAGCCGCTGTCGGATGCGGACAAGCGCGCCTTCATCGAGTTCAAGCCGGTCCTCGACTACAACGCGCTCGAGCCCGGCAAGGGCGCAACCGACGCGATCCGCAAGGCCGCTTCCGACCTGGATTTCCCGACCAAATACCAGGCGCGGGTGCGCCTGACCGGCCCGGTGCCGATTGCGAACGAGGAATACGCCACCGTCCAGGAAGGCGCCCTCGTCAACGGCGTCGGCACCGTCCTCGTCGTGCTCTTGATCCTGTGGCTGGCGTTGCACTCCTCGAAGATCATCTTTGCCGTGTTCGTCAATCTCTTCGTCGGTCTTGCGCTGACAACCGCGGCCGGCCTGATGATGGTCGGCTCGCTCAATCTGCTGTCGATTGCGTTTGCAGTGCTGTTCGTCGGTCTCGGCGTCGATTTCGGCATCCAGTACAGCGTTCGCTACCGTTCGGAGCGCTACAAGCACGACGATCTCTCCGGCGCGCTGGTGCTGGCGGCGAAGCGCTCGGCGGTGCCGCTGTCGCTCGCGGCGATGGCGACGGCAGCGGGCTTCCTCTGCTTCCTGCCGACCGCCTACAAGGGCATCTCCGAGCTCGGCCAGATCGCTGGTGTCGGCATGCTGGTCGCGTTTATCTCGAGCATCACGGTGCTGCCGGCGCTGTTGAAGCTTCTCAACCCGCCCGGCGAGAAGGAGCCGGTCGGCTACGCCTTCCTGGCACCGCTCGACCACTTCCTGGAGAAGTATCGCGTACTGGTCGTGGGTGGCACGCTGCTGCTTGCGCTCGCCGGCCTGCCGCTGCTCTACTTCATGAAGTTCGACTTCAACCCGATGAACCTGCGCAACCCGAAGGCGGAATCGATCGCGACCTTCCTCGACCTGCGCAAGGATCCCAACACCGGCGCCAATGCCATCAACGTGATGGTCACCACGGAAGAGCAGGCCAAGCAGGTCGAGGCCAGGCTCGAGAAGGTGCCGGAAGTGCTGCGGGTCATGTCGCTCGACAGCTTCGTACCGGAGGACCAGCAGCCGAAGCTGAAGCTGATCGCGCAGGGCGCCAAGGCGCTGAATCCCGCGCTCAACCCGGACCAGGTCGACGCGGCACCGTCCGACCAGGAAAACGTCGAGTCGCTGAAATCCTCGGTCGACAATCTGCGCAGGACCGCCGGCGACGCCAAGGGTTCGGGTGCGGTCGCCTCGCGGCATCTCGCGGACGCGCTCGAAAAGCTCGCCAATGCCGACGAGGCAACGCGCAACAAGGCGCAGGACGTCTTCGTCACGCCGATGAAGATCGTGTTCGACCAGCTCAGGAGGGCGATGCAGGCCGAGCCGGTGACCCTGAAGTCGCTGCCGCCCGATCTCGTCAATGTCTGGAAGAGCAAGGACGGGATTATCCGCGTCGAGGCACAGCCGAAGGGAGATCCCAACGACAACGATACGCTGCGGAAGTTCGCGGCAGCCGTGCTTGCCGCCGAGCCGACGGCAATCGGGGGACCTGTCTCAATCCTGAAATCCGGCGACACCGTGGTGGCCGCGTTCGTCCACGCCGGCATCTACGCGCTTCTGGTCATCGGCCTGTTGCTGTGGATCACACTGCGCCGCCTGGTCGACGTCGCGATGACGCTGGTGCCGCTTCTGGTTGCGGGCGCGGTGACACTCGAGATCTGCGTGTTGATCGGCCTGCCGCTCAACTTCGCCAACATCGTCGCGTTCCCGCTGCTGCTTGGCGTCGGCGTCGCCTTCAAGATCTATTATGTCGTGGCCTGGCGCTCCGGCAGGACGAACCTGCTTCAGACCAGCCTGACACGCGCGATCTTTTTCAGTGCGCTGACGACCGCGACCGCGTTCGGCAGCCTGTGGCTGTCGAGCCATCCCGGTACATCCAGCATGGGCAAGCTGCTGGCACTGTCGCTGGTGACGACGCTCGCGGCAGTGCTGCTGTTCCAGCCGGCCCTAATGGGCAAACCCCGCAATCTCAGGGAGTAGGCAGATGTCGCCGACAGCATCGGCGGTGCCTTTCTGACCGGGCTTGGCGGCGGCGGTGCTCTTCTGAGCTCCCGTTGTCGGCGCCGGCGCGGCGGCCACCGGTGCGGCCTTGGGCGCCACACCGGTGGTCTTCGGCGCGCCCTTGGCCATGGCATTGGCGGCGCTCGAGGGGATTGGCGGGCCGACCCGGGTCCAGGTCTCGCCTCCGCAAAGGAAGCCCATCACGCAGCCCTTGATCTCCATCTGGTCGGTGCCGACCGGCGTGATGGTCGCGCTGTACATCTGACCGTCTTTGGCGTTGTAGACCTGCCCCTCCCACTGCTCCGCGCCGGGCTTCTTCTTCATGTCGATCAGGATCGCCATACCCAGTGTCGGCCTGTTCTTTTTTGAGACATCCGGGTTGTTCTCGTCGCGGCCGCCGGGCTGCGTTTCCCAGGAAACCGCACCCCACATGCTGCCGTTGCATTGGGCGACGCGAACGTTGGCGACGCCGTCGGCGACCCGCCAGTCGCCGGTAGGATCGGCGGCGAGCGCAGGAGTCAGGCTGGTGTAACTGCCAGCCAGTATTATTCCGGTGAAAATGGCCAAACGCATGAGTGTTCCTTGGCGGTGCAACATGGTTTAAAGCTGTGCTTGCGAAGATGGTCCGAAAAAGGGCAAAAGGCCGTACAGACCCTTTTCCGTTTACTGACCGTTTTCAGTTGACGAAGCGGCCCTCAACCGAAGTATGTAGCGGATGAACAGTCCAAATCCAGACATGTCTCAGCTGTTCGCGGACCGACAGGCCCAGCGCAGCTCCCTGCATAATCGGTACCTGAACGAGCAGTTCGTTCGGGTCCTCAAGACCATCGGCTACGATGTCGGCTTCCAGAAGGGGCAGGGGCAGTACCTCTACGACCGCGAGGGCGCGCGCTATCTCGACCTGTTGTCCGGCTTTGGCGTGTTCGCGATCGGGCGCAATCATCCGGTGATGCGCGAGGCGCTGAAAAGCGTGATCGACGCCGACCTGCCCAATCTCGTCCAGTTCGACGTGTCGGTACTCGCCGGCGTGCTCGCCGAGCGGCTGTTGAAATATGTTCCCTATCTCGACAAGGCGTTCTTCGCCAATTCCGGCGCCGAATGCGTCGAGGCGGCGATCAAGTTCGCCCGCGGCGCTACCGGCCGGCCGGGCATCGTCTATTGCGCCCACGGCTATCACGGCCTGACCTATGGTGCGCTGTCGCTGACGGGCGACTCGAACTTCCGCACCGGCTTCGAGCCGCTGCTGCCGGGCTGCACCTCGATCCCGTTCAACGATCTCGCTGCGCTGGAAAAGGCGCTGGCCTCCCGCGAGGTCGCGGCCTTCGTCGTCGAACCGATCCAGGGCAAGGGCGTCAACATGCCCACCGACGAGTTCCTGCCGGGCGCGGCCGCGCTCTGCAAGAAATACGGAACGCTGTTCGTCGCCGACGAGATCCAGACCGGCATGGGCCGCACCGGCCGCTTCCTTGCGGTCGAGCACTGGAATGTCGAGCCCGACATGGTGCTGCTGTCGAAGTCGCTGTCGGGCGGCCACGTGCCGGTCGGCGCCGTGCTGACGCGCAAGAGCATCTTCGACAAGATCTTCAACCAGATGGACCGCGCCGTGGTGCACGGCTCGACCTTCTCCAAGAACGATCTGGCGATGGCCGCGGGCATTGCCACGCTCGATGTCATGGAATCCGAGAAGCTGATCGAGTCCGCCGCCAAGCGCGGCGCCGAGCTTCGCCTCGCGCTGACCCGCATGGTGCCCGGCTACGAGCTGATGAAGGAAGTGCGCGGCAAGGGCCTGATGATCGGCATCGAGTTCGGGCCGCCGAAGTCACTCCGCCTGCGGGCGTCGTGGAACGTGCTGGAGACTGCCAACAAGGGTCTGTTCTGCCAGCTCATCACCGTGCCGCTGTTCAAGGATCACAAGATCCTCACCCAGGTCGCCGGTCACGGCAGCCACACCATCAAGCTGCTGCCGCCGCTCACCATCACCGAAGAAGACTGTAACTGGATCGAGCGCGCCTTCGACGACGTCATCGCCGGCAGCCACAAGGTCCCCGGCGCGATCTGGTCGCTCGGCAAGACGCTGGTGGACAACGCGGTGCGACGGTCGGCGTAAGTTCGCGATCTATCTCAGCAATGACGGCGGAGACAATTACCCCTCCACATTCGCCTTCATCGCTGCTTCGAACTTGTCGACGAACTCGGCGAGCTCGTCGCCGCCGATGTCGCTGACGGCCCAGAAATTCAGGCCGCGCTCGCCCCAGCGGCGGCAGTTGAAGCCCTGCATGGTCTGGGTCTTCGGCGGCCGACGCTCGGTGCTCGCGGTCTGCGATACGAACAGGTTGATGACGTGCTGCCGGCGCTTGTAAACGACGGCGCCGATCGCGCGTGCATCGATATAGTCGAGCCGGCCGCCGACCAGCGTAAAGCCTTGCGCGGTGAGATCGATCACGGGTGGCGCAACGTCGAGCTTGCCGTTGAACCACGGCTTGACCGTGTGCTGGTCGGTCGAGACTACGTCGATGAGGTGGCCGGCCTGGAGCGAGCGCAGGTGGGCGGAGACCACCTCCGATAGGATGCGCTGCTGGTCGTCCTGGCGCAGCACGACAGCGACGACGCCCGAGGCGGCGAGCGCCGAGACGGCAGAGCCCATCGCAAAACCGCGCAGCACGGAGCGCCGGCTTGGCTGCGGTCTTGCTTGCGGCAGCGATGCCTCGATGCGGGCGCGCAGGCTCGCCGGTGCCGTATAGCCCAGCTTGGTATCGGCCAGCACACGCTTCATCTCCCGCTGCGCCGCGAGCTCGGCTGCGCAGGACGGGCAGCTTGCGATATGGGCTTCGACCTCGCGCGCGTGGCCGGCATCGAGCTCGTTGTCGAGCAGCGCGTGAAGCAGGATCTTTGCTTCGTCGCAGGTCATCTCAAATGCTCCTCTTCCGCCATCCAGGCCGCGCGCAGCATGGCGCGGGCGCGTGCGAGGCGGGACATCACGGTGCCGACGGGGGCGCCGACGGCTTCTGCAATTTCACGATAGGACAGGTTGTTGATCTCCCGCAGCACGAAAGTTTCCTTGAACGGCTCGGCCAGCGCGTCAATCAGCTTGCGGATCGCGCCGGCATCCCGGCCGCGCAGCACTTCGGTTTCCGGGCTCGCCTCGCTCTCCTGCCACATCGGCGTCTGGTCGGCGGCGCCGGGCGTGTCCTCGATCGCGGCATGCGAATGCGCGCGCCTTGCATATTCGGCGTTGCAGACGTTGCGCAGGATCGCGAACAGCCACGGCTTCATTGCCGGGCCACGATAGCTGTCAAAATGCTTCAGCGCGCGCAGATAGCACTCCTGCACCGCGTCCTCGGCGTCGGAGGCGTCGCGCAGCAAATAGCGCGCGAGCGTGTAGACGTCGTCGAGATAGGGCAAGGCCGCCTCGCGGAAGCGCTGCGCCTTCTGCAAATCGTCGCTGACGGGCATCGCCTCTCGCTTTGCCTCTTGCTGCGTTTGGTAAGTCGTTTCGTTTTTTGGCCTGACCGAAGGCGCGCGAGCCCGGCCGGCGTGGGACCACCGGCCGGGCAGGACAGAGATGCCTTGGTTTGAGATGTTACTCAACCTTGATCATCCCGGTCATGTGCGGGTGCAGTGAACAAAAATACTTGTAGTCACCCGCATCGGTGAAGGTGAACGAGAACTTGTCGTCGGTATCCAGGGTCTTGGACCTGAACTTGCCGGCCGACACCACCGTGTGGGGGATGTCGTCGCGGTTGGTCCAGGTCACGGTGGTACCGACCTTGATCTTCAGCTCGGGCGGCTGGAAGACGAAATTGTCGATATGCACCTCCATGCTGGTGTCGTCGGCACGGGCGGTTGTGACGGGCAGCAGAACGGCCGCGGCCAGGGAGAGACCGAGATCGACGGCGAAGTCGCGGCGATTGAGTGTCTTCATTGGTCAGCTTCCGTTCAACCCTGCAGCGGCGTGTCGATGATCGCGAGCCGCTGCTCGTTCTGCTTGAAGTCGATGCTGGCCACCCCCAGCATGGAGCGGAGCTTGGCGTCCTCGACCTTCATCGGTCCCGGCGAGGAGGCGGTCCCCGGCGCCGGCTGCGGAAAGGCGGTGGAGCGTGCGGTGTGGAAGGTGACGTTGCCTTCGACCTTCTGCATCACCTGGTGGATGTGGCCGTTCAGCACGGTGACCGAGCCAAAACCCTTGACGTACTCAAGCGCGCGGCCGCCATCCTCGGTGCCCCAGCCCCATTCCGGATAGACGGTCCAGAGCGGGATATGCGCGAACAATACGACAGGCGTGGATTTGGACTTGCCGCGGAGATCGTCCTCGAGCCAGGCGAGCTGTTCCGCGCCGAGATTGCCGAGACCGCCGGCCTTGAGGTCGACGACGTTGACGAGGCCGATGAAATGCACGCCGCCGGCGTCGAAGGAGTACCAGCCCTGGCCCTTGGTGCCGCGGCCGTAGCGCTCGCGATAGAACTTCACCTCCTCGTCGAGGAAGTCATGCTCGCCGGGCACGTAGTGCACGTCGAGCTTGGATTGCGAGATGATGCGGTCGGCATTGTCGAACTCGGCGGCCTTGGACAGATGGGTGATGTCGCCGGTGTGGATCATGAACGACGGCTTGACCGGCATTGCGTTGATCTTGTTGACGGCTTCCTCCAGCGTGCCCAGCGCATTGGGATTGGCCGGCTTGTCGAAGCCGACATGGCTGTCGCTGATCTGGAGGAAGGTCATGCCGGGCGCGGCCGCAGTCGCGGCTTCAGCGGAATCGATGATGCCGAGCGAGCGGGGCACGCCGCCCGTGATGGTCCAGAGCACGCCCGTTCCGGCCCATGTCATGCACTCCAGCACTTTGCGGCGGCTGACGCCGTCTTCCCCGTGGTCGTGTCCGCTCATCGCGCGTCTCCTTTGGCCCGGAATTGGGCTTCGGGGAGGTGATTGGGGGAGGGGCGGGTTTATTCGCGGGGGGCGATGACGTTTTCGTGAGCGAAAAGGCGTCGGCCGGCTGCTGCGCCGCGCCTGCTGGCGGTGCGTCGCAAAGCCGGGACCCCACGCTGCATCCGGGGCGAGGAAGAGGAACAGCCGTCTAGGCCGAATATTCCCGGGCCGCGTGCAATATAGCGGCGGGTGCCTCCTGAGCCGCGCAATGGCCGACGCCGTCGAGGCCAAGGGCGCGGGCGTGTGGGATCAGTGCCATGGCGCGGACTGCAACATGGCGATTTGTGCGTCGGCGGGGCCGATGGAAAAGCGGTGCGGATTGATCATGCTGGCAAGACGCTACTTCGCATCCTCCAAAATCATCGCTGCGCCCTTCTCTGCGATCATCGCCGTCGGCGTGTTGGTGTTGCCTGACGTGATGGTCGGCATGATCGAGGCGTCGACGATGCGCAAGCCGCCGAGGCCGTAGAAGCGCAGGCGCTCGTCGACCACGGCCATCGGATCGTTCGCCGTTCCCATCTTCGCGGTGCCGACCGGATGGAAGATGGTCGTGCCGATATCGCCGGCAGCTTTTGCCAGCGAGGCGTCGTCATCACCAACGGAGGGACCGGGCAGATATTCGGTCGGGCGATACTTTGCCAGCGCCTTCTGCTGCATCAGCCGGCGCGTGGTGCGGATGGCGTCGGCACCGACCTGGCGGTCGTCGTCGGTCGACAGATAATTCGGCGCGATGATCGGCTTTTCATCGGGCGTTGCTGCGCGCAGCCGAACAGTGCCGCGCGAAGTCGGCTGGAGATTACAGGCGCTGACCGTGATCGCGGGAAAGCGGTGCAGGGGATCGCCGAACTTGTCGAGCGACAGCGGCTGCACGTGGAACTGGATGTTGGCGCGCGCACGCGTCGCGTCGGATCGCGTGAAAATGCCGAGCTGCGACGGCGCCATGGTCAGCGGCCCACGACGGCGAAAGGCGTAGTCGAGCCCCATCAGGCCGCGGCGGAACAGATTGTAATAGGTCTCGTTCAGCGTGCGCACGCCCTCGACCTTGTAGATCGCGCGCTGCTGGAGGTGGTCCTGGAGATTGTGGCCGATGCCGGGCTTGTCCATCACGATGTCGATGCCGAGCGGCGACAGCCAGTCGGCGGGCCCGATGCCCGAGCGATGCAGCACCTGCACCGAGCCGATCGCACCGGCCGAGAGGATCACCTCGCGCTTTGCGCGCGCCTCGATGATCTCGCCATTCTGGATGAAGCGTACGCCAGTGGCGCGGCCCTGCTCGATGATCAGGCGATCGACCAGGACGTGCTTCTCGAGCCGCAGATTTTGCCGGTTCAGCGCCGGCTTGAGGAAGCCGCGTGCCGACGACCAGCGCCGGCCGCGCTTCTGGTTGACGTGGAAATAGCTTGTGCCTTCGTTGTCGCCGGTGTTGAAATCAGGGATGCGTTTGATGCCCATTTCTTCTGCGGCATCGCCAACGGCATCGAGAACCTCCCAGGACAGCCGCGGCGCCTCGATGCGCCAGCCGCCGCCGGTGCCGTGATGCTCGCTTGCGCCCAGGAAGTGATCTTCCAGCCGCTTGAACAGCGGCAGCACATCGTCATAGCCCCAGCCGGTCATGCCGAGCTGACGCCAGTGATCGTAGTCGGCTGCCTGTCCGCGCATCGAGATCATGGCGTTGATCGCGGAGCAGCCCCCGATCACCTTGCCGCGGGGATAGGCGAGCGCGCGGCCGTTCAGACCCGGCTCGGCCTCGGTCTTGAACATCCAGTCCGAGCGCGGATTGCCGATCGCGAAGAGATAGCCGACCGGGATGTGGAACCAGATCCAGTTGTCATCGCCGCCGGCCTCGAGGATCAGCACGCGATGGCCGGAATCCGCGGAGAGGCGGTTGGCGATGATGCAGCCCGCCGTGCCGGCGCCCACGACAACGTAGTCAAACTCACCTTCGAGCCGCCTTGGCATTCTGCTTCCACCCAAACAGGCGTCATGCCCGGGCTTGTCCCGGGCATCCACGCGCTTTCCGTCCTAATAGTCGGACGTGGATGGCCGGGACAAGCCCGGCCATGTCGGGTGGACAGGGCTAGGCCCCGGCATGGGGCTGTTGGGTGGACTGCCACTTGCATGGTAGACAGTCCTGTATTTCCAACAAAGCTTGAGACCCTCCATGCCCATCGTGAACCGCGTCGCCGATCTTCAACCCGATATCCAGGCTTGGCGGCGGGACATCCATCAGCACCCCGAGCTGCTATACGATGTCCACCGCACCGCAGCATTCGTCGCGGACCGTCTGCGCGAGTTCGGCTGCGACGAGGTGGTGACCGGCATTGGCCAGACCGGCGTGGTCGGTCTGATCAAGGGCAACAAGCCGGCGGGCGAGGGACTCAAGGTGATCGGCCTGCGCGCCGACATGGACGCGCTGCCGGTCGAGGAGCAGACCAACCTGCCTTACGCTTCCAGGAACCCGGGCAAGATGCACGCCTGCGGCCATGACGGCCATACCGCGATGCTGCTCGGCGCTGCACGCTACCTCGCCGAGACCCGCAATTTCGCCGGCGACGCGATCGTGATCTTCCAGCCGGCCGAAGAGGGCGGCGCCGGCGGCGCGGCCATGGTCAAGGACGGCATGATGGAGCGCTTCGGCATCGAGCAGGTCTACGGCATGCACAACGGTCCCGGCATTCCGATCGGCTCGTTCGCGATCCGGCCGGGTCCGATCATGGCGGCGACCGACGAGGTCGACATCAAGATCGAAGGCCTCGGCGGCCACGCCGCGCGCCCGCACAAATGTATCGACTCCGTCCTGGTTGGTGCGCAGGTGATCACCGCGTTGCAGTCGATCGTCTCGCGCAGCGTCGATCCGCTGGAATCCGCCGTGATCTCGATCTGCGAGTTCCACGCCGGCAATGCCCGCAACGTGATCCCGCAGACCGCGGAGCTGCGCGGCACCATCCGCACGCTCTCGGCCGACGTGCGCAAGCTCGTCGAGAAACGCGTACACGAGGTGGTGGCGGGCGTGGCGCAGATCACCGGTGCGAAGATCGACCTGCACTACAAGCGCAATTATCCCGTGGTGAACAATCATGCGGCGGAGACCGAGGTGGCGACGCGCATCGCCAAGCAGGTTGCCGGCGACACCAACGTCCACGAGATGCCGCCGCTGATGGGCGGCGAGGATTTCGCCTACATGCTGGAAGCGCGCCCCGGCGCCTTCATCTTCTGCGGCAACGGCGACAGCGCCGGCCTGCATCACCCCGCCTACAATTTCAACGACGAGGCGATCGTCTTCGGCACGTCCTACTGGGTCAAGCTGGTCGAGGAACAGCTCGCGGCGTCGTAAGCCTCAAGTCGGTTCGAATGGAAAAGGGCCCGCGTGATGAGCGCGGGCCCTTTGTCGTTGAGTAACGTGATCGCTCAGAAGACGTGCGAGAAGAAGTAGTAGAGCGCGCCGGAGATGATCATGGCGACCGGCAGTGTCAGCACCCAGGCCATGGCGATGTTGCGGATCGTTGCCATTTGCAGGCCCGAGCCGTTGGCGGCCATCGTTCCCGCGATGCCTGACGACAAGACGTGTGTGGTCGACACCGGCAGGCCGTAGCCGTCGGCGGCGGCGATGGTGGCGGCCGCCGTGATCTCGGCGCAGGCGCCCTGCGCATAGGTCAGATGGGTCTTGCCGATCTTCTCGCCGACGGTGACGACGATGCGCTTCCAGCCGACCATGGTGCCGAGGCCGAGCGCGATGGCGACCGCGATCTTCACCCAACCCGGGATGAACTTCGTGGCGCTGTCGAGCGAGCCCTTGTAGGCGTTGAGCGTGGCGACGTCGTCGGCATTGAGCTCGGCTTCCTTGTCCTTCATCAGGAAGCGGAGCGCTTCCGAGGTGAGGTACATGTCATTGCGGGTGTTGGCGACGAGTTCCGCCGGCACCTTGGCGAAGGACCCGTAGTTGGTGACCTGGGTCGAGATATCGCGAATGAGCACGGCGAGTGACGGGAAGGTGCCCCCGTTGACTTCGCGTGTGGCGACGTAGCTGGTCACTGCGGGGCGCGGATCGCCGATTACGTTGTAGCCGGCGGCCTTGGCTTCGACGACCTTGCTGGCGGCTTGCGAGTTCTTGGTGAACGCTTCGATCTGGCTCGCCGGCAGCGCGCGGTTGAGCGCATAGGCGGTCGGCACTGTGCCGATCAGGATCAGCATGATCAGGCCCATGCCCTTCTGGCCGTCATTGGAGCCGTGGAAGAAGCTCACCAGCGTGCAGGTCAGGATCAGGATGCCGCGGATCCACCACGGCGGCGGCTGATCGCCCTTCGGCTCGCCGAACAGGGCGGGCGTGGCGCGCAGCAGCACGCTGCGCAGGATCAAGAGCAGGACCGCAGCGAGCGCGAAGCCGAACAGCGGCGACAGCAGGAGCGCCTTGCCGATGTTGGTTGCTTGCGACCAGTCGACGCCCGACGTGCCGCTGCGGCCGCGCAAGAGCGCGTTGGTGATGCCGACGCCCATGATCGAGCCGATCAACGTGTGCGAGCTCGAGGCCGGCAGGCCGAAATACCAGGTGCCGACGTTCCAGATGATCGCTGCGATCAAGAGCGCGAACACCATCGCGAAGCCGGCGCCGGAGCCAACCTGAAGGATCAATTCCACCGGCAGCAGCGACACGATGCCGAAGGCGACCGCGCCCGAGGAGAGCAGAACGCCGAACAGGTTGAACATGCCGGACCAAACCACGGCGATGTGGGCAGGTAGCGAGCGGGTGTAGATCACGGTCGCGACTGCGTTCGCGGTATCGTGGAAGCCGTTCACGAACTCGAAGCCGAGCGCGATCAACAGCGCCACGAAGAGCAAGAGGAAGGGTGCAATGGACTTGACCTGCGTGCCGGTCGCGTCGACGTCGGCATAGATGCTGTAGGCGACGAAAAGCAGCGCCGCGGCGACGACGCCCATGTAAATAACGCCGGTTAGCGGATGAAATCCGCCGTCGAGGTCGGGGCCCTTACGCAAGGCCGGCTCGATCGAGCCTGGCAAAGCAACGTCACTCATTGGAAATTCTCCTGTCCCAAGTCCTCCGATTTTGCGCGCGGCATGTGACAGCCAGTTGAAATGGTTGAAAAACTGTTGATATGGCGGAACTTTTCCACCGCCTCTCGCAATGCTGCGCGAACGCGCGTCAAGCCGCGCGCGGGGTTTTCTTCTGCAAAGCGGCGGCGATCTTTAGATCTTCGACAAAGCGCTGATATTCCAGTGCCTTGGCTTCCGGGCCCGGCAACCGGAGCAGATAGGACGGATGCACCGTCACCAGCGCCTTGCGACCGTCGGGAAGGTCGATCAGCCGGCCGCGGGTCTTGCCAACCGGGGTGATCTTGCCGAACACGCTTTGCGCGGCGGTGGCGCCCATCGCCACGATGAGATCGGGCTGGATCGCCGAGACTTCGCGCTCATACCATTGCCGGCAGGCTTTGATCTCCGGCGTTGCCGGCTTCTGATGCAAGCGGATTTTTCCACGCGGCAGAAATTTGAAGTGCTTGACCGCATTGGTGACATAGACCGTCTTGCGGTCGACGCCCGCTTCCTCCAACGCCCGGTCGAGCATCTGGCCGGCCGGGCCGACGAAGGGATGGCCGACGAGGTCTTCCTTGTCGCCGGGCTGCTCGCCGACCAGCATGATGGTGGCGTCTTTCGGACCTTCGCCGAACACGGTCTGGGTCGCGTCCTTGTAGAGCGGGCAGGCGCGGCAATGGGCGGCTTCCTCGCGGAGCGCGTCGAGATCGTCGGCTGCGGGCTTGCGTGTCATCGGAGCCTCCGGTCGTTTTTGAGGCTTGTGCGGATCGGCGGCGGCTTTGGCGATCATGGCGCCGGTCATGCGCTCGGCGTCCTCGATCAGGGGCTTAATGATCGATGCCTCGGGCAGGTTCCTCCAGTATTTCTTCGGCATCTCGGTCTGCATCGCTTTCACCTTCAACCGCGCCGGATTGAAGATGCTGGCGTAGTAGCGCCGCCAGGTTTCCTCAAGCCGGTCTTCGCCGGGCGCCTCGCTCTTGCTGACGCCCGGCGTGAACGAGAGCGCGTGGCCATCCCAATGCGCACAGAGGTCGGGCGTCAGGATCGACCAGGGCATGTCGGCAAAGCGCTTGGCGAAGAACGGCGCGGCGAGCTCGACGATGTGATGCTCCGGCTCGAACCAGGCGACGTAATGTGCCGCACGCTCCCTGCCGATCTCGCGGAAGCGCACGAAGGCGTGCATCTTGTGCTCGTCGCGATGAACGGCTCTTGCCATCGCCGTGACCTGCGCGACGTCGGGATCGGTCGCGACCTCGATGAGATCGTGATTGTCCTTTAGCCGAAACAGCAGGCGATAGAGGATCGCAAAGCGCTCGGGATCGCAATGCAGGATTGCAGCCTGGGCGAGGTCGACGAATTTTGCCGAGACGTTGAAAGTGCCGTCATTCACCTCAAGGATCGGAGACGGTGCTGGCGGCGCGAACAATTCCGCTTCGCCGCCCTGCACGGTCCAGGTGACATCGGTGGGCGTCACGTGGTGAAGCACGAGGCTACGCGCGGCTTTGCGCCAGCCGTCGAAATCGGTTTCGGTATCGAGGGTGATGTACTGCATCAGAAGCCAAATCCCAATTGCGTTGCCTTCGGCTTGAACCGCTCGATCAGCCCGGCTGCATCGAGACGATGCGGCGCGGGCCGGTGATCGCTCAGCACGATGAACGGCAGCGCCTTGTGTCGGGGCACATGCAGCCGCGCCAGATCGGCGAGGCGGATCGTGGTGGCGCGTCGCGTCGCGATGATGCGCTCGACCGCCTTGGTGCCGAAGCCGGGCACGCGCAACAGCTCCTCGCGGCTGGCGCGGTTGACATCGAGCGGAAAGCGGTCGCGGTGGCGGAGCGCCCAGGCGAGTTTTGGATCGATGTCGAGCGGCAGCATCGCGCTGTCGTCGACGATCTCGCCGACGTCGAAGCCGTAGAACCGCATCAGCCAGTCGGCCTGGTAGAGCCGGTGCTCGCGCAGCAGCGGCGGCGCGCGCAGCGGCAAGGCGCGACTGGCATCGGGAATCGGGCTGAAGGCGGAGTAATAGACGCGCCGCAGCCGGTAGGAGCCGTAGAGATTGGCGCTGGTGCGGAGAATGGTGTGGTCGTTCGCACCGTCGGCGCCGACGATCATCTGCGTGCTCTGGCCGGCCGGCGCAAAGCGCTGCGGTTTTGCTTTCGTCTTCGCGCTGCGGCTGTCCTCGGCTTCGTCGAGCTTCAGCCGCAGCCGCCCCATGGTGCGACGGATCGCGCGCACGTCCTTCTCCGGCGCGAATTGCTGGAGGCTCGTCTCCTCGGGCATTTCGATATTGATGGAGAGGCGGTCGGCATATTTGCCGGCCTCCGCGATCAGCGCGTCGTCGGCTTCGGGAATGGTCTTCAGATGGATGTAGCCGCGGAAGTGATGCTCCTCGCGCAGCTTTCGTGCGACGCTGACCACTTGCTCCATCGTGTAGTCAGGGCTGCGGATGATGCCGGAGGAGAGAAACAGTCCCTCGATGTAGTTGCGCCGGTAGAAGTCGAGCGTGAGCTTGACCACCTCGTCGATGGTGAAGCGGGCGCGCGGCACGTTGGAGGAGGCGCGGTTGACACAATAGAGGCAGTCGTAATTGCAGGCGTTGGTCAGCAGCACCTTGAGCAGGGAGATGCAGCGGCCGTCCGGCGCGTAGGAATGGCAGATCCCCATGCCCGGTGCGGTCGAGCCCATGCCCTTGCCGTCGCTGGAATCCCGCTGCTCGGTGCCGCTGGAGGCGCAGGACGCATCGTATTTGGCGGCGTCCGCCAGAATCTCCAGCTTGCGTTGTACGTCCATCCCAAAATCCCTTTGATTCAGCTTACGAATCCGACTGAACGCCAATTCGATTGACTCAAGCCGGCCTGTTAGCTTTATATTAGAACATATCATGAACAAATGAGCCAGCCGCAGGTTCTTATTTTTGCGAGCCTCGGCAATCACCCCTGAAGGAGCGGCGAGCATGAGCGCACGCATGAGCGCGCTTGCGACCTTGCGCAGCCAGATCGAACGGATCGAGACGGCGGAGGTCGTGCACCATCGCGATCGCGTCGCGCTCGGCTACGGCGAGGTGGACTGCGCGCTGCAAGGCGGGCTCGCGCGCGCGGCGATCCACGAGGTGTTTTGCGCTGGGTCTCAAGGCGCGGCCGCGACGGGATTCGTCACCGGGCTTGCGGGCCGCGTGACGGCGCGCCGGCCGCTGCTGTGGGTGCGGCAGGATTTTTCCGAACTTGAAACCGGCGCGTTGTCGATGAGCGGGCTCGCCGAGCTCGGCCTCGATCCGCGCCGCGTGGTGATGGTGCGTGCGGCTGACGTGGAGAGCGCGCTGCGCACCTCGGCCGATGCGCTCGCCTGCGATGCGCTCGGCGCGGTCGTGCTCGAGCTCTGGGGTGAGACGCGACAGTTCGATCTCGTGGCGAGCCGCAAGCTGACGCTGGCCGCGCAATCTTCCGGCGTCACCGGCCTGCTGCTGCGGATGGCCGCGCAGCCGCTGCCCTCGACCGCGGAGACGCGATGGATGCTGCGCGCGGCGCATTCGCCGCCAGGCCCGGCGTGGAGCGCCTGGGGCGCGCCGCGCTTCGATGTCGAGCTGTTGCGCAATCGTCATGGCCCGTGCGGCCGGTGGATCATGGAATGGAAATGTGATGAGTGCCAGTTCAGTGAACCGTCGGCGTATCCTCAGCCTGTGGCTGCCGCGCCTGCCCATCGACCGGATCCAGCGGTTCTTCAACGGCGCCGGGCTAGTTAAGAGCAATGAGCCGAACATTGTCGTCATCAAGGACAACAATGCGCTGGTCATTTATGCGCTCGACGATGTCGCCGAGCGCCTCGGTCTGCATATCGGTCAGCCCCTGGCCAATGCGCGGGCGATGTGTCCGGACTTGAAAGTGTTCGACGCCGATGTCGTGGCGGATGCAAAGACGCTTGGCGACATTGCCGACTGGTGCGACCGCTTCACGCCGCTGGTGGCGCTCGATCCGCCGCACGGGCTGTTCCTGGACATCACTGGCTGCGCCCATCTGTTCGGTGGCGAGGCGGCGCTGTTGCGGACGCTGGTCCGCGCGCTCGCCCGCCAGGGCTTTGCCGTCAGCGCGGCGATCGCCGGCACCTCGGTCTGCGCGCGCACGCTGACGCGGCAGGCCTCCGGCACCATCGTCGCCGATGGCGGGGAGGCGGATGCGATCCGCACGCTTCCGGTGTCCGCGCTCGGCGCGGACGAGGCGATCACCACCGGCCTGCGCCGCGCAGGCCTGAAAACCATCGGCGATGTCGCCTCGCGCGAGCCGCATGAGATCACGGCGCGGTTCGGGGCGCGGTTTTCAACCCTGCTTGCGCATGCGCTCGGGCAGGGCGATGCGCCGATCAGCCCGCGCAAGCCGCTGCCCGATTACATCGTGGAAAAACGCTTCGCCGAGCCGATCGCGACCGACACCATGATCGCGATGACGCTGTCGCGGCTCGCCGACACGCTTGTTACGTCCATGGAGAAGCAGGGCAAGGGCGCGCGGAGGCTGGAGGCCGCCTTCTTCCGCACCGACGGCGTGGTGCGCGCGATCATGGTCGAGACCGGGCGGCCGGTGACGCGAAGCGCGGTGATCGACCGCCTGTTCCGCGAGCGGCTCGACGCGCTCGCCGATCCCCTCGATCCCGGCTTCGGCTTCGACATGGTGCGGCTGTCGGCGAGCCGCACCGAGATCGTGGTACAGGAGCAGCGCGATCTCGACGCGCATGTCCACGACAATGACGAGCTCACCGCACTGATCGATCGCATCGCCGCCCGCATCGGCGGTAAGCGCGTCGTCGTGCACCTGCCGCAGGACACCCATATCCCCGAGCACGCGGTGCTGGCTGCATCGGCGCAGCATCATCTCGCGGCCGCTGCGCAGGCCACATGGCCTGTGCGCGTCGAGAGCGAGCCACCGCTGCGTCCGCTGCGGCTGTTCGACAGGCCGGAGCCGGTCACAGTGCCGTTCGCGACCGTGCCGGACGGCCCGCCGCATCAATTCACCTGGCGGCGCGCGCTGCATGCGGTGGTGCGGGTGGAGGGACCCGAGCGCATCGCCATGGAATGGTGGCGGCAGGACGGCAAGCAGCTGACGCGGGATTATTTCCGGATCGAGGATGCCGAGGGCCTGCGCTTCTGGATCTTTCGCGACGGGCTCTATGAAGGGGAATGCGTCGACGACGACGGCAAGCCGGTTCCTCCCAAATGGTATGTGCATGGGCTCTTCGCATGACCTCGCCCGCTTATGCCGAGATCGGCATCACCACCAATTTCTCCTTCCTGCGCGGCGGCTCGGACCCGCGCGCCTATGTGCATCAGGCGAGCATCTTGGGAGTTGCCGCGATCGGCATCGCCGATCACAACACGCTGGCCGGCGTGGTGCGGGCCTACAAGGAGCTCGACAATGACAAGGTGCTGCACAAGCCAAAGCTCCTGATCGGCACGCGCATCGTCTTCGTCGACGGCACGCCCGACATTTTTATCTATCCGCGCGACCGCGCCGCCTATGGCCGGCTGTGCCAGCTTCTCACCAGGGGCAAGCGCGGCAACGACATCACGCGGATCGAGAAGGGCGAGTGTCACCTGACCTTCGCCGATCTCCTGGAATTTTCGCAAGGCCAGCTCCTGGTCCTGACGCTGCCGCATCGTTTCGAGCCGACGCAGGCGCTGGATGTTCTTTCAAAGCTCAAGGCGAGCCGCGCCGAGGGCGTGTGGCTCGCGGCAAGCCTGATCTATCGCGGCGACGATCGGCGTCGCCTGGCGCAGCTCGATGATCTCGCAGCAAAAGCAAAGGTGCCGCTGCTCGCGACCAACGAGGTGCTGTATCACGATCCCGGCCGCCGTCCGCTTCAGGACGTGCTGACCTGCATCCGGGAAAAGACAACGATCGAAGCGATCGGGCGGAAGCTGGAAGCCAATGCCGAGCGTTTTCTTAAAACTCCACGCGAAATGGCACGGTTGTTTCGCGATTTTCCCGCGGCCATCGCGGAGACCACGCGCTTTGCGGACAAGATCGAGTTTTCGCTCGATCAGCTCAAATATCAATATCCGGACGAGCCGGTGCCGCCGGGCAAGACGGCACAGGGGCATCTGGAGGACCTGACCTGGGCCGGCGTCGACAAATATTTCGGCGGCATCGCCAAAATCGACGAGAAGCTTCTTGCCACTCTCAAGAAAGAGCTCGCGCTGATCGCCGAGCTGAAATACGCGCACTATTTCCTCACCGTGCACGACATCGTCCACTACGCGCGCAGCCAGAACATTCTGTGCCAGGGCCGCGGCTCGGCGGCGAATTCGGCCGTCTGCTACGTGCTCGGCATCACCTCGGTCGATCCGACCAAGGTCGATCTGCTGTTCGAGCGCTTCATCTCCAAGGAGCGGCTGGAGCCGCCCGACATCGACGTCGATTTCGAGCATTCGCGGCGTGAAGAGGTGATGCAATATGTCTATCGCCGCTACGGCCGCCACCGCGCCGCGATCATCGCCACCATCATCCATTATCGCCCGCGCAGCGCCATCCGCGACGTCGGCAAGGCGCTCGGCCTGACCGAGGACGTCACCGCCGCGCTCGCCGACACCGTCTGGGGCAGCTGGGGCAAGGGCCTCAACGACATGCAGGTCCGGCAGGCCGGGCTAGATCCGCAAAATCCCATGATCAATCTCGCGGTCGAGCTTGCGACCGAGCTGATCGAGTTCCCGCGCCACCTTTCGCAACATGTCGGCGGCTATGTGCTGACGCAGGACCGGCTCGACACCTATGTGCCGATCGGCAATGCCGCGATGGAGGATCGCACCTTCATCGAATGGGACAAGGACGACGTCGACGCGCTCAACATGATGAAGGTCGACGTGCTCGCGCTGGGCATGCTGACCTGCATTCGCAAATGTTTTGATCTGATCGACCGGCACAAGGGCGAGCGGTGGGTTCTGGCGAGCGTCCCGCAGGACGATCCCAAGGTCTACAACATGCTGTGTGATGGAGAATCGCTCGGCGTCTTCCAGGTCGAGAGCCGCGCGCAAATGAACATGCTGCCTCGGCTGAAGCCGCGGACCTTCTATGATCTCGTCATCGAGGTCGCGATCGTGCGTCCGGGACCGATCCAGGGCGACATGGTGCATCCGTATTTGCGGCGGCGGAACGGGGTCGAGGAGGAAAAATATCCGGCGCCGTCACCCGAGCATGGGGAGCCGGACGAACTCTACAAGGTGCTGCACAAAACGTTGGGTGTGCCTCTGTTCCAGGAGCAGGCGATGCGCATCGCGATCGAGGCTGCAAAATTCACCTCAGAGGAGGCCAACGGCCTGCGCCGCTCGATGGCGACGTTCCGCAATGTCGGCACCATCGGCAAGTTCGAAGACAAGATGATCGGCAACATGATCGCGCGCGGCTATGCGCCGGAATTCGCCAGGAATTGTTTTGAGCAGATCAAGGGCTTTGGCAGTTACGGCTTTCCCGAGAGCCATGCGGCGAGCTTCGCGCAACTTGTCTACATTTCCTCCTGGCTGAAGCATTATCACCCCGACGCATTCTGCTGCGGCTTGCTGAATTCCCAGCCGATGGGTTTTTACGCGCCGGCCCAGATCGTCGGCGACGCCCGCAAGAACGGCGTCGAGGTGCGCGAGATCGACGTGTCCTACAGTTTTGCGCAGAACACGCTGGAGAACACCGACGACAGATATTGCGCCGTGCGTCTTGGCTTCCGTCAGATCGATGGCTTTCACTGGCTTGATGAGGATGAAGAGCGCTTAAAGCGCTCTCAGCTGTCATTCCGGGGCGCGCGTCGCGCGAACCCGGAATCCATCGGTCCGCATACGCCTGGAGGAGGAAAGGATTCCGGGCTCGCGCCAAGTGGCGCGCCCCGGAATGACGGAGCATCCGACTGGGCCGACCGCATCGTCGCCGCCCGCAACCGACGCCCCTTCACCTCGCTCGAGGATTTTGCCCGCGATACCGGCTTGCCCAAGCGCGCGCTGATCCTGCTCGCGGACGCCGACGCGTTCCGCTCGCTCGGGCTCGATCGCCGCGAGGCGCTGTGGCAGGTGCGGCGGCTGCCGGACGATGTGGTACTGCCGCTGTTCGAAGCTGCGACCGCGCGCGAGCAGCCGGACGAGCAGGCCAAGCCGTTGCCCCTGATGCCGCGCCCCGAACAGGTCGTCGCCGACTACCAGACCATTCGGCTGTCGCTCAAAGGCCATCCGATGGAGTTCTTGCGCGAGATGTTTTCGCGCGAGCGGATCGTGCCTTGCAAGGAGATCAGCCACGAGAACGAGCGGCGCCGTGTCCGTTGTGCCGGCGTGGTGCTGGTGCGGCAGCGGCCGGGCAGCGCCAGCGGCGTGGTGTTCATGACGCTGGAGGACGAAACCGGCATCGCCAATGTCGTGGTGTGGCCCAAGATCATGGAGCAGTACCGCAAAGAGGTGATGGGCGCCCGCCTCATCCTGGTCGAGGGCTATATCCAGAGCAGTCCGGAGAAGGTGACGCATCTCATCGCCCAGAGGATGATCGACCGCTCGCACGATCTGGTCGGTCTTGCCAATGATACCCTGAGCCGCAAGCACCCGGTGCCGACAGGCGCCACTGTGGACGAGCCGCTCAACGACGACCGCCGCGACCACGCTGATATGCCGGCGCAAAAAATCCGCCACCCCCGCAATGTCCGCATCCTGCCGCCGTCGCGGGATTTCCATTGAGGAGTCGTGAACAACTGCAAGGATCGGTTGATCCCGTCCAACGATCAATACGATTTGAATTAAGTCTCTAAGCAACCCGAAAGCGAGACACGCCTATATCCTTCGTCGTGCCCGATTTCGACATGACGGGGTGATGTTTGCAGCAACTGGAATCGCCGCAACGACCGCGCGGCCTCGCCGTCGCCGTAAAGCCGGATCGAAGATCCTCACGGATCGATAGGCTGGGCCTCTGGTTATCCAAGAGCCACACGATCGACAGGCTTTGGATCGGGACAACCGAAAGCAAACCTTACCCGGCGTTGCGCCGCGTGGAAGCGGCTCTCCAGCTCATCAAGCGCCACGACACACTCAACTATTCCCGTATCACCCGCAACCTCGACCGAATATGGGTGCACCTGCTCCCCAGCGCTCAGGCGCACTACGATCGGTCATTGAACGCCTGCGCCCTCGATGAACGTTACGTTCTCAGCGAGACGATGACGCTTGAGCAGCTCGCTTCCACGATCGTTCATGAAGCGACTCATGCCCGATTGGAAGGATGGGGCATCCAGTATCTTGAGGCAATGCGTACCCGGATCGAAGTGGTATGTCTCCGGCGCGAGTTGAGTTTCCTCGCGAAGCTGCCTGCCAGCGAGCCCTTGCAGGATGAAATTGCGCGTGCGTTGGAGTGGTGTGCCGGCAATCATGACTTTTACTCTGACAGGAATTTTCAGTGGCGACGTCAGGAAGGCGAGATGGAAACCTTGCGCTACCTGAATGCTCCGAACTGGCTGATCAGATGGGCGACGTGGCTCATCCGCAGACGGCGACAGCGCGCGTCCTTGTCGCCGGGGTCTTGAGCCCTCGATTACGGTTTCCGCAATGATGCCGCTCCTCACTCCGGCGCAGCCCCCACCGGCGGGCCGCCAGGCGGGCGGTGCAGGAAGGTCAGCGACGCATAGGCGCCGACCCAGGAGCCGATCGCCGCGAACGCGACATAGAAGGCGTTTTCGGTGTAGCTGATCACGGCGTAGGAGGAGAGCAGATACCAAACTGCGCTCCAGTTCGCTGCCGGCACGCGCTTGCGCGCAATCACGGCCGAAGTGAACATCACATAGACTGCGTCGGTGGCCGCCGTTGCGATGAATACGGCGCCTGCGGTGAGGGGATCGATGGCGGCCATTGCATTCCCTTATGTGGTAATGGAAGGTCGTAAAAACTAAGGGAGAGAAGCGGCCATGCAAAGCCCCACCCAAATTCTCAAGGACATCTGGACCTCCGCCGGCGGCGATGCGGCAGCGCTTGCGCGTGTGCGCCTGACGGGTGAGGAGCCGCAAATCCCGTCCTCGTTTCGCGTCGCCGTCGCCGGACAAACGACGATCGCAGCCGCCGGCCTTGCCGCCGCCGAGCTCTGGAAGCTGCGCAGCGGTGAGGCGCAGGATGTGTCCGTCGACATGCGCCACGCCGTGGTCGAATGCCGCTCCGAGCGCTATTTGCGCGTCGACGACAAGCCGCCGCCCCCGGCCTGGGACGCCATCGCCGGTGTCTACAGGACCGGCGACAACCGCTTCGTCCGTTGCCACACGAATTTCCCGCATCATCGTGACGCCGTCTGCAACGTGCTCGGCTGCGAGCCGGAACGCGAGAAGGTGCAGGCCGCGCTGATGCAATGGAAGGGTGCGGATTTTGAAACCGCAGCCTATGCTGCCGGCGGCGTCGTGGCGCTGATGCGCAGCCATGACGAATGGTCGGCGCTGCCGCAATCGCGTGCGCTCGCCGAGCTGCCGCTGGTCTCGGTCGAGAAGATCGGCGACGCACCGCCGAAGCCGTGGCCGCAAGGCGACCGCCCGCTGGCCGGCCTCCGCGTACTCGATCTCTCCCGCGTCATCGCAGGTCCGGTCGCTGGTCGCACGCTCGCCGCCCATGGCGCGGACGTGCTGCTCGTCTCAGGGCCCGAGCTGCCCGCCATTCCCTGGCTCACCATCGACACCGGCCGCGGCAAGCTCACCACTTTCATCGAACTGAAGAGCGAGGCGGGACGCGCGCAGCTGCGCGAGCTGTTGAAGGACGCCGACATCTTCTCGCAGGGCTATCGCCCGCGCGCGCTCGCGGCCCTCGGCTTCTCGCCGGAGGACTTAGCCAGCATCAATCCCGGTATCGTCTATGTCACGCTGTCGGCCTACGGCCATTCCGGCCCTTGGGCGGAGCGGCGCGGCTTCGATTCGCTGGTGCAGACCACGACCGGCTTCAACGATGCGGAAGGGAAGGCCGCCGGCATCGATGGACCGAAGGAATTACCGGCGCAGATGCTCGACCACGCTACCGGCTATCTGATGGCATTCGGCGCGATGATGGCCAAGGCGCGCCAGGCCCGCGAAGGCGGCAGCTGGCATGTGCGCGTGTCGCTGGCGCAGACCGGACGCTGGCTGTGGACTCTCGGCCGGCTCGATAGCGGTCTCAACACCCCGGATCTTACGGGCGCTGACGTACATCCTGCGTTCATGGAAGCCGTGTCATCTGGCTTCGGCACGTTGAGCGCGGTGCGCCATTCGGCCGTGCTGTCGGCAACGCCGGCGCGATGGAGCCGTCCGGCGACGCCGCTCGGCAGCCACCCGCCGCAATGGCCGCGCTGAAGCTGACGGGAAGCTGACGTGTCGCAAAATTTTAACGCAAACCGAAGGACCGCCAGCGTTTTTTAGGTTGTTTGAAATCTCAATTCGGCACTATTAGCGCGACCGATGAGGCAGCCGTCTGCCGAGATCGTCGCAGACACGACCGGGCCCCATGGTAGCTGAAAATACCAAGCGTTTGCAGTTGCTTACAAAACAACGGGTGATCACATCCGTAGTTTTACTGGCGCTTGCCGGGGCCGGCGCCTATGGCTTCCTCTATGCAGGCGCCAAGGAGAAGAACCACTCCGAAGTCTCCAGCCAGTCGCGCAGGAACGCCCAGAATTTCACACCGACACCATCCGAATGGGCGACGCTGACGATCGAGCCGGTCAATGCCAAGACCTTCCGGGCCGAATACGTCACCGAAGGCAAGGTCGCGGTCGATGAGGACCGCTCGACGCCGGTGTTCTCGCCTTATGCGGGCCGCGTGACCAAGCTGCTCGCGAAGCCCGGCGAGAGCGTGATGCAGGGGCAACCGCTGTTCACGATCGAGGCCGCCGACACCGTGCAGGCCCAGAACGATTTCATCACGGCGATGACGTCGCAGAACAAGGCGAAGTCGGCGCTTGAGCTTGCCGACATCCAATTCAGGCGCGCCAAGGATCTCTACGAGGGGCGCGCCATTCCGCTGAAGGATTATCAGCAGGCGGAAGCGACTCAGGTCCAGGCGCAGAACGACATGCGCTCCTCAGTGACGGCGCTGGAGGCCGCAAACAACAAGCTGCGCATCCTGGGTTTCACTGACGAGACGATCAAGGCGTTCCAGAACAAGAGCACCATCAATCCCGAGATCACGATCTATGCACCGATCTCGGGCACGGTCGTGCAGCGCAAGGTCGGACCCGGTCAGTATGTCAGCGCCGGCGCCAGCGATCCGGTCTTCGTGATCGGCGACCTCTCTACGGTCTGGCTCACTGCTTTCGTGCGCGAGAGCGATGCGGCTTCCGTCAGCGTCGGGCAGGACATCGCCGTCAATGTGATGGCGCTGCCGGGTCGCCCCTTGACCGCCAAGATCAACTACGTCGCCGCCGCGATCGATCCCAACACCCGCCGCCTGCTGGTCCGCGCCACCATCGACAACAAGGATGGCCTGCTCAAGCCGGAAATGTTCGCCAACGTCACGATCTATTCGGCCGGTGACCGCGCCGCGCCCGCAGTACCGAAGCAGGCGCTGATCTATGAAGGCGACCAGGTCCGCATCTGGGTCGCGCGAGAGGACAAGTCGGTCGAGCTGCGCCAGATCAAGATCGGCCTCATCAACGGCAACTTCGTCGAGGTCACCAGCAACCTGAAACCCGGCGAGAAGGTCGTCGTCAAGGGCAGCCTGTTCATCGACCGCGCGGCGTCCGGTAGCTGATCAACGACCCAAGAAACTGAAGCCCTGAATGGATCGTCTCGTCGCCCTTGCCGTCAACCGGCGCTACCTGATGGTCGGCATGTTCGTCGCCGTGCTCATCGGCGGCCTGATTGCCTTCAACCAGCTCAACATCGAGGCCTATCCCGATCCGACCCCGCCGATGGTCGACATCGTGACCCAGAGCCCGGGCCTGTCGGCCGAAGAGATCGAGCGCTACATCACGATCCCGATCGAGACCCAGGTCGCGGGTCTGAAGAACCTCACGACCATCCGCACCATCTCGCTCTATGGCCTCTCCGACGTCAAACTCCAGTTCTCCTTCGCCTACACCTATGACGAGGCGTTGCAGCAGGTGTTGAACCGCCTGGCGCAGCTCGCGCCGCTGCCGGGCAACGTGCAGCCGCAGATATCGCCGCTCAGCCCGATCGGCGAAATCTTCCGCTACCGCCTGGTCGGCCCGCCGAACTACAGCGTGCTCGACCTCAAGACCATCCAGGACTGGATCCTCCAGCGCCGCTTCCGCGCCGTGCCCGGCGTGATCGACGTGACCGGGTGGGGCGGCAAGAGCAAGACCTATGAGCTCCAGGTCGACAACAACAAGCTGGTCGCCAACGGCCTGACTTTGCCGCAATTGCTCCAGGCGGTCAGCAATTCCAACGTCAATGTCGGCGGCAACACCGTCAATATCGGCCAGCAATCGGCCGTGGTGCGCGGCGTCGGCCTGATCAAGTCGATCGACGATCTTGCCAACACCATGGTCGCCCAGACCAACGGCAATCCGGTGCTGGTCAAGGACGTCGCCACCGTCACCGTCGGCCAGAAGCCCCGGCTCGGCATCGCCGGCCTCGACGAGGCCGACGACATCGTGCAGGGCATCGTCCTGATGCGGCGCGGCGAGCAGAGCACGCCGACCATCAAGCGGGTCGAGCAGCTCGTTGCCGATATCAACAACTCCACCATCCTGCCGCCGGGCGTGCGCATCGAGCGCATCTACGACCGCAAGGATCTGATCGACCTCACCACCCACACCGTGCTGCACAACATGGTGGTCGGCATTTTGCTGATCGTGCTGTTGCAGTGGATCTTCCTCGGCGATTTGCGCAGTGCGCTGATCGTCGGCGCTACTATTCCGTTCGCGCTGTTCTTTGCCGTGATCATCCTGGTGCTGCGCGGGGAGTCGGCGAACCTGCTGTCGGTCGGCGCGATCGATTTCGGCCTCATCGTCGATGCCACCGTGATCATGGTGGAGGCGATCTTCCGCCGCCTGACGCAGACCACGCCGACGAGCGAATCCGAGCAGATGTCGCCGGAGACGCTGTTCGGCATGAAGAGCCACGCCATCCTCAGCGCCGCGGCCGACGTGTCGCGCTCGATCTTCTTTGCCGCCGCGATCATCATCGCTGCCTTCCTGCCGCTGTTCACGCTCTCCGGCGTCGAAGGCAACATCTTCGGACCGATGGCGCGCACCTATGCCTACGCGCTCGCCGGCGGCCTGCTTGCGACCTTCACCGTCACGCCTGCGCTGTCCGCGATCATCCTGCCGGCGCATGTCGAGGAGACCGAGACCAGGATCATGTCGATCCTGCACCGGATCTACATGCCGGTGCTGCATTGGGCGGTCGCCAACCGCAACATCATGCTTGGTGCCGCGGTGGGCCTCGTGCTGATGACGGTTGCGCTCGGCCGGCTGCTGGGCCTCGAATTCCTGCCCAAGCTGGAGGAGGGCAATCTCTGGATTCGCGCCACGCTGCCGCCGACCATCTCGCTCCAGGAAGGCAACACCTACGTCAACGAGATGCGCAGGCTGATCCGCTCCCGGCCTGAGGTCGATGCCGTGGTGTCGCAGCACGGCCGTCCCGACGACGGCACCGACGCCGCCGGTTTCTTCAACGCCGAATTCTTCGCGCCGCTGAAGCCCGCGAGCGAGTGGCCGGGCACGCATGACAAGGAAGAGCTGACCGCGGAGCTGCTCAAGCAGCTCGACGACCGCTTCCCCGGCGTCGAATTCAACTTCTCGCAATATCTCCAGGACAACGTCTCCGAAGCCGTCTCCGGCGTGAAGGGCGAGAACTCGATCAAGCTGTTCGGCAGCGATCTTCAGGCGCTGACCGACACCGCCAACAAGATCAAGTCGGTGCTGTCGACCGTGCAGGGCATCACCGACCTTGCGGTGTTCACCTCGCTCGGGCAACCGACCGTTCAGATCGACATCGACCGCGCCAAGGCCGCGCGCTACGGGCTTGCACCGGGCGACATCAACGCCACCATCAAGGTCGCGATCGGCGGCGACACCGCGGGCGATCTCTACGAGCCCGGAAGCGACCGCCACTTCCCGATCATCGTTCGTCTCGCGCCGGAATACCGCCGGAGCGCGGAGGCGATTCAGAATATCCGGATCGGCGCGCCCGGGCCGAACGGCACCGTCACGCAGATTCCGTTGAGCGAAGTCGCCACCATCAGCCTCGTCTCGGGTGCGGCCTACATCTATCGCGAGCAGCAGGAACGCTATCTGCCGATCAAGTTCTCGGTGCGCGAGCGCGACCTCGGCAGCGCCATCCGCGAGGCTCAGCAGAAGATCGCCAGCCAGGTGCAATTGCCGCCCGGCTCGCACATGGAATGGGTCGGCGAGTACGGCAATCTCCAGGACGCGATCCGGCGGCTGTCGATCGTGGTACCGATCTCGCTGGCGCTGATCGGCATCCTGCTCTGGTTCAATTTCGGCTCGATGACCGACACGCTGCTCGCGATGAGCGTGATCCCGATGGCGATCTTCGGCGGCGTGCTCGGTCTCCTGATCACCGGGACCGCTTTCAGCGTCTCGGCCGCGATCGGCTTCATCGCGCTGTTCGGCATCGCCGTGATGGACGGCATCATCATCATCTCGCAGTTCAACCAGCTGATCGAGGAAGGCATGGACCGCATGGGCGCGGTGATCCGCACCGGCGAGTTGCAGCTGCGCCCGGTGTTGATGACCTGCGTGGTCGCCGGTGTCGGCCTGCTGCCCGCCGCGCTGTCGGAAGGCATCGGCTCGCAGGTGCAGAAGCCGCTCGCGGTCGTCGTCGTCACCGGCATGATGCTGGCGCCGGTCGTCATCCTGGTGACGCTGCCGGTCCTGATCTCGTTCTTCTCGCGCCGCGCGCGCTAAAGCATGATCCGGAAAAGTGCGCAGCGGTTTTCCGAAAAGATCATGCTCGAACGGCAACCTGAAGCGCGATGACGATTCATCCCATCTCATCGCGCTTTGGCGGCCGTCAGAACCCGTAAAGCCGCGCAGGATTGTCGACCAAGATCTTCTTGCGCACATTCGCATCCGGCGCCCACACCGGAAGCTGGTTGAGCAGGCGACCGTCGTCAATCGGATGGAATGGCGCGATGTCGGTCGCTTTCCGTCCCGGCACCTGAGCCGAATCCGGATGCGGCCAGTCGGTGCCCCAGACGATGCGGTCCGGGTTCGCCGCGATCAGCGCACGCGCATAGGGCACCATGTCCTGATAGTCGGATGCAAGTTTCGAGGAGCGATAGGCGCCCGAGATCTTCGCATAGGCCTTGCCGGATTTGACGAGTTCGATCAGGTCCGCAAATCCCGGCTGCTCCAGTCCGAGCGAAGCGTCCAGGCCGCCAAAATGGTCGAACACGGCCGGCACCGGTGAAGCGAGCACGAGATCCTTGATTGCCGAGATCATCGCCAACGTGGTGTAGAGCTGCACATGCCAGCCGCGCGCATTCACGCGTTCGACAGCCGCGGCAAAGCGGCTCCGGCCGGTATCGGCATCGTTGACGCCGTCGGTCGCGAGATTGACGCGGATGCCGCGAAAGCCGTCCGCCTGCATCGCATCGAGCTCGGCCTCCGTCGTCTTGTCGTCGATCACCGCGACCCCGCGCGCAGTCGAGCCGCGCGCTTTCATGCCGAACAGGCTGGAGGAATTGTCGGTGCCATAGACGCTTGGTGTGACGATCACCACACGCTCGACATGCAGCGCCTTGTGCAGCGCCGCCATTTCCTCGGGGCTCGCCGGCCCCGGCGTATAGACGCGCCCCGCAAAGAACGGAAACTTTTCAATATTGCCGTGGATGTGGGTATGGCAGTCGCAGGCATGGGCCGGGACGTCGAAACTGTTCGGCGTCGCGGGTTGCGCAGCGCGCGCGTAAATTTTGTCGGTCATGACCGCTCCGGCGGTGAGGCAGTGCGAGCCCCCTTGCGTCCGATGCTACCTCACCTCTCTCGACCGGAAGTGATCAGGCTACGTCCATATCGACGTGTTTCGCAGCGGCTCTACAAACCCACACATTGCGAGGATGACATTGTGCTCCTGTTTTGCCCGACGCGTCAAATTGATTCGTAAAATCCGCAAGCGTCGCACGGCATCATCGGCTACTGTGCATGGGGTTGTTTTCGGCATTTTTATTGGGCGGCGGGCAAAGCGGCGCGCGAGTAGAACGACTACTGCCCCGACGGCGTGCGCAGGCCGTGCCAGGCGTCGCGGACCTGCTGGTAGTGGACTTCAGGCAGATAGTCCGGCGTGTTCAGGCTCAGCGTCTTGACGTCGAGATGGCCGACGGCGCTGAGCAGCGTGTAGGAGGCGATCACACGGTCGCGCAGCGCGCCGATCAGCCGGGCCTTGGCCTGGATCAGGTCGGCCTGGGAGTTCAGCACGTCGACCGTCGTGCGTTGTCCGCCGGCGGCCTCGCGCTGTACGCCCTGGAGCGCGACGGTTGCGGCCTTGACCTCGGACTCCGAGGCCGAGACCGCGATCTTGGCGCCTTCATTGGCGACCCAGGCGCTGACCGCGGCCGTGCGCGCCTGGTTGCGCACCTGGTCGAGCACGAGCCGGCTTTGCGCGGTGACTTCCTTGGCCTGCCTTGTCTGCGAGGCCGCCTGGCCGCCATCGTAGATCGGCGCCGTGACGTTGGCGACGATCGAGGCCTGGTCGGTGGCGAAGGTGCCGAGCGTCTGGTCGCTGTCGCGGCTGCGGCTGACGCTGCCCTGGAGGCTGGCGCTCGGCAGCAGCGCGCCTTCGGCGACGCGGATATTGGTCGAGGCGACGTCGACGTCGAAGCCCGCAGCCATGACCGCCGGATGCTCGCGGATCGCCATGGAGATCGAATCCTCGCGGCTCCTCGGCAGATAGCGGTCGACCACTTCGGCGGGCCGAAGCGCGGAGGGAGCATTGCCGATCACCTGGGCGTAGGTGGCCTGGCTCACCGCGAGCGCGACCTCGGCGGCGTTGAGATCGGAAAGCCCGCGGCTGAGACGCGCCTCGGCCTGCGCGGTGTCGGTCGGGGTGACATCGCCGGCATTGAGGCGGCGCTGGGTGACGGAGAGCGTCTCGCGCAGGAAGGCGACGTTGGAGCGCTGCGCATCGACCAGCGACTGGTTCGCCAGCACGTTGGTGTAGGCGGTCACCGCATCGAGCAGCACGCCCTGGCCGACATTGCGCAAGGCCTCGCGGCCGGACTGCACCTGGAGTTCCGCGACCCGCACGCTGTTGGCGGTCCGGAAGCCGTTGAAAAGGGTCTGCGACACCGTGACCCCGATGGTCCAGGGTTTGAGCGTCGCGGTCTGGATGGTGTTGTCCGGCAGCAGGTTGCGAACCGCTTGCAGGCCGGCGCTGAGGCTCGCCACGATCTGCGGCCGGTAGCCGGCGAGCGCCTGCGGCACGTTCTCGTCGGTGGCGCGCTGCCGCGCGCGCTCGGCATTGATCTGCGGATTGGTCTGGTAGGCCTTGACCAGTGCCTCCGGCAGGGCTTCCGCCCGGGCCATAGCGGGCAGGGCGCAACAGAGCGCCAGCGTGGTCCATGTCGCCAGGACAGGACCCACGCCCGATCGATATCGCGTCACGACGCGACCAGCTCTGGCGGCACGCCCAATCATGAAATCCCGCAAAACCCCGGCCGTCCGCCCCGCCGATGGCGGCTCTCTTAACTGTTTAGCCAGCGCCGGTCCCGCAGGCAAACTGCCGCGGGGAAAACTCCCATGAAAACCGTGCTTGTTGCAGGTGCGTCACACACTTATCCCATCCCGAATGCGCTATAGGAATTCCGTCAGGTGCCTGTCATGCAGTCCGGACCCCGCGGATGATGCCGAAACTCTTCTCCGATCCCGATGCGCTTGCGGAGGAGATCATTCGCGACGTCGGAACCGATCTGGTGGTCGGACTGCCGCTCGGCCTCGGCAAGGCCAATCACGTCGTCAACGCGCTTTATGCGCGGGCCTGCGCCGATCCTGACATCAAGCTGACATTGCTGTCGGCACTGACATTGGAAAAGCCGCGACCGAAGGGCCTGATCGAGCATCGCTTCATCACGCCCGTGATCGACCGCCTGTTCGGTGGGTATCCCGATCTGGCCTATGCGGATGCGCTGCGCGCGGGTCGGTTGCCGCCCAATATCAACGTCATCGAATTCTTCTTTCTCGCCGGACGCTGGCTGCACGTGCCAGTCGCGCAGCAGAATTACATCTCGGCCAACTATACCCATGCGGCGAGCTATCTCTTGGCGCGCGGGCTCAATGTCGTGACGCAACTGGTGGCCAGGCGCATCGTGGAGGGCGAGCCGCGCTACAGCCTGTCCTGCAACACCGACACGACGCTCGACGTGCTGCGCGAGCGCCGCGCCGGACGCGCCTCGTTCAAGCTGATCGCGCAGGTGAATTCCGAGCTGCCGTTCATGCCGGGCGCGGGCGATCTTGCGGCGGAGGAGTTCAGCGCCGTGCTGGAGAGTGCGGCGACCGATTTTCCGCTGTTTGCGCCGCCGTCGGAGCCGATCTCCGACGCCAAATACGCCATCGGCCTGAACGCGGCATCGTTGGTGCGCGATGGCGGCACGCTTCAAATCGGCATCGGCCAGATCGGCGATGCGCTGGCGCAGGGCCTGATCCTGCGCCATCGCGACGGCAAGGCGTTTCACGAGGTCATGGCTCGGCTGTCGCCGGTGCGACCGGCCGTCGCGCAGGAAGCCGGCGCCTTCGAGACCGGCCTTTATGGTGTCAGCGAGATGCTCACGGAGGCGTTCATCGGCTTGATCGACGCCAATATTCTCAAGCGCGCCGTCGACGGCGTCGTGCTGCACGGCGCCTTCTTTCTCGGTCCGAAATCGTTCTATCGCGCGCTGCGCGAGATGCCGCCGGATCAGATCGCGCGCATCCAGATGGTGCCGGTGTCGTTCACCAACGAGCTCTATGGCGACGAGGAGCAGAAGCGCCGCGCCCGGATCGACGCGCGTTTCGTCAACAACACGATGATGGCGACGCTGCTGGGTGCGGCCGTCTCCGACGGCCTCGATGACGGCCAGGTCGTGAGCGGCGTCGGTGGGCAGTACAATTTCGTGGCGCAGGCCTTTGCGCTCAAGGGGGCGCGATCGGTCCTCGCGCTCGAGGCGACGCGGCAGGCCGGCCGCGCGCTGAAATCCAATATCCTCTGGCACTATGGACACGAGACCATCCCGCGGCATTTGCGCGATGTCTTCGTCACCGAATATGGCGTTGCCGATCTGCGGGGTAAGTCGGACGTCGACGTGATCGCGGCCATGCTCGCAATCTCCGACTCGCGCTTCCAGGACGAACTGGCGCGCCACGCCAAGGACGCCGGCAAATTGCCACGCGGCTACGACATCCCGGCGGCGTACCGCGAAAACCATCCCGAGCGGATCGCAGCCGCAGTGAAGCCGGCGCGTGATGCCGGGTTGCTGCCATCGTTTCCGTTCGGCTGCGACTTCACCGACGTCGAGCTGCGCCTCATTCCCGCGCTGGAGATCTTGCAGGGCGCCCAACGTTCGCCGCCGGCGCTCGCAGGCTTGCTGTGGCAGGGGCTGATGCGAATGCCCGACGCTGCGGACGAGGCATGCCTGGCACGCCTCGGCCTCGATCGTCCCAAAACCTGGCCTGAGCGCGGTTATCGCGCGCTGGTGAGCGCGGCCCTGGCGCGGAGCCGTGCCGGATAGAGAGACCTCACCGGTTCTTGTTCACCGGCTTGCGCTTCTCGATGAACGCGGCCATGCCCTCGGAGCGGTCTTCGAGCGCGAAGGTCGAATGGAACAAATTGCGCTCCACGCTCATGCCCTCGGCGAGCGTGGTCTCGAAAGCGCGGTTCACGGCTTCCTTCGCCATCGCGACTGCGGGCCGCGACATCGAGGCGATCTTCTCGGCCGCCGCCATCACCTCGTCCATCAGCTTGTCGGCGGGCACGATGCGGCTGACGAGGCCCGAGCGCTCGGCTTCGGCCGCATCCATCATGCGGCCGGTGAGGCAGAGATCCATCGCCTTGGACTTGCCGATCGCACGGGTCAGGCGCTGGGTGCCGCCGATGCCGGGGATGGTGCCGAGCGTGATCTCGGGCTGGCCGAATTTGGCGGTGTCGGCCGCGATGATGACATCGCACATCATGGCGAGCTCGCAGCCGCCGCCGAGCGCATAGCCCGCGACCGCCGCAATGGTCGGCTTGCGGCAGCGCGCGACACGGTCGCCGCCGATCGCGGCAAAGTCCTCGGAGAACATGTCGATGAAGCCCTTCGGCTGCATCTCCTTGATATCGGCGCCGGCGGCAAAGGCCTTCTCGCTGCCGGTCACGACGATGCAGCCGATGCCGTCATCGGCCTCGAGATCGTCGACCGCGGCCGCAATCTCGCGAAAGACGCCGAAGGAGAGCGCGTTGAGCATTTTTGGCCGGTTCAGCTTGATGATGCCGACCGCACCGATGCTTTCGACGATGATGTGTTCGAACGTGCTCATGCTCCACCCACGCTTTTGATTGAGCGGGCAATGTGCCCGCTGGCGGGGTGGGCTTCAAGGGGGCCGGAGCGCGCAGGTGAACCCGCCCCGGACGGGCCTCGAAATCAGGCCATGAACATGCGGGCAGCGGACGCCAGTGTTAGCAGCGTGCCGACGCCAATGAAGATCTTGCCGATCAGGGAGCTCTGGTCCCAGGCCGAGCTCGGCTGGCTGCTGGCCATCACCGGCGCCGGACGCGGCTGCGCGTCGGTCGCGGCCACCACCGCCTTTTGCGCCGGCGGGTTGTCCTGCGGCAGGGCGCGGTCGAGATCATTGAGCTGGTCGGGCGCCACCAATTGGTTCTCGGCATTGGGGGCTGCGGCATTATCAGCTGCGGCCTGCACATTGTCGTTGGCCCGACCCGACATCGCGGAGGCTGCGGCTGCGGGGGGCGCATCGGCGGCAGCGAGCTGCGCGTTGGCGTTGGCGACTTCCGGCGGCATCTGGCTCGAGGCCGGCACGTCATTGCTGCCGCTGGCCTGGTCGGTCCTGGCTGCGGCGTCCTGCTTGTCGGCCTTGTCGTCGGATTTCTGCGCTGTCTTGCTGTCGCCGTGCCGATGAGAATAGTGCCGCCGCTGCTTGGTCGGCTTGACCGTGTCGGTTTGCCTGCTCGCGCTGTCCGGCTTGGCGCTCGCGGCCGAGCTCGGCGCGGCCTGCGCCACACCGCCGAACAGCAGGAATAGTCCCGCCAGAGTAATCAATGCCGCGCGCCCGCTGGCTTTCATCATGTTGACGATCTCCCCAATTCGCCCGTCCCGGAAGCGAACAGAGACCCCGACCCATGACGACAGCGGGGCAAAAAATGGGAATCTTCGGGCTACACCGGGCAAAAACGGGGCAAACCGGCTTCGCTTGCCGGCCTGCCGGGTGCAGTGCGGACCGATCGGTGTTATGAGCCTCGGGGGCTTTTACGGCCGGATCGGATTCTTTGGCGCGCTTTGATCACGACTTCGTGATCCTTGGACCGCCAACGTAACAAATTGAAAGAGCGGCCGAATTGCCGTGTAGGAGCGCGCGTGCGCGGACGTGAGGACGAATGGACCGGCCTGATGCGGTCGGCCATGGCAGGCGATGATGCGGCGTATCATCGCCTGTTGAGGGCGGTCACGCCGGTGCTGCGCGCTGCCGCGAGGCGTGGCCTGGCGAGAGCCGGGCAGCCTCCCGATCAGGCCGAGGATATCGTGCAGGAAATTTTGTTGGCGGTGCATCTGAAGCGGCACACCTGGGATAGCGAAGCACCTTTCGCCCCCTGGCTGTTCGCGATCGCCCGCAACAAGCTGATTGATACGCTGCGGCGGCGCGGCCGGCGGATCTTCGTCAATATCGACGATTTCGCCGAGACGCTTCCCGGCGAGGCGCCGCAGGAGACGGCCTCGGCGGGTGAGGTCGCAAGCCACCTCAACGCTCTGCCGCAGCGTCAGCGCGACGTGTTGCAGTCGATTGCGGTCGATGCCGCCTCGATCAAGGATACGGCGGCGAAGTTTTCGATGAGCGAAGGTGCGGTGCGGGTCGCGCTGCATCGGGGGCTGTCGACCCTCACAGCCAAACTACGGGACCACTAGTCATGGATACCGATCAACTCATTCGGACGCTCGCGGCCGACAACGCCCATCGCGCCCCGCGCGTTGGCGCCTTGCTGACCATGGGTCTGCTGGTGGCGGCACCGTTCTCGATCCTGATCTTCGCCACCTTCCTCGGCGTGCGGCCGGACGTGATGACGGCGATGCACAACCCGTTCTTCGACACGAAGTTCGCGGTGACGCTGTCGCTCGCGATCCCCGCGATCATCATCAGCCTGCATCTGTCGCGGCCCGAAGCCTTGATGCGCGGCTGGGGCTGGCTGCTGCTGCTGCCCGTCGGTCTGCTCGCGGTCGCGATCGGCAGCGAGGCGATGATGGCGCCGGCGATGCCGATGACGATGCGGCTGGTCGGCAAGAACTCGCGGTGGTGCATGTCGGCGATCCCCGCGATGTCGCTGCCCTTGCTGGCGGGTGCGCTGTTTGGCCTTCGCCACGGCGCACCGTCGCGCCCGGCACTCGCCGGTGCGCTTGCAGGCCTGCTGTCGGCCGGATTGGCGGCGACGCTCTACGCCTCGCACTGCACGGATGACTCGCCGCTGTTCGTCGCGACCTGGTACACGATCGCGACCGCGATCGTGACCGCGATCGGCGCGGCGGTGGGGTCGAGGGTCCTGCGCTACTAGCGCGCATTGTCGCATTGCCTCCGCACGCACGCCACCCCCGGCCTGCATTCATGAATGACGCACATAAGCTCATGCCGTTGTGAACGGCTAATCCGGCTCGCGCCCCGAAACTAACTTTGGTTGGACGACTTTCTATCCAGAGCGTCG
Organism: Bradyrhizobium commune; assembly: GCF_015624505.1. Classification (NCBI taxonomy): domain Bacteria; kingdom Pseudomonadati; phylum Pseudomonadota; class Alphaproteobacteria; order Hyphomicrobiales; family Nitrobacteraceae; genus Bradyrhizobium; species Bradyrhizobium commune. Next base: position 5,122,448 of record NZ_CP061379.1, on the reverse strand, counting down.
ATGGACGCTGCTGTAGCAAGGGATATGCCCAGCCATGCGAAAACCCAGCGCATTCGAAATGTCGCGGCGGAACCTCCTGATCGGAACCGCCACGTCGGTCGCGATCGGAGCCGCGTCTCGGCACGCCGAGGCCCAGAATTCCATCGCGGGACTGCCTGCTCCCGGAGCGGCAGAGCCCGCGATGGCGACGGTTTCCATCAACGTGAACGGTGAGGTCCGCGCCTTGCAGCTGGACACCCGCACCACGCTGCTTGATGCGCTTCGTGAACATCTCCACCTCACCGGCACCAAGAAGGGCTGCGATCACGGCCAATGCGGCGCCTGCACGGTGATCGTCGGCGGGCAGCGCATCAACTCCTGCCTGACCTTGGCGGTGATGCATGAGGGCGACAGCGTCACCACGATCGAAGGGCTCGGTACGCCGGAACACATGCATCCGATGCAGGCCGCCTTCGTCAAACACGACGGTTTCCAGTGCGGTTACTGCACGCCTGGCCAGATCTGCTCGGCGGTGGCCGTGCTCGATGAGATCAGGGCCGGCATTCCCAGCCACGTCACCACCGATTTGAATTCGGCTGCGCAATTCACGAACGCCGAGCTGCGCGAGCGCATGAGCGGCAACATCTGCCGTTGTGGCGCCTATTCCAACATTGCCGAGGCCATCACCGAGGTTGCCGGGAGACCCGCATGAAGTCTTTCACCTATGAGAAGGCAAATTCGCCTGCGGCTGCCGCATCCGCGGCCGTCAAGACCAGCAACGCAAAATTCATCGCCGGCGGCACCAACCTGCTTGACCTGATGAAGCTGGAAATCGAGACGCCGTCCCATTTGATCGACGTCAACGGCCTTGCCTTCGACAGGATCGAGCCGTCGCTCGATGGGGGCTTGCGGATCGGTGCGCTGGTGCGCAACACGACGCTGGCTGCCGATGAGCGGGTCCGGCGCGACTATGGCCTGTTGTCGCGCGCACTGCTCGCCGGCGCGTCCGGCCAGTTGCGCAACAAGGCGACCACGGCAGGCAATCTGTTGCAGCGGACGCGTTGCCCATACTTCTATGACACCAATCAGCCCTGCAACAAACGTGTCCCCGGCAGCGGCTGCGCCGCCATCGGCGGCATCACCCGCCAGCACGCCGTGATCGGCGGCAGCGACGCCTGCATCGCAACCCATCCGAGCGACATGGCCGTCGCCATGCGTGCGCTTGACGCAACGGTCGAGACGGTTCGCCCGGACGGCACGCGGCGCACCATCCCGATTGCGGACCTTCATCGGCCGCCGGGCGACACGCCTCACATCGAAACGTCGCTCGCACCCGGCGAGTTGATCACGTCCGTGATGCTTCCCAAGCCTGTCGGTGGAACGCAGATCTACCGCAAGGTCCGCGACCGGGCCTCCTACGCGTTCGCGCTGGTGTCGGTTGGGGCGATCGTCCAGCGCGATGGAACTGGACGGGTCGCGGTCGGCGGAATCGCGCACAAGCCATGGCGGGTCGAGACCGCCGAAGCCGCGATGCCGCGCGGCGCCAAAGCCGTTGCCACGCAGCTGCTCGACGGCGCCAAGCCGACCAAGGACAACACGTTCAAGCTGGCGCTGGTCGAGCGCACTCTCGGTGCCGTGCTCGCCGAAGCGAAGGGTTGAGCCATGAAGTTCGATACACCTGAAACCACGAATCCGATCGACCAGCTCAGGATCATCGGGCATCCGACGAGCCGGATCGACGGCCCTCTCAAGACCACGGGACGGGCCACCTATGCCTACGAATGGCACGACACGGCCGCGCGGCCTGCCTACGGCTACATCGTCGGCTCTGCCATCGCCAAGGGTCGCATCACATCGATGGATGTGATGCGCGCCAAGGCCGCCCCGGGCGTGATCGCGATCGTCACGGCCGAGAATGCCGGCAAGCTCGGCAAGGGCAATTACAACACGGCGAGGCTGCTCGGCGGTCCCGAGATCGATCACTATCACCAGGCGGTCGCGGTGGTCGTTGCCGAAACGTTCGAGCAGGCGCGCGCTGCCGCTCAACTGGTGCAAATCAATTACAGCACGGCGAACGGATCGTTCGACCTGTCGGCCCGACGCGACAGCGCGGCCAAACCGCGCGGAGGCGACGGCCAGCCGGATACCTCCGTCGGCGATTTCTCCGGCGCCTTTGCCGTGGCGCCGGTGCAGCTCGATGCGACCTACACCACGCCTGATCAGGCTCATGCCATGATGGAGCCGCATGCGTCGATGGCGGTATGGGACGGCGACAAGCTGACACTCTGGACATCCAACCAGATGATCGCCTGGACGACCGGCGATGTTGCGAAGACGCTCGGGATGCCGAAGGAAAACGTCCGTCTCGTCTCGCCGTTCATCGGTGGCGGCTTCGGCGGCAAGCTTTTCCTTCGTTCGGACGCGCTTCTTGCGGCGCTCGGTGCCCGTGCCGCCAATCGCCCAGTCAAGGTGGCAATGCAGCGCCCGCTGATGTTCAACAACACGACGCATCGGCCGGCGACGATCCAGCGCATCCGCATCGGCGCAGGCCGGGACGGCAAGATCACCGCGATCGGGCACGAGAGCTGGTCGGGTAATTTGCCGGAAGGCCGGCCGGAGACGGCGGTCCAGCAGACCCGTCTGCTCTATGCCGGCGAGAACCGCATGACGGCGCTGCGTCTGGCCATGCTGGACCTGCCGGAAGGCAACGCCATGCGTGCGCCCGGCGAGGCGCCCGGCATGATGGCGCTCGAGATCGCCATGGATGAGATGGCGGAACGATTGGACCTTGATCCCATCGAATTCCGCGCGCGCAACGACACCCAGGTCGATCCCGAACATCCCAATCGTCCATTCTCGCAGCGACAGCTCGTTGAATGCATGCGGGTCGGCGCCGGACGCTTCGGCTGGAGCGGGCGCAATGCCCGACCCGGCACGCAGCGCGAAGGGCGCTGGTTGGTCGGCATGGGCATGGCTGCTGCGTTCCGCAACAATCTCCTGATGAAATCAGGGGCGCGCGTCCGCCTCGATCGGGGCGGGACCGTCACCGTCGAGACCGACATGACCGATATTGGCACCGGCAGCTATACGATCATCGCCCAGACCGCGGCGGAGATGATGGGGCTTCCGCTGCACAAGGTCACCGTGCGTCTCGGTGACTCGAGCTTCCCGGTTTCCTCGGGCTCCGGCGGTCAGTTCGGCGCAAACAACTCGACCTCGGGCGTCTACGCAGCCTGCGTCAAGCTGCGCCAGGTGGTGGCCCAAAAGCTCGGCTTCAACTCCGCCGACGTTGCCTTTGCGGATGGACAAGTCTCTTCGGGCAACCGCAGCGTGCCGCTCGGACAGGCGGCGGCGGACGGCGAGCTTACGGGTGAGGATTCGATCGAATATGGCGATCTCGCCAAGACTCATCAGCAGTCGACGTTCGGCGCGCATTTCGTCGAGCTCGGCGTCGACGTTGCGACGGCGGAGATCCGCGTGCGCCGCATGCTCGCCGTCTGCGCCGCGGGCCGTGTCCTCAATCCGACGACGGCGCGGAGCCAGGTGATCGGCGCGATGACGATGGGCGTCGGCGCGGCGCTGATGGAAGAGCTCGCCGTGGACAAGCGCGCCGGCTTCTTCGTCAACCATGATCTCGCCGGCTACGAGGTTCCGGTCCATGCCGACATCCCGCATCAGGACACGATCTTCCTGGACGAGACCGACCCGATGTCTTCGCCGATGAAGGCCAAGGGGATCGGCGAGCTTGGGTTATGTGGTGTCGCCGCCGCCCTGGCCAATGCCGTTTACAACGCAACGGGCATCCGCGTTCGAGACTACCCGATCACGCTCGACAAGTTGCTCGATCGGATGCCGGAAGCTTGAGGCTTGCCGTCGCCGCCGCCGGCTCAGGCCGCCGGCGTCGCGCTCTGCATGCGTTGAAAGCGCAGCACCTGCTGTGCGGTCGAGCTGCGCAGGGCCTCGTAAGTATCGCGCAGCGTCATCATGTCCGTCTGCGAGCCGCCGGAGAGCTTTTCGCGCATCGCGACGATCGCGCGCACGGTCGACCATTGCATGCCCGCGACCTTGGCGAGGATCATCACCCCCTCGGTGCGGCTCTCGATCATCATGTTCTCGGCGGTCTCGACCGAGACGCCTGCCAGGGCCGCGAGCCCCGCATTGGTCTCGTCGAACTTGCCCTGCTCGGCGAAGGTCGAGACCTGGAATTCGTTGAGACGGCCGTCCTCGTGCAGAGATCTCACGAGCGCGCGCGCCATCTCGGTCTGCCTGGTCATGGCGGCGGCGCGGACCCGCTGGGCCGCTTCCTGAACCACGCTCGGCACCTCGCCCGCGAGCTCCGGATGCGCGGCCTCCAGCTTCCGGCGCACGCTCAAGGAGGCCTTCGCAATCAGCTTCAAATAATGATGGCGCGGCAGGTCGGGCCGCAGGCCGATGCAGGTGGCGAGGTCGTCGTCGCGCTCGGAGCGGCTGACGAGGTCGGCGAGACTTCCTTCGGAGAGCTGCGCGCCCGGGTTCGCAGCGGTCGATTGCACCACGTCGTCGTTGCCGCGTGACACCAGCACCTCGGTCAGTGCCTCCGACAGCACACGCCGCAGCGAGATCGCCTTCAGATGCGCCTGGCTCTTGCTGCGCGCGATCTCGATCAGGGTGGTCTCGTCCAACCGTTCTGATTTGGTCAGCACGGGGCCGGCGACCTCGATGACGTCGTCGAGCGCGAGCGTGCGGATGATCTGGGGCGGGGCGGCTCCGATCGGCGCGAGCCGGTCGGCCAGTAGCGCCTTCGCGGAGGTCTCGATCTGCTCGATCAGGCACCGGAAGACGTCGTCGAACACCCGGATATGGTCATCGGAATAATCGACCGCGTTGTTGACGAAGAGATCGGTGACGCGGCGCAGCGTCTCGACCCGGCGCGCGACGGTGCCGTGCGACAGCGCGGACTGCAATTCCTCGAGCAGGTTTTCGGATGTCTTGGCGGATTTGGATCTCATGGCCCTGTCCTGGAGCGTTCGGTCCGGCGGCGTTTTCTTGCGCGCCGGCAGTAAATGGATTGGTCAGTTCGTTGCGATGCGGTTGCGGCCTTGTGCCTTGGCGGAATAGAGCGCGCTGTCGGCGCGCGCGAGATACGTGTCGGCAGTATCGTTGTCGCGCAGCGTCACGACGCCGGCGGAAATCGTCACGCGCATCCCCACGGCAAATGCGCTCCAGTCGAGGTCGGCCACGATGCTGCGCAGCCGCTCGAGCATGCGCAGCGCGGCGCCGCCATCCGTCTCCGGCAGCAGCAGCAAGAATTCCTCGCCGCCATAGCGGCCGAAACGGTCGTCGGGACGGATGTTGGCGAACATGGTGATGGCGAAGGTTCGCAGCACTTCGTCGCCGACGGGGTGGCCGTGCGCGTCGTTGATGCGCTTGAACCAGTCGAGATCGATCAGCGCGATGGCGCAAGGCGCGCCTGCCTGTCGCGATTTATCGATCTCTGCGTCGAGAAGCCGCATGATGCAGCGGCGATTGTAGGAGCCGGTCAGCTCGTCGAGCTCGGCGAGCTCTTCGATGCGCTGGTAGGCGGCCTTTAGTTCAATGCTGCGCCGGTACAGGATCTTGCGCAGCGTGGCGCCGAACAGGCCGAGCGAAGCGCACTGGCCGATCACCAGCACGAAGCACAGCATCGACGCGATCCGCTGGAGCCTTGTCGCAACCGGCATGCCGATCGGCAGGTCGGAGACGAGGAATACGGCCGCGAGCGCGCAAGTCGCGATGGCCCAGGTCAGCATCGCCTGGGCCGAGGTCATGCGCAGCGTGCCGAAGGCGAAGATCAGGAACAGCACGCTGATGAAGGCGATCCCGATCACGGGCACCGAGATCAGGAACACGAATTGCAGCGCCATATGCGCCGAGATCTGGAAGACGGTGAGATAATGGTCGCTGTGCCGGTCGCCGACGCCGGCCTCCGACATCACGACGAAGATGCCGATGATCATGAGGCCGCCGACCCAGAACAGCGACGGAACATTCATCTGAACGGTGCCGTCATAGGCGTAGAGCAGCAAGACCGAGGCGCCGAGGGAGTAGCTCGCGACTTGGCCGGCATACATCTGGCGCCGCTGCCGGACCCGGCGCGCCAGCACCTCCGGCGCCGCCGCCTCGGGTGCGAGGACGAGATCCGCGACCTCTGCGGCATTCCTCTCCGGAAAGGACGTCGCGGCCGTGCTCATGGTCCCGCCAATGGTGGATGTCAGCCGAAAAAATCTACGTGGCAAGCCTTTAGGTTTGGTATCCTTTTGCACCGAATCCCAAGGAGGCGCGGCGCGGGTGAGGGGCCGCGTGCAGCGCGGAAAATTTTGCGTCCAGTTAGGCATCGCAGGCGATATCGCGGACCAAACCCGGCCTCGTGCGACATAAGCTGCACAGGCCCGTGTTATGGATCAGGCTCGATCGGGCCGCCTCCCGCCGGCCCACGGCATTCCGCAGGAAAGTGCTTCTGTATTATGTTACCGTTCTGGAGTGAGGCAGCCGACCACCACCGGTGGGACAAGGAAAATACGAGCATGTGGGGCAGTTCACACGAACCCCCGTATGACTGCGGTAGGTTGAAGAATTTCACCCTTCCCGTCGAACCGTCCGCCGCATCGACCCGACCAATCTTGCGAGACGGCCTTTGAGCGTGACACAGGCGGCTACGGACGAGGTCCTGATCGCCAGGATCGCCCAAGGCGACCGGCTCGCCATGCAGGTGCTGTACGGGCGGCACCATGTCAGGGTGTATCGGTTCGGGCTCAGGCTTGTGCGGGACGAGCAGGCGGCGGAAGACCTCATCAGCGAGGTGTTTCTCGACGTCTGGCGCCAAGCCGGCAAGTTCGAGGGCCGATCCGCCGTTTCCACCTGGCTGCTGGCAATCACCCGATTCAAGGCTCTGTCTGCGCTCCGGCGCAGGAAGGATTTTGAGTTGGACGACGAAGCCGCCAACGCGATCGAGGATTCGTCCGACGATCCGGAGACGGTGGTGCAGAAGAAGGATACCAGTGAAGCGTTGCGGGAGTGTCTGACGGGCCTCTCGCCGGACCATCGGGAAATCGTCGATCTCGTCTACTACCACGAGAAGTCCGTGGAAGAGGTGGCCGAAATCGTTGGCATCCCCGAGAACACTGTGAAGACGCGCTTGTTCTATGCGCGCAAGAAATTGGCCGAACTGCTGAAGGCAGCCGGCATTGAGCGAGGCTGGCCATGATGGCTTTGAGCAAGAAGATGCTGGAGCGAGAGCCCAGTGAGATCGAACTGCTGCTGCCGTGGCATGCGGCCGGCACGCTGAACCCGCGCGATGCCCGCCGCGTCGAGGAAGCGCTTGCCAGCGATCCGCAGCTTGCAAAGCAATATGCCGCGATCCGCGGCGAGTACGAAGAGACCATCCACCTGAACGAGAGCCTGGGTGCGCCCTCGGCGCGCGCGATGCAGAAGCTGTTCGCCGCGATCGACGCCGAGCCCGCGCAGGCCACCGGTTCGCTGCCGCTGTCGGCGCGCATCGCCACCTTTTTCGCGAGCCTGTCGCCGCGCACGCTGGCCTGGTCGGCGAGCCTGGGTGCGATCGCGCTCGTGCTCCAGGCCGGCATCATCGGCGCCGTGCTGATGAAGACCCAGACCGCAACCTTTCAGACCGCATCGCTCTCGACCGGGGCGCCGATCACGCGCGAGCTCGGTGCTGTCAGTGCTCCCGCGCGGGCGCTGGTGCGCTTCACGCCCGAGGCGCGCGTCGCCGACATCACCGCGCTGCTCGACAGCTACCAGGCCTCGATCATCGGCGATGCCAAGGGTGGCATGTTCCGCCTCCAGTTCGACAAGGCGATGAGCCAGGACGAGCTCGCCGCGCTGCTCGGCAGGATGTCGCGCGAGAAGTTTGTCAATCTCGCCGTGGCGGCGCCGTAACGGCGCTGTTCAGCCCATGACGCGCAAGTATGAGAATGGGGAAAGATACGGGGCCTTTGCTTCGTCGGTCGGCGCCGCGCTGCTGCTTGCCGCCTGCCTCGGCATCGAGGTTGCCCATGCCCAGGCGATCATGCGCACGCCCACCATCAGCGTCCCCTCGCGCACGCCGACGATCAGTCCCAGCGTCGCCGCGCGGGCGGTAAGCGTCGACCGCGGCCCGCGTGTGGTTCCGACCGCGCATATTTCGGCGCGGATGGCGCCGACGTCAGTGCTGCCCTATGCACACTACTCGCCGAACCTTTATCCCGCCTGCAGCGCGCCCTATCGCGACAGTGACGGCGAATGCCTCGCCCAGCCGAATGCAGGCGGCGGCGCCGGCAAGTCAGGCAAGAAGAGCGCCGGCAATGGCCGCCGCAATAACACCCCGGTGGCTGTAACCCTGCGCAGTTTCGCCAACGAATTCGTCGCCGAGGTCGACAGCGCGCTGTCTCTGGCGGAAGCCGACGAGCTTGCGCGCCGCCATGGATTGACGCGCGTATCATCCGAGAATTTCCCGCTGATCGGGGCCACGATCGGCCTGTTCCGCATCGCCGATGGCCGGCCGTATGAGACGGTGCGGCGCGAATTCGCCGCCGACGGCAGCGTGCGCTCGGTCCAGCAAAATTTCCGCTACATGCTCCAGGACCAGAAGCCCGCGGTGGCGGTCGAGGGCGATCCTGCACAATACGTGCTGGCAAAGCTCCGCCTGCCGCAGGCGCATACGCTGGCGCACGGCGCCAATGTCACGATCGCAGTGATCGACTCCGGCATCGACACGAGACATCCCGAGCTCGCAAACTCCATCGCAGAGAATTTCGATGCGCTCGGCAGCACCGAGGGGCCGCACATCCACGGCACCGGCATTGCGGGGGCCATCGTGGCGCATGCGCGGCTGATGGGCAGCGCGCCGGAAGCCCGCATCATCGCCATTCGCGCTTTCGGCGGCACCAGCGGCGGCGCCGAAAGCTCGTCCTACATCATCCTGCGCTCGCTCAATTACGCCGCCGAGCACGGCGCGCAGATCGTCAATATGAGCTTTGCCGGCCCGAAGGACGCCGTGATCGAGCGCGCCATCGCAGCGACCGCGGCGCGGGGGCTGGTGCTGATCGCGGCCGCCGGCAATGCGGGCGCGAAATCGCCGCCGCTCTATCCCGCCGCCAACCCCAACGTGATCGCGGTCAGCGCGACCGACCAGCAGGACAGACTCTTCACCGCCTCCAACCGCGGCAATTACATTGCGCTCGCCGCACCCGGCGTTGACATCTTCCTGCCGGCGCCGGAGGGCAAATACCAGATGACGTCGGGCACCTCGTTCTCGGCGGCCTATGTCTCCGGCGTCGCGGCATTGCTGCTCGAGCGCAACTATGCGCTGAAGCCGGAAGCACTCCGCATGACGCTTGCGAAGACCGCGCGCGATCTCGGTTCACCAGGCCGTGATGACCAGTTCGGTGACGGCGAGGCCGATGCGTTCGCCGCGGTCATGGCTGTTCCCGCAGACAGCGCGACACCGGTTGCGGCTGCATCCGGCACAACAAAACGTGAAGATGCCGAGAAGCGTCGCGACGACCCCGGCATTCGCACCATCGAGCAGCCCTCGCTGTCGAGCGCCGACGATAAATCCACGATTTCCCAAGTGGATAAGCCGGCGTCGCGATAGCCGCCTGCGACAAGATTGCGCGCTCGCCAAAGGTTAAAAAATCGAATGCCGCTTTGAACATTCGGCCCGCTACCACGACCAAAATATGTGGGAGCGGTCATCCCTCCCCATAAGTCATATCAGGCGCGAGCGCCCATCCACCCCAAGCGCCCATATGGCTCGACCCGTCCGGTTGTCCCCCCGGACGGGTCTTTTCTTTTTGGGGGCCGGATTCTCGAAGCCTTGCGTGGGTTCGGCTTGAAGTGGCCCGAGCTCATCGCCAGCGGTCGGCCAGGTCCCGCAGGCCCGCCATGCTTGTGCGAAGCTTGACTCGAAAACCGCTCAAATCTCCGCGCGACTACGGTGTTTCATGACGGCAGCCGTGTCGTTGCTGGACAAGTCGAAACTTTTCCACAAAATATTCATGTCGCTACCAAATTGATTCGTGTGCGTTGCGTCCCCCGCGTCCGTATTTTTCTCCTGACGGGCTGGTTCATGACACATCGCCAAAGCGCGGCCGGAGGCCGCGACATTGCGGCACGCTGGTGCGCTCTCGCAGAACAGCGGCTGGAACATCTTTCAGAAATGTTCGAAACAGGACGCTGGCGCCGCTATCACTCTGAAATCGCGTTCCTCGAAAACATCCAGGAAGCCAAGCGCGCGGTCCAGACCTGGCGCGCCATCGCGACCGGCGGCGACGTTGCCGCAGCTGCCGCGAGCGTGACCTCTGCCTTCGGCTGGTCGCCGGCGACGATGCCGCGGGTGTTTCCGCGCGAGCAGGCCCAGACCGTGCAGCCGAAGGCCGTCCACATCGCGCCTGAGACCGCCATTCCAGTCAGGCTCAAGCCGACGCCGGACGTGCTCCCTGAGGTGACCGAAGCTCCGCTCGTGCCGGTTCCCCCGACGGTGCCGCTTGCGGCGCCTGCACCGGTGGCATCGTTCACGGCGCCTGCTGATGTCCCGTCGCTCAAGGCTCCCGCTGCGAGGGCGCCGCTAACCGCACCTGCTGTGAGGTCGCCGCTGACCAAGCCTGCCGCGATGGCGGCGCTCCTGCCCCAGTTTGCACCGCCGGCCGCCGAAATCGTCGCAGCCCCCGAGCGTGTCGTCGAATTCACCTTCAGCCTCGACGGCCTGGAAGCGAGGTACCCGCTGCTGCGGAACGCGTTCTAGCGCCGCACCGCATTCCCGCCGACCATCACCTGCGCAAAGCGCTGCGCGCCGTCGGCTGAGAGATCGGTGGTCACCGCACGCGCGTGTTCGAGTCCGACGATTGCGCCAAGCGGGGTTTCCGAGATCATGTTGTTGTTGACGAGCGCGGTGCCGGCGCCCGGCACCACGGAGACGCCGATGCCAGCCAGCGCCTTGCGGATCACATTGCCGGAGATCACGACATCGCGCAGATATTTGCCCCAGCCGGCGACGATGCCGTAGGACGGCGCGTTCTCGATCACGTTGCCGGTCACCGAACTATCCGCCTCGATGTAGATGCCGACGCCGGCATCGTCATCCGGCGCAGTCCCGATCGGCCGCTTCGGGATCAGATTGCGGATGATATTGCCCTGGACCACGGCGATGCGGCCGCCCTCGTTGAAGTTGCAGACGGAGACGCCGACCGCGGCGCCGTCGACAATGTTGTTCGCGATCACTGCGGCCTCGAACGCAAACTCGGAATAGAGTGCGACCTCGCGCACGTCGCTGACGCTGTTGCCGGTGATGTGGATGTTCGAGGCCGAATTGCCACGCACCGCGGAATAGTCGCAATTCCTGATCCGGTTGCCGCGCACGATCACGTTGCCGGCCCGGAACGCATTGATGGCGTTGCCGTACTGGCCGGAGCCGCCGGGGCCCGCCTTGATGTCCTCGATGCGGTTGTCGGCGACCAGCGTGCCGTCGTCGCCGATTGCCGTGCGCAGGATCTCGATGCCGTTGTCGTTGGTGCCGACAATGGTGTTGCGCGCAACGCTCAATCCCCTGGCGTCGAACGAGACCACCGCCGTCACCGCGATGTTCGTAAAGATGTTGCCGGAGATATCGCCGGACATCTGCTCGAGCCAGATGCCGCTGCCGCCGGAGCCGGTGATCTCGCAATCGGCGATGCGGACGTCGCGCCCGCCGAGCACGTGGATCAGTCCGCGCCTCGACGGCAGCGGAATGCCGCCGCCGTCAAAGGTGATGCCGGTAAGGCCGATCGCATCGGAGCCGTCGCTCTGGATTGCTGACGCGCCGCCGGTGAAGACGAGCTTCGTCGCGCCACGCACGCCGATCAACTGCGCGCCGTTCGGTAGTCGCAGCAATCCGGTTCGGTAGATTCCGGGCGGCAGGGCGAGGGGCATCTGTGCGCGTGCCGCTTCGTCGATCGCGCGCTGGAGCGCACGCGTCTGGTCCTCGCTGGCGCCGGGCCGCACGCCATATTGGGTCGCATCGCGGCCGAGCAGTGACGTCAGCGGCGCCGCGCGCGCGGCATCGACAGGCATGGCGAGCGCGCCGGCGATGCCCGCGGTCGAGGCCCCAATGAGATGACGGCGATTGAGGTTCATGACGCGTCCTCCGGCGGACGCGGGAGATGTCCGCGACGGTTAGGTAGCGCAGGGCGGCGGTAGACGTGAGGATTGTTCGCGGTAGGGTTAAATGTTTACCCAGCAGAGGGGCCGTAGGGGGCAAAGCGGAGCGTGCCCACCATTTGACCGTAGATCAGAGCGAGACGGTGGGCACGGCGCAAGTGCGCCTTTACCCACCCTACGAGACCCGTTCCTTCCTTGCCAACTGCACCATCTCCATCAGCATCGCTTCGCCGGCATCCACCAGCTCCTCCAGCGTGATCCGCGGTGCACCCTTGCGCCGCACGGCGCCGCTGCGGGCCAGCAGGGGAATATGGATGAACGCCGCGAGCTGCGGTCCACCGGCCCGCACATTCTCGATTGCGCGCCAGCTGAGGTAGTTGCAGAGATAGGCGCCGGCATCGCGCGAGGAACGCGCATCGATGCCGGTGAGGCGTGCCGCACGCAGCAGCTTTGCCGTGTGCGGACCGAACATCATCGCACCCGCGTCGCCATCGATACCGCGCTTGCTTGAACGGGTGTTGGCGGCGTCGGGCCAGAGCATGGTGACGGCGTTGCGCGCGCGGGTCTCGATACGCAGGTAGGGCGTTCGTGCGGCGAGGCCGAACATCAGGAGCGCATCCGGCCTGACGTTCGTGAGCACCTCCGGCAATTGCCGGTCGACCGCGGCATAGGTCACTGGAAAGATGTGGCTCGCGCGCTCGACATCATCGAGCCCCGGGCGGCGCAGTTGCGCTAGCCGCGCCACCAGCGGCTGGGTCGGATTGTAGGGCGCGCCAGGAAAGGGCCCGAAGCCTGTGAGGAGAATACGGAGTTTTTCGCTCATTGCAGCAACCCCAGAATTTGCTCGGCCGCGAGCGCCGGTGTGAGATGGCCGTCGGCCACCTCAGTTTCGATCTTCCTGACCTTGGTCCGCACCGACGCTTCGCTGCGCAGCCGCGACAGCATGCGCTGCTCCAGTATCGACCACATCCACTTCACCTGCTGGTCACGCCGCCGCGCGGCGAATTCGCCGGATGCGTTCATCGCCTTGCGGTGATCGAGGATCTTTTGCCAGAGCTTTGCGATGCCGTCGCCGGTGAGCGCCGAATAGGTCTCGACCGGCGGATGCCAATGCTCGGAGCGGGGCGCCAGAATATGCAGCGCGCCGCGATAGTCGGCGGCAGTGATGTTGGCGCGCTTGAGATTATCGCCGTCGGCCTTGTTGATCGCGATCATGTCGGCGAGCTCGACCAGGCCCTTCTTGATGCCTTGCAGCTCGTCACCGCCGCCGGGTAGCATCAGCGCCAGGAAGAAATCGGTCATGTCGCAGACCGCGGTCTCGGACTGACCGATGCCGACGGTCTCGACCAGCACGACGTCGAAGCCGGCCGCCTCGCAGAGCAGCATCGCCTCGCGCGTCTTGGCGGCGACGCCGCCGAGCGTGCCCGAGGACGGTGAGGGCCGGATGAAGGCCTCGTCGGATGCCGACAGCCGTGCCATCCGCGTCTTGTCGCCGAGGATCGAGCCGCCGCTCCGCGCCGACGACGGATCGACCGCGAGCACTGCGACCGTGTGGCCCTGCTCGATCAGATAGGTGCCGAGCGCATCGATGGTGGTGGATTTGCCGACACCGGGCGAGCCGGTGATGCCGACGCGAACCGCCTTGCCGGTGTCGGGCAACAACGTCTGCACCAGCTCGCGCGCCAGCGCCTGGTGGTCGCTGCGCCGGCTCTCGACCAGCGTGATGGCGCGCGCCAGCGCCGCGCGGCTGCCAGAGCGAACGTCGCGGGCAAGGGATGCGATGTCGATGAATTTGCTATTGGTCATTATTGATTTCGCGTCCAGCCACTAGCGGCCCGACACGCGAATGTGTCTTTCAGCGCAGGATTTCAACGGTGGAAGGTGGGTTTGAATGATGTCCCAAACGATCTCGGCCTTCGTCGTGTGACAGGCATGACGCAGAAGATTTCCGAAGTCGACCATCCTGCGCCAGTCGATTCCCGACTCGGCTCGCTTGACCTCATCCGGGATGAATCTTGATGCCTCGCAGATAATTTCGAGAAGCCGTTCGATTGCCAGCCGTGCGGTTCTTCCAGAGACAAATCGATCGAATGTAAAGCCGTGCATTACATTCTCGATGTCGGCGATGGCTTCTAGAATATCCCGCAGCCGATCTTCCATGGTCGGCGGCATTCAGAAGACCTCATCCAGGTCGTCCGCAATCCGTTCGGCCACGCGCGGCTTGAGTAAATCCCGCACAGATATCTGTGCCCGAAGACCGAGATGATCCTCGATCAGGTGCAGGGCCTTAAAGTAATCGAACCGAGGTGCTTCTTCGCGTGAGGTCGTCTCGACTAGGACGTCAAGGTCGCTGTCGGGTCGAGCGTCGCCGCGCGCGCGGGATCCGAACAGGTACAGACGGTCAACACCTGCAGCCCGCAGGGAGGGCGCAAGCTCTCGTAGCTTCCCGACAATCGTCTCGAGCGGAATGTCTGCGACCTCGGTCATCGCTGGATACTAGCACAAGGTCGGCGCCCGGCCCAGCGATAGCGCCCCACGCACACGGGCGGGGACAGGCGAGGCTCCTTGGCTCAGAGGGTCTTGCCGCAGGTCGGGCATTGCGATGAGGCCTCAAATCAGGCCTTTCTAGTTAAGCCTTGGCAAAACCGGCTGCCTTCATGGCCTGACCCATCTGGCCATCAGCCCGGTCCATGAAGCTAGCGAACTGCCCAGCATCGCGCCACACGGTGCCGAAGCCGCGCCTGGTCATGAAATCCCTGAACGCGGCGGAGTCGTACACCTTCTTCAAGGCCGCGGTCAGCCTTGCGGCGACCTGCGGAGCCAGGCCCCTGGGCGCGCCGATGCCGCGCCATGAGCTGGTGGAATAGTCGACGCCGAGCGCCTCTTTCAGGGTCGGCACATCGGGGAAGATCGGATTGCGCGCCGGCGCCATGATCGCGAGGCTTCGCGCCTGGCCGGCCTCGATGGTGGCGCGCGCTTCCGGCACCGAGCAGGTGGTGAGATCGAGGCTGCCTGCCGCGAGATCCTGCATAGCCGGGGCTGCGCCATTTGACGCTGACC
Organism: Bradyrhizobium commune; assembly: GCF_015624505.1. Lineage (NCBI taxonomy): Bacteria > Pseudomonadati > Pseudomonadota > Alphaproteobacteria > Hyphomicrobiales > Nitrobacteraceae > Bradyrhizobium > Bradyrhizobium commune. The sequence goes on along the minus strand of NZ_CP061379.1, from coordinate 5,107,259 downwards.
ACACGACCTGGTTCGCCGGCAGTCCCATCGCCTGCATCCAGCCGACGAGCGCGAGATGCCAGATTCCGCCTTGCCCCGTGCCCGATGCCGTGAACCGTCCTGGCGGGGCCGCCTTGATGGCGTCCATGAGCTCCTTCACTGTCTTGTAGGGCGATGAAGTCGAGACCTGGATGCCTGGCGGGTCTTCGTTCATCAACGCGAGCGGCGTGAAATTCCGCGGTGTCAGATGCGTCACGGCCTGCCAATGCAGCATCGCGATTTCCACGGTCAGCATGCCGATCGTGTAGCCATCCGGCGGCGCGGTGGCGATCTCGGCATGGCCAACCACGCCGGACCCACCGGTGCGGTTGACGACGTTGAAGGGCTGGCCGAGCTCCTTCTCCAGGAGCGTCGCGATCATGTGCGCGGTTGCGTCCGTGCCGCCACCCGCCCCCCATGGCACGATCAGGGTCACCGGCCGCGCCGGATAGGCTTGCGCGCGCGCAGGCATGAGGAGAGCGGAGGTGGCCGCAGCCACAGAAGAGGCCGCAAAAGCGCGGCGCGTAATCCCTGACATCAATGTTCCCGGCGGTGCCCTCGGGAATCGGGCTGGTGTCGAGCCAACATTTTATGCGGCTTTGTACGGATGTCGCAAGCGGCAGGCTCGCGACGCTGTGAGCAACGAGGCGACTACCGCGCCTCGTCCGCGTCGCCCTTCGGCCGCGCGCCGCCGAAGATGCGTGCGCCCTCCGCCGTGAGGTAGGGCTTCAACGTCTCCCAGGGAACGAAAGCGACATATTCGCCCTCGGCGTAGGGGCCGACGGCATAGGGCGGATAGTGGAAGGTGAGGCCGGAGCTTTTGCCCGCTTCGGTCGAGGGCGCCAGCGTCACCGCGCCGATCTTGAGCAGGCTCGGCTCCACGCCCTTGAACCATTCGTCGGTCGCGGTCTCGCTGCTATCGCGCTTCTTCTTCTCGATTCTGAGCGAGGCGATCACGGCCTTCACCATCGCCTTCATGGTGGGACCGCCATCGGCAGTTTCGCCGAAGAACGGACGGATCGAGATGCGCTTGTTCTCGGCCTTGTCCCACAGGATCGTGTTGACGTCGGAATTGGGATGCGCGCCGTGGGTGTCCATGTAGTCGTTGCGCAGCAGGCTGACATAGCGGTCGGCGACCACCGAGCGGATGGAATATTTCCGCTCAAAATCCCAGCCGCCGTCCCTGAAGAGCTGCGGATCCTCCTTGCGCGAGGCGGCCGCATCGGCCGCGTTCCTGTCGAGCCACTTCCTGCCATCGGCGAGGCAGTCCGCCGCCAGCGCCGCATCCGCCTTGATCTTGTCGTCGAGGAACACCCGTGCCTCGATGTTCCTGTTCTTGATGGCGGCGTCGGGTTTGGGATCGGCGGCGAAGGTGGGCGAGGCGAGGGCGACCGCAGCGACGGCCGAAAGGATGGCGATGGTGCCCAGAAGCAAGGCCGCGCGCGGATTTGCACGATATGTCACTTCGTTATCCATGGATGTGGGTCGTGAAGATTGGTCGCGGCAAGGCACCTGCTGGTTTGATACCAGGGGGCCCGGCTGCGACGGAATTACTCCGCCGCCTCGCTATGCCCGAGCCGGGCGTTCAGCTTGCGGATCAGCTCCTCGGCCGCGTCCGCAATCACCGTGCCGGGCGGGAAGATGGCTTCGGCGCCGGCCGCGTAGAGCGCGTCGTAATCCTGCGGCGGCACCACGCCGCCGACGATGATCATGATGTCCTCGCGGCCCTGCTTCTTCAGCGCGGCCTTCAATTCCGGCACCGCGGTGAGGTGGGCGGCGGCGAGCGAGGAGACGCCGAGGATATGGACGTCGTTCTCGACCGCCTGCCGGGCGGCCTCATCGGCGGTCGCAAACAGCGGCCCGATGTCGACGTCGAAGCCGATATCGGCAAACGCCGACGCGATCACCTTCTGGCCACGGTCATGGCCGTCCTGGCCGATCTTGGCGACCAGGATGCGCGGGCGGCGGCCTTCCGCCTCCTCGAAGGCGTCGATCAGCGCCTGAACCTTTTCGACCCGGTTGCCCATGCTGGACGCCTCCCGCTTGTAGACGCCGGTGATGGATTTTATTTCGGCGCGATGGCGGCCGAACACTTTCTCCATTGCGTCAGAGATTTCGCCGACGGTGGCCTTGGCCCGCGCCGCATCGATGGCGAGTGCGAGCAGATTGCCGTTGCCTTCTCCGGCCGAGCGCGTCAGCGCGGCGAGCGCGGCATCGACGTCCTTCTGGCTGCGCTCCGATTTCAGCCGCGTCAGCTTGTCGATCTGGAGCCGGCGGACATTGGTGTTGTCGACCTTCAGGATGTCGATCGGTGCCTCGTCGGTCGGCTTGTACTTGTTGACGCCGATCACCGCCTGCTTGCCGGCATCGATCCGGGCCTGCGTCATGGCCGAGGCCTCCTCGATCCGCAGTTTTGGCACGCCGGCCTCGATCGCCTTGGCCATGCCGCCGAGCTCCTCGACTTCCTGGATGTGGCTCCAGGCCTTTGCGGCGAGGTCGCGCGTGAGCCGCTCGACATAATAGGAGCCGCCCCAGGGATCGATGATGCGGGTGGTGCCACTCTCCTGCTGGAGGAACAGCTGGGTGTTGCGGGCGATGCGCGCCGAGAAATCGGTCGGCAGCGCCAGGGCCTCGTCGAGCGCGTTGGTGTGCAGCGACTGGGTGTGGCCTTGGGTCGCCGCCATCGCCTCGACCGTGGTGCGCATCACGTTGTTGAAGACGTCCTGCGCAGTCAGCGACCAGCCCGAGGTCTGGGAATGCGTGCGCAGCGAGAGCGAGCGCGGGTCCTTCGGGTTGAAAGGCTTCAGCAACTTCGCCCACAAGAGGCGCGCAGCGCGCAGCTTGGCGACTTCCATGAAGAAGTTCATTCCGATCGCCCAGAAGAACGACAGCCGCGGCGCGAAGCGGTCGACGTCGAGGCCTGCGGCAAGGCCGGCACGGAGATATTCGACGCCGTCGGCGAGCGTATAGGCAAGCTCGAGGTCCTGCGTCGCGCCGGCCTCCTGCATGTGGTAGCCGGAAATGGAAATCGAATTGTATTTCGGCATCTTTTGCGAGGTGAACGCGAAGATGTCCGAGATGATCCGCATCGAGGGCGCGGGCGGATAGATGTAGGTGTTGCGCACCATGAACTCTTTCAGAATGTCGTTCTGAATGGTGCCTGACAGCTTCTCCGGCGCCACGCCCTGTTCGCCCGCAGCCGCAACATAAAGCGCGAGGATCGGCAGCACCGCGCCGTTCATGGTCATGGACACGCTCATCTGGTCGAGCGGGATGCCCGCAAACAGCGTTCGCATGTCGTAGATGGAATCGATGGCCACACCGGCCATGCCGACATCGCCGCCGACGCGCGGATGATCACTGTCATAGCCGCGATGGGTGGCGAGGTCGAAGGCGACCGAGAGGCCCTTCTGCCCAGCCGCGAGGTTGCGGCGGTAGAACGCGTTGGAATCCTCCGCCGTGGAGAAGCCGGCATATTGCCGCACTGTCCAGGGCTGGTTGACATACATGGTCAGGTAGGGACCGCGCAGATAGGGCGCGATGCCCGGATAGGTCTCGAGGAAATCGAGCCCGGCCAGATCGGCCTCGCCATAGGCGGGCTTCACCAGAATGCCTTCGGGCGTCAGCCACGGCTCCGCGCTGCCGGCTGGCGCGGCGGTCGCGGTCCGCTCAAAGGCGACATCGGCGAAATTGGGAATGCGGCTCATTCCTTGGATTCCTCAAACCTGCGGTGATGCTCGATCAGCCGCTGCAAATTCTTCTTGTATGCGGGATCATCCGACCGGTTTTTAGTTATCGCACCAGTGCCGCCCCACAGCGCCTGCGCGAACAGGTTTCCGACATTCGCCTTCCAGTCGATCAAGCCCAGCACTATTTTTCCCAGCACCCGCAGCATCTCAATAGCCTACCATAGTCGCAGTCTCGATGCGTCGACCCTCAATCATGATCCGGATGCTGATGACTGACGATGGTCGCCATCTTGTCCGGCCCGTAATTCTGCTGCGTGGTCTGGCTCGGCAGATTGGCGACGCCGACCACCCAGCCGAGGCGTGACTCGGTTCCGTACTGGCGCGTTGGCACCAGCCGGTCCGGGCGGTCGAAGGCGCCGGTCATGATCTCGATGCGCGGGCCGTCGATGCGGCGGAAGCTCAGCGGCGTGCCGCAGGCGACACAAAAGTCGCGCATCGCGATCGACGAGGATTGGAACGCCGATGGCGCGCCCTTGGTCCAGGCGAAGTCACCCTTCTCGATCTCGGCGAAGGAAGCGAACGGCGCGCCGCTCGCCTTCTGGCACATCCGGCAGTGGCAGATCGACACCTTGTTCGGTGCTGCCGAAATCGCAAAGCGCACCGCGCCGCATTGGCAGCCGCCGGTGAGAACGGGTTTGCTGGCCTCGGTCATGTCTGCTCCATCCGCAGGTAGGCGTCCTGCAAGGTTGCAAGCGCATCGCTCCCGGCGAAGACAAAGCCCGTGACGCCGGCTGCACGGAGGGCCGCCTCGGCCTCGGCCGGGCGGCCTGCCAGATAGATATGTCGCGCCCCGGCACTTTGCAGGGCCTGCGCGGCCGCTTCAGCAGTAGCGGCATAGACCTTGTCGCTGGAGCAGAGGCAGGCGAGTTCCGCGCCGGAGGTCTTGAAGGCGGCGGCCAGCCTGGCTGGATCGGCAAAACCCTCGCTGTCGACGGCCTCGATGCCGCCGGTCTCGAAGAAGCTCTTTGCAAAGGTTGCGCGCGCAGTGAAATCGGCGGGCGTGCCGAGATTGGCCAAAAACACCTTTGGCCGCGCGCCGCGCGCCTTCAACACTGCATCGGATTTGTCGCGTAGCGTCTCGAACGGTTGCGCCAGCCGGATCGGGGTGAGCGCATCGAATTTGTATTTGGCCTCGCCATACGAGGCGAGCGCGATCGGCACAGCCGTGAGCACCGACGCCGCACTCTCATGCAGGTTCGGAAACTCGCTGGCGCCGGTCAGCACGTCGCGGCGCTTGGCGATGTTGGCGTCGCGCGCCTTTCGCGCGGCCGCGACCTTGCTCTGGAACAGGCCCTGCTGGAGCGCGGCGAAGGCGCCGCCGGCTGTCTCGCTCTCCTGGAATAGCGTCCAGGCCGCCCCGCACAGCTGCGCGGTCAGCGTCTCGATGCCGCCGGAGCCCGCCGCGGGATCCGAGACCTTGGCGAGGTTGCTCTCTTCCAGCAGCAGGGCTTGCGTGTTGCGCGCCACGCGCCGCGCAAAGGGATCGGGCAGACCGAGCGCCAGCGTATGCGGCAGCACGGTGACCGCGTTGGCGCCGGCGAGCCCCGCCGCGAACGTCGCCATGGTCGCGCGCAGCATGTTCACATAGGGGTCGCGCTGCGTCAGCATGCGCCAGGCGGTATCGGCGGCGATGAACAGCGGCTTCGGCGTCAGCCCGCTCGCGGTCTCGATGCGCGCCCAGAGCAGCCGCAGCGCGCGAAACTTCGCCATGGTCAGGAACTGGTCTGCATCCGCGGAGAGCCGCGCATAGACCATGCCCCGCGCCTGCTCCAGCGGAACGCCGGCGCTCTCGATCGCGCGCAAATACGCGACGCCGCAGGCGAGCACGAAGGCAAGCTCCTGCACCTCGGAGCCACCGGCATCGTGGATCACGCGTCCGTCGGCGGAGGCAAACGGCCCCTTGAAGCCGAGCGTGGCAAGTCCCTTGATCCCGCTCGTGACGGCGGGAACGATCTCCTCCCAGCTGTAGGGGCTATGTCCCCACACCGCACAGGCCGCGAGCGGATCGAGCCCGAACCGGATGTCGCAGGCGGCGGGATCAAGGCCCTTGCTCTTCACATATTCCGCGACATGGATCGCAGCCATCCGCGATTGCGGACCGACCTGGAGCTCGATGCCGATGCCGGCATCGAGATGAATGTCCTTCAGCACCTTTGCGACTGCATCGGCCGAAGGTTCCAGGCCGAAGCCATGCGCGCCGTTGCCACCGGCGAATATCAGCGACAGCCCCGTCGCACCATTCTCGAGATCGACCAGCGCCTGCGCATTCGCGGCGGCTGCATCCGGATGATCGATCCGCTGCATGATTTGCCACGGCGCGGCCGCAGGCCGTCCCACCACCGGCGCAGCGCTCTTGGCACGCGGATAGAGCGGCTCGATCCTCACACCGTCATAGGTCTTGCCGGTCAGCTTCTCGAACGGCGCGCCTTTCAGCACACCGTCGACCAGCTTGCGCCAGTCCGCGTCCGTCGCCTTGGGAAAATCGGCCGCCAGCGGCAGATCGTCAGTCACTGAGGTCATGCGGCGAGGGGCTCCCGAACATCTTGTTATGCGCAGGCGAATTTGCCACGGCGGACCGTCCCTGCAAACGGTCGTTTTTGGTTAACCGGTATCCGGAAGCCGCTCAATGCCTTGCATTGAGACGCTGGCGAGCCCGTCACGGACGCGAAGGCCTGATATTAAGCGATCGGGCGCGATCTCGGCCAGCGGCACCAGCACGAAGGCGCGCTCGAACAGGCGCGGATGCGGCAGGGTCAGGTCCGGCTTTTCCATGCTGACATTGTCATAGGCGATCATGTCGAGGTCGAGCGTACGCGGCCCCCAGCGCCGCTCCTTGTCCCGCGTGCGGCCAAACTTCTGCTCGACCTTCTGCATCACGAACAACAGTGCATGCGGATCGAGGCTGGTCTCGATCTCGATGCAGGCATTGATGAAGGGCGCCTGGTCCTCGTCGCCCCAGGGCGGCGTCGCATAGTCCGACGAGCGCGCGACCAGTGCGGCCTGCGCCATGCCGCAGACATGCGCGATCGCCTTGCCGAATGTCGTGCGGACATCGCCGACATTGCCGCCGAGTGCGATCAGCACGCTTGCCATATCAGGGGTGCCGCGAGCGGGTCAGCATGATGCCGACGTCGTCGAAGATCGCTGCGATCGGCGCATGCGGCTTGTGCACCGTGATCTTCACGGCGCGGATGCGCGGGAAGTGCGACAGGATGGCATCGGCGACCGCGCCGGCCGCGCGCTCCAAAAGCTTGTAGTTGGTGTTCTTGAAGGCCGCCGTCGTGGTCGCCACGACCTCGGCATAGGATACCGTATCGGCGAGCCGGTCGCTTCGCGACGGTTCCGACAGGTCGGTGTAGAGCTCGAGATCGATGACGAAACGCTGGCCGACTTCGGTCTCGTGATCCATCACGCCATGGCGGGCATGGATCGACAGGCCGGTCACGAAGATCGTATCGGTCATGGCTTGCTCTCTGGCTTGCTCTCGATTGCGTTGGCGACCCGCAGGGCCTGCAAGGTCTCGGCGACGTCATGGGTCCGGATGATCTTTGCGCCGTGCTGCACGGCGATCAAATGCGCGGCGAGCGAGCCGGCCAGCCGTTCTTTCGGCTCCGACGGCGACACCGAGGCGATGAAGCGTTTTCGCGAGGCGCCAACGAGGATTGGCAGGCCGAACATGTCGAGCTCGCGCAGTCGCGCCAGCGCGGTCATGCTCTGTTCGGCGGTCTTGCCGAAGCCGATGCCGGGATCGAGCACGATTTTATCGCGTGCGATGCCGGCCTTTGCGGCGATCTCGAGCGAGCGCTGAAAGAACGCCTTCATGTCCGCGATGATGTCGATGGCGGGATCGACGCCGTCGCGGTTGTGCATGACGATGACGGGCACGCCTCTCGCCGCGACCAGCGGCGCCATCGCGGCATCGCGTTGCAGGCCCCAGACGTCGTTGGCAATGGCCACGCCCTGGTCGAGCGCAAAGGCCACGACCTCGGCCTTCATGCTGTCGATCGACACGGGCACGCCGAGCGCGACGACGCCTGCCAGCACCGGCTTCAGCCGCGCGAGCTCGTCGTCGGCGGTGACCGGCCTGGCGCCCTTGTAGGGCCGGGTCGATTCCGCACCGATATCGATGATGTCGACGCCATCAGCAATCATCGCCCGCGCGTGCACCAGTGCCTGGTCCGGCGCGATGAACGCGCCGCCGTCCGAGAAGGAGTCCGGGGTGACGTTGAGCACCCCCATCACCGCCGGAAGCGGCCGTTCCAGCAATGTCCGCAGCAGGTCCGGCCCGGCCGAGCCGGCCGGCGGGACGGATGGAGAGGGCGAGCCATTCATGCGCTTGGCATTGCGCGGTCGGGGAGGGGGAGTCAAGACGGGATGGGCATTGCGACAATGACGATGTTGGGCAGTTGCACCAATGCCTCTCCAACGTCGTCCCGGCGAAGGCCGGGACCCATACCGCGGAATCTATCGGTCGCAGAAAGTCGGAGTACCGAATGATGATCCTCGGCAAACCACTCCCTGTGGTTATGGGTCCCGGCCTTCGCCGGGACGACACCGAGAGTGCGTCTCCTAATACGTGATCTTCGGCGGCAGCTTCCTGGCCTTGGCGATGATGTCGCCGACCGACTTCTCGGAAGGCAGGATGCGGACGAGCTTCTTGCGCTCGTTGGCCTCGCGCATGCTCTGTGCCAGCCTCGCCGGATTTCGATAGGCGAGCTCGCGCACGGTGGTCACGCCGGCGGCGCGGACCAGGCCGACCTTGGCCCGGCCCATGCCGGGAATGCGCATGTAGTCGGAGACGTTGGCCCATTCCAGCAATTGCTGCTCGCTGATGCCGGTCTTGGCGGAGAGCGTCTTGCGGCCCTTGGCGGTGCTAGCGGCTTCCAGCAACGCGTCGGTGGTGCGGATACCGTGCGCCTTCAGCTTGTTGGCGGCAAAGGCCGGCAGGCCCTCAATCTCGGAGATCGGATATGTCATGATACTCGGTATGAAAATGCGTCGCTCAGGCGAACTGGCTGAGGCCCGGCGTCCCTGCGATGATCTTGCCCATCTGATCCGCTCCGATTTTGTCTCGGCCAAAGCGGAAAAGTTCACGGGCGACATCTTGAATTTCGGACATGCCAAGTCCAAGGCTCATCAGGCGCGTGCCGACGGCCATCAGGCCGCCACCCATCAGCCGCGACAGTCCGCCGCCGCTGTTCGAGACCTCGATTGCTGCATCTGCACCGGGGATCTGGTCGATCAGGGCCTGAACGCTGTCGGGAGGGCCTTCGCTGCGGAGGAAACCCAGGATGATGCCGACGGTCTTTTCAGCCACAGCACCATCTATGCTGGCGTTTGTCGCCAGCCGTCCGATCAGCTCGTCCATAAGGCCCGCCCCTCAGCCGGTTTGTATGCCGGAGTATTCGAAAAACGATCTTGAGCCGGTGTGATGTGAAATACAAGCGATGAACGCAGGCAACGTTCCGATTCATTCTCGAACGCGCGAAAAGTGTTGCAACGATGCAAGAGCGAAGATGAAATCAATGAGAAATTGCCGCGGTGCGAATGCTCCGCTCCGACTTTCGGCGCATGTCGAGCGTCCATTCTCCGACAATGTCGCATGTCCGTGGCGTCTTGAACGGTTTCAATCGACGCGCGACATGCGTTAAACTACGGAACTGGCGCGTTCGTGTTTCAGGTATGCGAAACAAACCGACAAGATAGACAGACAGAGTAGAGAGAGCGATGACGGCGCAGGACAACAAGCTCGGCGATACCGACGACAAGATCTTCGTCGGCAAGGGAGACGAGCAGGCCTGGTTGACGCTGGCGCTTGCCAACCGCCACGGTCTCGTCACCGGTGCGACCGGAACAGGCAAGACGGTATCGCTGCAGGTGATGGCGGAAGGTTTTGCGCGCGCCGGTGTTCCGGTGTTCGCCGCCGACATCAAGGGCGACCTCTCCGGCATCTCCGAGGTCGGGGAGGCCAAGGACTTTATTGTCAAGCGCGCCACCGAGATGGGGCTGACCTTCCAGCCCGACCAGTTCTCGACGGTGTTTTGGGATGTGTTCGGCGAGCAGGGGCATCCGGTGCGGGCCACCGTCACCGAGATGGGGCCGCTGCTGCTGGCGCGCATGCTCGATCTCAACGACGTACAGGAGGGCGTGCTCAACGTGGCCTTCCGCGTCGCCGATGACAACGGCCTCGCGCTGATCGACATGAAGGATCTGCGGGCGCTGCTCGATGCCATCGTGCCGGATGCCGGCAAGAAGGGCGCCGACGCCGAGGACAATCCGCTGGCCGATATCAAGAAGGAGGCGCAGGGGTTCGGCAACGTCACCAAGGCGACCGTCGGCACCATCCAGCGCCAGCTTCTGGTGCTGGAGAACCAGGGCGGCGACAAATTCTTCGGCGAGCCGGCGCTGACCTTGAAGGATTTCATGCGGACCGACCGCGACGGCCGCGGCATGGTCAACATCCTCGTTGCCGACAAGCTGATGCAGAGCCCACGGCTTTACGCGACATTCCTGTTGTGGATGTTGTCAGAGCTGTTCGAGGAGCTGCCCGAGGCCGGCGATCTGCCCAAGCCGAAACTGGTGTTCTTCTTCGACGAGGCGCATCTGTTGTTCAACGACGCGCCGAAGGCGCTGATGGACAAGATCGAGCAGGTGGTCCGCCTGATCCGCTCCAAGGGTGTCGGCGTCTATTTCGTCACCCAGAACCCGATCGACGTGCCCGACCGCGTGCTCGGGCAGATGGGCAACCGGGTCCAGCATGCGTTGCGCGCCTTCACGCCCCGCGACCAGAAGGCGGTCGTCGCTGCCGCCCAGACCTTCCGTCCCAACCCCAAGCTCGACACCGCCAAGGTGATCATGGAGCTCGGCAAGGGCGAGGCGCTGGTGTCCTTCCTCGAAGGCAACGGCACGCCGGCCATGGTCGAGCGGGTGATGATCCGCCCGCCATCGGCCCGCATCGGGCCGATCACGCCCGAGGAGCGCAAGGCGATTATGGATGCAAGTCCGGTGAAGGGCAAATACGACACCGCGATCGATTCCGAGTCCGCCTATGAGATCATCCAGAAGCGCATCGCCGGCACCGCAGCGCCGGCGGATGGCTCGGCAGGCGGAGGCGGTGGCGGCATCCTCGGGCAGATCGGCTCGATCGTCGGCACCATCTTCGGCACCAACGTCAAGCGCGGTCGCTTGTCGACGGGCCAGGTCATCGCGCGCGACGTGACGCGATCGGTGACCAATCAGGTGGTCGGGGGAATGGCCGCCAATATCGGCAAGTCGGTCGCCGGCCAGCTCGGTGGCTCGATCGGCCGCACCCTGGTCCGCGGCGCGCTCGGCGGATTGCTACGAAGGTAGACAGAACGACCGGACTGCGGGCTGCCGGTCCGCTCCGGTTGCGCGGATCGGCGGCATTTTTGCCAGGTAATAATTCGGGTGAGGGGGCTCTCCAAGCGCCGGTCGGTCTGCTACGTGCTATCTGTTTCCGACTGGACATCATGTGACCTCATCGAACTCATCCGACAAACCCGGCGCGCTCAGAACCTTGTCGCTGCGTGCGCCACTCGATCTGCTCTTCCTGCTCTGCTGCGTCATCCTCACCGCCGATGTCCTCGGTCCGGAGATCTTTGGCCACAACGGCAAGACCAAGGACTATGCGCTGTGGTACTGGGCCGGGCAGCAGGTGCTGCACGGCGGCCCGCTCTATCCCAGCGACGTCAATCACCAGTTCGAATTCATCTACCCGCCGCTGCCGGCGATCCTGCTGGCCATCCCGAGCTGGTTCGGCAAGATCCCGCTCTACGCCATGCTGTCGGTCCTGAACGCGGTGGTATGGTGGTCCACCGGCAATCTCTCCAATGCCATGACCGGATCGGATCGCAAGCCCGGCCCCTGGCTGGAAGCGCTGCCGGTGATCGTCACCGTGACCTTCGTGTTCGACATGTTCGATCTCGGCCAGCCGAACCTCGTCCTGCTGGCGATGATGCTCTACGGCTTCTGGAGCCTCCAGCACCAGCGGTCCTGGCTCGGAGGTTTCATGTTCGCGCTCGCCACTGCCATCAAGGTCTATCCGATCGCGGTGCTGCCCTATCTGATCTGGCGCCGGCAATGGGCGGCCGTCGTCAGCATGGTCGCTTTCATCGGCATCCTTCTCTATGTCGTGCCGGCCCCGATCCGCGGCTTCGAGCGCAACGCGGCCGAGCTCAAGACCTGGTATCAAGGCATGGTCGGCTCGAGCTCGGAAAAGGGCTTTGGTCAGCGTGACGAGCAGAACTGGTCATGGGTCAACCAGTCCATCATTGCCGTGACCCATCGGCTGGTGCGGCCGATCAACTACAATCAGGAAGATCCCGGCAAGCCGCCGCGCACGATGAACATCATCGACGTCGACTACAAGACGGCGAACTGGATCGTGCTCGCGGTCTCGGCCTTGCTCGGGCTCGGCTTTCTCGCCGTCATGCCGCCACAGCGGCGGCGAACGCCGCGATCTGACGCGGAGGAGCTCGGCATCCTGTTCTGCCTGATGACGGTGGCCTCGCCGCTGGCGCGGCAATACTACTTCATGTGGCTGTTCTTCCCGATCACGGTGCTGATGCATCGTGCCGCCTTCGATGCACGGGCCAATGTTCGGCTGGGAACCTGGCTTGCGCTCGGCCTCGCCGGCATCCTTATGGTGCTGTCGTTGCAGCTGTTTCCCAACGTCATCCAGGCCTGGGGCAACAACCTCATGGCCACGGCGGTCCTTGGCGTCGCGCTCGCATGGCACATCCGGCATCCGCCGGTTGCGGCTGGCTCTGAGGCCGCGACAGGGCTAAAACCCAAACCGTCTTCAACTTAAGCCGTCTTGAGATTCAAAAGTCGGGGAATACGACCATGGCCAACGCGCAGCTTCAATCCGTGCTCGACCACATCGACACGGAGTTCGACAACAGCCTGGAGCGTCTGTTTGCGCTGTTGCGGATCAAGTCGATTTCTGCAGATCCGGCCTTCGCCAAGGATTGCAAGGCGGCCGCCGAGCATCTTGCCAAGGATATCGCAAGCCTCGGCGTCGCCACCGAGGTGAGGCCGACCGCCGGTCATCCCGCCATCGTCGGCAAGACCAAGGCGGGCGGCCGGCCGCACGTGATCTTCTACGGCCATTACGACGTGCAGCCGGTCGATCCGCTCGACCTCTGGCACCGTCCGCCGTTCGAGCCCGTCGTGACCGACCATGCCGACGGACGCAAGATCATCGTCGCGCGCGGCGCCGAGGACGACAAGGGCCAGGTGATGACCTTCGTCGAGGCCTGCCGCGCCTGGAAGAAGGTCACGGGCTCGCTGCCGATCGACATCACCTTCCTGATCGAAGGTGAGGAGGAAGTCGGCTCGAAGAATTTCGTGCCCTTCATCGAGGCCAACAAGGACGAGTTCAAGGCCGACTACGTGCTGGTCTGCGACACCGGCATGTGGGACCGCAACACGCCGGCGATCACGACGTCGCTGCGCGGCCTGCTTTATGAAGAGGTGAAGATCACGGCCGCCAATCGCGATCTGCATTCCGGCGTGTTCGGCGGCAGCGCGATGAACCCGATCCGGGTGCTGACCAAGATCCTCGGCGGCCTGTTCGACGATGACAACCACATCACCATCCCCGGCTTCTACGACGGTGTGAAGGATACCCCGCCGGACGTCCTGGCGCAGTGGAAGAAACTCGATTTCACGCCCGAGACTTTCCTCAAGCCGATCGGCCTGTCGATCCCGGCGGGCGAGAAGGGGCGGCTCCTGATCGAGCAAGCTTCCACGCGTCCGACCTGTGACGTCAACGGCATCTGGGGCGGTTATATCGGCGAAGGCTCCAAGACGGTGATTCCGTCGATCGCGTCGGCCAAGGTCTCGTTCCGGCTGGTCGAAGGCCAGGACCCCGCCAGGATCCGAAAAGCCTTCCGTGATTACGTGTCGGCGCGCATCCCCGGAGACTGCAAGGTCGAATTCGGCGACCATTCCGCCGGGCCCGCCATCGCGCTCGACTGGAACATGAAGCCGCTCGCCGCCGCCAAGCAGGCGCTGACCGACGAATGGGGCAAGGAGACCGTGCTGATGGGCTCGGGCGCCTCGATCCCGATCGTCGCCGACTTCAAGCGCACACTCGGACTGGACTCGCTGCTCGTCGGCTTCGGCCTCGATGACGACAACATCCATTCGCCGAACGAGAAATACGACCTCCGCAGCTTCCAGAAGGGCATCCGCTCCTGGGCAAGGATCCTCGCGGCATTGGCCGAGGTGAAGTAGGTACCGGTGCCGTAGGGTGGGTTAGCGAAGCGTAACCCACCAACTTCGTCCCACAGTCGCGGAACCATGGTGGGTTGCGCTTCGCTAACCCACGCTACGAAGCGTCAAAACAAAAACGCCGCCCGGAATTGGGCGGCGTTTCATTCCAAAACGTGTAGAGGGTGTTAGCAACCACCTTACACGAAATTCCACTAATCTCAAGACCGGTAGCCCGGGAGCTCGCGGTCGAGCTTGCGCAGCAAGGGCGGCCAGACCAGGTTGGTCGCGCGCAGCTCGGCGCGGTCGCGGTTGGCGAGCAGCTCGGTGTTCTTCTCGATCGCGATCTCCTCGACCGGATAGATCGGCGTGCCGAGCGCGCGGGTGCGCACCTGCATCGAGCAGGCGCGCTCGAGGTGGTACATGCGCTCGAAGGCGGAGGCGACCGAGCGGCCGACCGTCAGCGTGCCGTGGTTACGCAGCAGCATGTGGTTGTGGTCGCCGAGGTCGTTCTGGAGCCGCGGCCGCTCGTCGTGGTCGAGCGCGATGCCCTCATAGTCGTGATAGGCGAGATCGTGGGTGACGAGCTGCGCGGTCTGGTTCAGCGGCAACAGTCCCTCGGCTGCGCTCGACACCGCGGTGCCGTCGAGGGTGTGGAGATGCAGCACGCAGATCGCGTCCTCGCGCACCTCGTGGATCGCCGAATGGATGGTGAAGCCAGCCGGGTTGATGCTGTACTCGCTCTCGGTGAGCTGGTTGCCGTGGAGGTCGACCTTGACCAGGCTCGACGCCGTGATCTCGTCGAACATCAGCCCGTAAGGATTGATGAGGAAGTGATGCTCGGGCCCCGGCACGCGCGCGGAGATGTGGGTGTCGACCAGATCGTCCCAGCCGTACAGCGCGACCAGGCGATAGCAGGCGGCGAGATTGACCCGCTGTTGCCACTCCGCCTCCGTCATGTTCGACGGCACTTCCTTCAGGCGCGCTTCCGCTGGTGACATGGCAAATCTCTCCGAACCTCGTTGTTGCGGGGAGGCAGCCTAGTCTCGGCTGAGGCCGGCGGCAAGGCGGTCGAATCGCAGCAGCCAAGCGTAGCCCGCATGGAGCGAAAGCGTAATGTGGGGGCCACATCAAAGGTCCCGGATTTCGCTTTGCTCCATCCGGCTACAGCCGAGAGAAAAATACTACGGTGCCGGGATCGACAGCAGGCTGGAAATGCTGCGGCCGCGGATGTCGTAGACACGGGCGAACACCACGTCGTCGCGCTTGATCTCGAGCATCACCGGCGCGGGCAGGCCCTTGCAGTAGAACTCGCCGAGCGTCATGGCGAAATCGGCGGCATTGGAATCCCAGCCGATGGTGAAGTCGGGCCCGAGCGCGACCTGCGCCGGGCGCTGCGGGCCGCATACCGCGACCTTCCATTTGCGATTGCGCGGCGGCACTTCCTGGCGCTCGATCAGCTGCTCGCGCAGCTCGTCAGAGGCCTGCTTCAGCGCGAGGCCCCAATAGTCCAGCATGAAGCGGTCGTCGGCGGCGCGCACGGTGCCGGCGATGTGGTTGAAATGGGTGTATTGATAGGGATGCAGCCGGATCATCTCGGCGAGCGGCAGCGCGAGGCCAAAGCAGAAGGTCGCGAGCACGACCGGCTGCCAGGCGCGGTGATTGGCGCGCAGGCGTTCCATGGTCCAGGCAAACGCAACGCCGCCGAGCACCGCCATCGGCGGGATGACGAAGACGAAATGGCGGATACCGTTGTAGAGCGCAGGCCGCTTCACCATCGCGATCGCCAGCGGCAGGGTCGCAGCCAGCGTCAGCATCAAAAGGATGGTCTTGCGGCGCGCCGGAACCTCGCGGCGCGGCAGCATGGCGAAGGTGCTGAACACGGCGCCGGTCATCAGCACCAGCATCACCTCGGGCAGCTGAAGCGCGAACAGCGTCGGCAGATACGACCAGGGCATATCAGGCACGGACACGATCGCGCCGTCGAACATCTCCTTCCAGGGCTTCTCGAAGAAGTGCGAAAAGTAGGTCAAAGCCTCGAAGGGATTGCCGGGCTCCATGATCGACCACGGCCAGATCAGCCCCATCACCAGGTAGCCGAACACGAGGCCGGGAAGCAGCACATAGACGACATGAGCGAAGCGGCGGGCTGCTTCGTGCGCGCCCTCGGTGCGCAGCTCCTCCAGGAACAGCGGGGCGAAGCCGGCCATGGCATAGACCAGCGCGAGCCCGCCGAGGATGCGGCAGCCGATCGAGAGGCCGGCACCTAAGCCGACGATCAGGATCGTACGCGGCGAGGGTTTTGGATATTCCTCTGCAAGCCGCACCAGGCCGAGCATCAGGATGATCATCGCCACCGCGAAGGGCGCATCCTTCGGGTTCATGAACATGTGGCCGTAGAAGATCGGGCAGAGCGCGAGCAGCAGCAGCGTAGCGAGGCCGGCAAGCGGTCCGCCGACGCGGCGGCCGAGCCGCCATGTCACGGCAAGCCCGATCACACCGACGATCGCGCCGACCAGGCGTCGCGTCTCGAACAGCTCGAGCGGAAGGATCTTGTGCAGGAGGGCTGCGACCATGTCGAAGCCGCCGCCATACATATAGAGGTTGGCGAAGGAGAGCGCCGCGGTGTCCCTGAAGCCGGAGCCGTACATGCGCAGCAACAGATCGGCATATTCGGCGTGGGTGTAGTCGTCCCAGCCGAGCCCGTAGTCGCGGAAGGTCAGGCCGGCGATGACGGCGACGGCTGCCAGCACCAGCATGGCGAGGTCGTCGCAGGTGCGTTCGACCGAGCGCCCGAGAGGCGTGTCGATCGCCGAGGTCGTGATGGATGTCATGGCTATTGGTGACCCGGAAGCCCCTCTCGGCCCTGCTGGTGCGCGCGGGCCTGTTCCCCGGATTCCCTATAGCGCAGTTCCATTACCAAGTAATTGGGCATTATGGCTAAATTCCTGATGCGGCGCAGCAAATCCCGAAAACCGGCAGACCATAAGAGCTAGCGGGTCGATGCTGAAGGGAATGTGAATAAGTCCCTGATATCCTTCCCTTTAGGAACGGCGCCGGCAATTGGTCGTTGGCGAGGAACGCAGTATGACGGTATCGTGGCGTAACAGGTGCCGCGCATGGATGCGCGGCCGGGGGTGAGTTCGATGAGCGTAGCATTGTTGATTGCAGGGATTTTCGCCGTGGTGGCGGGCCTCCTTGCGGTCGCTTTTGGCTATTCGATCAGGGATTTCAGCCTCGGCAGCACCCTCATAATCTCCGGCACGATCGGCGTCTGCTCCGGAATGTTACTGGTCGGCCTCTACGCCGTGGTGCTGGAGCTGCAAGCCATTGCCCGCCGGCTGGCCGGATCAGCTGCACCGTCCGAGGTTCGAGTCAGGCCCGTGCTGCCGGGTCGCGCGGCGCCTGGCGCGCCTGCGCTCGAGCCTGTGCCCGCTCCGGCGATGCCGGCCGCGCCGCCGCCGGCCGCGCCACCATGGCAGGGCGAAGCAGCCGCGCGCGAGCGCCCGCGTGTTGAGCCTCCGGCTGAGCCGGAACCGCCTGAACCCGCAGCTCCCGAAGCTCCGCGCCGGCGCAACCTGTTGTTCGCCTCGACCTCGCGCAAAGAGCGCGAGCGCGCCGAGGCGAAGACCACCGAAGGGGCGCCCCCACAAGAATCTGCCGAGCTCGCGGCGCCCGCCGCGCCGGAAGTTCCACCCGCGAGCTTCGACGATGCCTGGCCGAAGCCCGATCGCGCCCGGGCGCCGGAGCCGGTCGCGGCGCGTCGTCCACCGCCGTCGCCACGCACGCCGTCGACCTTCGAGCCCGCCGCACCGCAGCCCGCACCTGAGCTGCCGCTGGCCCCGCCGCCTCCTGCGGTTGAGCCGCCGGTGACGGTGCTCAAATCCGGCGTCGTCGACGGCATGGCCTATTCGCTCTATTCCGACGGCTCGATCGAGGCGCAGATGCCTGAGGGCATGATGCGCTTTGCCTCGATCGACGAGCTGCGCGCCCATCTCGACCAGAGGTCCTGAGCGCCGGGCTCAAGTAAAGTGCCGCTTTTCTTGCTACTCACCAGTAATCGGCTCATATTCATCAGTCGTCGCATTTCGGCCAAACGTATTGTTGACAGGAAATACTTCGCCGCCGCCCAATGAAGCGCGACGGAATCAAATTGCAGAAAGGTCGAGCCCATGTCGGATGCCGGGGCCAAGAATTTCATCGAGCTGACGGCGGACATCGTCTCGGCCTATCTCAGCAACAACCCGACGCCGGCCGCCGAGATTCCGAACCTGATCAGCCAGGTGCATGGCGCGTTGACGCGGGTGTCGTCGGGTCGCGTCGAGGCGCCGCTCGAGCCGGCAAAGCCCGCGGTCTCGCTGAAGAAGTCGATCGCGCCGGACTATCTGGTGTGTCTGGAAGACGGCAAGCGCTTCAAATCGCTGAAGCGCCATCTGCGCACCCAGTACAACATGACGCCCGAGCAATATCGCGAGAAATGGGGCCTCCCGGCCGACTATCCCATGGTCGCGCCGAACTATGCAGTGGCGCGCTCGCAACTCGCAAAGAAGATGGGATTGGGACAGCAGCAGCGGAAGCGGAAGTAATTTTTACGACGCCTCCGCCAGCGCCTCTTTCGCATCGGTCTTGATGCGCTCGACCATCGAGCGCAGGCCGTTGGAGCGCAGCGGCGTCAGGTGGTCGCGGAAGCCGAACTCGTCGAACACCGAGATCGCATCGGTTGCAAGAATCTCCTGCGGCGTGCGGCCCGAATAGAGCGCGAGCACGATCGCGACCAGGCCGCGCACGATATGCGCGTCGCTGTCGCCGCGATATCTGAGGATCGGCGCGCCGCCATCGCGATTGATCAGCTTCTGGAGCCAGACCTGGCTGACGCAGCCATTCACCTTGTTCTCGGCGGAATGCTCCGCCTCCGGCAGCGGTTCCAGGGTGCGGCCGAGCTCGATGACGTACCGGTAGCGGTCGTCCCAATCGTCCAGCAGCTCGAAATTGTCCCTGATGTCGTCGATAGTCGTCATGATGGCCCATTGGTCCCGTTCAAGCCAATATAGGGACGGGAGCTGCCGAAATCGATAGGATTTGCGGCCTAATTCGCCGCTTCCGGGCCGTGCCATTCCAGCGCGAGATCGTCCTGGGACAGCGTGTCGCGCGGCGCCTCGCTCGCGGCCGCATCGCCTTCACCGGCGACATTGATCGAGCCGGTGTGGTCGGGCGCCTTCTTGTCGATCTTGTCGATCTTGTCGTTCTTGCCGTTGGTGATCTGCTCTTTCTTGTCATTGATGATCTGGTAGAGCTTGCGCGCGCCATCCTGCGCCCGCTGGCCGATGATCGTCGCAGCCTGTCCGCCGACCTCGCAGGCCGCCGGCTGGCGCTTGCAGAACTGGCTCGCATCGGAGACGGCCGCGGTCGCAGCCTGCACCGCATCGGCAGCGCCGATTTGCGGCAGCTTCTCCGATTCGGGCGTCTTGTCCCGCGGCAGGAGCACGAGCACCAGCCCGAGCCAGAATGTGATGCGGAGCAGAAAGCGCATCTTTTCGAACCTGTATGTTAGATCTGGCCCACGACGATCTCCGCGTGGCGCCAGCGACCTAGCAATCCTCGATAAATCGCAAGTGATTGCCTTCCGCTTAATTCGCGGAAAATTGACGCAAAATTTGTCGCGGATCGCGGTCTCGTAAATTTTCGATTGATACGGGCATCCGTGGTGCTGCGGGCCGCGCGTCCACCAATTCGAAACCATGAGCGGGACGGCGAAACCCTGTGTTCACCATCCCCATGGATGACATCGCCAAATCGCCTAAAAATCTCAACGAAAACACGGTGTCAGCCGGCAGGCCGATCCGCCTTAGCACTCGTTTAAGGTCGCTCTGACACGTTGGCGCAACAATAAGGAGGCGTTCCGGCGCGTCTTCTCGAGACGATTGAGCCGAAGCGCGAGACCCGTGACAGTTTTGAGTATCATCCGCGATTGTCTCGATGCGCTGCTGCATCCCTCCGCGCGTTACGATGCGCTGACGCGAGCGCGCCATCGTGCCTTCATGGCGCCGCGGCTTCTCGGAAGCCTGGCCGCCTTTGCCGCATTTCCCGTCTATCTCGTCCTGCGCGGCGCGCCGAGCGCGATCGAGGTCGCAGCCTTCGCCTGGCTGATCGCGCCGATCCTGTTGTCCTGGTTCCTGTCGCGCACCGGCCGTTACGAGGGCGCGCATGTGCTGTCGTCGCTGGCGCTTGCCGGCCTGATCATGGCGATTGCCGGCAGCACCGGCGGCATCGAATCGTTCGCCGCGATCTGGCTGGTCGTGGTTCCCCTGGAAGCCGCGCTGTCGGCCTCGCGCCGTGTCGCGGCCTTTGCCTCGCTGCTCGCATTGTCCTGCGCCGGGACTTTGATCCTCATCAGTCAGCTCGGCTGGCTGCCACAAGCGGATGTGAGTGCTGCCGAGCGCGGCGTGCTGATGGCGTTCGGCGTTGCGTCCGCGACGCTTTATGCCACGGGCCTCGCCTTTGGTGCCGAATCGCTGGCGCGCACCGGCGTCGCGCTGTTGTCACGCGAGGAAGAGCGCTATCGCCTGCTGGCGCGCAACATGAGCGATGTGATTTCGCGGCATCGGCGCAATGGCGCGGTGCAGTTCATCTCACAGGCGGCCGAGGCCATGCTCGGCATGCCCGTCGCGCAATTGCTCGGTCATGGCCTGTTCGATCGCGTCCATGTCGCCGACCGGCCGGCCTATCTGACCGCATTGTCGGATGCCGCGCGCGGCGATGTGCGCAGTGTCGAGTTCCGGCTACGGCAGGAGGGCAGCGAGCGCGGCCAGATCGACTTCATCTGGGTCGAGATGCGCTGCCGTCCGCTCGAGCAGGAGCGACGCGCCGACGCGGCGGCCGAGCTCGAAGTCGTCGCCGTGATGCGCGACGTCACCGATCGCAAGCTGTCCGAGCAGGCGCTCGATCAGGCGCGTAGCGCCGCGGAAGCGGCCGATGCCGCCAAGACGCGCTTCCTCGCCACCATGAGCCACGAGCTCCGCACGCCGCTCAACGCCATCATCGGCTTCTCCGAGATGATCGCGCAGGAGCAGACCCTGATGCTGGGCGCTCACCAGCGCAAGGAATATGCCGAGCTGATCAATGCCTCCGGCCAGCACCTGCTGTCGGTCGTCAACGGCATCCTCGACATGTCGAAGATGGAGTCCGGCAATTTCGAGATTGCGTCGGAGCCGTTCGCGCCACGCGCCGCGCTGATGCATTGCTGCAATCTGCTGGCGCTGAAGGCGCGCGAGAACGGCATCGATTTGATCACCGATGCGCCGCAGGATCTGCCGGTCATGACCGGCGACCCGCGCGCGTTCAAGCAGATCGTGCTCAACCTCGTCGCCAACGCCGTCAAGTTCACCGAGCGCGGCGGTCAAGTCACCGTCTCGGCGGCAGCCTCCGCCTCGCAGCTGACGCTGCGCATCAGCGACACCGGCGTCGGCATCGCGCCCGACGATCTCAAGCGCATCGGTGCGCCGTTCTTCCAGGCCGGCAAGACCTATCAGCGCCGCCACGAAGGCACCGGCCTCGGGCTATCGATCGTGAAGAGCCTAGTGGCGTTGCATCTCGGCGAATTGACGGTACAAAGCAAGCTCAGTGAGGGCACCGCCGTCACCGTCAAGCTGCCGCTCGTCTACACGCCGCCGCAGGCGAAACCGGCCGAGAGCAAGATCGCGACGCTCAATCCGGTGCTGCGTCATGAAGTTCAGGATCAACCTGCTCTGGTGAAGAAAAGTGCCTAAGAAGTCTGCCAAGGACGACACTGCTCCGCGCCGCCGCGGCGCCAAAGCTGCGGTCATCGATGTCGAGACCGAGCGCAATCTCGTGATGCGCGTGCTGCTGCATAGTCCCAAGGACACGCTGGCCGGCCTCGTTGCCGCCGCCGCCGTCTGCGCCATCGTTGCCAACGCGCTGTTCCTCCAGACCGGCCGGCATCCGGCGCCGATGTTCGGCACCGTGATCAATCTTCCCGCGCCGTCGGCGATGCCGCTGTCCAATCCCCTGCCACGGCCGCGGCCCGTCGGCGCAGATACCTCGCCGCTCGAGCCGAAGGCCACCGAATTTCGCGTCGAGCCCAAACCCGCCGAGAAGGGGCCGGCCGTCGAGGCGACCGCATCGACGCCGCGCGCGGGCGATCCCATGGCCAATCTGGTCAAGGCCACGACGTCGGCGCCGACACCGTCGGCCGTGGCCGTCGCCCGGCCGCCGGCGCCGATCCCGACGCAGCAGAGCCCCGCGGCGCGTCGCCTCTCCGGCGTGCAGCGCGCGTTGTCCGAATATGGCTATGGCCAGCTGAAGGTCACGGGCACGATGAGCGGCGAGACCCAATCTGCGATCCAGAAATTCGAGCGTGAGCACAAGATGCCGGTCACCGGCCAGGTCTCCGACCGCCTGCTGCGCGAGCTTGCGGCTGCCATCGGCCATCCCGTCGAATAATCGTTGCGCTTGCGAGGCTGGTGCTGGTCGCAGCGCTGGCCTATCGTGTTCTCGATGCGATTGAAATCAAACATATGGGTCGCGGCCTATTTGCGCCGCTGCCAGACCGAGGGCGTGTTCGGCGCGGTGCGCCGGCGCGGCGCCGAGGAAGCGGGCGCGGTGTTCGTCAAGGTGTCGCTGCTCGACGGCAATGCAATGCTCTACGTGCCGGCGCCGCAGACCTCTTATGACGACGGCCGGCCGGTCGATCGCTTCTTCGTGCCTGCCGCACCGCAGCCGATGCCGGAGCCGGCGGTCGAGGAGCGCCTGACCAAGGAAATCCGTTTCGACCCCGACGCCTGGATCGTCGAGACCGAGGACCGCGCAGGGCGGCATTTTCTGGAGTTGGCGAAGACGTAACTGCTGCCCAATGACGACGTGGAAGCTTCAGCGCTCTGATCCGCCGCTGCCTGTCCGTACCGCCGGGCTCGAGCCCGGCTGCACGGCGGGTCGCGTCTGGCTTGCGCCGGCACGTACGCGCTGCCGCTCACTGTCATGCAGCGACGGCTGATACTTCGCCCGCGTGACGGCGAGCGTCGAGCCGCGCCAGGCGGCCAGCATCACCAGCGCGGAGCGGTCGCTGAGGCGGTCGTAGAGTCGCGACAACCGGTAGACCATTTCCACGGAATTGCCGATCTCCGGCTTGAAGAACAGCAGGATGCGCTGGAAGTTGGGGCTCGGCATGTCGAGCGCGCGGGCGGCGACCGCGAGCGCCTCGCCGCCGGCATCGTCGACGATTTGCGCGGCAACGCGCGAGGGCAGGATCAGGCTGTCGCCGAGCTCGTAGGTGAAGTTCTCGACATCGCCCGCGATCGCCGCCATCTCCAGGATCTGGATGGCGCGCTTGGCGCGCACGGTCGGAATCCGCGGCGCGGCCTTGAGCGGCGTCTGTGCCAGATTGTGCAGGACCAGCGCGCGCTCGGTCGCGCCCGCGCGGAAGAACATGTCGTGGATCTCGGCCGCGTCCTTT
The DNA here is from genome assembly GCF_015624505.1 of Bradyrhizobium commune. Classification (NCBI taxonomy): domain Bacteria; kingdom Pseudomonadati; phylum Pseudomonadota; class Alphaproteobacteria; order Hyphomicrobiales; family Nitrobacteraceae; genus Bradyrhizobium; species Bradyrhizobium commune. The sequence goes on along the minus strand of NZ_CP061379.1, from coordinate 5,083,787 downwards.
GGCTGCATCGCCATGTTGGCGGCCATGCGCAGCTCGGCCTCGGTCGGCGTGCGGGCAGGCGCAGGGGCCGGCGCAGGAGCGGGGATTTCGCGCGCCAAGGGAATCCTGCGGCCTTCCTGGGCTGCGACCAGGCCGAGCTTCTGAAGAATCGGGACCGGCGTATGCGGATAGATCGCGAGCCGCGCCTTGACCGCGGCGCGCGTCGCATCGTCGACCTGGTCGATCAATCGCGTGGCGAGCTCGACGAATTGCCGCTGCTCGTCCTCGCTGTGGACGGCCGACTGGACATAGAGGTCGGTCAGCACGCGCAAGAGCGTCGGACGAACATCGACGCCCTCGCGACGGGAGAGTGTCATCAACCCGTCGAATCCGGGAAACAGCGACTTGGTCATGGAGGCGTACGCAACTCGGGAAAGACTCTTGCCTCAGCCTATATGGTGTTCGTTTAAAGCCTCGTTAAGGAAAACGAGATGTGAAGCGGGCCGCGCAATTTCAGCTGTTGTCGTGCCGCAACGGGACGGCCCGCGCGCGCCCGTGCGGTTACGGTCCGAACGCCCCGTTTACACCCCGTTAACCATAAACTGATCCTAATGATCCGCATGTTGCAGGGGCGCATTTTGTCGCGCGGCAATTGAGAGAGCAGACATGGGGATCATCATCGAATTTCCGGCCGGTCGCCGGGTGGGCTCGTCGGGGGACGTCACACCGCGCGCGGACATGGGAACGATTCTGATCCTTCCCGTGATCCGCATCGAGCGCGAGGCGGACGAAACCAGCGGCGATCGTGGGCCGGAAGCGGGCACAGCGCCGGGGCGTCGTCGTCGTCGCCGCTGACGTCCGGCACATCGCAATGCCGGAAGCCATCCGCCAGATCCGCACCGTCGTATCGGCCATCCTGCTCGCAGCTGTGGGTGCGACGCTCGCCGCCTGTAGCGGCGGCGATTTCGGCCGCACCCGCGAGAGCATGCGCAGCGACGACATGCATCGCTGGCTCGGCACCGAGGTCACCGGCAGCCTCGGCCTGAAGGCTTCGCAATTCCAGCTCACCGACGAGGAGCGCCAGCTCCGCGATCTCGCCTATCCCATCATCGAGCCGCCGCTGTCGCGCCCCGCCTGGAAGAGCGTGTTCGGCGACTACAAGGCGTTGCCGTCGCCGTGGCGGCAGAAGATCGTGTTCGACCGCACCATGTACGGCCGCACGCTGATCGACGAGCCGCATCGCTCGCATTCCTCGCGCTACGCGCAGCTGATCGAGGACGTCCGCAACGACATCACCCGCTTCGAGCCGTTCTTCGCCAGCGCGATCCGCGTCATCGATCTCGACAAGAAGCGCGAAGCAAGCATGGCGCGCGTCTCCGCGCTCTCGCCACAGGAAAAGGCCGACGCGGTCGCGCGCATGCAGGAGAACTCGCTGATCATCCAGTGGGTGCAGCAATCGCTCGAGCAGCGCGTCTCGTCCTATCGCTGGGCGCTGGAGCGGCTGGTGATCCAGGCCCCCGACGGCATGGCGGCCGATGCCGACCGCCTGATCGGCGAGCTCGCAGCGCAAACCGCCAACCCGCCGGTCGCGAGTCCCTACGGCCGTGCGGTCGTTTCCAAGGGCTGACCGAAGTCGGGCGACTTTGCTCGCTGCTCTCATCGCACCATCGGTTCCCGAGCAAGGGTCCGGAACTATGAAAAGTTCAAAAGTGCACACAGCGCCGACTCATCAACTTGGTTGATTGTCGGGTGCCAACATGCGTCACTGATTGCCCGGGAGGTGATCGTGAGCGCCCAAGCAATCAGACATGTCGTGCGCGCCCTGACGCTTGGTGCGTACCTGACAGCGGCAGCCCAGTCCTTCGCCCAAGAGGACAAGAAGACCGACGACGACAAGCCGGCCGATCCCGATACGGGCGAGAGCACGGTCGAGGAAAAGACGCTGGGACTGCTACCCAATCCCTGGCAGACGTACGGCGTGAAGTTCGCGGCAACCTATATCGGCGAGGCTCTCGGCAATCCCACCGGCGGTCTGAAGCAGGGCGCGGTCTATGAGGGCAGGCTCAACCTTGCGCTCGACGTCGATCTCGACAAGCTTGCCGGTCTCGACAAGCTCACCTTTCACGCCAACATGTTCCAGATCCACGGCGACGGTCTCTCGCGCTCCAATCTGCAGAATTTCTTCGTCGCCAGCGGGATCGAAGCTCTGCCTTCGACCCGGCTCTACGAAGCCTATTTCGAGAAGCAGTGGGGCGACAAGAAAGTCTCGCTCAAGCTCGGACAACTCGCGGCCGACAGCGAGTTCTTCAACACCAAATATACTGACGTTTTCACCAACTCCTCGATGGGATGGCCGGCCATCACCTCGCTCGACCTGCCGAGCGGCGGTCCGTCGCCGCCTTTGGCGGCCATGGGCGCGCGCCTGCTCGTCAATGTCACCAGCCAATTGTCCGCTCTCGGCGGCATCTTCGATGGCGATCAGGCCGGTCCCGGTCCCGGCGACCCGCAGCAGCGTGATCGCTATGGCGTGAATTTCCGTGTCAACGATCCGCCGCTGCTGCTCGGGCAAATCCAATATGCCTGGAACAACAAGAAGGGCGATCCCAACCTCACTGGGCAGATCAAGTTAGGAGGCTGGCGCCATTTCGGCTCCTTCGCCGATCAGCGCCTTGCCTCGAACGGCGTTTCGCTCGCCGCGCCAACGAGCAGCGGTGAGCCTCTGCTTCTCTCGGGCGACATCGGCGGATGGGCGGTCTTCGAGCAACAGGTCTATCGTGTGCCTCACAGCGACGATCGCGGCGTTGGCATTTTCGCGCGCGTGTCGGGGGCGCCGGCCGACCGCAACCTGATCGATCTCTACGCCGACGGCGGCCTCGAGCTGATCGGGCTCAGCGACGCGCGTCCGGATGACAAGTTCGGCATCGCGGCCGGCTATGCCCATGTCTCGAAGCATGCGCAGGCGCTGGACAGTGATTACCGCAGCCTGGTTGGTCCGCAATGGCCGGTACGCAGTTTTGAGGGGCTTCTCACGGCCGTGTACCAGTATCAGGTCAAGGACGGCTGGACCGTGCAGCCGAACTTTCAGTACATCGTCAACCCCGGCGGCGGCGCCACTTTGCCCGCTGGTTCACTGCCCGGAAAGGCGCTGCGAAATGCCGCGGTATTCGGCTTGCGAACGACCCTGAAATTCTAGGTGGGGACGCCAGTACTACGGGAACGAGAATTCCGGCAGCGCCGTCCGGGCGATACCGGCGGAGCGATGCTCGGTGCGTGTCCGTTGATAGCTCTCGACAGCGCGGTTCGCCAGCATCAGGGGGCGGCGCTCGCCGGTGCGCAGCTGTGTCGCGATGCTCTCGATGATCAGGCGCCTCGCCGTTTCCCGGCTTTCGACTTGTCCGGACTGCTCGAGATAGTCATAGGCGATATCGAGCGAGGCGTTGACGATGGGAAGCTGGTCGGGCGTGATCATGATGCATCAACGAATTCGCCGCCGTCCTTGTTCCGATCAATGCAGAAACGCCTCGCGCAAACGACCCCGGCGCATCATAGCCGTCGAGGTCGCCAACCTTGTGGGAAGGTTTTCTCCCGGCCCCTGGGGGCTTGGGGGGCTTGGGGTGGGGGCCGAGAGCAAAGGATTCGACTCCTCGCGGGCGGCCAAGTTCCTTGAAATTTGCCGGCACCGCAAAAGAATTTCGGCGTGCCGGTCCGCGTCGGCTCAAGCTTGTTCTTGCAGCTAAGCCGGCACGCTACAGATCGTGCTCCGGCTCTTCTCGGCGGCGGCGATGCGCATGGTCGCGAGTTCGGCGATGATGAAGGCCAACACTGCGAGGCCCGCGCCGACAAAGCCGAGATAATGAGCGCCGACGAGGGGAATGGCCACAGCGCCGATCAGGCCCGCCGCCGACATGCCGAAGAACGAGCCGGCGGTATTGAGTCCCAGCAGCACCGGGGCGATCGACGGCGCCAGCGCGACGAGGCGATATTGCTGCGGCACCAGCAGGCCCCAACCGGCGGCGCCCCAGATGAAGACGACGGGCACGGCGGTCCACAGGCTGGCGCTGGTCCACGGCATCGAGGCGCTGACGATGGCGAGCACGCCGAGCGTCGACAGGATCACCATGCGCGAGCCGATGCGGTCGATGAGCCGGCCGAAGACGAGGTTTGCGACCGTGCCGCCCGCGCCCCAGAGCACGAGGAGGCCGCCAAGCACGAGCGCGTCATTGCCGATCGCGCGGTCGAAGGCGACCGCGAAATAGGTGTAAACCGTGAAGATGCCGCTGAGATTGATCAAGGTCGTCGCAAGCGTCAGCAGGATCCGGGAGTCGGCCAGCGGCGCGAGGCGCTTCGACAGCGAGACCGCCGGCGGCAGCGGCACCTCGGTCAGGAACGCCCAGACACCGAGGCCGGCGGCGGTGCCGAGCGCCGCGACGAACAGCATCGTGTAGCGCCAGTCACCAAGACCGCCGATCACAGCGCCGGCGGGCGATCCCAGTGCCGTCGACAGCGTCAGGCCGGCGACGACGATGGAGAGCGCGTAGCCGCGCCGCTCCGGCGGCACCAGCATGGCCGCGGAGCCGGTGGCGGTCGGCGAGAACATCGCGGCGCCGATGCCGGCGAGCGCCCGCGTCAGCAGCGCGATGGTGAAGGTCGGAGAGATCGCCGTCGCAAGGTTCGCGAGCACGAACATCGCAGCGCCAGCGATCAGCATGGTCTTGCGTGAGACGCCGGCCGCGACCGCGGCAATGGTCGGCGACAGCAATGCGAATGTGACGGAGTAGATCGTTGTCATCTGCCCGGCCGCGCCGACGCTGACATCGAAATAGCGGGCGATTTCGGGCAGCACGCCGGCGACGACAAAACTGTCGGTGCCGAGCGCGAACATGCCTATGGAGAGGACGAGAAGGCGACGGTCCATCGTGGTTGTCCTTGATCTGCGGTCTGGATTGCTTGTGCCGCTCAGGCGACAGCGGTCTTGGCGTCGCTACCGGGCGCGAACCGCGCCTTGATCTCGCAGGCGACCTGCGCAACATTTTCGTCGAGCACGAAATGCCCGCTATCGAGCCACACCAGTTTTGCGTCCGGGAGATCGTTGAGGTAGGCGCGGGCGCCCGGCGGGATGAAGAACGGATCGTGCTTGCCCCAGATGATCAACGTCTTCGGCTGGTGCTTGCGGAACGCGGCCTGCCAGTCCGGATAGAGCGCGATGTTGGTCTTGTAGTTCTCGAGCAAATCGACCTGGTAATCCTGCGTGCCGGGGCGATCGAGCAGCGCCTGGTCGAGGATCCAGTTGTCCGGATTGATGGCTTCGGGATTCTTCGCGCCCACGAGCCAATGGAATTTGGTCCCCTCGATGCCGACGAAGTCGCGCGCCGGCTTCTCCGTTCCGGCGTTGCGGTTCTCCCACAGCGGCAGCAGGACCTTCTTGGGAGCATCGCCGACGCCGTCCAGATAGGCATTGGCATTCTGGATGATGAAGCCCTTCACGAGATCGGGGCGCTGCGCGAACAGGCGGAAGCCGACCGGCCCGCCATAGTCCTGCATGTAGAGGATGCAGGAGGTCAGACCGAGCACATCGACGAGGCCTGCGATGTGCGCCGTGAGGTTATCGAACGTGTAGGTGAACTCCTCGCGAGACGGCGCGTCCGAATGGCCGAAGCCGATGTAGTCGGGCGCGATGAGGTGGAAGCGGTCGGCTAGGGCCGGCATCAGCTCACGGAACATCTGGCTGGAGGTCGGCAGGCCGTGGAGCAGCAGGATGGTCTGGGCGGCGGGATCGCCGGCCTCGCGGTAAAACACCTTGCGGCCGTTCACGGTGGCCGTGCGGTGATAGGTTTGATGGGTCATGGGGCTTCCCTTTTTGGCGATCGGCCCGTCGGCGATGCGTTGCCGTTCTGCCGTCGCGTCTGTTTTGGGGCCTTCCAGCGTTGCCCGGAAGTTGCTAAGACCGAGAGGAGCCCTCTCGTCTTATGGAAGGCCTTATGGATCGGCTGGAGGCCATGACCGTGCTGCTCGCGGCGGTGGAGAGCGGCAGCCTGTCCAAGGCGAGCCGCGAGCTGCGGCTCCCGCTGGCAACCGTCAGCCGGAAGGTCGCAGAGCTGGAAGCGCATCTGAAGGCGACGCTGCTGATCCGCTCGGCCAAGGGCCTGGAGCTGACGCCGGCCGGGCGGTCCTACGTCACCTCAGCAAAATCGATCCTCGAGCAACTGTCCGAGGCCGAGCGCATGGCATCCGGCGAATACAGCGAGCCGAAGGGCGACCTCGTCGTCACCGCACCCATCATGTTCGGCAGGATGCATGTGCTGCCGATCGTCACGCGCTTCCTGGAGGCCTTTCCCGAAGTATCCGTTGGTCTTGTCCTGACCGACCGCATCGCGCATTTCCTCGAAGACCAGGTCGACGTCGCCTTGCGCCTCGGCCCGCTGCCGGACAGCAATCTGATCGCGACGCGCGTCGGAGAGGTCCGGCACGTCATCTGCGCCAGCCCGGACTATCTCGCCGCCAGCGGAATTCCCGTGACGCTCGCTGACCTCGAAATGCATCGCCTGGTCTCGTTCCAGAGCGTGTCTGCCCTGAGCACGTGGACATTCGAGCGCGATGGCGCCGAGAAAACCGTCTCGTTCCGGTCGCGCTTGAGCGTCAACACGATCGACGCGGCCATCGATGCCGCGCTCGCGGGCGCGGGCCTGGTTCGCGCGGTGTCGTATCAGATCGCCGGGCATGTCCGCGCCGGACGTCTTGCCGTGGTGCTCGAAGCGTTCGAGCCGCAGCTTCGTCCGGTGCATCTCGTCTACGATACGCAAAGCCGCCTGCCGCTCAAGCTCCGCGCCTTCGTCGACTTCGTCGTTCCGCGCCTGCGCGAGCGGGTCGCGCAGGCGAGGCTTTAGCGCAGGCCGACGGGACAGCGCACAGATCGGCATGATGTTGCGCCCGCTCATGCGGTGAGAGCCGATCGGCAACGTTCCTCGGCTCTTCGCAACAAGGGAGTTCACGCCCGTTTGAGGTTCCCCAATCGTTCAGCCGAGCCGTCGTTAGGAACGCGGTGATCTCTGATGAATTGCCCTTGTGACACGATCAATCGTGACACAGGCAACAGAGGGAGATCGATATGAGCGTTAAGGGTGAAATCAAGGAAGGCGCCGGCTATATCAAGGAAGAGATCAACGAGCACGGCAAGTCCGCGGAAAGTCAACGCAAGGCCCAGGAAGGCCGCGATCTGCGCAATGAAGGTCGTGTCGAAGACGGCAAGGCGCCGAAGACCACGAAGCCGGGCACCGGTCATCCGGAGAAGTGAGTGAATGTTGCCGTCTCGTCAACGCGAGGCGGCATCGTTCCTTGGAGAAACGTGAATGAGCAATGTCTCTTCCGGGGCAGTCCGTCCGACGTCCACCGCGGAGATTGCGGGCCATCCAATCCATCCGATGTTGGTGCCGATACCGATCGCGTGCTTCGTCGGGGCATTACTGACCGACATTGCCTATGTCGTCACCGCCGAGATCATGTGGGCTGATTTCTCCGCTTGGCTTCTAGTCGCTGGCGTCTTCTTCGGCCTGCTGGCGGCCATCGCGGGCCTGTTTGATTTCCTGGGCAACCGGCTGGTGCGGATGCAAGCGCCGGCATGGCCGCATCTGATCGGCAATGCAGTCGCGCTGATCCTGGCGATCTTCAATGCGGCGATCCATACGCGTGACGCCTGGACGTCGGTGTGGCCGGTAGGGCTCGTTCTTTCCGCACTCACCGTGCTGATCTTGCCGGTTACGGGTTGGCTCGGCTGGGCTTTGGTCTACCGCCACGGTGTGGGAGTTGCGCGATGATGTCCAAACTGACCCGCGCACTGCTGTGCTCTTCGCTATTATGTCTCGCCGGTTGTGATGACGGGAGTGGCGATCCCAAGGCGCAGATCGGCGCCAATCCGAAATTGCCCGACATCCAGCAATATCTGCTGCCGCCGATGCACATCGCCCGCATCGTCGGCTGGAAGAAGGACGAGACGCCGACGGTTGCGCAGGGCTTGCAGGCCAAGGCCTTCGCGACCGGATTGCAGCATCCGCGCTCGCTGTATGTACTTCCCAATGGCGACGTGCTGGTGGTGGAATCCAAGGCGCCGAAGGCTGCTGCGATCAAGCGCCCCAAGGAGATCGTGATGGGCTTCATCGAGTCCTGGGCGACCTCCGGCGGCGACACCGGTGAGAGCAACCGTATCACGCTCCTGCGCGATACCAATGGCGACGGCGTGCCGGATACGCAAAGCGTCTTCCTCGACCATCTCAACTCGCCGTTCGGTGTCGCGCTCGTCGGCAACGATCTCTACGTCGCCAATACCGACGCGATCGTGCGATATCCCTACTCGGAGGGCGACACCAAGATCACCGCGCCGGGCACGGTGCTCACGCCGCTGCCGGGCGGCCCGATCGACCACCATTGGACCAAGAGCCTGGTTGCGAGCCCCGATGGTTCGAAGCTGTATGCCGGCGTCGGCTCGAACAGCAACATCACCGAGAACGGGATGGAGGCCGAGCACAATCGCGCCGACATCCTCGAAGTCGATCGCGCCAGTGGCCGCTGGCGGATCTTTGCCAGCGGGTTGCGCAATCCGAACGGCCTCAGCTTCGAGCCGCAGAGCGGCGCGTTGTGGACGGTGGTGAACGAACGCGACGAACTCGGCCCCGATCTCGTGCCCGACTACATGACGTCAGTGAAAGACGGCGGCTTCTATGGCTGGCCCTACAGCTATTACGGTCAGCACGTCGATCCCCGCGTCAAGCCGCAGCGGCCGGACCTCGTCGCCAGGGCGATCGTGCCCGATTACGCCCTGAGCTCGCATGTCGCGCCGCTCGGGCTCGCCTTCTCCGCCGGCAGCGGCCTGCCGGGCGCCTATCGCAGCGGCGCCTTTGTCGGTGAGCACGGCAGTTGGAATCGCCAGGTGCTGAACGGCTACAAGGTCGTTTACGTACCCTTTGCGGACGGCAAGCCGAGCGGGCCAGCGCAGGACGTCGTCACCGGCTTCCTCAACAGCAACGGCCAGGCGCGCGGCCGTCCGGTCGGCGTCGCCATCGACAAGACCGGCGCGCTGCTGATCGCCGACGACAGCGGCAACACGGTGTGGCGGGTGAACGCCGCGCAATCGCAGGTCACGCAGCGATAGGAGATGGACAATGGGCCTTGCTCAATACGCGATCGTACCGGTGCATGACGAGTGGGGCGTGCTGCATGACGGCGACGTCAAAAGCAAATATGCCACGAAGGAAGCGGCGTTCGAGTCGGCGGTCGCCGCCGCATCCTTGGCGCTGCGCCAGGGGCATGAGGTCCACGTCAGTGTACCCGGTCGCCAAATCGGCGAGTCTGCGCTGGGCAGCTGAGGGCGAACCGCCCGTCCACTTGACCAGGCTGACGGAAGCGCAGAGCGCCGCGGAAATATGAATTTCACGCGACTCGCGCTGCGATCGCACTCGCCTGGTGCGCATGCTTGTCGATGGCGTCGATGATTTGCGGCCACATCCTTATCGGTAGCGCGTGCCCCATGCCCGCAACCAACATCAGTTTAGCCCCCGGAATTGACGCTGCGGTATCCTGAGCGGCCTTCGGGTCAACCAAAGGATCGGCGGTGCCATGAATCACCAGGGTCGGAGCCTTGACCGTGCGCAGAAGCTCCTTGCGGCTGCCCGATGCGAGGACGGCCCGGATCTGCCTGTCGACGCCGACCGGATTGACACCCCGATCATACACAAGTTCGGCGCGGGAACGATCGAGAGCTTCATCTTCGGGGAAGCGGCCGGCCCGGAGCACTTTCCACATCCGCTTGAAGCGCGCGATGAATTTCTCGCGGTCCGTGGGTTGCGGGTCACTCAGCAAGGCAATGGCCTTGGCACTCGGCTGCGGCAAATCGGGATTGCCTGTGGTTGACGAGATTGAAATCAGCGACCGAACCCGTTTTGGGAACGCAATCGCAATCTCCTGGGCAATCATGCCGCCCATGGACGCACCAACGATATGAGCCGATCGAATGCCGAGCACGTCCATCAGCGCGATGGTATCGCGTGCCATGTCTCGCAATGTATACGAGGCAGCCGGCGGCATGTGCAGGACAAGGGCCTTGAGCGCTTCCCACCACGTCAGCCGTTTGCCCGGAAGTTTGGAAGATTTGCCGCTGTCGCGGTTGTCAAATCGGACGACGCGAAATCCGCGCGCGGCAAGCCGCACACAAAAGGCGTCGTCCCATTGGACCATCTGGCCTGCAAGGCCCATGATCAGCACCAGCGGCTCGGACTGAGCATCGCCGAAGGTGTCGTAACAGATGTCGATACCGTTTGCCTTCGCGATCCGCGGCGGATTGTGGGCGACCGTCACCAGGCTATCCCGTAAGTTGACCCGAAACACTATTGAATGCTCCGGGCGCTTACATTGTTCCTCATGCAGTCGGCGTGAATGACGCGATAGGAACTCTGGGTGAAGATTCTCGTTCGAGCTGAATGCTTAAACGATTCCTCAGCATTTTCAGACGCCCAACCCCGCAAGAGGTTGCGCGTGATCTGCTGCGGGACTTGCTGGCGAACCTCGATCAAATCCGCTGACGCTCCTTATAGGAAGCGCGGCCCCTTGGAGGCAGCTATGGGACTCGAAGCCGTCTACTTCGTTGGCGCTCTGATCCTCCTGACAGCGCTTATTTACGGCACCCTGACTTGGCGTTATCGAAATCGCGCCGCTGATCGGATGGCGGAACAGATCGTGCGCGAACGCTATAGGCACGACCAAACCTGACTAGAAACCGCTCTTCTCTCGGGTCGGCTGCATCTCGTCATCCTTGTCCGTGTCAGGTTGCTTGGGTATGCCAGGTTGCCTGGGCATATGACCCGACTCCTGTGCGCGTTCCTTGTCGGCAGGCTGTTCTTGCCCCTTGTCGTCAGTCAGGATTCCGTGACCGGTTTTGTTTCTAGACATCCTCAGTCTCCTTCGCAGGCAAACGGCTGATGAGCTGGGACGTTCCTGAGAAAACGAGGCTCCGGCGCAAGCTCGAAAGTCATGGCGTGCAGAACCTGCGGTCCAGTTTCACGCCACCCGAGCACTGTCAGGCCCGCAACGGCTCAGCGACAACGGCGAAACACGCTGAATTGAAACGATTGATCCGATTTCCAGGGCGTGGAATGGACATCGAGTCGGGCATCGACAAGCTCAAATGCTCGCCCGAAGGTTAGCCCGAGGCTCTGCGAGTCGTATCGCATCACCGGCAGGCCGCTGCATTTCTCAGGACCGTCGAGCGAAAACGTCGCGATGATGGCGTGCCCTCCTGTTTTCACGCCCCGCTGGAGCCGCTCAATGTATGCCGCGCGGTCGCGCTCCTCTGTCAGGAAATGGAATGCCGCACGGTCGTGCCAGATGTCGTAGGCCCTCTCGGGCTCCCAGATCGTCGCGTCAGCCGCGATCCAATGAACGCGGTCGGCACGTGCGCCAAGGCGCCCCTTCGCGGTCCGCAGCGCGGCCTCCGCGAGGTCGAGCACCGTGACATCACGACAACCGCGATCGACGAGGCGATCGACAAGTCGCGAGGCGCCCCCTCCGATGTCGATGACGGACGAATCCGTGACCGCGCCAAGCTTTTCGATCAGCTCAAGCGAGAGAATCGGGCTTGCCTGAAACCAGCTGACCTCTCTTTCACCCTTCCTGCTGTAGACGTCTTGCCAATGGGTTTGACGGCTCTCGGTCATAGCTCTTCCTCCATCCGGTCCCGCGAAAAAGAAACATGGCCCACCGAACAGTCCATGACAATAAGGTGCTGGCCCGCCTTCAGTCGTCGTTCCGGCCGCCAACATGAAAACACCCGTGGCGGATTGCTCCGCGCGGGTGTGACGAACTTTCGACGATGCCATGCTGCCAGTGTTTTGCCCGACGAATCAAAGGCGAGCCCCGATCCGCGATCTGCGACACTCCACCGCGTCGGTCGTCAGCCTCCAGTCAGCTTCTCGCGCTAGCATTTGGAAAACGAGAAGCGGACGTGCTGGGCTGGCCTCAACTCTGCCCCGGGAGCGGGCCAACGGCGGCAGCGCAAGCGGCTGGAAGTCCGGCAGTGAGGGGACTAATCTCCTCATCAAACGACCTCAGGGAGGCTCCGATGTTTTGGCGCCACTGCCTGCTGGCTTTCCTGCTATGTCAGGGATCGATCGTTCAAGCTGCTTCTATGAACAAGCAGGACCCCTGGGACGCGCACCATATTTCCGATCTGCCTCCGGAGATCCGGCAATACATCGCCGGGCTTTGCAAGGGGCCGGCCGCAGCGCAGCATGATTTTGCGACCTACAACCCGCAGGAACATCGCTGGCGGATCAACATCGAATATCTCAATTGTGAAGGGCTTGCCCGCGATTTCCGCGAGGGCAATCAGTGCCTCGATGTCGACTTCGTTGAAGTCGGATCGCATTACCGTCTGGCTCGCAAGACTTACGCAGCCTGTGGTTTCTGACGGAAGAGACTTGCGGAAGTCGGCTAAGGGCAGACGCGGGCCGTCGAGATCAACCTCCTTTCAATGGTTGGCCGCACACAAGCCTGTGCCCGTCTATTGTGGTTACGACGATCTCACGCATTCCGTAGTGAGTATCTTTGGGAACAGAGCAGGTCGCTCCTCGCGCCGCAAATTCTGCGTGCAAACCATCGACATCATCGACATCCAGATAGCCAAACCAATTGTGAGAACCAAGCGCGCTCGGATGGATGTCGGCCGGGCACTGGCCCAACATGATCCGCACGCCGCCCCGTTCGGCCAGTCGCCAATCCGTTGCATCCTCCCAACCGATTTCGAAGCCAAGCACGTCGTGAAAATACTGAGAGCTTCGGTTGATGTCGGGAACAGCGAGCACAAAGGCCCAAGGCGCCATCCTTGAATGCATGTGGGCTCCCCTTCGAGTTTATCGATCCGCAATTTGGTATTCTGGAGCTCCCTTCACTCGCAATCAAGCGATGCCGGAGTTGTCCGCCCGAATGCAGGCGCTTCGCGAATCCAGCCAGGCCAGCCCTCCAAATCCAATTCTGAATTCGCTGGCAAAGCGGCCTTGATGACCGCGGCGGACGACGATGGTTCCTTGATCATGGCATTCTTGCTCCAACATGAAAAAACCCGCGACGGATTGCTCCGCGCGGGTGTGACGAACTTTCGACGATGCCATTCTGCCAGTGTTTTGCCCGACGAGTCAAGTCTATTTCGATAAAACAGAAATTTTGCCGTGGACTCGGTTCTTCACAGGCAATGCGCAAGCGATCAGGGTGAGCGTTAAATTAGTCCAACGGTTTCAACACCCCAGCTACTGTGCATGGGGTTGTTTTTCAGTTTTTGTCTTGAGCTGCCGGAAACCGCCGCGTGTCACCGCCGCCCGCGCGGCGCTTCCGCCTTGGCCGGTGCATCCGTCTGCGGCGCACAGGTCGCGGCCGCGAGCGAGGCCTGCGCCTGCGGCATCAGGCCGGGCTCGGCGGCCAGCGCCTTCATCACGACCAGGCCGGTCTGGGTCGGGGAATCGATGATCAGGCGGTCGGCGGCGGTGACCTCTTCGTCCTCGGGCAGCTCGTTGTGCTGCGCTTCGGTCATGAGGTCGAGCTCGATCACCTTCTTGCCGGCCGAGCGGTCGTTGATGGCGTAATAGGCGATCTCGTTGCGGGTGTAAAAGGACAGCGAGGTGTAGGCCTGGCTCACCGGGACCTTGAGTTTCAGCGGCCCTCCGGAAAGATCATAGCGGCAGATCGCGAGCGCAAAGGCCGGGTCCATGAACGGCATCGGCGAGGTGTTGGGATCGGCCAGCGGAAGCTGCGTGACGCCGTTGAGCTTGGTCATCGGCGTCAGCCGCGAATAGGCGTCCTGCGTCGCGATCCGCGGCAGTGCCAGCACGCTGACGAGATGGACCACGAGGCCGAGCACCACACCGGCCAGAATCGTGAATGCGAGCCGGATCATGAGCAGCCCACCGTCGAGATCGTGGGCATCGGCGCGTCGCGCTGGGTGCGCGTCGCAACGCCGACAGGGGTGTCGTAGAGCCGCAGCATCAGCGCGTAGCGCTCGATGCCGCCGGTCGGCAGCCAGTTGCCGGCGCGCGAGCGCGATGCGATGCGGATCTCGAACGTGCCGTCGGACTGGCGGATGATCTCCTGGCTGGTGAAGCCGTAGCGTTGCAGCGAGTTGGCGACGAGATGGCCCTTGCGGTCGTAGAGCGTCAGCGTCCAGAACCGCGCCGGCGGCGTCACGCCGGAGACCACCACGTCGCAGCGGCCGTCGAGCGCCTTCTTCTTGTCGTCGGCGGTCGCGGTGAAGGCGACGCCGTCGCCGGTGCCGATCGGCAGCTCGCCGTTGCGCACGATGGTGGCGCGCGAATAGGGATCGACGTCGGCGGTGCCGGTGCGCGGGCGCGCCGTCCAGGGGCCGATGGTCAGCGCGCCGATCTCGGTGCCGCGCGTCGTCGTCATCCAGGTCGCGCCGACGCCGACCACGCCCGCGAGCAACAGAGCCGTCAATGTGATCAGGATCAGCCGCACGGGTCTTGTCAGTTCTTGCGCGGGGTGGATGCGTTCGCGTTGTCTTCCGCCGCGTAGTTCTGCGGGAAGGCGAGCGCGCTCGACGCCGAGGCCGGCTTGGCCGGCTTCGTCGTGTCGTCGGTGGCCGACTTGGTCGCGGTCTTGGCGGCGTCATCAAGCAGCTTCTCGACGCGCACCAGAATGTCGGCACCGCGCTTGGTCAGCACGGGCGGCGGACCGGGCTTGGTCTCCAGCACCTTCGGTGCCGCATTGGCCTGCGCGTTGGCAACGCGTTCAGGTGGCAGCTTCTGGCCCATGCCGATGCCGGCGATCTCCCGCACCTCGACGCCCTGATGCGCCGCGACCATGATGTCGTGCCAGGTCTGCGCCGGCAGCGAGCCGCCGGTCATGCGGTTGGTCGGCGAATAGTCGTCATTGCCGTACCAGACCGCGCAGGTGAAATTGCCGGTGTAGCCGACGAACCAGGCGTCGCGATAAGCATTCGTCGTGCCGGTCTTGCCCGCGGTCGGAATGCCGTCGAGCGCGGCGCGGCGCGCGGTGCCTTCGCTGACGACGTGGCTCATCATGCCGGCCATGTCGGCGGCGATGTTGGCAGGAATGGCCTGCCGCGGCTTCGGTCCGTCGCGGTCCCAGCGCCAGACCAGATCGCCGGCGCCGGTGCGCACCTCCAGCACCGAATGCGGCGTCACCGATTTGCCGCGGTTCGGGAACGTCGCATAGGCCACCGCATGCTCGATCACGGTGACTTCGTCCGAGCCGATCGGCAGCGACGGCGTGTCGGGCAGGGGAGCCTTGATGCCGAAGCGGCGCGCGACCTCGACGATCTTGGCGCGGCCGATCTTGGCCGGGTTCGGCGCCTTCGGCTGCTCCTTCTGGCCGATCGCGATCGACAGCTTGACCGGCACGACGTTGATCGAGCGCGTGATCGCCTGCGTCAGCGTCACCGCGCCGGAATAGGAATGGCCATAGTTCTGCGGACACCAATTGCCGATGCAGACCGGGCCGTCGACCACGACCGAGTTCGGCGTGAAACCGTTCAAGAGCGCGGTGGTGTAGACGTAGGGCTTGAACGACGAGCCGGGCTGGCGATAGGCGTCGACCGCGCGGTTGAACTGGCTCGCGCCGTAATCGCGGCCGCCGACCATGGCGCGGATGCCGCCGTCGAGATCGGACACGACGGTCGCGGCTTGGGTGGCGTGATAGTCGCGGCCGAACTGGCGCAGCTGGTTCTCGATCGCGTCTTCCGCGGCCTTCTGCACATTGGTGTCGATCGCAAGCCGCACCACGAAGACGCGCTCGGTGTAGGATTTCGGGAAGGTGTCGACCAGCTTGCGCATCTCGTCGAAGGCGTAGTCGAGATAATAGTTCGGCGAAGCCTCGTCGCGGCGGTCGACGGCGAAGGCCGGGTTGCGGCGGGCGCCGAACACCTGGCCCTCGGTCATGAAGCCGGCGTCGACGAGATTGTCGAGCACGACGTTGGCGCGGGCACGCGCGGCGGGCAGGTTGATGTGCGGCGCGTATTTGGTCGGCGCCTTGAACAGGCCGGCGAGCATGGCGGCTTCGGCCAAGGTCACGTCGCGCGCGGATTTGTTGAAGTAGAAATGCGCCGCGCCGTCGACGCCAAAAGTGCCGCCGCCCATATAGGCGCGGTCGAGATAGAGTTTTAAAATCTCGTTCTTGGTGAGACGCCATTCCAGCCAGACCGCGAGGAAGGCCTCGTTGATCTTGCGCTCGATGGTGCGCTCGTTGCTCAGGAACAGGTTTTTCGCGAGCTGTTGCGTGATCGAGGAGCCGCCCTGGCGAACGCCGCCGGCCTGCGCGTTGGTGACGAGCGCGCGGGCGGTGCCGGCGATGTCGATGCCGAAATGGTCGTAGAAGCGGCGGTCTTCGGTCGCAAGCGTCGCCTTGATCAGCACGTCCGGAAAATCTTCCAGCGGGATCGAGTCGTTGTGCTTGATGCCGCGGCTGCCGATCGGATTGCCGTAACGGTCGAGGAAGGTCACCGCGAGGTCGGACTTCTTCAGCCAGTCCTCGTCCGCGGTCTCGCGGAAGGCGGGGATCGCAAGCGTCAGCAGCAGCACCAGGCCGCCGAGTCCGATGGTCGCAGCCTCCGACAGCGGCTCGATGAACACCCAGCGCTTCCACCGCCCCACATAGAAGCGATCCATGAAGGTCGAGTAGCGCTCGTAGAGCTCGCGGATGCCCTTGGCCGACGAGAACAGCGAGGAGTCGATGCGCGCGTCGAGGTCCAGAAAGAAATTCCGGACGCGGCTCTTCCAGTTGGATGGTGTGTTCTGGACCACCTAGAACCCTTGAGGCTCGGTTCGAAAGCGTTCAAGCACCCGGCCGGGGCGGCACCGAGACGTCTTGCGGGAATGTTGCGGCAAACCCAAGGCGCCCGGCGCGCGACCGTTGGGGACTTGCTGTTCTTCTAGCCGAGTGGGGACTATAAACCAATGGTCAGGCTCGCCATTTTGAACAACAGACCTAATTGAACCCCGGTTCATTACGGGCCTTGTCAGGGCGTTGCTTGCAGCGCCATCAGGCCCGCCGTAGATGACATCAGCCGTAGCTCTTTCGAGACGTGTCGAACGCATGACCGCAGCTCCCAAACGCCCCTCAGACCAGGATGGATTCTTCTGGAAAACCAAGACGTTGGAAGAGATGTCGGACGCCGAATGGGAGAGCCTGTGCGACGGCTGTGGCCGCTGCTGTCTGAACAAGCTCGAAGATGAGGATACCGGCGACATCTATTTCACCCATGTCGGCTGCAAGCTGCTCGATGGGGCGAGCTGCGCCTGCAAGGACTACCCGAATCGCTCCGACAAGGTTCCGGACTGCGTCCGCCTGACGCCCGCCAATGTCCGGACCCTGAACTGGCTGCCGCCGAGCTGCGGCTACAAGCTCGTCGCCGAGGGCAGAGACCTCTATTGGTGGCATCCCTTGGTCTCCGGCGATCCCAACACCGTGCACGAGGCCGGCGTCTCCGTACGCGGCCGGGTCGAGGGCAGCGAGCGGGACATCCCGGACGAGGAGCTCGAGCACCACATCGTGCAATGGCCGGGGCAGCTGCCGAAGCGGGCACGCCTGAAGCGCCGTCCCAAGGATTGAAAACGGACTGATCGGGACTGATCCGCCCGCACTCTCAGATCACGTCTTCGGGATGACCCCGCGGCGGGATGCACCCATGCGCCGCGGTGCCTGCCTGAGAAGAAGTTTGCTGTCTAGATTGGGTTTATAGAACGAATCCTTCGCGGCTTTGCGCCGCAACCAAGACGACGTCTGACACGCCCGAAATGAACAAGATCGCACGGCAGAGCAGCCAAACTGCCGATATCCAGACTTTGCCCGATGACATCGCCGAGGAATTGACCCGCCTTCCGGGCGAGGTCATGAGCGTCGATGACGCTCCCTCCCTCGCGCCGCCCGCGCCATTGTCGAAGGACGAGGTGCGGACCATCGTGATCAGCCTGATGCTGACGATGTTTTTGGCCGCGCTCGACCAGACCATCGTCGCCACTGCGCTGCCGACCATCGGACGCCAGTTCCAGGATGTCTCGAACCTGTCCTGGGTGATCACCGCTTATCTGCTCGCCTCGACCGCGGTCGCGCCGGTGTTCGGGACGCTGAGCGACATCTATGGCCGCAAGGTCATGATCATCGTCTCGCTGAGCCTGTTCGTCGCGGGCTCGGTGCTGTGCGCGGTCGCGCCGAGCATGCCGATGCTGATTCTCGCGCGCGGCCTTCAGGGCCTCGGCGGCGGCGGCATCATGCCGGTGGTGCAGACCGTGATCTCCGATGTCGTGAGCGCGCGCGAGCGCGGCCAGTACCAGGCCTATTTCTCCAGTGTGTGGATGGTCGGCGGCATTCTCGGCCCGGTGATCGGCGGCGTGTTCGCCGAGCATCTGCACTGGTCGATGATCTTCTGGATCAACCTTCCGCTCACCGCCGCAGCACTTGCGCTGCTGTTGCCGAAGATGAAGAAGATCCCAGTGTTCCACCGCAAGCGCAAGGTCGACTGGCTCGGCGGCGTGCTGCTGATGGCCTCTGCCGTCGTCTTCATGCTGGTGCTGACCTGGGGCGGCACGCGCTACAAATGGCTGTCGCCGACCGTGCTGTCGATGGTGGGCGCCGCCGTCGCGCTCGTCGTTGCCTTCGTATGGCACGCGCGCCGCGCCGACGAGCCGTTCCTGCCGCTGCCGCTGCTCTCGGGCTCGGTCGCGCCGTTCGCGCTGACCGCCGGTGGCTGCGCGCTCGGAGCGATGACCGGCCTTACCGTGCAGCTGCCGCTCTACTATGAGTCGGTCTACCACCTCACCGCCAGCGAGGCGGGGCTTGCGCTTATTCCGCTTGCGGCGGTCTCGACCATAGGTGCGGCCATCGCCGGCCGCACCATGGCGCGCGCCAAGCATTACAAGCGCGTCGCCATTGTCGGCACATCCTGGGCCGCGATCTGCGCGCTCGGCCTCACGCTGACGGCCTTGCCGCTATGGGGGCTGTTGACGCTGATGGCCGCGTTCGCGCTCGGCCTCGGCACGACCTTCCCGGTCTGCGTGGTCTCGCTCCAGAACTCGGTCGCGCGTCCGCAGGTCGGCACCATCACCGGGGCGATGAACTTCTTCCGCTCGCTGATGTCTTCGTTCATGGTCGCAGCGTTTGCCGCGATCCTGCTGATCGCGCTCGGTGCCGACATTCCGCTCGCCGGTGAACATCATGCTGCCGGCGCCATCCCGGCGATCCCGGTCGAAGATATGCGGCATGCGTTCCGCTACGTCTTTGGCGCCGCCACCGCGTTGATGACCACCGCCTCGCTCTGCCTGATCATGATGGAGGAACGGCCGCTGGCCGGTCCGTCCGTCACGCAGCCGGTCGAGATGGCGGAGTAGCGACCGCTAGCCGCCGCGGTCTGGATCGTCGTCGGCATCGCCTGTGTTCGCCTTCCGCGCCTTCGTCGCAAGCTGCTCCCTGAGTCGCGCTAGCGCCTCGGCAGACCAGTCATGGACATCGGTCACCGCGACCCAGCCATCGACATAGTGCTCGGGCGCGTAGACATGGCCAAAGCCCATCGGCGTATTGGTCGCAACCGCCATGTCGAGCGCGAGCTGCAGCATCGTGACGACGGGATACCATCGCAGCTCCGGCGACACGTCCGGCCCGCGTGGCGCCGTCATCCAGGCCGGGGCCTGATAGGCGTCGCGATAGGCGAAGAAGGTGATCGCGTCGCTGGCATATTGCAGATAGACGACGCGCATTGGGCCCCAGGGCGCATCTGGAGATACCGTCGGCCCGTTCTGGTTCATGAAGCGCACGAAGCGGCCGTCGCGGAATTCGGGAAGCCAGGCCGGCGATCCCGGATTGCGGTTCGCGGTGATCGAGCGCCAGTTGCGGCTCTCGAACGGCGGCCCGCTCCACAGCGCGCCGGCGATTGGATCGCCGATCGTCTCGAACAGCTCGGCGGATTTTTCCGAGTTCAGCGCGCCGAGACTGAGCCCGTGCAAATACAGTTTTGGCCGTCTGTCGTTCGGCAGCGTCGTCCAGTAGCCGTAGATCTCCGCAAACAACGCGCGCGCCGCCTCTGCGCCGTATTCGGGCTGAAACAGCAGCGACAGCGGGCTGTTGAGATAGGAATACTGCATCGCGACGCTCGCGACGTCGCCATGGTGGAGATATTCGACCGTATCCATCGCGGACGGATCGATCCAGCCGGTGCCGGTCGGTGTGATCACGATCAGGACTTTGCGGTCAAAACCGTGCTGGCGCTTGAGCTCGTCGAGCGCAAGCCGGGCGCGCGCCTGCGCCGTGTCGCGGCTGGCGAGGCCCACATAGACCCGCACGGGGTCGCGGGCGGGCCGTCCTGTGACGGCGCCGATCTCGGCTGCGGTCGGGCCTGAGGCAATGAAGCGGCGGCCCATGCGCCCGAGCTCTTTCCACTTCACCAGCGACGCCTGGCTTCCCGTCCGGTCGGACGCGGTCGGCTGCGGCCGCTCGGGCTCGAGCAGAACATCGAGCTCGCGGAAGGAGGAGTCGAGCGCGTTGAACGCCGTGCGGATCAGGACATTGCTGGCGATCGACCAGAACAGCAGGCCTGCAGCCAGTACGCCGAGGACGTTCGCGACCTTCCGCGGAATGACGCGCCGTGTGCGCGTTGCGAGGAAGCGGGCGACAAGAGCGAACAGCCGCCCCAGCACCAGCAGCACGACGAACGAGACTAGCGCGATGACACAGACCTTGAACGGATGCGCCGTCTCGACCGGCGCCATCTTCATCACGGCGCGGATCGAGTTCTGCCATTCGGCGGTACGCCAGAGGAAGACGATGACGACGAGCAGGCAGACGACGGCGGCAAGTGCATTCGCCATCGATCTCGCGCGTGCTGAAGGCTCGGGCAGCTCGAGATAGTGCCACAGCCGGCGCCACAGCACACCGGCGAGGTAGCCGATCGCAAAGCAGCCGCCGGTGAGGACACCTTGCGTGAGATAGCTGCGCGGGACCAGCGTCGGCGTCAGCGCGGCCGCGAAAAACAGCGCGCCCAGCATGAGGCCGACGCCGGACAGCGAAAGGAGTTGACGCCGAATGAGCCGCGCCAGATTCATGAAAGCACCTTCCGCCCGCTATCCTCTGGGGGCCGCTCAGGTCCCCGGCCGCGAGACCTCGGTTTCCTTGCTGGTGATGAACTCCAGCAGCACCGGCGTGCCCTCTTTGGTCTTCTGGATGCCGCGCTTGATCGCGGGCACGATGTCCTCCGGCCTCGTCACCCGCTCGCCATAGCCGCCGAAGGCGCGCGCCATCGCGGCATAGTCGCCGGAAATGTCGGTCGAGCGATACTTTTCGGTCGAGATCGGCATCACCTTCAACTCGATCGCCATCGAGAAATTGTTGAGCAGGATCGATAGGATCGGGATGCGCTCGCGCACCGCGGTCTCGAAATCCATTCCCGTGAAGCCGATCGCCGCATCGCCCCAGACATTGATGCAGAGCTTGTCGGGCTTTGCGAGTTTTGCGCCCATCGCAAGCCCCAGGCCATAGCCGAGCTGTGTCGTCTTGCCCCAACCGAGATAGGACAGCGGCTCGACCGCCCTCCAGAACGGCGAGATCTGGTCGCGCGGGCTGCCGGCATCATGGGTGATGATGGTGTTGTTGATGTCGACGGTGTTCTGGAGGTCCCACAGCACACGATAAGGATTGAGCGGCGCATCATTGCTGGTGAGTTTTGGCATCCACTTGGCAAGCCATTCCTTGTGGGACGCGGCAATCTCGGCGGCGACCGCGGAGGCATCGCGATCAGACGTGACGGTTTTGCCGATCTCCTCCAGCAGCGCATCGAGCACGAGCCCGGCATCGCCGACCAGGCCGATCTTCGTCTCGACGTCCTTGTTGAGATGGCTCGGATCGAGCGTCGAATGAATGATGGTCTTGCCCTTCGGCATGGCGATGCCAAAGCTGGTCTCGGTGAAGGAGCAGCCGATGCCGAAGATGACGTCGGCCTCGCCAAGAAACATCGGTACCGCGCGCGGCACTGCGAGGCCGCCGGAGCCGAGCGACAGCGGATGCGTTTCCGGAAACGACGACTTGCCGCCGAGGCTGGTGGTGACGGGAATGGCCAGTCGCTCGGCGAGGCGTTTGAGCTGCGGCCACGCCTGCGCGTAGTGCACGCCCTGGCCGGCATAGATCACCGGCCGCTTGGCGGTGACGAGGATAGCGGCGGCTTCCTTCACGTGCACGGGGTCGGCGCCATAGCGGGTGCGCAGCACCGGCGTGTAGTTCAGCGGCTCCGGCACCTCCTCATTCCACATGTCGGCGGGAATTTCCACGATCACCGGCCCGCCGCGGCCGTTCTTCAGCTTTGTAAACGCGCGTCGAAAGATGTTGGCGACCTCGGCGGCGAGAATGATCGGCTCGGAGGATTTCGAGAACGGTTTCATCGCCTCGCTGGAATTGAAGTTCGGCTCGATATGCGAAAGCCTGCGCTGATAGCCCATCGGCAGCACCAGCACAGGCACGGATTCGCCAAAGCATTGCGCGACGCCGCCCATCGCGTTCTCCGCGCCCGGCCCATGCTGCATGCAGAACGCGCCGATCGTGCGTCCCGACGTCACCCGCGAGATCGCGTCCGCCATATGGATGCCGACGCGCTCCTGCCGCACCATCACGGGGCGGATCTCGGCTTTTGCCGCGTGCTCGATCAGATGATTGACGGGATAACCGCAGAGGATCTCGATCCCCTCGCGCCGCATGATTTCCGCAATGGCGGTGCCAAGCTTCATGGCGTCTCTCTCCCTGGCATGGCCGGTTGATCCGGCTGATTGATGAGAGAGGATCAGGATTTTGGCGATGCGTAAAGCACGGGCTCGCTGCGTTGTGGTAGGTCAGGTATGCGGCGAGGCTTCTACTTGCAGATCTTGCAGATCGTCAGCTTGCGTTTCAGCGCCTCATCCTCTTGATCGACGCCATTTGTATCCGGATTGGGCTTGGCGCCTTTTGCCGCGCGAGACCTCGCGGCAGGCAGCGTCTGATCGGGCGTGTCGTTGTCTTCGCCGGCGCCGACACTGAAGCCGTCATAGTCGGTGGCCGCATTTGGCGGCGGCAGAGGCGGGAGGGTGTCGTTCGCCACCGATGGCGGCTCGCCATTGTGCCTTGCCGAGGGTTTGGAATTTTTGGTGCCTGCTTG
Organism: Bradyrhizobium commune; assembly: GCF_015624505.1. Lineage (NCBI taxonomy): Bacteria > Pseudomonadati > Pseudomonadota > Alphaproteobacteria > Hyphomicrobiales > Nitrobacteraceae > Bradyrhizobium > Bradyrhizobium commune. The sequence goes on along the minus strand of NZ_CP061379.1, from coordinate 5,060,635 downwards.
AGGTGGCGATACCTTTGGAGCGTTGCTCGACGGAGGAGCAAGCGAAACCGGCGGCGCGCCCGAAGTCTGTGCACTCGCGCTGTCCTGCGACCAGAGCGCAGCAAGTGCAAAACTGAATGCAAGGAGTGTCGCGCTTTTCATTCGCATCTTTCGGGGGCTCGCGAGATTTCTCGGTGTGAGGTCTGCATTTCGGCAGGAGATTTGCAGTGTAGCCTAAAATCGCGAGCTGGATCTCAATTTTGGAGGTGACATGGCCGACAATGTGCGCGCTCTTTTCGATCGTTGGGAACGGGTCTGGCATGAAGGCCAATACGATCTGATCCCAGACTGCGTGGGACCACATTACATTCGTCACGATGAGAAGGGCGACCGGTCCGTGACGCGAGACGAATACGCGGCAGAATTGCGGGCCGTACACACAGACCGGCCTGGAATCAGGGTCGTCGTCTATGATCACTCTTTCACGTCGGATCGTGCGTGGTTCCGCTTCACTTTTGTCTGGCCGGATCAGACGACCGGCGAGACGCGCAGCCGCGCCGGTATGCAGGCCTATCGTATCGAGGACGGCAAGCTTGCGGAGACCTGGATCACGATGCTTGGTCTTGGCGCCTGTTGGGCTGACGAGCCCCAGGAGCGATGGACGCTTCGCAAGGGATGAGAGGACAGCCGCCCGAATTTCGCCGCGCGCTCCATCCGGGCTACGTTCTTGCGTCGGCCAGAAATCCTATCAACCCGTCGCCAAGCGCCTGCGGATTCTCCTCCGCGATCCAATGTGCGGGTCTCGGCACGCGCTAACGCGATAGCGGCCGTAGCCCGAACTTCTCCTCAGCCTACAACCGGATTTGCTGTTTGGGGCTTCTCACGTTGTGGTAGTGTAAATGGGCCTCATACTTGACTGACGATATTGCGGAGCAGAGCGAAGGCGAGACTCCAATGAGAAAGTTGGTGCTATTCATCCATGGTCTTGGCGGAACGGCAAACGGTACCTGGCAAAGGTTTCCCGAATTAATACGCGAGGATACAGAGCTTAAGGAGCTGTATGATGTAAGGACGTTTGAATACAGCAGCGGGGCGATTGGATCGAAACCCTCGCTTGCGATCTGCTCAGTTAGTTTAAAGACCGAGATCGAAACCCGCTATGCGGAGTATTCTGACATAGCCCTGATCGCACACAGTCAGGGAGGCCTTGTAGCGCGGTACTATATCGCAGAGAGATTGAACAGCAGTCAGCCGTTGCGTGTGAGCCGTTTGTTGACTTTTGCTACACCGCATCAAGGCTCCGGCTTCGCCACCCTGCTGAAGCATATACCTCTAACCAGCAAGCAAGCCGAGGACCTGGATCCCAATTCCGAGTTTTTGCACTCCCTTGGCGTCGCGTGGGGACAAGCGAAGGCCGACAGGCGGGTCATCACCGAATATGTTGGAGCAGCGGACGACGCCATTGTGGGGGCGGTAAGCGCTATGGGGCCTTGGAGCCCGAGTTATCAGGTTGTCGGCGGCGTTGGCCACCGCGCTATTGTCAAGCCGGCAACTTCTGGCTGCACCAGCTTTCTAATCTTGAAGAAATTCTTGCTGGTAGAGGGTATTCCGCCGGGCGGTGTCGAGGCAGACTATCGGGCACCGTTGCTGCGCCTTAATCACGTCAATCCCGGGCACATCACACGCTTTATATACAGCGCTCGCGTGCTGCCGTTCTTCGGGCGCGAGACAGAGGTCGGTTTTTTACTGGATTTCCTGGGTAACCTAGAGCAGCGGTTTCGTTGGATGGTGATCCACGGCTCTGGAGGAGTCGGAAAAAGCCGAATGGCACTAGAGCTTTGTCTAGCTATCCATAGTGAGTGGCACGCCGGGTTTCTATCTCAAGATGGACAGGAGCCCGATTGGGGTCGATGGCAGCCGCTAATGCCGACGCTCATCGTGATCGATTACGCGGCCCGCGACACAGATCGTGTAGGCCGAATTCTTCGGGCGGTGGCTGGGCGAAGCATGGCCGACGGCACATTGAAGCTTGCCGCGCCGGTACGTGTTCTCCTCGTCGAACGCTCGGGCGAGGGTGATTGGCTCGACAAGATAGTAGGGATTGGAACGACAAGAGCGCAGGTCAACGCTGACCGCTTCCCTAATTTGCATCTGGTGGCTATTTCTGATCCTTGGCCTATTTTCGAGTTTGTATTCCAGCAGGCTGGAAAAGCTTTGCCGGAAAAGAGCCGAACGCTGGGGGCTCTTAGTCAGATCGACGGGGAGCGCCGCGCGCTGTTTGCGTATTTTATCGCTGATGCCATCGTTGCAGGCCACGATATCCGTCATTTTGACGCTGACCGCTTGCTCGACCAAGTCATCGATCGTGATCGCCAAGCATACTGGAAGCCGGCAGGAATGACGGCCAAGGAAGAGCGGCTTTTGGCCTTGGCAACAATGTTGGGAGGGCTGCGTGTTGGAGCGCTGTCGCTCCTTGCGGAGAAGTTGCTTCCATCTTGGGATGTTGACCGCCATCCGATGATGTTTCTCGCGATGACGGGTAGGGAGTCCGGTGAAGATATTGCGCCTTTGGAGCCGGACATCGTCGGTGAGCATTTCGCGCTGGGTTGCCTCGCTCAGAGCAATCTCTCGAATGAAGATCGCGCTCGATTCTGCGGACTCGCATGGCGATCCAACCCGCTTGGCATGGCACAGTTTGTGCTGTTAGCGCATCGCGATCTCCCCGGCCACGAGATGCTTCGTTGGGTGCGAAAACGTCCATTGGCGGAACGGAAACCCCAATTGGCCTGGTCAATGGCCGCCGTCAATCTGATGAGCACCCTCCCGTTGCGCGATCCAGCAGGTGCGCGGGCCTTGTTGGAGGATATGCACGATCTGGCGACGGAGAATGGCGGTGCACAGTTCTGGGAATTTTGGGCCAAGGCTGCCGTCAATCTAACTATTGACCTGAGAGTACGCGATCCGGCTGCAGCGCGAGCCTTGCTGGACGATATAGGCAGTGTGGCTGTGCGTCGTGACGAGTCCGCGCTCTGGGTGCAATGGGCCATGGCAACCGTCAATCTGGCCCAGGTTTTGGGAGCACGAGACCCCGCTACTGCGCGCCGGTTGCTGGACGACCTGGGCGACGTGGCAGCGCGGCGTGACGAAGCCTCGCTCTGGGAGTTTTGGGCTATGGCCGCCGTCTGGTTGACGGATGGATCAAGCGATCTTGTCGCAGCGCGGTCCTTGTTAGACGACGTGCGCAACGTAGCGAAGGAGCGTGGCGGTGCACGGCTCTGGGAACAATTTGCCAGGGCCGCCTTCCGTCTAATAACTAACCTCCGATTATACGATGTGCTCGCGGCGCGCGCCTTGCTGGATGAGATGCGCGGCCTAGCGGAACACCGAGACGAAGCCCCACTTTGGAAACTTTGGGCTCAGGCTGCGTACAATCTGGTGCACGACAGCGGGCCGCTTGATCCGGGCGCGGCGCAAGCTTTGCTGGACGATATGCGCAGTGTCGCAGCGCAACGTAACGACGCTGCGATCTGGGAACAGTGGGGTGATGCTTGCATCAATTTCACCCGGGGACTTGGATCAAGCGATCTAGCGGCGACACGAGCGCTGCTCATAGAGATTTGGCACGCTGCTGTGCTACGTGACGACGCTCAGCTCTGGGACTCGTGGGCCCAGACCGCAGTGAATCTGGGATATTATTTTGGATCGCAGGACCCTCACATGGCGCGGGTTCTGTTATCCGACATGCGCGGCGTGGCGGCTCAGCGTGATGAGATCGTGCTCTGGAAGTGGTGGGCCAAGGCAGCCTTCAATCTAAGAGCTAACGTTGAATCGAGTGATCCGGCTATGGCAGCGGATTTGTCGGAAGAGATAGTTCGCACGCTTGAACCACTAGGTCATCGATTGTTTGGTTCGCGAGAGGACGTCGAGTCGTCGGAGACGGTTGGGAGTTAGGTGCCGACTCCTCGGATGTCGTTCATTGCATATTGAATAAAGGTACCGCAGAACCAGACCACGGCTACGTGACTGTGACCGAATTTCGCTCGCTCCGTCCGGGCTACAATCCCTTGTGCTGCCCAACGGGCAAAACACGCAAGCCGCGGGTCAATCGGCCGCCGTCAAAATATTCGTATTTACAGAAATTCTGTTTTACCGTATGTGTCGCGTCACCTCGGCTCGCCACAAGGGGCGTTTCGCGACCGTCACGGGACGCGGGCAGGGGTGCGGTGGCCGCGACGGCGTCGGCGCGCGAGGTTGGTTGCAGGGCGGGAGACCGTGAGCAGCCACAGGCGCGATACGACACGGCGCTGACAGCATCTCCGTTCGGCCGCGATGGTGAGCGCACGCCAGCCGTCGCGGATGAAAGAGTGGGGATGTGCGCGGACGGAGAAGTCGTGTGGTCCTGACGCCCGGGGTCTGTGCGTCAAGTCATGCGGTGATGTGGCGGCCCGACCGGGCACGCGCGTCAGCCATCTGCATGGCGACGGGGGCAATAGTGCATCGCTCCCCGGGGAGAGCACGAAGGACACCGTTAAAACCATCCGCGCAGGGAAGGCCGGGATGTCCCGGCGTCACCTGTGGTCCACCCGTGCGCGTTTGATCGCACACGGGATCTCGGGTGCCAGCCGGCGCCCGGCCTTCCCTGCGCCCTTGTCTCGATGAGGGCGAGAGCAAAGCGCAAAACTCGGGCGAGAGCCGCGGGAGCGCGGAGGTGTGTCCGCTGTTTGAAAAGTGAGTGGAAGAACGGCACCGTCGCCCGCACGCCGTCATGCGAGCGCAGCGAAGCAATCCAGAATCCTTTCCGCGGAAAGACTCCGGATTGCTTCGCTGCGCTCGCGATGGGGAGATTGCGGCGTTACTTCATCGCCGAGCTGATGGAGTTGAACTTGTTGTTGAGGAGCGCGCTGCCTGTGCTCTGCACGATCGTGACGATCGCAAGTGCGATGCCGGCGGCAATCAGACCGTACTCGATCGCGGTGGCGCCGTTCTCATCGGCAAGGAAAGACCTGAGCAAAGTCATCGCCAACTCCTCATCATTCGGTCCAATGTATGCTCGGCTCATTATCAAAATGGTAAATTGATCGACTAGGTTTTACGCGCGTCAAACGTGCAGGCTCGGCGAACCTCGCCTGATGCGTCATAAGGTAACACCCGTTAAACTATGGTTTCTCGAACCCCTTCAAGTGGACACAAACCGTCAGTCTCTCCAGCGCGCCGTCTCAGCGCGCGATGGGCCCCGGTGTGCCCTTGTGACGCCCCTTCAGCGCGTCTGCGAGGCGTCCGAGCAGATAGGCAATGACGTGGGGCTGCGACCGCAGTGCCGTGTCGGCGGTCTGCTCGTCCTCGCTCGTGTCGTTCACGAGACCGATATAGTTCTTCCGGACTTCCTGCTTCTGCACGGGCGCGCCGTTCTTGGCTCAATCGATGGCGCGACCATGCTGCGCGCAAGGGGAATCGATCGTTAATTTTATCTCCCGTATGAATACCCGGGGCAGCATGATGGTGCGGTCGCGCCGGAGATGGCGGCCCCGCTTAACGGATTGTTGAGGCTGTCTGTCGACGGGCCGCCCGATCGATGGGGGAGGCATCGCGGCGGTCGATGGATACGATGCCGTCAGCCGGCCTTTTTCGTCCGTGCCGTCGTGCGCACCGGCTTCTCGGCCTTCTTCGGCGCCGCTTCCTTGGCGGCTGCTTCCTTGCCGCCCTTGCCGGCGATGGGCAAAAGCATCTCGCGCTGGCCCTCGACGCGCTTCTTCGGTTTCTTGGCCTTGACCGTCTCCTTGGCGACCTTCGCCACCGGCGCCGCGTCCTTCTCGCCTGCGAGACTCTTCTTCAGCGCATCCATCAGGTTGATGACGTTGCCGCCGCTCTTTGGCGTCGCCTTGGCCGCGATCGGAGTGCCCGCGCGTTTCTTGTTGATGAGGTCGATCAGCGCGGTCTCGTAATGATCCTCGAACAGCTCGGGCTCGAACGCGCCGGACTTCTTCTCGACGATGTGCTTGGCGAGGTCGAGCATGTCCTTCGTCAGCTTGACGTCCTGGATGTCGTCGAAATACTCGGTCTCGCTGCGCACTTCGTAGGGATAGCGCAGCAGCGTGCCCATCAGCCCGCTCTCGAGCGGCTCCAGCGCAATGATGTGCTCGCGGTTGGTCAGCACCACGCGGCCGATCGCGACCTTGTCCATGCTGCGGATGGTCTCCCGGATCACCGCATAGGCGTCGTGGCCGACCTTGCCGTCGGGTACGAGGTAATAGGGGCGGATCAGATAGCGGTTGTCGATGTCGGTCTTCGGCACGAACTCGTCGATCTCGATGGTGTGGGTCGAGTCGAGCGCGATGTCGTCGAGCTCGTCCTTGGTGACCTCGATATAGGTGTCGGTGTCGACCTTGTAGCCCTTGACGATGTCCTCGGAGGTCACTTCGTCACCGGTTTCGGCGTCGACCTTGAGGTATTTGATCCGGTGGCCGGTCTTGCGGTTGATCTGGTTGAACGAGACCTTCTCGGTATCCGACGTGGCCGGATACAGCGCGACCGGGCAGGTCACGAGCGAGAGACGCAGAAAACCCTTCCAATTGGCGCGGGGGGCCATGGGCTACTCCAAACGCAATAAGGACAGACCGACTACGTTATCATCGGGGAACACCGAATCATACACGGCCCGGCGCGGAATCTTGCAACTGCGTTAACCGGTCGCCGGGCGCATGGTTGCTGCCTGATCGAGCGGCAAAAGTCGGAACATCGCATCGGATCGGGCGTTGCCCCCGACATCAGGCCGCGAGGAGGTCGCGGCAATCGGAGGCGACAGCCGGAGATTGAGGTCACCATGGCAACCACGCGCGAGCAACGTCAGATCGTCGAAACCGCGACCGAGGCACGCCAGGGCGAACCCGGGCCGTCGGTGGCCGCGCTGCTCGCCATCTCGACCGGGCTTGCGATCCTGATCCTCGCTGTCGTCTGGTTCGTGTTCTTCCGAACCTGACGGCAAGCTGACGGGACATCCGTCTTCCGACTCGCCGTGTAACGCGGCAGATTGCGCCCGCCATGCTGTCGGCTCGTCCGCTGGCCTGGCGGGCGCAGTCGCGTCGGCCCAACAAGTCGTATATGACCAAAAAGTAACGTCAGCGGTTCCCCGCGTTCATACTCGGTTCACGCCGGAATTGCTCATCTTAGGCTGTCAATCACGGCCTATCCTTGCAGCCTATCTTTGGAGAGAAGCGTGCGCCTGCTCGTTGTTGAGGATGACCCCGATCTCAATCGCCAGCTCACCAAGGCGCTGACCGACGCCGGCTATGTCGTCGATCGCGCCTTCGATGGAGAGGAGGGGCATTACCTCGGCGACAACGAGCCGTATGATGCCGTGGTGCTCGATATCGGCCTGCCGAAGAAGGATGGCATCTCGGTGCTGGAAGCTTGGCGCCGCAACGGCCGCACCATGCCGGTCCTGATCCTCACCGCGCGCGACCGCTGGAGCGACAAGGTGCAGGGTTTTGACGCCGGCGCCGATGATTACGTCGCAAAGCCTTTCCATCTCGAGGAGGTGCTGGCGCGTATCCGCGCGCTGCTGCGCCGTTCGACTGGACACGCCCAGAGCGAACTCAGCTGCGGCCCGGTCACGCTCGACACCAGGACCGGCCGGGTCAGCGTCTCCGGAAATCCGGTCAAGATGACCTCGCACGAATATCGGCTTCTGGCCTATTTGATGCACCATTCCGGGCGCGTGGTGTCGCGCACCGAGCTGGTCGAGCATCTCTACGACCAGGATTTCGACCGCGACTCCAACACGATCGAGGTCTTTGTCGGCCGCATCCGCAAGAAACTCGACGTCGACATCATCCAGACCGTCCGCGGCCTCGGCTATCTCCTGACTCCGCCGGCTGCTTGAGGCCTCTGGGCTTGACGCGCGGTCCGACAGGGGCCTTGGTCCGGTCATGACCGCCGACGCCATGCCACCCCGCGCCTCCGGGATCATTCCGATGCCCGCGAGTTCCCTTGCGAACCGACTGTTCCTGTCGGCGACCGCCTGGCTCGTGGTGATCCTGGCCATCACCGGCGTGGTGCTATCCTCGGTCTACAAGAACGCCACCGAGCGTGCCTTCGACCGCCGCCTCAATCTCTCTCTACGCACGCTCGTCGCGGAGGTCGCGACCCCCGATGAGCCGCCCGACCGCCAATTCCAATCCCTCGGCGAGCCGTTGTTCGCGCTGCCGCTGTCCGGCTGGTATTGGCAGATCACGCGTACAGACACCGAAAAGCCGGAGGTGCGCACGTCGAAATCGCTCTGGGACAAGAAGCTGCCGAAGCTGGAGGAGCTGGGCACCGAGCTCACCGCTGCCGGCATCCGGCTCGCCTATGTCGACGGGCCCGAGGGCCAGAACCTGCGCATGGTCGAGCGTCCCGTCGATCTCGGCGGCGACGGTAAATTTCTCGTCAGCGTCGCCGGCGATTCCACCGAGATTTTCGACGAGACGCGGAGCTTCGACTACTATCTCGGCGGCACGTTTACGGCGCTCGGCATCGTGCTGCTGCTGACCACCGTATTCCAGGTCCGCTTCGGCCTCGCGCCACTGAAGCGCATCTCGGAATCGATCGCCGACATCCGCTCCGGGCGGGCGGAGCGGCTCGAGGGCGAATTCCCGGTCGAGATCGCGCCGCTGGCGCGCGAGACCAATGCGCTGATCGATGCCAATCGCGAGATCGTCGAGCGCGCGCGGACCCATGTCGGCAATCTCGCCCACGCGATCAAGACGCCGCTTTCGGTCATCGTCAACGAGGCCGGGACGCACGCGGCCGATCCGTTCGCGGCCAAGGTCATGGAGCAGGCCGACGTGATGCGCGACCAGCTCGCCCATCACCTGGAGCGCGCCCGCATCGCGGCGAGGGTCTCGGTCGTCGGCACCGTGACGGAGGTCGCGCCCGCCATTGAGGCGTTGCGGCGGACCATGGAGAAGATCTATCGCGACCGCGGCATCGTGATTGAGGCCAAGGCCGATCCGGCCGCAAAATTCCGCGGCGAGCGGCAGGATCTGGAGGAGATGGTTGGCAACCTCGTCGACAATGCCTGCAAATGGGCGGCCTCGCGGGTCTTCATCGAGGTCCTGGTGGAGGCCCCGCAGCAGGCGGGCGCGGGGCCGCGTCTGCGGATCCTCGTCGACGACGACGGCCGCGGCCTGTCGGAGGCCGAGCGCGCCCAGGTCTCCCGCCGTGGCCAGCGGCTCGACGAATCCAAGCCCGGTTCGGGGCTCGGACTGTCGATTGTGACTGACCTTGCCGCCCTCTATGGCGGCAGCCTTTCGCTCGGCAGCGCCCCGATCGGGGGCCTGCGGGCCGAGCTGGCGCTGCCCGGAATATAATACTCTGATCCCAAACACTTATTTGGGGATTCCGGGCGAAACCGGAGGTATTCGGAATGACTTCCTCAACGGCTTCTTAAGGCGCGCCCCCCTATGATCGCGGCGGACGCATCCCACGTCCGCCACTTTACCGTGCATTACCGGGCGTATGAGTCAGACATCCATCGAGCGGCTGAGAGACTATCTCGCGCAGCTCCCGCCGCAGGCGCAGGCGCTGCTGATGCGGGAGTTCGAGCGCGCGCTCGAGCGCGGCCAGGACACGGCTGTGGCGACGCTGGTGCTCGAGCAGTTGCGCAAGATCGTGCGCAAGACTGAAGCCGATGAGGCCCCGCCGCCGCGGACCGACGACCTGTCGCGGCTGCTGTTCCAGGTGCTGGAACCGTTCCTGGTCGAGGCCGGTGCCCCGATCCGGGTCGGGCAGATCCGCCGTTCCTCGCTGCCACCGATCTGGCAATGGCTCGGCCGCGACGGTGCCCCGGACAAGATCAACGAACTCGAGGCGGCGCTGGCGCGCATGCCAGCCGCGGACAGTGCGGGCCAGGTCGAGGCGCTCGCGCAAAAGCTCCAGACCGCGGCCGCGGACGCGATCTTCGCGCTGACCGGGCCGGGCGGCGGCGACAAGTCGCGCGCGCTTGCCCGGGTCGGCCCGCCGAACGTGATCGAGGACCTCTATTCGATCGGCGCGGTGCTTGCGGTCCGCGAGGCCATCGGCACGCTCAATGAAAAGCTGCCGCGCTTCCTGCGCGCCTTCGGCGATCCCCAGATCGCCTCGGTGACTGCGGCGCTCAACATCCCCGTGCTCCAGACGCCACAGATGCTGCCCTTCGCGCTGTCGGCGGTTGTCCAGCGCATGACCGCACCGTGGCAGATCATTCGCCTTGCCATCAAGATCGCCGCCTCCGACGACGAGATCCGCGTCGCTGCGACGCCTTACGGCGTCGCCGTCACGATGGCGCTGCACGACCTATCCTGTGTTGCCGCCAATCTGCGCATGGATATCAAGCGCAGCCGTTTCGACACCGTCGCCGACAATCTGAAGGCGCTGCATGACGGCGTGCGGGGCCTGCGCACCGAGCTCGACCTGCGCAATGATTCAGCCTGGGGCAAGCAACTGACCTCGATCCGGGCCGACATCTCCAATGCCCTGCAATCGGAGATCGACAGCGTGCCGGGCCGCGTTCGCCGCATCCTGCGCCAGCGCGCCGAGAAGGACATTCCGCCCGGTGCGCGGATCGACACCACCGAGGTGGAAGAAACGGTGGCGCTGATCGACTTCGTCGCAACCTGCCGTAACTATGCCAGCGAACTCGCAATCAACGAGGTGACGCTGCGCACCTATTCCGACCTCCAGCAATATGTGGAGCGGTCGACGGAATCGCTGGTTCAGTCGCTGCGCGGCGCCGATCACAAGGTTCGCACCTACCGCCAACAGCAGGTTCACGCCGCGATCCGCTTCTGCGAGGTGCTGTTCGGCGACGACTACGCCTCGCTGATGAGCCGCGCCGCGGAGAACGCCGCGACAGGCGAGCGCAAATCGACGCGCGCGAGCTGATTCAAGCGCATTTTTCCGTGATCACAATTTGTAGTTGACGCTGTCGGCGGCGAGCCCTACGGTCCCGTGCAGTACGGGGAATTTCTATCTGTGGGCGCATGAAACCACTTATCAGCTTCGTTGAAATCGAGAACCGCGTCATTGTTGCCAAATATCAAAGGCTGATGGTCAGCGCGAAGGTGGTGCTGGTCGAGAAGGCAAGCGGCCAGCAGCTCTCCGAGACGGTCACGAGGATTGCGTCACCGGTTCCGGTCGGGGCTTTGCGCATCAGGCTGCCGGACGCCATCAGGCCTGGAACGTACTTCCTCAGGGCGATCAACGGGCACGGCGAGGACGCCGCCCAGAGCGTGGACTTCGAGATCGCTTAAGCCGTTGGATTTCCAGCGCTTCAGGGCGAGGGCGCTCGCGCCGAATTGACAATTGTCAATTGCCGCCTTGTCCGGCCGTAGTGTAAAGCCACGTGGTGTAACGCCATTGATGGGCGCGACTCGCGCGCTGCCGGAAGCTTGCCAGATGACGCTATGGTTCGTGTTCGCGCTGATGACCGTCGCGGCGATTTTCGCCGTGCTCTGGCCGCTCGGCCGTGCGCAGAACCGGGGCGTCGAAAATCAGGGCAGCGAGGTCGTGGTCTACAAGGACCAGCTGGCTGAGATCGAGCGCGATCTCGCCGCAGGGCTGATCGCCGCGCCCGAAGCCGAAGCGGCGCGTGTCGAGATCAGCCGCAGGCTCCTTGCGGCCGCCGGCACCGAGCCTGTGCCAGAGTCGAAATCCAATCTCAAATGGCGCCGCGCGGCCGCCGTGCTGGCGCTCGTCGGCCTGCCGCTGGTCGCGGTCGCGATCTATGTTCCGCTCGGCTCGCCCGCGCTTCGCGACTTTCCGCTGGCGCAACGGGAGCGCGGGGTCGGGCAGGCGCGGTCGCTCGAGAATCTGGTCGTGCAGGTCGAGCAACATCTGGAGAAAAATCCAACCGATGGCCGCGGCTGGAACGTGCTCGCACCGGTGCTGGAGCGGCTCGGCCGCTTCGACGATGCGGTGCGCGCCTATCGCAATTCGCTGACCTATAACGGCGAGAGCGCGGAGCGCAGGGCCGATCTCGGTGAGGCGATCGCGGCGGCGGCCAACGGCGTGGTGACCGCCGAGGCCAAAACCGAGTTCGAGCGCGCGCATGCGCTCAACGCCGATGATCCCAAGGCGAACTACTTCCTCGGTTTGGCCGCCGAGCAGGATGGCCGCAAGGACGATGCGGCCAATATCTGGCGCGCGCTGCTTGCAAAGGCACCGGCGGATGCACCGTGGCGCCCGCTGGTGCAGTCATCGCTCGCTCGCGCCGGGGGCGGCGGCACGATGCCGGCGCTGTCGGACGAGACGATCGCCGCGTCCAAGGACATGACCGAGGGCGATCGCGGCACGATGATCCGCGGCATGGTCGAGCGTCTCGCGACTCGGCTGAAGCAGAACGGCGACGATGTCGACGGCTGGCTTCGCCTGGTGCGCGCCTATCTCGTGATGGGCGATCGCGACAAGGCGCTGGGCGCGTCGGCCGATGCCCGCCAGGCAGTTGCCAACGATTCCGAGCGGCTGCGCCAGCTCAACGAAGGCCTCAAGAATCTCGGGCTCGACGGGTGACAATGCCAGGACGACACGAGCGGAGAACGGATACGCCATGACGCGCAAGCAGCGACGTATGACCATCATCGGCGGCTCGCTCGCCGTGCTCGCGCTCGCCGCTGCGCTGGTGCTCAACGCGCTGCGCGACTCCATCGTGTTCTTCTCGACCCCGACCATGGTCGCCGAGAAGCATGTCCAGCCGGGCAAGCGGTTTCGCCTCGGCGGGCTGGTGCAACCCGGCTCGCTCCAGCGCGGTGACAATCTCGCTGTGACCTTTGAAGTCGCCGATGGCGGCGCCAAGCTGCCGGTCGCCTACAAGGGCATTCTGCCCGACCTGTTCCGCGAAGGGCAGGGTGTCGTCGCCGAAGGCGCGCTCGATGCCAACGGTGTGTTCAAGGCCGACACCGTGCTTGCCAAGCACGACGAGACCTATATGCCCAAGGACGTTGCGGACGCCCTGAAGAAGCAGGGGCACTGGAAGGACGATTACGGTGCCAAAGCTTCTGATGGCTCCAAGCCGGCGGCAACGACGGCGCAGGGCAACTCGCAAGGAGCAGTGCGGTGATCGCAGAAGCCGGACATTACGCGTTGGTGCTGGCGCTCGCGCTGGCGCTGATCCAGTCCTTCGTGCCGCTGGTCGGCGCGCGCCTGCGCGACGCCGCGCTGATGAACGTGGCGCGCTCCGCCGCGCTGGCGCAGCTCCTGTTCGTCGGCGCGTCGTTCATTGCGCTCGTCACTCTGCATGTGACGTCTGATTTCTCCGTCGCCAATGTCTACGAGAATTCCCACTCGATGAAGCCCATGATCTACAAGATCACCGGCGTGTGGGGAAATCATGAAGGCTCGATGCTGCTGTGGGTGTCGATCCTGGCGCTGTTCGGCGGCCTTGTCGCGGCCTTCGGCAACAATCTGCCGCTGTCGCTGCGCGCGCATGTGCTGGCCGTACAGGCCTGGATCGCCAGCGCGTTCTATCTCTTCATTCTGATGACCTCGAACCCGTTCCTGCGCATCGTCAATCCGCCGATCGAGGGACGCGATCTCAATCCGGTGCTTCAGGACATCGGTCTCGCGGTGCATCCGCCGATGCTCTATCTCGGCTATGTCGGCTTCTCGATCTCGTTCTCCTTTGCGATCGCGGCGTTGCTCGAGGGCCGGATCGATGCGGCCTGGGCGCGCTGGGTGCGGCCGTGGACGCTGGTGGCCTGGATCTTCCTGACGCTCGGCATCGCCATGGGCTCCTATTGGGCCTATTACGAGCTCGGCTGGGGCGGCTGGTGGTTCTGGGATCCGGTCGAGAATGCCTCGCTGATGCCTTGGCTTGCCGGCACCGCGCTGTTGCACTCGGCGCTGGTGATGGAGAAGCGTAACGCGCTGAAGGTCTGGACCATTCTTCTGTCGATCCTGACCTTCTCGCTGTCGCTGCTCGGCACCTTCCTGGTGCGCTCGGGTGTTATCACCTCCGTGCACGCCTTCGCCAATGATCCAACCCGCGGCGTGTTCATTCTGTTGATCCTCTGCCTGTTCATCGGCGGCAGCCTGTCGCTGTTTGCGGGGCGCGCCACTTCGCTGAAGCAGGGCGGCCTGTTCGCGCCGATCTCGCGCGAAGGCGCGCTGGTGCTGAACAATCTGCTGCTGACGGTTGCCTGCGCGGTCGTGCTGTTCGGCACGCTCTATCCGCTGGCGATGGAGGTGATGGCGGATTTCAAGATGTCGGTCGGCGCGCCGTTCTACAATCTCAGCTTTGTTCCGCTATTCGTTCTGCTGCTGCTTGCGGTGCCGTTCGGGCCGATGCTGGCGTGGAAGCGGGGCGATCTGCTCGGCGTCACCCAGCGCCTGCTGACAGCTGGTGTTGCCGGGCTTGTCGTGGTCGCCATTGTCTGGGCCTGGACGCGCGGCGGCAGCGCGCTGGCGCCGCTTGCGATCGGACTTGGAATCTTCGTCATCGCCGGCGCCGTCACCGACCTCGCCGAACGGACCGGGCTGTTTCGCCTGCCGTTTGCAACGACGCTGCACCGGGCCCGCGGCCTGCCGCGCTCGGCCTGGGGCACGGTATTTGCGCATGCCGGTCTCGGCGTGGCGCTGATCGGGATCGTCTGCGAGACCACCTGGAACAGCGAATATATCGCGACGATGAAGCCGAACGACGTTGCCCAGGTCGCCGGCTATGATCTGAAGCTCGACGGCCTGCTCGAGCGCCAGGGGCCGAACTACCGCGAGATGATCGCGCAGTTCAACGTCAGCCGCGATGGCGAGGCGCTCAGCATCATGACGCCGTCGAAGCGCAGCTTCACCACCCGCGGCTCGTCGACCACGGAGGCGGCGCTTCTGACCCGCGGTGCGAGCCAGCTCTATATCTCGCTCGGCGACGTCGCCGCCAACGGCGCCATCGCCGTGCGCATCTATCACAAGCCGCTGGTGCTCTTGATCTGGTGGGGACCGGTGCTGATGGCGTTCGGCGGCATGCTGTCGCTGTCGGACCGGCGCTTGCGGGTCGGCGCGCCGAAGCCGGCGCGGGCCAAGCAGCGCCTCCAGCCGGCGGAGTGAAGCAATGGGCCGGATGATGGCCGCGTTTGTCGCGCTTGCGCTGCTGGCTGCGCCTGCGGCGTATGCCGTACAGCCCGACGAGATCATGTCGGATCCCGTGAAGGAAGCCCGCGCGCGCGACCTGTCGCGCGAGCTGCGCTGCATGGTCTGCCAGAACCAGTCGATCGACGATTCCGACGCGCCGCTGGCGCGCGATCTGCGGCTCCTGGTGCGCGAGCGTATCGCGGCCGGCGACAGCAATGCGCAGGTGCTCGACTTTCTGGTGGCGCGCTACGGCGAGTTCGTGCTGCTGAAGCCGCGCTTCGAGCGGCAGACCATGCTGCTGTGGCTGCTCGCGCCGCTGCTGCTGATCGGCGGCGGCCTTGCGCTGTGGCTGCAAATCCGCCGGCGCGCGCGGAACAATGCAGACGCACCAATGCCGCCGCTGACGCCCGACGAGGAGGCGCGGCTCGCCGCTTTGATGTCAGACGAGGCGGCATCGCGCTAGGTCGCCGGAACCAGATTAAGTTCCTGTCAGACCACGATTTTTTGTGTGCGATGAACTGCCGCATCCGCAGTTGCCCTTCATTACAAAAGTTTAACCCCGCAGCCAGCGCGCGGTAAGGCGGCAGCCCCCATCTTCAGGTCCGTAACGTGCCGCGCATCCGGCGCGAAAAGGATTTCAAGGCCCTGGAGACATCCTGCATGACCGACCGTCCCGATCTCACGAACCTTCCGTCCTACCGGCAGCCCCGCCGTTCAGTGTTTTCCGCCCGCAGAATCGCGCTGATGGCCTCGGTCGTCGCCGGTCTCGGCATCGCCGTCCACGGCTTCAGCCCGTCGACGTCGCCCGCCGACCTGCTCTCGAGCCCGGCGCATGCGCAGGTCAACAACGAGGTCAAGAAGGTCGAACGTCCGATCGGTTTCGCCGACATCGTCGAGCGGGTGAAGCCCTCGGTGATCTCGGTGAAGGTCAACATCAAGGAGAAGACCGCAAGCAACGACGATGGCGATGATTCCGCCTCGCCGTTCCAGCCGGGCTCGCCGATGGAACGCTTCTTCCGTCGCTTCGGTGGTCCCGATGGGTTCCCGGGCCAGAAGGGTGGCCGTGGCCGCGTCGTGCAGGGCCAGGGCTCCGGCTTCTTCATCTCCGCTGACGGCTTCGCCGTGACCAACAACCATGTGGTCGACGGCGCGGACAAGGTCGAGGTCACGACCGACGACGGCAAGACCTACAGCGCCAAGGTGATCGGCACCGACCAGCGCACCGACCTCGCTCTGATCAAGGTCGAGGGCGGCTCCAACTTCCCGTTCGCGAAGCTTGCCGACGGCAAGCCGCGGATCGGCGATTGGGTGCTCGCGGTCGGCAACCCCTTCGGTCTTGGCGGCACCGTGACGGCCGGCATCGTCTCGGCGAGCGGCCGCGACATCGGCAACGGTCCCTATGACGATTTCATCCAGATCGACGCGCCCGTGAACAAGGGCAATTCCGGCGGTCCGGCCTTCAACACCGACGGCGAGGTGATGGGCGTCAACACCGCGATCTACTCGCCCTCCGGCGGCAGCGTCGGCATCGCGTTCTCGATTCCTGCCAGCACCGTGAAAAGCGTGGTTGCCCAGCTCAAGGACAAGGGCTCGGTCAGCCGCGGCTGGATCGGCGTGCAGATCCAGCCGGTGACATCCGACATCGCCGACAGCCTCGGCATGAAGAAGGCCGAAGGCGCGCTGGTGGCGGAGCCGCAGAAGGATGGTCCGGCGGCCAAGGCCGGCATCGAGTCCGGCGACGTGATCACGTCGGTCAACGGCGAGTCCGTCAAGGACGCCCGCGAGCTCGCCCGCACCATCGGCGGCATGGTGCCCGGCGCGTCCGTGAAGCTCAACGTGCTGCACAAAGGCCAGGACAAGGTCGTGAACCTCACCCTCGGCCAGCTGCCGAACACGGTCGAGGCCAAGGCCGATATTGACAACGACAGCGGCAAGGGCGCGAGCAAGGGCACCGACGTGCCGAAGCTCGGCATGACGGTTGCGCCCGCCAATTCCGTCGCCGGCGCCGGCAAGGACGGCGTCGTGGTCACCGAAGTCGACCCGAAGAGTGCTGCGGCCGAACGCGGCTTCAAGGAAGGCGACGTGATTCTCGAAGTCGGCGGCAAGAGCGTGAGCACCGCCGGCGACGTCCGCGACGCCATCACCGCGGCGCGGACCGACAACAAGAACAGCGTCCTGATGCGCGTGAAGAGCGGCGGCCAGTCGCGCTTCGTCGCGGTGCCCATCGCCAAGGGCTAAGCCTCAGGAGGTCTATGAGATGAGGGGTGTCGCCGGCATCAGTCGCCCCCGCCGCCGACGCCCTTCGGGGAAGCAGCGCAAAGTTCGCTTCCCCAGTCTACCTTCCGGTGGAATTACGCCCCCCTCCGTCGGAAGGCCTAGGGCGGTGAGGTCCCCCCAGCTTCACCGCCCGCCTTTTTCTCGAGACAAGAGTCTCTCGCTCGGCTTGCATGCGATTGCCGCTCGCGCCATGTTTAGAGAAGGTTGACCTCCTTGACCGCCGCCGAACGCACGATGCGCCTCCTCATCATCGAAGACGACCGCGAATCCGCCGATTATCTCGTCAAGGCGTTTCGCGAAGTCGGACACATTGCCGACCACGCCGGCGACGGCGAGGAGGGCCTCGCCATGGCCGAGAACGGCGATTACGATGTGCTGGTGGTCGACCGCATGCTGCCCAAGCGCGACGGCCTCTCGCTGATTGGCGTGCTCCGCGACAAGGGTGACACGACGCCGGTGCTGATTCTCTCTGCGCTCGGGCAGGTCGATGACCGCATCAAGGGCCTGCGTGCCGGCGGCGACGACTATCTGCCGAAACCCTATTCCTTCGCAGAGCTACTGGCCCGGGTCGAAGTGCTGTCGCGGCGCCGCGGCGGTCCGGCCGAGGATACGCTCTATCGGGTCGGCGACCTCGAGCTCGACCGGCTCTCCCATCGCGTGGCGCGCGGCAAGGACGAGCTCACGCTGCAGCCGCGCGAGTTCCGGCTGCTTGAATATCTGATGAAGCATGCCGGCCAGGTGGTGACGAGAACCATGCTGCTTGAAAACGTCTGGGACTATCATTTCGATCCGCAGACCAACGTGATCGACGTGCACATTTCGCGGCTGCGCTCCAAGATCGACAAGGGTTTCGAGCGGCCGCTGCTGCATACGATCCGCGGCGCCGGGTACATGATCCGTGACGGCATTCGGTAAACTCGTCCGCACCACGGCGTTCCGGCTGACGCTGGTCTATCTGCTGCTGTTCGCGATGTTCGCGGCCTCGTTGCTTGGCTATTTCGCCTGGAATACGCGGCGGCTGATCACCGAAGAGATCACCCAGACGGTGAATGCCGAGACCTCGGAGATCAACGAGATCTACGGTCGCCGGGGCATGTTCGGCCTCGCGCGCGCGATCGAGTACCGGGCATTGCGGCCGGGCGCCAACCTCTACCTCGTGACCACGCCGACCGGCCAGGCAATTGCCGGCAATGTCGGCTCGCTTGCGCCGGGCGTGATGGGAACGGTCGGCTGGTCGGAGACCGCCTATCGGCGGATCGAGGATGCCGACGACCGCGACCATCGCGCGCTCGTGCTCGTCACCCAGCTTGAAAACGGGTTTCGCCTGCTGATCGGCCGCGACCTCGCCGAGCGGCGGCGCCTGTTCGGCATCGTCGCCAAGGCGGCGCAATGGTCGATCCTGATCGTCGTGGTGCTCGGTCTCGGCGGCGGTGTGTTCGTCGCGCGCCGCGTGCTCACGCGCATCGATGCGATGAGCGGCACCGCGCATCGCATCATGACCGGCGATCTCAGCGAGCGGCTTCCGGTCGGGCGCAGCGGCGACGAGCTCGATCGCCTCGCGGAAAATCTTAACGCCATGCTGGAGCGGATCGAGGCACTGATGGCGGGGCTGAAGGAGGTCTCCGACAACATCGCCCACGACCTCAAGACGCCGCTGACGCGCTTGCGCAACCGCGCCGAGGAGGCGCTGGCAAAATGCGGCAGCGAGACCGACTATCGCGCCGCGCTGGAACGAACCATCGAGGAATCCGACGGCCTGATCCGCACCTTCAACGCGCTGCTGATGATCGCCCGCGCAGAGTCGGGGCAGGCGCGCGGCAATATGGACGATTTCGACGCGGCCGAAGTCGCCAATGGCATCCACGAGCTCTATGAGCCGCTGGCCGAAGACGACGGCATGACCTTGAAGGTCAAGGCGGAGGCTGCGTCCATTCGCGGCAATCGCGAACTGATAAGTCAGGCACTCGCCAATCTGGTCGAGAACGCCATCAAATACGGCAAGCCGGCCGCACAGGCGGCGGGAACCGTGGTCAGCATGGACAGACGGCAGATCACGATCGAGGCGAAGCGCGAGGATGACCAGGTGCTGCTCAGCGTCACCGATCGCGGCCCCGGCATCCCCGAGGCCGACCGCAAGCATGTCGTCGAGCGATTCGTGCGGCTGGAAGCGAGCCGCACGCTACCGGGCTCCGGTCTCGGCCTCAGTCTCGCCGCCGCAGTTGCCACATTGCATGGCGGCGAATTGCGGCTGGGCGATGCCCATCCCGGCCTCGTCGCCACGCTGGTGCTGCCGGCACGGGCGGGGGCCGGCGACAGGGTTGCTCCTCCATTACCGGATGTGCCACAGAAGGTGGCATGAACCACTCCGCGCCGGGAAACGCGGACAAGACTGGTGAGAGCCTGGCCGCGCGCTTCGCGGAGGCTCCCCATATTGCCGTTTCCACAACCGACGAACGACGTTTTGGCAACTGGCTGGCCGAGCTCGAGCCGGCGCAAGCGGCCCGTCTGGACGCCCTGCTGGTTCATCCCTTCGCACGGGATATCGTGGCTGGCATCGCGGAATTCTCGCCCTATCTGTTTGAGCTGGTGCGCGCCGATCCGCCGCGCTTGATCCGGCTGCTCGAATGCGATCCGGATGCGCATCTTGCCGCCTTGATCGCGGAGGCGAGGGGCGCGGTGTTCGCGGCGGCCGACGAGGCCGAAGTGATGCGGCTGCTTCGCCGCATGAAGGCGGAGGCAGCGCTCTTGATCGCGCTGTGCGACATCGGCGGTGTCTGGCCGGTGATGCGGGTGACGGCGGCGCTGACCGAAATTGCCGTCTCCTCGGTGCAGGCCGCGCTCCAGTATCTGCTGCGGCAGGAAGCCGCACGCGGCAAGATCGTGCCACCCAATCCGGAGATGCCGGAAGAGGGCTGCGGCCTTATCGTGCTGGCGATGGGCAAGATGGGCGCGGGCGAGCTGAACTATTCCAGCGACATCGATCTCATCGTGTTCTTCGATCCCGATAACACGACGCTGGCGGCGGATATCGAGGCGCAGCCGTTCTTCGTGCGGGTGACGCAAGGGATGGCGCGCATTCTCCAGCAGCGCACCTATGACGGCTACGTCTTCCGTGTCGATTTGCGCCTGCGTCCCGATCCGTCGTCGACGCAAGTGGCGATCTCGCGTCACGCCGCCCTGCATTACTACGAGCGGGAAGGGCGCACCTGGGAGCGCGCCGCGATGATCAAGGCGCGCGCCTGCGCCGGTGACGTACGCGCGGGCGAAGCGCTGCTCGCAGAGATCGCGCCCTTCGTCTGGCGCAAGCATCTGGACTTCGCCGCGCTTGCCGACGTCCACGACATGAAGCGGCAGATGCAGACCTATCGCGGCCAGAGCGAGATCACGGTCGAGGGCCACAACGTCAAGGTCGGCCGCGGCGGCATCCGCGAGATCGAATTCTTCGCCCAGACCCAGCAGCTGATCGCCGGCGGCCGTCATCCCGACCTGCGGGTGCGGCCGACACTTGCGGCACTCAACGTGCTCGCCAACAGCAACTGGATCACCTTCGCGGCGCGCGACGAGCTGACCGCAGCGTATGAATTCCTGCGCCGGGTCGAGCACCGTCTTCAGATGATCGCTGACGAGCAGACCCATGCACTGCCGGACGACAAAGAGGCCGTCGAGCGCTTCGCCTGGTTCTTCGGCTATCCCGATCGCGAGAGCTTTGCGCGCGATCTGCTGCGCCAGCTCGAGATCGTCCAGGGACATTACGAAAAACTGTTCGAGGGCGACAATCCGACCGGGACGGCCAGGCTGCCGACGCTCGGATACGGTGCGGGCCCCGACGATCCGCGCCTGCTCCAGCACCTGGCGACGCTCGGCTTCAAGATGCCGGCTGCCGTCGCCCAGACCCTGCGCGATTGGATCGCCGGCGACTACCGGGTGCTTCGCAACGAGCAGACGCGAAGCGCCTTCGTCGAGTTCGTGCCGGCCCTGATCGACGGTCTCGCGCATGCAGAGGAGCCAGACCGTGCGGTGGTGGCCTTCGATCACTTCCTCCGCGCACTTCAGCGTGGCGGCCGGCTGATCACGTTGCTCGGCCAGAACCGCGATCTCGTCGCGCTGGTGGCGCTTGTGCTCGGCGCCGCACCACGGCTCGGCGAGATGCTGGCGCGGCAGCCGCAGCTCATGGACGGCCTGATCGATCCGCGCTTCTTCGGCGCGATGCCGGATCGCCAGGAACTGTCGGCGCGGCTCGCGGTCACGGTGCAGGATGCAAGCTCCTACGAGGAATTCCTCGATCGCCTGCGCCTGTTCGGGCAGGAGAGCCTGTTCCTGATCGGCACGCGCATCCTCTCAGGCACGGTTTCCGCGCAGCAGGCGAGCACGGCCTTTGCCGACGTCGCCGAAGGCATCGTCCACACCGTCCACGGCCTCGTCGCCGATCGCTTCGCCGCCCAGCATGGGCGCATCGAGGGGCAAGAGACCGCGATCATCGCCATGGGTCGGCTCGGCGGTCGCGAGATGACGGCGTCGTCCGATCTCGACCTGATCCTGCTCTACGATTTCGACGCCGACAATCCGGACTCCGATGGACCGAAATCGCTGCAGGGCGCGCACTATTTCGCGCGCTTCACCCAGCGCCTGATCAGTGCGTTCACGACGCGCACCAATTACGGCGTGCTCTACGAGATTGACATGCGGCTGCGCCCGTCCGGACGCGCCGGGCCGGTGGCGTCGAGCCTCGCGTCCTTCGCGGACTACCAGGCCAACGAAGCCTGGACCTGGGAGCACATGGCGCTGACCCGCGCGCGCGTGGTGTCGTCATCACCTGAATTCCGTGTGCGGATCGAGGGCATCATCCGCGAGGTTCTGACCCGCCGCCGCGACCGCACCGTCATTGCCAACGACGTCGCAGACATGCGGCGCGCGATTGCGCAGGAGAAGGGCGAGACCGACTATTGGGATCTGAAATATGCCGCCGGCGGCATGGTCGACATCGACTTCATCGCGCAATATCTCCAGCTCGTGCACGCGCACGACAAGCCCGGGATACTGGACGTCAGCACGGTCCAGGTGCTGGAGAATGCCGCGAAGCTGGGTGTGCTTGCACAATCGGAGGCGGAGATCCTGCGCGCAGCAGCGCGGCTCTACCACGATCTGACGCAGATCCTGCGGCTGTGCGTCAGCGATCGTTTCAAGCCGGAAACCGCGGGCACCGACCTTCAACGGGTGATGGCGCGCGCCGGCGACGCGCCGGACTTCTCGTCGCTGGAGGCACGCGTGAAGGAAACGCAGGGCGAGGTGCGGCGCGTGTTCAGGGCGCTGTTGGAAGGGGCATAGCCTGCTTCAGCGAGGCGAGGGCCTCGTGGACGTTCGGGGCGAGCCCTTCGCCACCGGCGTCGAGATGTGCGAAAATCGCCCGCTTCATCCTGGGATCCCAGAACTTCTTGATGTGATCGGCGATGCCCGGAACGGCCTTATCACGGCCCTGACTCTCGAAGAACTTGCCGATCTGGTTGGCCATGTAGACGAGACGATCAGGCGACGACATCGACAATCTCCTGGGCACGATGAGCCGCGATGCGGCCCTGGTGCGTGAACACTTCAAATCCGTCGCTGCGGGCGATCGCAATCAGTGTGATGCCGGCAGCCTCCGCAGTGCGGACCGCGAGCGCGGTGGGCGCGGAGACCGCGACCATCACAGGCGCGCCGATCGCAGCGGTCTTCTGCACCATCTCGACCGAGACACGGCTCGTCAGCAGCACCATGCCGCCGCTTGCCTCAGTCCGGCTGCGCGCGAGCGAACCCGCCAGCTTGTCCAGCGCATTGTGGCGGCCGACATCCTCGCGCAGGGCAACAATGCCGTTCGACGGCGTCCAGAATGCCGCCGCGTGGACCGCGCGCGTCTGGATGTTGATCGATTGCAGCGGCGCGATCGCCTGCATCGCCGTCATGATCAGCTCGGGCGTAAAGGTCTGCCCCGGTGGCACGATGGCCGCGGGCCGCACGGCTTCGGCGATCGAATCGATGCCGCAGATGCCACAGCCGGTCGGACCTGCGATGTGACGCCGCCGCTCGCTGACGCGCGCGGCTTCGTCCGGCGCCAGCCACATCCGCAGCTCGATGCCGTCGTCGAGGCGGACCACTTCGAGCGACTTGATGTCGTCGACCGATTTGATGACGCCTTCGTCCAGGCTGAAGCCGACGGCAAAATCTTCCAGGTTTTGCGGCGTCCCCATCATGACGGCGTAGGTGCCGCCATTATAGGTCAGCGCGAGCGGCGTCTCCCCGGGGATCAGCCGCGCCCCTTCCGAGGTGACGCCGTCGCGCCAGATCTCGCGGTCAATGGCCTGGACCGGGACGTGCATGCCGTTACTCCGCGGCCTCGGCCGGTGCGACGCGGCGGGAATGCCGCGCCTGCTCGTCATAAGCCTTCTGCCAGTCGGACGGGCCGTTCGACGGCGAGATCTGCACCGCCGTGACCTTGTATTCCGGGCAGTTGGTCGCCCAGTCCGAATAGTCGGTCGTGATGACGTTGGCCTGCGTGTCGGGATGATGGAAGGTGGTATAGACGACGCCCGGTGAGACGCGGTCGGTGATCTCCGCGCGCAGCGTGGTCTCGCCCGCGCGGCTTTGTAGCCGCACCCAATCGCCGTCGCGCACGCCGCGCTGCTCGGCATCGTGCGGATGGATCTCCAGCCGGTCCTCGGCATGCCAGACCACGTTCTCGGTGCGTCGCGTCTGTGCGCCGACATTGTACTGGCTGAGGATGCGGCCCGTGGTGAGCAGCAGCGGGAAGCGCGGGCCGGTGCGTTCGTCGGTCGCGACATATTCGGTGACGATGAACTTGCCCTTGCCGCGGACGAAGCCGCCGATATGCATCACCGGCGTGCCCTCCGGCGCCTTCTCGTTGCAGGGCCACTGCACCGAGCCGAGCTCGTCGAGCTTGGCGTAGGAGACGCCGGTGAAGGTCGGCGTCAGCGCCGCGATCTCGTCCATGATCTCGGACGGATGACCGTAGTTCATCTCGAAGCCCATCGCCTTGGCAAGACCAATGGTGACCTCCCAGTCGGCCATGCCGTTCTTCGGCGACATCACCTTGCGCACGCGCTGGATGCGGCGCTCGGCATTGGTGAAGGTGCCGTCCTTCTCGAGGAAGCTCGAGCCGGGCAGGAAGACGTGGGCGTAGTTCGCAGTCTCGTTCAGGAAGAGGTCGTGGACGATCACGCATTCCATCGCCGAGAGCGCCGACACCACATGCTTGGTGTTGGGATCGGATTGGAGAATGTCCTCGCCCTGGACGTAGAGCCCCATGAACGTGCCTTCGATCGCGGCATCGAACATGTTGGGAATGCGCAGGCCGGGCTCCGGGTTGAGCTTGACGTTCCACAGCGCCTCGAACTGGTCGCGCACGGCGTCGCCCGAGATATGGCGGTAGCCCGGCAGCTCGTGCGGGAACGAGCCCATGTCGCAGGAGCCTTGGACGTTATTCTGGCCGCGCAGCGGGTTCACGCCGACACCGGGACGGCCGATATTGCCGGTCGCCATCGCGAGGTTGGCGATCGCGATCACCGTGGTAGAACCCTGGCTGTGCTCGGTGACGCCAAGGCCGTAATAGATGGCGCCGTTGCCGCCGGTGGCATAGACGCGGGCCGCTTCGCGCAACACCTTCGGATCGACGCCGGTGAGGATCGCGGTTGCTTCCGGGCTGTGCTTCGGCTGGGCGACGAAAGCGGCCCATTCCTCGAACTCGCTCCAGTCGCAGCGCTCGCGCACGAAGGCTTCGTTGGCGAGGCCCTCGGTGACGATGACGTGCGCCAGCGCGGTGACGACGGCGACGTTGGTGCCGGGCATCAGCGGCAGATGCAGCGCCTTCACATGCGGCGATTCCACCATCTCGGTGCGGCGCGGATCGATCACGATCAGTTTTGCACCCTGGCGCAGCCGCTTCTTCAGGCGCGAGGCAAAGACGGGGTGAGCCGAGGCCGGATTGGCGCCGATGATCACAGCGACGTCGGTGTCCTCGACCGAGTCGAAATCCTGCGTGCCGGCCGAGGTGCCGAAGGTCTGCGAGAGGCCGTAGCCGGTCGGCGAATGGCAGACGCGGGCGCAGGTGTCGACATTGTTGTTGCCGAAGCCGGCGCGGATCAGCTTCTGCACCAGATAGGTTTCTTCGTTGGTACAACGGGACGAGGTGATGCCGCCGATGGAATCGCGGCCGTATTTTGTCTGGATGCCGCGCATCTTCGCTGCGGCAAAGGAGAACGCTTCATCCCACGAGACTTCGCGCCACGGATCCTCGATCCGCTCGCGGATCATGGGATTGAGGATCCGTTCCTTGTGGTTGGTGTAGCCCCAGGCGAAGCGGCCCTTGACGCAGGAATGGCCGCGATTGGCCTTGCCGTCCTTGTACGGCACCATGCGCACGACTTCCTCGCCGCGCATCTCGGCCTTGAAGGCGCAGCCGACGCCGCAATAGGCGCAGGTGGTGACGACCGAATGCTCGGGCTGGCCGATCTCGATCACCGACTTTTCCGTCAGCGTCGCGGTCGGGCAGGCCTGCACGCAGGCGCCGCAGGAGACGCATTCGGAGCCCAGAAAACTCTCGCTCATGCCGGGTGAGACGCGGCTGTCGAAGCCGCGGCCGGAGATGGTGAGAGCGAAGGTGCCCTGCACTTCTTCGCAGGCGCGGACGCAGCGCGAGCAGACGATGCATTTTGAGGGATCGTAGGTGAAGTACGGGTTGGACTCGTCCTTCGGCATCCAATTGTCGTTGGTGCATCCGTCGGTCTTGCCAGGTGTCTTGGCGAAGACGTGGTTCTCGCCCTCATAGCCGTAGCGCACGTCGCGCAAGCCCACCGCGCCCGCCATGTCCTGCAATTCGCAGTCGCCATTGGCGCCGCAGGTGAGGCAGTCGAGCGGATGGTCGGAGATGTAGAGCTCCATCACGCCCTTGCGCAGCTTCTTCAGCCGCTCGCTCTGGGTGTGCACGACGAGGCCATTCATGGCGGGCGTGGTGCAGGAGGCCGGCGTGCCGGCGCGGCCCTCGATCTCGACGAGGCAGAGGCGGCAGGAGCCGAACGCGTCGACCATGTCGGTGGCGCAGAGTTTCGGGATCTGGTGGCCCGCGTCCATCGCGGCTCGCATGATCGAGGTGCCCTCGGGCACCGTGACCTGGTTGCCGTCGATGGTCAGCGTGACCATCGACGTCGATTTGGAGCGCGGTGTGCCGTAGTCGACTTCTTCGATCAGAGACATCGTTGTTCTCCTATTCCGCGGCCTGAAGCGTGGTCGGGATGGGTGCGAAATCCTCCCGGAAGTGCTTCAATGCGCTGAGCACGGGGTAGGGCGTGAAGCCGCCGAGTGCGCAGAGCGAGCCGAATTTCATGGTGTTGCAGAGGTCTTCGACCAGCGCGAGGTTTTCGATGACCCGCTCGCCGTTGATGATCTTCTCGATGGTCTCGACGCCACGGGTCGAGCCGATCCGGCACGGCGTGCACTTGCCGCAGGATTCGACGGCGCAGAATTCCATGGCGAAACGTGCCTGCTTGCGCATGTCGACGCTGTCGTCGAACACAACGATGCCGCCATGGCCGATCAGGCCGTCGCGCGCGGCAAACGCCTCATAGTCGAACGGCGTGTCGAACAACGTGCGGGGGAAATAGGCACCCAGCGGCCCGCCGACCTGCACCGCGCGCACCGGACGTCCGGTGAACGTGCCGCCGCCGATGTCGTCGACGAGCTGGCCGAGCGTCACGCCGAACGCCGTTTCGAACAGGCCGCCCTGGCGGATATTGCCGGCGAGCTGGATCGGCATCGTGCCGCGCGAGCGGCCCATGCCGAAATCGGCATAGGCCTTGGCACCCTCGGCGAGGATGAAGGGGATGGCTGCGAACGACAGCACGTTGTTGATGACCGTCGGCTTGCCGAACAGTCCATGATGCGCCGGCAGCGGCGGTTTTGCACGCACGATGCCGCGGCGGCCCTCGAGGCTCTCCAGCAGCGAGGTCTCTTCGCCGCAGACATAGGCACCGGCGCCGACGCGGACTTCGAGATCGAAGCCGAAGGTCGAGCCGCCAATCTTGTCGCCGAGATAGCCGCCGCGCTTCGCCGCCTTGATCGCGGCATTCATCGCCTCGACCGCATGCGGATATTCGCTGCGGATGTAGATATAGCCTTTGGTTGCGCCGACCGTGATTGCGGCGGTGGTCATGCCCTCGATCACCAGGAAGGGGTCGCCTTCCATGATCATCCGATCGGCAAAGGTGCCGCTGTCGCCTTCGTCGGCGTTGCAGACGATGAACTTGCGGTCGGCCTTGGCCTGCGCGACCGTCTTCCACTTGATGCCGGTCGGGAAGCCCGCGCCGCCACGGCCACGCAGGCCGGACGCGGTGACTTCCGCCAGGATCGTGTCCGAGCCGAGCGAGAGCGCGCGCTCGAGGCCCTTGTAGCCGCCATGAGCGCGGTAATCTTCGAGCGAGCGCGGATCGATCACGCCGCAGCGGGCGAAGGTCAGGCGGGTCTGGCGCTTCAGCCAGGGGATCTCGTCCGCGATGCCAAGCCGCAGGGCGTGCGGCCCATTGCTCGCCATGGACTCGAACACCGAGGCGACATCCTCCGCGCTGACCGGGCCATAGGCGACGCGACCCTTCAGCGTCGCGACCTCCACCATCGGCTCCAGCCAGTGCAATCCGCGCGAGCCGGTCCGGACGATCTCGATCGGCAGGCCGCGCGTCTCCGCGACCCGCTCGAATGCTGTGACGATTTCGTCGGCGCCGACGGCGACCGCCGTTGCATCCCTGGGAACGAAGATCCGCATCTTCATCGCTGCGCCTCCGCAACCAGCGCATCGAGGCGCTTCTCGTCGAGCCGGCCGACGAGGCGGCCGTCGAGCATCGCCGACGGCGCGGTCGAGCACAGGCCGAGGCAGTAGATCGGCTCCAGCGTGACGCGATCATCCGCGGTGGTGTTTCCAAGCGAGACGCCAAGCATCGCTTCAGCGCGCGCAGCCAGCGCATCGCCGCCCGCGGCCTGGCAGGCTTCCGCGCGGCACAGCTTCAGCACGTGGCGGCCGGCCGGCTTGTGGCGGAAATCGTGATAGAACGTGAACACGCCATAGACCTCGGCGCGCGACAGATTCAGCGCCTGCGCCACCATGGGGATCGCCGCCTCCGGCACATAGCCGAAGGCCTCCTGGAGCGCGTGCAGAATCACCAGCGTCGCGCCCTCCTGCCCGGCATGTTCGGCGATGATCTCGGCGCCGCGCGTCTCGTCCCAAGGCTCGTAAGAAGGCTCGCAAGAAGGCTCGTAAACCGCTGTCATTCTTCGTTCTCAGATTGGGCGTTCCTTCCTCGCAAACTATTTGGAATCGTTCAAAGATCAATAAAGCTGTCTCATGCTGCGATTGCGAATTCAGATCGATTGGCGGATGCAATCGGACGATGTGAAAATGCAATCGAGGCTGTTCCGCCGCCCGGTTTTTACGTGTTGGCAGAGGTGGGGCGTGCTAGCTTGCATGCCACGACAGAATCCGAGGGGACGGCCGGTTGATCGACAAGCTTGAGCTGCTGCTGGCGCTGGCGAAGGAGCGGCATTTCGGACGCGCGGCAGAGGCCTGCGGGGTGACCCAGCCGACCATGTCGACCGGGCTGAAGCAGCTCGAGGAGATCCTGGGCGTGATGCTGGTCCAGCGCGGGTCGCGCTTCCAGGGCTTTACCCCCGAAGGCGAGCGGGCGCTGGACTGGGCGCGGCGGATCGTCGGCGATGCCCGGGCCATGCGCGACGAGATCAACGGACTGAAGCATCAGCTCTCCGGCGAGATTCGCATTGCGGCGATTCCGACCGTGCTCGGCATGGTCGCGTCGCTGACGACGCCGTTCCGCGCGCGGCATCCCGAGGTGCGTTTCAGCATCCGGTCGACGACCTCGTCGGAGGTGCTGGGACTGCTGGAAAATCTCGAGGTCGATGCGGGGCTGACCTATATCGAGAACGAGCCGATCGGCAAGGTGCGTACCATTCCGCTGTTCAACGAGAGCTACCGCCTCCTGACCGCGCCCGACGCGATGTTCGGTGATCGGGATTCGGTGACCTGGGCCGAGGTCGGTCAGGTGCCGCTGTGCCTGCTGACTCCAGATATGCAGAACCGCCGCATCATCGACCGGGCGCTGCGCTCGGTCGGCGCAGAGGCGACGCCGACGTTGACCTCGAACTCGCTGCTGGTGCTGTACACGCATGTGAAGACCGGGCGCTGGGCAAGCGTGATGCCGGCCAAGCTCGCCGAGACGCTCGGCCTGTCGGACAAGGTCCGCTCGATCCCGATCACCGATCCCGAGGTCAATTACAGCATTGGCCTCGTGATCCCGCAGCGCGATCCGATGACGCCGCTGATCGCGGCGCTGGTCAATGTCGCGCGCGAAGTGGCGCCGACACTGCAATCCTAGGGACCAGAGCGGGAGGGCCCGAGCAAGCGCCTCGTCCTTCGAGACGACCGCTTTGCGGTCTCCTCAGGATGAGGCTAAGCGGCATCGGTGCCTGCTGAAACTGCGGCTGCATATTCCGCCCTCATCCTGAGGGCCCGCCGGCGGCGGGCGTCTCGAAGGATGGCCGCAGGCGAGCTTCCCGCCATGCGCTAAGCCGCGGCCGAAATCCCGGACGCCGCCTTGATGGCATCGCGCGGCAGCGTCACGCGGACGACGGTGCCGACTTCGAGCTTGGAACGCAGCCGCATCGAGCCGCCGTGCAACTGCGCCAGCGAGCGGGCAATCGCAAGCCCGAGGCCGGAGCCGTGATAGGTCTTGGTGAGTTGGCTCTCGACCTGCTCGAACGGGCGTCCGAGCCGGGCCAGCGAGTGCGGGGCAATGCCGATGCCGGTGTCGGCGATCATCAGCACGATCCGGTCGTCGAGCTGGCGGCTGCGCACCACGATGCGCCCCCCGTCGGGGGTGAACTTCACGGCATTGGACAGCAGATTGACGACGATCTGCTTGGTCGCGCGACGATCGGCGACGACGGAGATGGATTTTGCGATATCCGCGTCCAGCGTCAGGTGCTTGTCCTGCGCCCGGCCGGCGACGACGCGCAGGGATTCCGTAAGCGTCTGTGCGAGGTCGAGCTCCTCCATGTCGAGCTTCATGCGGCCGGCCTCGATCTTGGACATGTCGAGGATGTCGTTGATGACTTCGAGCAGATAATGGCCGCTGGTCAGGATGTCGTGGCAGTATTCCCGGTACTTCTCTGAGCCCAGCTCGCCGAACATGCCCGAGCCCATGATCTCGGAGAAGCCGATAATGGCGTTGAGCGGCGTGCGCAGCTCGTGGCTCATATTGGCGAGGAATTTCGACTTGGTCTGGTTGGCTTCCTCGGCGCGGGTCTTCTCGCGCTGGTATTTTTCGGCGAGGTCGGCGAGTTCGACCGTCTGGCGCTCGAGCGCCGCCTGTGAGCGCTTGAGGTCGATGACGGTGGCGCGCAGCCGCAGATCGTTGTCGACGAGCTTCTGCTCGTGCTCCTTGATGCGGGTGATGTCGGTGCCGACCGAGACGTAGCCGCCGTCCTTGGTGCGGCGCTCGCTGATATGCAGCCAGCTGCCGTCGTCGAGCTGCGCCTCGAACGTACGCGCGCCCGGGCCCTGGCTTGCGGTCTCGTTGTGGCGGGTGCGCACCTCAGGCATGCGGCCGACTTCCAGCACGGTCTCGTAGGAGGTGCCGGGGATGACGGCCGAGTCCGGCAGCTTGTGCAGGCGTTGGAAGTGCGAGTTGCAGAGCACCAGGCGATCGCTCGCGTCCCACAGCACGAAGGCTTCCGGAATGGTCTCGATCGCGTCGCGCAGACGAAGGTCGGCTTCCACCGTCTTCTCGGCGAGGCTCTTCTGCTCGGTGATGTCGACCGCGATGCCGATCAGGTGCATGCCGGAATCGCTCGCCCCGCGCGTCCGCTCGCAGCGGACGCGGAGCCAGATCCAGTGGCCGTCGACATGCTGCATGCGGAAGGTCTGGTCGATATGGTCGATCTTTTCGGAGATGAGTTGGTCGGCGATCTCGAACAGGTCGATGTCGTCGGACTTCACCAGTGCGTTGACCTCGCCGAAGGTGAGGAGCTCGTTGCGGCCGTCGAGGCCGAGCATCGAGAACATCGATTGCGACCAGAAGATCCGGCCGCGCGACAGGTCCCAGTCCCACAGGCCGCAGCGGCCGCGGTTGAGCGCGGTGTCGATCCGGCCGCGTACGGCGTCGTTGATCAGGTCGCCCTCGCGGGCGCGGGTCGACTGCCAGTGGAAGGCGAAGCCGAGGATCAGGACGACGAAGCCGGTGGTCGCCGACAGCGTCACCGACAGCGCCGCGTCCGAACCCCAGATCGGCTCGTTGCGCTCCTGGATCACGGTGACGAGGCCGGGCAGCGATTTGATCTGCCGCGCGGTCGCCATCGCGGCGTTGCCGTTCGGCAGCGTCATGTCGGAGATGTTGTTGTCGCGCGGCGGCGTCGCCAGCAGTTGCGCCGTGGTGATCGCGTCGAGCAGCCGGTCGTTGCCGGCCGGATCGCTGTCGATGGGAATGCGCGCGAGAATGCGGCGATCGATTCCGGCCGAGGTGACGATGACGTGGCGGCCCGAGGCCGTACCCCAGGACGGGATCAGGTCGGGCAGCAGCGTCGGCATGTTCTCGATGTTCTTCAGCCGCTCCTGTCGTACCGAGGTGAGGCGGTCGATCCGCTCTGCGAGATAGTCGGCGAGCGCCGAGATGTCGTGCCGGATCACCAGCCGCTTCTGGCGCGTCTGATCGACGACCTGGACGAAGGCGCCGAGGCAGATCGTGATGAGGAAGGCAATGATAAGCGTCGGCACGGCGCGGCGCAGCGCCGGCTCCGCAATCAGGAGCCGATGATAGGCAGGTTTCGCGAGCGATTGCGCCAATCCCTTGATTGAATCGGATTGGACGCACGCGTTCGCGGCGTCTGCACGCGCCATGCCTTCGGCCCCCTGAAAACCTGCTTGCAACTCAAGCTCGGAAGCAGCCCCACGTCGCTTCCGAATCAAGCCGATTTGAATCCAGTTTTCGCAGGCTGTCGAGAGTCAACGAATCGTTAATGTGAAATAATTCTTATCCAACGAAGACTTCGCGCGTGCGTCGTCCGCAAGACTACGTGCGCGGCGAGTCCGAAACGGGAACGTGTGACTCTCTCTGCACGCTCAGCGTCACGCCCGCGGCGGCTCGGCGTGACTGATCACGCGCTTCACGCTCGGGAATGCGCGCCGCAACGCGCGCTCGATCGCGTCGACTTGCTCGTGCACCTTGATCACGCTCATCGACGGCGTCGCGCGGCAGTGGAAGTTGACGATCTCGCCGGCGTCGGTGTCGCGCACGCGCACATTATGGATGTCGTGAATCTCGCCGTCCGTTGCGTATTCGCTGAGCGCGGCGGCAATGGCCTGCACGCGTTCCGGCGAGGCGTCGACACCGAACGGCAGTTCCGGTTCCAGCGGCTCGATATGGACGTCGACCTCGACGTCCGCGCCGAAATCCTCCTGGATGTTGCGCTCCAGCGTGTTGGCGACGTCGTGGGCGCGATCGAGCGGCATCTCGCCGTCGACCTCGAGGTCGATGCCGACGATCAGCTTGGCGCCCAGATCGTGCACGGTGACGTGATGGATGGCGAGGCCCGAATTGCGCGCGATCACCATGATGCGGTCGCGCACGGTCTCGTTGTCGCGTGCCACGGGAACCGCGGTGAAGGTGAGGTCGGCATCGCCGAATGCCTTGCTGACGGCGATTTGTGCGTTGCGCTTGATGTCCTCGACGCGGTCGATCGGGTAAGTGCGCGGCACCTTTGCGATGGTGTCGATGAAAGTGGTTGCGCCCACCATGCGCAGGCGCAGCCGTTCGACGTCGATCACGCCGGGCACGCCGCGGATCGCGGCGGTGGCCTTGTCCTGCGCGCCTTCCGGCGCGCGGTCGACCAGCGTCTGCACGGTCGAGCCCGCCATGCGCAGGCCGAGCGCCGCGATCATCACGGCGACGGCGGCGGCGGCCGCCGCATCGCCCCACCAGAAGCCGAGGGCGGCGAGGATCAGGCCGGCAATGACCGCGAACGAGCCCATCACGTCAGATGCGAAATGCAGCGCGTCGGCCGCCAGCGCCTGGCTCCGCGTCTCCCGCGCAGCCTTGTGCAGCGCGCGGGCGCGCCAGAGATTGACGACGATGTCGATCACCAGCACGACGAACGGCACCGCCGAGATCGTCGGCGGTGGGGTTCCCTCACGCAACCGGCTATAGGCCTCGACCAGGATGCCGCCGGCGAGCACGTAGAGCAGCGCAGTGACGCCGAGCGCCGAGATGCTCTCGAGCTTGCCGTGGCCGTAATGGTGCTCGTGGTCCGCCGGCTTGTCGGAAACCCGCACCACCGCCCAGGTGATGATGGTCGCGATCAGATCGACCGAGGAGTGCAGGGCCTCGGAGATCAGCGCCAGCGAGCCGATCGCGATCCCGACCACGAACTTGGCCGCCGCCATGCCGCCGCTGGCGAAGATCGAGATAGCGGCGACCGATGTCTTGTTGTGCTGTGCGCTCATGGCGGGGGATTTAGCAGCCCACAGGTGAACATCAAGCGACGATCCACAGCTGTAGTCGCTAGTGATTTGCAGGAGCGTTCTACGTCTTGCTCCGGCCCGGTAGGGTGGGCAAAGGCGCGGCAGCGCCGTGCCCACCATTCTTCCGCGATCGCTGACGCAGGGTGGGCACGCTCCGCTTTGCCCACCCTACAAGACCGGTCCTCGAATGACGGCTACGGCACCGTCACGACAATCTTCCCCAGATGCTTGTTGGCCTCCATGTGCTCGAACGCCTTGTCGATGTCGGCGAACGTGTAGACCCTGTCGATCGGCAGCTGGAGCTTGCGCTGCTCCACCGCGCCCCAGATGTCCTTCCTGACCTCCTCAAAAATCTCGCGGACCTCCTCGATGGTGCGGGTGCGGAAGGTGACGCCGACATAGTCGATGCGGCGGGCGGCGTGCAGGTCGAAGTTGAAATCGGCGTGGGTGCCGCCGAGCCGGCCGACATTGACGATACGGCCCTTGACCCGGGTGGCGGCGAGGTTCTGGTTGGCGACCTTGCCTGAAACCTGGTCGACGATGAGATCGACGCCTTCCCCGTTCGTCGCCTTCAGGACCTCGTCGACCCACTTTGGGTCGGAGGAGTCGACCGCGATGTCGGCGCCATACTCCGTCAGCCGGCCGCGCCGATAGGCATCGGTCGAGGAGCCGATCACGAGCCTGGCGCCCTTGAGTTTTGCAATTTGCACCGCCATCAGGCCGACGCCGGAGCTCGCGCCCTGGATCAGCACGGCTTGCCCCGGCTGCACGCCGCCGACAGTGACCACGGCGTTGTGCATGGTCGCGAGCGCGACGGGCAGGGTGGCGGCCTCCTCGAAATTCATGTTCGAGGGCGCGCGGAACAGGCGGCCGTGATCGGCCAGCGTGTACTCGGCAAACGCCGCGCCGCCCGAGCCCATGATGCGGTCGCCGACCTTGACCCCCTTGGCATCCGGCCCGAGCTCGGCGACTTCGCCGGCCCATTCCATGCCGAGCACGGTGCCGACGCCGCCGGCCGCGCCGTGGGCGTGGCCCTTCCGCATGCCAGTGTCGGCGCGGTTCAATCCGCAGGCACGCACGCGGACCAGCACTTGCGCACCCTTAGGCTTTGGTTGAGGGGCGTCGGAAATCCGAGCGCCGTCAGCACCATAGACATAAGCCTTCATAAGTTGCTCTCGCTTCTTGCAGTGATTATTCCGCGGCTTCACGTTGCGGCTGAACGATCATTCCTTCCAGCCTGGAGCGGATGATCGCCTCCGCTTCGCGCACGATGCGCGAGATCAGCTCGGCGCAGCTCGGGATGTCCCGGATCAGGCCCTGCACCTGGCCGGCCGACCAGATGCCTTCGTCCGAATTGCCGGTGGCATAGACCATCTTGCCGCGGGCGCCGGCGACGAGCTCGCGGATGTCCTCGAACCTGGCGCCTTCCTTCTCCATCGCGACGACCCTGGTCGAGATCTCGTTCTTGGCGACGCGCGAGGTGTTGCGCATGGTGCGGAAGATCAGCTCGGTCTCGCGCTCGTCATTGGCGACGATCTTCTCCTTGATGGACTGGTGGATCGGGCTCTCCTTGGTCGCCATGAAGCGGGTGCCCATGTTGATGCCCTCGGCACCCAGTGCCAGGGCGGCGACGAGGCCGCGGGCGTCGGCAAAGCCGCCCGAGGCGATCATCGGGATCTTGACCTTGTTGGCGGCGGCCGGGATCAGGATCAGGCCAGGGGTGTCGTCCTCGCCGGGGTGCCCGGCGCACTCAAATCCATCAATCGAGATCGCATCGACGCCCATCCGCTCGGCCGAGAGCGCGTGGCGGACGCTGGTGCATTTGTGCACGACCTTGACGCCGTGCCTTTTGAACTCGTCGACATGCTCCTGCGGCTTGTTGCCGGCGGTCTCGACCACCGTGATACCGCTCTCGATGATGGCCGAGCGGTATTCGGCGTAAGGCGGCGGCTTGATTGCGGGCAGGATGGTCAGGTTGACCCCGAACGGCTTGTCGGTGAGGTCGCGGCAGCGCGCGATCTCCTTGGTCAGGTCCTCCGGGGTCGGCTGGGTCAGCGCCGTGATGAAGCCAAGCGCGCCGGCATTGGCAACGGCCGCAACCAGCTCGGCGCGCCCGACCCATTGCATGCCGCCCTGGACGATCGGGTGCTCGACGCCGACGAGCTTTGTGAACCGTGTCTGCAACATCGTCTGTTTCCCCGCCTGTGTTTGCAGGCTCTGTTATCGGTTGATTGGGGGAGGATGCCGCCGGGGGTGAGAAATGTCTATTGCGGGGCTGTGCGGGGCGATCATGCGGAGGCGTGAGGGAGATTCCGCGAGACGGATAATGTCCGGTACTCCGTCCGAGAGACGGAAAGGCGCTCTCACATTCGCCGTCGTCCCGGCGAAGGCCGGGACCCATAACCACAGGGAGAGGTTTGGCGAAAATTCGTCGTTCGGTGCTCCGACCGCGCGCCATCGACGGACCTCGCGGTATGGGTCCCGGCCTTCGCCGGGACGACGCAGCGGAGGTACCCGTGCCGCTACTCCGCCGACAGCCGCACCGTCTGGCGGCCGCCGTTCATATCCCGGAGGCTGTTGACGAAGTTCTCCGGGCGCTGCCACCGGTTCGGGACCTTCAATCCCATATACTCGGCGATGTCGCCGATGAAGCCGGTGCAGTTGGTGGTCTCGGCGTTCCAGACCGGCGAGCTTGCCTGGAGCTTCTTGATGTAGGCGAACACGCGTTTGGCGTCGGCCTCGTTGAGATAGACGCGATAGCTCGCGGTCAGATAGTCCGGATCGAGATCGCCGTAGCTGGCGCCGGTCTCGGACGGGACCCAGGTGAGATAACCGAGCATATAGCTCCAGGTATCGCCGGCGGGCGTGAGACCCGCGACGTCGACCGCGCGCTCGCTGGTCTTGCCGTACCAGACGAAGGCGTGGCCCCAGCTCGCCGCCGTGCGGGCGCGGAAGTCGACATAGTAGGGACCCTTCTCGCTACGCGAGACCGAGCGCCGCGTCGATTGCGGCGCCGGGCGTGGTGCGATGTCGGTCGTGACAAGCGCGTTTGCGTCCGCAACGCGCTTGTTCGCTTGATGGGCCGAGGCCGACGGCATCGTACACGCGAGCATCGCCGCAAGGGCGAACCCCGCGAGCCATCGATCAGATCTGTTTGTCACGCTTTGCCCCTCGACTGTCGGCCGTGCTGATGTCGCCTGCGCCTCAGTAGCGCGCTGCGACCGGACCCGGCGCCTTGCCGATCGGGGCCTTGCCCACCGGGCTCTTGCCAATCGGCATCTTGCCGATCGGAGCCTGCTCCGCCGGATAGACCGGCACGGGCTGCCGGCGCGGCAGATCCGCCGCGTTCGCAGCCGTCACCAGAGCCAGCGTCGCACCCAGAACAAAAACAATCTTCTTCACAGTGATACCCCTAGAAGGTTTGGCCCAAACACGGCCGTGCCGTGCCCCCAGACACCCCTCACAAATGGACGTCGGAATGCGTCCACAGTGCGGCGCGCGCGGGACATGTTGGCGGCTTATGTCGGGCAGGCGGGAGGTGTGATTTTTGAGCGACGTCCGTCCTCACCCGATCCGGTTCAGGCTGTTCCTGATCGTCGAGAAGATGCCGCCGATGTCCTTGCGCAAGCTGTCGAGCGCGTTGAAATTCTCGAAGATGCGGGCGAGGCGGTCCTCGACCTCGCGCTTGCTCTTGGTCAGCGTGTCGACGCGCGAGGCGAGCGTCACGCCGCCGTTGGCCTCGATCTCGCCGACGGTCTTGGCGAGGAGATCGCGGGTGGTGCTCACCTCCGCGATCAGGGCCTCGATGCCGAACACGGGCGCCTTCAGCGGCACGGTGTCGGCCTGCGACTTCGACAGCTCGGCCTTGAAGGCGTTCAGCGTCGCCAGCGTCTCCTGCAACGCGCCGAGGCGCTGGCGCGACTGGATGACGAAATCGTTCAGCGCGTTCTGGCGGTCGGCCAGCGTCTTGCCGTCGTCGTCCGTTTCGACTTCGGCGAGCGAGCGTTCGAGCTGGGCCTGGCGCTGGCCGAGCTCCTCGAAATCGAGCCGGATCGCCTTGAGGATGTTGGCGCTGTCGTCGATGCGGGCGAGACGTTGCTCGATCTCGATCTTGTTCTTCGACAGCGTCTCGACGCGCGCGGAGAGCGGGGCTTCGCCGCCGGTCTCGAGCTCATCGACGCTCTTGGCGAGGCGCTCATGGCTGAGGCTCAATTCGCCGATCAGGACATTGATGCCGGCGTCCGACGAGCGCAGCGGCACCAGCTCGGCGTGGGATTTGGCCAGATCTTCCTTGTACTGGTTCAGCGTCGCGAAAGTGTCCTGGACCACGCCGACCCGCGTCAGCAGCGTCGATACGTCGCGTGCGATGTCCCGCAGCCGGTCGGCGAGATTATTCTTGCGGTCGTCGGTTTCGAGGTCGAGCAGGGACCGTTCGAGCTGGTTCTGGCGGTCGCGGATCTCGGTGAAGACAGGCTCGACCACCCGCCGCTGGTCGGCGACCTTGCCGACCGTCTCGCGCAGCGCCTGCTGGCGGCGGCGGATTTCGGCGAGCTGGTCGTGCATGTCGGTGGACTGGTTGCGGCTCTGCTGAAGCAGAGCCCGCTGCTCGGTTTCACCCAGCTTGTCGTGGAGGGCGGAGACCGCCTCTCTGGGGTCGGTCTCGATCAGGTGCTGGACCGTCGCGTCCAGGTGGTTTTGCAGGGCGTGGGCGACGACGACGTCCTCGCGGGTCTTTTTCAGGCGATCGCGCAGGGTGTTGAGACGCCGGTCCTGGCGCGAGAGCAGCCAGACGGACGCACCGATCAGCACCAGGCCTACGACCACCAGCGCGCCGGTGGCGATGCGCTGCGGCGTCGGCAGCGCCGAAAACTGAGCGGGCAGATGGGTGACGTCGTAGCCAAACGCCAGTTGGGCGAAGGCAGCGATGACGGCCAGCAGGGCAAACCAGGCAAGCAGGAAAACCAGCCACATCGTGAAGACCTCACGCCGGCACAAATATCCCCGTGTTGCTATTGGAGAGTGGAACCGAGATCAAGGGGCGGCCGCGTCGCGGCGTGTTTCCGGGCGAGCCATCCCCAACCGGCTGGGTCAACCGATCGGGTGAGGGGTGCCAGGTTTTCCCGAATTCGGGCTCGTCGTTCCGGGGCGGCGCGCAGCGCCGAGCCCGCAATCCATCGGGCGGCAGGCTCCGCGGACACATGGATTCCCAGATGCGCAATTGCGCATCATGGCTCGCGACGACGTCGCGCCCCGGAAAGACCGAGCCGTTACAGCCGAAACTCGTTGGTCAGCTCGCCGATGCCGTCGATCGCGACAGTCACCGTGTTGACCGGCTCTTTCATGACGCCGACCCCGACCGAGGTGCCGACCGCGATGAGGTCGCCCGGGAGCAGGGTCATGTCGTGGGAGATCCTGCTGACCAGCACCTCGGCCGGGAAGATCATGTCGGCGATCGGGTAGTTCTGCCGTTCGGCGCCGTTGAGGATGGTACGGACAGTAAGCTCGGCCGGATCGAGGCCGGTCGCGATCACCGGGCCGAACGGGCCGTAATCGTCGATGCCCTTGGCGCGGGCCCATTGCGGGAAGGTGGGGTCGCCGGTCAGGATATCGTTGGCGGTGATGTCGTTGACGCAGGTGTAGCCGAAGATGAAGCCGCCGGCTTCCGCAGGCGACACGCGCGCGCAGGTCTTGCCGATGACGATGCCGAGCTCGCCCTCATAGGTTGTCTTGCCGTCATAATAAGATGGGCGGCGGATCACGGCGCCGGGCGTCGTGATGCTGGTGGTGGCCTTCAGGAGATAGAGCGGCTCCGGTGGCTCGGGCTGGTTCAGCTTGGCGGCGAGCGCGCGAAAATTATTCCAGAGCGCGACGATCTTGCTGGGTGCGCAAGGCGCGAGCAGCTCGACCTCCGACAGCGCCAGAATCTTGCCGTTTGGCGCATTGCGGCCAAACATCTCGCCGTCATGCACGCTGATGCCGTCAGGCGTCAGCGTGCCGAAGCCGGTCGTGCCGGCGTAACGGAAGCGCAGCCACTTCGTCAGGTCGTCCGCCATCACGCCACCGCCAGTGCACGGGGATCGGATGGCGCCGAGACGCCGTCATAGAGGCCGGCGATACGGGCACGCTGGGTCACCATCGCCAGCACCGAGTCGAGCGCCGGCGTCGGGATTCCGGTCAGCCGGCCCATCTCCTGCACCACGGTGACGAGCGGGTCGATCTCCATTGGGCGGCCGCGCTCGAGATCCTGGAGCATCGAGGTCTTGTGCGCGCCGACCTTGCGGGCGCCCTCGATGCGCCGCTCGACGTCGACGCGGAATTTGACGCCAAAGGTCTCGGCAATGCCTTGCGTCTCCACCATGATCGCACGCGACAGCGCGCGCGTGGCCGGA
This sequence comes from Bradyrhizobium commune, assembly GCF_015624505.1. Lineage (NCBI taxonomy): Bacteria > Pseudomonadati > Pseudomonadota > Alphaproteobacteria > Hyphomicrobiales > Nitrobacteraceae > Bradyrhizobium > Bradyrhizobium commune. The sequence continues at coordinate 5,020,351 of NZ_CP061379.1, read as the reverse complement.
TCGGTGCAGATCACGTCGAGCGTCGCATGCGTCAGCGCGCTGATCGGGTTGAAGCAGACATTGCCCCAGAGCTTGAGCCAGATCTCGTCGCGGATGCGGTCGAGCACCGGCGCTTTCAGCCCGGCGGCGACGAAGAGATCGGCGAGGCGCTGCACGTCGCTCGTGATCTCGCCCGAGGGCTCACCCAGCGGAAAATTATTGCCGTAGACGTGGCGGATCACGCCGGGCGCCTCGATCTCGGTCGCGGGATAGACGATGCAGCCGATGGCGCGCTCGGCCCCAAGCTCGCGCCATTGCCGTCCGCCGGGATCAATGCTCTCCAGCGTCGAGTTCTCGTAATCGCCGCCGTGCTTGTGGAAGTACCAATAGGGGATGCCGTTGACCGCGGTGACGATGCGGGTGCGGGGCCCGAGCAGCGGTTGCATCTTCTCGATCACGCCGGTGATCGAATGCGCCTTCAGCGTCACGATGACGTAGTCCTGCACGCCGAGCTCGGCGGCATTGTCGGTGCAGCGCGGATAGACGGTGTGCTTGTCCTCGCCCGCGAGCAGCGTCAGCCCCTGTTCGCGCATCGCGGCAAGGTGCGCACCGCGGGCGACCAGGCTGACATCGGCGCCAGCGCGCGCAAGCTGCACTCCAAGATATCCGCCGATCGCGCCGGCGCCGTAGATGCAGATCTTCATGAAATCCTCGCGGGAAAGGCCAAATTTTGGACGAAGGATCCGGTCCGGCGCGGACGGGTCCGAGCCGGGGCCGATAGTCACAGGGGAGGAGTCGCGCTGCCTTAGGCTGCTGCTTGCGGCGAGCCGTTGATCGCTTCGTCGACGGCAGCAGCGATGTCGCGCATGCTGATGACGGAGACGAGGCTGTAGTTGTCGATCACCGGCAGGTGCCGGATATGATTCACGTTCATGAGGTGCCGGACCTGCTCGATCGTGTCGCTCGAGGTGCAGGAGACGAGCTGCTGCACGGAGACGAGCTGCGCGACCTTGACGTTCACACCATTGGCGCCGTGCTCGGCAACGGCGCGCACCACGTCGCGCTCGGTGAACATGCCGACTGCGGTGTTGCCTTCGGAGCGGACCACGTCCTTCACCACCAGGGCGCTGATGTTGTTGGTGCGCATCAGCTTGGCGGCGATACCCACTGTTTCGTTCATTCGCACCGTGACAACGCGCGGCGTCTTCTTGCGCAGAATGTCTCCGACCAGCATTGCAACCTCCCTAGGTGAACGATGGGATCAAGTGTGGTATACATTATGCCAATTGTCAAACCCTGGATTTGGGTGATCCGAAAATTCTTGCGGCAGTGATGCTGACGTTTGTTCTCCGTCAAAACAGAAAAAGGGGCGCAATGCTGCGCCCCTTTTCCGGCCCGTGCAATGGCGTGTGGTCGCTTACGCCGTCTCTGTCTTGGCAGTGGTCTTGGCGTTGGCCGTCGCGGTGCTGGCGCTCTCGGCTTCCTTGCCGAGGATGAAGGAGCGGCGCAGCGGCTTGATCACGAACAGCGCCATCAGCGCAGCGGTCGCGTTCAACGCCACTGCCACCACGAACACGGCCTTCCAGCCATAGGCGATCGAAATCACACTCGCGAGCGGGACGAGCAGGGACGCTGTGCCCTTCGCGGTGTAGAGCATGCCGTTATTGGTGGTGGCATATTTCGAGCCGAAGGTGTCGCCGCAGGTGGCGGGGAACAGCGAGTAGATCTCGCCGAACACGCCGAAGTAAACCGCGGTCGCAAGCACGAACACGATCGGGATGTGCCCATAGGCCGACAACGTCAGCAGCATCAGCGCTGCGGTACCGAAGGCGATGAACATGGTGTTCTCGCGACCGATATTGTCGGAGACAAAACCGAAGAACGGACGTCCGAAGCCGTCGAAGATGCGGTCGAGCGAGATCGCAAACGTCAGCGCCGCCATCTGGAAGCCCGCGAGCGTCACCGGCGTGTCGGCGATCTTGAAGTCGTGCGCGATCGGCGCGATCTGCGCGGCGGTCATCAAGCCGCCGGAGGCGACCATCACGAAGACGAGATACATCACCCAGAAAATCGGGCTGCGCAGCACCTGTGGCGGGGTGAAGTCGATCTTGGTCTGCGGCAGATTGAGCTGCTTCTTCTTCGGCGGGATCGAGATCCGCGGCGGCTGGATGAAGAAAGCGAGCACGAAAACGATCAGGCCCTGGCCGATGCCGAAAGTGAGGAACGCGTGCTGATAGCCGCTCGAGGCGATCATGGTCGCGATCGGCACCACGGTGAGCGCGGCACCTGCGCCGAAGCCTGCGGCGGTCGCGCCGGCGGCGAGGCCGCGGCGATCGGGAAACCATTTCAGCGCATTGCCGACGCAGGTGCCGTACACGGCGCCCGCGCCCATGCCGCCGACGACGGCCGCCGTGTAAAGCAGGGGAAGGCTATCGGCGTAGGAGTTCAGAATCCAGGACAGCGCGATCATCACGCCGCCGAACATGATGACGATGCGTGGGCCGTACTTGTCGACGAACCAGGCTTCGACCGGCACCAGCCAGGTCTCGGTGACGACGAAGATGGTGAAAGCAAGCTGGATCGCGGCGCGACCCCAATGGTACTTGGCGTCGATCGGATCGACGAACAGCGTCCAGCCATATTGCAGGTTTGCGATCATCGCCATGCAGACGATGCCCATTGCGAGCTGGAGCCAACGGAAACCGGTTCGTAAGGGCGCAGCGGTCACCGCGCCGTCCGTGCTGGACATCATCAACAACCTCCCAAGCGCCTGTCTGGTCACGACACGCGCCGCCCAAATGACGGAGTGTCGCAAATATTGTGGCTTATCGTCGCAAGCGCGGCTGGCAGCTTGGTATACCATATTCCAGAAAGCAAGCCCTATCTTGCGACGCGCCGCAGCAAAATAGGGCTGTTCCATTCGGATTCCTGGAATTGGGAGCGTTTCGCGGAAAACGAAAACGCCCGGCCGCGAGGCCGGGCGTCATGGGTGGGATGGTCGTGCTTCAGGTGGTCGATTGCGCGACCACCACCTTGCGCCAGGGTTTCAGCACCACGAGCGCGAGCAGCGAGGCCAGAATGTTGGCGCCGGCCGCGAGGATGAACACGTTGTCCCAATGGCCCGAGGTCTGCTGCACGTAATTCGCGAGCGGCACCAGCAACGCAGCCGTACCTTTCGCGGTGTAGAGCAGGCCGGCATTGGTGGTCGCGAATTTCGCGCCGAAAGTGTCGGTGCAGGTCGAGGGGAACAGCGAGTAGATCTCGCCCCAGGCAAAGAATACGAAGCCCGACAGGATCACGAACCAGATCGGATCGTGGCCCCAGAGATAGAGCATCCAGATGCCGAAACCTTCCATGCCGAAGGCGATGAACATCGTGTTCTCGCGGCCGATCATGTCGGAGATCCAGCCGAAGAACGGACGCGTCAGGCCGTTGAGCACGCGGTCGATGGTGGCTGCGAACGTCACCGCGGTCATGGTCATGCCGATCAGCGTCACCGGCACCGCGTCGACCTTCCAGTCGACCGCGATCGGCTTGAGGTTCGCCGTCACCATCAACCCGCCGGCGCCGACGATCACGAACATGAAGTACATCAGCCAGAAGATCGGCTGACGCAAAACTTCCGTGGGCTGGTAGTTGCGCCGCGTCTGCGCGAGCGCAGCGTTCGCCACGACGCTCGGCACCTGGCCAGGCTTCGGCGCCAGCAGGAAGAAGGCGAGAATGCAGATGATGATGCCTTGTCCGAGGCCGAAATAGAGGAAGGTGGTCTGGAAGCCACTGTCCTTGATCATCGCCTGGATCGGCGCAACGGTGAGCGCAGAGCCGGCACCGAAGCCTGCGGCCGTGATGCCCGCCGCGAGACCGCGCTTGTCCGGAAACCATTTCAGCGCATTGCCGACGCAGGTGCCGTAGACGCCGCCGGCGCCGATGCCGGCGATGATCATGCCGAGATAGTAGCCGTTGAGCGTGGTCGCCTGCGCGTTGATCGCCCAGCCGATCGCGCAGAGCACGCCGCCGACCAGCACGACGATGCGCGGGCCGTATTTATCGACAAACCATCCTTCGACCGGCACCAGCCAGGTCTCGAACAGGACAAACAGCGTGAAGGCCCACTGGATCGAGGCGCGATCCCAACCGAAGGTTTTCTGGATGTCGGGGACGAAGAACGTCCAGCCATATTGGTAGTTGGCGATCATCACCATGGCCGCTACGCCGACCGCCAGTTGCGCCCAGCGATACGTGTCGCTGACGCGCGCGGCTGTAGGGGCTGTTGTGGCCTGCACCATGTCCGTCATGAATCCTCCAATGAGCGCTCCTGTTTTTTTGAGCGAGCGTTGGCGGCATTTTTGTATTCATTATGCCAAGCTTCAAGCGCACGCCGGCCCATTGTGCGCTTATGACGCAACCTCGTTTGCGGGTCGCGTGAATGAGCCGATTCCAAATAAGAATGGCCCCGCGATGCAGGGCCATTCTTCGAAAGTAGGAGTTCGCTGGTTTTACAACCGGCGCGACAATTCGACGCGCCAGGGCCTTGAGGCAGCTTTACAGGCCAAAGCGGGGCAGGTCGCCGTTGTGATTGGAGATCTCGGCGCTCGCCATCAGGAAGCGGTCAACCGCGGCCATGAAGCGGGCGAACAGCGAGGCGGAGGGCGCGAGCGCGACGGTGGCGGTCTTGGACATCGGACAATCCTTTCTCGAGACGGTCAGTATTGCTGTCTCATTCGAAAGGCAATCTATGTATACCAGATGCCAAAGTCTATGCATGCCATTGCATAGCAGCATGCAACTCTTCGCATTGCAGCATAATCATGCGTTAAAGTGGCCGATATGGGCATAAAGCGTCCAAATGCTGCCGAATCCGGCTCATTTGACTGATGCGGTGCACAATCAAAGGCCTTGGCAGCGGCGGCCGAAGCCGTTAGTGGTCTGCCCCCTTCCACCCAACCGTCAGAGTGGTTCATGTCGAGCGCCTCGCCCGCCGTCTCGATCGGCATCGATTTTGGGACCAGCAACACCGTCGTGGCGCTCGCGGCGGACGACCGCCGGGTCGAAGCGATCCGCTTCGAGCATGGCGGACAGCGGCACAGCACCTATGTCTCCGCCCTCTGCTTCTGGGAGGATCGGCCGGGCGCCGGCGCGCAGGCCGAAGGCGGGCCGTGGGCGATCGAGCAGTTTCTCGATGGACGCCACATCTACCGCTTCCTTCAATCCTTCAAGACGTTTGCAGCGAGCTCGAGCTTCAACAGCACGCAAGTTTTCCGGCAGCGCTTCAAGTTCGAGGACATTCTCGCCGCGTTCCTGCGGACGCTGGCGCGCCATGGCGGCGACAGATTCGGCTTCGAGGCGGCCAACATCACGGTCGGCCGCCCGGTGCGGTTCGCCGGCGGCAATCCCGACGAGGCGCTGGCGATGCAGCGTTATCGCGCCGCGTTCGAGCGTCTCGGCGCCGGCCATGCGCGCTACGTCTACGAGCCCGTCGGTGCCGCGTTCTCCTTCGCCCGAAGGCTGGAGCGCGATGCCACCGTGCTGGTGGCGGATTTCGGCGGCGGCACCAGCGATTTCTCGGTGATGCGTTTCTCGCGCCAGGGCGGCCATCTGCGCGCCGAGCCGCTCGGACACGCCGGCATCGGCATCGCCGGCGACACCTTCGACTATCGCATCGTCGATCACGTCGTCTCGCCGCGGCTCGGCAAGGGCTCGAGCTTCCGCTCGTTCGACAAGGTGCTGCCGGTCCCGAGCGGCCATTACACCAACCTCGCGCGCTGGCATCAGCTCGCGATGATGAAGAGCAACGGCGATCTGCGCGAGCTCCGCGAGCTGGCGCGCACCGCGCTGAAACCAAAACTGCTCGAGGATTTCATCACCATCGTCGATCTCGATCTCGGCTTCTCGCTCTATCGCGCAGTGTCCGACGCCAAGGTCGCGCTGTCGGGGCAGGACCAGGTCGACTTCCGCTTTAGCGGCGGCGGGGTCGACATCGGCGCGGCCATCACCCGGAAGAACTTTGACGCCTGGATCGCCGACGATGTCGCCCGGCTCAGCGCCACCGTCGACAAGGTGCTGGCCGAGGCCGGCATCACCGCGCGTGAGATCGAAAAAGTGTTCTTGACCGGCGGCACGTCCTTCGTGCCGGCGGTGCGAAAGCTGTTCGCCGAAAGATTCGGCAACGAACGGCTGATGTCGGGCGACCAGTTCGAGTCGATCGCCTATGGGCTTGCCCTGATCGGACATAGTCCGGACCCGGACAGATGGACCGCGGACGGCGGGGTCAAGCGGGAGGCGATCACTTAACGCCGGCCTCTGGCCTGCCGCGGATTTTCTTGCCGTCACCGCATCTGCACGACCACCTTGCCCTTGGCGCGGCCCTGCTCGAGATAGGCCAGCGCCTCCTTGGCCTGGTCGAACGGGAAGACCTTGTCGATCACTGGCCGGATACGCTTCGCTTCGAGCAGCTTGCCGATCTCCGCCAGCTGGCCGCCGTCGGGACGCACGAACAGGAACGAATAGGACGCGCCGCGCGCCTTGGCGGCGCCGATGATCTTGCGGCTCAGCATTCCGAACAGGAACGTCATCACGACATTCATGCCGCGGGCGCGCGCGAACGCAGCGTCGGGCGGGCCGATCAGCGAGACGATGGTGCTTCCGGGCCCCAGGATCCGCAGCGATTTCTCGATGGCATCGCCCCTGACCGTCCCCAGCACGGCATCATAGTCCTTCAGCACAGCCTCGAACTGCTGCTTCTTGTAGTCCACCACCTCGTCGGCCCCGAGGCTGCGGACCAGATCGAGATTGCCGGTGCTCGTGGTGGTGCCGACCTCCGCGCCGAGATATTTTGCGAGCTGGATCGCGAAGGTGCCGATGCCGCCTGAACCTGCCGGGATGAAAGCCTTCTGGCCTGGCTTGAGTTGCGCGCGCTCCTTCAGCGCCTGCCACGAGGTCAGTCCGACCATCGGGATCGAGGCGGCCTGCACGAAGTCGAGATTGGCCGGCTTGAGCGCGGCCGCGCTTTCCGGCACGCGCGCGAATTCCGCGAGCGCGCCTGTGTCGCCGAGATCGAAGATGCTGGCAAAGACGGCATCGCCCGGCTTGAAGCGGGTGACGCGGCTCCCGACCTCAACCACGATTCCGGCCAGATCGCTGCCGAGCGTCGCCGGCAGATCGAGCTTGAGAATGGGCTTGAACGTTCCTTTCGGGATCGCGGTGTCGATGGGATTGAGGCCTGCGGCGTGGACCTCAACCAGAATGTCGTCCGGCTTCGGCACCGGCCGAGGCGTGTCGGCGAATGCGACCTGATCCGGCCGGCCATAACGTTTCACGACGAGCGCTTTCATGTGTCCCTGCCTCTGGTCAGAAGGCGCGGGCGCGGCTGGCGGCTGCGACGCGACCGTCGTCAAGCCGCAGGTCCTTCCGAATTCCGGCATCGACCAGTCCGGCCGGCGCGAAGCGGCGCAACAACCGCAGCCGGCCCGCAAGACGGCCGGCCGTGTATCGGATTTTTGGACGTGCGGCAGCGGCGGCCGCCAGAACGGTATTGGCGACGACGCCAGGCGACTCGGCGGTCGCCATCACTTCGTTGACACGCTTGCTCACGCCGGCACGGATCGCGCTGTACGCGTCAAGCTTTGCGTCGGGTTCGATGAAATTCGCGTCGAACGGCGTCTTGGTATAGGCGGGCTCGATCACCGAGACGCGGATGCCCCAGGTGCGGAGCTCGTGGTCGAGCGATTCCGAATAGCCTTCCACTGCGTGCTTGGTGGCGGCATAGAGCGCGCCATACGGCATCGGCAGGAAGCCGAGCACGGAGCCGATGTTGATGATGCGGCCGCTCCCCCGGCGGCGCATGTGCGGCACCACGGCGCGCGTCATCCGCACCAGTCCGAAGAAATTCGTTTCGAAGATCGCCCTTGCCTGGTCGAGCGAGCTCTCTTCCGCGCCGGCCGGCGCGACGCCGAAGCCAGCGTTGTTCACCAGCAGATCGATGCGGCCGGAACGTTTTATCACCTCGTTGACGGCGGCTTCCACGGATTCGTCGCTGGTCACGTCGAGCGACAGCATCTCGAATGATCGCTTGCCGACCTGCGCTCCGCGTCGGCTGGTGCCGTAAACCTCGTAGCCGGCCTTCGCGAGCCGCTCTGCGGTTGCCTCGCCGATGCCTGACGAGGCACCTGTCACGAGCGCGATCTTCCCATGGGGCGCAGCCATCTGCTTCTCCTGGTGATGCCGGGCTGGCGGCGAAGGACGATCACATCGTCCACGCATGGCCGGCATCGGTTCGTTCCGTGGATCACGTGTTTTGATTACGATCGTAATCATTGCTTAAAATGACGATCGTAATTATAAATGTCAAGACCCCCTTGGCGCGTCGTGGTTAAAGGTCTGGAACATGCGCATCTCGAAGGAAAAAGCGGCGGAGAACCGCGATCGAATTCTCAAGGCCGCATCCCGCCTGATGCGCGAACGCGGCATCTCCGGGGTCGGCGTGGACGAACTGACCGAAGCGGCCGGCATGACTCACGGCAGCCTCTACAGCCAGTTCGGCTCCAAGGAGCGGCTGGTCGAGGAGGCGATCGCCGACGCGATCGCGACCAAAGGACAGGAGCTGCACGCGGGAGCCACGCTCCACGATTACGTTTCGGAATATCTCTCGCCCGAGCACCGCGACGAGCCGGGCGGCGGCTGTCCGTTTTCGGCCTTGTGTTGCGAGATGCGCCACCAGAGCAAAGCCGCGCGCGATCGCTTCACGGCCGGGGTGAAGGGCATGGTGGGTTGGATCAGCGGCCAACTGAATGCCGGAGCGAAGCAAAGGCGTCGCGAGGATGAGGCGCTCGCGACCTTGTCCTCTCTTGTCGGGGCGGTCGTGCTCGCGCGCGCCGTGAACGATCCCAAGCTGTCGGACGACATTCTTCGCGCGGCCAGGAGCGAGTTGGGCCTTTGACCACGCCCTCGACAGCATCCGGCGATCAATTGAAGCCACAATTTGGGTGTTGTCTCCAATCGGCTCACGGGCCGGATCAGGGGGGACTTCCGTTGCGCATCACGCTTTGGGCTTTCGCCATCGCTCTCTGCTGTCTCGGTTCGCCCGCCGATGCTGCCGGCATTCAGCTTCTCGACTCAGATCCGGCGCTGTCAGGCGCGATCTGGTATCCCTGCGCGGCGGAGCCGGCCCATGTCGCACTCGGCAAGCTCTCGGTCGGCGCCGATTTCGACCTCACGGGCGCGAAGGACTGCCCCGTCACCGGCGCAAAGCTGCCACTGGTGATCTTTTCGCATGGCAGGGGCGGGTGGTTCGGCGCGAACCATGACACCGAGGAGGCGCTGGCCAATGCCGGCTTCATCGTTGCGGCCATCAACCATCCCGGCGACACCACCAACGACTCGTCGCGGCGCGACGCCCTGTCCCTCTGGGGATCGCGACCCGCGGACATCGTGCGTCTGCTCGATTTCGTTCTGAACGACTGGAAGGACAGGGCGGTGATCGATCCCGCCAGGGTCGGCTTCTTCGGCTTCTCGCTCGGCGGCGCGACCGGCTTCGTGCTGATGGGGACCAGGCCGGATTTCGCGCGGATCGCCAGCTTCTGCAAGGAGACGACCGGCGCCTGCGCAGAGCTTCACAACGGCGAGACGCCGCCTGAACCGCTCAGGGATGCGCGTATCCGCACGGCCGTCATCGTCGATCCCGCGCCCGGGGTGCTGACGCGCGAGAATCTCGCCGTCGTCAAGCTGCCGTTCCAGTTCTGGCGGTCGCAGTTCGGCGGGCCCGGTGTCGGCGACGGCTCAGGCACGGCGCGCGTTGCGGAGGGCCTGCCGGGCCAGCCCGAGATTCACGTCGTTCCGGCCGGTCACTTTGCGTTCCTCGCACCGTGCTCGGCCGAGCTTGCAGCGGCCATTCCGCGCATCTGCACCGACGTGCCGGGCTTCGATCGGGCGGCCTTTCACCGCGAGTTCAACGCGGCCGTGGTGCAGTATTTTCGCGCGCAGCTCGGCGGCGCAGAGCAGTAGACGCCGTGGCGGCCCATATCAGCTGGACGCCCCGGCAAGCTTGCCGGCCTTGGCGAGCAGCAGCTTCAGGATCGGCGATGTGTTCGCCTTGTGATAGGCGATGACGAGGTCGAGTGTCGGCACTTCGCCTTGCACCGGGCGGGTCGTGATCGATTCCGGGAGGTAGCGCTTGGTGTAGGCCGGCAGCAGCATGATCGCGCGGGTCGACGTGATCATCGAGATCGCATGGACGACATTGTGCACCTCGCGGTCCGGCTTGAGGTCGATTCCGGTGCGCTTGAAATAGTCCAGGACGACGCGGCGCACGGCGGGAGCGGCCTTGGACGGGAAGTAGAATGTCTCGTTCAAGATCTCGTCCGGTGCGATCGCGGCTTGCGACGCGAGAGGATGGTCGCTCGGAAGAACGAACAGCAGGGGATCCGTGCGCACGCGCCGCGTCGCCAGATCGCCCATGTGCTCTTCCGGCCGCATGAAGGCCGCATCGAGCTTGCGCCTCAACAGGGCTTTTGCAAGCGCAGGCGAGTAGTCGCTCGACAGGCGGATGTCGATGTCGGGAAATTCGCCGCGCAACACGCGGTCCACCTCGGGCAGCAATCCGATCTCGGCCCCGGATAGAAAGCCGAGCGCGAAAGTCGGTTGTCCGGGCTGAGCTGCGCGCAGCGCGGCTTCCTTGGCCGCCTCCGCCTGCACGAGCGCCATGCGGGCATGATCGAGAAAAGCCTTGCCCGCCGGTGTCAGCTCGATGCCCTGGGCGCTGCGTATCATCAATTGAGCGCCGATCTCCTGCTCGAGATCGCGGATTTGCCGGCTGAGCGACGGCTGGGAGGTGTGGAGCGTTTGCTCGGCGGCAACGGTCAGGCTGCCCGCGTCGGCCACGGCGACGAAGTAGCGGAGATGCCGGAGCTCCATCACAATCTCCCATATCTCGCAGGCATGGGCCCAGCCTACAAAGTCTTTTTCCCGCGGGCCAGCCTCTCTATAGCAGACAGCAGGGCCTCATGTCGGATCTGCCTCGGAAGCAGAGCCTGTCGCAAGGCCGACATCTTCATTTGGCAGGGCAAGCGGATGGAAACGGACGTCGTGGCACTTCAGCAGGCGATGCTCGGTGCGTGGGAGAGCATCGCGCCGGAGGTGCGGCCGAGCGCGAGCAAGAACCCGGACGGCACGCTCAAGCCATTTTATCTCAAGCGCACCTTCAAATATTTGCCGTCCGACCGCTTCGAGCTCGACGTCATCAACTCGGCCGACCCCTACGGCGCCGTGCCGCTGGTTCGGATGAGGATCGGCGGCCACATGCTGTGGCGCGGCGCCCATCCGATCGCGCCGGGCGCGCAGAAGGTCGACTTCGTCGCCGACGAAGCCTACGAGGTCACGCCGCTCGCGCAGGGGTTCGCCGATCTGCTTAACAAGGTGGCTTCAGCCGGATATGCGCCTTGGGCCGTCAATTCATCCCAGAGCATTTTCGGCAAGGTCTTTGCGCCGTTTGCTCTCGCGGCGGGGACGAACTTCATGGAGTACGACCTCGTCTATCTCCGAGGCGATCTCCTGTTCTGGGGCGCCCGCAACATCGACGGTCGTGGCTTCGACGCCGAGCAGAACCGGCCCACCAATCTTCAGATCCCGCTGGTTCGCAGATAGGCCGTGCGCCAACGTTTGGCGCGCGAGACAGCCGCTATGCAGGCACTGCCGCCGCCGGGACGCTTCACCAAAGCAAAGGCCGCGGCCGCCAGCAGGCAGAGGATTCCGGCCAGAAGAAACGCCGGCACATAAGTCCCGCATCTCTGCTGACGCCCGCGGCAAAGGCCATCAGCCCGACGCCGAGCTGATGGGCGGCGAAGATCCAGCCGAAGATCACCGGGCCCATTTCTCGCCCGAACGCACCGACCGTCAATCTGACTGTCGGCGGAACGGTCGCGATGAAGTCGAGCCGAGATGACCGATAGCAGTTAGATTTTCGCTTTTGCCACGTATTGTCCAGCTACACATTTGTAGCGATCAATCCGCCAATCATCCGACCGATAGATCGGGTGATTGGTCTTCCATTGAGCAAGGCCTGCTTGGGCCCCGATCAGGCATTGTTGAAAAGTAATTGCGGCATCCAGATTGGAGTTTGTCACGACCACTTCGGTGCAGTTGCTGGAAGCAATGGAACAGAGCACCGCAACAAGGGTGACGGGCATTTGAACAATCCCTGATGGTGATAAAAAACGGAGAGCTTGAAAAATTGATCGCTAATGGGACGATTATGCTTCCCGAATGTTTCAAGGAGATTTCGTTGGTAATCCTTTGGCGTCGCGAACAAGCCCGCACCCGGTAGCCCAAGGCCTGAACGCTTACGGCGGCAGACGTCCTGCCGCTCCCACGACCAGTTGAGGGTTGGGCGCGGATTGACGGGAACGCGCGAAAACAAAACGCGATGCCACGTGTATTTCCGCTGTGGCTCTACCGTCTTGGCCGATGAGGATCAATCCGGCTCCGCCATTTGCAACATTCAGGATGATTGGCTCGCCACTCCAGGTCGTGATTGGCTCCATTCCAATGATGAGAAATTCACCCATAGGCTGATCAAGATACTGGATGCGCAATTGCGGGCCGACCTCGGCCGCAGCAAGTTCGAAGCCGAGCTGTCGAGCGCGCGCGTAAACGTTTGCCAACGTCACGGTATCGGACGTGAAGCCAAGCTGCGCCGGTGTGACGGCGATAAGATCCACATCTATCTTGTGAGCGCCAACGGTAAATGCCGACCGAGCAAGGATTTCCGCGGCCTGCCCTCCGACATTGCAGCCCATCCGATCCAGCTCGTTACGCAGCCTGATCGAGTCAGCAAAGGTGCCGATCGCAATCGTCTTCCACGTCGCAATGTCGCGAGCGGACTCTATAGGCAGTTGAGGCGCTTGGGCGGAGCGTATGGTGAGCTTTAGCTGGTTCTGCAACACATCCCGGGCTGCGCATTGAGCCCACGTGGTGCTCGCGAACGGAACCCCGCAAGCCACACAAAGCATGGATGCCATGAAGTAACGGCCAATTCGGCCTGCACTGGAATGATCATTGCCTGCCCTGCAATCGGCTCGGCATGTCGGAATGGGCATGCGAAATCGCTTTTTTGGTCAACGTTCGACAGAAAAAAGACCCGCCTCCGAGTCAATGGGAAGAACGGAGGGCGTTAACGTCAATGAACTTTGCCCGGCCGGCTTTGAAATGCGTCCGGAGGCGGGGCCTATGGCTTCAAGTATTCCATTCTCAAATACAGGCGGCAGTCCGTAAGCCTGATCACCCGCCCGTGCATCAGACCTAGGGGGAATGATGTAGGTTGAAGATAACACCAAGGTTGCATCGGCTCAACACGGAAAGTCTGACCGTCGTGTCCTCATGGGCATCTTCTGGGCCTTGCGCACTGAAGCCCCCTGGCGTGATCTGCCTGTGATGTTTGATCTGTCACGCAGGCACTGCCGCCGGCACCGGTCGCCTCACCAAGGCAAACGCCGCGGCCGCCAGCAGGCAGAGGATTCCGGCCAGAAGGAACGCCGGCACGTAAGTCCCGAGCGCATCCCGGCTGACGCCCGCGGCAAAGGCCATCAGGCCGACGCCGAGCTGATGGGCGGCAAAGATCCAGCCGGCGGGTCGCCGCGAAGTTCTGCTTCGGCATCGCGGGGATCGACGGCGTGAACGGCGATGCCGCCGCCCCTGACCTGGCCCGTGCAAGAAATTGCTCCGGCGCATCGAAGTCGCGCTCCGCTCGGAATAATCCTCAACACGAAATCGTAGCGCAGGGAATTGCTGCATTTGGCTAACTCATTTTCCTTCCCTGGACGTGTACAAAAGAGGGCGAAATATCCGCCCCGCGTTTAGGCTTACCAAAGCCAACGTTTATAGATGGCGTCCATCTGCGCCTTAGATCCACTTGAGAAATGGTCGCGGCGCCTGCCGAAGGAAATTGGGGGCGCTGAGTGACCAATTTGCGCCCGGGGAACGGCGTCAGAGCTTCCAACTGACATGCATTTGCCAACGAGGAGCCGTTGATCCCGAAGAAGCACGATCGACCCATCTCACCGCAAATTCAGTTCATTCGCGTGTTCAAGCAACGGAGCGATAGAATTCCGTTGCGTGTCCCGACAATAATTGCGTCGTTCGAAACTGAAATTCCGGTTATCGTGCTCCCCACCTCAGATCTAAGAACTTCTCCGGTCTCCAAATCCCACATGTGCAACGTCTCGCCACCGCTGGAGACGACGACCGGTCGCTCATTCAATATTGCGAACGCAACGGACGACGCTCCCAAGCCGGATTGAGGCTCCACCAACTTCTTGTCTGAAGAAAGGTCCCACAGATGTACTTTCCCACCGCTTCCAAATACCAAAATGAGACTTTCACCAAGATAACCGAGCGCAACTGAAGAGATCCAATCTTCGCAATAAAGTCTCCTAAGCTGGGCGCCGGACTCAAGCAAAATTACTATCACCGCCTTAGTCGTTCCATTCTCGACCAGAACCGCGATCGGCATATCATTTATGGTTCCAAATGCAGATGGGCTTATTCCCAATACGCAGCCACGCAATGGATCATCCTCGACAAGGGCCGTCGCATCCAGCGCAAGGCGCCAATCTTGGACATGCTGTGCATCACTCCGTGAAATAACAACTGCTTTGTCTGTCAATGCCCCGATTGCGAACCAAGCTCTCCTCCTTGGTCCTTCAATCGGATTGCCAACGAAGTGTTGAGCACCTGTCACATAATCCCAAATACGGATCTTTCGATCGGCGCTCGCGGACAAGATCACGGCCCGATCGTCGATTCTCGCTAAAACCACGGATGTCACGGCGCTCGAGAGCCCCTGAAGAGTTCTGCCGAGCATCTTTCCCGAAGCTAAGTCAAAGAATCTGATGATTCCATCGGTGCAGCCTGCGACGACAAGGTCTTTGCCATCTATAGTACCACAGGTTAGAGCCGAGACACCGATTGTAGTCTGGCGATCGGAGAGATGGCGTGCATTCAAATCCCAAACACGAAGCTTTAGGTCTCTGCCGCCCGACACGAGAACTGGTCGATTATTGATCTCCAAGAGCGCGAGCGCCGCAACGTCACCCTCGTGCCCGACCAAGGGTTCACCACGTTGAACACCAGAATTTGGATCCCATAGCCTGATCGTGCCATCCGAGCCACCTGAGAAGATGGTTGGTAAACCTTCCAGCACGCCTATCAGAAGAGAACGGATCTCGCCGACGTGACCCTGTAGCAACCGCTTGTCCATTAGACTGGCAGCAAGATTCCAAACATGAATTACACCGTCTTGCCCTCCGGACACGGCAAGGGATTGCTTGTCCACTTCACCAACGACTATCGAGATTACACCCGAGCCACTCTCGACTAGAGTTCGGTGCGCCCCAGAATCCAATTCGAGGAGATCAACTCTTCCGCGGGCTGACCCGATGAGCACAATCGGCTTGTCTCTGTCAGTCACTAGGGCAATCGAGGTAACTCTTTCTTTCCAGCGCGTTGCCGGTGCGATGTGTTGCCAGCCGGTTTTAACCTCCCAAATCCGAACGCCGCCGCCGAATGACCCTGTTATCGCGACCGGCTGGTCATGAACTTGCCCAAGCGCGATCGAGGTTATTTCCTCATCGATTTGCTCGTTCTCGATCGCTAGAAACTCATCCCAATACGTTCCCAACATGATGTCCATCAATTTCAGGCGATTTCGATCTACAACGATCGCGGTGGGCCGACCATTACAATTTGTTAGAAAGCCGAACCTAGCTGACGGTAGCTCGCGGAGAATCGTGCCCGTGGTGATATCCCAAACTTGAATGGATTCATCGTTCAGCGCGGCAAGAATCGAAGGCCGATCGTCGATCAAGACCACTTTTAGATATTCAACTTGCGCGATCGTGGAGAACGATCGGTGAGTCGATATCGCTTGCCAATTTGCCCATTGGACGAACCAAGGAAGTCGATCAGGTACGTTCCAATGATCCGCTAAAGTCTCGTAACCTTGCTGCCGTGCGATCATCTGCAAACGAGCTAACCGAACATCTGGCAACTGGTCGCGGATCCGCTCAAAAGCGATTGAATAGCAGGTGTAGACTGCAGCTGATCTAGAATCGGTCGAGTTTGACAAAGCCTGATAGAGACGTTCGGCATCAGCACATATAAGAAACTCAATATCGGCCACCAGCTCTGCCAGAATTCCCGCTTTGAGCGCATGTGCCGCTAGGTGATTCAACAAATACGGATGGGCGTCAGACCAATCGGATACACGCCCGCGAGTGATACGCGATGCTCTCCTATCGAGAAGACAAGCCACAATGCGCTCCTGAGCGGCCCTATCATCCTCTAAACTGCCGCGGAGATATTTTGCGATACTTTCATGATACAGTCGGTAGACTGAACGATCGTGCTCGGACGCCTCGACGATAAATGCGGCAACAAATCTTCGTACGTTTGAGATGTCGATGTCGGTGATACCTAGACCAGAGAGCGAGGTGGCAACTGGAGACCAGATGTCCGCCCAGGGAAGACCTTCTCCTTCCGCGAACGCCAGCGGAAGCAGAACGGCGCGAGCCGTCGAAGACGTGACACTGCCTCGGCTGCGAACAAAAAGACCGGAAAGAAACTGATCAAAGGCTTCATCGACGCCAGTCGGTAATCTGTCGATCCAACCAACTTCCGTTGTATCCACCGCAGATTCAGTAGCCAACAAGGCTTGCACCGCCGTGTGTGCAACGAGGAAAACGTTCTTTGCGCACTCTGCAATCGCCGAAGCAACTTCTTCCGCACGCTCCTCCAAGTTATTGTAAGGTGTTAAACGTCCCGGCTCTTCCGTGGCGAGCAGGCGAGACAGAACATATTGTCGCACATCGTTCGGTTCGATGTATCTTTCGTCATCAAGATCGATCTCGATAACCCTTTTGGCAATCGTTCGAAATCTTTCATCCGCGGTTGAATCGGGACGACTACCTATCAGCAAGAACACGTGCCAATGTTCGGCGAGAGGTCGAAGCAGCTGAATACTGATTTGGTCAGGCTCAACGGCCTCGTCGAGCGCATCCAACACGATCACGACCTTCCTACCCAATTGAGAGATTGCAGATATCAGGCTCGAAGGGTCTGCCGCATCTAGGGATAATCGAGCAGCAATTTCTTTGGTCACATCCGACAAAAGTTTGTGTCGAGCATGAACCGCGACATCGATGATGCCTTCCGGCGGGACGGTTCTCGGGTCAAGACCCGTTCGACTTGCTGCTGCCAATACTTCTTGTCGGTAGGATCGATCAGCAAGCGTCACGAGACGGGCAAGTAATGCTGATTTTCCGCTGCCTGCGCCCCCGGTGACGACGTGTGGATAGCCCAAGGAGGTATCTCCCGACAACCAAGTGACGAGGTCACGGAGAGCCACTCGACGGCCCGTGAAATACCACCCACTCACGTCAAGGCTTGCGCCACGGGCTTTCGGAAGCCAGTGATTCAAAAAGGACCTTTGTGTATCCAGATCCAGACCCGAGCGTATTTGTGAATTAAAGTGTGGGTTGGGAAAAATTCTGCAGCGTCCACGAACGTTAGCGCTCGACCACGAAGCAATTTGCGTGGGGTAATGTTTGGATAAATAGCCATCGACCGCTTCCATGACTTCGTCGATAGCTAGGTAAGCTTGCGTCGCGCCACCAAGTTGTTCGTCTCGATTAGCCAATGCTAATGCGAGCGCGGCGGAGAAGGCTCCTTGTTGCGCTTCCTGCTTCGGTCTCGCGGCAGCCATAACGAAAACGGAAGGCCCTCCACCAGTCTTTCCGGCCAAATCGTGGACGATTTGCGAAAATTCTGCCGCTCCAGCACCTGCGTAGCATGTGTCGAGCATCACCATAATTTGGGACGCCTTGGAGTTTTTCGTCAGGAGTCGAGCAAGGTCCTCGGCTGGAAGGGCGGTCGTGTCGTAGTCGGAATCAATCGAATCGTGCACCAATAAATAGAACCGCTCGTTGTCGCGGACACCGTGGCCGGTATAATAGACGACGATAAGATCGTCGGCACGGCTGTCATTTCGCAAATCTTCGAGGGCCTTCTGGATCTGAGTCTTGCTGGGATCAAGACTCGAGGCTCTTTGCTGTCGATCGTACCCCAGAGAAGCCAGACTGTGCGAAATACGATCCAGCTCTTGGGGCACGAGCGGGAGATTGAGATCGGCCAATTCCCTGAATTGCGCCGTTCCAGCGGCGATCAAGAGCCGACGGGTCGTTTCAGAGTCCTGACGCGACGGCATGACCTAACTCTTTAGTCGTGAGATAGCGGGTGGCGTCGTGCGCATTGGCGCCATTGTCTATTGACGCATCCGTCACGTCGTCGCCAAAGCGGCTCGAGAGCGCCTTCACGAGGGCAACAACATCATATTTGTCCGCGATATTGAACCATCGCCGCACCCCTGGAGGCCAAATTCCAGTGTCCTGTTGCGGGGCAGGCCGAAGTTCTTCGAAGATGATGTTGCTGATTCCGAGGGGGGAGCCGATTGTCACGAAGGTGTGCACAGGCCACTCGGGATGATTGCAAAGCGATTCATATGCAACAACTGATCCGAGAGAATGCGCGACAATTACCGAAGTATCAGAGTCTATCTTTCGCTCTATTCGCTCTTGCGCGGTGCGGCGCACTTCTTGATCGATCAAGTACCGCCTTACTTGTTTGAGATCAAAGATTAGAGCCCTTTCGCCAATCCCGGCGAAGAATTTCGACTGGCTCAAAGCATTGAGAGCTCGCTGAACAGAGGTCGGCGTTCGTACTTTTGTTTGCGCACCGACGCCAATGACCATCGGATCGATCCGCGCGGCTTCTAGCCACCAGCGCTCAAGTAACTCCTTCTCCCTCTCGTCTGTGATGTCCGATGCATCCAGCGGTGGCACCATCGTAGCCTTTCCTAGTGGTCGAAACAAATCCCCATAGAAAGCGCATGCGAAGTCGTCATCCGAAGCCATGGATCGATCGACGCGACACAACCCGTCCTTTAGCGCCGGCAGCCAAGCCGATCGTATCGTGTTTTCACCCGAAAATTGATGACCGACTCCGTGCACACCAATCACTCGCACCATGAATTTCCTCACGATCTTCGAAAGGATCAAACCACAGATACACTCAAGATTAACGGTCATCTGGATGATGACATTGATGCCAGACTGACCGATGCTCACAGCTGAACACTAGTGTGGTTGAGACATTAGCAATTTGCAACGTTTTGGCGACGCAAAGCACGGATCGTGCCCGCCAGAAACTCGCTCGCGGAACCGAGGCCTCGAGCGATGCGGGCGCGGGCAACGACTAGTTCTCAGCATGTTAGCGTGTTGCCATTGGGCTGCCGTTGCCAAGCTACTATCACCGGCAGAGCGTTCAGGACATCAGACTCGTAGAATTTGAATCGGGTCCGACAAAGTGTGATCCGACGCAGATTTGAAAGTGTCGGAAGGTGGTAGAGGTACGGGGGCGCGTACTGATAAATCGTCGGTGATGTCTGCTTCGCTCCGATACCGACGGTCCGTACGCAAACTACGGCAAATGTCGCGATGGGTCCCGAAGGTGACGTCGCGCATTGTTGCGTCAATGTTCGGTTGCGTAAAGAAAACGAGTCAAATATCTGGAACCCGTTCCGGTTCCATCGAAATGGGCTCTAATGGTGCTGCAATGTTTGGCGCCCGCTACGCAGCAACCGCCGCCGGCGCCGGTCGCCTCACCAGGGCAAAGGCCGCGGCCGCCAGCAGGCAGAGGATTCCGGCCAGAAGGAACGCCGGCACGTAAGTCCCGAGCGCATCCCGGCTGACGCCCGCGGCAAAGGCCATCAGGCCGACGCCGAGCTGATGGGCGGCGAAGATCCAGCCGAAGATCACCGGTCCCATCTCCCGCCCGAACGCACCGACCGTCAGTCTCACCGTCGGCGGAACGGTCGCGATGAAGTCGAGCCCATAGAGCATCGCAAACGCGCTCATCGCGCCCAGCGTCGCGTTGGATCCGACGAGCCAGATCAGCGCGAGCCCGCGAAAGCCGTAATAGATCGCGAGCAGCCATCGGTTGTCGTAGCGGTCGGACAGCCATCCAGAACCGATCGTGCCGATCAGGTCGAACACACCGATCATGGCGAGCAGGCCTGCCGACGTCACCGCCGGCAAGCCGAGATCGCCGCAGAACGGCACGAAGTGGGTCGATGTCAGCCCGTAGCTGGAGACGCCGCAGATCAGGAAGGTCAGCGCCAGCACCCAGAACACCAGGCGGGTTGAGGCCAGGCGCAGGCCCTGGAAGCTGATCGCCGCAAAATTCTGCGTCGGCATGGCGGGGATCGGCGGCATCGCCGTCTCTCCGAGCGGCGCCAGCCCCAATTCCTGCGGGCGATCCTTCCCGAACAACAGAAACAGGGCGAGCGACAGGAGAAGTCCGAGGCCGGAGGGGATCAGCGCGACGCGCCAGCCCCAATGCTCGGCGATCCATGCGCCGAGCGGCATGAAGATCAAGGTGCCGGTCGCGATCGAGCCGTTGAGGAGCCCGACCACCAAGCCGCGATGGGTCGTGAACCAGCGCACCGAAATGACCGCTGCGAGCTGCAGCGCCGTCAACCCCGGCGCGATGCCGAGAATGAGCCCGAGGCCGAGCCACATCTCGAACCGGCCGGTCATGACGATCGTCAGCAGCAAGCCGGCCAGCGCCAGCGTGCCGGCGACCGCCAGCATCATCCTCGGGCCGTAGCGCAGCATCAGGCCACCGGCGAACGGTGCCACCAGCCCGAACAGCGCGAAGCGAAGTCCTTGCGACGCCGACAGCTCGCCCATGCTGACGTGAACGTCGGACGCAATCTGCCGCATCAGGACGGCGGGCACGCCGAGTGCCGAGCTTGCAAACAGGGAGTAGAGAAATCCCAGCGCCGCCATCACCCAGCCGTAGTGGATGTTGCGAGCGGCAGCTTGCCGCGCCATGAACTCCGCAACCATGGCCAAATTCCCTTCGATGAAAATGAATTCTCTGAAAACGCCCCGAGGCTATGCCGGGGCTGGTTCCCGCTCAAGGTGAAATTAGGGGCAGTGCAAAGGCGCGTCGCGCGGAAGCCAACAAAGGGTTGCGTGTCGCGAAATGCTCTTCACCGAGCCGGACATTCACTTTTCGGACGATGGCATCATACCCCTGTTTTGCCCGACGAGTCAAACGAGCTTCGCAAAATACGAAATCACTTCGGGGCCAACGGATTGGCTACTGTGCATGGGGTTGTTTTGCAACTTTTGAGTCAGCGGCCTGGGTTTGCGCCGCGTTGATGAAAAAAGGGCCGCCTCGACAGGCGGCCCTCATGCTTCACGTTAAGGCGACGCCGCTTACTCGGCGGCCTGCTTCTGCGGCGGATCGAGCGCGCCGGACTTGTGGATCTCGGCGACCTGGTGGTCGCTGAAGCCGAGCACCGCGCGCAGGATCTCGTCGGTGTGCTCGCCGAGCAGCGGCGAGCGGGTGACGTCGCTCGCTGAGTCCGACAGCTTGATCGGGTTGCCGACCGAGATGTACTTGCCTCGGGTCGGATGATCGACCTCGACCACGGTGCCGGTCGCGCGCAGCGACTGGTCCTCGGCGATCTCCTTCATCGACAGGATCGGGCCGCACGGGATGTCGTCCTTGTTGAGGATTTCCATCGCCTCGAATTTTGTCTTCGTCATCGTCCACTGTTCGATGCGGCCGAAGATTTCATTGAGGCGCGGCAGACGGGCCGCAGGCTTGGCGTAGTTCGGGTCGGTCTTCCAGGTGGGCTCGCCGATCACGTCGCAGATCTTCTCCCAGACCGGGGCCTGGGTGATGAAGTAGATGTAGGCGTTCGGGTCGGTCTCCCAGCCTTTGCACTTCAGGATGCGGCCGGGCTGGCCGCCGCCGGAATCGTTGCCGGCGCGCGGTACGGCATCGCCGAACGGAATGCCTTCGCCGAACTGGCTGTATTCCTTGAGGGGGCCGTGCGCGAGGCGCTGCTGGTCGCGCAGTTTTACGCGCGCGAGATTGAGCACGCCGTCCTGCATCGCGGCGGTGACGCGCTGGCCCTTGCCCGAATGGGTGCGCTGATAGAGCGCGGTGACGATGCCGAGCGCGAGGTGAAGGCCGGTGCCAGAGTCGCCGATCTGCGCGCCGGTGACGAGCGGCAGGCCGTCGCGGAAGCCGGTGGTGGAGGCGGCGCCTCCCGTGCACTGCGCGACGTTCTCATAGACCTTGCAGTCTTCGTAGGGGCCGGGGCCGAAGCCCTTGATCGAGGCGACGATCATCTTCGGGTTGATCGACTGGATCTTCTCCCAGGGGAAGCCCATGCGATCGAGCACGCCGGGGCCGAAGTTTTCGACCAGCACGTCGCACTTCTTGATCAGCTCGGTGAGGACTTCCTTGCCCTTGGGGTTTTTGGTGTCGAGCGTGATCGAGCGCTTGTTGTGGTTCAGCATGGTGAAATACAGGCTGTCCACGTTCGGGATGTCCTGAAGCTGGCCGCGGGTGATGTCACCCACGCCCGGGCGTTCCACCTTGATCACGTCGGCGCCGAACCAGGCCAGAAGCTGCGTGCAGGTCGGCCCGGACTGGACGTGGGTGAAGTCGAGAATGCGAACGCCCGTGAGCGCCTTGGTCATCGTATTTGCTCCGTACTCTGTGTCTGCCCCTGCACCCGGCAGGGAATAATGGGTTGAGGGGGAGGACTTACTTTTTCTTCTGAAGAACGCTCTGCGGATTGAGGTTGCCGATGCGGCCGCTCTCCGAGCCCGCGGCCGGATCGATCACCGCGTTGATCAGCGTCGGCTTGCCCGAGGCCATCGCCTCGTTGACGGCACGCTTCAGCTCATCCGGCGAGGTCGCATTCACGCCGACGCCGCCGAAGGCTTCCATCATCTTGTCGTAGCGCGCGCCCTTGACGAACACCGTCGTCGCGGGATCCGCGTTGACGTTGTTGACGTCGGTGCCGCGATAGATGCCGTCATTGTTGAAGATGACGACGCAGATCGGAAGGTTGTAGCGGCAGATGGTCTCGACCTCCATGCCGGAGAAGCCGAACGCCGAGTCGCCTTCCACCGCGAGCACGGGGTGTCCGGTCTCGAGCGCGGCCGCGATCGCCTGGCCCATGCCGATGCCCATCACGCCCCAGGTGCCGACGTCGAGACGCTTGCGCGGGCGGTACATGTCGATGACGCCGCGGGCGAGGTCGAGCGTGTTGGCGCCCTCGTTGACGAGGATCGCCTCGGGGTGATCCTTGATGATGGTCTTCAGCACGCCGAGCGCGCCGTGATAGTCCATCGGCGATTTGTTGTTCATGAGCTTCGGCGCCATCTTGGCGACGTTCTCGTCGCGCTTGGACACGATGGACTTGGTCCAGTCGGCCGGCGGCGCAGTCCAGCCCGACGCGAGCGCCTGATTGAAGGCGGAGACGACCGAGCCGATGTCGCCGACCACGGGCGCGACGATCTCGATGTTGGAGTCCATTTCCCTCGGCTCGATATCGACCTGGATGAACTTCTTCGGCGTCTCGCCCCAGCTCTTGCCCTTGCCGTGCGAGAGCAGCCAGTTCAGCCGCGCGCCGATCAGCATCACGACGTCGGAATCCTTCAGCACCGTCGAGCGCGCTGCGCCGGCGCATTGCGGATGGGTGTCGGGGAGGAGGCCCTTGGCCATGCTCATGGGGAGGAACGGCACGCCGCTCTTCTCGACGAAAGTCTTGATCTCCTCATCGGCCTGCGCGTAGGCCGCGCCCTTGCCGAGAATGATGAGCGGACGCTTTGCGCTCTTGAGAACGTCAAGTGCGCGCTTCACCGAAGCGGGCGAGGGGAGCTGGGCGGGCGCCGCGTCGATCACCTTGACCAGCGACTTCTGGCCGGCGTCAGCATTCATCACCTGGCCGAACAGCTTTGCCGGCAGGTCGAGATAGACGCCGCCCGGACGGCCCGAGACCGCGGCGCGGATGGCGCGGGCAAAGCCGATGCCGATGTCCTGGGCGTGCAGCACGCGATAGGCCGCCTTGCACAGCGGCTTGGCGATCGCGAGCTGGTCCATCTCCTCGTAGTCGCCCTGCTGGAGGTCGACGATCTCGCGCTCGGAGGAGCCCGAGACCAGGATCATCGGGTAGCAGTTGGTGGTGGCGTGCGCGAGCGCGGTGAGACCGTTGAGGAAGCCGGGTGCGGAGACGGTGAGGCAGACGCCGGGCTTCTTGGTGAGATAGCCGGCGATGCCGGCGGCGTAGCCGGCATTCTGCTCGTGGCGGAACGAGATCACGCGAATGCCTTCGGCCTGCGCCATGCGGCCCAGATCCGTGATCGGGATGCCCGGCACATTATAGATGGTGTTGATGCCGTTCAGCTTGAGCGCGTCGATGACGAGATGAAAGCCATCCGTCAGTTCCTGCTCGGTGCCCGGTGCTTCGGACTTGGTCGCGGTGTTCAGCATGGGCCTTGTCTCCCTGGTCTCAAGATAGGTGGGGCGAATGGTTCGCCCTTCTGGTGAAGGTTGCTAGGTGAAGAGTTCCTGACCGTGCGCTTCGACGTAAGCGGCAAGGCCAAGGGTGTGGTCGCGGGCGCGCTTCTCGGCGAGCTCGGTGTCGCGTGCTTCCAGCGCTTCGATCATGCCGAGATGCTCGGGCAGCGAGGTCGCGGTGCGGTCCTTGCGTCCGATCGTCAGCTGGCGATAGCCGCGCACGTGCAGCAGGAGATCGTTGGTGAGATCGACCAGCACCGGCGATTCCGACAGCGAGATAAGCGCCTGGTGGAAGGCGATGTTGGCGCGCGAATATTCCTCGACATGATCCTCGGGCAGGCGATCCTTGCTGAAGTCCTTGAAATAGTCGCGCAGCGCCGTGATGTCCTTCTTGCGCGCGGTGGTGGTGATGAGGCGCGCCGCCATGCTCTCCAGCGCCGCCCAGGCGCGGATCATGTCGACGATCTCGCTCTTGGTCCGGCGCACCACCATGATGCCGCGGCGCGGAACGGTTTTCACGAAACCGTCCTGCTCGAGCATCGCGATCGCTTCGCGGATCGGCGTGCGGCTGACACCCAGACGTTCGGACAATGCCCGCTCGTCGAGCATCACCGGCTCGGGCGTCGAGTAAATGTCCATCTTGAGGATGGCTTCCTTCAAGGCGTCATACGCCTTGTTCTTGAAGCTCGACTCCGGGGCAATACGAACGATTGCGATGTCTGCCTCGGCCATGTTCGGCAACGCCTTGGTTGGTTTCCGCAGTGACACGACGATTCTCCTCCAGTGGGAGTCGTCTTTTACAGGAATATTTGCCGGAAAGTTTTTGGCATACCACATGCCAGAATGTCAAGCTGGCTATTTTTTGCGGCGTTCTGGAGTGTGCTTTGGCTTGACAAGTTGGCTTCTGGCATACCAAATGCCATCGCTAGCCATTTTTGATCCAAGCTGGCGGGATAGTCCAGGCATTTTTGCCGGTCCATTCCGCGGCGCGGAACAAAGCGCGGCGATGGCAAGTGTCACGGGCAGCCGCATCACGCGCGCTTTGCAAAGCAAGAACTGAGGTCAAGGGAGAAGCCATATGTCCAATTCCAAAGACGCCGTCCGAAAAGTCCTTGACCAGGTCAAGGCGGACAACCGCACCAGCCTGACGGCGCCGGAAGGCAAGCTGGTCTGCGACGCCTACGGCATTCCGGTGCCGAAGGAGGGCGTCGCGAAGTCGGCAGGCGAGGCCGGCAAGATGGCCTCCTCCATGGGCTTCCCGGTGGTGATGAAGATCGTCTCGCCGGACATTCTCCACAAGACCGAAGCCGGTGGCGTCATCGTCGGCGTCAAGACGGCGCAGGATGCCGAAAAGGCCTACGAGACGATTCTCGGCAACGCCAAGAAGTACAAGGCCGATGCCAAGATCGAGGGCATCCAGGTGCAGCAGATGCTGGCCGGCGGCACCGAGGTGATCGTCGGCTCGATCACCGACGGCTCGTTCGGCAAGCTGGTCGCCTTCGGCCTCGGCGGCGTGCTGGTCGAAGTGCTGAAGGACATCACCTTCCGCCTCGCACCCGCGACCAAGGAAGATGCGCTCTCGATGCTTGACGGCATCCAGGCGCATGAGATTTTGAAGGGCGTTCGCGGCGGCGAGCCGGTGAACCGCGCGGCGCTGGCCGACGTTATCGTCAAGGTCTCGCAGCTCGTCACCGATTTCCCTGAGATCATCGAGCTCGACCTCAATCCCGTCTTCGCGACGGCGAAGGACGCAATTGCCGCCGACGTCCGTATCGTCGTCGACTTCGCCTACAAGCCCAAGCCGAAGCCGCGCCCGACCGAAGAGATCGTAGCGGCCATGAGCCGCATCATGCAGCCGAAAGCAGTCGCCGTGGTCGGCGCCTCCGCCGAAGACGGCAAGATCGGCAACTCCGTGATGAAGAACCTCATCAACGGCGGCTACAAGGGCGAGATCTATCCGATCCACCCCAAGGCCTCCGAGATTCTGGGCTACAAGGCCTATAAGAGCGTCAAGGACGTGCCGGGCGTGATCGACACCGCGGTGTTCGCCATCCCCGCGAAGTTCGTGGCTGCGGCGCTGACCGAATGCGGCGAGAAGAAAATCCCTGGCGCGGTGCTGATCCCGTCGGGCTTCGCTGAAGCCGGCGCGCCGGAGCTCCAGGCCGAGATCGTCGAGGTCGGCAAGAAATACGACATCCGCCTGATGGGGCCGAACATCTATGGCTTCTACTATACCCCCGCTAACCTCTGCGCGACCTTCTGCACCGCCTATGACGTCAAGGGTCATGCGGCGCTGTCGTCGCAGTCGGGCGGCATCGGCATGGCCATCATCGGCTTCTCGCGCTCGGCCAAGATGGGCGTGTCGGCGATCGTCGGCCTCGGCAACAAATCTGACATCGACGAGGACGATCTGCTTGCCTTCTTCGAGCAGGATCCGAACACCAACCTGATCGCGCAGCACTGCGAAGACCTCAAGGATGGCCGCGCCTTCGCGGAAGCCGCCAAGCGCGTCTCCAAGAAGAAGCCGGTCGTCGTGCTCAAGGCCGGCCGCACCTCGGCCGGCGCGAAGGCGGCCTCGTCGCACACCGGCGCGCTCGCCGGCAATGACAAGATCTATGAGGACGTCCTGGCGCAGTCCGGCGTGATCCGCGCCCGCTCGCTGCGCCAGCTGCTCGAATTCGCCCGCGGCGTGCCGGTGCTGCCGACGCCGAAGGGCGAGAACGTGCTGATCATCACCGGCGCCGGCGGCTCGGGTGTGCTGCTGTCGGACTCCTGTGTCGACAACGGCCTGTCGCTGATGTCGATGCCCCCGGATCTGGACGCGGCCTTCCGCAAGTTCATTCCGCCGTTTGGTGCGGCCGGAAATCCTGTGGACATCACCGGCGGCGAGCCTCCGATCACCTATGTCAACACGGTGAAGCTCGGCCTGTCGGACGAGCGCATCCACTCGCTGATCCTCGGCTACTGGCACACCATCGTCACGCCGCCGATGGTGTTCGCCCGCAACATGGTCGAGGTGAAGAAGGAGATGGAGGCCAAGGGCTTCGTGAAGCCGATCGTGGCCTCGCTCGCCGGCGACGTCGAGGTCGAGGAAGCCGCCGAATATCTCTACCAGAACGGCATCCCGGCCTACGCCTATTCGACCGAGCTTCCGGTCGAGGTCCTGGGCGCCAAGTACAAATGGGCGCGCGGGGCAGGGCTGCTCTGAGCTGACGAAGTCCATGCACCTCTCCCCGCTTGTGGGGAGAGGTGGGAACGGTCAGGTCGCGATGGGCAAGAACGTGATCCGGCGCAAATCGCTCGAAACTCGGTCTCCATCGGAGGCCGAGCCCGATGCGCGTGACGGCGGCGTGCAGTCCGTCGACCGCGCGTTGTCGATCCTCGAGACACTGGCCGAGGACGACGAAGGCTACCGCCTTAGCGATCTCGCGGTGCGGACGGGGCTATCGGCCTCGACCGTGCACCGCCTGCTGGCGACGCTGGAAAGCCGCCGTTTCGTACAGTTCGACCGTGCCGAATCCAAATGGCACGTCGGCGTCCGCAGCTTTACGGTGGGCGCGAGCTTCGCGCGACGTCGCAATTTCACAGCACAGGCCATTCCATATTTGCGCAAGCTGCGCGACCTCACCCGCGAGACCGCCAATCTCGCCGTGGTCGACGATGAATTCATCATCGTGCTGACCCGCATGGAGAGCCGCGAGATCATGCGCTCGCTGACCAAGGTCGGCGGTCGTGTCGCGATGGTGACATCGGGGGTCGGCAAGGCCGTGCTCGCGACCTATTCCGACGAGGACGTCGGCGCGATCATCCGCCATCACGGCATGCCGCGACTGACGGAGAGATCGATCGTGCGGCCGGGCGATCTGTTCCGGGAACTCGCGACGATCCGCAAGCAAGGCTATGCGATCGACGATGAGGAAGCTGAGATGGGACTGCGCTGCGTCGCCGCCGTGGTCTACAACGCGCTCGCTGAGCCGCTGGCCGCGATCTCCGTCTCGGGCCTGACCAGCCGCGTCACCGACGCCCGGCTGCCGGAGATCGGCCGCGTGGTGCGCGAGGTCGCGGCGGAGCTGACCGCTGCGCTCGGGGGCGTGACGCCGGTGCTAAAGTCGGCCTGAGCCGGGTGTGCTATCCGTCGTGACCCCTGAATGAAATCAGCTCTGGCGGCACGAGCCCCAACATCGGTATATCCATCTACCGTTGTCGCGTCCTTTTTGGGGGAATGTCATGCCTTCCGAGCTCCGTTCGCCCCGTCTCGCTGTCCTGATCGACGCCGACAATGCCTCCGCAAAAATCGCCGATGGCCTGTTCGAGGAAATTGCCAAGATCGGGGAGGCGAGCGTTCGCCGCATCTACGGCGACTTCTCCAATGCCAGGTCCCGAGGCTGGGCCGACATTCTCTCGAAGCACGCCATCATCCCCCAGCAGCAGTTCGCCTATACGACGGGAAAGAATGCCTCCGACATAACGCTGGTCAT
This sequence comes from Bradyrhizobium commune, assembly GCF_015624505.1. Taxonomy (NCBI): domain Bacteria; kingdom Pseudomonadati; phylum Pseudomonadota; class Alphaproteobacteria; order Hyphomicrobiales; family Nitrobacteraceae; genus Bradyrhizobium; species Bradyrhizobium commune. The sequence goes on along the minus strand of NZ_CP061379.1, from coordinate 4,991,462 downwards.
CGATGCAATGGACCTGCTTCACAGCGGTCGGTTCGATGGCTTTTGCCTGGTGTCGTCCGACAGCGACTTCACCCGTCTTGCCGCCCGCATCCGGGAGCAGGGCGTCGATGTCTTTGGGTTCGGCGAACAGAAGACACCGGAAAGCTTCAGGCAGGCCTGCCGCAGATTCGTCTATACGGAGAACCTGCTGGCCACCCCGGCGAACAACCAGGACGCCGCCCTGAGATCGACATCGCTTCAGCCGCCCGATGCAGCGACCCCCATCATCAAGAAGGTCATCACCCAGATGGAGAGCGAAGACGGCTGGGTCGCGCTTGGCGAAGTCGGACGGCAGCTTGCCAATTTGGCGTCCGATTTCGATCCGAGGACTTTTGGCTTCCGCAAGCTGAGTGACCTCGTGCGAAAGACAAATTCATTCGAGATCGATGAGCCAAAGGGCCGATCGATGCGGATTCGGGTCAAACCCACTGCCGCATCCCCGCCGAGGACGCGGAACTCGCGCAGACCTGCCAGGTCAGGGACGGCGGGCGGTCCGCCGCCTAAGGCGTAAGCAGGGCGTGCCGTTATATTTGAGCTTGCCCAGTTTGGCGCAGGGCGTAACCATCGCCCCCAATCGTAACGCCACGCGAGATCCTGATGACCAAACTCACCCGCTTTGCCGTTGCGCCGCTGCATGCAATGACGCGGCGCCTCGCCGATGTCGCCTCGGCCCGCGTCGCGCCCGATCTCGTGATCACCGATGCGCGGGTGCTCTCGACCTATTCCGAGCGGATCCATCCGGGACGTGAGGTCTGGATCACCACCGGCCGCGTCGCCGCCGTCAAGCCGGCCGGGACGGCGAAAAAGGTCTGGAGCAGCGTGCCGCTCTACGACGCCGCCGGCGGCATCATCGCGCCGGGTCTGGTCGATCCGCACATCCACATCGAATCCTCGATGGTGACGGCCTGCGCCTACGCCGAGGCCGCGCTGCTGAACGGCACCACCACGATCTTCTGCGACAGCCACGAGATCGGCAATGTCATGGACGTCGCCGGCGTCGAGGCGATGCTGGAGGACGCGCGCGAGGCGCCGCTGTCGATCTTCTTGACCGTGCCGTCGACCGTGCCGGCAACCTCGGCCGCGCTGGAGACCGCGGGCGGCGATCTCACGCCTGACAAGATCGCCGGCCTGTTCGATCGCTGGCCCGAAGCCGTCGCGCTCGGGGAGAAGATGGATTTTGTACCGGTGACGATGGGGGACGAGCGCAGCCACGCGATCATCGCTGCCGCCCTGACACGTGGGCGACCAGTGTCCGGCCATATCTACGGCCGCGAATTCGTCGCGGCCTATGCGGCGAGCGGCGTGACCGATACCCATGAGGCGATCGACCGTGACATTGCCGACGATCTGCTTGATGCCGGCGTCTGGATTTTCCTGCGTGGCGGTCCGCCGACCACGCCCTGGCATTCGCTGCCGCAGGCGATCCGGACGATCACCGAGCTCGGCGCTTCGCACAAACGCACCGCGGTCTGCACCGACGACCGCGATGCTGATGATTTGCTGCTGTTCGGCCTCGACTGGGTGGTGCGCGAAGCCGTGAAGGCGGGGATGTCGCCGGAGCAGGCCTGGTCGATGGGCTCGCTGCATGGTGCGACGCGCTTCGGCATGGACGGCGATATCGGCGGGCTCGGCGGTGGCCGCCGCGCCGATCTGGTGCTGATGGATGACAATCTGAAGCCACAATGCACCTGGTATGGCGGCGAGCTGGTGGTGGAGAACCGCAAGATCACGCCGCGGCTCGATCAGGCGCTGTCGCAGCGCTATCAATATCCGAAGGCAGCCTGTGTCACCGTGAAGCTGCCGGAAAAGCTGAAGCTGACGCCGGAATTGCCGGCGAGGGCCTGCACCGTCAACACCATCAGGACGGCGCTGCCGGGCATCACGCTGATCCACGAGAAGGTCGCGATCGAGCCGGCCAAGGACTGGCCATCGCTGTTCGCGCGCTACGGCCTGTGTTTTGTGACGGTGGTCGAACGCCACGGCAAGTCGGCCGGCAACGTGGCCTATGGCCTGCTCAAGGATTTTGGCCTCAAGCGCGGCGCGGTCGCCTCCAGCGTCGGCCATGACAGCCACAACCTCATCGTCGCCGGCACCAACGAGCCCGACATGCAGGTCGCAATATCAGCCATCAAGGAGCATCAGGGCGCCGTCTGCGTCGTCGCCGATGCCAAGGTGAGGGCGCTGGTCCCGCTGCCGATCGCGGGGCTCCTGTCCGACAAGCGCGTCACCGAAGTGGCGGAAGAGGTCAAGGTGCTGAAGAAGGAATGGGCCGAGGCCGGCTGCACCATCCCCTACATGGGCTTCAATCTCATTCCGCTGTCGGTCATTCCGGAAATTCGCATCACCGACAAGGGTCTGGTGCTGGTGCCTCAGATGGAGCTCGCACCGCTGTTCGAGTGATCTCTTTCATGCGCTTCTCGATCTAACCGATTGAGACACCCGCGATTTTTCCACGGCTGCCGCATCGTGGAAAATAAAATCGATCTCGTTGAGATCGCATCTTGCGCGCCCGATGATCTCGCTCGCTGACGTAACCAAGCGAGGTCCGATATGGCGAAGATGCGAGCTGTCGATGCGGCCGTGCGTATCCTGGAGAAGGAGGGCATTTCGACGGCCTTCGGCGTTCCCGGGGCGGCGATCAATCCGCTTTACTCGGCGCTGAAGAAGCGCGGCTCGATCCGCCACATCCTCGCGCGCCACGTCGAGGGCGCCTCGCACATGGCCGAGGGTTATACCCGTGCCAAGGCCGGCAATATCGGCGTCTGCATCGGCACCTCGGGGCCGGCTGGCACCGACATGATCACCGGGCTCTATTCGGCGATCGCCGATTCCATTCCGATCCTCTGCATCACCGGGCAGGCGCCGCGGGCGCGGCTCTACAAGGAGGACTTTCAGGCGGTCGACATCGAGTCGATCGCCAAGCCTGTGACGAAGTGGGCTGTCACCGTGCGCGAGCCGGCGCTGGTGCCGCGCGTGTTCAGCCAGGCCTTTCATGTGATGCGCTCGGGCCGGCCTGGGCCGGTGCTGATCGACATGCCGCTCGACGTCCAGCTCGCCGAGATCGAATTCGACGACGAGACCTATGAGCCGTTGCCGGTCTACAAGCCGGCCGCCACGCGAAAACAGGTCGAGAAGGCGCTGGAGATGCTCAACGCGGCCGAGCGGCCGCTGATCGTCGCGGGCGGCGGCGTCATCAACGCCGATGCCTCGGACCTGCTGGTGGAGTTCGCCGAGATCGCCAATGTCCCGGTGGTGCCGACATTGATGGCCTGGGGCGCGATCCCTGACGATCACGTGCTGATGGCGGGCATGGTCGGTCTGCAGACCAGCCACCGCTACGGCAACGCCACACTGCTGGAATCCGATTTCGTGCTCGGCATCGGCAACCGCTGGGCCAACCGGCACACCGGTTCGGTCGAGACCTACACCAAAGGCCGCACCTTCGTGCATGTCGACATCGAGCCGACGCAGATCGGGCGCGTCTTCAATCCCGATCTCGGCATCGTCTCGGACGCCAAGGCCGCGCTCGAGCTCTTCGTCACCGTCGCCAGGGAGTGGCGCCGGTCAGGCAGGCTCCGCGAGCGCCAGGCGTGGCCCGCGGCCTGCCGCGACCGCAAGAAGACCATGCTGCGCAAGAGCCATTTCGACAACGTCCCGATCAAGCCGCAGCGCGTCTATGAGGAAATGAACAAGGCTTTCGGCCGCGACACCACCTATGTCACCGTGATCGGCCTCTCGCAGATCGCAGGTGCGCAATTCCTCGGCGTCTACAAGCCGCGCAACTGGATCAACGCGGGGCAGGCGGGGCCGCTGGGCTGGACCTTGCCGGCAGCGCTTGGCGTGCGCGCGGCGTGCCCGGAGCGCGACATCGTGGCGCTGTCCGGCGACTACGACTTCCAGTTCCTGATCGAGGAGCTCGCAGTCGGGGCGCAGTTCAATCTACCCTACATCCACGTCGTCGTGAACAATTCCTATCTCGGCCTGATCCGTCAGGCCCAGCGTGGGTTCGAGATGGACTATCACGTCCAGCTCTCGTTCGAGAACATCAATGCGCCCGAGATCGGCGTCTACGGCGTCGACCATGTCGCGGTCGCCGAAGGTCTCGGCTGCAAGGCGATCCGCGTCACGGATCCCAAGGATACCCAGGCGGCGTTCGCCACTGCGCGCGAATTGATGAAGAAGCACCGCGTGCCCGTGGTGGTCGAATTCATCCTCGAGCGCGTCACCAACATCGCGATGGGGACGGAGATCGACAACATCGTCGAGTTCGAGGAGGTGCTGGATCTGCCGCTCGACGAGGTCGGGACCGCGCGGCCCGGCGTACTCCAACCGGCAGAATAGGGGGACAGCATCATGCCGAAATTCGCCGCCAACCTCACCATGCTCTTCAACGAGATGCCATTTCCCGACCGTTTTGCTGCGGCGAAAGCGGCCGGATTCAGCGGAGTCGAATATCTCTTCCCCTATGAGTTCGACAAGGCGCTATTGCGCGAGCAGTTGGAGGCTCACGGTCTGACCCAGGTGCTGCACAACCTGCCGGCCGGCAACTGGGCCGCCGGCGAGCGCGGCATCGCGATCATGCCCGATCGCGTCGCCGAATTTCGCGACAGCGTGTTCCGCGCCATCGACTACGCCAAAGCGCTCGATTGCGATCAGCTCAACTGCCTCGTCGGCATCGCACCAGTGGACGCTGATCCGCGCGAGCTTCAGGAGACGCTGGTCGGCAATCTGCGTTTCGCCGCCTCGACGCTGGCGCGCGAGAACATCAAGCTGCTGGTCGAGCCGATCAACACGCTCGACATCCCCGGTTTCTTCCTCAACGGCACCGAGCAGGCGGTGCAGCTGATCTCCGAGGTACGATCGAACAACGTCTTCATCCAGTACGACATCTACCACATGCAGATCATGGAGGGCGATCTCGCCCGCACCATGCAGGAATATCTGCCCCAGATCGCCCACATTCAGCTCGCCGACAATCCCGGCCGGCACGAGCCCGGCACCGGCGAGATCAACTATCCTTTCCTGTTCCGCCATCTCGACGCGATCGGCTATCGCGGCTGGATCGGCTGCGAATACAAGCCGCGCACCACGACGCTGGAAGGCCTGTCCTGGCACGCGGCACAAACGTTTGAGACCTGAGGAAACGCAGACATGATCGACATCGGCTTCATCGGACTTGGCACCATGGGACGGCCGATGGCCGGCCATCTCCTGGCCGCGGGCCATCGCGTTGTCCTGCATGACGTCGCGCCTGTTGCGCCGGAGCTGATCGCGGCCGGCGGCGTTGCCTGCAAGTCGGCCAAGGAGGTGGCGGAGGAGGCGGATGCCGTCATCATCATGGTGCCGGATACGCCACATGTGGAAGCCGTGCTGTTCGGCAAGGACGGCGTTGCGAGCGGCATCTCCAAAGGCAAGATCGTCGTCGATATGAGCTCGATCTCGCCGCTGGCGACGAAAGAGTTCGCCAAGAAGATCGTGGCGCTCGGCGCGGATTATCTCGACGCGCCGGTGTCGGGCGGAGAGGTCGGCGCCAAGGCGGCGAGCCTCACCATCATGGTCGGCGGACCGGAGCGGGCCTTCGGCACGATGAAGCCGATCTTCGACAAGATGGGCAAGAATGTCACCCATGTCGGCGCCAATGGCGATGGCCAGACGACAAAGGTCGCCAACCAGATCATCGTCGCGCTGACGATCGAGGCGGTGAGCGAAGCGCTGCTGTTCGCATCCAAGGCCGGCGCCGACCCTGCGCTGGTGCGCAAGGCGCTGATGGGCGGCTTTGCGTCGTCGCGAATTCTCGAGGTCCATGGCGAACGCATGGTGAAGCGCAATTTCGATCCGGGTTTCCGCATCGAGCTGCACCAGAAGGATCTCAACCTCGCGCTCGAAGGCGCCCGCGTACTCGGCCTGTCGTTGCCGAGTACGGCGGTCGCGCAGCAATTATTCTCGTCCTGCGCGGCGCATGGCGGCAAGGCCTGGGATCACTCGGCGATGGTGCGGGCGCTGGAACTGATGGCGGGGCACGAGATCGCCGCGGCCTGAACTGTTACGCGGTAACACTCTTCAGATGCGAAGCAACTTTCGGCGCGCGGGAACCGGAACAATGGTCCGGCCGCGCGGTTGAAGGCACATCAACAAACACTGGAGGGTGTGGACATGAAGACCCGTCTTGCGATTTCGTTGGCTGCCGTGTCGCTGCTGGCGTCGAGTGCAGCCTTTGCCCAGTCGACGACCGAACAGGGCGCCAGGAACGGCGCGCGTGCGGGTGGCGACATCGGTGGCCCGGTCGGCGCGATGGTTGGCGGCACTGTCGGTGCGGCCGTCGGCGCCGGTCTGGAGATTCCGAATGCGGTCTTGGGCGGTCTTCCGCGTGAGCGTTCGGTCGTGGTCCAGGAGCGCGTCGTGGTCGGCGAGCCGCTGCCGGCGACCGTCGAACTACGACCCGTGCCGAATTATACCGAATATCGCTATGCGGTCGTCAACGACCGTCGCGTGATCGTCGAGCCGCGCACGCGGCGGGTGGTCAAGATCATCGACTGAGTGCGGCGAACGTAGGCTAAAGCAAGTCGGCCCTGCGGAGTACCACTCCGCGGGGCCGTGTCTTTGATGTCCAGACGTCAGAGTGGCTCGCGCACGCCGAGGCCGTGCATGAAGCGTTCGCGGATCTGGACGGGATCGCGCCGGGTGGCGCCGACGCCGGGCTTGTCATCGATGCGGACGGCGATCAGGCTCGGCTCGGAGGCGGACATCGCTTCATCGACCAGGCGCTCAAAATCTTCCTCGTCTGCCGCCCAGGCGCTGTGGGCGAGACCCGAGCCCAACGCGATCGCGACGATGTCAGCCACACTTGCGGCCGGCGTCGGCTGCGCGCCGGTGATCTGGTAGATACCGTTGTCCATCACGATCATGATCAGGTTCTTCGGCTTCAGCGTCGCAATCGTCGAGAGCGATCCGAGCTGCATCAAGAGCGAGCCATCGCCTTCGAGCGCAAAGACTCGACGGTCGGGCTGCGCCAGCGCGACGCCGAGCGCGATCGGGAAGGCGAGGCCCATGCTGCCCAGCATGTAAAAGTTCTGCGGACGGTGGCCGGCGGCCCAGAGGTCGAAATTGGTGTTGCCGATGCCGCCGATCACGGCTTCCTCTCGCTTGAGCTTTCCGATCAGACGCGAAGTCACGTCGAAGCGGTTCATCACCTTGGTATTGCGGGTGTCCATCGCTGACCTCACTTGTCGAAAGTCTTGCCGCCGGTGAGCAGCGGGTTGAGGATCAGCGCCACCGGCGCCTGCGTCGTCACGGCCTGCTTGATCGAGCGGTCGGCGATGAATTCGAGCTCGTCGAGCCGGGTGATGGTGTGATGCTCGAGCGCGAGCGAATCCAGCACCGGTCGCATGGTGCGGCAGACCAGCGACTGGCCGTAGTTGAACTCGCCAAGCGTGCCGCGCTCGGAGACGAACATGATCAGCGGGATCTGGTAGGGCACCGCGAGCGAGGCCAGCACATTGGCGAGCGTGGCGAAACCCGAGGTCTGCATCAGCACCGCGCCGCGCCTGCCGCCCATCCAGGCGCCTGAGACGATGCCGACGGCCTCTTCCTCGCGGGCGGTGGCGAAGCTCGTGAAGAAAGGATCGGCATGCAGGTTCTTGATCAGTGGTGTCAGCACCCGGTCGGGGACGTAAGGCACGAGGCTGATCTCGTTTCGCTTCAGGGTTTGCAGGACGATGCCGTGCCAGCTTTTGTCGCTGGACGCCTGTGACGAGGTCTGTTGCTCCGCAACCGCCATTGCGTTCTCCCCTTCAGCCGCGCGCGCTTCTTCTTGGGCCGTCGCGGCGATCTCCCGAACTTGACGGAGCGGGCGGGATTGTCAACATGTCCCGGCCGGCACCGTGACCTGCGCCAGACGGCCTGCCGTTGCCGGCGCCGCCGTGTCATAAGCGGCGATAACGAGAAAACGGGAGGAACGCATGGACGGGGCGCGCATTGCGCTGGCCTTGTGGGTCTCCGCGAGAGAGCCGGAAGGGTCCTGATGTCGGTCAACAGCAAGCGCGTCTTCTACGTCAAATACCTGGCCAATCCGATCTATATCGACATCCTGAAAGCGCGGCCCGACGTCCGGCTCGACCGCATCGAGAACGAGAGCCCCGAGGACTTTTACGCTCCGATCCTGGGGGCGGCCCATGTCTACCAGATCGGTGCCGCCCGCGATGAGCTGGCACCGCATTTCCATGTCGACGCCGCCTTCCTGAAGCGGACGCCGAACCTGCTGCTGGTCTCCAGCAATGGCGCAGGCTTCGACCCCGTCGATGTCGAGGCCTGCACGGATGCGGGCGTGCTGGTCGTGAACCAGTCCGGCGGCAACGCGCATTCCGTCGCAGAGCACGCGCTGGCGATGATGCTGACGCTGTCCAAGCGCATCATCCAGTCAGACCGCAAGCTCCGCAGGGAGTCCAACGTCAACCGCAACGAGCTCGTCGGCAACGAGATCGAGCACAAGACCGTCGGCATTATCGGGCTCGGCAATGTCGGCCGCCGCATTGCGGCGCTGTGCAACGGCCTGTTCGGCATGAAGGTGCTGGCTTACGACCCGTATCTGTCCGCCGAAGTGATGGCCGAGCGCGGCGGCGAGAAGGTCGAGCTCGACGAGCTCCTGCGCCGCGCCGATTTTGTCTCGATCTCCTGCCCGCTCAACAAGGGCAGCCGTAACATGATGAGCACGCGCGAATTCGCGCTGATGCAGCCGCACGCCTATTTCATCACCACGGCCCGCGGCTTCATCCACGACGAGGACGCGCTGCTTGGGGCGTTGCGCGACAGGCGCATCGCAGGGGCCGGCCTCGACGTCTGGTCCAAGGAGCCGCCGCCGCCGGAGCATCCGCTGCTCCAGTTCGACAACGTGCTGGCGAGCCCGCACACGGCCGGTGTGACGATCGAGGCGCGCCAGAACATGGGCCGCATCGCCGCCGAGCAGGTGCTGGAGACGCTCGACGGCAAGCGGCCACCACGCATCATCAATCCCGAGGTCTGGCCGATCTATGCGGAGCGGTTCAAGCAGACGTTCGGCCTCACCCCGGGGTAGGGTGCGCGCGAAGGGCTCATGCGCGCCAGTCCTTGGTTACCACGATGAAAACACAAAGTGGCGCATCTTATCGATAGCGTGAATGATCACGTATGACTTGTTCTGTAAACCGGGGTGCATGAGCATATTTTCGATTGCGACATCCGGGCTTAATGCGGCGAGTTTGCGGTTGAACGTGGCCGCGAGCAACATCGCCAATGTCCGCACGACCGGCCCGTTGCCCGCGTCAGGCGGATCGGGCACATTGGCCGGTGCTGGCAGTTCGAGCACGAGTTCGGCTTATCCCGCGGCTTATGTGCCGTTGCGCGTCGATCAGGTCGACCAATCGAGCGGTTCGACGCCAGGCGGTACGAGCGCGACCGTGTCGACAGTTTCGCCGAGCTATACGGCACAATATGACTCGAGCGCTCCCTTCGCAAACCAGGACGGCCTGGTCGCAGCGCCAAATGTCGATCTCACCAACGAGTTCGTTCAAATGGCGACCGCAAAGTACAGTTTCATTGCCAATGCGAAGGTCATTCAAGCCTACTCCGAAACGGAGAAGTCGCTCCTCGATATCACGACGTGATGGCTGACGGGATCGAACCGACGCGGCGGCGGGAACCGTCGCCGACCTTTGATCTCCATCAAAATCTCCTTCCCCCGTCCGGGCAAAATGGGACTAGAATGCTGCGGGGGGCACAGGGAGGTCCCATGTCCACTTACGTCGTCAGGTTCATGAAGGACGTGCTCGGCCAGTACGGCCGGCAGATTGAGGTCTGCCAGGGTACACTCGAGATCGACGCCGCCGACGAGGACGAGGCGAGGGAGCGGGCGAAGGCGAGGTTTTGCAAGGACCAGGCGTTGCATCACTGGTCGCTGCATGCAGACCGCATCCAGGTCAGGCCGGCTGACTTTGCGTCCTAGGTGTCAGCGCCCGGGCGTGGGGACAGGCGGAGGGGCGGTCACGCCCGCGCCGAGCGAGCGCTGGACCATGGCGGTGTCGCACCAGCGGCCGTGGCGATAGGCGACGCCGCACAACAGGCCGACCCGGGCGAACCCAAATCTTTCATGCAGCGCCAGTGACGGGGCGTTGTCGGCATCGATGTAGCCGATCATCTGGCGAAAGCCCGCCGCAGCACAGGCATCGATCAATTCTCCGAGCAACAGCCGTCCGACCCCGCGGCCAAGATGCTCATGGTGGACGTAGATCGAATGCTTGGCCGTGTAGCGATAGGCCGGGCGCTTGCGAAACAGCACCGCATAGGCATAGCCGACGACCTCGCCACGAAAGGTCGCGACCAGATGCGGCAGGCGGGTCTGCTTCAAATTCTTGCGCCGGTCGCGCAGATCGTCCGGCTCAGGCGCGCCGGTTCCCTCGACGTCGCGCGGAACGCCATTGCGGACATGATAGCGATAGATCGCCATCATGGCTTCGATATCGCTCTCACGGGAGGGACGGACCAGGACCGGCTCGTCATCCGCACGAATTACGGCTGTTTCGCTCATCGGCACCTACTCGGCAGCGACGTAAGTATAGAGCCCGATGCGACCCTGCGCATCGACCTCCTTGTAGACGCCCTGGATTTCCACATCGAAGCCTGGAAAATTGTTGAAGCAGGCCTCGAACATCTTGAGGTAATCCACCATGGGCTTGGCCCGTTCCGTCAGCCGCTCGCCGGGCACGATCGTAGCGATGCCGGGCGGATAGACCACGAAGGGTGTGGTGGCGATGCGACCCGCGATTGCCTCGATCGGCAGATAGTCGACATCGTTACGGATCAGCCGGCGCGCGGCATCGCGGGGCGACATCGCGATCTCCGGCATGTGCTCGGGCATGAATTGCCGCGCCTGGAGCGCGCTGACATCGGCTGAGCGGAAGAAGCGGTGCATCTCGCCGCAGAGATCGCGCAGCCGCACGCCGGCATAGCGGGCCTGGCGCCGCTGATAGAATTCCGGAATCGCGTCGGCCAGGAGCGCATTGTCATCGTGCAGCCGCTTGAAGGCGACGAGGCCGGAGATCAGCGTGCCGGCCTTGCTCGCCTCGACCCCGGGGGTGAGCAGGAACAGCAGCGAGTTGAGGTCGTTCTTCTCGGGCACGATGCGGTTCTCGCGCAAATATTGCGCGACGACGGGTGCGGGGATGCCATGCTCGGCATAGGCGCCTGTGGCGCGGTCGAAGCCGGGCGTGAGCAGTGTCAGCTTGTTCGGGTCGGTCATGGCAAAGCCTTCGGTGAGGCCGGGAAAGCCATGCCAGTCGGTATCGGGGGAGAGCTGCCACAGCGCGGGATTGGTGGCGAGCTCGTCGGTCGAGAGAGTCTCCCAGGCGACGTTGTGCGCGCTGCCGGGGCGGCTGACATCGGGGATCGCGACGCGATCGGGCACGAAGGGTTCGAAGAACCAGCGCCGGTCCGCGTTCTGCTCCTTCTCCTCGAACTCCCGGCGCATCGCGCGGATCTTCTTGCGCAGCTCGATGCCGAGCCGGATCGTGTCGTCCCACAGCACCTCGCCGGAGCGACCCTTCATCATCTGCGCGCCGACATCCAGAGACGCAAATAGTGGGTAGAATGGCGACGTGGACGCGTGCTGCATAAAGCTTTCGTTGAAGCGCCGGTGCTCGACGCGCCGCTTCTGGCCGCGGATATGACGGTCCTTGATATGGATCTGAGAGGCCTGCGAGAAGCTCGCGAGCTGCTTGTGGGTCGACTGCGTCGCGATGATACCGGGCGCCTCGGGGGCAAGATTTGCCAGTCCCATGGCAAAGCGGCCGGCATAAAGCGGGTGGAATTTCATGAAGCCAGCCCAGGCCTCGTCGAACAAAATGTATTCGCAGAGATGGCCGATGCGCTTCAGGATCATCTCGGCGTTGTGAATCGTGCCGTCATAGGTGCACTGCTCGACAACGGCAACGCGGAACGGCCGCTCCTTGCGCCAGACGTCCTTGTCCGTCACCAGCGGGTGATTGCGGATCGCCTCGCGCAGGGCCTTTTCGTCCAGTACATCCCAGCGCATCGGGCCGATCAGGCCCCAGGCGTTGCGGATGGTCGGCACGTAGATCGGGATGCCGCCATTGATCAGAAGCGCGCCGTGATGGGCGGCCTTGTGATTGTTGCGGTCGAATAGCACGAGGTCGCCGTCGGTGACGAGGGCGCCGAGTGCGACCTTGTTCGAGGTCGAGGTGCCGTTGAGCACGAAATAGGTCTTCTCCGCGCCGAAGATGGCAGCGGCCTCCTTCTGCGCCTTCAGCGCCGGGCCTTCATGGGTGAGGAGGTCGCCGAGGTCGAGCACGGAATTGTCGAGGTCGTCGCGGAACACGGATTCGCCGAGATGCTCGACGAAGACCCGGCCGATCGGGCTGCGGTTGTAGAACACGCCGCCATTATGGCCCGGGCAGGTCCAGAGCTGGTTGCCTTCCTCGGCATAGTCGACCAGGGCGCCGAAGAACGGCGTCTTCAGCGTCTCGGCATATTGCTTGAGCCGGCTGATCAAATTCTTGGCGATGAAGGTCGGCGTCTCCTCGGACAGGAAGACGTAGCCGTCGATGAAGTCGAGCACCTCGACTGGCAAATCCTCGAAGCGCTTGCGCCGGATCAGGAGGATGATCGGGAAGTCGAGGCCGCGTCGCCGCATCAGATTGATCAGCGCCGAGGTCTTGCCCTCCAGGCCCTTCTTGCCCCAGTCGACCACCATGCAGCCGATCGCGGCATCGGTCTGCACGGCCATCTCGGCGTCTTCCAGCTTGCGGGCCCGGACCACCTCGAAGCCGGAGCGCTGGATCTCCTCGATGATCTGGTTGAAGCGGACGCCCTCGAGATCGTCGGTGTCGAACACAGGTGCGGCGAACAGGAAGTTGAAGCGCTTGAAATAGTCCATGGCGTGTCCCGAATGTGCGAGTCCGACAGGTCTCTGCACATTCGATGACAGTTCTATGACGACGGCGCGCGCCGCTGTGGAGCGCTCAGCTTGCCGCGGCAATGATCATCCGCTTCCGCCCGAAATTCGCCACCGCCGCCTCCGGAAGGCCGAAATTGTTGGCCAGCAGATGGCGCGGCGCCTTCGCCAGCCAATCGGTCAGGCTGCTTTCGCGATATGCGCCATTGTCGAGCACGCCGACCATTTCGGCGTCCTCCTTGCCGATATTCTCGATCGAGTGGCCGCAATTGCGCGGAATGTAGGCGCAGTCTCCGGGCGACAGCTCGGCGACGGCGACACGCTTGTCGAAGGCGAACAGGGTCACGCGCGTGCGTCCCTTCAGCACGTAGTGCCATTCGTTGGCATCGGTGTGCCAATGCGGTTCGTGCATCGCGCCGGGCTTGAGCTTGAGGACCAGCCCGGTCATTCCGCTCGAGACCGGAAACTCCTTGGCGGAGGCCACGTAGAGCTGGCCGCCGGCCGTGCTGACACGTGGCTTCTGGGACATCAGCGCGAAGCGGTGGGTCCGGTCGCGATCCAGCGCGCGCGCAGTCTTCGCCTGCGGGCCGTCGAGCGCCAGCACCTCGCCCTGCATGATGTAGGTCTCGGCCTTCGGATTGGCGCCGAAGATCTCCGTGGAAACGCCGAGCGCCTGCGACAGGGTCGGGGCGTCGTAGCGGCTCATCCAGTCGCTGATGCCGAACGTGCCGTGCTCGGAATAAAGGCCGTCATCGAAGGCGAGAACGGCGTGACAGGGGGAGGGCCCCAGCGTCTGGATAGCGTGGCTGTGGCCTTTCGGGAAGTACCAGAGATCGCCGGGTGCGAGATTGACGATTTCGAGCTGGCCCTCGGGATCGACCACCGTCACCTGACAATGGCCGTCGACGACGAAGGCCCATTCGGCCGAATTATGCCAATGCATTTCCCGGGCGCCGCCCGCGTTGACGAAGAGATGCGCGCCGGCAATGCCGGTCGCGAGCGGAAGGGTACGGGTCGTGACTTCGCGCGCCCAGCCGCCCGAGGTGGCCTTGATCGGCGCCCTGTCCAGCGACGCCGTGAACGCCATGGGATCGCCGGACTTCCGCGGGATCGTCTTGAGGAATTCCGACGCCGGAGCGACGTCGTAACCCGCGGCGTGCCCGTCTGGGGCTGCAATCGCTGATTGTGAAGCGCCCAATACACCAGCGCCGAAGGCAACGGACTGAATGAAAACACGTCGGTTGGATTTGAACATCGAAGACCTCGAATATCAGAAGGTTGTATTAAGGGACCACGAACCCGGCTACGCCTCCTTCCATTAGGTCTGATGAACACCCTCAATCGTTCGGCTGAAACGTCAATTATCTTTGATGATGGAATGAAAGCCGCTGTGAAGTGACGCGCTTGACAGCGCGATCCGACCCGCGCCCGACGCCAATCAGCGCTTCACCTCCGCAAACACCACGGTCGGCACCGCGCGGTTGACGATCTCGCGCAGCGCGAAGCTCGATTGTACGCGTGCGACGCGCGGCAGGCGCGACAACTCGGTGCGGTGGATGCGCTCGAAATCCTGGATGTCGCGGGCGAGCACGATCAGGATGTAGTCGTCGGTGCCTGACATCAGGAAGCAGCGCACGACGGAGGGGCATTTCACCACCTCCGCCTCGAACGCCTTCAGCGCTTCGTCGCTCTGGCTCTCCAGGGCGATGCGCACCAACACCGTCGTGGTGAGGCCGAACTGCGCGAGATCGAGCGCCGCCTGGTAGCCCTGGATGTAGCCGTCGTCCTCCAGCGCCTTCTGCCGCCGCGCCAGCGCGGTGCTCGACAGGCCAACCTTATTGGCGAGTTCCGTGTGGCTGGCGCGCGCATTGGTGGTGAGTTCCGCGAGAATGGCGATATCTTTGCGGTCGAGGGCCAAGGTTTCGTTTCCAGCGCGAGAGGGCATTTCCGCGCCCGAAACCGGCGCTAGGCATGCGAAACTAGCGGATATTTGCACGAAACCAAACTGGCCACATCGCTACGATCGCGGGGGTGAATCAAGAGGAGCCCAGGATGCGTGTCGGTGTGCCCAAGGAGATCAAGGTGCAGGAATATCGCGTCGGGCTCACCCCGGGCGCGGTCCGCGAATACGTCGCGGCCGGGCATCAGGTGACGGTCGAAACCGGCGCAGGCGGCGGCATCGGCGCCTCCGACGAGGTGTACCAGCGGGCAGGGGCCTTCATCGCTGCGAGTGCGCGCGACATCTTCGCGAAGTCCGACATGATCGTGAAGGTGAAGGAGCCGCAGAAGGGCGAATGGGCCCAGCTTCGCGAGGGCCAGATCCTGTTTACCTATCTCCATCTCGCGCCGGATCCTGAACAGGCCAAGGGTCTGCTCGCGTCGGGCTGTACTGCGATCGCCTATGAAACCGTCACCGACGCGGCCGGTCACCTCCCCCTGCTTGCGCCGATGAGCGAAGTCGCCGGCCGCCTCGCCATCGAGGCCGCCGGCGCGGCGCTCAAGCGGTCAGCTGGCGGTCGCGGGCTGTTGTTGGGCGGCGTGCCCGGCGTGCAGCCGGCACGCGTGGTCGTGCTTGGCGGCGGCGTGGTCGGAACGCAGGCCGCGCGCATGGCCGCGGGCCTTGGCGCGGAGGTCACGGTGATCGACCGCGCGATCCCGCGGCTGCGCGAGCTCGACGATCTCTTCGCCGGACGCATTCGCACGCGGTTCTCGACCATCGAGTCGGTCGAGGAGGAGGTGTTCAATGCCGATGTCGTGATCGGCGCCGTGCTGGTGCCCGGCGCTAGCGCACCAAAACTCGTCACGCGCGCGATGCTGCCATCGATGCGGCCGGGCGCCGTGCTGGTCGACGTCGCGATCGACCAGGGCGGCTGCTTCGAGACCTCGCATCCGACGACGCACACCGACCCGACCTATGAAGTCGATGGTGTCGTGCATTATTGCGTCGCCAACATGCCGGGCGCTGTGCCGGTGACGTCGAGCCAGGCGCTGAACAATGCGACGCTGCCGTTCGGCCTGATGCTCGCGAACAAGGGTTTTGCCGCGGTGCTGGAAAATCAGCATTTGCGCAACGGGCTGAACGTCCATCGCGGTCGCGTCACCAACAAGGCGGTGGCGGAAAGCCTCGGGTTGGACTTCGCGCCTGTCGGGAGCGGGCTTGCGGCGTAAGGCGCGGCCGGCTCACGCCTTCGTCACCCTGTACTGCCCGAAATCCGGATCATGCGTCATGCGCCAGTAATCCACGAATCGCCACGGCATCGCCGAAAACACGCGACCGCTGCTGTTGCGATAGTAGGTGCTCATGCCCGGATGGGTCCAGATCATCGCCTCGTGCTCGGCATCGACCTTGCGAACGTAATCGTCGAGCACGCCCGGGCGGACGTCGATGGCGGCGACGTCGTGCTCGATCATGTCGACGAGACAGGCGGAGATGTAGCGGCTCTGGCACTCCGACTGGAAGATGACGCTGCCGCCATGGGCTGGGCCCGAGTTCGGGCCGAGCATGCAGAAGAAGTTGGGAAAATCGGGAACGGTGAGGCCGAGGAACGCGGTCGGGTTGTCGTTGGCCCAGGCTTCACGCAGAGCCTTGCCGTCGCGGCCCCTGATGTTGAGGCGCGCGGCCATCTCCGTCACCTTGAAGCCGGTGGCGATCACGATGATGTCGGCGGGGCGGTGCTCGCCGTCGGCGGTGACGATGCCGTCGCGGTCAAAATGGTCGATCGTGTCGGTGACGAGCTCGACATTGTCCCGTGTCAGCGTCTTGAACCAATTGTTGTCGAGCAGGATGCGCTTGCCGTACGGCGGATAGGTCGGTACGCATTTTGCGATCAGGTCGGGCCGGTCCTTCAGCTCGGTGAGAATGAAGTCGGTCAATTCCTGGCGATGCCGGTCGTTGCCCTTGTTGACGGCGCGCTCGGGATGCGGCCAGGCCGGGTCCTTGCGCAGGAACGGCAGCAGGCCGTCGCCATAGCGCCAGAACATGTTGAAGCGATACCACTGCACATAGAACGGCAGATGCGCGAGCAGCCAGCGCGCGCCTTCGGTGATCGGATCGGCATAACCCTTCACCGGCCGCGCCCATTGCGCGCTGCGCTGGTAGACGGTGACGGAAGCAACGCGGCCGGCAATCGTCGGCACCAGCTGCATCGATGTCGCGCCGGTGCCGATCACGGCGACATGCTTGCCGTCGAGCTTGATGTCGTCCGACCACAGCGCCGAGTGCAGGATCGTTCCCTTGAAATCCTCTTCGCCGTTGAAGCGGGCGCGGGAGGGATCGTTGAGTTGGCCGATGGCCGAGACCAACGCGGTGGATTCGAAGGTCTCCTCGCCGTCGCTCGTCTTCAACGTCGAGATCCAGCGGCGCTTCTCTTCATCCCAGCGCGATGAGGTCAGCTCGGTGTTGACGCGCAGATGCTTGCGGATGCCGTATTCGTCCGCGACCTTCAGGAGATAGCCGAGCAGCTCCTCGCGCTGGCAGAAATAGCGCGTCCATGCATTGCCCGAGCCGAACGAGTACGAATAGGAGTGGTTCGGTGTGTCGACGCCGCAGCCGGGATAGCGGTTGATCCACCAGGTGCCGCCAAGCTCGGCATTCTTCTCGATGATGGTGTAGGGTATGCCGAGATGGCCGAGCGCAACGCCAAGCGCGATGGCGCAGACTCCGGCGCCGACGATCAGGACGTGTCGCTCTGCGAGCTTGTCGTCGGAAGGTCGCTTCGCCCACTGCGCCTCGCGCGACACGAAGCCCATCTCCTCGCGCATCAAAGGCGCATATTCCGGCGCGACGTTTTCGCCGAGGCAGGCGCGCATCATCTTCAGCATCAGCTCGTCGCCGGGATCGGTGATGACGGGATTCGGCGTGCCGTCGGCAAACAGCTTGACCACCGCGGCCCGGATCTCGTCCTGGACCTCCTTCGGCACGCCGGCCTCGGGATCCGGGATGAGGCGGATGTCGCGCTTCGGCAGATAGGGTGGCTCGAGCCAGGCCGCATCGCCGGTCATGTGCACGAGCACCATCAGGAGGCAGCGGATGTCGCCTTCGGCGATTGCGGATGCGAGGTCGAGTGGCTTGTGTGGAGATGCGATGTTCATCGTCTTTTTCTGATCTCCGGCGGTCCGGCTCGTTCGCACGGTAATCGACCAGGGGTTGATCGTCTATGCGGCCGGTCTCGGGCTGCCTCCGGACCGATAAACCGGCCAAAAGAAGAAACCTATTGCCTGACGTCTGTCCGGCGGAAGGAGTTTCCCCTTGAGGCCGCAAAAACGCCAATCGCTTCCATTGCTGTTTTGGGCGGAAACAACGACATTTCCTTCACAAATTGATGGATTGGCGGCCATGGAACGCACTGGATTTGAGCCCTTCGGCGAGCAGCTGGTGTCCGCGACGGACACCCAGCCGCAGTCGCGCGCTGCAAAGCTCGTGCTGCGGGCCGGCACCGGCGTGTTCTGGTCGCTGGTCGCGGCGATCGTTTTCGCCCGCGCAGCCTTCTTCGAGCCCGGCGTCTATGACAGTTTCAACCACGTGGCCTCGCTCGCCAAGAACCTACTGTTCTGAGCCGGATTATTCCGGGCCGAGGATAGAACTTCCCTCGGCCCTGATATGCCGAAAACTTATTTCCTCGCCGGGCATCGCTGCGTATAAATCTTTCTCCCTAGGGAGAGATTTGTGTCGCAGAATCAAGCATCCAGCCCGGCCGATTCCAAGCCGGCCACCGCCGCTAGCCGCATCCTCGCGCTGATTCCCGGCATCCTCCTCTGTATCGCCGTCGCCGGTATTTCGGCCCTGCTGGAGCGCGCCGAGCTCGGCGTCTTCGAGCACCCCTATGTCGAGGCGCTGGTGATGGCGATCCTGCTCGGGATGGCCGTGCGGAGCTTCTGGAAGCCGGCGCCACGCTGGCAGGCCGGCATCGCCTTCAGCGCCAAGCAGCTGCTCGAAGTCGCGGTGATGCTGCTCGGCGCCTCCATCAGCTTTGCCGCGATCGCGGCCTCCGGCATTGCCCTATTGGCGTCGATCGCAGCCGTCGTCGTGATCGCGCTCAGCGTGTCCTTCGGCCTGAGCCGTCTGCTCGGGCTCTCGACCCGCCTCTCGATCCTGATTGCCTGCGGCAACTCGATCTGCGGCAACTCGGCGATTGCGGCCGTGGCGCCGATCATCGGCGCGAATAGCGACGAGATCGCATCCTCGATCTCGTTCACCGCGATCCTCGGCGTGATGATGGTGCTGGGCCTGCCGCTGCTGATTCCGCTCTTGCAACTGACCGCCACGCAATATGGCATCCTCGCCGGCCTCACCGTTTATGCGGTACCGCAAGTGCTCGCCGCGACAGTGCCGGCGGGCCTGATCTCCACGCAGATCGGCACGCTGGTCAAGCTGATGCGCGTGCTGATGCTCGGTCCGGTCGTCGTCGGCCTCTCGCTCGTCGCCTCGCGCTGGCAGACCGGCGCCAAGAAGACCAATGTCGGATTCTTCCGCCTGGTCCCCTGGTTCATCCTCGGCTTTCTCGCGCTCGCGACGTTACGGTCGCTGGAGATCGTGCCGGGTACAGTGGTTGGTCCGATCACGAAGATCACCAGCTTCCTCACCGTGGTGTCGATGGCCGCGCTGGGCCTGGGCGTCGACGTGAAGGTGCTCGCCAATGTCGGCGGCCGCGTGACAGCGGCGGTGACGCTGTCACTGATGCTGCTGCTCGGCATCAGCATCGCGCTGGTGCACTGGTTCAAGTGAGGCGCGCGAAGCTCGTGCACTCCTTCGCCCCGCTTGCGGGGAGAGGGTGGGGTAAGGGGGAGTCTCCGCAAGGACGGTGAGAGTAGGATATGCGGACGGTCCCCCTCACCCGATCGCTACGCGATCGACCTCTCCCCGCAAGCGGGGCGAGGTGACATCAAATCACATCCGCCAGCGAATGCCCGTGCAGCTCGATGTTGAGGCCCTGTAGGCCCATGTCGTTGATCTCGCCGCCCATCGCCTTGATGCTTTCCTCGCGGATCAGCGACATCAGCCCGCGGCGCAGCGCCAGAAACTCCGACGACATCATCATCGACTGCTGCCTTGGCCGCTCCAGCGGGATCGGGATCTCCGCCTTGATCGAGCCGGGGCGTGCGGTCATGCAGTAGACGCGGTCGGACAGGAAGATGGCTTCGTCGATGTCGTGGGTGACGAACAGCACCGAGATTTTCAGCCGTTGCCACATGTTAGTGAGGATCTGCTGCATGATGACGCGGGTCTGCGCGTCGAGCGCACCGAAGGGCTCGTCGAGCAGCAGCACCTTCGGTCCCGTGGCCAGCGCGCGCACGATGCCGACGCGCTGCTTCATGCCGCCGGAAAGCTTTTCCGGATAATGCTTTTCGAACGCCTCGAGGCCGGCGAGCCCGAGCAGCGTGCGCGCGGCGCGTTCGCGCTGCGAGCGGGCCATGCCGCGCATCTTCAGGCCGAATTCGACGTTCTCCCGCACCGTCTTCCAGGGAAACAGCGAATATTGCTGGAACACCATGCCGCGCTCGGCACTGGGTCCGTTCACCCGCTCGCCGTCGACGGTGACAATGCCTGTGGTGGGTTTCAGGAAGCCCGCGACTGCGTTAAGGAGCGTGGACTTTCCGCAGCCGGAGGGACCGACGATCGAGACGAACTCGCCGGGCTTCACGTGGATCTGTGTGTCAGTGACGGCCTGAACCGGTCCCTCGATACTGTCATAGCTGAGGGAAAAATTCCTGACCTCGATATGGCCTTTCGACGGGGTCGTCAGCATCTCGCTCATGTCGACCTCCACGGCATCACCAATTGCCCGGCGCCACGGATCAACAGGCTCGATCCGAGCCCAAGCACGCCGATCGCGATCATTCCGAGCGCGATGTCGGCATATTGAACCAGCGAATAGGCTTCCCAGGTGAAGTAGCCGATGCCGTACTGGCCCGAGATCATCTCGGCCGCGATCAGCGAGACCCACGCCACGCCCATGCCGACCGTGAGGCCGGTGAAGATGTGCGGCAGCGAGGCCGGGAAATACACCTCGCGGAAGATCGAGCGCTCGCGGGCGCCGAGGCATTGCGCGGCGCGCACCAGCACGGGATCGACCAAGGACATTCCGTGCAGTGTGTTGATCAGGATCGGGAAGAACGAGCCGAGGAAGGTGATGAAGACGATGCTCTGCTCGTTGGTCGGCCACAGCATGATCGCCATCGGCACCCACGCGATCGCTGGGATCGGCCGCAGCACCTCGGCGACCGGGAAGATGATCTCATGGACAAGCTTGAAGCGGCCCATGATCAGGCCGAGCGGCACGCCGACGATCGCCGCGAGCGAGAAGCCGATGAAGATGCGCCGGCAGCTGAGTGCGATGTGCAGCAGGAACTTGGGATCGTGGATCGCCTTGGCGAAGCTCGCATAGACCGCGAGCGGCGAGGGCACGTTGGTGAAGCGCACGAAGAATACGACGCGGTAGGTCGTGAGCAGGTGCCAGACCAGCAGGAACGCGAGCAGCGAAATGATGCCGATCGCGGTCGCGCGCAGCCGGCCCTGATTGAGACGGTACCAGCGCAGCGCGAGCGTACCGAAGGAGGGCGGTGTTGCGGGCGGCGCGGCGGCGGGCGCGGGGCCCGCCTCTGCAATTGCCGGCATGCTGTCCTCGGACTGTCTGAGGATGGCGGGACTGCTCACGTCTTGCCTCCGCTGACTGCCGCCTTCACCGCGTCGTCGAAGCCGAGCACCTTGCCGCTGATCTTGCCGGCATAGGCTTCGGCGTCCTTCTTCAGCAGGAACGGCGCGACCTCGCCATTGCCGACCGCGAAGAAGGCCTGGTCGGCGAACAGCTTGATGCCGCGAATGGTGTCGAAGACATAGGCGACGTTGATCTTCTTGCCTTTGGCCTTGAAGTCCGCGTAGGCGCCGAGCGTGCAGCTCGCCGACGAGAACGGCATGATGCCGGCCTCATCGACCCAGACCTCGCCGGCCTTGCGCGGATCCGTGACCGGCTTCTTGCAGAAAGCGTCTTCGCCTGAGATCTCGTAGTTCTTGGTGCTCGCAAGCTGCGCGTCATAGTCGAGCTTCATCTCGGCATAGGCCTTGCGGATGTAGCTGTCGTCGACCCATTTCTTCGGATCGAACTCCTTCATGCGGCCGAGGTTCTGAAGAACCTTGACGTCGGTCGCGGCGGCATCGATCAGCGCCGGCTTGATCGTGGGATCGGTGGTCATGTTGCCGCTGGGGCCAAGGAAGATGTAGACGACTTCCTTGTTGATACCGGTCCATTCCTGGATCTTTTCCGCGGCGAGTTTCGGATCGTCGCGAAGCCACTGGTTGGCGGCGATCAGCGCCTTGAAGTAGGCAACCACGACCTCCGGATATTTCTCGGCGAAGTCGGTGCGGACGACGATACCGTGGAAGGTCGGCAGATTGGTCTCGACGCCGTCAAAGATTTTTCGCGCGAAACCGCGGAACGGCAGCAATTCTGCAAAGGGGACGAAGTCGGCATGCGCGTCGATCTTCTTTTCCTGGAGATTGGTCGAGCCGACTTCGGGACTCTGGCTGACGAGCTGGAAGAAATCGGACGAATAGCCGCGATCCTGCATCGCCTTGAGCACCATGCCGTGCGCGGCCGAGCCGAAGGGCACGCTGACGAGCTTGCCCTTGAGATCGGCGAGATCGTAATAGGGCGAATCCTTGTGAACGACGATGCCGTTGCCGGAGCCGGAGAGGCTGTAGGCGGCGATGCCGATCAGGCGGCTCTTGCTTTCCGGATTGCTGTCGAAGGTGAAGCCGTTCACGATCAGCGGATAGTCGCCCATCATGCCGATTTGCAGCTTGTTCGCCATCATCGCATTGGTGACGGGCGGACCGGAGGTGAAATTCTGCCACTCCAGCTCGAACTTGATGTTGGCGTATTTGCCGTCCTTCGGCAGGTATTTTTCGAGCAGGTGAAGCTGGCGGATGACGACGCCGGCGGTCACCGTGTTGGTCGTGGTGTCCTGCGTTCCGATGCCGAGCGTGACGGTTTCCGCCGAGGCCGGCTGCGCGAGGATTAGCGCCAGCGACGTCACCGACATCGCGATCGAGAGCGTGGGAAGATGGCGGACCATTCTCATCCTCATTCGGTTGGATGTGCTGTGGTTGCCATGATTGGGTGGGGGCGCGGACAGGGCAAATCCGGAATGGGTGCCGCAGTCGATTAGTTGCCGGGAAAAGCTGATTGCATACTCCTTGGGCAGTCCTGCACTATAAAGCCGCTTGCCTGGGCACCGGCCTCAATCGGCCGCTTGGCCGCGCATCTCTTCCAGGATGTCGGTTCGGCACACCACGATCTGCGACCGCTTGGTCAAGACGATTCCCTTCTCCTGCATCCGCTTCAGGCTGATGGTGACCCATTGCCGGGTCGCGCCGACCATGTGGGCGATGTCGGCATGGGTGAAGGCCGCCGCGATCACGCGGCCGTCAGCATCCTCGACGCCATAGAGATCGACGAGATGCAGCAAGAGATGCGCAAGGCGCTGCGTGATCGAGCGCGTTCCCAGCATCTGGGCCAGCGCCGAATAGCATTTGCCCTTGAAGGTGAGGCCTTCGATCAGGCCGATCGCGAGGTTCGGAATCTCAACGGCAAGCGACCGCAGTTCCTTTCCGGGCAGGTGCACGACGCTGCAATTGCTGGATGCGACACCGGACCATTGATGCACGGTGCCTTCGAACACTTCGGGGCCGCCGACGAAATTGCCGACATGCCAATAGGCGAGTGTGATCTCGCGGCCGAGCGGGGAAGTGTAGAACACGCGGATGCGGCCGCTCTCGACCAGCCAGATGCCGTCATGCTTGCCGCCCTGGCTGAACAGTGTCTGGCCGCGGTTGAGCACCTTGCGGCGGCCCTGCTTCAGCACCAGCTCCCGCTCGCGTGGCGTCAGCTTGTCCATCAGCGGCGGCGGCCCGCCGATCCATTGCTGGTTCTCGGTGAGCAGCAGCGAGGAACTGCCCGCAGGCCGGACTGCCGGGGGAACCGCCCCGCGAACCGCACTCGCCGCCTGCAACATCACCTGCCTCCGGAACGTTCAAATCGTTCTAAAGAGGAGCAATGTCCGTGCCAGATGGGGGCCGGGCAAACGGGCGACTAACGCCCCGCCAGGCTCAGCAGATACGGCGTGGGGTAAATCCCGCGATTGTGCCCATCCGAAAACGAGATGTTCAGCCCGTAACCGAGATCGCCGATCTCGACGATGGCAATCCCCGGAAACCCGTCGGGGAAGCGGCCGTCGAAGCGGGCGCGGGTGCAGTGGGCGCATTTGCAGGAGAGGCGGAGTGTTTCGGCGGACACGCTGAGCGCGTCGCCCTCGGTGGTACGGACGAGGAGCGTCGCGAGATCGGCGCTCGCTTCATAATCAGCCAAGGTCGGTGCCACCAGGGTCATGGTCATGACGAACCTCCGATCTCTCTCTACGCCCGCGCTGGCGCGCGCGAATAGCAACTAATTGCCAGCGCGGACGCGCAGCTTGTGTGACCGTGTGCCTGCTCTTCAATCATCGCCCGCGAAATGTGAAACTAATCGACCGGGAATTTTACTTCCGCGTTGCCGGACTCTCCTCTCTCCGAAACCTTGTGCGCAACCAAGGCATGGAGAGACGACGGATGAGCGCATTTCAGAAGGAAACGGTTTTGTCGGTCCGGCACTGGACCGAGTCCCTGTTCAGCTTCACCGCGACGCGCGATCCCGGCTTCCGCTTCCAGAACGGCCAGTTCGCGATGATCGGCCTGGAGGTCGAGGGCAAGCCGTTGATGCGGGCCTACAGCATGGCGAGCGCCAATCATGAGGAAGCGCTTGAATTCTTCTCGATCAAGGTGCAGGACGGTCCGCTGACCTCGCGCCTCCAGAAGATCAGGGAAGGCGACATCATCCTGGTCGGCCGCAAGGCGACGGGCACGCTGATCACCGGCAATCTCATTCCGGGCAAGCGTCTGCTGCTGCTCTCGACCGGAACGGGCCTCGCGCCGTTCGCCAGCCTGATCAAGGACCCTGATGTCTACGAGAATTACGAGACCATCGTGCTCGCCCATGGCTGTCGCCAGGTCTCCGAGCTGGCCTATGGCGAGCACCTCGTCGACGCCCTGTGCAACCACGAATTCTTCGGCCCCCTGATCCGCGACAAGCTGGTCTATTACCCGACCGTCACCCGCGAGCCGTTCCGGAACCGTGGCCGCATCACCGATCTGATCGCATCGAACCAGCTGTTCGACGATATCGGGCGGTCCGGCCTCGACATCGAGACCGATCGCATCATGCTGTGCGGCAGCCCGGCGATGCTCGAGGAACTCCCCGCGATGTTCACCGCGCGCGGGTTTGTCGAGGGCAATCACAGCCAGCCCGGCCACTTCGTCATCGAAAAGGCTTTTGTCGAGCGCTGAGGCGCAATTCGCGTCCTGGCGACAACTAATTGCTATCGCCGGAAAGCCACCTGAACAAATCTGATGCAGAAGCACCGGTGCGCCGGCGAACCAGGAGCAAGCGATGGCACTAGATCAGATCGTCGACGGACTTTCGGAGGTTTCCTGCGATGTGCTCGTCATCGGCGGCGGCACGGCCGGCCCGATGGCGGCGCTGAAAGCGAAGCTGAAGAACCCGAAGGCCAATGTCGTCCTGCTCGAAAAGGCCAACGTCAAGCGCTCCGGTGCGATCTCGATGGGCATGGACGGCTTGAACAACGCCGTCATCCCCGGCTATGCGACGCCGGAGCAGTACACCAAGGAAATCACCATTGCCAACGACGGCATCGTCGATCAGAAGGCGGTCTATAAATACGCCCAGAACTGCTTTGAGATCATCGAAGAGCTCGACAGTTTCGGCATCCGCTTCCTGAAGAACGAGAACGGCGACTATGCCGTCAAGAAGGTGCACCACATCGGCACCTACGTGCTGCCGATGCCGAATGGCGAGACCGTGAAGAAGGCACTGTATCGCCAGCTCCGACGTGCCCGCATCCTGATCTCGAACCGCTACATGGCGACGCGGCTGCTGAAGTCTTCGGATGGCCGCATCGCCGGCGCGATCAGCGTCAACACCCGTACCGCTGAGATCCTGGTGATCAAGGCCAAGGCCGTGATCCTGTGCATGGGGGCTGCCGGCCGCCTCGGCCTGCCGACCTCCGGCTACATGTTCGGCACCTACGAGAATGCCGCCAATTCCGGCGACGGCTACGCGATGGCCTACCATGCCGGTGCCGCACTCGCGAACCTCGAATGCTACCAGATCAATCCGCTGATCAAGGACTATAATGGCCCGGCCTGCGCTTACGTCGCCGGTCCCTTCGGCGCGTTTACGGCCAATAACCAAGGCTCACGATTCATCGAATGCGACTACTGGTCCGGCCAGATGATGCTCGAATTCTATAACGAGCTGCTCTCCGGCAAGGGCCCCGTGTTCCTCCAGCTCAAGCACCTCCATCCGAACACGATCGAGGAAATCGAATCGACCCTGCACAAGGTCGAGCGTCCCACGCGCGGCCTGTTCCAGCAGGGGCGCGGGGTCGATTACCGCAACGAGTCGATCGAGATGCACATTTCTGAGATCGGCTTCTGCTCCGGCCACAGCGCCTCCGGCGTGTTTGTCGACGACAATGCCCGCACCACCGTGCCCGGCCTCTATGCCGCCGGCGACATGGCGAGCGTGCCGCACAATTACATGCTGGGCGCTTTCACCAACGGCTCGGTCGCCGGTATCGACGCGATGGAGTTCGCCGACAATCACGACTTTGCGGAGTTCGACGCCGCTGATGTCGCCAAGGAGCGCGACCGTGTGCTGGCGCCGACCAAGCGCGAGGACGGCATTCCGCCGAATCAGATCGAGTACAAGACCCGCCGTCTCGTCAACGACTACCTCCAGCCGCCAAAAGTCACGCGCAAATACGAGCTTGGCATGCGCCGTCTCGCCGAGGCGCGCGAGGACATGCAGGAGCGCATGATCGCGCGCAATGCGCATGAGCTGCTTCGTGCGCTCGAAGTGCAATCGATCATGGATTGCGCCGATATGGCCGTGCATGCCTCGCTCTACCGCGAGGAAAGCCGCTGGGGCCTCTACCACTGGCGCACGGATTTCCCTGAGAAGGACAACGAGAACTGGTTCTGCCACACGCTGCTGTCGAAGCAGAACGGCAAGATGACCAGCGAGAAGCGCGCGGTCGAGCCCTATGTCGTCCCGATCGCCGACGACGAGAAGGACCTCTACGACAAGCAGCGCATCCGCGCCACCGCCTGATCCACCGCACCAGAGCAACAGGAGACGTCAAATGCCTCTCGCGTCCTATCAGACTTCGGTTCCGGTGGTCGTCGACGACGCCAAATGCATCGCCGACAAGGGCTGCACCGTCTGTGTCGACGTCTGCCCGCTCGACGTGCTCCGCATCAGCGACATGACCGGCAAGGCCTATATGGCCTATGACGAGTGCTGGTACTGCATGCCCTGCGAGGCCGATTGCCCGACCGGCGCCGTCACCGTCAACATTCCCTATCTCCTGAGGTGATCATGTCGAGTCCGTTCGAATCCTACGACGATCTCGAAGACGCCGACGAGCGGCTTCAGGCTGCCGATCCCGCCGAACGCCGCGTCGCCATCATCGCGCTCGGCCATTCCGGCGATCCCGCAGCGGTCGGCCATCTCGCCAACATGGTCGCCGATCCCGATGCCGGCGTGCGCCAGCAGGTCGCGATGGCGCTCGGCGAGTTCGACGGGCCGGAGGCGGCGAGCGCGCTGGTGAAGCTGCTGGTTGATCCCGAACGAATCGTGGCATCGGCCGCGGCCGACAGCATGGCCGAGTTCAAGGATCCGGCCTGCGCCGAAATCATCCTGCCGCTGGTCAAGCACACTCACGCCTTCGTCCGCATGGGCGCGCTGCGCGCGCTGAAGGAGCTGCGCTGCAAGGACACGCTGAAGCCGGCGCTGGAAGCGCTCCAGGATTCCGATGCCGCCGTGCGCGTCCAGGCGATCGGCGTGATCGGCTTCCTCAAGCTCGAAGAATCGATCCCCGCGCTGACGGCGCTGATCAACGATCCCGATGCCCATGTGCGCCGCGCCGCGGTGAGCGCGCTGGCGTTCTCGCAGATGAAGCCCGCGGCGGAGACGATCACGCGTGCGCTGAAGGATTCGGACTGGATGGTCCGCGAGATGGCCGCCGAGACACTCGGCCTCAACGTCAACGGTTCGATCGCGGCCGACCAGCTCATCGGTTCGCTTGCCGATGAATTCTGGCAGGTCCGCCTGAAGGCGATCCGCAGCCTCGGCAAGATGAAGATCGAGCGCGCGGTACGGCCGGTCGGCAATTGCATCAATCATGATCAGGCAAACTTGCGGAAGGAAGCCGCCGCAGCACTCGGCGAGATCGCCCACCCTGACGGTGAAGCATTCCTTGCCGTGATCGCCGACGATGCCGATCCCGACGTGCGCAAGAACGCGCGCTGGGCGCTCCAGCAGATCGCGGCGCGAAAGGCGCGGGCAGGGGCATAGCCGCCGCTCTGGACTTCCCCTGCCAGACGTTTATTGGTCTTCGCCAATGGGATCGGCCGCTATGAGCGCGGCCGGTCCTTAGAAACAGCGAGGACGCCGGTCATGACGACACTGTCCGTGAAAGACCTTCTCCCCGAGGATGGCGTGCGGGGTACGCTGGTCGGCCGCCTCTGGCTGCCGCAGGTGAACGGCCCGGCCGTGGTCGCCATCCGCGCCGATGGTGTCTTCGACGTCACCGCAAAATTTCCGACCGTCAGCGCGCTCTGCGAGGAAGACAATCCGGCCAAGGCCCTCGCCGCGACCAGGGGCGAGCGCATCGGCGATCTCGATGCGATCGTTGCCAACACGGCGCCCGATGGGCGTGACCCCAAGAAGCCCTGGCTGCTCGCGCCGGTCGATCTCCAGACCTTGAAGGCGGCTGGCGTCACCTTCGCCATCTCGATGCTGGAGCGCGTGATCGAGGAGCGGGCCAAGGGCAATCCGGCTTCGGCCGAAGCAATCCGCAAAGAAGTGACGCGGCTGATCGGCGACGATCTGTCAAAGCTCAAGCCGGGCTCGGACCAGGCGATGCACCTGAAGCAGGTGCTGATCGACCAGAACGCCTGGAGCCAGTATCTCGAAGTCGGGATCGGCCCGGATGCCGAGGTCTTCACCAAGGCGCCGACCATGTCCTCGGTCGGCACCGGCATGGACGCCGGCCTGCATCCGAAATCGACCTGGAACAACCCAGAGCCGGAGCTCGTGCTGTTCGTGTCGAGCCGCGGCAAGATCGTCGGCGGCGCGCTCGGCAACGACGTGAACCTGCGCGACTTCGAAGGACGCTCGGCGCTGCTGCTGTCGAAGGCCAAGGACAACAACGCGTCCTGCGCGATCGGCCCGCTGCTGCGTCTGTTCGACGATACCTTCACGCTCGACGACGCGCGCAGGCTCGACATCGGCCTGAACGTGAAGGGGACCGACGGCTTTGTCCTCGACGGCCATTCCTCGATCAGCAAGATCAGCCGCGATCCGACCGACCTCGTCGAGCAGACCATCGGCAAGGTGCATCAATATCCTGATGGCTTCGTGCTGTTCCTCGGCACGATGTTCGCACCCGTCAAGGATCGCGATGCGCCGGGGCAGGGGTTTACCCACAAGCGCGACGACATCGTCACCATCGCCGCGCCCCAGCTCGGCAAGCTCGTCAACCGCATGCGCACCAGCGACGAGTGCGAGCCCTGGACCTTCGGCATCGGCGCGCTGATGAAGAACCTCGCGCAGCGGAAGCTGATCTAGGTCTTCGCCTCTCTCTATCCACGGCCGTGATGCCCGGGCCTGTCCCGGGCATCCACGTTCTTCGTGCCGTGTGGCAAGGCGTGGATGGCCGGCACAAGCCCGGCCATGACGGGTGTGGCTTCATCCAGGTCGCATCATTTTCTTCATCTCCGCGTTGCATCGACGGAACAAAATCGCGCTTGGCGTGTCATGTGCGCAGTCAGCCCATCTTCTCATCATTTCATCCGAATAGTCAGATAATATGACTAGTCGGAACCTGTCTTCCGTGAAATAGTGCCGCTCGTCGCCCGCAAAGGGCGGTCTTCGGGTGCGATGTTACCAACGAGCGCCCGGAATAACACAAGACGTCTTTTGGGAGACACGCCTGATGACCCTCAAAGCCCTCTATGCGGCCAGCGCCATGGCCGCGTTGCTGCTCGCGCTCCCGGCCGGTGCGGCCGAGCTCACCATCGGCTTCTCGCAGATCGGATCGGAATCCGGCTGGCGCGCGGCCGAGACCTCGGTCTCCAAGCAGGAGGCCGCCAAGCGCAAGGTCAATCTCAAGATCGCCGACGCCCAGCAGAAGCAGGAGAACCAGATCAAGGCGATCCGCTCCTTCATCGCGCAGAACGTCGATGCGATCTTCCTTGCGCCCGTGGTCTCGACCGGCTGGGACTCGGTGCTGAAGGAAGCCAAGGAGGCCAAGATCCCGGTCGTGCTGCTCGACCGCGACATCGATCCTTCCGGCAAGGACCTCTATCTCACCGCCGTCACCTCGGACAGCGTGCACGAAGGCGAGGTCGCCGGCGACTGGCTGGCCAAGACGGTCGGCGAGAAGGCCTGCAATATCGTCGAATTGCAGGGCACGGTCGGCGCCAGCGTCGCCGCCAACCGCAAGAAGGGTTTTGACACGGCCGTAGCCAAGCATCCGAACCTGAAAGTGGTGCGCAGCCAGACTGGCGACTTTACCCGCGCCAAGGGCAAGGAAGTCATGGAGAGCTTCATCAAGGCCGAAGGCGGCGGCAAGTCGATCTGCGCGGTCTATGCGCACAATGACGACATGATGGTTGGTGCGATCCAGGCGATGAAGGAAGCCGGCCTCAAGCCAGGCAAGGACATCCTCACCGTCTCCATCGACGCGGTCCCTGATATCTTCAAGGCGATGGCCGCGGGCGAAGCCAATGCCACGGTCGAGCTGACGCCGAACATGGCGGGCCCGGCGCTCGACGCCATCGCGGCCTTCAAGGACAAGGGCGCTGTTCCGCCGAAATGGATCCAGACGGATTCGAAACTCTATACGGCGGCTGACGATCCGCAGAAGATCTACGACAGCAAGAAGGGCCTCGGCTACTGAGGCGAGATGCAGCGCGGGACCATGTGGTCCCGCGCTGCAAGCCCCTTCGATTCCGCTGCGCGAACGAATAGGCTGGGCGTCCGCGGCATAAGCGGGCGCCGGTGGGAGTGACGTCGCTATGGAGAACAGCCTTGATCCTGCTCCTTCCCTGCTGGAGGCGCGCGGGATCAGCAAGAGTTTCGGCACGGTGCGCGCGTTGCAGGAGGTCGACTTCACGCTTCGCGCCGGTGAGATCCATGCGCTGCTCGGCGAGAATGGCGCCGGAAAATCGACGCTGATCAAGGTCGTCACCGGTGTGTTCCCGCGCGATGCCGGTGTGATCCGCTTAGGAGGCGATGAGGTCGCGCCGCGCTCGGCCAAGGCCGCGCTTCAGGCCGGCATCGCCACGGTCTACCAGGAGGTCAACCTGCTGCCGAATCTCTCGGTGGCGCAGAACCTGTTTCTCGACCGGCAGCCGATGCGCTTCGGCATCGTCCGCGAGGGCGAGATACGCCGCCGCGCCAAGACGCTGCTCGCGGACTTTGGCCTCGACATCGACGTCGGAGCGCCCCTCGGCAATTATTCGGTTGCCATCCAGCACGTCACTGCGATCGCGCGCGCAGTCGATCTCTCGGCGCGCGTGCTGATCCTGGATGAGCCGACCGCTAGCCTCGACCGTCACGAGGTCGAGATCCTCTTCCGCATCATGCGCCAGCTCGCCAAGCGCGGTATCGGCATCGTTTTTGTCAGCCATTTCCTCGACCAGGTCTACGAAATTTCCGACCGCATCACCGTGCTACGCAACGGCCGCCTGGTCGGCGAGCGCGAGACCGCCTCGTTGCCGCGGCTCGACCTGATCCGAATGATGCTCGGACGCGAGCTTGCGGAAACCACCGGCGCGCGGGCGGCCTCGCACGAGCATCAGGCGCGAAAAGTCTGTGCGAGCTTCGAGAATTACGGCAAGGCCGGCTATGTCACCCCATTTAATCTCGAGCTGCGTCATGGCGAGGTCGTCGGTCTCGCCGGCCTGCTCGGCTCGGGCCGGACCGAGACAGCGCGGCTGGTGTTCGGCGCCGAGCGCGCCGATCGCGGGCAGGCGAAAGTGGAGGGGGCGCCGGTGCGGCTCCAGTCGCCGCGCGACGGCGTACGCCATGGCTTTGGCTATTGCCCGGAGGAGCGCAAGACCGACGGCATCGTCGCCGAGCTCACCGTGCGCGAGAACATCGTGCTCGCGCTCCAGGCCAAGCGAGGTCTGTACAGGCCACTGTCGCGCCGCGAGCAGGATGAGATCGCGCGTCGTTACGTCAAGATGCTCGACATCCGCCCGCCCGATGCCGAACGGCCCGTCGGCCTGCTCTCCGGCGGCAATCAGCAAAAGGTGCTGCTGGCGCGCTGGCTCGCGACCGCGCCGCGGCTTCTGGTGCTGGACGAGCCGACCCGCGGCATCGATGTCGGCGCGCATGCCGAGATCATCCGCCTGATCCGCGAGCTCTGTGACGACGGGCTCGCGCTGCTCGTGATCTCCTCCGAGCTGGATGAGATCGTGACCTATTCCGATCGCGTCGTGGTGCTGCGCGATCGCGCCCATGTCGAGGAATTGTCGGGCGAGGCGATCGACGTCACCAACATTCTCACGGCCATCGCCGCCGACGGCGCGGCGATGCAGGAGGCGCGTGCATGACCGCGCTGCTGCCGCGTCGCGGCCTTGCCCAGATCCTGGCCCTGATCGTGATCCTCGCGGTCGACCGCGTGGTGTCGCCGCAATTCTTCGATTTGCGCCTTCAGGACGGCCGACTGTTCGGCAGTCTCATCGATGTGCTCAACCGCGGCACGCCGGTGGCGCTGCTGTCGCTCGGCATGGTGCTGGTGATCGCGACCCGCGGCATCGATCTCTCGGTCGGCGCGGTGATGGCGATCTCCGGTGCGATCGCGGCAAGCCTCGCCGACAGCCATGGTCTGCCGGTGGTGCTGGCGGCCGCGCTCGGTGCCGGTCTTGTTTGCGGATTGTGGAATGGCTTTCTCGTCGCCGTGCTCGGCATGCAGCCGATCGTGGCGACGCTGATCCTGATGGTGGCGGGGCGCGGCATCGCCCAGCTGATCACCGAAGGGCGCATCGTGACCTTCTCGTCGCCCGACCTGGTCTGGTTGGGCAACGGCTCCATCCTCGGCCTGCCAGTGCCGGTTGCAGTCGCGCTTGGCATGCTGATTTTGACCGGCGTCGTGGTGCGCGGTTCGGCGCTCGGGCTGCTGATCGAGGCGACCGGCGGCAATGCGCGGGCGAGCGAGCTTGCCGGCGTCGGCACCCGCGCGATGATTTTGGCGGTCTATGTCTGGTGCGGCGTCTGCGCCGCGCTCGCCGGCGTGATCGCCGCAGCCGACATCATGGGCGCGGACGCCAACAATGCCGGCCTCTGGCTCGAGCTCGATGCGATTCTCGCCGTGGTGATCGGCGGCACTTCGCTGTTCGGCGGGCGCTTCAGCCTCGTTCTCGCCGTGCTCGGCGCGCTGATCATCCAGACCATGAACACCGGCATCCTGTTGTCAGGCTACCCACCGGAGTTCAATTTGTTGGTCAAGGCGGTGGTGGTGCTCGCGGTGCTCTTGCTGCAATCGCCAAAGCTGTCCGGCTTTGCCGGCATCATGGCGCGGCCGCGGAGGACGAAACCATGAAAGGCCTGCCGCCCGTCCTGATCACCGCCATCGTGCTCGTCCTCGGCTTCGCCGGCTGCGCCGCGCAGTTTCCCAATATTGCCTCGACCCGCGTGGTCGGCAATCTCCTCACCGACAACGCCTTCCTCGGCATCGTCGCGACCGGCATGACCTTTGTCATCATCTCCGGCGGCATCGATCTCTCGGTCGGCTCGGTGATCGGCTTCACCACCGTGTTCGTGGCGCTCGCGATCGAGCGCTGGGGCGTTCCGCCGCTGGTCGCGTTCGTTGCCATCCTCGCGCTGTCGGCGGCCTTCGGGGCGGCGATGGGCGCAATCATTCACGTGTTCGACCTGCCGCCCTTCATCGTGACGCTCGCCGGCATGTTTCTGGCGCGCGGTGCGAGCTTCCTGCTCTCGACGGAATCGGTGCCGATCACCGCGCCGATCTATTCGACCGTGTCCGACTTTGCGTTGCGCATGCCCGGCGGCGGGCGGCTGACGGCGATCGCGATCATCATGCTCGTGATCGTGATCGGCGGCGCCTTGCTGCTGCATCTCACGAGGTTCGGCGCCAATGTCTACGCGCTCGGCGGCAGCCGGGCCACCGCAAGCCTGATGGGCGTCGCCGTCGGCAAGATGACGGTCAAAATCTACATGCTGTCGAGCCTGCTTGCAGGCATCGCCGGCATCGTGTTCTCCCTCTACACCAGCGCCGGCTATTCGCTCTCCGCCGTTGGTGTAGAGCTCGACAGCATCGCCGCGGTCGTAATCGGCGGCACGTTGCTCACGGGTGGGCAGGGCTCGGTGATCGGCACGTTCCTCGGCGTGCTGATCCAGGGCATGATCCAGACCTACATCAATTTTGACGGAACGCTGTCGAGCTGGTGGACCAAGATCGCGACCGGCGTGCTGCTGTTCGCTTTCATCGCCTTGCAGCAGGGGTTGGTCGCGCTGGCGCGCCGGCCGTCGGCGAACCGCGCGGGAGCGGTTTCATGACCTCGCGCATCGTCGTCATCCCGACCCGGCGGGCCCATTCCAACCATGCGGAAGTGGCGCGCTCGATCGGAGTCGACATCATCGCCGGCCGTTATGCAGAGGGCACGCGGGTGCCAGGCGATGCCGAGCTGACGGCGATGTTCGGCGTGTCGCGCCCCGTGCTGCGGGAGAGCGTGAAGACGCTGGTCGCCAAGGGGCTTTTGACCACCAAGGCCCGGGTCGGCACCGTCGTGCGTGAGCGCGCCGCCTGGAACATGTTCGATGCCGACGTGCTGGCCTGGCATCTCGACGCCGGTATCGACAAGCGGTTCCTCAACGACCTCGCCGAAATTCGTCTCGCCGTCGAGCCGCGCGCGGCCGTGCTTGCGGCGGCGCGGCGCTCGGAGGAGGACTTGGCCGAGCTTCGCCGCAGCATGGACCGCATGCGGCTTGAAGGTTCCGATTCCGTCGGCTTTGCCGATGCCGATCTCGCGCTCCACGTCGCGGTGGCACGGGCCTCCGGCAATCTGTTCATGCGCTCGATCGGGCATGTCATCGAGGCGGCCTTGCGCGCCTCGTTCCTGCTCAGCGCACCGGTCGAGCTTGAGGATCGCGACACCGTGCTGCTCTGGCATCAGAAGATCGTCGATGCGATTGCAGCCGGCGATGCCGAAACGGCGTCGGAAGCGATGATCTTCGTCATTCACAACGGCATGCGCCGCCATGAGGGCACCGTGATCGAGACAGCCGAGGCGCTGCCATCGGCGGATACGGGAGAATGAACGTGACTGACCTTCGCATCGCCATCGTCGGCTTCGGCAAGATCGCGCGCGATCAGCATGTTGGCGCGATCGCCGCGACAGCGGGCGCGGCGCTTGCCGCCGTCGCGAGCCGCAACGCCTCGCTGTCGAATTTGCCGCATTTTGCGACCATCGAGGAACTGCTGCACAAGGGCCCGCCGATCGATGCGGTGTCGCTCTGCACGCCGCCGCAGGTGCGACGCGCGCAGGCCGCCGCGGCGCTCGCGGCCGGCAAGCATGTCATGCTGGAGAAGCCACCCGGCACCGGCGTCGCCGAGCTTGATCCTCTCATCGCGATGGCGGCGGATGCGAAGCGAACTCTGTTTGCGACCTGGCATTCCCGCTACGCGCCGGCCGTCGAGCCGGCACGTGAATGGCTCGCGACGCGGCGGATCAGGTCGGTACACATCAACTGGAAGGAGGACGTCCGCGTCTGGCATCCCGGCCAGGCCTGGATCTGGGAACCGGGCGGGCTCGGCGTGTTCGATCCCGGCATCAACGCGTTGTCGATCCTGACCCGCATCCTGCCGAAGTCCGTGTTCGTCACCGCGGCCGAGCTGGCCTTTCCGGCCAATCGCCAGGCGCCGATCGCCGCGAACCTGACGCTGACCGATATCGGCGACACGCCGATCACGGCCGAATTCGACTTCCGCCAGACCGGGCCGCAGAGCTGGGATATCGTCGTGGAAACCGATCAGGGCCGGATGAGTTTGTCCCGCGGTGGCAGGGTCATGGCAGTCGACGGAAAGATCATATCCGAGGCGCCGGACGAGGAATATCGCGAGCTCTACCGCCGCTTCGTTGTGCTCGCGGCGACCGGCGCCAGCGATGTCGACCTGGCGCCGCTCCGTCTCGTCGCCGACTCCTTCCTGCTCGGCGAGCGCACGATCGTCGAACCCTTTATGGACTAGAAAATGGCTGGCTCAAAAATAACAAAAGATGTGTTCGGAACGCTGCCGGACGGCCGCAATGTGGATCGCATCGTGCTGCGCGGCGAGGGTGGCTTCGAGGCCCGTATCATCACCCATGGCGCGGTGATCCAGGCGCTGATCGCGCCGGACGCCAAAGGCGGTACGGATGACGTCGTGCTCGGTCACGATGCCTTTGCCGCCTATCTCGCCGAGCGGAAGTTTCTCGGCGCCACCGTCGGCCGCTACGCCAACCGCATTGAAAAAGGCCAGTTCTCGCTCGACGGCGAGGCCTTCCAGCTTCCCGTCAACAACGGCCCAAATGCGTTGCATGGCGGCCTCGACGGCTTCGACCGCAAGCTCTGGGCGATTGCCGACATCGACGAGGGCGCTGGGCCCGCGGTGACGCTGACCTACACCAGCCCGCATGGTGAGGAGAATTATCCCGGCAAGCTCGACGTGCGGCTGACCTATTGCGTCACCGGCCCGACCGAATTGTCACTGACCATGGAAGCGCGGACGGACCGGCCGACCATCGTCAACCTGACCAACCACAGCTTCTTCAACCTCGAGGGGGCAACGTCGGGTACGCCCATCCTCGACCACAAGCTGATGGTCGCGGCCGAGCACTTCCTCGCCATCGACCCCACCGCCATTCCGCTGCCGGAGCCGCCGCGCAGCGTGGCCGGCACGCCGTTCGACTTCCGTGAGGCGCGGCCGGTGGGGGCGCGCATCCGCGAGAGCGATCAACAATTGCGCAACGGCAGGGGATATGACCACACTTATTGTCTCGCCCGTGACGGCAAGCTCGCACTTGCGGCGCGGCTGGAGGCGCCGCGTTCGGGGCGGATCATGGAGCTCTTCACCAATCAGCCCGGGCTTCAGGTCTATTCCGGCAATTATCTCGACGGCACCATGTCGGGCAAGGGCGGCAAGCTGATCCGGCAGTCGGACGCCATGTGCCTGGAGCCGCACATCTGGCCGAATTCGCCGAACCGGCCGGATTTCCCGAGCCCGCGCCTCGATCCCGGCGCGGTCTACCGGTATCACACCGTCTATCGTTTTGCGGTGAGGGCGTCATGATGGAAGACGTGCCGACGTCAGTTCTATCCGACCATCCTTGTCATCTCGGCGAAGGGCCGACCTATGATGTGACCACCGACACGGCGTGGTGGTTCGACATTGGCGAAGGGAAGCTGTTCGAGGCGCATCTCGCTGGCCGCAGCATCCGTGTCCACGCGCTCGGTCGGATGGCGAGCGCGCTTGCGCGCATCGATGCCGAGCGCCAGCTGATCGTCGCGGAGGACGGTCTGTACATCCGCACACTCTCCGACGAGACGATGACGCCGTTCCTGCCGCTCGAGGCGGATAATCCCGCCACGCGCTCCAATGATTGCCGCGTGCATCAATCCGGCACGTTCTGGATCGGTACCATGGGGCGCAAGGCCGAGCCGAAGGCGGGGGCGATCTACGCGCTCCATCGCGGCAAGATATCGACGCTGTTTCCGGGCATCAGCATCCCCAACTCGATCTGCTTCTCGCCGGACGGTGCGACCGGCTACTTCACCGATACCCCGCGCGCGGTGCTCTATGCGGTGCCGCTCAATCCCGCGACCGGCCTGCCGCGCGGCGAGCCGGAGGTGCTGTTGCGTCACACCGGCATTGGGGGCCTCGACGGCTCCGTGTGCGACGCCGACGGGCAAATCTGGAATGCCTGCTGGGGCGCAAGCCGCGTCGACGTCTACTCTCCGCAGGGCGAACGCCTGCGCTCGCTGCACGTGCCCGCCAAGCAGGCGAGCTGTCCGGCCTTTGTCGGCCCGGACCTGTCGCGCCTGCTCGTTACCTCCGCCTGGCAGGACATGGACGCGTCGGCGCGCGCTGCCGATCCGCAAGCGGGGTGCACCTTTCTGCTCCAAGCGTCCGCACGTGGGCGCGCGGAGCCTGATGTCAAGCTCGCATAGGAGACCAGAGGCCACACACGACCAGAGTTTCTCGACGACCTAACAAACAGTCTGATACCCAAGGGAGTGAAACATGCTGAAACTGAAGACGACATTTTTTGCACTCGCCGTTGCGAGCGCCGCTGCGATGATCGCGCCTGCCTCCGCGCAGGAGAAGGCGACCGTCGGCATCGCCATGCCGACGAAGTCGTCGGCGCGCTGGATCGACGATGGCAACAACATGGTCAAGGTGCTGAAGGAGCGCGGCTACAACACCGATCTGCAATATGCCGAGGACGACATTCCGAACCAGCTCTCGCAGGTCGAGAACATGGTGACCAAGGGCGCCAAGGCGCTGGTGATCGCCGCGATCGACGGCACCACGCTGTCCGACGTGCTGAAGCAGGCGAAAGCAAAGGGCATCACCGTGATCGCCTATGACCGCCTGATCCGCGGCACGCCGAACGTCGACTATTACGCGACCTTCGACAATTTCCAGGTCGGCGTGCTCCAGGCGGACTCGATCGTGCAAGGCCTTGGCCTGAAGGACGGCAAGGGCCCCTTCAACATCGAGCTGTTCGGCGGCTCGCCCGACGACAACAACGCCTACTTCTTCTACAACGGGGCGATGAGCGTGCTGAAGCCGTATATCGACAGCGGCAAGCTCGTCGTCGTCTCCGGCCAGATGGGCATGGACAAGGTTGCGACCCTTCGCTGGGACGGTGCCACTGCGCAGGCCCGCATGGACAATCTGCTCAGCGCCTATTACGGCAACAAGAAGGTGAACGCCGTGCTGTCGCCCTATGACGGGCTTTCGATCGGCATTATTTCATCGCTGAAGGGCGTCGGCTACGGCAGCGCCGACCAGCCGATGCCGATCATCTCGGGCCAGGACGCCGAGGTACCCTCGATCAAGGCGATGCTGCGCGGCGACCAGTACTCGACCATCTTCAAGGACACCCGCGACCTCGCCAAGGTGACCGCCGACATGGTCGACGCCGCGCTCGCCGGCAAGCAGGTCACCGTCAACGACACCAAGACCTACGAAAACGGCGTCAAGACGATTCCGTCCTATCTCCTGAAGCCGGTCGTGGTCTACAAGGACAATTGGGAGAAGACGCTGGTCGACAGCGGCTACTACAAGAAGTCGCAGTTCCAGTAAGGCTCTCTCTTCTCCCTCTCCCCGTTCTCACGGGGAGAGGGTCGGGATGAGGGGCTCTCTCGACACGGGCACTAAAGGACAAGACGCCATGACCGCCATGCTGGAGATGCGCAACGTCAGCAAGAGCTTTGCCGGTGTGCAGGCGCTGCGCGACGTCAACTTCTCGGTCGAGGCGGGCCAGATCCACGCCCTCGTCGGCGAGAACGGCGCCGGCAAATCGACGCTGATGAAGGTCCTGAGTGGGGTCTACCCGGCAGGCAGCTACGAAGGCACCATCGTCTTCGAGGGCGAGGAGCGCCGCTTCCGCGACATCAACGATTCCGAGGCGCTCGGCATCATCATCATTCATCAGGAGCTCGCGCTGATCCCGCTGATGTCGATCGCGGAAAACATCTTTCTCTCGCACCCGCCGTCAAAATTCGGCGTGATCGATCGCGACGAGGTCTACCGGCGCACCCGCGAGCTGCTGGCGCAGGTCGGCCTGAAGGAATCGCCGGACACGCTGATCACCGATCTCGGCGTCGGCAAGCAGCAGCTGGTCGAAATCGCCAAGGCGCTCTCCAAGCGGGTGCGCATGCTGATCCTGGACGAGCCGACCGCGAGCCTCAACGAGGCCGACAGCGCCGCATTGCTCGAGCGCCTGATGGCGTTCCGCGCGCAGGGCATCGGCTCGATCCTGATCTCGCACAAGCTCAACGAAGTTGCCAAGGTCGCCGACCACATCACCGTGCTGCGCGACGGCCGCACCGTCGACAGCATTGATTGCCATGCCGAGCCGATCCAGGAAGATCGCATCATCCGCAGCATGGTCAACCGCGATCTCGCCCACCGCTTTCCCGAACGCAGCGCGAAGATCGGCGAGCCCGTGCTCGAAGTTATCAACTGGTCGGTCTATCACCCCATCCATCCCGACCGGCAGGTGATCAAGAACGTCAATTTCGGCGTCAAGCGCGGCGAGGTGGTCGGAATCGCCGGGCTGATGGGCGCCGGCCGCACCGAATTCGCCATGAGCCTGTTCGGCCGGTCCTGGGGCACCAATATCAGCGGTCGCATCGCCCTCGAAGGCCGTGAGATCGCGCTGCCGAGCGTCGCCGCGGCGATCGATGCCGGCCTTGCCTATGTCACCGAGGACCGCAAGCAGCTCGGGCTGATCCTCGCCGACGACGTCCGCAAGAACATTACGCTGGCAAGCCTCGACCAGGTCGCGCCGGGCAGGGTGATCGACGATATCGCCGAGCTGAAGGTCGCCAGCGACTACCGGAACCGGATGCGCATCCGCTGTTCCGACGTCTACCAGGAGACCGGCCAGCTCTCCGGCGGCAACCAGCAGAAGGTCGTCCTGTCGAAATGGCTGATGACCGACCCGAAAGTCCTGATCCTGGATGAGCCGACAAGGGGCATCGACGTCGGTGCCAAATACGAGATTTACTGTATCATCAACGAGCTTGCAGAGGCCGGCCGTGGCGTCGTGGTGATCTCCTCCGAGATGCCCGAGCTGCTCGGTATCTGCGACCGCATCTGCGTCATGAACGACGGTGCGTTCGTGGGTGAGTTCCCTGGCCGTGAGGCGACGCAGGAAAAGATCATGCGCGCCATCATGCGCAACGAACGAAGCAATGGAAACGGCGCGGCCGAGGTCGCGGAGATGGGAGGTGTGCGGCCATGACCGACAAGACGGTTTCGCTGCCCGAGGAGCGCCGGACCGGCAGCTTCATCAAGAACAACTTACGCAACTACGGCATGCTGATGTCGCTGATCGCGATCATGCTGTTCTTCCAGGTCATGACCGGCGGCACGCTGCTTCAGCCGCTCAACCTCACCAACCTGGTGCTGCAAAACAGCTACATCGTCATCATGGCGCTGGGCATGCTGCTGGTGATCGTCACCGGCCATATCGACCTCTCGGTCGGCTCGGTTGCGGGCTTCGTCGGCGCTGTCGCCGCTCTTCTCATGGTGACCTACAAGGTCGACTACACGCTCGCCTTCATCGCTTGCCTCGTGGTCGGCGCGGCAATCGGCGCGGCGCAGGGCTATTGGGTCGCCTATTTCAAGATCCCGTCCTTCATCGTGACGCTGGCCGGCATGCTCGTATTCAAGGGGCTGGCGCTTGCGGTGTTGCAGGGCCAGTCGCTCGGCCCGTTCCCGTCGACCTTCCAGAAGCTGTCGTCGGGCTTCATTCCGGAGCTATTGCCCGAGGCCGGTACGCTGCACCCGACATCGATGCTGATCGGCGCCGTGCTGGCGCTGGGGCTGGTCTATGCCAGCGCCAAGAGCCGGGCGCGTGAAGTCTCGCATGGCATCGAGGTCGAGCCCTATGCGTTCTTTCTCGGCAAAAGTGTCGTGCTCGCCTGCGCCGTGCTGTATTTCACCTACCTGATCGCGACCTACCGCGGCCTGCCCAACGTATTGGTGATCATGAGCGTCCTGATCGCGCTCTACGGCTTCGTCACCCGCCGCACCGTGATCGGTCGGCATATCTATGCCGTCGGCGGCAACGCCAAGGCGGCGGGACTTTCGGGTATCAAGACCGAGCGGCTGACCTTCTTCACGTTCGTCAACATGGGCGTGCTCGCGGCCCTTGCCGGCCTCGTCTTCGCCGCGCGGCTGAACACCGCGACCCCGAAAGCGGGCCTCGGCTTCGAGCTCGACGTCATCGCCGCCTGCTTCATCGGCGGCGCCTCGGCGTACGGTGGAGTAGGGAGGGTCGGCGGCGCGGTGGTCGGCGCCATGATCATGGGCGTGATGAACAATGGCATGTCCATCCTCGGCATCGGCATCGATTACCAGCAGGTGATCAAGGGCCTGGTGCTGCTCGGGGCGGTCTGCATCGATGTGTATAACCAGCGGCGGTGATGGGATCATGCTCGTAGAGTGGGCAAAAGGCGCACTTGCGCCGTGCCCACCATCTTCCACGCCGACATCGTGCAAAAGGTCCCTTCTGGCTCCGTTTCCCGGCCTGAGACGCCTGCCCGTCCGCGATGCGATGTTGATCTAGATCAACCGACGGCCCGCTCCGTGCTAATGTCATAGGGCGGGCGCAGCGTGCACGGGGAACTTGCGTGACGAGTACACCGATATCGCTGTCGGCGTCGGAGGTGATGCTGGTCTCGACGACGCCGGCGTTGCAATTGATCTACGATACCGCACCGATCGGGCTTGCCTGCCTGTCGCGCGACTGCCGCTATCTCCTGATCAACCAGCGCCTGACCGAGATCTGTGGCATATCCGTCGAAGGCCATCTTGGACGCTTTGTCAGGGATTGCGTGCCTGCGCTGGCGGATTCCGTCGAGCAGATCGTGCGGTCGATCGTCGAGACCGGGGAACCCGTCATCGGCATCGAGGTCGCGGGCCAGCGCGCCGATCAGGTCGAGGAGCGCTCCTGGGTCACCTATTGGCATCCGCTGCGAACGCAGGGCGGCGAGATCATTGCGGTCAACGTCGCCGCGGAGGAGATCACCGAACGCAAGCGCGCCGAGCGCGACATTCGCAGTGCCCGGGACGCGGCCGAGACCGCGCTTCGCCATTTGCGCGACATCCAGGCCTCGCTGATCGAAGCCGAGAAACTGGCCGCGCTCGGGCGAATGGTCGCCGGCGTCGCCCATGAGATCAACACGCCGCTCGGCAGCAGCCTGACGGTCGCCTCGACGCTTCAGCGGAAGGCGGAGCTGTTCGCGGCGGAAGTCGCGCGCGGTAACCTCAGGCGTTCGACCTTGACCGGCTTCCTGAAGCTGGTCAGTGAGGCCTCGGAACAGCTGGTCGCCAATCTCGGCCGGGCCGCCGAGCGCGTTCAATCCTTCAAGCAGGTCGCGGCCGATCAGACCGAGTCCCATCGACGAAGCTTTGACGCGGGCGAACTGGCGGGGCAGGTGCTCTCGCAGTTCGAGCGCCAGCTGCGGCAGCGTGACATCGCGCTCAGCATCAGCTGCGCGCCGGGTCTGGCGATGGACAGCTATCCCGGGCCGTTCGGCCAGGTCCTGACCAATCTCGCCGTCAATGCGATGACGCACGCGTTTCCCGGCGGTCGTCGGGGAACCATCAACGTCTCGATCGGTGCGGCCGGTTACGAACATGTCGTGCTCTCGTTTGCCGACGACGGCTGCGGCATGGCGCCGGACGTGGAGCGGCGGGCCTTTGATCCTTTCTTTACGACGCGTCGGCACGAT
Source organism: Bradyrhizobium commune (assembly GCF_015624505.1). Lineage (NCBI taxonomy): Bacteria > Pseudomonadati > Pseudomonadota > Alphaproteobacteria > Hyphomicrobiales > Nitrobacteraceae > Bradyrhizobium > Bradyrhizobium commune. The sequence goes on along the minus strand of NZ_CP061379.1, from coordinate 4,947,830 downwards.
GGTGCGAGCGGCCTCGGTCTGCACATCGTCCACAGCATCGTCGTGGATCGCCTCGGCGGACAGCTTCGGCTCGAAAGCAAGCCGGACGCCGGCACGGCATTTCGGCTTGTTTTGCCGCGGGTTGCCCCGGAACGCCCGGCAAGTCCTGAGCTATTGCCCAGTCAATGAGTATATGATCGAATGATCGGATGGATCCTGGCAAGCTCGATCTCGTCATCTTCGACTGCGACGGCGTGCTCGTCGACAGCGAGCTATTGAGCTGCCGGTGTCTGTCGGAGGCGCTGGCCGAGTTCGGCTTCGCGCTCAGTGTGGAGCAGGCGCTCGAGCTCTTTCTCGGGCGCAGCACGGCTGCGATCGGGCAGTATTTTCGCGAGCGCGGCGAGGTTCTGCCCGATGATTTCTTGCCGCGGCTCAAAACGCGCGTGCTCGAGACGTTTGCGGGCGCGCTCCAGCCGATCCCTGAGGTCAGCGCCGTCTTGTCCAATTTGAAGTCGCCGCGCTGTGTCGCCTCTTCGAGCGATATCGATCGCGTCTCGCTGTCGCTCAATGTGACCGGCCTCGCAGCGCATTTCGATGGCCGGCTTTACACCGCACAGATGGTCAAGCATGGCAAGCCCGCCCCCGACCTCTTTCTCTATGCCGCGGAGAAGATGCGGGTCGATCCTTCGCGCGCCCTGGTGATCGAGGACAGCGTCAGCGGTGTGCAGGCCGCCAAGGCGGCCGGCATGACCGTCTGGGGATTTGTCGGCGGCAGCCATTATCGCAGCCGCGACGGTCGCGCTATATTGACCGCCGCCGGAGCCGATCGGGTCTTCGCGCGGATGGGTGATTTCTGGGAGGCGTGATTTCAGCCGTGGCTGTCGAGAACGAAAAGTCCAGGCTCGACGACGCCGCGCGCGCCGGCTGGCTCTATTTCATTGCCGGCCACACCCAGGACGAGATCGCAAAACTGCTTCAGGTCTCGCGGGCGTCGGCGCAGCGGCTGGTGTCGCTGTGTCTCGCCGAGCGGCTGATCACCTTCCGGCTCGAACATCCCATCGCCGCCTGCATGGAATTGGCGGCGCGTCTGAAGCAACGGTTTGATCTTTCCCATTGCGAGGTGGTGCCGGCCGATCCGGCTGCGCCGCAGGCAACCGCCGGCATCGCCGAGCGCTGCGCCAATCTCCTGGATGCGACGCTGCGCTCGGAGACGCCCGTCATCGTCGCGCTCGGCACGGGGCGGGCGGTGCGCGCCGCGGTCGAGCGCGTCACGCCGATCGACCGGCCCAATCACCAGATCGTCTCGCTGGTCGGCAACATCTCCGCCGACGGTTCGGCAAGCTTCTACGACACCGTCGGCCGGCTCGCCGATCGCACCGGCGCGCGGCATTATCCGATGCCGCTGCCGTTCCTGATGTCGTCGGAGGACGAGCGCAACAAGATGGTCCGCATCGAGCCGATCGCGAAAGTGAAGGCGGTCGCGGCCAAGGCCGACCTGCGCCTCGTCGGCATCGGTCAGATGGACCAGAAGGCGCAGGTCCATATCGACGGCTTTGTCACCCGCGACGAATTGTTCGAGATGATGCGCCAGGGCGCCATCGGCGAGATCACCGGCTGGGCCTATGATTCCAAGGGCCGCCTGCTCAAGGCCGGCACCAACAAGCGCCTCACCAGCATTCCGCCGGAAGTGCCGGCCAGGACCACGACGATCGGTGCCGCCATCGGCGCCGCCAAGGTGCCGGCAATTGCGGCCGCGCTGAACGGGCGGTTGATCAACGGATTGATCACCGACGAGACGACGGCGAGGGCGATTCTGGAGCGGTAGGGAAGGCTAGCGCGGTAGCGGGATTCGGCTCCCTCTCCCGCTTGCGGGAGAGGGCTGGGGAGAGGGTGCCTCCCTGGCAAGACTCCCCAAAAGGAAAAAGCCCTCACCCGTATCGCATCTGCGATGCGATACGACCTCTCCCGCAAGCGGGAGAGGTAAAGCAAGCCGCGGCGCTCTATCGCAAACAACAGCCCGGCCTCCCGCACCGCAGCACTCATAAGTTGCCGAAACGCCCGCGCGCCTGCTTGACAAGCGCCGGCCCGCGGTCGAACATACGCCCAACGCGTGGGCATATGCTCAAGAACGCGAGCTTAGGGAGGTCACCGTGAAACACGTTCTTGGCGCCGTCTGCGGCGCGTCTTGCCTGTTGCTGGCCGTCCCCGCGATGGCCGAAACGACCCTGACCATCGCCACCGTCAACAACGGCGACATGATCCGGATGCAGGGATTGACCGGCGAATTCACCAAGGCGAATCCCGACATCTCCGTGAAATGGGTGACGCTGGAGGAGAACGTGCTGCGCCAGCGCGTCACCACCGACATCGCCACCAAGGGCGGCCAGTTCGACGTCTTGACCATCGGCACCTATGAAGTGCCGATCTGGGCCAAGAAAGGCTGGCTGGTGCCGCTTGCCAATCTCGGCGCCGATTACGACGTCGCCGACCTCTTGCCGAAGATCAAGGACGCGGTCTCCGTCGACGGCAAGCTCTATGCCGCGCCGTTCTATGGCGAGAGCTCGATGATCATGTATCGCACCGATCTGTTCGAGAAGGCCGGCCTGAAGATGCCGGAGAAGCCGACCTGGGACTTTGTGATCGACGCCGCCAAGAAACTGACCGACAAGAACGGTGGCGTCTACGGCATCTGCCTGCGCGGCAAGGCCGGCTGGGGCGAGAACATGGCGTTCCTCTCGGCGATGGCCAATTCCTACGGCGCGCGCTGGTTCGACGAGAAGTGGGAGCCGCAGTTCAACACGCCGGAATGGAAGACGACGCTCACGACCTACGTCAATTTGATGAAGGACGCCGGGCCGCCCGGCGCGAGTTCGAACGGCTTCAACGAGAACCTGGCGCTGTTCAACGCCGGCAAGTGCGGCATGTGGATCGATGCCACAGTGGCGGCGTCCTTCGTGACGAACCCGAGTCAGTCCACGGTTGCCGGCAAGGTCGGCTTCGCGCTCGCGCCCAACACCGGGCTCGGCAAGAACGCCAACTGGCTGTGGGCCTGGAATCTCGCGATCCCCGCCGGCTCCAAGAAGACCGAAGCCGCGGAGAAGTTCATCGCCTGGGCAACGAGCAAGGACTACACCAAGCTCGTGGCCTCGAGGGAGGGCTGGTCTAACGTCCCGCCGGGCACGCGCACCTCGCTCTACCAGAACCCTGACTATCTGAAGGCCGCGCCCTTCGCCAAGATGACCCTGGCCTCGATCGACGCAGCCGACCCGAACAAGCCGACCGTGAAGCCGGTGCCTTATGTCGGCGTGCAATATGCTGCGATCCCCGAATTCCAGGGCATCGGCACCCAAGTCGGGCAGCAGTTCTCGGCCGCGCTTGCGGGATCGATGACGGTCGATGCGGCGCTTGCCGCCGCGCAATCCGCCACCGAGCGCGAGATGAAGCGCGCCGGCTATATCAAGTGAACCCGAGCTCTCCCTGAGCTCACACCTGCGGCCATCCTCGTTACGCCGATGGATGGCCGCCTTTTTCCTCAGAGCGGAGCGCGAAGGATGGCAACCCGGCAGACGCAACTTCTTGCGCGGTCGCTGTTGACCCCGGCCGTCGGGCTGCTGTTCATCTGGATGATCGTCCCGCTCGCGCTGACGCTCTATTTCTCGACGCTGCATTACAGCCTGCTCGATCCCGGCTCGGAAGCATTCGTCGGGCTCGAGAATTTCCGCTACTTCCTCACAGATCCCGCCTTTCTCGCCTCGCTCCAGAACACGCTGGTGCTGGTCGGCTCGGTTCTTGCGCTGACGATCCTGCTCGGCATTCCCCTGGCGCTGCTGATGGACCAGCCCGTGGTCGGCCGCAACTTCGTCCGGCTGATGGTGATCGCGCCGTTCTTCGTGATGCCGACGGTCAGCGCGCTGGTCTGGAAGAACCTGTTGATGCACCCGGTCTCCGGCCTGTTCGCCTGGCTCGCGAAGCTGGTCGGGCTGACGCCGGTCGATTGGTTCAACGACGTGCCGCTGTTCTCGGTAATCCTGATCGTCGCCTGGCAATGGCTGCCGTTCGCGACGCTCATTTTGCTCACCGCGCTGCAATCGCTCGACGAGGAGCAGAAGGAGGCGGCTGAGATGGATGGCGCCAGCGCGGTGTCGACCTTCATCTACATCACGCTGCCGCATCTGGCGCGCCCGATCACCGTGGTGATCCTGATCGAGACCATCTTCTTGCTCACGGTGTTCGCCGAGATCTTCGTCACCACCGGCGGCGGGCCGGGCCTGCAAACCACCAACATCGCCTTCCTGATCTATTCGCAGGCGTTGATCCAGTTCGACGTCGGCAGCGCGTCGGCGGGCGGCCTCGTCGCGGTCGTGATCGCCAACATCGTTGCCTTCTTCCTCGTCCGCATCGTCGGCCGCAATCTGGAGGCATAGACCATGGCGCGAATGGCGACGACGCAGCGGGTGGTGGTCTCGACGATCGGGGCATGGTTGTTCGGCTTCCTGATCTTCTTCCCGATTTTGTGGATGGTGCTGGCGAGCTTCAAGACCGAGCTCGAGGCCTTCGCCATCCCGCCGTCCTTCCTGTTCTTCCACTGGACCACGGAGAACTATGCGACCGTGCAGGAGCGCAGCGACTATCTGCACCATGCGCTGAACTCGATCATCATCGCCGGCGGCTCGACGCTGATTGCGTTGTTGATTGCGATCCCGGCGGCCTGGTCAATGGCGTTCTCGCCGACCAAGCGCACCAAGGACATTCTGCTCTGGATGCTCTCGACCAAGATGATGCCGCCGGTCGGCGTGCTGGTGCCGATCTACTTGATCTTCAAGACTTTCGGCTTGCTCGATTCCCGCATCGGCCTCGTCTTCATCCTCTGCCTCGGAAACCTGCCGATCGTGATCTGGATGCTGTTCACCTATTTCAAGGAGATCCCGCGCGACATCCTCGAAGCCGCGCGGATGGACGGCGCCACGATCGGCCGCGAGCTCGTCTATGTCCTGACGCCGATGGCGATCCCCGGGCTCGCATCGACCATGCTGCTCAATCTGATCCTGGCCTGGAACGAGGCGTTCTGGACGCTCAATCTGTCGACCTCGAACGCGGCGCCGCTCACCACCTTCATCGCGTCCTATTCCAGTCCGGAAGGACTGTTCTGGGCCAAGCTGTCAGCGGCCTCGACGCTGGCGATCGCGCCCATTCTCGTCCTCGGTTGGTTCAGCCAGAAGCAGCTCGTGCGCGGGCTCACCTTCGGCGCGGTCAAGTAAAAGGGGCTGCCGGATCATGGGTCAGATCACACTTCAGGACGTGCAGAAATCCTTCGGCCCCGTGCACATCATCAAGGGCGCCGACTTGGACATCACCGACGGCTCCTTCGTGGTGTTCGTCGGCCCCTCCGGCTGCGGCAAGACCACGCTCTTGCGCCTGATCGCCGGGCTCGAGGATGTCTCCGGCGGCAAGATTTTGATCGACGGCAAGAACGTCGTCGACACGCCGCCGGCGAAGCGCGGCCTGTCGATGGTGTTCCAGTCCTACGCGCTCTACCCACATATGAGCGTGCGCGGCAATATCGGCTTCGGCCTGAAGATGGCGGGCCTTCCCAAGGACGAGATCAACCGCAAGGTCGAGGCGGCCGCCGCCACTCTCAACCTCACGCCCTATCTCGACCGCAAGCCGCGCGAGCTCTCCGGCGGCCAGCGTCAGCGCGTCGCGATCGGCCGCGCCATCGTGCGCGAGCCCAAGGGGTTCCTGTTCGACGAGCCGCTGTCGAACCTCGATGCGGCGCTGCGCGTGCAGATGCGCATCGAGGTGACCCGGCTCCAGAAGCAGCTCGGCACCACCGCGATCTACGTCACCCACGACCAGGTCGAGGCCATGACCATGGCCGACAAGATCGTCGTGCTCAATGCCGGCAAGATCGAGCAATATGGCTCGCCGCTGGAGCTCTATGAGCGGCCCGCCAATCTGTTCGTTGCCGGCTTCATCGGCTCGCCCAAGATGAACTTGGTGACCGGTGAACCCGCCTTGCAGAAGGGCGCGGCGACGATCGGCGTACGGCCGGAGCATCTGAAGATCGAGCGTGACGGCGCTGGCGGCTGGCCGGGAACGATCACGGTGGCGGAACATCTCGGCAGCGACACGTTCCTTTATGTCGATGCGGGGCCGCTCGGGATGCTGACGGCGCGCTACATCGGCGAATTGAGCCTGCATGCCGGCGACCGCGTGTCGCTGGTGCCGGACCCCGCGCGCATCCACCGGTTCGACGCGGGCGGCAACGCGCTCCGTGGCTAACAAGAAACGGCAAGAAGACGGGAAGACCACCATGTACCTGGAAAAATTCAAGCTGAACGGCAAGACCGCGTTCATCACCGGCGGCGGGCAGGGCATCGGCCTTGGCTGTGCCGAGGCGCTGGCCGAAGCCGGCGCCAGGGTCGTGATCGGCGACCGCGACAGCAAGGTCGCCGACAGTGCGAAAGCCATCTTGAAGACCAAGGGTTTTGATGTCGAGACCGCGATCATGGACGTCACCGACACCAAGCGGGTGGCTGAGGTGGCGAACGATCTCGTCGCCCGCCACGGCAAGGTCGACATCCTCGTCAACAATGCCGGCATTGCGCGCAGCGAAACGCCGGCGGAGACCGTGACCGACGAGCATTGGCTCAATGTCATCGACGTCAACCTCAACGGCACCTTCTGGTGCTGTCGCGAGTTCGGCAAGCACATGCTGAAAGCGAAAAGCGGCGCCATCGTCAATGTCGGCTCGATGTCCGGCTTCATCGTCAACAAGCCGCAGGAGCAGTGCTTTTACAATGCCTCCAAGGCCGGCGTGCACCATCTGACCAAGTCGCTCGCGGCCGAATGGGGTGCGCGCGGCATCCGCGTCAACGCGGTGGCGCCGACCTATATCGACACGCCGCTCAACGCCTTCGTGAAAAGCACCCCGAAAATGTATGACGCCTGGATCGGTGGAACCCCGATGGCGCGGATGGGGCAGGTCGAGGAGATCGCCTCGGTCGTCTTGTTCCTGGCCTCGGAAGCCGCGAGCCTGATGACCGGCAGCATCGTGCTGGTGGATGGCGGCTACACTTGCTGGTAGGCTTGCGTCAAGACTGACGAGAGCTTCCGGGAGCAACAATGCCGCGAGCGTATATCGGCGTCGACGTGGGGACCACGAGCACGCGGGCAGGGGTGTTTGACGAGGCCGGCACCTTGCTTGCCACCGCCAGGCATCCGATCAGGATCTGGCATGAGGCCGGCGATCTCGTCGAGCAGTCGTCGTCCGACATCTGGGACGCCTGCGCGACATCGGTGAAGGCGGCGATGGCGGAAGCTGCCGTCGCGCCCGACAGCGTCGGCGGCATCGGCTTCGACGCCACCTGCTCGCTGGTCGTGCTCGACAAGCAAGGCGAGCCTGTCACCGTCAGTGGCTCCGGCGACAGGCAGCGCAACGTCATCGTCTGGATGGACCATCGCGCCACCGCGGAGGCACGGCTGATCAACGAGACCGAGGATGCCGTGCTGCGCTATGTCGGCGGCTCGATCTCGCCCGAGATGGAGATGCCGAAGCTGCTGTGGCTGAAGCGGCATCTGCGCGCGAGCTTTGACGCCGCCGGTCATTTCTTCGATCTGGCAGACTATTTGACCTGGCGCGCGACCGGCTCCTTGCAGCGCTCGACCTGCACCGTCACCTGCAAGTGGAACTATCTCGCCCATGATGGCGGCGGCTGGAGCGGCCAATTCTTCAAGCGCATCGGGCTCTCGGACTTCGTCAACGAAAAATACGCCCGCATCGGCACCGAGATCGTGGCGCCCGGTACGCGCCTCGGCACCGGCCTGACGCGCGCCGCCGCTGCCGATCTCGGCCTGTCGCCGGGTACGCCGGTCGGCGCCTCCCTGATCGACGCGCATGCCGGCGGCATCGGCGCGATCGGCGGCCGTGACGGATCGGGTGGTGCGACGGATGTCAGCGACCGGCTCGCCTATATCATGGGAACGTCGGCCTGCATCATGGCGACGACCACAGAGCCGTGCTTCGTGCCCGGTGTGTGGGGCCCTTATTATTCCGGCATGGTGCCGGATTTCTGGCTCAACGAGGGCGGCCAGTCGGCCGCGGGCGCGGCGATCGATCATCTCCTCAAGTCGCATCCCGGCCATGCCGAGGCGAGCGCGGCGGCGCGCAACGACGGACTCGATCTCATCGAATTCCTCGAGCGCCGCATCATCGCGCGTGCGGGCGATGCCAGCCGCGCAGCGCGGCTTGCCCGGGATATCCATGTGCTGCCCGAATTCATCGGCAACCGTTCGCCCTATGCCGACCCCGACACGCGCGCGGTAATCGCCGGTCTCGATCTCGACACCGATACCGGCGCGATGGAGCGGCTGTTCGTCGCCGGCCTGTGCGGGCTCGCTTATGGTCTCGCCGAAGTGATCGAGGTCTTTGCCGCACATGGCGTCCATGCAGGCCTCATGATCATGGGCGGCGGCGCCAGCCGCAGTCCGCTGGTGCGGCAGATCATGGCCGATACGACCGGCCTCACCGTCGCGCTGCCGCAGACCAAGGAGCCGGTGCTGCTCGGCGCAGCGATGCTGGGCGCGGTCGCCGGCGGTGCCTATTCATCGATCGGCGAGACCATGGCAAAGATGTCGGCGCTCGGACGCAAGAGCGAGCCGACCGCACCCGACATGGCGGCATTTCACCAACGCAAGCGCGAGGTCTACAAGCTGCTGCGCGAGGTCGATCGCGGCAGCCGTGCCGCGATGGCTGATATCGCCAAGAACATCGCCAAGAGTTGAAGGACACGTTGAAGGACATGCTGATTGCCTGCGGCGATGCGCTGATCGATTTCGTGCCGACGCGAACCGGCGACGGACGCGAGGCGGTGATGCCGGCCGTCGGCGGCTCCTGCCTCAACGTCGCGATCGGCATGGCGCGGCTGGGCGCGCCGACCGGATTCGTCGGCGGCATCTCGACCGATCTGTTCGGCCGCATGATCGCCGACCATGCAGCGGCGTCGAACGTCGAGCTCGATCTCGCCACCCGCAGCGACCACCAGACCACGCTCGCCTTCGTCCGCATCGTCGCGGGTGAATCGCATTACGCCTTCTACGATGCCGAAACCGCGACGCGGAGCTGGACCTACCGGCGCGGATCCATTCCCTTCGACACGGTCGAAGCCGTCCATGTCGGCTCGACCACGCTGGTCAACGACCAGGGCGCGGCCGAGGCCAAGGCGCTGATCGCTGACGCACGGAGCTCATCGACGATCTCGTTCGATCCGAACTGCCGCCCCAATCTGGTCAAGGACAAGCCGGCCTATCTCGTGCGCATGGCGGAGTTCGCGAGGGACGCCGACCTCGTCAAGATGTCTGATATCGACTTCGCCTATCTGCATGGCGAGGAGCCCTGTCAGCAGCGCGCGAGCGCGCTGCTCGGGCAGGGGACGAGCCTCGTCGTCATTACCCGCGGCAACAGCGGTGCCATCGCCTGGCACGCAAGCGCCGGGCAGATCGAGGTGCAGGCGCCCACGGTCGCGGTCGCCGACACCATCGGCGCCGGCGACAGTTTTCAGGCCGCGCTGCTGTTCGCCCTGCACAAGCAGGGACGGCTTGCCCGAGAACGGCTCAAGGACATCAGCACCGACGAGCTTCGCCGCGCGCTGTCCTTTGCCGCCAATTGCGCCGGTCTCACCTGCACCCGCCCGGGCGCCGATCCGCCCTGGATTAGCGAGATCAATTGGAGCTGGTAGCCCGCGTCACAGCCGCGCGACGACCTTCTCGGCACATTTGATAAACGTCCGGATCAGCGGGCTCTGCGAATCCCGCCGCCAGCACACCGCGATGTCGATGGAGTCGCTCGCATCGCGCAGCGGCCGGAACACGATGCCGCGCGGCGCGCCGAGTTTTGCGCAAGCTGGCAGGATCGCAAGGCCTTCGCCGGAGAGGACGAGGCTCATCGCCGAATGCACCGTCTCGACCCGGCTCGCGATCGGCATCACGATCTGATGCCGCCGCAACAGGGCCGCGACCGCGGAGGAGGCGGGATCCCGCTCCGGCGGCGGGAGCGCGATCAGCGGACGGCCCTGCAATTTCGCCATCGGCACCGCGCCGAGCCGCGCCAGCGGCGAGCGGATCGGCATCGCCAGCATGAAGGGTTGCGCGCCGATCCTCGCCACCTGGATTTCGGGGTGATGGATCGCCGGCATGCACAGCGCGACCGTGACGCTGCGGTCGAGCAGCCGCGCCTCGCGCGTCGAAGCGCTGAGGTCGACGAAATCGAGATCGACGCCGGGCACGGAGCGCCGCAGCTCGGGGATCAGCCGCGGCAACACCGCATTCGCCAGCACGAACATGTAGCCGACCGACAGCCGGCCGCGTCGCCCCGAAGCCACCGCGCGCGCGGCTTCGGCGCCGTCGGCCGCAAGCGCCAGCGCCTCGCCGGCGCGCGCCATCAGCGCCTGGCCGGCCTCGGTCAGGTCCATGCCGCGCGTGCCGCGGCGGAACAGCGGCGCGCCGATTTCGGCCTCCAGCTTGCGGATCTGCACCGAGAGCGGCGGCTGCGCCATCCGCAGCCGCTCGGCCGCCTTGCCGACGCTGCGCGCCTCGGCGACGGCGACGAAATAGCGGAGCCGGCGAAGATCCATAGGCATACCGAAAACGTATGGGTTGGCCACCAAAATCGTATTGGACGGCGAGTTAACAAAACTGTCATTCTCGCTGTCAATACCTTGTCAAATGCCTTGGCCAACGAGGGCCGGGCTTCGGAGCGTGATGTGACGATGAACGGCGATCCCTGCCTGCTGTCCGCAACCGAATTGCGCGGCCTGGTCGCCGCCAGGAAGATCTCGCCGGTCGAGATCATCAGCGCCGTGCTCGCGCGCGCGGAAGCGCTCCAGGGCGAGTTGAACTGCTTCATCACGATCTGCGGCGACGAGGCGATCGCCGAGGCGCGCACCGCCGAGCGCAAAGTCATGGCCGGCGAGCCGCTCGGCCTGCTGCACGGGCTCCCCGTCACTGTCAAGGACATCGTCAACACCAAAGGCGTGAGGACGACCTTCGGCGCCGTGCCCTACAAGGACAATGTGCCGGCCGAGGATGCCGTCGCGGTCGCAAAGCTGCGCGCCGAGGGCGCGATCCTGATCGGCAAGACCACGACACCCGAATTCGGCAGCAAATGCCTGACCGACTCGCCGCTGTTCGGCCGCACCCGCAACGCCTGGAGCGCGGAGCGCTCCTCCGGCGGCTCCAGCGGTGGCGCGGCGGTGGCGGTGGCGAGCGGTATCGCGCCGCTGGCAATTGCGACCGACGGCGGCGGCTCGACGCGGATTCCGGCCGCCTGCAACGGCGTGGTGGGCTTGAAGCAGAGCAATGGCGTGATCGCGCACAGCCAGGCGCTCGACGCGTTCGGCAACCAGACCTATGTCACGCCGACCACGCGCACCGTCGCCGACACCGCGCTGATGATGCAGGCGATGGCCGGCGAGGACGCTTGCGATCCCTGGTCGATCGGCGTCCCCGTGCCGGATTTCATCGGCACCGCCGCCCCGCGCGGCGACCTGCGCGGGCAAAAGATCCTGTTCTGCGCCTCGCCGCCCGGGCGCCCGGTGTCGGCCGACGTTGCCGCGAGCTTCAAGGCGAGCCTCGATCGGCTTGCGAGCCTCGGGGCCGAGCTCGAAGAGTTTTCCGGCGAGGGGTTTGACATCGAGCCGATCTGGCGCGCCATCAACCACACGGTCTGGCGCACGCGCTTTGCCAAGCTCGTGGCCGAGCATGGCAGCGCCTTAAGCGAAGCCTTCATCAAGCAGGTCGCGCTGGCGACCAATGTCAGCGGCGTCGCCTATCAGGAGGCGATGTTCGCGCGCACGGCGTTGTTCCGTCGCGTGCAATCCCTGCTTGCGCGCGGGCACCTTCTGGCGATGCCGACCACCACCCGCACCGCGCTGCCGATCGAGCAGGACCTGTTCGGCACCATCGAGATCGACGGCCAGCAGTTTGACAGCGTCCGGCCGCACTGGTTCCCCTGGACCATGCCGTTCAACATGACCGGCCACCCCGCGATCAGTCTGCCCTGCGGCTTCGGCCGCGACGGCCTGCCGATCGGGCTTCAGCTCGTCGGCCGCTTCCGAGAGGACGCGGAATTGCTGCGTGTCAGCGCGCTGTTCGAGGCCTCGCAAGACCTTTTGTCTCGGCGGCCCGGTTGAGATGGGGCCCATGCCGCAAAGGGCTTGCGTCGGGCGCCCGGACATGTTGATCGTGCCGCTGATGAGCCCTGACTCCGAGCGCGCATGAGCGTATTTTTTCTCCGTCGTCTCCTGACCTTGCTGGCGACGCTGGTCGGCGCATCCGTGATCATTTTCCTGGTGCTGGACGCGCTTCCGGGCAATGCCGCGCAGATGCTGATGGGCGCCGACGCCTCGGCCGACGCGGTCCGTGCGCTCACCGTCAAGCTCGGGCTCGATCAGCCGCTGGCCATCCGCTATCTGCAATGGATCAAGGGGCTCTTGGTCGGCGATCTCGGCAATTCCTATGTCTACGGCACGCCGGTCGGTAGCCTGATCGCGGAGCGGCTGGTGCTGACCATTCCGCTCGCGATCATGTCGATGCTGATCACGGTGACGCTGGCGCTCTCGGCCGGCATCTACACCGCCGCCAACCACAACAAGCTCGGCGATGTCGGCGTGATGTCGCTGACGCAAGTGGGCATCGCGCTGCCGAACTTCTGGTTCGCGATTCTTCTCGTCCTCTTGTTTGCGGTACGGCTGCAATGGCTCTCCGCCGGCGGCTTTGCCGGCTGGGAGGACGGCATCTGGCCCGGCATCAAGTCGCTACTGCTGCCGGCGATCTCGCTGGCCGTAGTGCAGGCCGCAATCCTTGCGCGCGTCACCCGTTCGGCCGTGCTCGAAGTGCTCCGCGAAGATTTCGTCCGCACCGCGCGCGCAAAGGGGCTCGGCAAGCGCGAGGTGCTGTGGAGCCATGTGCTGCGCAACGCCATGATCCCCGTCATGACGGTGATGGGGCTGCAATTCGCCAATCTGCTCGCCGGCACCATCGTGATCGAGAACGTGTTCTATCTGCCGGGCCTGGGACGATTGATCTTCCAGTCGATCGCCAACCGCGACCTCATCGTGGTGCGCAACTGCGTGATGCTGCTTGCGGCCATGGTCGTCATCGTCAATTTCGTGGTCGATATCCTCTATGCCTTCATCGATCCCCGCATCAAGGTGCACGATTTGTGAGCGCGCCATTCGCCACCGCCGTTGACGCACCGGCGCATCCTCTCCCGGCCAAAACCTTCTGGGGCCGCGCGCTGCGCCATCGCAGCTTTGTGCTGGGCGGCGCGCTCAGCCTGCTCGTGCTCGCCGCGGCGCTGCTGTCGCTGGTATGGACGCCGTGGTCGCCCTATGAAATCGACATCGCCTCGAAACTCCAGCCGCCGTCGGCGGCGCATTGGCTCGGAACCGATTCCTTCGGCCGCGACATCGTCTCGCTGCTGCTCGCCGGCGCCCGCTCCACCATCCTGGTCGGCATCATCGCGGTCTCGATCGGTCTCACCTTCGGTGTCTGCCTCGGCCTGATCGCCTCGGCCAAGCGCGGCTGGACCGAAGAGATCATCATGCGCTTCTCGGATTTCACCTTCGCCTTTCCGGCCGTGCTCTCCGCAATCATGCTCGCCGCGGTGGTGGGTCCGGGCATGGTGACGTCGATCATCGCGATCGGCATCTTCCAGATCCCGACGCTGATCCGGCTGACGCGCGGCTCGGCCAACGCGATCTGGGCGCGCGAATTCGTGCTGGCGGCGCGCGCCTCGGGCAAGGGCAAATTCCGCATCACCATCGAGCACGTCTTGCCAAATATCCTGTCAATCCTGATCGTGCAGGCGACCATCCAGTTCGCGCTCGCCATTCTGGCCGAGGCCGCGCTGTCCTATCTCGGTCTCGGCACGCAGCCGCCGCAGCCGTCCTGGGGCCGCATGCTGAACGACGCGCAGACGCTGCTGTTCCAGTCGCCGATGCTCGCGGTCTATCCGGGTGCGGCGATCGCCATCGCCGTGCTCGGCCTCAATCTGCTCGGCGACGGTCTTCGCGATCTGCTCGATCCCAGACTGGCGCGGGAGCGATGATCATGACGGGTTCCGCAACCGCACCGCTGATCGAGGTCGCTGGTCTCGGCGTTCGCCTCAACACCAGCCGCGGCCCGGCGCAGGCCGTGCGCGGCGTCAGCTTTTCCTTGAAGCGCGGCGAGACGCTCGGGCTCGTCGGCGAATCCGGCTGCGGCAAGTCGGTCACCGCGCTGTCGCTGACGGGCCTGTTGCCGGACAGCGCGGTCGTCACCGGCAGCATCAAGCTGGATGGCAATGAGCTCGCGCGGCTGCCCGATGCGGATTATTGCAAGCTGCGCGGCAACCGCATCAGCATGATCTTCCAGGAGCCGATGACGGCGCTGAATCCGATGCATACGATCGGCCATCAGGTCGCCGAGCCGCTGCGGCGTCACAAGAAATATTCCGCCGCACAGGCGCGCAAGGAGGCGATCGCCTTGCTCGACCGCGTCGGATTGCCCGACCCGGCCAAACGCATCGATGCCTATCCGCACCAGTTCTCCGGCGGCCAGCGCCAGCGCGTGACGATCGCCATGGCGCTCGCCTGCGAGCCGGACCTTCTGATCGCCGACGAGCCGACCACGGCGCTCGACGTCACCATCCAGGGGCAGATCCTCGATCTGATCGCCGATCTCGTCGAGGAGCGCGGCATGTCGATGATCCTGATCTCGCACGATCTCGGCGTCATCGCCGAGAACGTGCAGCGCATGATGGTGATGTATGGCGGCACCGTGGTCGAGAGCGGGCCGACCGACGAGGTGTTCCGCCGCATGGGGCATCCCTATACGCAGGGCCTGTTCCGCGCCCGCCCGCGGCTCGGCGCGCGCAAGGGCACGCGGCTGATGACGATCTCGGGCACGGTGCCGGAGCTTGCCGATCTGCCGGCCGGCTGCGCCTTCGGCGAGCGCTGCCCGCTGGTCGAGGACAAATGCCGCTCGGCGCTGCCGCCGATGGTCGAGGTCGGTCCGGGTCATGGGGTCCGCTGCGTGCGCACCGACGTCTCGATGGCCGCCAATGTCGGAGCGCTGTCCGCATGAGCACAGCACCCCTTCTCGACGTCAAAAATCTCGAGCAGCGCTACACGCTGCCGCGCGAAAGCCTGTTCCGGCCGCCCGGCCAGGTGCGCGCGCTCAACGGCGTCAGCGTGCAGGTCGCTAGCGGCAAGAGTCTCGGCATTGTCGGCGAGTCCGGTTCCGGCAAGTCCACTTTTGCGCGCGTCGCGATGGCGCTGGAGCGGCCGACCTCGGGGCAGGTCGCTATGCTCGGCCGCGACCTCAATCAGATCTCCGCCGACGAGCTGCGCCGTGCGCGGCGCGATTTCCAGATGGTGTTTCAGGATCCCTATGGCTCGCTCGATCCGCGCCAGACCATCGCGCGCATCGTCGCCGAACCGTTGACCGTGCTCGAGAACGCCGACCGTGCCACCTTCCGCGAGCGTGTCGCCGCGGTGCTACGCCAGGTCGGCTTGCGCGATGCCGACATGGACAAATATCCGCACGAGTTCTCCGGCGGCCAGCGCCAGCGCATCGCGATCGCGCGCGCGCTGATCACCCAGCCAAAACTGATCGTCGCCGACGAGCCGGTCTCCGCGCTCGACGTCTCCGTGCAGGCCCAGGTGTTGAACCTGATGCAGGACCTCCAGGAGCAGTTCGGGCTGAGCTACGTCCTGATCAGCCACGACCTCGCCGTGGTCGACTACCTCTGCGACGAGGTCGCGGTGATGTATCTCGGCCGGATCGTCGAGCAGGGCCGGCCGGAGGATCTGTTCGAGCGTTGCGCCCATCCCTATACGCGGGCGCTGCTGGACGCCGTGCCGCGGGCGCGCGCCGGCGGCGGCCGGCGCCGGCGCGGGGCCCAGGCGATCGCCTCGCAATCGGCGGCGGCAACGGGGTGTCCCTATGTCGCGCGCTGTACGCTCGCCGACCAGCATTGCCGCGAGGCCCTGCCTGAGCTACGCAAGGTCGGCGAGGGCCATCTCGCCGCCTGTCACAAGGCGGAAGCCGTGATGGCGTTGCCGCCGCTTGCTGCGGAGGGTTAGTCTCGGGCGCAGGATTGGCGTAGACTGGGAATTGAGAAGGCAGGGGAGTTACGCATGTTCAGGAAATTATCCATCGTCGCATTCACTGCCGCGCTTGTCGCGGCGCCGCTGCCGGTGCTGGCGCAAGGCAAGAAGGACAGCGTCGTTACGGCAATGTCGCTGGAGCCGCCGGGCCTCGATCCGACCAATGCCGCCGCCGCCGCAATCGCCGAGGTCACGCTCTACAACATCTATGAGACCCTGACCAAGATCAACGAGAACGGCTCGGTCTCCCCGCTGCTGGCCGAAAGCTGGACCGCGTCGCCCGACCTGAAGACCTACACTTTCAAGCTGCGCAAGGGTGTCAAATTCCAGAACGGCGAGCCGTTCGATTCCGCGGCCGTCAAATTCTCGTTCGAGCGCAATGGCGCGCCGACCAGCACCAACAAGGACAAGAGCCTGTTTCAGGCCTTCGAGAAGGTCGACGCGCCCGACGCCGACACGATCGTGATCTCGCTGAAATATTCCGAGCCGAACTTGCCGTTCCTTCTGGGGCAAGCCAGCGGCTCGATCGTCGAGCCGAAGAGCGCAGCCACCAACGCGACCCAGCCGGTCGGCACCGGGCCCTATCAGCTCGGCGCCTGGGCCAAAGGCTCCTCGATCACCCTGAACAAATGGGCCGACTATCGCAGCGCCGCCGCGATCAAGCTCTCCAAGGTGACGATCCGCTTCATCTCCGATCCGGCCGCGCAGATCGCTGCGCTCTTGTCGGACGACGTCGACGCGTTCCCGCGCGTCACGGCGGCGCGTGCCTTGCCCCAGTTCAAGGCCGATCCGCGTTTCACGGTGCTGGTCGGCGGCTCCAAGGCCAAGACCATCGTCGCCATCAACGAGCGCAAGAAGCCGCTCGACGACGTCCGTGTCCGCCGCGCCATCCTTGCCGCGATCGACCGCAAGGCCATGATCGACGGTGCCGTCGATGGCTTCGGCACGCCGATCGGCAGCTTCTACGTGCCCGGATCGCTCGGCTATGTCGACACCACCGGCATCAACCCTTACGATCCCGAGAAGGCCAAGAAGCTCCTCGCCGAGGCCGGCGTCACCACGCCGCTCGAGCTGTCGCTCAAGCTGCCGCCGCCGGGCTATGCACGGCAGGGCGGTGAAATCCTCGCAGCCCAGCTCGCCAAGGTCGGCATCGTCGCCAAGATCGAGAACGTCGAATGGGCGCAATGGCTGTCGCAGGTGTTCGCCGGCAACGGCCCGCACAATTACGACCTCACCATCGTCAGCCATGTCGAGCCGTTCGACCTCGTCAAAATCACCGAGCCGGACTACTATCTCGGCTACAACAACGAGGCCTTCAACGCGCTCTACAAGCAGATCGTGTCGACACCCGACGAAGCCGCACGCGCAAAACTTCTCGGCGATGCCCAGCGCATGCTGGCGACCGACGCCGTCGCCGGCTACCTGTACCAGCCGCAGCTGATCACCATCACCAACAAGAAGCTGAAGGGCGTCTGGAAAGACGTCCCGCAGTTCGAGAACGATTTCTCGACGTGGGCTTGGGAGTAGGCACGAGGCCCGTTGTTGTGCCCTCTCCCCTTGCGTGAGAGGGCAGGAGACAGCAGAAGGCTGCCGGACGAGCTCGGCCTGCATGGTTCGAGACGCCCGCTTTGGCGGGCTTCTCACCATGAGGGATATCTCGCCGCAAAACGCGACCTCATCCCGAGGGCCCGCCGCAGGCGGGCGTCTCGAAGGATGGCTGCAAGCGGGTTGATCGCCGCGTGATTGCCCGCTCTGCGCGAAGTGCTTGCAACATTCCGGTTGTTGCCGATTCTTCCTGCACTTTTTGCTTGCGGAATTGCCGAAAAGCGACTGATCGATGGCACTTTTACTTAATAATTTGCCGCTATGTTCATCATGTTTCTGGGCAGATTCGTTTCGTTGCTATTTTTCGGTGTCGCAAATGGCACCCTCTTGGGGGACTTTGCAATGCCGGCGCCCGGCTCCTATCGCTCGCGCATCCTTGCCGGAACGATCGCATCGGCAGCGCTCGGCATGCTCGGCTTCAGCACGATCGGCTTTGGCGCCGCCGTGGTTGGCGAGAGCCGCAAGGTCGAGATCACGCAGAAGGCGCCGAGCGGTATCGACGCACTGAAGGCGCTGTACCGCAGGCCCGCCTCGATCCCTTTCCCGAAGGACAATCCCTACACCCCCGAGAAGGCCGCTCTCGGCAAGAAGCTCTATTTCGACACGCGCCTCTCGGTGACCTCCGCGCAGTCATGCGCGAGCTGCCATAGTCCGGGCTTCGGCTGGGGTGACGGGCTCGCGGTCGGCGTCGGTCACGGCATGGCCAGGCTCGGGCGCCATTCGCCGACCATCGTCAACGCCGCCTGGAGCGCGATCTTCATGTGGGATGGGCGGCTTCCGACGCTGGAAGATCAGGCGCTCGGTCCGATCCAGTCGCCCGGCGAGATGAACATGAAGCTCGACGATCTGATGGCGCGGCTGGCGAGCATTCCCGAATACAAGCCGATGTTCGAGACGACCTTTCCCGGTCAGGGCATGAAGGCCAAGACCCTTGCGCAGGCGATCGCCACCTATGAGCGCACGGTCGTCTCGGAGCGCGCGCCGTTTGACGCCTGGATCGAAGGCAGCGAAAAGGCCATCTCCGAAGACGCCAAGCGTGGCTTCGCATTGTTCAACGGCAAGGCGCAATGCGCCGCCTGCCACGAGGGCTGGAACTTCACCAACGAGGGCTTTCAGGATATCGGCTTGCCGAGCACCGACATCGGCCGTGGCGAATACCTTCCCGGCGTCATTAAGATGCAGCACGCGTTCAAGACGCCCGGCCTGCGCGAGATCAGCCGTCGCAGTCCTTTCATGCATGACGGCTCGCTCGCGACGCTCGAAGCGGTCGTCGATCACTATGACCATGGCGGCGTCGACCGTCCCAGCCGGTCCGACCTCATGCGCCCGCTCAGCCTGACCGCTCAGGACAAGGCCGACCTCGTTGCGTTCCTCAAGACGTTGACCAGCGAGCTCGAGCCCACGGCCGTGCCGGTCCTTCCACGCTGAACCTCAAGGATATTCTCATGCGCACAATCGCTTTGTTCACTTGCGTGATCGTCGCCGGTTTCTCGGTCGGCGCCTTTGCCGCGACCGAAATGATCCACCAGCAGGGACGTGCCTTCTCCGTCGAGAGCATCTCGGTCAAGAAGGGCGAAGCCGTCACCTTCCTGAATGACGACACCGTGCCGCACAATATCATGTCGGCCAGCAAGGGCAACGAGTTCAACCTGGGTTCGCAGGCGCCTGGTACATCGACGGATGTCACCTTCAAGGAAGCAGGCGATGTGCAGGTGATCTGCGCCATTCACCCGCGCATGAAGATGATGGTCAAGGTGACCGACTAGAGCAGACTCTTGGTTTGAAGCGTTTCTTTACGCGAACCGGTATCCACTTCGCTTGAAAACGCTCTATCCGAGGCACCGGAGATTGACGATGTCGATACGCTACAAGATTTTCGCCGCCTTCAGCGTCGTCGTCCTGCTCGCCTGCGGCATCGCCTTCTACGGTATCCGCGCCATCGGCAACTCCGGCGACCTGGTCGTGCGTCTCTATGACGGCCCCCTGATGGGGATCAACCACGCGCGCTCCGCCCATGCCGGATTGCACGATGCGCGTCTTGTGCTCCAGCGTGGACTGGTCGCGGGAAGCTCCAGCGAACTGGTCGCGCAATTCGAAAAGCTGGTGCGCGGCACCACCGAAGACCTGAACGTGGTGCGTGAGCGTGTCCCGTCGCCCAGCGTCACGGCGACGCGCGAAAAGGTCGAAGCTCAGCTCAGGGATTGGTCGGGGGCCGTGCTCAAGGTCCTGAAGCCGGTGCCGGGCGGCACGACGGAGATCCCGACGAGCTTCGTCCTCGCGCAGCAGGGCGACCGGCTGATGGCGTCGATCGACGATCTCGTCGAGCTCGTGGCGGCATACGGATATGAGTATCGCACGGCGGCGGAAGGAGCCGTGGAATCCGCGCGGACGACGATGCTGTCGATCGCCGTCGGAACCGTCGCAATCGGGTTGATCATCGCGCTTGCATTCACGTATTCGATGAGCCGGCCGATCTCCGCCGCGGTGCGGGTCGCCGAACGCGTGGCGGCGGGCAACTTCGCAGACGATATCGTGGTCCGTCGCCGCGACGAGCTCGGCCGTCTTCTCACCTCGCTTGCGGTCATGCAGGCGAGCCTCAAGACCCGCGCCGACGGCGATCTTGCCGTGAGCATCGCCAAGGATCAGAGCAGCGCGGAGCAGACCAGTCGCCGCCAGCGTCTAGAAGCCGAGATCGATGCCTTCCGCTCCGCCTTCAGCGCGGTCTTGAGCCACACCGCGCGCATGACCGGCGAGTTGACCGACACCGCACAGAGCCTGGCCTCGACCTCACGGTCTGCCGGCGCACAATCGAACGAGGCGGCCTCGACCGCGAAGGAAACCTCGGCCAATGTCCAGACGGTGGCGACCGCCGCGACCCAGCTCGGGCAATCCGTGCAGGCGATCACGGCCCAGCTTGCAGACGCCACCACGATCGTGCAGCGCGCCTCCGGCATGGCGGAATCCGCCAACCAGACCATCGGCAGGCTGGCGAGCGCCGCGCAGCAGATCGACGAGGTGGTCGGCTTCATCCGGACCATCGCCGGCCAGACCAACCTGCTGGCGCTGAACGCCACGATCGAGGCTGCGCGCGCCGGCGAGGCGGGCCGGGGCTTTGCGGTCGTCGCCTCGGAGGTGAAGGCGCTGGCGACGCAGACGGCCAAGGCGACCGAGGAGATTTCGTCGCAGATCACCGAGGTGCAGTCGGCGACCCGGCTGGCGGTCGAGAACGTCGGCGCGATCGCGCTGATCATCGGCGACATCGACGGGTTTACGGGGCGGATCGCGGCTGCGGTCGCGCAGCAGAACGCCGCGGCCGGCGAGATATCCAGGAATATCGGGCAGGCGGCCGCCGGCACGGCGCAGGTCGCGCGCAGCATTGCCGGAACGGCAGAGGCGACCGACACCGCCAACCGCACCGCCGACATGGTTCTCGCCACCGCGCACGATTTGTCCGGCCAGGCCACGCAGCTGCGTTCGTCGGTGGACCGCTTCCTGTCCAACGTCGCGGCGTAGCAGACGATTTCGGAATAATAGTATTATGCCCCTGTTTTGCCCGACGAGTCAAACCGTCCTGTGGCCTGCGCGCGCAAGTCGTTGATTTCGCTGTCCCGGGTACTGTGCATGGGGTTGTTTTTCAGTTTTTGATGTTTGACTACGCCGCCGCAGGCAAATCCGGATCGGCAATCGCACCCGCGACGCGCACCCGCACGCGCAGCGCGTTGCCGGGTAGGTAGGCGATCGGCATGTCCTCGACGTCGACGGTCTTGAGGCTGTCGCGTGCAGCACCGGCCTGAACGGCACGGTCGGCGGCGATATCGCGCGCGGCGGCGATCGCATCCTCGCGGCTGAGATCGCGGAACACCTGATCGGCCTCGCCGGAGACTTGCGCGATCGCAGCACCCACCGCATTGGCGCAGTCGCCATGCGGCACGCGCACGATCTCGGAAATGCCGGGCAGGCGGTCCGGTACCAGGAAGGCGCCGCCGCCGACCGCGAGCAGCGGCACGTCGCCGGCTTCGGTCTTCATGCGGTCGATGTCTTCCTCGAGCTTGCGCCAGGCATCGCGCAGCGCGGCCTCGATCAGGCGCTTGGGCAGATTGGCGACGCGTGAGCGGTCGCCGATATCGATCAGACCTGCGGCCACTGCGATGTCGGTGGCTGTCAGGCGCGAGCCGCCGAACACCAGCGCATCCGATGTCAGTCGGTAGCCGACGCTGAGCGGACCGACGCGAACCGGATCCTCATCGACATGGCTGCCGCCGCCGAGCCCGATCGAGAGCAGATCGGGCATCCGGAACAGCGTGCGCACGCCGCCGACCTCGACCACGGCATTGGCTTCGCGCGGAAAGCCGTGGCGGAGCTGGCCGATGTCGCTCGTCGTGCCGCCGACATCCACGACCATGGCGTCGTCGAGGCCGGACAGATGCGCGGCGCCCCGCATGGAGTTGGTGGCGCCGGAGGCAAAGCTCATCACCGGGAAGGCGGTGGCGATCTCGGCCTGCATCACCGTGCCGTCGTTCTGAGTCAGGAACAGCGGCGCATCGATGCCGCTGTCGGCGATCGCCTTGCGGAACGCCGCGACGGTCGTGATGGCGAGATCATGCAGGGAAGCGTTGAGCAGCGCGGCGTTCTCGCGCTCGAGCAGGCCGATGCGGCCGAGATCGTGCGACAGCGTCACCGCGACATCCGGGCAGATGTCGGCGAGGATCTCGCGCGCGGTGGTTTCGCAGGACGGATCGAGCGGGGAGAAGCTCGAGCACACCGCGACCGAGCGCAAGCCAGCGTCCTTGATCTTTCGCGCGGCCTCCTTGAGGCCGGCGGTGTCGAGCGGCATGAACGGGCGGCCGTCGTAATCATGGCCGCCTTCGAGCATGAAGCTCTCGCCATTGACCAGCGAGGCGAGGTCCGCGGGCCAGTCGCAAAACGGCGGCAGTGAGGCGCTGGCGGGCATGCCGATGCGGATTGCGGCGATCTTCTGGACGTGGCGGCGTTGCACCACCGCGTTAATGAAGTGCGTGGTGCCGATCACGACCGCATCGACCTTCACCGCCGCTGTGGGCTCGGCGCGCAACGCCTTCAACGCGTCGAGGATGCCCGACGTCACGTCGGCCGTGGTCGGACGCTTGACGGAATGAACGACCTTCTCGTCGACGATCAGCACGGCGTCCGTGTTGGTGCCGCCGACATCGATGCCAATGCGCTTCATGGGATCTTAAGCTCCGGCCGCAGCGGGCGAGAAGAGGGAACGGTAGTCGAGGTCGTAGCCGAAGGCGCGCGGGCCGACGAATTCCAGACCGCGGGGGGATGTGAGCACGGGTGGCGCGGGCAGCGCCACCACGGTGACGCGCTGGCCGTAACGCACGGTCTCAGTGCCGACACCGTGGCCGTTGACACTGTCGAGCACGCAGATCAAATCGGGCGACGTCGCAATCGCCTCCTCGCCACGCCAAGCCACGACCCATTCATTCTGGAACGACAGCTTGAGCCGGCTGCCGCGATCGGCATCGCTGCCCTCGATCGTGGCCGAGCCGCGCAAGAATCCTTCTGTGGTGCGCCGGGCGACGTCGACGACCTTGCCGGTGAACAGTTTTTTGCCGCCTTCGGTCGAAAGCAGCGCCGCGATCGGGTCTTCGTGACGGCGGTTGGCTTCCTGCACGGCGCGGCCGATGCGGATCGCCTTGGTGGTGGTGAAGTGGATGCCCCAGTCCTTCACTTCGCGCCCGGTGCGCGGCGCCTTGCTGGTGGAAGCGATCGAGCCCATCTCGACGCAGATCTTGCGGCTGGCGCGCTCCATCCATTTCCAGCTCGGCACCTTCGTCACCACGGCTTCGATGCCGCGCGGATCGTAAAGCGTGCAGGGGTAGGGGCGCAGGTCGCCGATTGCGACCGAGGTCATCTGCGCCTCGGGGAAGGCGCGGCCCATGCAGTCGGCGTCGACCACGGGGACGCCGAGATGGGCGGCCGCCATCAGCGCCTGCACGCCATTGCCGCCGCCGATCTCGACCGACATCACCGCGCGGAACTTGATGTTGTTGATCTCCTCCTGCATGCGTACGGCGCGGGCGATGTTGCGGCTGTCGGCGAGGCGCTCCTGCCCGACCAGCGGCGCGCCCATGTTGGAGACCACGGCGACCCAGTCGTCGTCGTTGAGGTCGAGCGGCGACATCAATTGCACGCGGTGGCCCTCGGCATAGAGCCGGCGCAGATTGAGCAGGCCGAGATAGGGGCTGCCGCCGCCGCCGGTGCCGAGGATCCAGGCGCCGACCGCGAGCGCCTCGATCTCCTCGAGGCTGATCGTCTTCAATTCCGCACTTCTCACGACACCAGCTCCTCGACAATGCGGGCCGCGGCGGCAATGCCGAGGATCACGGGCCCGGGATAGGCGGTGCGCACGCGCGCCTTGTTGGCACTCGAGTAGCTGATGCAGTCCATCACCACGAGATCGGGCTCGAGGTCGGCCATGGTGCGTGCGGCTTCGTCGACGGCGGCATCGCTGGAGCCGGGGCGGAGCGTGATACCGACCACCTCGACGCCGTCGCGCTGCCATTTCTTGTCGATCAGCGCGGTCTGTTCGGGCAGCGGCGAGAACACGCCGAGCCGGCCCTTCGGCAGCACGGCCTCGACCAGATTGTGCAGCACGGCCGAAGGCAGAATGACGAGGCCATCGGCCGCGAGATTGGGGAATTTCCCGGTGCAGGCCATCAGCGTCACGCCGACGCCCTCGTGCTTGAAGCGGGTGATCTGCTGGCTCGCGCGCCGCTCGACCTCCTTCTTGCTGATGGTGACGCCGTCGCCGCTCGGAAGCAGCGTGAACAGCGTGTCGTAGCCATCCATCGGCGGAATGGCGTCGATCTCGGCGCGGCTCATGCCGTCGAGCGCGCCGCGCAGCTCGATCTGGATTCCCGGCGACAGCACCGCAGCGATTTCGGCGGCGACGGTGGGGCGCGGGCTCTGGCCGATCACGACCACCCCGATGCGCTGATGCTTCAATGGCATGTTCATGGGTCTAGTCCTTCAAGACGACGAGATCGGCCGGCGTCCAGTCGAGCGTGACACCGTTGCCGGGAACGAACAGGCGGCTCGTGCCTGCGTTGGGCTGCTGCACGAGGATTCGATGGCCGCCCTCCAGCGTGATGCGGTAGAGCACCGCGCCGCCAAGAAAATTGGTGTTCTCGACAACACCGTGTGCGGAAGAGCTTGCGGCGCCGGAGACATCGCCGCGTGGCGAGAGGCGGATCTTCTCGGGGCGCAGCGCCACCGAGAGAACGCCGGTGCCTTGCGCCTCGGTGGGCGGCAACACCAGGATCAGGCCCTTGCCCACGTCGAGGCTCAGGCTTGCGGCAACGCGCTCGCCACGAAAGATGTTGGTGTCGCCGATGAAGTCAGCGACGAAACGGGTCATGGGCTGGTTGTAGATCTCGGTCGGCGTGCCGACCTGCTCGACACGGCCGCCGTTCATCACGGCGATGCGGTCGGACATGGCGAGTGCCTCCTCCTGGTCGTGGGTGACGAAGACGAGCGTCAGACCGAGCTTCTTCTGGAGTTGCTTGAGCTCGAACTGCATCTGCTGACGCAGCTTCTTGTCCAGAGCGCCGAGCGGCTCGTCACACAGCAAAACGCGCGGGGCGATCACGATGGCGCGCGCCAGCGCAACGCGCTGCTGCTGGCCGCCGGAGAGCTGGGCGGGGCGCCGATCCTCCAGGCCGGACAGCTCGACCATGGCGAGCGCAGCCTTCACCTTGGCTGCGATGGTGGCCTTGTCCAGACCGCGCATGCGCAGGCCAAAGGCGACGTTCTCGGCGACGGTGCGGTGCGGGAACAGCGCGTAGTTCTGGAACACCATGCCCATGTCGCGCTTGTGTGCGGGCACATGGGTGATGTCGGCGCCGTCGACGCGGATTTCGCCCGCGCTCGGGGTCTCGAAGCCCGCGATCATGCGCAGCGTCGTGGTCTTGCCGCAGCCGGACGGGCCGAGCAGGGAGAAGAACTCGCCCTGCCTGATGTCCATCGCGACCGCGTCCACCGCACGCACGCCGCCGTCATAGACCTTGCTGACGCCGGCGATTTCGATCGATGCGCTCATGCGCGGAAGATCCGGTTGACGCGCTGGTCGATCTCGTCCTTGCGCTCGTTGTACCACTTCCAGTCGACCTGGATCAGCTTCGAGACCTTCTCCGGCGTGGTGAGCAGCTTGGCGTCATACTTGGCGTCGAGCTTGACCTTCTTGTTGGCCGGCGAGTACCACACGGTCTCGGCGAGACGCTTCTGCACCTCGGGGCGGAGCATGTAGTTGACATAGGCGTTGGCGAGCTCCTTCATCTTGCTGCCGGGCGTGATGGTCAGAACCTGCTCCAGCGACAGCACGCCCTCGCTCGGTGAGACGAAATCGGTCGGCTGGTTCTGCCCATCATAGCGGTAGATGCCGGAATCGTGGATGACGCAGAGGCCGACTTCGCCCGACAGCAGCATCTTCTCCATCGCGCCGGTGAAATCGACGATCTTGATCGGCTTGAGCTTCTCCAGCGCCGTGTAGGCGGCGTCGAGATCGGTCTGGCCCTTGCCAAACAGCGTGCCGCACATCATCAGGAAGGCCTGGCCGAGGCTGTTGACGGGAATGACGTAGCCGCCGCGGACGCCGTTGTACTTGGCGTCCCACAGCTCCTTCCAGGAGGTGACGTTGCCGTAGCCCTTGTCGGTGCGCAGGCCCAGCCCGATCGCGCTGGTGAAGATCGAGACGCCGACGATCTTGTCGCTGACGGCGTAGGGATAGACGTCGGCGAGGTTCGGCACGAGCTTGGGGTCGATCTTCGGCTCGACCAGGCCCATTTCGGCGGCCGCCCACTGCTCGTTGGAATTGGTGTGCAGCACGTCGTAGATCGGCGCCGAGCGCGAGCTTGCCTGGAGCTTTGGCAGATAGGGGAAGGCAGAGTCGATCTGAAGCTTGCACTTGAATTCGGTCTCGAAGGCGGGGCCGATCTCGGCCTTCATGACCTCGCCCCACTTGCCACCCCAGCCGGTGATGCGCAGCGTCGGATCGTCGGCGCGCGCGACGTGAGGCGCGGCAATCGTGCCAATGCCGAGCGAGGCGCTCGCGGTCAGAAAGCGGCGGCGGCTGAGCCGTGACGATCCCAGAGCTTTCAGCATGTGTCGATTCCTTCGGGTGTGCGTTACAATCTGACGTAGGAGCGGAGCCCGACGGTGCGGTCGAGCCCGATGACGACGATGAAGGACAGCACGATCGAGACCACCGAAGCGGCGCCGATGGTGCCGTCCAGATCGAACTTGAGATAGTTGAACAGCGTAACCGGCAGCGTCTCGTTGCCCGGTGAGACCAGGAACAGCGACACCGGAAACTGGTCGAAAGAGACGATGAAGGCGAAGATCGCGCCGGCCATGACTCCCGGCTTGATCAGCGGCAGCGTCACCTCGAAGAAGGTACGCAACGGGCTTGCGCCGAGATTTTGCGCGGCTTCCTCCAGGCGCGTGTCGAAATTATGCAGCACCGCGAGCGTCGTGCGCACCACGTAAGGCAGCGTCACCAGCGTGTGGCCGGCGACGAGGCCCCAGGTCGGACGTCCGACATCGAGCAGGACGTAGGTTTGGAATAACGCCAATCCGGTGAGGATCGCCGGCAGCATCAGCGGCGAGAGCATGGTCGCCACGATCAGCCGCGTGCCCGGCAGATTGCCGCGGGCAAGCGCCAGCGCTGCTGATGCGCCGAGCACCGTCGCCGACACCGTGGTGAGCAACGCCACTTCGAGGCTGAAGCCGAGCGCCTGCATGAAATCACGCGAGGCGAAGAATTTCTCGAACCAGCGCAAGGACACGCCGACCGGCGGAAACTGGATGAACGGCGTCGGGTTGAGCGCGAACACGACGACGATCGCGATCGGCGCCAGCAGGAAGATCAGGATCGCGATGTTGATGGCGAGATAGAGGTAGCGGCCAAAGTGCCGGGGTGCAGCGGCGATACGCGCGGGCGCGACCTGCTGGGCCCGTGCGAGCGGTGGGCTGTGTGAGGCCGTGGTTTGCATCATCGGCCTCACTGAAGCTCGCGCTGGCCGGAGACGAGGCCGAGCGCGCGGTTATAGGCGATGACGAGCAGGAGCGAGATCAGCAGTAGAACGATGCCCAGCGCAGCGGCGAAACCGACGTTGAAGTTCGCGGAGATC
This sequence comes from Bradyrhizobium commune, assembly GCF_015624505.1. Taxonomy (NCBI): domain Bacteria; kingdom Pseudomonadati; phylum Pseudomonadota; class Alphaproteobacteria; order Hyphomicrobiales; family Nitrobacteraceae; genus Bradyrhizobium; species Bradyrhizobium commune. The sequence continues at coordinate 4,919,926 of NZ_CP061379.1, read as the reverse complement.
TGCTGATAGATCAGGATCGGCAGCGTCATGATCTGGAAACCGCCGAGCAGGATCGGCGTGACATAGGCGCTGATCGCCAGCGCGAACACCAAGAGCGAGCCGGCGAGGATGCCGGGCAGGCTGAGCGGCAACGTCACCTCGACGAACGCGCGCAAGGGGCTGGCGCCGAGATTTTCCGCGGCCTGCTCCAGCCGATCGTCGATGCGGCCGATCACGCCGGTGAGCGTCAGCACCATGAAGGGGACATAGATGTGGACGAGGCCGACCACGATGCCGGTCTCGGTATACATCAGCTTCAGCGGCTGGCTGATCAGGCCGAGCGACATCAGGGTCTGGTTGATCACGCCCTTGTCCGAGAGCAGCGTCATCCAGGCGAAGGTGCGCACCACGATCCCGGTCAGCATCGGCGCCAGCACCGCCATCAGCAGCAGCGCGTGTCCGGCGCGGCTCTTGATCCGCGCCATCCAATGCGCCAGCGGATAGCCGATCAGAAGCGCGACCAGCGTGGTCACGAGGCCGATCCGGATCGTGGTCCAGATCACCTCGAGGTAGAAGGGATCGCCGACCATGCGGGCATAGTGGCGTGTCGTGAAGGCGACCTTCGGCATCACCACGGGATTGCCGGTGAGCACGCTCATCAGCGCCATCAGCCCGATCGGCAGGAAGAAGAACAGCGCGAACAGGAGCGCGCTCGGCAGGATGAAGAGCGCAAGGCCGTTGGGGCGCTGGGCGGCGGCGCTGCTCATCGCGTCCCCGTCTGGATGCGCGCCGCATCCTGATCGAGCGGATCGCCGGTCAGGCGCCGCAGCTTTGCCGCCATCGCCGCGAGCTCACGGCGGACATTGGCGCGTTCGGCGGCGGTGGTCGCCTGCACCGAATAGGACACCGCGATCCCGATCATCTCGCCGGTCTCGCCGCTCTTGAGCGCAAAGCCTTGCGAGCCGACGCCTTCGATCGATTCGTCGGCCGCTTCCGAGACACCGGTGCTGCGGATCTCGCTGAGCCGCGTCATCAGCTGCCTGAAGCTCTGCGGCGAGTTGCGCGGCAGCTTTGGATAGGTCGCGGGCACCCGCGCGCGGATGTCTTCGTCGGAGAGGCGGGCCAGCATGGCGCGGCCGTTCGAGGTCGCAAGCGCAGGGGTGCGCTGGCCCGGCGGATTGACGACGCGCAGGGGATTGGAGCCCGGCACGATCCGGAGCACGACCTGCTCAAAGCCGTCGAGCACGGCGATGTAGCCGGTGTGGCCGGTGCGGGCGCAGACCTCGCGCAGCTCGCGCTCGGCCATGCTGATGAGATCGTCATGGGCGCGGTGCAACCGGCCGAGCTCGAAGGTGAGCAGACCCGGCCGGTAGCGGCGGGTGTGCGGGTCCTGCTCGAGCAGGCCGCAATCGCGCAAGGAGCGCAGCAGCCGCGAGGTCGAGCTCTTCGGCTTGCCGGTCAGCGCCATCACGTCCGCGAACGACAGATCGGGCCACGCGCTGGAAAAGCAGCGCAGAATCTCGATCGCGTTGGTCAGGGCGCTCATGAGGGATGGTCCAAGTCAGTTCCAAAATTCGGAACCATGTCCCAAATTTTAGGCCTGGCGTGGAAACGGGCAAGCGGAAATTTCCGGCAGGGTGGTGCCCGATTGCGCAGATGCGGCGGAAGGTCGCTTGGTGGGATTGAAAGCGGCGCACCAGCGAGGCGGTGCGCCGCTTCGTTTTATCAGGCCGCTTCGGCGGCGACGTTGCCGATCCAGTTGCGGGCGAGCGTCACGTCGGCCTGTGACAGTTGATGGCCGGCCGGCAGCACCTTGTGGCTCACGCGCGCGCCGGCCTGCGTCAGAAGCGCGGCGAGATGCGCCGAGTTGCTGGCGGGCACGATCGGATCAGCCTGGCCGGACAGCAGCAGGATCGGCTTGCCGCCGAGCTCCGCCTTCGGCGGATCCGACAGAGGCACCATGGCACGCAGCAGGATCGCGCCTGCGAGCGCGTCCGGCTTCAGCAGCAACAACGCGGCTGCGATGTTGGCACCGTTGGAGAAGCCAACCGCGATCGGCGCCGCGATGCCATATTGCTTGCGCGCATCCGTTATGAATTCGCCAAGCTCGAGCGCGCGGCGGCGCACGTCCTCTTCGTCGAACACGCCTTCGGCGAGACGGCGGAAGAAGCGCGGCATGCCGTGCTCGAGCACGCGGCCGCGCGGCGAGAGCAGGGCCGAGCCGGGCGAGATCATCTGGCCGAGCCCGAGCAGATCGTTCTCGTCGCCGCCGGTGCCGTGCAGGAGCAGCAGCGGGGGAGAGCCCGCGCCGCTCGCGGGCTCGAAGCGATGGATGAATGTACTCTCGGTCATCACACAGTCTCTTCCAGGTTCGGCAGCACGCCTTCAATTTCCTTGCGATGCTTTTCGAGGAAGCCCGGCAGCTTCAAATCGCGTCCGAGCGTTGCCACCGGTTCGTCGACGGCGAAGCCGGGGATGTCGGTCGCGATCTCGAACAGCACGCCGCCGGGTTCGCGGAAATAGATCGAGCGGAAATAGTTGCGATCCTTCTGCTCGGTCGGATGCAGGCCGTGATTGGAGACGAGCTTCTGGGCCATCACGCCCTGCTCGGCGTCGTCAGCCGCACGGAAGGCGATGTGGTGCACCGAGCCGCCGCCCTGATGTCCGCGCAGAAAACCCTTGGCTTCATAGATGTCGACGACGCTGCCCTCGACATCGCCCGGCGCCTTGAAGCGGATCACCGAGCCTTCGCGGCCCGTCTCCGTGAAGCCGAACACGTCGGTGAGAACGGCGGCCGTCTTCGCCGCGCTGTCGAGCAGCAGGGTCACGCCGTGGAAGCCGCGGATCGCGTGCTCGGCCGGCACGTCGCCATTGCTCCAGCCCGGCTCGTTCTCGGCGCCGGGGACGCCGACCAGCGCCAGCGCCATGCCGTCAGGATCGGTGAACGGCAGCACGGATTCGCCAAAGCGCTTCTCCAGCGCCTCGTAGGCGATGCCCTTCTCGATGAAGCGCTGGGTCCAGTAGCCGAGCGAGCGCTGCGGCACGCGGAAGGCGGTCTGATGGGTCTCGCCGACGCCGCGGTGGCCCGCCGGCACACCAGCCCAGGGGAAGAAGGTCAGGATGGTGCCGGGCCGTCCGGTCTCGTCGCCATAATAGAAGTGGTAGGTGCCGGGATCATCGAAATTGACCGTCTTCTTGACGAAGCGCAGGCCGAGATCACGGGTGTAGAAGCCGAAATTGCGGATGGGATCGCCGGCAATCGCGGTGACGTGGTGCAGTCCAGACATTGTCGTCCTCCAGAATTCGGGGAGTGGTCTTGCTCTGGAGCGAAATATCGTTCCGCTTTGGATTGGAGACAATCCATGCAAATATGACGTCTATGTCTACGATTTGGAAACAATGGCCCGAGGCGGCCCTTGGATAAGGTCGCGAGCCTCCGGGCCTTCGTGAAGGTCGTCGAGAGCGGCAGCTTTGCCGAGGCCGGCCGCCAGCTGCGGCTGTCGCGCTCGGCGATCAGCAAATACATCGCCGATCTTGAAGAAAACCTCGGCGTCCAGCTCCTGAACCGGACCACCCGCCACGCGAGCCCGACCGAGAACGGCCAGCGCTATTTCGAGCGCGCGGTCGTGATCCTTTCGGAGATCGAGGCGGCCGATCAGGCGGTGACGCAGGCCCAGTCGGCGCCGCGCGGGCTGCTGCGCGTCAATGCGCCGATGTCGTTCGGCACGATGCGGCTCGGGCCTGTGCTCGCGGACTTCATGGACAAATATCCGGAGCTTCAACTCCAGCTCGTGCTCAGCGACGATCTGCTTGATCCCGTCCAGGACGGTTTTGACGTGACGCTGCGGATTGCGGAACTGGAATCCTCCAGCCTGATCGCGCGGAAGATCGTGCCAGTGCCGCGCATGATCTGTGCCTCGCCGAACTATCTGGCGCGTCACGGGACGCCAAAACATCCGCAGGATTTGCGCGACCACGTGTCGCTGACCTACGGCTTCCTGCTCACCGGCAATCAGTGGAAGCTCACCGGTGCCGACGGCGATCACTGGATCCAGCCGGCCTGGTCGCTGTGCGTCAACAATGCCGAGGTGCTGCGCGACGTCGCGATCAAGGGCAGGGGGCTCGCACTGCTACCGCAGTTCATTGCCGCTGACGCCTTGCGGAAGGGCGAGCTGCGGACCGTGCTGGACGACTATTTCGCGCCGCCGCTCGCGCTCTATGCGGTCTATCCGCCGACGCGGCATCTGTCGGTGAAGGTGCGGCTGTTTATCGATTTCCTCGTCGAGCGCTTTGGCCGAGAGGACGTTATCTGATCGAACGCTGCTCCGCGGGTGCGAGCAGATCGTCGAGCGTGTGCATCGATGCTTCTCGAAGCGCGGCGAGTTCGCGCGCGGCGCTCTCGCATTCGGCGGGCGACATCGTCGGTGCCGCCAGCTCGACATCGCGACAATGATCGAACAGGCGAACCAGGCCGAGCGCGCTCGCCGCGCTGCCGAGCTGGTGCGCGGATCGCGCAAGCTGCTTGCGATCGCCGGCTTCGGCTGCACCGGCAATGTCCTCGATCAGTTTGGCGCCGGTCTGATGCAGCAAGTGATGAAGCTTCGCGATCTGCGAGACACCGAGCAGCTCTCTCTGGTCGTCGAGAAAGTGCCGGTCGATCAATGCGCCTGCGGCGAGGCGCGTCGCGGTCGGCTGCTCGTTCTGGGGATCCTCTTCGATCGCCTCGCGCAGCGCGTTGATCAGGATCGGTTTGCTGACGATCTGGATGATCCCCGCGCTTGCGAGCCGCCCGCGGGCGCTGCGCGACACGTCGGCGGTGACGGCGATGATGCGCGGCATCCGCGGCAGGCCGAGCTTTCCGATCAGCGACGCTGCTTCCACTCCATCCATGTCGGGCATGTGCAGATCCATCAGGATGACGTCGAAGGACTGCTCGCGAGCAAGCGCGACGGCCGCTGCGCCGTTCGTGGCGATCGTGGGGCGGTGGCCGAGCCGGTTCAGGATCGCTTCGCCGACCTCGCAGTTGACGGGATCATCGTCGACCAGAAGCACGCTGAGCGGCCGTGACGGCGGCTCGACCGCGCCTTGCGCTACGCCGCTCGTGGCGCGACTGAGCGGCACTTCGAGCGTGAACACGCTGCCCACACCCGGCGCGCTCTCCACGGTCAGCTCGCCGTGCATCAGCCGGGTGAGGCGGCGCGCGATGGCAAGTCCGAGGCCAGTGCCGCCGAAGCGCCGGGCGATGCTGTCGTCCGCCTGGACGAAATCCTCGAAAATCCGCTCGTGCATGTCGGGCGCGATGCCAATGCCGGTATCGCGGATCGTGACGTGCAACAGGACGTGGTCGTCGTGCTGTTCCGCCGACGCCTTCAAGCCGATCCCACCGCTCGGGGTGAACTTGATCGCATTGCCGATCAAATTGAGCAGGACACGGTTGAGCCGCACCGGATCGCCGCGCACGGACGTGCCGACCGTCGCGTCGCAGGCGAGGTCGAAGGTCAGGCCCTTGCCGAACGCCTGCAGACGCATCAAATCGGCTGCCGTCTCGATCAGGTGGTCGAGGCGGAAGTCGCGCGTCTCCAGCGCCTCAGTGCTGGCCTCCAGGCGGGCATATTCCAGGATGGCGTCGACCAGCGCGATCAGCGTCTCTCCCGATGCGGCCGCAGTCGCGAGGTGGCGGCGCTGGACCTCACCGAGCCTGCCGTCATCGAGCAGTTGCAGCACGCCCATGACGCCGTTCAGCGGCGTGCGCAGCTCGTGGCTGACCACGGCGAGGAAGCGTGATTTGGTCTCGTTGGCCGCAACTGCGACGCTACGTGCGCGTTCGGCCGCATCGTGCTCGGCAAGGGCGTGATCGCGTGCCTTCTCGAGCTCGGAGGTCCGTTCGATGACCTTGCGTTCGAGGGTTGCGTAGGATTCGCGCAAATGCGCGGCCATCCGGTTGAACTGGTCGCCGAGCGCTTCCAGCTCGTCGCCGGTCTTGATCGCGAGCCGCAGGCCGAGATCGCCGCTGCCGATCCGCCGCGCGCCTTGGGTCAGCATCTGGATCGGCACGGTCATGCGCCGGCTGAGCCAGAGCGACACCAGAACCGCGAAGGCGAGCAGGACGATCAGCAGAAACGTCGATCGTCCGATCGAGGCGTAGATCGGAGCATAGGCCTCGCTGAGCGGAAGCTCGACGAACACCAGCCAGCCGAGCGAGGGGACGGTCGCATAGGTCGACAGCACGCGTTGACCTGAAAAATCCTCCTTGACCAGGCCGCCCGAGGGCGGTCCCACACCATCGAGCGCAGCGCGGACGTCGGCATGCGCGGAGAGATCGCTGCGGCGCAACGCCGGCCACAGATCGGGATGCGCGATCAACACGCCCATGCGGTCGACCACATAGGCCTTGCCGGTGTTGCCCACCCTGATCCCGGCGACGAGGTCCCAGATGAAGCGCAGATTGACCTCGGCGACGACCACGTTGGGATTGCGGCCGCCGCTGCGCGCGGCGAGCGTCATGTACGGTTCGGTGTCGCCGAAGAAGTAGACCGGCCCGTAATAGGTCCGGCTTTCATTGGCGCCGCGAAAGGCGGGCGAGGCGGAGAGATCGGTCTTGCTGCCGATCCGGTCGGCGACGCGGCGCGACACGCGCACCTGCTCGCGGCCCTCCGCGTCGAGCTCGGCAATCTCCGCGATAGCGGGCGAGAGACGCAGGAGACGGATGGCGTTCAGCCGCTCGTCCTCGTTGGTGGACAGCTCCGGGGGCAGGCGCGAGAGCCATCTGATCTGGTTTTCGATCTGGCCGATGAACTGGCCGATTTGAATGGCCGCGCTTGCTGCCTGCTCGCGCTGGGTTGCCGCGAGAAGCTGCTTCTGCTCGCGGTAGGAGAACCAGACGTCGAAACCGGTGTTGACGGCGAGCGCGGCAAAGGCGAGTGCGACGATCGAGTAGAGATATTTCCGGAACAGCCGGCCCGGAGGCGTCCGCAAATGTCCCTGGTCGACCGTTTCGTTCACTCGCGGATCTCGTCGGCGCGCGCCAGCAGTGTGAAGGGAATGGTCAATCCGAGCGCGTTGGCAACGGTGCGGTTGATCAGGAGCTCGTATTTCCGCGGCGATTGCACCGGGAGATCGCCGGCCTTGGTGCCGCGCAGGATGAGATCGACGTAATCGGCGGAGCGTACCTCCAGCGTCGGCCCGTAGCTCATCAGCCCGCCCGCATCCATGAAATAATGGAACGGATAGATCATGGGCACGCGGTACTTCGCCGTTGCCGCGATGATGGCCTGACGGTTCACCACCAGAAAGCTGTCGACGAGCGAGATCATCGCCGCCCTGGGCGGCTCGGCAAAGCGGCCGATCGCGCCGTCGATCTCCGCTGCCGTGCTGACCGGCGCGAGGACCACGGCGACGCCGGCCGCCACGGCCTCCTGCTCGATGGAGTCGAGGTAGAAGCGCCCGGCACGGGGTGTGGACGCCGGATTGAACAGGATGCCGACGCGCGCAATATCCGGCACAGCCTCCCGGATGAGCTGAAGCCATTTTCCGCCCATCTCGGCGGTGCTGCTGGTGAAGCCGGTGACGTTGCCGCCGGGATGGGCAAGGCTTTGGACGAAGCCGTTGCCGACGGGGTCGTTGGAGGTCGCGAACACGATCGGGATCGTCTTGGTCGCGGCCATGATGGCCGCGGTTTCGACCGTGGAGCCGGTCAGGATGACGTCCGGCTTGAGATCGATGATTTCCTGGACCGCGATCTTCATCTTGTCAGGTCCGCCGAAGCTCGAACGGATTTCGAAGCGGTAGTTGATTCCCTCGACCCAGCCGCGCTGCCGCAAGCCCGCGATGAGCCCGCCGAGGCGAGAGGTCGAGCCGTCGGTCATGTTCCGTCTGGTCAGCTCGTCGTCGAGCGACAGACTGGTGATCGTAGCGACGATTCGCATGCGATCCGGCGTTGCGCCGAGCGCGAGGAAGCCCGCGGCAGTTGTGCCTGCAAGGCGTATGAAGCCGCGGCGATCGACCGCGAAAGCGGAAGGCCGGTCGGTCATGGAATCTACTGCTCGATGGTCCGTCCCAAGGTGGATGCTTAACGCGAACGGGCGGTATCCACAATTGATGAAACGGGCATGTGAACGCTCGTTCGCAGTGTCGGCTAGCGCCGCAGCGTGAATTCGTCCGGGTTGCGCCGGTCTTCCCACTTCGCCCGTTCGAGCTCGGGCTGATCGCACTCCGCCTCGGGATAGCCGATGCAGAGATAGGCTATGAACTTCCAGGACGCCGGCACGTCGAGAATGCCGTGGATGCGGTCCGGACTGAGGATCGAGACCCAGCCGAGACCGATACCTTCCGCGCGCGCGGCGAGCCACATCGCAGTGATGGCCGCGACCACCGAATATTCAGTTGTTTCCGGCATGGTCGCGCGGCCGAGGCCGTGGCCGATCTCGCTGGCCTTGTCGGCGAACACGGCGACGTGGCCGGGTGCCTGTTCGAGGCCCGAGAGTTTTAGCACGGCATAGCGCGCCGCGCGCTCGCCGGAATAGCAGGCCAGCGCGTCGGCGTTGCAAGCCCTGAAGTCGTCGATCACGGCGCGGCGCCGCGCGGCATCATCGATGACGACGAAGCGCCACGGCTGGCTCAGGCCGACCGAGGGCGACAGGCAGGCGGTTTCGATCAGGCGCTCCACGGCGCCGTCCGGCAGCGGATCGACGCGGAAGCGCCGCACGTCGCGGCGCCATACGAACAGCTCGTGCAATTGCCGGCGGAAGGTATCATCGAACTCGACCATGATTCATCCTCCCCCGTGAAGGAAGGCTGCCGCGACAAGCAGGATCAGGATCTCGCCGACCTGCTCGAAAGCGCCGAGGATGTCGCCAGTCTGTCCGCCGATCTGGCGGATGGCAAGTCGGGCCAGGATCAGCCCGGCGAGCGACAGCAGGACGAGCCCAACCAGCGCCTTGGCCGGCCCGAGCGCAAGCGCAAGCGTGAGCGTGCCAAGCGCAAAGGCGATGGCGACGCTGCGGCCCGGCGGCGAACCTGCGCGCGCGGAGAGTCCGTCGGGCCGGGCCGGGGCGACCAGCGACATGAAGGCCGGCACGCCCGCGCGGGCCGCGGCATGCGCGGATATCAGCGCAAGCGTCACGAGCCATGGGCTGGCAATTGCGGCCAGCGCGCTCCAGCGCAGGCCGAACGACAGGATCAGCGCGCAGACGCCGTAGCTGCCGATCCGGCTGTCGCGCATGATCTCGAGCTTGCGCTCGCGCGTGCGGCCGCCACCGAGCCCGTCGGCGGTATCTGCAAGCCCGTCCTCATGCAGCGCGCCGGTGATAAGGGCGGTCGTGGCAAGCGCGAGCAGGGCGGCCATTCCTGGCGCCAGTCCCAGCTTGCTCGCGACCGCGTAGACCACAGCGCCTGTAAGCCCTACCAGCAATCCCGCGACCGGCAGCGCCCAGGTCGCGCGCGCGACAGCGCCGTCGGCGGCTGGCTTCGGTGATGCCACCGGCACGATCGTGACAAAGGACGCCGCGATCCCGAGATCGGTGACGACGTCTTTCAGGATGTCGAAACGCGGCATCATTTCAGCTTCATCGGCAGGCCGGCAACGACGAACTCGACCTCGTCGGCGACATCGGCGATGATCTGGTTCATGATCCCCGCGGCGTCGCGAAAGCTGCGCGCCAGCGCGTTGTCGGGCACGATGCCGAGGCCGACCTCATTGGTGACGAGCACGACCGGGCTCTTGAGATGGAGCAGGGTGGCGGCAAGCGCGTTCACCTCGTGCTCCCAGTCGCGCTCCGCATGCAGCAGGTTGGAGAGCCAGAGTGTCAGGCAGTCTACCAGCCGCGCGCCGCCGCCATCGCTTGCGACCAGCGCTGGCACGAGGTCGAGCGGCACCTCGCGCTCGATCCAGTCGGTTCCGCGCCGCACGCGATGTCTTGCGATCCGCTCTTCCATCTCGGCGTCGAGCGCCTCGGCCGTCGCGACATAGACTGGCCGCCCGGGAAAGCCGCGCGCGCGGCTCTCCGCGCGTTTGCTCTTGCCCGATCGCGCTCCGCCCGTGATCAAGATGACGACCATAAGGTCTCCTATCGGCCAAGCACTAATCACCAAACGCGGCCAAAGACAAAGCCGAAATCCGTCGCTTGGGGCTTGCGCTCGGCCAGCGCTTTGCGCAACAGGGGCAGGGCAGGAGGCGCATGTGGGTTTTGCAGGTGCGATGGCGGTGGCGATGGTGGTGGATGCCCTGTTGGGCTGGCCGTCGCCGTTGTTCGCGCGGATCGGCCATCCCGTGACATGGCTCGGCCGGCTGATCGGCGCCATCGATACCGCCTGGAATCGCGATTTCGATCCGCCGGCACGGCGGCGTGCTGCGGGGGTCGCCGGAGCGCTTCTGGTGATCGTGCTCTCCGTTGTGCTTGGCTGGGTGCTTCAATCCCTGCTCCCATGGGGCTGGGTGCAGACTGTGCTCGTCGGCCTCCTGGCCTGGCCACTGGTCGCTTTGCGCTCGCTGCATGACCATGTCGCCGCCGTCGCAAGACCATTGCAGGCCGGCGATATCGCCGGCGCGCGCGAAGCGGTGTCGCGCATCGTCGGCCGCGATCCTGCGGCGCTCGACGAGACCGGAATCGCGCGCGCCGCAATCGAGAGCCTCGCCGAAAACGCCTCCGATGGCATCGTGGCGCCGGTGTTCTGGGGTGCGCTGTTCGGGCTGCCCGGCATTTTTGGCTACAAGGCGATCAACACATTGGACTCGATGATCGGTCATCGCAGCGAACGCCACGAGGCCTTCGGCTGGGCGGCAGCGCGCATCGACGATGTCGCCAACTTCGTTCCGGCGCGTTTGACCGGATTTCTGTTCGTGCTGCTTGCGCCTCGGCGGTTGGAAGCGCTGTCCTGCATGACGCGCGATGCGCGCCGCCACCGCTCGCCCAATGCCGGCTGGCCGGAAGCGGCGATGGCCGGCGCGCTTCGTGTCCGGCTCTCTGGTCCCCGCATCTATCACGGCAGCGCGACCGACGAGCCCTGGCTCAATGAAGGGGCGCGCGACCCGCTCGCCGCCGACATTGATCATGCGCTGACCGTCTGCCGCCGTGCCATGCTGCTTCTCGCCGGCCTCCTTGCGATCCTGGCTTTCGCATGAAAGAACAAGACATGCGCGAGCACGGTGGAAATCTCGATCACGCCCGGTGGCATTTTGGTGGGCGTGCGGAAGACTGGATTGATCTCTCGACCGGGATCAACCGGCTGCCTTATCCCGTGGGAGAGATCGCTGCGCATCATTGGCAGGCGTTGCCGTCGCGAACCGAGATCGAGGCGCTGCATCAGGCCGCCCAGCACGCTTATCGTACAGACGCACCGATCGTTGCGATGGGCGGCGCGCAGGCCGTCATTCAACTGTTGCCGCAGCTTGCGCCGCGCGGCCGGGCTCGTATCCTCGCACCGACCTATAACGAGTATGCTCCCGTTCTGTCGGCATCCGGCTGGGAGGTCGAAGAGGCGAGCGAGCTCGATGCGTTGGTGGGGGCAAACCTCGCCATCGTCGTCAATCCCAACAATCCCGACGGCTGCCGTCACGCGCCGAAGGACCTGCTTGCGCTCTTGCCGCGCGTCGGTCACCTCGTCATCGACGAGAGCTTTGCAGACGCTGTTCCCGAACTCTCGCTCGCTTCGGAAGCGGGGCGGCCCGGGCTGCTGATCCTGCGCTCGTTCGGAAAATTTTATGGTCTTGCCGGCCTGCGGCTTGGGTTCGCGATCGGCCATGCGGCTGACATAGGCAGGCTCGCGGCGGCTTCAGGTCCATGGCCGGTGTCGGGCGCGGCGATCGCTATCGGTTGTCGTGCCTTGCGCGATGATGCCTGGGCCAAGGCGACGTCAGCGCGGCTTGCGCAGGACTGTGTTCGTCTGGACGAGATGGCGCAGGGGCAGCGCTGGCGGCTCGTCGGCGGCGCGCCGCTGTTTCGTCTCTACGAGACGCCCGACGCACGTGCCGCACAGGTGATGCTGGCGCGGGCTGAAATCTGGTCGCGTGTCTTCACACAAAATCCGACATGGCTGCGCCTCGGGCTTCCGGGCGCCGAGTCCGAATGGACGCGGCTCGGTAAGGTCCTAGCGCGCTAGGGCGAGCAGGCCCTGGACGTCGAGGTGCCTTTCGATGTGGTCGGCCAGCGCATTGAGCGCGCCCTCGACCCTGCCGAAATAAGGCTCGTCGCCGGCGGGGATATCGAGCTTTGCCAAGAACGCCTTACGAAAATCATCCGATGTGAACAGGCCGTGCAGATAGCTGCCTTGCACGCGCCCATCGCTGGAGATCGCGCCTTCCGGCTCGCCATCGAGTTTCGCAAACGGCCGCGCACGATCCGGGCCCTCGGTGCGGCCGATGTGGATTTCGTAGGCCTCGATCGGCTGGTCTGTTGCGGCATGCACGGCCACAACGCGCGTCAGCGTTTTCTGCGGGCTCATCTCCGTCACGACGTCCAGCAGTCCAAGGCCGGGCGTTTCGCCCGCGGGTCCTTCGATGCCATCGGGATCGGCGACGCTGCGTCCGAGCATCTGATAGCCGCCGCAGAGGCCGAGCACATGGCCGCCGCGGCGATGATGCGCGAGCAGATCGATGTCCCAGCCCTGTGCGCGCAGGAAGGCGAGATCGCCGCGGGTAGATTTGGAGCCGGGGATGATGACGAGCCTGACATCGCCCGGGATCGCTTCCCCCGGACGGACCATCACGAGATCGACGCCCGGCTCGAGTTTGAGCGGATCGAGATCGTCGAAATTGGCGATCCGCGACAGGGCCAGGCAGGCGATCTTGCGTTGGCCGGGCTTGCGCGCGTCGGTGAGGCCGAGCGCATCCTCGGCTGGCAATTCGCCGGCACGCGAAAACCAGGGCAGCACGCCAAACCCGCGCCAGGCTGTCTTATCTTCGATCAACCGATAGCCGTCGTCGAACAGCGTAGGATCGCCGCGAAACTTGTTGATGACAAAGCCCTGGATCATTGCAGCGTCGTCGGGGTCGATCACCGTCTTGATGCCAACGAGCTGCGCGATCACGCCGCCGCGGTCGATGTCGCCGACCAGCACGACCGGCACGTCGGCCTTGCGGGCAAAGCCCATATTGGCGATATCAGCCTTGCGCAGGTTGACCTCGGCCGGGCTGCCGGCGCCTTCGACCAGCACGAGATCGGCGCGCGCCTTCAGCCGCTCAAAGCTCTCCAGCACGGCGCCCATCAGCGAGGGTTTCATCGCCGCATAATCGCGCGCACGCGTGGTCGCGATGCGCTTTCCGTGCACAACGACTTGAGCGCCGACATCGGTCTCGGGTTTGAGCAGCACCGGGTTCATGTCGGTATGCGGCTCGACGCCGGCGGCGAGCGCCTGCAGTGCCTGGGCGCGGCCGATCTCGCCGCCGTCGATGGTGACGGCGGCATTGTTCGACATGTTCTGCGGCTTGAAAGGAAGCACGCGCAGGCCGCGCCGCGTGAAGGCGCGCGCGAGGCCGGCGACGATGAGCGACTTGCCCACGTCCGAGCCGGCCCCCTGGATCATCAACGCGCGCGCCATCGCTTGTGTCTTTAGAACTCGACGCCGGCTTGCGCCTTGATGCCGGAACGGAACGGGTGTTTCACCAGCGTCATCTCGGTGACGAGATCGGCGATCTCGATCAGCTCGTCCTTGGCGTTGCGCCCGGTGAGGACGACATGCGTCATCGGCGGCTTCGAGGTCTTCAGGAAGTCGACGACCTCGGCGATGTCGAGATAGTCGTAGCGCAGCGCGATGTTGATCTCGTCGAGCACGACCATGCGCAAGGTCTGGTCGAGGATCAGCTCCTTGGCCTTCTCCCAGCCGGAGCGGGCAGCCGCGATGTCGCGGGCGCGGTCCTGCGTCTCCCAGGTAAAACCTTCGCCCATCGCGTGGAACTGGCAGAGCTCGCCGAAATGGCCGGTGAGCAGGCGCCGCTCGCCGGTATCCCAGGCGCCCTTGATGAACTGCACCACCGCGCAAGGGAAGCCGTGGGCGACGCAGCGCACGATCATGCCGAAGGCCGAGGACGATTTGCCCTTGCCGGCGCCGGTGTGGACGATGATGAGGCCCTTTTCGCCGCTCTTGGTCGCCATGATCTTGTCGCGGGCGACCTTGATTTTCGCCATCTTCGCGGCGTGACGAGCGTCGGTTTCCTCGGCCGTCGGGGTCTCCGGTTCAGGCGTCATCGGACGGGGTCCTTCGGCTTGACAAGTGGCGGCCGGGGGCAAATGGTGGCCCGGCGTTGGTTCCTGTCCTATGACAGGCGAAGAGGGAATGCGATAGGGTCCGAATCGGCAAGATTTGGCTCCAAAATGCAGCCGCCCCCGCGACCGTGACCGGAGAGATGTCCGAAGCCACTGATCCCACGGGGATCGGGAAGGCGGGGATCGAAGGGGAAACCCTGCTCCGCAAGCCGGGAGACCTGCCAACGCGGACGAATTTGGACCGGCGGACGGGGTGTTCCGCGACGGGGAAACGGGCCTTCGCAAGACCGGTCCGTGCACCTCTTCGCCTCCCGCTGTCATTCTGGAAGAGGCGATGACCGTCACACTTCACGTTTGCATCACCTGCCGTGCCGGCCAGACGCCAGTTGAGGGCGAGGCCACGCCCGGCAAGCGTCTGCATGGCGCGATCCTCGAGGCCGGCGTGCCTGAGGGCATCACCGTTGTTCCCGTCGAATGCCTGTCGGCCTGCAACCAGGGCTGCTCGGTCGCGCTGAGCGCGCCCGGCCGCTGGTCCTATGTCTATGGCCGCCTCTCGGATGCCAACGCGTCCGACGTGGTCGCGGGTGCTGCCGCCTATGCGGCCGCGCCTGACGGCATCGTGCCCTGGCGCAGCCGTCCCGAAATCTTCCGCAAGCAATCGCTTGCGCGCATTCCCCCCATTGCCGTGTTGCCGGAGGCCGCCGAATGAACTCGCTCGCAAAAGTCCCGGTCACGGTGGTCACCGGCTTTCTCGGCTCCGGCAAGACCACGCTGATCCAGCATCTCCTTGCAAACCCAAACGGCAAGAAGCTCGCGGTGCTCGTCAACGAGTTCGGCAGTGAGGGCGTCGATGGTGAGATCCTGAAGTCGTGCGCCGACGCGAATTGTCCGGAGGAGAACATCGTCGAGCTCGCCAATGGCTGCATCTGCTGCACCGTCGCGGACGATTTCATACCGACCATGGAGCAGCTGCTGGCGCGCCCCGTGCGGCCCGATCACATCCTGATCGAGACTTCGGGCCTGGCGCTGCCAAAACCGCTGTTGAAGGCGTTCGACTGGCCGGAGATCCGTTCGCGTATCACGGTGGACGGCGTGATTGCGCTGGCCGACGCCGAAGCCGTCGCCGCCGGCCGTTTCGCGCCGGATCCGGATGCCGTGGAAGCGCAGCGCGCGACGGATGAAAATCTCGATCACGAGACGCCGCTGTCGGAAGTGTTCGAGGACCAGATCGCCTGCGCCGACATCGTGCTGCTGACCAAGGCTGATCTGGCGGGCAGCGCCGGCATCGAGGCAGCAAAAGCAGTGATCGCGGCCGAGATGCCGCGCCGGGTGCCGATGTTACCGATCACCGACGGCGCGATCGATGCGCGCATCATCCTCGGTCTCGGCGCCGCCGCCGAGAACGATCTCGCCGCGCGTCCCTCGCATCATGATGGCGAAGAGGAGCACGAGCACGACGATTTTGCTTCGGTCGTGATCGATCTTCCCGAAGTCACAGACGTCGATGCGCTGGTCGCATCGGTCCAGAAGCTGGCGCGCGAGCAGAACGTGCTGCGTGCCAAGGGCTATGTCGCAGTCGCGGGCAAGCCGATGCGTCTGCTGTTGCAAGCCGTCGGCGAGCGCGTGCGCCACCAGTTCGACAAGCCCTGGGGCGCGGGTATCAGGCAGTCAAAACTCGTCGTAATCGGCGAGCACGGCGATATCGACGAGGCCGCCATCAAGGCAGGACTTGGTATCTGATGCACGTCGTCTTCCGCGAGAGCCGCGGTCTCGAGGAGACCGCGACGCCAAGGGACATCGGCCAGGACCCGGCCGATCTCGTGGTGCTCTCGTACTCGGATTCCGATCTCGCCGCATTCGCCGCCGGCTGGCGTCGCGGCCGCGACAGCCTGCCGTCGCTGCGGCTCGCGAACCTCGCGGAGCTCCGTCATCCGCTCTCGGTCGACACCTATATCGAGCGCACGCTGTCGCAGGCGCGCGGAATCCTGGTGCGCCTGATTGGCGGGGAGTCCTACTGGTCGTACGGGTTGGCAGCGCTCCAACAGCTCGCGAAGGATCGCAACATCGTGCTCGCCGTGCTGCCGGCTGATGGCCGCGACGACACGCGGCTCGACGAATATTCGACATTGCCAGTTTCGACGCTGCGACGGCTCAAGGTGCTCTGCGACACCGGCGGCGCGGTTGCTGCGCAAGCCGCGATCGCACAGCTCGCGCTGGCCTCAGGCCTCTATGCCGGGCCGGTCGTCGGCGAGGTGACTGTGCCCGAAATGGGTTTTTACGATCCCGCGCGCGGCGTCATCGCCGAGTCGCCGATAGGCGAGGGGATGCCCCGCGCGCTGGTGACGTTCTATCGCTCCTATCTCATCGCCGCGGATACTGGCCCGGTCGACGCGTTGATCGCGGCGCTGCGTGAAAAAGGTTTTGACGCTTACGGCGTGTTCGTCGCGTCCCTGAAGGCCACAAGTGCCGCGGATTGGCTGCGGGCACATCTTGCGCAAAGTCCGCCGGCTGCGATCGTCAACGCGACGGCGTTCTCCGCAGCCGGCGACGACGGCACGACGCCATTCGATGCAGCGCCTTGCCCCGTATTCCAGGTCGCGCTGTCGACGGCCCGACGCGAGGACTGGGCGGGATCGTTGCGCGGCCTGTCGCCCGGCGATCTCGCGATGCATGTGGTGCTGCCCGAGGTCGACGGCCGCCTGTTCGCGGGCGTGGTGAGCTTCAAATCGGCGGCCGAACGTGACCTTGATCTGCAGTTTTCGCATCTGGCCCATCGTGCGGACCAAGAGCGAGTGAAGGCCGTCGCCGCGCGCGTTTCGGCTTGGCGGCGGCTGGCAGAGACGCCGGCTAGCGAGAAGCGGCTGGCGATTGTGCTCTCGAGCTATCCCGGACGCCCGCATCAGATTGCGCATGCGGTCGGCCTCGATGCGCTTGCTTCGGCGGAAGCGTTGCTGTCCGACCTGAGTGAAGCCGGCTTCGATGTCGCGCCGGTCCATGCCCTCGGCGAGACGCTGCTAGAGCAGAAATTGACCTGGAGTGCCGCGAGCTATCGTGCCGCGCTCGCTCGCCTTCCCCAAGAATTGCAGGACGATCTCTCGCGTGCCTGGGGTGCACCCGAGAACGATCCAGGCTGCCGCGACGGTGTATTTCATTTTGCAGCCATCGCATGCGGCAAGTCGATCATCGCAATCCAGCCCGAGCGTGGCGACACGGCCGAGCGCGGCGCCGATTATCACGATCTCGCCCGCACGCCGCGACATGCCTATGTCGCGTTTTATCTTTGGCTCCGGGAGCAGGGGTATGATGCCGTCGTCCATATGGGCGCGCACGGCACGCTGGAATGGCTGCCGGGCAAATCCGTGGCCCTGTCATCAGCATGTTGGCCGGAAGCGCTGATCGGCGATCTGCCAATCATCTATCCGTTCATCGTCAACGATCCCGGCGAGGCCGCGCAGGCCAAGCGGCGCACTGCCGCCGTTACGATCGGCCATCTGCCGCCACCGCTGGCGGCCTCGACCGTGCCGGAAAGCCTGCGTCGTCTGGAACAGCTGCTTGACGAATATTCGACCGCCGACGGCCTCGATCCCGCTCGCCGCCAGCGCCTGATCGCTGCAATTCGTGACGAGGCCCGCGCGGCGGGTCTCGAAGACGATCTCGGCCTTGATGCCGCGGCAGCGCCGGCCGAAGCGATCCCGCGGATCGACCGCTTCGTCTGCGACCTCAAGGAGAGCCAGTTCGGTGACGGCCTGCACGTGTTCGGCCGTGGCGCCTGTGGCGAGGCGGAGCGCGACGCATTGCGTGCTGCGCTCGCGGGCCAGCGCGTTGCGCCGGGACCATCAGGCTCGCCTTATCGAGGTCGGCAGGACGTGCTGCCGACGGGACGCAATCTCTTCGCCGTCGATCCCCGCGCGGTGCCGACGCCGTCGGCGCATGCGCAGGGCATCAAGCTCGCCGAAGAGCTGCTGCGCCGGCATTTGCAGGATCACGGCGAATGGCCGAAGGGGCTCGTGGTGGATCTCTGGGGCTCGGCAACGATGCGCACCGCCGGCGAGGAATTCGCGATGGCGTTGCATCTGGCCGGCCTCGCGCCGCGCTGGGATCGCGCCTCCGGCCGTGTCACCGGCTACGACATCATCCCGCCGGCCGAGCTTGGCCGTCCCCGCATCGACGTGACGCTGCGCGTGTCGGGTCTGTTCCGTGATGTCTTTGCAGGCCTCGCACAACTGTTCGAAGCCGCCTCCGAGGCACTCGCGGCACGGGAGGAGGAGGGCGAGGAAAACCCCTATCGCCACCGCGCGTCGCGCGTGTTCGCGCCCCGCCCTGGACAATACGGCGTTGGTCTGTCGGCGATCCCTGATGTCTTCACACCCGAGACTCGCGCCGCCGCCGGCGAAGCCTGGCTGTCGGCGTCCTCCTGGGCATTCTCCGCCGACGGCGAGATCAAGGCCGATCGCGCCGGTATCGAACAGCGGCTCGCGTCTGCCGATGCTTTCGTCCACATCCAGGACTTGCCGGAAGCCGATCTCCTGCTCGTCGCCGATTACGCAGCGCATGAAGCGGGTGTTGCTGCCGCTGCAGCACATCTCGGCGCGCGAGCGCCGTCGCTCTATCATCTCGATGCGACGCGCGCCGAGCAGCCGCATGCGCGCACGCTGACGGAGGAAATCTCGCGCGTGGTTCGCGCGCGCGCGGCCAATCCGGCCTGGATCGCCGGCATGATGCACCACGGTTTTCGCGGCGCCGCCGAGATCACAGCGACGCTCGAGCACATGGCTGCCTTCGCGCATCTCGCCGGTGCGGTGCCGCCGCATCTGTTCGATCTCTACTACGATGCGACGCTCGGCAATGACGACGTCCGCGCCTTCATGACGCGCGAAAATCCGTCGGCGCTCGCCGCAATGGAGACATGCTTCACGCGCCTGCATGAGGCCTCACTCTGGCGAACGCGCCGCAATTCGATTGCGGCCGCGCTCAAGGAGGCGTCATGAGCGCGGCCATGGTCAAGGGCTGGTGCCCCGGCGCGTTGCGGCCGATGCAATCGGGCGACGGGCTCGTGGTCCGTGTGCGCCCGTTTGGCGGGCGGCTCGATGCAGCGCAGACAGCCGGGCTTGCCGAACTCGCCGAGCGCTACGGCAATGGTCTGATCGATGTAACGAGCCGCGCCAACCTCCAGATTAGAGGCGTCAGCGAACAGGGCCATCGCCGGCTGCTCGACGGACTTGCGTTGCTGCGGCTGCTCGACCCTGACCCTACTATAGAGGCCCGCCGCAACATTTTGGTGACGCCGTTCTGGAATGCCGATGACGAGACGCAGGCGCTCGCCGCCGAGCTCGAAGAAGCGCTCGCCGAGAGTACGCTTGATCTTCCCACAAAATTCGGCTTCGCCGTCGATGATGGAAGATCGCGCGTGCTCGCCGGCGATTCCGCCGATGTACGCATCGAGCGCGATCGTGGCGGTCGCCTGCTGGTGCGGGCCGATGGTGCCATGCTTGGCTACGCCGTCGGGCGCGGGGAGGCCGTGGCCACGGCGCTCGCGCTCGCGGACTGGTTCATCGTATCGGGCGGTGCGAAGGATGGGCGAGGGCGCATGGCGGCCCACATCGCGGCCGGCGCGGTATTGCCTGAGATGTTGCGTGGCGAGACCGAGCCCGCGCCCGTGATGGCCGCCTCGCGGCCCGGGTATTATCCGCACGGCGCGCTGGTTGGCGTCGCGTTCGGGCAGATGCTGCACTCAACGCTCGACCAATTCTCCGGCTCCGGGCATGCACTGCGCATGACGCCGTGGCGGATGGTGCTCAGCGAAGACAAGCGCGAGATGCCAAGTGGGGCGGGCCTCATCACCGAGCCCTATGACCCCGCATTGCGGGTCATAGCGTGCAGCGGTGCTCCGCGCTGCCGCGAAGCGCACGCCGATACGCGCGCGTTGGCGGCGGCGCTCGCGCCGCGCATTGCGCTCGATACCCGGCTGCATGTGTCCGGTTGTGCCAAGGGCTGCGCCCGCTCCGGCGCATCCGCGGTGACACTGGTTGCGACCAGCGTCGGCTTCGATCTTGTCCGGAACGGCTCGACGCGGGATGAGCCGATCCTGCGCGGCCTGAGCCGAGATGATATCGTCGGCGATCCCTCCATCCTGACGGGAGGGCACTGATGCCGCACACTTACGAAACCGACGGTGCGGCGATCTATCGCCAGTCCTTTGCGACCATCCGTGCCGAAGCCGATCTGGCGCGCTTCACGCCGGACGAGGAGCAGGTCGTGGTGCGGATGATCCATGCTGCAGGCATGGTGGGCCTCGAGGCGCACATCCGCTTCACCCCCGGCATGGCGACCGCCGCGCGCGCCGCCTTGCAGAAGGGCGCGCCGATCCTGTGCGACGCGCGCATGGTCTCGGAGGGAATCACGCGCGCCCGGCTGCCCGCCGACAATGTCGTGTTCTGCACGCTCGGCGACGCTGTCGTGCCCGCGCTGGCGCAATCCATGCGCAACACCCGCTCGGCCGCGGCGCTCGAGCTGTGGCGGCCGCATCTCGACGGCGCGATCGTTGCGATCGGCAATGCGCCGACCGCGCTGTTTCATCTGCTCAACATGCTGGAAGATCGCGACTGTCCGCGGCCGGCGGCCATCATCGGCTGCCCGGTCGGCTTCGTCGGCGCCGCCGAATCCAAGGCCGCGCTGATGGCCGATCCGCCGGTCCCGGCGCTGACAGTCGAGGGTCGCCTCGGCGGCTCCGCGATCACAGTTGCCGCCGTGAATGCGTTGGCGAGCCGGAGCGAATAGCGATGGGACGCATCATCTGCTGCGGTCTCGGTCCCGGCGATCCCGATCTGATGAGCGTGCGCGCCGATCGCACGGTGCGTGGGGCAAAGCACGTCGCCTATTTCCGCAAGAAGGGCCGGCCCGGTCAGGCGCGGCGCATCGTCGAGGGCATGCTGGCTGCCGACGTCACCGAAAATCCCATGGAATATCCGGTCACCACGGAGATCGCCTTCGACAGCGCCGAATACGTCCAGCTGCTGGCCGGCTTCTACGACGAATGGGCCGAGCGGCTGGCGCGGCTTTCGCGCGCGGTCGATGTCGTCGTGCTCTGCGAGGGCGATCCTTATTTCTACGGCTCCTTCATGCATCTGCACACGCGCCTGCAAGGCCGCGTCGAGATCGAGGTGATCGCCGGCATTCCCGGCATGGTCGGCTGCTGGAACGCGGTCGGCCAGCCGATCGCGCTCGGCGACGACGTGACGACGGTGCTGGCGGGCACGCTCGCCGAGGACGAGCTCGAACGGCGCATGCGCGATTCCGATGCGCTGGTCATCATGAAGACCGGCCGCAATCTCGCCAAAGTGCGGCGCGCGCTCGCCGCCGCCGGCCGGCTGAACGATGCATGGCTGGTCGAGCGCGGCACCATGCCGGGCGAGCGCGTGGCGCGGCTCGCCGATATCGACGCCACCGAGTGTCCCTATTTCGCGATCGTACTGGTGCACGGTAAAGGCCGGCATCTGGACGCCGCCGAATGACGGGCACGCTGACCATCGCGGGCCTCGGGCCCGGCAGTGACGCGCTGGTGACGCCGGAGGTCTCCGCTGCGCTTGCTGCTGCGACCGATATTTTGGGATACGCGCCCTATGTCGCACGTGTTGCGCCGCGTCCCGGTCTCACCTTGCATCCATCGGACAATCGCGAAGAGCTGCAGCGGGCAGCCGAGGCCCTGCGGCTTGCGGCTGAAGGCGGTCAGGTCGTCGTCGTGTCCTCCGGCGACCCCGGCGTGTTCGCGATGGCGTCGGCTGTGTTCGAGGCGCTCGAACAGGCGCCGCAATATCAGGCGCTGCCAATCCGCGTGCTGCCGGGCATCACGGCGATGTTGGCGGCCGCCGCGCGGGCTGGCGCTCCGCTCGGCCATGATTTTTGCGCGATCAATCTCTCGGATAATCTCAAGCCCTGGGCGGTGATCGAGAAGCGCCTGCGGCTCGCGGCCGAAGCCGATTTTGCCATTTCGCTGTACAATCCGCGCTCAGCGAGCCGGCCGGAAGGATTTGGCCGTGCACTCGCAGTGCTGAAGGAAGCCGGCTGTGGTGAGCGCCTCGTCATCTTCGCGCGCGCCATCAGCGCGGCCGATGAGAAGATCGAGACGGTCACCCTGAATGAAGCACGGCCCGAGATGGCCGACATGCGCACACTCGTGATCATCGGCAATTCGCAGACGCGCCGCATCGCCCGCTGGGTCTATGCGCCGAGAGGCGTGCGATGACCGAGCCACTGCATCACGGCGACGACGCTCTCCACCCGCTGCCGCTCGGGCAGTTTCGGTCGCGAGATCATGATCACGGAAAGGCCGAGCGTGCGGGCGGCGTCGATTTTCGCGCGTGCGCCATCGCCGCCGGAATTGCGAGCGACGATCCATGCAATGCCGCGTGCGCGCATCATCTCGAGTTCGCCGTCGAGCGTGAACGGTCCGCGCGACACGATGACATCGGCTGCGAAGGGCAGGGCCGTTTCAGGCGGATCGACGAACCGCAGCGTGTAGGCATGTTGCGACTTGCTTGCGAACGGCGCTATGTGCTGGCGCCCGATGGCGAGGAACACTTTTGCCGCCGACTCGGGAAGAGCGGCCGCCGCGGCGCTGAGATCAGCGACCTCGATCCACCTGTCATCCGGCGCTCTGGTCCAGGGCGCTCGCTCGAGAGCAATCAATGGCGTGCCGGTTTCCGTGCACGCTTCAACGGTGTTACGGCTCATCTCGGCAGCGAAGGGATGCGTTGCGTCGATCACATGGGTGATGCCTTCACTGCGGATGTAGTCGGCAAGCCCGCTCACGCCGCCAAAGCCACCGATACGGGTCGGCAGCGGCTGATCGGCCGGCGCGCGGGTGCGGCCGCCATAGGAATAGACGGCCTCGATACGCGCGCGCGCGATCTCCGCTGCGAGCAGGCTCGCATCGGCTGTTCCGCCCAGAATAAGGGCGCGTGTCATGGCTGATCCCTGGCTGACCATCATCGGTATCGGCGAAGATGGCCTTGCCGGGCTGTCCGAGGCAAGCCGAAAGGCACTCGCCAAGGCGGAAACAGTCTTCGGTGGCGAGCGCCATCTCGCGCTTGCGGACGTAGGCAGCCGTGGTCGCCCATGGCCGGTGCCGTTCGACGCAGAAATCGTGCTCAGCTGTCGCGGCCGCCGGACCGCTGTGCTCGCCTCTGGCGATCCGTTCTGGCACGGTGTCGGCGCAAGCCTTGCCGAGAAGCTGGATGCGAGCGAGTGGATCGCGTACTCGATGCCATCGACCTTCTCGCTTGCCGCTGCGCGGCTCGGCTGGCGGCTTGAATCCGTTGTCTGTCTCGGTCTCCACGCCGCGCCGTTCGAACGCCTCGTTCCGCATCTCGCGTCCGGTGTGCGGATCATCTGTCTCGTGCGCGACGGCAGGGCGGCGGGCGATCTCGCAAAATGGCTGAGCGAGCGTGGATGGGGAGCGTCGGCATGCTGGACGCTCGCCGCGCTCGGTGGGCGGCACGAAAACATTGCCGAGCATCGCGCCGACGGGTTTGTCGGCGATCTCTCTGCGAATCTGGTTGCGGTGGCACTGGAGGCGAGCGGAACGCAAGGCGTTTCTCGCAGCTCGGGCCTGCCAGATGATCTCTTCGCCCATGATGGCCAGATCACCAAGCGGCCGGTGCGCGCGCTCGCGCTCTCGGCGTTGGCGCCGCGTCCCGGCGAGAAGCTGTGGGACATCGGCGCCGGCTCCGGCTCGATCTCGATCGAGTGGGCGCTATGTGGCGGGACCGCGATCGCCGTCGAGGCACGCGAGGATCGCGCCGTGAACATTCGCAGCAACGCAGCCGCGTTCGGACTGGCGCATCGCATCGCGCCCATCACGGGAAGGGCACCCGAGGCTCTGACCGCGCTGGAAGCGCCGGATGCCGTCTTCATCGGCGGAGGTTTCGACATCGCAGTGTTCGACGCCGTTTGGTCGCGCCTCGCGCCCGGCGCGCGGTTGGTCGCGCATGCCGTGACGCTGGAGACTGAAGCGCTGCTCGGCGAGCTGCATCAGCGTCACGGTGGCGAGCTGATGCGGGTCGAGATCGCCCATGCCGCACCGCTGGGCCGTTACCGCTCCTGGGAGGCCGCGCGACCGGTGGTGCAATGGAGTGTGGTCCGATGAAGGTCGCCGGACTCGGATTCAAGCAGGACGTGACGCTGACTTCGCTGCGCGAGGTGCTCCTGGCGGTCGGCGGTTCCAAGGGCCTTGCTGCGGTGGCGACTATCAGCGACAAGGCTGACGCGGAAGCGCTCAGACAGCTCGCGCGCGAATGCGGGTTACCGATCAAGGCGGTTCCGGCCGAAATGCTGGCCGGCGTCGACACGCCGACGCAGTCAAAACTCGTTACCGAAAAATTCGGCACGGGATCGGTCGCCGAGGCCGCGGCGCTTGCTGCCGCGGGGCCCCGCGCGCGGTTGATCGCGACGCGCGTAGTGTCGCAGGACCGGACCGCGACCGCCGCGATCGCGGAGGGAGACGGCACATGACGGTGCATTTCATTGGCGCCGGCCCAGGTGCGGCTGATCTTCTCACCTTGCGCGGTCGCGATCTGATCGCCGGCTGTCCGGTCTGCCTCTATGCCGGCTCGCTGGTACCCGAGGGCGTGCTAGCGCATTGCCCGCCCGGCGCGCGCATCGTCAACACTGCGCCGCTGTCGCTCGATGATATCATTGCCGAGATCGCGACCGCGCATGCGGAGGGCAAGGATGTCGCGCGGCTGCATTCCGGAGATCTTGCGATCTGGTCGGCGATGGGCGAGCAGTTGCGCCGCCTGCGCGCGCTCGGCATTCCCTTCACCGTCACGCCCGGCGTGCCGTCCTTCTCCGCCGCTGCGGCAGCCCTCGAAGCCGAATTGACACTGCCAGGTCTTGCCCAGACCGTCGTGCTGACGCGCACGCCGGGTCGCGCCAGCGCGATGCCCGAGGGTGAAAAGATCGCCGCCTTCGCCGCGACGGGCGCGGTGCTCGCGATCCATCTCTCCATTCATCTGCTCGACAAGGTGATCGCCGAGCTGACGCCGCATTATGGCGCAGACTGTCCAGTTGCCGTCGTCTGGCGCGCGAGCTGGCCGGACCAGCGCATCGTCCGCGCCACGCTGGCGACACTCGATGCCGCCGTTGGCACCGAGATGGAACGCACTGCGCTGATCCTCGTCGGCAAGACGCTGGGCACTGCGGATTTTGATGAGAGCCGCCTCTATGCGGCCGATTACGATCGCCGCTATCGTCCCATCGGCGCCGAGCCGCGCTTTCCGGAGGCGCCGTGATGCCGGCAGGCCTCGTCATCTCCGCACCGGCCTCCGGCGTCGGCAAGACGACGCTGACGCTGGCTCTCGCGCGCGCTTGGCGCAATCGTGGCCTCAAGGTGCAGTGCTTCAAGAGCGGACCCGACTATATCGATCCCGCCTTCCATGCCGCCGCGACAGGACGCGCTTCGGTCAATGTCGACAGCTGGGCAATGGATCGCGCGGCGATCTCGCATCTCGTCAGCCGCGGCGGTGATGCCGACATCGTGCTCGCCGAGGGATCGATGGGCCTGTTCGACGGTGTCGCCGTGCGCGGTGTCTCTGGCACCGGCGCCACTGCCGACATCGCGGAAATGCTGGGCTGGCCGGTGCTGCTGGTGATCGATCCCTCCGGACAAGCGCAGACGGCGGCTGCGATCGCCGCGGGGCTTCGCGACTATCGCGCCGGTGTTCGGCTTGCTGGCGTCGTGCTCAACCGCGTCGCAAGCGCGCGCCACGAGGATCTCGTGCGGCGCGCGCTTGTGGACGCCGGCATTGCCGTGTTCGGCGCGCTGCCGCGCCACGCCGAGATCAGCCTGCCGAAGCGGCATCTCGGGCTGGTGCAGGCCGAGGAGCAAGCCGAGATCGGCAAGCTGATCGACGAAGCCGCGCGCTTTGTCGCCGAGCATGTCGATCTGGACGCGGTGCTGCGATCGGCCGCGGGCTGGTCACCGCCACCTGCGGCGAACGGTCTGAACGTAACGCCGCCCGGCCAGCGCATCGCGCTGGCGCGCGACGCGGCCTTCTCCTTCATCTACCCGCACATGCTGGAAGCCTGGCGCGCCGCCGGTTCCGAAATCTCGACATTCTCGCCGCTTGCCGATGAAGCGCCTGACGCGAGCGCCGATGTCTGCTGGCTGCCCGGCGGCTATCCCGAGCTTCATGCCGGCAAGATCGCTGCCAATGCGCGTTTCCGCAGCGGCCTGCGCGCCTTCGCCGGGACGCGACCCGTGCATGGCGAATGCGGAGGCTATATGGTGCTTGGCGCAGGCCTCACCGATGCCGATGGTATCCGTCACGAGATGGCGGGCCTGCTCGGCCTAGAGACGAGCTTTGCCAAGCGACGCATGCATCTGGGCTATCGGCTCGCCGCGCTCGCAGCGCCTATGCCCGGCCATCAGGTCGGCGCGCGCCTGCGCGGCCATGAGTTCCACTATTCGACTATTCATGCGCAGCCGGATACGCCACTGGCGGTCGTGCATGATGCCACAGGCGCGGTCATCGCCGAGACTGGCTCGCGGCGGGGACACGCCACCGGCACGTTCTTCCATTTGATCGCGGAGGATCGGTGAGCGGCTTTGTCACTTTCATCTCCGCCGGCCCCGGCGACCCCGAGCTCATGACGCTCAAGGGCGCCGCGCGGCTGCGTGAGGCCGACGTGGTGCTCTACGACGACCTCGCTTCTGGTGCGATCCTCGATCTCGCCCGGCCTGGGGCCAATCTCGTCGCGGTGGGCAAGCGGGCGGGGCGGCCCTCGACCAAGCAGCATCATGTCAACCGCCTGCTGGTCGATTATGCCGCGACCGGCGCGCGCGTCGTGCGGCTGAAGTCCGGCGATGCCGGTATTTTCGGGCGGCTCGAGGAGGAACTCGAGACGCTGCGCGAAGCCGGCATCGGCTACGAGATCATTCCCGGCGTCACCTCGGCCTGCGTCGCCGCGGCGCAAGCCGGCATTCCGCTGACCCGGCGCCACACCTCGCGCCGGGTGCAGTTCATCACCGGTGCCGACGTCACCGGCAAGCTTCCGCAGAATCTCAACTGGGCGGCGCTGGCCGACCCCGAGGCGACGACCGTGGTCTATATGGGACGCCGCACCTTTCCCGTGCTTGCGGCAAAGTTGATCGACCACGGCCTCGCGCCGACCACGCCGGCGCTGTTTGCCGAGTCCCTCGGCCGCGCCGATGAGCGACTGGTCCGCACCACCATTGCCGAGCTGGCCGACGAGCTGGCGCGAGGCGGCGCGGCCTCGACGGCCGCCGTGATCCTGTTCGGCGCGCTGGCGGGAGACTATCCGTCATGATGACGCTCTCCCTGATCGGCATCGGTTGCGGCGATCCCGCGCAGCTCACGCGCGCGGCCGTCGTTGCCATCAACGCCGCTGATCTCGTTCTGATCCCGCGCAAGGGGAGCGCGAAATCCGATCTCGCCGATTTGCGGCGGACGATCTGCGCGGACGTGCTCACCAATCCAGCGACGCGCATCGCCGAGTTCGATCTTCCCGTGCGGAATGCTGGCGAGGTGGATTACCACAAAGGCGTTGACGACTGGCACGATGCGGTCGCGGCGACCTGGTCGCAGGCGATCGAAAACCATCTCGGCAACGACGGCAAGGTCACGCTGCTGATCTGGGGCGACCCGTCGCTTTATGATTCCTCGTTGCGTATCGCGCGGCGTCTAAAACGCTTGCCGACGATCGAGGTCATTCCCGGCATCACCGCGATCCAGGCTCTGTGTGCGGCGCATGCGCTGCCGCTCAACGATATCGGCGAGCCCTTCCTGGTCACGACGGGTCGTCGCTTGCGCGAAGGCGGCTGGCCGCAAGGCGTTGACACCGTGGTGGTGATGCTCGACGGCGGCACGGCGTTTCAGTCGCTCGATCCAACCGGGCTTCGGATCTGGTGGGGCGCCTATCTCGGCATGCCCGATCAGATCATCATGTCCGGCGCGCTCGCCGAAATCGGCCCGCGCATCGTCGCCGCGCGGCAGGATGCGCGCGAACGGCACGGCTGGATCATGGACTCCTACATTCTCAAGCGCAGGCCGTAAGCGAGGCAGCATGCTCCCCGAATGGATCACCCGAAAATGCCCCGATGTCTCTGCCGTTCATCGCGAAGCGGCGATCGCGCGGCAGTCGCAGCTGACAAAGCCGACCGGCGCACTCGGCCGACTGGAGCAGCTCGCGATCGAGCTTGCTGGACTGCAAGCCACCGAACGCCCCCGCGCAGCACGCGTGCCCATCATCATCTTCGCCGGCGACCACGGCGTCGTAGCCCAAGGCGTCTCGGCCTATCCGCAAGCCGTCACCATCGCGATGATGGCGAATTTTGCCTCGGGCGGCGCCGCGATCTCGGTGCTGGCGCGCGAGCTTGGCTCCAGCCTGGAGGTCGTCGACGCCGGAACGCTGGCGGACGCGGCAATGCCGGGCATTGTCACCGACAAGCCGCGCAATGGTTCGCGCGATTTCAGTGTCGAGGCCGCGCTCGCGCCCACCGAGCTGGCCTTTGCCTTCGAGGCCGGCCTGCGCTCCGTCGCGCGCGCGGAAGCCAGCCAGCCCGATCTCCTGATCTTCGGCGAGATGGGCATCGGCAACACCACGACATCGGCGGCAATCGCGGCGAGCCTGCTCGGCGTCAGCGCCGAGGAGATCGCCGGCAGCGGCACCGGTGTCGATGCGGCCGGCCGCGCCCACAAGGCGCGGGTGATCGATGCCGCGATTGCGCATCACGGCGTTGCCGGTGGGTCGCCCGAGAAGATCCTGTGCGCCGTCGGCGGTCTCGAGATCGCGGCGATCTCCGGCGCGATCATCGCGGCCGCGCAAGCCCGCATTCCCGTGCTGATCGACGGCTTTATCGTGTCCGTCGCGGCGCTCGCGGCGGTGCGGCTCAACCCGTCGTGCCAGCCATTCCTGTTGCCGTCGCATCAATCGGCGGAGCAGGGGCATCGGCTGGTGCTGCGCGCGCTGAACGTGCAGCCGCTGATCAGCCTCGATCTCAGGCTCGGGGAGGGATCGGGCGCCGCAATCGCGCTGCCGCTGGTGCGGCTCGCATGCAGCCTCCACAACGGCATGGCGACATTTGCTCAGGCCAACGTGCCGGATCGCCCGGCCTGATCAGGCCATGCGCTGATTGACCGAGACGACGCGCCAGTCGGTCGCGAGCCGGTCGATCCGGGTCAGCGACAGCGGATCGATGACGAAGCGCAAGCCGGCTTGCGGCGCGAGATCGAGCGCGATGCAGAGTGCGGCGCGGATCGTGCCGGAATGCACGACGAGCGTGGCCGAGCCCGCGCCGATCCCTGCGAGGCCTCGCCTGACCCGTGCGACCTGCTCCTCAAAGCTCTCACCGCCTGTCGGCCGCTCGCAGGCAGGATTGGTCCAGAACCGCGCATAGGCCTCGCCACCGCTGGCTGCGAGGTCGTCATGCCTGCGGCCGGTCCAGTCGCCAAAATCCTGCTCGCCGAATTCGCCCACGAGCGCGGGATTGAGCCCGAGCGCGTGCGCCGTCTCGACCGTGCGTCGGGCCGGGCTGGCATAACTCACTGCGTCCTGCGGCAATTGCCGCCGCAAGGTCTCGAGCTGCGCGCGATCGCCGAGATCGGCCGGCGCGTCGGGCGCGTGGATCGTCCCCGCGGGACCGTCGACGGGGGCATGACGGATCAGCCAGAGCAAGGTCTCGCCTTCCATAGAGATCTCCAAGGAAGTTGGTGGCTGTGACAATATCGTCGCGGCTGGCACATTGACTCCGTCTTGGTCGTAATCCTAGATGGCCGTGACGGTTTCCCCGAGAGGGGATGAAAAGGGAATGCGGTGCGGGGACGTTGTCCCCAATGCCGTAGCTGCCCCCGCAACTGTAAGCGGTGAATCCTTCGTCAGAAGCCACTGGGTCCTCGGTCCCGGGAAGGTGACGAAGCGGTCACGACCCGCGAGCCAGGAGACCTGCCGTCAGCCGTGGTCACACGCGAAGATGTCGGTCGGGGAGTACAGACATTCGGCTTCATCGGAAGGCTGAAAGGCCGAAGATGGGACCTTGGTTCGCGGTGACGTGCCACTGACGTCACACCGAGGTCCACGACCATGTCTTCCGTTCGCCGTGCGCGACCGCGCCAATTCTTGCTCGCATCAGCCGCTCTCACTACATTTGCTGCTGCCAATCTGCCTGCCGCGCTGGCGCAGGAGGCCCGCAATATGCTGCCGCCGGTCGAAGTGACTCCGGCGGAGCCATCCCGCAAACCTCCCAAGCCGGCGGCACGCGCAGGGCAGGGCGCGCGTCGCGTCGCTGCGCACAGGCCCGCGGCGGTCCCGGCCGCGCCAAAGCCCGTCGTACCGACGCAGACACCGCTGAATACCAATGCGGTCGCGACAAGCGCCTCGCGCCTCGGCCTGACCGTGCGCGAAACGCCCGCGACCGTCGAGGTGATCTCGGCGGAAACCATGCGCGAGCAGGGCTACCGCACCGTCTCGGATGTCGCCCAGGGCGCGGTCGGCGTCACCGCCGGCGACAATCCGGCCGAGCCCTCGGCCTTCTCGATGCGCGGCTTCACCAACAGCCAGATCAACACGCTCTACAACGGCATCAAGATCGGCCCGCAGAACATGACCTCGCGGATCATGGATACGGCCAATCTCGAAGCGGTCGAAATCCTGAAAGGTCCGGCGTCGTTGATGTCGGGCGAGGGTGCCAGCGGCGGCGCCATCAATTTCGTCACCAAGCAGCCGCACACCGGCGCGATCCGGAGCGAGGCCGATTTCTCCTGGGACTCCCTGAATTCCTTCCGCACCCATTACGGCTCGGGCGGCAGCACCAACGTCGAGGGCCTGGACTATCGCTTCGACGTCAGCCGCTCCTCGCTCAACGGCTTTGCCGACGACACCAACACCAAGACGCTGGACGTCTCCGGCCAGCTCAACTACCGCATCTCCGACAGCCTCAAGGTCTGGGGCGCGATCGAATATCGCGAGGATCGCGGCAAGGCTTATTGGGGCGCGCCATTGGTGCCGGTGGCCTTCAGCGGCTCGCATGCGACGGCCGGGATCGTCTCGGGCAGTTACGTCTCGAACTTCAACGGAACCAATCTCGGTCCGGTCACAATCGACGATCGCACCTTCAACACCAATTACAACGTCATCGACAACCGCAACCTAGCGCAAGAAATTTGGCTGCGCGGCGGCTTCGAGCTGAAGCTCGCTCTCGACCTGACGCTGAAGAGCCAGGCCTATGCTTATGGTGCGGAACGCAGCTGGTTCAACAACGAGGTCGAGGCGTTCAATTCCACCACCAACCTGGTGGACCGCGAACGTTTCTATGTCGCGCACAGCCAGCGCCTTATCGGCAACATCACCGACCTGACCTGGGATGCGAATATCGCGGGCTTCGACAACCGTCTGGTCACGACGCTGTCGTCCAGCTACCTCGACTTCGTGCGACCGGGCGCTGCCAACTTCCCCGACGATACCGTCACGCTGGTCGATCCCGCCCGCGGCACCTACGGCCTGCTCACGATCCAGCAGCAGACCGCGCGCATCGACAACGAGGCGCTGGCGTTCGAGGACCGGTTGAAGTTGACGCGTAGTTTTGCCCTGATCGGCGGCTTGCGGGTCGAGCATATCGGGCTCGACCGCAATTCGACCGATGTCAGCGGCCTGGAGAAAGCGAGCTTCCCGTTCACGAAGGACTGGGCTCCGGTCACCGGCCGCATCGGCTACACCTGGGAGGCCGTTCCCGGCCTGACCTTCTTCAGCCAATACGCCACCGGCGCCGACGTCTCCGCCAACAACATCTTCCTGCTTTTGCCGACGCAGCCGCTGGATCTGACGACCTCGCGTACCTACGAGACCGGCGTCAAGCACCTGTTCTGGGGCAACAGGGCGGAGTGGTCGTTCTCGGCCTACGACATCCTGCGCAAGAACGTCTATGCCGCGGCCGGCGGCATGCTGCTCAACATCGCCGGGCGGCAGGAATCAAAGGGCGTCGAGCTCGCGGCATCGATCCGCCCGATCGAGCCTTTGCGGCTCTGGGGCAACATCGCCTATGTCGATGCGCGCTATGCCGACTACAATTTCGTCGGCGGATCGTTCTCGGGCAACACGCCGCCGAACGTGCCGCGCATCGTCGCCAATGCCGGTGCGGCTTACCGCTTCTTCACGCCGTGGCCGGTGGAGGTCGGTATCGTCGGCCGCCATGTCGGCGACCGCTACAATACCGACTCCAACGCCGTGACACTGAACGTCTACACGGTCGGAGACCTCTACGCCTTCGTCGACGTTCCCAGGAACGTGTTCAATGCGGTCGACCAGGCCCGCCTGACCTTCCGGGTGCGCAACTTCACCGACAAGCGCTATGCGATCTGGGGCGACCCGTTCTATCCTGACCAGATCCTGCTGGGTGCGCCGCGCACCTATGAGATCTCGGCGGCGTTCAAATGGTGAGGCGTTGAGGTGATGGGCGCGATCATCCTGCTGCACCGCTGGCTCGGGGTCGCGTTGTGCCTGCTGTTCGCGATGTGGTTCGCGACGGGGATCGTGATGCATTTCGTTCCGTTTCCGTCGCTGACGGAAGCGGAACGATTTGCCGGGCTCGCGCCGGTCGATCGTGCCCAGCTGATCATCGGAGCCGCGGATGCGGTGGTGTCCAGCGGCATCACCGGGGCAACGCGCGTTCGCCTGATCCAGCGCAGCGACGGACCGGTCTACATCGTGTCGGGAGCCTTGCTGATGCGCGCGGTCCGTGGCGCCGACGGGCGGGATGCGACGGTCGCGTCTGACGACGTGGCGCTCGCCATCGCGCAGGCGCACGCCCGCAGCCGTGGGATCGATGCCGCGCGGGCCGCGGTCATCGCCCACAGGAATTACGATCAATGGAGCGTGCCGAACGGTTTTGATCGCCACCGGCCCTTGTTTCGCGTGGCGCTTGGCGATGCCGCCGGCACCGAATTCTACGTCTCGTCGCTGACGGGTGAAGTGGTCCTGGACACGACGCGAAGCGAGCGCGGGTGGAATCTCGCCGGAAGCGTCTTGCACTGGATCTATCCAACCGTCCTGAGGCGCGACTGGCGGCTGTGGGATCGCGTGGTCTGGACATTGTCGCTGCTGGCCTCGATCGCAGCCTTGCTTGGTGCGGTGCTCGGGATCGCACGGATCAGGCTCAGAGGGGGTATGCTGGGCTCACCTTACCGGGGCTGGCATGCGCTCCATCATATCGTCGGCCTGGTGGCGACGATATTCGTGCTGACCTGGATTGTCAGTGGCTGGCTCTCGATGGATCACGGCTTGCTGTTCTCGCGGGGACAGTTGACCGCGGGGGAGGCTGGCGAGATCAACGTCGCACCGGATTGGAGGACCGTCACATCGCTTCGCTGGGAGCCGATGCCGTCATCGGCCCGCGAGATCGAATGGTTCGCTTTCAACGGCAATGTCTATCGCCGCGATCGGATCGGCCTCGCCGACCAGACTTTGACAAGAGCGGGAGAAACACCTCGTGTCGGACAGGCCGGAGTCTTGAGCGCGCTGGAGGTGCAAGGCCTGGTTGCGCGCCTTGCCCCGCGACGCGATACACCGTTCGTCCTTGCGGATGATGACGACTATCCAGCACGGTCCGTCGTCCCTGGCGCGCCGGTCTACCGCTCCAAATGCGGTGACCTCTGGTTCGATATCGATGGGGCCGATGGAAGCGTGCTGCAACGGCTGGACGCGTCGCGGCGGGCCTATCGCTGGGCCTATAGCGCGCTGCACACGCTCGATTTCCCCGTCCTGACGGCGCATCCGCGGCTGCGCGATGTTCTGATCGTCGGGCTCTGCGCGCTCGGGCTGGTGTTCTCCATCACCGGAATCGTCATCGGCTGGCGGCGGTTGCGTCTGTCTCTCGCCAGCTAGGATGCCCGATCAAGCAAAAAGTTTGAAAACAACCCCATGCACAGTAGCCGGCGATCGCGGAATCAACGGCTTACGCAGGCTTTGAGGCGATTTGACCTGTCGGGCAAAACAGGGGTATACTGCGACTATTCCGAAACCGTCGCTCTCACCATGTGCCGGCTTTGCCATCGCCACTCCAGATCAGCGCGACTGTGCCGCACAGCGCAAGGCACGCCAGGGCGAAGAAGGCCGCGCCGAGGCCGGCAGCGCCATCCAGGATCGACACCAGCGCGGGCGCCGCAAGGAGACCCGCATAGGATGCGGTCAGCACCGCACCGGTGGTCTCGCCGATCCGGTCCTGTGGCGCGAGCCGCGCGATCTCGGCGATGAACACGCCGTTCCAGCCCGACGCCGTCAGGCCGAACAGCGCCGCGACGGCGAACTGCCATGTGTGGCTCAGCGATGCGCCGTCGAGGCCGAGAAGCGCGGCGCAAAAGGCCATGCCGAGGCCGATGACGATCAGCACCATGCGCGAGGTCTTGAGGCGCATCGCGAGGACGCCCCAGCCGAGCCGACCGACCAGGCCGCCGGCTTGTGCGCACGCCAGCGCCATGCCGGCCTCGATATGGCTGAGGCCGAGCTCGCGCGTGCCGAGCGTGACGAAGACGGTGTTGAGCGAGACCTGCATCGCGCTGAACGGCATCGAGGCGAGCGCCAGCATGGCGATGCGCCGGTCGGCGGTGACGAGCGCCAACCGCGCCCGCAGACCGAGCTCCGGAGGTGGCACGATCTTGCCGGCATAGGCCGGCCGCAGCCATTCGAACAGCGCGATCCCGAGCAGTGCGCTGGCCGCAACTGCGCCATAGCACCACGCGGGTCCAAGCGCGATCGCGATCGCGGGCAGGGCCAGCGAGCCGCAGACGGCGCCGATCTGGTTGCCGGTCTGCCGCACCGAGAAGACGAAAGCGCGCCGCTCGGCGGTCACGAGTCGCGCGAGCAGTGCGGCGCTTGCGGGTGTCTCGGGTCCGAAGGCGAGGCCGAGGCAGAGGCCTGCGGCGAGCAGGGCTGCGGTCGATCCGAACGAGGCCAGTGCCATGCTGATGACGATCGCTGCCGCGCAGAGGCTCGCGATCCGGAACGAGCCGAGGCGGGCGATGAAGCCGCCGCCCCAGAACGAGGCGGGGATGCCGACGGCAAACACTGCGCAGGAGAACATCGAGAGCTGCCAGACCTCGATATGGGCGCGCGGCGCCACCACGCCGGGCGCGAACAAAGCCAGCGCCACCAATGCCTGGAGCCAGGTCATCGCGCCGAGTGCCGGCAGCAGCGCGGGCGCTGGCCGAATGGCGGTGTTTGCGTCTACCATGGCGCTGAGCTTACGGGAGGGCAATTGCATATGGGTTTTAGGAAACGGTCTGCGGGCTTGCTCCGCCTCTCCCGCTTGCGGGAGAGGCCGACGCGCTCGCAGAGCGCGGCGGGTGAGGGTTCTCGCCGCACAGGGACATCATCCGCAATGCGCAACAATCCCGACGCGGAGATACCCCCACCCCAACCCTCCCCCGCAAGCGGGAGAGGGGGCTTACTGCCGATGCCGCTGCATCGTGCACACCATTTGGGATTGCCTTGCGCATTCGCGGGAGGACCATAGTGGCAGGCGGCATTTCCATTCACGCGGTCGATGTGGCGAGCGGACGCCCGGCGCAGGGGCTGCGGGTCGAGATCTGGCGAATCGATCCGGACTCGCTGCGCATCGCCGACGGACGGCTCGGTGCCAACGGCGTGCTCGATCATCCCGTCGCGCAAGGCGAGGGCGTCACGGCCGGCGAGTATGAGGTGCTGTTTCATCTCGGCGAGTTCTTTGGCGACAGCGACGGTTTTCTTACGGTGACGCCGTTCCGCTTTCGCATCAAGGATGTCAACGAGCATTTTCATCTGCCGCTGAAATTCACGCGCTGGGGCTATTCGCTATTCCGCGGCGCGTGAAGCGCGATGAGAGTAGGGCGCGTTCTCAATAAACGCGGATGTCCGGTCTTGGAGGCAAGGCGGAATTATCCCGCTCTTTCAGAGAACTACCGGCTTTAGCCCGAAGCTGACTTCGGCGATCACCGCCTGCCGCGAATTGGAGCGACAAGCAATTCAAATGAATCAAAAAAGTTGCGGCTGTTGCGTCTGTGGGTTTGCGTCGCTGCGCGCTTAAGCAGCCGGGCTCGGCGATTCGGAAAGCCAAGGCGCTGACCGAAACCGACATGCCGGCGGCGCGGTCCATCATCTGCGTCCCCGCAACTCCAGTGCCACCCCTCCAAGTGTCAGCACGAATGCGCAGATTTCCCGGAAACCTAGCGCTTCACCGAGAATCGCAGTGGCAGACAGCGCGCCGACAACCGGGACCAGTAGAAGCCCGGTCGATGCCGTCGCTGCGGGAACACGCTCAAGGGCAGCGAACCACGAGAGATAACAGAGAGCCATGGAACACACCGCCTGGTAGGCGAGCCCGCCTGCTCCAGCGAAGCTCAGCGGCCTGATCTCCGACCCGTTGAGGGTCAAGCCAACGACGATCATTGCCGCCGAACCGAGGCCGATCTGCCACGCGGTTGAGACCATCGGCGGCAGTGGAATAGGCGCCCGGGAGGTGACCGCGCCCAGGGCGAACAGGATGGCCGCGGCAAGGGCGAGCGCCACGCCCGGAAAGGTTTCGATCCCGCCTCCAAAATTCGCCCCCATAAGGAGGACCAATCCGACCATGCCGAGGCACAGGGCGATCACACTTCGCAGCCTGGGGCGCTCCCCAAGGATCGGCCAGGCGAGCAACGTCGCCCAGATCGGCATGGAGTAAGTCAGCAGCGCAGCTTGTGCCACCGTAAGCCACAGCAGCGCCAGGGCTGTGAAGCCCATAGGGGCGAACACATTAGTCGCTGCCCCGAGGGCGAGCCGCGGCGCCAGGCTGCGCGAGGGTAAGAGGTTCTGTCCCCGCACCACCGCGATGATGGCAAGGCCGAGCGCGGCAGCCAGCCCGGCGCAACCGCGGGCGAACAGCGGCGGCCAATCGTGCATGGCGAGCTTCATCGTGGGCCAGCCGAGGCCCCAACCAACGGCGGTCGCGACCACAAGCAGCAGGCCCCAAGCATGCGAGCGAATAGCGCGATTGCATTTGTTCAACGGGGTATTGGGCGTCATTTCGGTCTCTGCTGCAGTTCGGAACATAGTCAGTGCGGCCGCCGCACAGCCGGCCATATTGGGCTTCCCTCGGCCGGTCGGCCCATAGGACGCGGAAAGATTGAGCCGCCCGCCGGTAATGATCGACCGCAGCCGAAGGGTAGCCGCCGGGCGCAGCCTCGCTGGCCCTTGCGTCAGACGGCCGGTCTCCGCCGCGTCGAATCCGACAAGGCGATAGGTGACGCCCACAAGGGCTGCGGTGTTCCCGTCATCCCGCGGACCCTTGGGCGCCTCGATCGCCTCACCGCGCGTCTAGATCGCTTTCGGCCGACACGGCACAAAACCAATCGGAGTGAAAGTGTAAACCGCGTCGCCGTTCTGATTGTAAGCAATCCACTTGATCAAAACGGTGCCTTGAGGCTTGGACTTGGAAGGCGTGAGGCCAACAACTTCGCCTTCGACGAACAGGATATCGCCGGGTCTCACCGGCATCATCCAGCGAAGACCGTCAACTCCGAGACCAATGAGGGGATGAGGACCAAACGGACGAGTTTGAACCGCAAGGCTCATTGCTATGGCAGCGGTGTGCCATCCCGATGCTGCGAGGCCTTTGAAAATCGTTTTTTGCGCAGCGTCATCGTCTAGATGAAACGGCTGCGGATCGAACTTGGCCGCGAACTGCTTGATATCGTGCTCGGAGACTTGGACAGTTCCACTTTTGAAGCGCATTCCCAAAGACAAATCCTCGAACCACTCGATCATCGCCAGTCCCTCAAATCACTGTGGGGCGTGGCCGATTGGTCCCGGCCATCGACCTCGCTTGACGGTATTGTCGCGTATCGCTGCCCGCCGACCCCGCCTCCCAAATTTGCCCCCATAAGGAGGACCAATCCGGCCAGCCCGAGGCACAGGGCGATCACACTTCGCAGCCTGGGGCGCTTGCATTTGTTCAACGTCGTAAAAGGGGTATCGGGCGTCATTTCGGTCTCTGCTGCAGCGGCGCCAGTCTCTTTTCAAGCCGCATTACGCCCAGCGCGTCGAGACTCGCAGAAATCTTGAAGCCAGCTTTTGCTGCCACCGCCAGCATTTTCTTATTACTAGCAAATGTCTGAGCCGTTATCTGACGAACGCCGGCCTCTGACGCGAAGCGTTCAAGTCTGCCCAAGAGCAGTTTTGCGAGGCCGTTACCCTGCCAGGAGTCGGCCACCGATACCGCAAATTCTGCTGACGAGGCGTCGGCCGCTCGAACATAGCGCGCCTCTCCAATTACGACTTCGCAGCCATCGACGAAGACTTCGGCAACGAGCGCGACATGATTGGCATAGTCAACCTGCGTGAATTGCCGCAACAGTTCGGAAGACAGTCCATTGACAGGATGCATGAACCGACTGCACCGCGCGTCAGCAGAGAGACTATGGAAGAACGCGTTCAGAAGTTCCCGATCCTGCGGCAAGACAGGCCGGATAACGACACGTTCGCCAGCAGTCAGACGTACCACGTCGATCAATTCGGCAGGATAACGCTGGATTTGGTAAGCCATTCTTCAATCGCTCGAGGCCGCACGTCGAATCGTGCCGGGTGCGCCACACCGGCAGCTCACGTCGGAATGGAAGCCCAAGAAAAATTGCTCCGTCTGCGACCGACGGCGGAGCCGATCGACGGACACCACTCCGGACGGAGCCGGGTTACGGCGTAGCCGACGACTGCCAATCACGCTTTCGGCCACAGGACCAATTGCGTGTTGCGAAAGTAAGCGATTGCGACGCCATCGGCCTCGCGGCGCACTTCGGCGTCCCACACTTGCGTGGTACGTCCTTTATGTATCGGACGCGCGGTACAGATCACGATGCCCTCGCGTGTCGTTCCGATTAGGTTGCTCTTGAGCTCAACGGTGGTGAAACTACTGGCGCCGGCCGGAAGGCCGCGCAGAGTCCCGTAACCACAGCAGGTGTCAGCGAGTGACGTCACGGTGCCGGCGTGCAGATAGCCATGCCAGGCGACGACGGCGCGGCTTACCTCAAGCGTCGCGACAACTTCATCAGCCTCTACTTTACGAAAGCGCATCCCAAGGAGACCGGGGAGATAATCGGCGCCGGCTGCGTTCCAGGCGTCCAGTGTTTCGGGGATCTTGATATCCATTGATCTGCTCTCCTGAAATGATGCGCGGCAAGCAACGAGAGCCATGCACCGAAAAATGTCCTCGATTCCTATGTAGGCCGTTCGAGGATATTATCGCTCCGAAATGCTGGCGCGTTGGGTGCGTAATCCGGACCGCTTCGCCAAGATTTCTGGCGCTGACGCCGTGGTGCGAAGAACATGTCACCGGCAGAGACGCGCCGGTCGAAATCATTGATCGTCAAGGAAAGCCTCTAAGTGTACGCCTGATCGACAGTGAGGGTGAAACCGTACCATTGACCGCCGCCACGCTGAGACTGAGGAAGCCGAAGCGATAGGCATTCCCACGCTGGCCGCAGCAACGCGGAAGACGCGTCGTAACATCCTGTTCGCCCGCACGAAGCGACGGAGCGGAACGACGGTGGACTCGGGCGACATCGTTTGCCGCCTATTCGTCGCGATAGCGGCTTCCGAGACGACCGGGCGGCTCGGTCTCGCGTGGCGACGCCACACCCGGGCGGCGTTCAACGAGCAGGTCAGAATTCCATACCCCACAGACAACGCCGGCCAATCCATACTCTGTTGCAACTTCACTCATGGTTAGGAAGGAACGCACCATGTCGGCTCATCTCCTCATTATCTATCCTATCCCCAAAGACGCCGTGGCTTTTGAGCGCGCCTATCACGACGAGCATCTTCCCTACGCCGGCCCGAGACTCATCGGCGCGACAGGTGTCGCCACCAAGCGCGTGGTCGGGCCGGCGTTTGCGCCACCGCCCTACCATTGGATGTCCGATGTAAGCTTTCCGACGATCGATGCACTGAAAAGCTGTGCAACGTCCAAAGGCGGCAAGGAAGCCCTGGAGCACGCCGCGTCGATCAGTTCCGGCGGCGCGCCGACGATCATCGTCGTCACCGACGAAACTTAATGCTCGTCGCGACACACTCCAACAACAGGCGCGAGGAGCCAACGCGTGGCCCGCTCAAACTCTGCTTTCGTTAGCCACATCGCGGGCGTTGGGGTACGGATTCCGGACCTGTGCAACTCGGCCATACGTGGTAGTCTGCCGCGATGGCCGGGTATGGACAGTTTTGCTCGATCGCGCGCGCCCATGAAGTCTTGGGTGGACGCTGGACGCTGCTTGTGGTGCGGGAACTGCTCTGCGGGAGCCGACGCTTCAACGACATTCGCCGAGGCATTCCTCGCATCTCCAAAACCATGTTGTCGGAGAGGCTCCAGGAACTGATCGCTATCGGCGCAGTCGAGCGCCACGATGGAAACTCGGGGCCGGAATATGAACTCACGGCGTCGGGGAAGGAGATCAGCTCCGTCGTCATGGCCTTGGGCACATGGGGTCAGCGCTTCCTGCCGCGTCAGTCCGAGAAGGAAAATCTCGACGCGGAGCCGCTGTTCGTCGATATGCAGCGGCGCGTGCGGAGCGATGCGCTCCCCGCTCGACCGATCGTCGTTCGGTTCGAGATCGACGCTATGAAGCCCCGCTTTCTGCTGCTCAAAGCATCCGAAATATCTTTTTGTCTGGTGAACCCCGGGTTCCCCGAGCCATTGCTCGTGCGCGCAAAGCTACCAGTTCTAGTTGCGTGGTGGCGGGGGGACGTCAGCTTCATCGAAGCGAAACGGCTGGGGCTCGAGCTTTCTGGAAAGCGCGATCTGGCCCGCGCGTTTCCGACATGGTTCGATCGGTATCTTTTCGCGGATGTATTGCCGGTCGACGCCAGGTCTCAGCCGCGACGAGCGGCAGCATTTTGAGCGAGGGCAGGTCAAGAAGGGTGCCGGAGCCAGTCGAGGAGTGGCGAATGTCCAACGCCACGACTGAGCCCCACCGCCAAATATTGGTCTAACTCGCTAAAGCCGACGTCCGGCCATGTCCGCGTTTGCGCCGCAATTGGAGGGGAAGCGGACATCGGTCACGCTGCCGCTTAATGAGCACACGCCCTACCAGCGTTCATCGCGCTTTAAGTTGTTGATTGAGCGTGATCTTTGCGGAGAACCCCTTCGCAACTTCCGGATCAAGTTTTAGTTCGTCAGCCGCCGCGACAGGCCGGTAACGCGTTCCATCACCGCAACCAGGGCGATGGTCGCGATGATCAGAACGCTCGACAATGCGGCGATGGTGACGTCGAGCTTGCCTTCGAGGTCCTGCCACATCCGGATCGGCAGCATGTCGGTGGCGGCATCGCGCAGGAACAGGGAGACCGGCACATTGTCGAAGGACGACATGAAGGCGATGAAGGCGCCGGCGATGATGCCCGGCCGGATCAGTGGCAGCACGATGCGGCGGAACGTGTAGAGGCGGCTCGCGCCCAGCACCGCCGAGCTTTCCAGCAGCGTCGGTTCGAGCTGGGCGAGGGCTGCGACC
Organism: Bradyrhizobium commune; assembly: GCF_015624505.1. NCBI lineage: Bacteria > Pseudomonadati > Pseudomonadota > Alphaproteobacteria > Hyphomicrobiales > Nitrobacteraceae > Bradyrhizobium > Bradyrhizobium commune. The sequence goes on along the minus strand of NZ_CP061379.1, from coordinate 4,878,231 downwards.
GTATTGCGCACGACATAAGGCACGCATACGACCGTATGGCCGATCACCAGCGTCAGCGGCGATACCGGCAGGCCGACCAGCGAGAACAGCATCAAGGCGGCAAGGCCGAAGGCCAGCGCCGGCAGCACCAGCGGCGACATGAAGAGGGAATCGAGCAGCCGGGCCGACAGCGTTGGCGACCGCGAGATTGCGAGCGCCGCGGCAACGCCGAGCACGATCGACAGGCCCGTCGCCCACAATGCCACGATCAGGCTGTTCTTCGCGGCGAAGTGCAGCTGCCAGGCGTCCCACAGCTCGGCGTACCAGCGCAGCGAATAGCCGGGCGGGGGGAAGCGCAGCGAGAAGCCACTGGTGAAGGAGACGATCAGCACGACCAGCGACGGCGCGATGATGATGATCAGCGCGATGATCGCGATCACGGTCATCACGAGTTCGAAGCTGATCGCCTCGAGCGTACGCTTGCGACCGCTCATCACGCCCCTCCATAGCCGCGCGATAGGCGGCCGAGGGTGGTGAAGACGGAGACGACCGCGAGCACGGCCAGCAGGAAGATGATCGAGATTGCCGACGCAAACGGCCAGTTCTGCAACGTGGAGGCTTGCTGGTACAGATACATCGGCATGAACAGCATCTGCCCGCCGCCGATCAGGGACTGGGTGATGAAGGCGGTGATCGCGGCCGCATAGGTCAGCGTGCAGCCGGCGATCACGCCGGGCAGCGACAGCGGCAGCACCACCCTGAAAAAGGTACGCCAGCTGCCGGCGCCGAGCGAGCACGAGGCATCGTCGAGATTGGGATCGATCCGGCCGAGCGCGGTGATCAGTGGCAGCGTCATCAGCGGCATCTGCACCTGCGCCAGCGCAATCACGACGCCGAACTGGGTGTAGAGCAGCTTCAAGGGCGTATCGATGATGCCGAGCGATTGCAGCGTCGCGTTGATGATGCCCTGGCGCCCCAGGATGACGATCCAGGCGAACGTGCGCACCACCACGCTGGTGAGGAGCGGCAGCAGCACGATCAGGATGATGATGGTCTGAAGCCGCGGCCCCACCCGCTGATAGAGCCATGCAATGGGAAAGCCGAGCACGAGGCAGACGGCGGTCACCTCGGCGCCCAGCAGCAGCGTCGAGCCGAGCACGCTGAGGCTGAAGGGATCGGAGAGGAAATGCAGATATTGGCCGAGCCCCCAATGGAGCCCGGCCGTGTCGTTGTGCAGCGAGAGCCAGAGCAATTGCAGCAGCGGCGCCACGAAGAAGACCAGGAAGAACAGCGCCAGCGGCGCGGCCAATCCCATCCCGTAGGACGTCACGTCGCGTGATGCCGGTGCTGCGCCCATCACTCAGCCCTTCAAGGTCCTAGATCTTGATCTCGCGGTTGAAGCGCTCGATCCAGGCCGAGCGCTGCTCGTTGATCTTCTTCCAGTCCTGGAACACGAATTTCTGCTTCAATTCCGCCGTGTCCTTGGCCAGCACGCGCGCGATCTCGCCGCCCATCGCCACCTTGGAATTGGTCGGCACGATCAGATAGGGCGGGTTCATCAGCGTGGTCTGGACCTCCGGGCTCAGCGATGCCTCGATCAGCCTGAAGGCGAGCTCGCGGTTGGGCGAGTTCTTGACGATGTGGATCGTGGTCTTGAAGGCGATGGCGCCTTCCTTCGGCGCCACGAACTCGACCGGCACGCCGCGCGCTTTCAGGATCTGGATCGCGTTGAAATTGCCGGGCGAGATGTCGATCTGGCCTTGTTGGAACAGGGTCGCGAGCGCACCGGGATTGGCGGCGACCGCGGCGAGATTCGGCTTCAGCTCCTCCAGCGCCTTGAAGCCGGGATCGACATTGGCTTCAGAGCCGCCGCGCATCTTGGCGATCTCGACCAGCCAGCCGGTGCCGAGCGTCGAGTTGAGGTTGGTGATGCCGACGCGGCCCTTGAACTCCGGCTTCCAGAGATCGGCCCAGGAGGTCGGCGGCGTCTTGATCGCTTCCGGATTGTAGGTGAGGCCGACGACCTGGAAGAACGGCGCCGGGCCCATCGGCTCCTGCGCCTCGGCGATCAGGTCCTTGTAATAGGCGCTCTTCTCGACCGGGTAGGGTTCGGCGAGGTCCTGGCCGATTGCGACGAGCGCCGGACCGGGGTCATGCAGCATGACGTCGATCGGCGGATTGGCCTTTGCGGCGTTGACCTTCGCGATCTGGTCGACCGACAGCATGGGGTCGAGCACGATCGCGGCATCCGCGTTGGCTTTGCGGAACGCCGGCACCAGCACGGCCTTGTGCGCTTCCTCCCAGCTTCCGGTGAAGGTCGCAAACACCAGCGGGCGGGCCTGGGCGTAGCTCAGCCCGGGAAACGCCTTCATGGCGCCGAGTGTCAGTGCGGTCGTCATCAGGCTTCGGCGGTTCAGGATCATGTCGAACTCCCTATGGACAAAGACTCAAATCTAAAGCGTTGCGGGAAAGGCATTGGCGAGCGACGGGGCGAGCGGCGCGAGGCGCACCGCGGCACCGTTCTCCAGGGCGCGCGTCTCGCCGATGCGCGCCTGCGAGACCTTGACGCCGGAGCCGTCCGCGGTCGTGACCTCGTGCACGACGGTCGCGCCGAGCGGCAGCGACATGCCGACCACGCCGGCAAAGCCGGTCTCGTCGCCGACGAATTGCAGATGTTCGGGCCGGATGCAGACGGTGACGCGGCCGCCCTCGGCGAGCGCGCCGCCCGCGGGCCGCGCAACGATCTCAGCGCCGGCGTCGAGCCGCACCTTTGCAGCGGTGCGATCCGCCGACACCACCACGCCGGGCATGCGATTGCTGGAGCCGACAAAGGTGTTCACGAACAGTGTCTGCGGCCGGTCGTAGACATCGGAGGGCGAGCCGAACTGCTCGAGCTTGCCGTGGCTCAGCACCGCGACGCGGTCGGCCATCGAGAGCGCCTCTTCCTGGTCATGCGTCACGATCAGCGTGGTGATGCCGGAGACACGCTGCAATCGCTTGATCTCGATCTGCATGTCGAGCCGCAAATTCTTGTCGAGCGCGGCAAAGGGCTCGTCGAGCAGCAGGATCGACGGCTTGATCGCGAGCGCGCGGGCAAGCGCGACGCGCTGCTGCTGGCCGCCGGAGAGCTGACGCGGCAGCCGATCGGCCATCGTCGGCAGCTGCACCAGCTCCAGCAGGCGCTGCGCCTCGCGCTGTCGCGTCGCCTTGTCGACGCCGCGGGCGGCGAGCCCATAGCCGACATTCTCGCTGACGGTGAGATGCGGAAACAGCGCGTAGTTCTGGAATACGATGCCGACGGCGCGGCGGTTCGGCGGCAGCGCATCGACGATGTCGTCGCCGATGATGATCCGGCCCTGCGTCTGCGCGATGAAGCCGGCGACGATCCTAAGCAGCGTCGTCTTGCCGCAGCCGGACGGGCCGAGCAGCGCGATGATCTCGCCGCCCTTGATGTCGAGATTGATGTTCTCGACCGCGAGCGCGCCGCTCGGATAGCGGTGCGTGACCGCATCGACGACGAGCGAACGTCCGCTTGGCGCATCAGCCATGGTGTTGCCTCCCGTTCTCAAGGGGAAGAAAGCAAGTCCCGTGCCCTGAAATGCCGGCGGTGCGATCGAAAATGGATTGAACCTCAGGCATCGCCGGCCAAAGCTCCCCTAGCTGTCGCGATGCTCGAGCCGGGCGGCCAGCGTCTCGGCAAGGCCATTGGTCGGCTTCGCGGCTGGCCTGCGGAACGTCCCCGCGGTCGCCTTGCGCAGACGCAGCGCGACCAGCGCCTCGGCCTGTTTCACGGAAGCGACGACCTGATCGATGACGGGAACGGGGATCCGGTCGGCGACGCGTTCGGCGAGGCCCGAGAGCGGGGCACCGGCAAAAATCAGCACATCGGCGTCGTCCTCGACGATGGCGCGCTGCGCAAGCTCGACCAGCACATCCTCCTTCTCACTGCCGACCTCGGAGATCGCCTGGAACGGCGTATCGAGCATGCGGATACCGGCGCACCGCTCCCGCAGCCCGTGGTCGCGGACACACTCTTCGTACCAGGGCCCCAGCGCTTGCGCGAAGGTGACGATGGCAAAGCGACGGCCGGCCATGCACGCCGTCAGCATCGCCGCCTCCGCCATGCCGATGACGGGAATGTCGAAGGTTTCGCGCGCGGCGAACAGGCCGGGATCGCCGAAGGCTGCGATGATCGCGGCGTCGACCTTGTTGTGCTGCTCGGCCAGCATCTCCAGCGCAATCGCGCCGCCGATCTGCGCCTCGGTGCGGGTCGAGATATAGGGCACGCCGCGGGTCGCGGTGCAGGGGATCAGCCTGGTGCCGGGCGAGGCTGCGCGCTGCCCGACATCCGTCATCAACTGCGTAACGGCGGTGCTGGTGTTCGGGTTGAGCAGCAGAAGCTTCATGATCAGGCCGCCGTCTGCTTGGGCCGAGAGTTTGCGAGAACCTCCAGCAGTGCCGTGCCGGTGCGCGCGACATGGGCAGCGAGCAGGCGGCCGGCCGCCTCGCCGTTGCGCGCCTCGAGCGCTGCGAGAATATCGGCGTGCTCGTCGACCGAATTGCTCCAGCGGCGGTCGGCGCCGAGCGCGAGATAGCGCGCGCGTTCGGCGCGGGAGATCAACGTCTCGTGCGCTTCGCGCAGCGGGGTATTGCGGGCCATGCGGACGATGGCGTTGTGGATCTCGCCATTGATCGCAAAATACTCGTCGAGCCTGCCGTTGCGGTGATGACCCTCCATCCGGGTCTGAAGCGTACGCAGACGGGCGAGGTCGCGCTCGGTGGCGCGCTCCGCCGCAAGCTCTGCGGCGAGCCGCTCGATGCCGGCCAGCGCCTCGAACAATTCCGAGATGCCGTCAACTGCGATATCGGCGATGCGCGGGCTGCGGTTGGGGCGCAGCTCGATCAATCCCTCGGCCGCGAGCACCTTCATCGCCTCGCGCAGCGGCGTGCGCGACACGCCGAGCTCCTTCGATAGCCTCGTTTCCCGGGTCTGCGATCCCGGCGGCAGCTCGCCGCGAATGATCATTGTCCGCATCCGCGCAGCCGCGCGCTCGTGCAGGCCCATCCGCTTGAGCTTGGGCGGTTTTCGTCCCTTCGGCGCTTCCGATTTTGGCTGCACGCGTGCCTCGTTTCTCAAGATGATCTTAGCCGTTTTGAGCTCTTTAGCTTGCCCAAAATACCGACGCATCTAGCTGAAAACAATGGCATACCGCGCAAATTGTATGCAGCATGCAAAAACCGGATTGCGCTGCGGCGAAGAGCGACGGATGATCCTGCGCAACGCGCGGGATCTCGCGCCTTTGAGACGGAGTAAGCGATGCGGACGAGTTTGCGACTGGGTCTCGTGGTGATGGCGGCGATGTTCGGTGGCAGCGAGCTCGCCTCCGCGCAGACGGCGAAGATCAAGCTCGGCTACGCCAAATGCGCGCACTGCCTGCCGATGTCACTCATCCCCGGCATGGCGAAGGGCGTCGAGGTCGAGGCCACCGGCTTCAACTCGGGCAACGACGTTCTCACCGCGCTGATATCGAAGAGCATCGACGTCGCGCAGGTCACCTATCTCCACTACATCACCGCGCTCGACAAAGGTTTCGACGTCGTCGCCGTGTCCGGACAGATCAATGGCGGCTCGGAATGTCTTTCGTCTGCGAAGCTGAACCTTCCGCCGGATGACTGGTCGGCCTTCAAGGCGACCGTCGCGAAGGCAAAGAGCGACGGGCAGCCGCTGAAGGTCGCGGCCTCGCGCGGCAACGCGCAGGACATCCACATGCGCGGCGCGTTCCTGAAGCAGGGCGTCGATCCCAACAAGGACATCCAGTTCATCAACATTCCCAATCCGTCCGACCATCTCGCGGCGCTTCAGCGCGGCGAGGTCGACATGATCTGCTCGGTCGAGCCGTTCGCCTCGCAGATCCGGCTTGCGGGCGCGGGCAAGCATTTTGTGCTGCCGTACGACCAGGCCGCGGGGAACCTCACCAACCTCATCGTCACCCGCTCCGACGTGATCGCGAGCCAGCGTGCCGGCGTCCAGGGCATCGTCACCGCCGTGGTCGAGCTCGACAACAGGCTGATGGCCGACAAGGGCCCGTGGATCGACGTCATCAACAAGCTCACCGGCCTCGACAAGACGGTGGCGACCGAGGCGTTGAACAACGCCTCGCCTGATCCCGCGATCCATCGTTCGCAGACGCTCGCGATCGCCGCGATGATGCGCGACCTCAAATACATCTCGAAGGACGTCTCCGCGGAAGCGGAGAAGAACATGGACTATTCCTTCCTGGAGCAGGCCACGGGAAAAGCCAAGAATGACCTCGGTTACTGACACAGCTCCAGCCAAGCCGGCGTTTCGGCTGACGCGGGCGCTCCAGGGGCTCGAGCGCCTCATTGTGCCCGCGCTGCTGATCGCCGGCTGGGAGGCGTTTGCCCGCAGCGGCATGCTGCCGCCGGCCCTGCTGCCGGCGCCGAGTGCGGTGCTGCATGCGCTCGGCGACTGGGTGTTCGGGTTCGACGAGACCACGCAGACCTATTCCGGGCACTGGCTGCGCGATGCGCTCGCCAGCGCCTTGCGCGTGTTCGGCGGCTTTGCGCTGGCAAGCGCGCTCGGCATCCTCGCCGGCGTCGCGATCGGCTGGTCGCGGCTGTTCGAGAAGACGCTGGAGCCGACGCTCCAGATCCTGCGGCCGATCCCGCCGGTGTCCTGGATTCCGCTCGCCATCATCTGGTTCGGCATCGCCGACAAGCCGGCGATCTTCCTGGTCTTTCTCGGCGCCTTCTTTCCCGTGCTGATGAACAGCATTCACGGCGTCAAGACCGTGGACCACAATCTGGTGCGCGCCGGCGCGATGATGGGCGCAAGCCAGCGGCAGATGCTGACCGACATCGTGCTGCCCGCGGCGCTGCCCTCGATCTTTGCGGGGCTACGCATCGCGGTCGGCTCGGCCTGGATGCTGACGGTCACGGCCGAGATGGTCGCGGTCAAGAGCGGCCTCGGCTATGTGCTGTGGGATTCCTATTATTTCCTGCGCTACGACATCGTGCTCGCGGCGATGATCTCGATCGGGCTGCTCGGCTATCTCTCAGATATCGGCCTCAAGGCGATCATGGCGCGCACGCTGCGCTGGCAGCAGACAACCACCGTGCAGGGCAGGGCGGGCTGATGGCGGCCATCGAGCTTCGCAACATCGTCAAGGTGTTTTCCGACAAGCGGCGCGGCCGCGATTTGCTGACGCTGGACAACATCAATCTCGACATCGAAACCAACGACTTCGTCTGCCTGCTCGGCCCGTCCGGTTGCGGCAAGTCGACCCTGCTCAACATCATCGCCGGCTTCGAGCAGGCGACCTCCGGCCGCACGCTGGTCGGCGGCAAGCAGGTCGAGCGGCCGGGCTCGGACCGCGGCGTGGTGTTCCAGCAGCCGACCCTGATGCCGTGGCTGACGGCGATCGACAACATCGCCTTCCATCTCAAGCTCAAGGGCGTCACTAAATCCGAGCGCTACGATCGCGCCATGGAGTTCATCGATCTCGTCGGCTTGCGCGGCTTCGAGCACCATCATCCCTCCGAAATGTCCGGCGGCATGAACCAGCGCGTGGGCATTGCGCGTGCGCTGCTGATGAACCCGGGCGTGATCCTGATGGACGAGCCGTTCGCGGCGCTGGATGCCCAGACCAAGCTCGAGATGCAGGAGGAGCTGGTCGCGATCTGGCAGAAGCGCCGCTGCACCATCGTGTTCGTCACCCACAGCGTCGACGAGGCGCTGGTGCTCGGCAACAAGATCGTGGTGATGACCAGGCGGCCCGGCCGGATCCGCGAGGCCGTCAATTTCGACCTGCCGCGCCCGCGCGACATCACCAGCCCCGAATTCAACGACGCCAAGCGCCGCATTCTAGCTCTGATCCGGCAGGAGTCGACGCGGCTCGCGCAGGCGTCGTAGAGTAGGGCCATGCGCAAGCGTCTCGGCATGATCACGCCGTCCTCCAATTCGGTGCTGGAGCCCGTCACCAGCGCCATGCTGCATGGCGTGGTCGACGTCACCGCGCATTTCTCTCGCTTCCGTGTCACCGAGATCGCGCTCGATGCGGCCGCACTGAGCCAGTTCGATGCCTCCGTGATGCTCCCGGCGGCGGATTTGCTCGCCGATGCCAAGGTCGACGCCATCGCCTGGAACGGCACGTCCGCCAGCTGGCTCGGCATCGGCCGCGACCGCAGCCTGTGCGAAGCGATCACGGCGCGCACCGGCGTGCCGGCGACGACCTCGACACTCGCCTGCATCGATGCGGCCCGCGCGCTTCGAGCCCGGTGCGTCGGCCTGGTCTCGCCGTATACCGACGACGTTCAGCGGCGCATTGGAGATGTCTGGGCCGAGGAGGGGATCGCCCCGCATGCGGAGCGGCATCTTGGGCTTCGCGACAATTTCTCCTTCGGCGAGGTCGCGCCTGCGACGATCGCAGACATGATCCGCGCGGTGGCGGCCGAGGGCGCCGATGCCGTCGTCATCCTCTGCACCAATCTTGACGGCGCGGCGCTTGCCGCCTCGCTCGAACGCGATCTGGATATCGCCGTGCTCGACTCGGTCGCGGTCACGCTGTGGCGAAGCCTCAGTCTCGCCGGCGGCGACATCACGGCCCTTGCGTCGTGGGGCCGGATATTCCAGACAGTGCCGATCACCAAGTGACGGAGACCTCTGTGACGCAGCTCGATCTCGCCATTCGCGGCGGCACCATCGTGACGGCCAGCGACGAGTTTTCCGCCGATATCGGCATTCGCGACGGCCGCATCGTCAGCATCGCCGATCGCATCGAGGGCGCCGCGCGCGAGATCGACGCCACGGGCCTGCTGGCGCTGCCGGGCGGCATCGACAGCCACGTCCACATCTCCCAGGCCTCCGGCCCGGACGTCGTGATGGCCGACGATTTTGCGTCCGCGACGCGCGCGGCGGCGGCCGGCGGCAACACCATGGTGCTGCCCTTTGCGCTCCAGGAGAAGGGCACTTCGCTGCGCACCTGTGTCGAGAACTACCGCAAGCTCGCGGAAGGTGAGTGCTACATCGACACGGCGTTTCACCTCATCATCTCCGATCCGACCGCGGTCGTGCTCGGCCAGGAGCTGCCGGCCCTGGTCAAGGACGGCTACACCTCGTTCAAGGTGTTCATGACCTATGACGACCTCGTGCTGAGCGACAGGCAGCTGCTCGAGGTGTTCGAGGTCGCGCGCCGCGAGGAGGCGCTGGTGATGGTCCATTGCGAGGGCTATGACGCCATCCGCTTCCTCACCGCGAAGCTCGAGCGTGAAGGCCACCTCGCGCCCTATTATCATGGCGCCTCGCGGCCCCAGGCCGTCGAGCGCGAGGCGACGCATCGTGCCATCAGCCATGCCGAGGTGATCGGCGTTCCCATCATGATCGTCCACGTCTCCGGGCGCGAGGCGATGGAGCAGGTGCGCTGGGCCCAGCAGCGCGGCCTGCCGGTGCATGCGGAGACCTGCCCGCAATACATCACGCTGACGGCCGACGACATGAAGGGCCTCAACATGGACATCACCGGCGCCAAGTATGTCTGCTCGCCGCCGCCGCGCGATGTCGAGAGCCAGCAGGCGATCTGGGAAGGTATCACGTCAGGCGTGTTCCAGACCTTCTCGTCCGACCATTGCCCGTTCCGCTATGACGATCCCAAGGGCAAGCTGACGCCGAATGCCCGCACCTCGTTCCGCTGGGTCCCGAACGGCATCCCTGGCGTCGAGACGCGGTTGCCCATCCTGTTCTCCGAGGGCGTCTCGAAGGGGCGCATCAGCTTGCAAAAGTTCGTCGAGCTGACCGCGACCAACCACGCGCGCATCTACGGCCTCTATCCCCGCAAGGGCTCGATCGGAATCGGCTTCGATGCCGATATCGTGCTGTGGGATCCGAAGCTGAAGAAGACCATTCAGCAGGCCGATTTGCACCACGGCGCCGACTACACACCCTGGGAGGGGTTTGACGTCACCGGCTGGCCGGTGACGACCATTGCCCGCGGCCGGGTGGTGTATGAGCAGGGCAGGATCGTCGGCGACAAGGGCGCCGGTGAGGTGCTGAGCCGCGGCAAGTCGAGCCTGGTGTGACGGCTCGTCGCCCGGCCATCTCGCCGCGTGCGGTGTCGCCGTCTGGGTCCCGGTTCTGCGCCGCAACGCAAGAGCGTTGCAGCGCGCCCGGGACACAAGAGCAGAGCACGCCCCCTTAGTTCGTCGGCCCCTCGCCACGAATGGCAAACGTCGTCGTCTTCAGCTTGGTCATGCCGAACTTGTCGAACAGTCTGTCATAGGTGCCGTCGGCGCGGGCCGCAGTCAGCGCGTCGGCGAAAGCTTGTGCGAGCAGCTTGTCACGAAAGGCAAATGTGATGTCGGTGCCGGCGATGTCGCGCACCCAGATCTTTGCGATGCCCTTCTGCTCGAGCGAGTTCGCGGTCTCGTTGATGTTGAGCGCGGCTTCGAGCTGGCCGGCGCGCAGCGCCGCCGAGGTCGCGGTGACGGTGGTGAAGGTGCGCAGATCGATCGGCTTCAGGCCCTTGGCCTCCATCGCGGCGCTGAACTCGCGTGCCTTGCGCTCGGTGTAGGTCGCCGATTCGACGCCGACGACGCGGCCGGCGAGATCCTCGAACTTCTCCAGCTTCAGGCTGGAGGCGGGGTCGGTGTAGATGCTGATTGCCTGCTGCGCATACGGCACGAGGTAGAGCATTTTCGAGCGCTCCTCGGTCCAGAACAGGCCGGTGTTGATGGCGTCGAAACGGCCGGAGCGCAGCGCCGGGATCATCGGCGGAAAGTCCATGCGCAGGAACACCGGCTCGACGCAGATGCGCTTGGCGATCTCGCGGGCGAGCTCGACATTGAGGCCCTGCAGCTCGCCCTTGTCGTCGACGAATTGCTGCGGCGGCAGCGTCGGGTTGATCGACATCTGCCATTTCGGCGCCTCGATCAGGCTCGACGCCGGCACCTTTGGCGTGCAGGTCTGGGCGGCGGCCGCCTGCGACAGGCCGATCAGAACAGCGAAAGCGGAGAAGGTTTTTGGAAATCGCATCAAAGTACTCCTGTCAAATCGTGGGTGGCAGCCGTCTCCGGTCCGACGTCTTCTCGTGTTGTCGTGTCATGTAGCAAGCGGCATGCCTTGATCGGCCTGCCGGGTCAAAATCAGCGAGATGTGGCGGGCAGCGGTGACCACCTCGTCGCGCTGGTTGATGAGATCGAGCGTCTCGACGACGATGCCGCGCTCGGGATTTTTGGTCGGCCGCTTCTCGACGAAGCGGAAGCGGACCCGCAGGCTGTCACCGGCGACGATGGGGCCCTTGAACTTGACCTCGTCCCAGCCGAGCGAGGCGATGGACGTCTCCTCGTACAGCTTCAGCTCGGACTTCAGTCCCTCCATCAGCGACAGGCCGAACAGGCCGTGGCCGATCACGGCCGGAAAGCCGCGCGAGCGCGCGTACGCGCCGTCGACATGAAGCGGGTGATGGTCGCGCGTGACGTCGGCAAAGGTCGCAATATCGGCCTCCGTCACGGTGTGCACGGCGGTCTCGAACTCCGCGCCGAGCGCGATGTCCTCATAGCGGAGATTGATCGGTGCGCTCGTGTCCATAGGGATCCCTCAGGCGACCTTGCGTGACCGTGCCGGCAGCGCCTTGAAGCTCTGTGCGATCCCCATCGGCCCGGAACGGAAGATGCGCGGGTCCATATCCCGCAGCTGCGGGCTGATGCGCGGGCGGAAGCCCATATGGGCGAGGATGTCCTCCTCGAGGCGAGCGCCCGGTGCGATCTCGGTCAGCGTCACGCTGCCGTTCTCGAGCTCGAACACGGCGCGCTCGGTGATGTAGCTGACGTGCTGGCCGCGCTGCGCGGCGAGCGACGCGCTGAAGCTGATCTGGCCGACCTGGGCTACGAATTTGCGGAAGGCGCCATCGCGCCGGATCGCGAGGCGGCCGTTCTCGACACCGATGTCGAACTTGCCGCCGGTCATGGTGCCGCTGAAGATCAGCCGCTTGGCGTTTTGCGTGATGTCGATGAAGCCGCCGGAGCCGTCGCGGCGGTCGCCGAAGCGGGTGACGTTGACGTTGCCGGCCTCGTCGACCTCCGCGAAGGAGAGGAAGGCGCATGACAATCCGCCGCCGTCGTAAAAATCGAACTGATAGGCCTGGTCGAGGATGACGCGCGGATTGATCGCGGTGCCGAACTCGCGAGCATGACCGGGCACGCCGCCGACCACGCCGGATTCCACCGTCAGCGTGATCAGGTCGGAGATGCCTTCCTCGGCGGCGACATTGGGGATCATCGCGGAGATGCCGACGCCGAGATTGACCACGTCGCGCGGGCGCAGCTCGAAAGCGGCGCGGCGGGCGATCACGCGCCGCTCGGTCAGCGGATCCGGCGTGATCATGGCCACCGGCACGCGCGTCTCGCCGCAGCGCGCGGGGTCGTAGACCGTTCCGTAGGTCTGCATCTGATCGGGCTCGAGCACGACATGATCGATCAGGAAGCCCGGGATCTTCACCATCTGCGGATGGATCGAGCCGCGTTTGACGATTCGCTTGACCTGGCAGATCACGGTGCCGCCGGCATTGTGCACAGCCTGCGCGATCGAGAGATCCTCGCGCGTCGTGCCCTCGTGCTCCATGCTGATATAGCCGTCCTCATCCGCGGAGGTGCCGCGAATGATGGCAACATCGGGCGGGGCAGGAACGCGGTAGAGCAGCCAGGACTGGCCGTGCAGCTCGAGCAGATCGACCAGCGGCGCGGTGGTGCGCGTGTTCATGCGGCCGCCGTCCTGGCGCGGGTCCATATAGGTGTTGAGGCCGACATGGGTGAGCACGCCCGGATGCTTCGCCGCCATCGCGCGGCAGAGCTGGCTCATCACCCCTTGCGGGAAATTGTAGGCGTCGATCAGCTCGTCACGGACGAGGCGCATGAACGGCACTTGCAAGCCGAAATTGCCGCCGATCACGCGTGCGATCATGCCTTCATGGGCGAGATGACAGAGGCCCTTCTCGGTCACCGCGCCGACGCCGGTGATGTTGATCAGCGTCAGATTGTGCGGGCCCTGACCGCCGAGGAAGCGCTGCTCCAGTGCATCGAGGATGGCTTCGGCGGCGCCCGTGCCGCCATTGCCGCCGACGATCAGCGTGTCGGCGTCGCGGATGAGGCCTGCGGCCTCTGCTGCGGTGATGATGCTCAGCATGACTGCACGCGTCCCATCACGCGGCCTCCTTCTCGACCTGGCGGGCGATGATCAGCCGCTGGATCTGGTTGGTGCCCTCGTAGATCTGGGCGAGGCGGACGTCGCGGAACAGCCGCTCGATACGGTACTCGCGCGAATAGCCGTTGCCGCCGTGGATCTGGAGCGCGTTGGAGACGTGCTTCATCGCCATGTCGGTCGTGAACAGCTTTGCCTGCGCCGCCTCCTTGGCGATCGGCTCGCCGGCATCGTGCAGACGCGCGGCGTGATGGATCAGGAGGCGCGCGGCGGCGATGTCGGTCGACATGTCCGCGAGCATGAACTGGACGGCCTGGAAGCCGATGATGGCCTGGCCGAACTGCTTGCGGTCCTTTGCGTAGGCGGTGGCATCCTCGAATGCGGCCTGCGCCATGCCGAGTGCCATCGAGGCCATCATCAGCCGGCTGAAGTTGAAATTGCTCATGGCCATCTTGAAGGCCTGGTTCTCCGGCCCCATCACGCTGTCGGCCGGCAGCTGCACGTCCGAGAAGGTGATCTGGCAGTCGTCGAGGCCGTGCATGCCGAGCAGCTCCTCGTTCTTGCCGCGCGCGATGCCGGGCAGGGCGCCGTCGACGAGAAGACAGGAAATGGCGCGATGGCCGGCATCCGCGCCGGTGCGCGCGAACACCATGATGCGGTCGGCGACGCCGCCGAGCGTCACCCAGGCCTTGGTGCCGTTGAGCCGCCAGCCATTGCCGTCACGGACGGCATTGGTGCGGATGCCCGCAACGTCGGAGCCGTGATCGGGCTCGGACACGGCGGTGGCCGGAATGATGTCGCCGCTCAGGATTTTCGGGATCAGCGCCTTGTGCGCATCGGTGCCGTGGTGGTCAAAGAACAACACCGCTTCGACCGGAATTGCGAAGGCATTGGCGACCGCGCCTGAGCAGCGCGCCAGCTCCTCCATCGCGATGCAGGCCGCGACCGCATCGAGCCCGGCGCCGCCCGCGCCCTCGCGCAGGCAGATGCCGAACAGGCCGAGATCGGCCATGCCCTGGTAGAGCGCGCGATCGAAGCGGTCCTCGCGGTCGATGGTCGCCGCGCGCGGCAGGATCTCGGCCTCCGCAAAGCGGCGGGCGGTCTCGCGCAGGGCTTTCTGGTCTTGGCTGTAAAAGCGGTCCATGGCGTGAGGCTCCCGTCAGTCGCTGGCGAGCTTGGAATTGTGGGACACTTCGCTCTTGTCGCGATCGAGGAAGTAGACCGCGACATCGTCACCGGATACGCCGTAAGCGCTGCACACGCCGCGGGTCAGGGCGATGGCGGCGGCGCGGCGCTCGGCCTCGGTGCGGCGGAAGGCGTGCACCTTGAGCAGGATCCGCATGCCTGTGTCCTGTGCGCCGAACGTGCCGGCATGGGCGTAGTCCTCCGGCGCAATGGGGAGGAAGTAGAGCGTGATCGTATCCGCGGTGACGCCGAAGGCCGACATCAGGCCGTCGGTGACGGACCGCGCCAGCGCGGCCTTGCGCTGGGGCGGAACCTGCGGGGCGAGCACTTCGACATAGGGCATTGATCAGACCTTCGCGGGCTTCGTCGCAGGCGACTTGGCCGCAGACGATTTGGACGGGGGAGATTTGGATTTCGCGGACTTCGCAGCGTCGAACCGGCGACAGGAATCGCGCTGCACCAGCCGGGCGCCGACACGATATTCGCGCACGCCATCATTACCATTGCCCTTCGCGTCCATGCGATGCAGCAGCCGGTCGACGGCGAGATTGGCGAGATCGCGCGCGCCGTTGTCGACGATGCTAATCGCCGGGCGATGCCATTCGAACCACGGCATGTCCTCGTAGCAGAGCAGCGACAGATCATTGGGGATCGCGATGTTCCGCTCCGCCGTCACCCGCAGCACGCCGAGCGTTGCCTCGTGATTGGCGACGAAGATCGCGCTGGGCGGGCGCGGGAGATCGAGCAGGGCGCGGCAGCAGGTCGCGCCGGTCTCGGGCACGAAATGGCCGGCGTGAATCAACGTGTCGTCAACGGGGATGTCCGACTCGCGCAAAGCGCGGATGTAGCCGGACAAACGCTCGCGGCCGGATGTCGTGTCCCTGCGGCCGACGATCAGCCCGATGCGCTTGTGGCCGAGTTCGATCAGATGGCGGGTGCCGAGATAGGCGCCTTGCGGATCGTCGGCGAGCACGGTCTCGAGGTCGGTTGCGTCATCGCGCCGCACCAGGCAGACGATCGGGACGTCCTTGGCGAGCGTCTCGAGCTGCGCGCCGTTCTTGCCGGTGGGCACCACGATCAGCCCGTCGATGCGGTGGTCGACCAGCGTGGTGAGCGTGTCGCTCTCCTGCTGGGCATCGTCGCCGCCGATGCACAGAAGCATTTGATAACCCAGCGCCTTGAGGCGCGCCTGCACCACTTCGGCCATCACCTGGAACGAGGCGTTGGTGAGATTGTGCACGAGCAGCGCGACCAGCCGCGACTGCCCGGTCTTCAAGCCGCGCGCGATCGGGTTCGGCCGATAGCCGAGCTCGCGCGCAATGCGCGTCAAGCGCTGCTGCGTGCGCTCGCTGGTCAGGCCCGTCCCGGTCAGTGCTCGGGAAGCAGTGCTGACCGAAACACGGGCCGCCTGTGCCACATCTTTGAGCGTGACGCTCATCAAACCTGCCGATAAACTGCAAACGATTGCAGAAAATTTATGGGCCAAATCCGCGGGGATCAAGCCCAAAAAATGGATGGTGTTGCTCAATGCTGAGCCAGTTGCGCAATCGATTGCATAAATCCTGCGGATATTCCGCAAGGTATCGCCGTCCCGTGGCCTCGCTCGATGATCCGGCAGCTCCCCGATGAAGACGTTCCGTGGCACCTACACCGTCATGATCACCCCGTTTACGCCGGCCGGCGACGTCGATGTCGCATCGCTGCGGGCGTTCGTCGATTGGCAGATCGCGGAAGGCATCCATGGACTGATTCCGCTCGGCTCGACCGGCGAATTCCTGTCGCTCGATGACGACGAGAAGGCGCTGGTTGCCGACGTCGTTATCAGCCAGGCCGCAGGTCGCGTGCCGGTGCTGATCGGCACCGGCGCGGAGGATACGCGCGAGGTCGTGCGCCTCAGCCGTCGTGCCGAAAAACTAGGCGCGGATGGCGTGATGATCATTCCGCCGTTCTACTCGACGCCGACCGACGACGAGCTCGTCCACCATTACAAGACGGTGGCGGAGGCGATCTCGCTGCCGATCATGGTCTACAACAATCCGGCCACCGCCAATGTTGATCTCAAGCCGCAGCTCGTGGCGCGCCTCGCCGAGATCGACAACTGTCTCTATATCAAGGAGTCGACGCTGGAGGTGACGCGGGTGCGCGACATCATCCGCCTCTGCGGTGACAGGCTGACCGTGTTTGGCGGCATCCTCGGCTTCGAATCCTTCGTGGAAGGCGCGCAGGGTTGGGTGGCAGTCGCCTCCAATGTGGTGCCGTCGCAGATGGCGCGCATCTTCAGTCTCGTCGCCGATGACGGTGCGATCAAGGAGGCGCGCGAGCTCTACCTGAAATATCTGCCGGTGATCGAATTCGTCGGCGGCCAGGCCTATGTCGCCGGCAGCAAGGCGCTGCTCGGCCATATGGGTTTTTCGGTCGGCAATCCACGCCCGCCGCGGCTGCCGCTGCCGGCGGCGCAGGATGCGGCCGCGCTTGCGCTGGTCAAGCGGTTCGAATTGGCGTGGCCGGCATCCTTATCGCGGGCGAGCGCATGAGGGCATCACTGCCGCGCCGCCGCAATCCGCGCCGCGATCTCCTCGCGCGCGTGCCTGATCAGGGATTGCGTCAACCGTTGCTGCATGCGGCCGGCGGGCACGATTGCCGACACGGTGACCTCGGTCTTCGGCTTGAACGGTACGCTTCTGAGACGGTCGTAGCGCTTCGAGGAGGCCGTCAGCTCGTCCATGATGGTGACGCCGAGCCCTTCCTCGACGAAATGTCCGGCAACGTTCATGAAGCGCACGTCGATGGCGGGTGCGAAGTTGACGGCACTGCGGCGAAAGGCCTCCTGAATCAGGCTGCTGATGCGGCTCGACGTCCGGGCGTTGATCAGCGGCATGTCGCGCAAATCGGTGGGGCTGACGAAGCTCAGCTGCGCGAGCGGACTGTCGGCCGGGCAGGCGCAGACCATGTCGAGCTGCGCCAGCGGCAGATAGTCCAGCGTCGGTCGCGGGTGCGGCTCCATGGCGAAGCCGATGTCGACGACACCGGTCTCGACATATTCGAGGAGATCGTCGAGGCGCTGCGTCTCCAGCGAAATCTCGACACCGCCATGATCGCGGCTGAACCGCGCGACCACCTGCGGCAACAGCGACTCCGACAATTCGGACGTCGCCACGATGCGCATCCGCCCCTTGCGGCCGGCGCGCAGATGCGCGGCCGTCTGGCTGATCAAATCCTGCATCAGGAACAGCGGCTCGGCTTCCGCGAGCAGGATCTGCGCCTCCTGGGTCGGGATCATGCGCTTGTTGATGCGATCGAACAGCAGGAAGCCGAGCGCGGTCTCCGCGTGCTTGATGGCGTTGCTGACCGCTGGCTGCGACATGCCGAGATCCTTCGCAGCCGCGACCGTCGATCGCGTGCGCATCACGGCGCGCAGGATTTCGAGCTGTCGGAGATTCATGAGGTCGGTCCGATCATGAGTGAGCGATGACAATGTGCATCATAGATTTCGGTTATCAACCTCGCGCGGAAAATAATTGATGGCGATGTTGTCGATGCAGGAAGCCGCGGCTTACGCTTCGCGCGAAGACATCGCGCAGCGACAGAAGCGTCACCGAACGCGCAGGTCGCGCGCCAGGCATGGTGTGAACGGATGAACCTGCTCGACGGCGTCAAGATCCTCAGCTTCAATCATTACCTCGCGGGCCCGTTGGCGGCGCAGACGCTCGCCGATCTCGGTGCCGACGTCATCGCGGTCGAGCCGATCGAGGGCGCGTTTCAGCGCAACTGGGCTGTCGCCAACCATTTTGTCGCGGGCGACAGCGTCAATCATCTCGCGACCGGGCGCAACAAGCGCAGCATCGCCGTCGATCTCAAGCATCCCGATGGCATCGCCGCCGTGAAGAAGCTGGTCGCGACCTCGGATGTCGTGATGGAGAATTTCCGCCCGGGGACCATGGCCAAGCTCGGCCTCGGCTACGAGACGCTCAAGACGATCAACCCCGGCCTGATCTATGCGGTCGCAACGGGCTTCGGATCGGATGGTCCCTACAAGGACCGTCCGGGTCAGGATCTCCTGCTTCAGGCGATGTCGGGCCTTGCGATGCGGACCGGGCGTGCCGACGGTGAGCCGACGGCGGTCGGTGCCGTCATCGTCGATCAACACGCAGCCTCGCTCTATGCGATGAGCATTCTCGCGGCGCTGTTCGCGCGGACCAAGACCGGGAAGGGTCAGCTCGTCGAGGTCAACCTGTACCAGGCCGCGATCGATCTCCAGGTCGAGCCGCTGACGGCCTGGCTGAACGGCGCGCCGTCGCCGACGCCGCGCGGGCCGGCCGGCATTGCCGCCTGGTTCAGCCCGGGGCCTTACGGCGTCCACGCCACGGCGGACGGCCATCTCGCGATCTCCATGGCAGCACCCAAGGCGCTGGCGGTCGCGCTGGACAGCGAGGAATTGAAGCAGTTCGGCGAGGCCGACAGTTTTTCGAAGCGAGAGGAGATCACGCGGATCGTTGCTATCAGGCTGAAGCAGAGGTCGACGGCCGAATGGTTACCCTTGCTGGAAGCGGCGCGGATCTGGCACGCGCCGGTGCAGGACTATCGCGATCTCGAATCGGATCCCCAGCTCAACCATCTCGGCGTGTTCAAGACGGCCCAGAGTGCGGGCGGCGCGCCGATCCGGATGGTTGCGCATCCCGCGCGCTATGACGGCCAGACGCCGGCGGTGCGGCTGGTGCCGCAGCGGCTCGGTGCACAGACGCGCGAGGTGCTCGGCGAGATCGGTTACGGCGCCGCCGCCATCGAGGCCATGGTTGCAGCCAAGGCTGTGGGGGTGGCGCGATGATCGATTTTTCAATTCCTGAGGATACGCGCCTCCTGGTCGATACTATCCGCCGCTTCGTCGAGACGGAAGTGCAGCCGCTTGAGGACGAAGTGGAGCGCACGGCCACGGTGCCGGCCGATGCGCTGGCGATGACAAAAGCCAAGGCGCAGAAGCTCGGTCTCTACGCCATGAACATGCCGGCCGATGTCGGCGGTGGCGGGCTGTCCTGCGTCGAGCACTGCCTCGTCGAGGAGGAATTCGGCAAGACCTCGGACGCGCTGATCCGCCGTGTGTTCGGCCAGGTCTATCCGATGTTGATGGCCTGCAAGGGCCACCAGATCGAGCGCTACCTGTTGCCGACGGTCAGGGGCGACAAGATCTGCGCCATGGCGATCACCGAGCCGGGCGCCGGCTCCGACGCCGCCTCGATCAGCACGACGGCGCATCTCGACGGCGAGTCCTGGGTGCTCAACGGCACCAAGCATTTCATCAGCGACGGCGACATCGCCGACTATGTGATCCTGATGGCGCTGACGGACAAGGACAAGCGGGCCCGCGGCGGCATCACGCTGTTCCTGGTCGACCGCGGCACGCCCGGCTTCAAGGTGGCGCGCACCCAGCCGATGATGGGCCATCGCGGCTACGGCCACGCCGAGCTGTCGTTCGAGGACTGCCGCATCCCGAAGGACGCCGTGCTCGGCGAGGTCGGCGGCGGCTTCAAGCTGATCATGCAGAGCGTGCTCCAGATCAGGCTCGCCCATATCGGCGCGCGCGCCGTCGGCATGGCGCAGCGCGCGCTCGAGATGATGCGCCGGCACGCCGGCGAGCGGCGCCAGTTCGGCCAGCTGATCGGCGACTTCCAGATGGTGCAAAAGCTGATCGCCGATTCCGCCACCGAGATCTATGGCGTCAAGATGATGGTGATGAACGCGGCCTGGGACATCGACCAGGGGCGGGATGCACGCGACAAGGTTTCGATGATCAAGGTCGCGGCCTCGGAGATGCAGGGCCGCGTGGTCGACCGCGCCATCCAGGTGTTCGGCGGCATGGGATTCAGCAAGGACCTGCCGCTGGAGCGCATGTATCGCGATGCGCGGGTCACCCGCATCTATGACGGTACCTCCGAAATCCACCGCATGCTGGTTGCGCGCAGCACCATCAAGAACGGCTTGCAGCTCTAGGGAACGACCGATGTCTCATTCACCTCTCAAGCCCGGCGCAGCCTTCGCCTTCCGTAAAACGATGACGGTGGCCGAACAGGCGATGTTCACCGGCATCAGCGGCAATCTCGGCGGTCTCTATGTCGATGCCGTCCGCGCCAAGAAGGCGGGCGCCTCCAACATGGTCGCCTTCGAGCTCGCCGTCGGCGGTCTCGCCACCACCTGCCTTAGCCAGCTCGGCGGGCCGACGCGGCGGATCGGAAGCATCGCGCTGAATTTTGCCGCACCGGTGATCGTCGGCGATTCCGTCGAGGCCAAGGCCGAGATCGTCGAGGTCGCCGGCGACGAGGCGACCTGCCGCGTCACCTGCACGTTGTCGCCCTCAGGCGCGATCGTGGTGGATGGCACCGCGATGCTCGTTCCCTTCGCGAAGGGCTGAGCCATGTACGAGCCGAAATCCTTCGACGATCTGAAGGTCAACGACAGGGTCAGCCTCAGCAAGACCATCACCGAGGCCGATGGTGCGCTGTACATCGCCGCGACCGGCGATTTCGGGCCCGTCCATGTCGATGAGGTCTATGCAAGCGCGACCCGCTTCGGCCGCAGGCTGGCGCCGGGGATCATGGTTGCGGGCCTCTGCACCAGCATCCTCACCAGCGAGCTGGTCGGCACCATCGGCGTGTCGGTGGAGGACCGGTTCTGGTTCACCGGCCCCGTGTTCTACGGCGACACGCTGACCTTCGACGTCTGGATCGCGGAGCAACACGATGAGACCCGAACCGTCATCTGGGAGGCGAGCGCCCGCAATGAAGGTGGTCTCGAAGTGCTGAAGGCGCGCGCGAGCCTGAAATTTCCGCGGCGGAAACCGTCATGAGCAAGCCGATGAAGAAGCCTGATCTGCGCGGCGTCACGGTCGCAACCGTGCTGCCCTTTAGGGACGATAGCGCGATCGACTGGGACGGCTACGCCCGCGTGCTCGACTATTGTGCGTGCCCAGACGGAGTGGCGGCCGTGTTCGTCAACGGACATGCCGGCGAGGGCGGATCGCTCTCCGACGACGAGCGCCAGGCCGTGATCGAGCGGACACGTCGGCAGATCGGCGGCAAGCCGCTGCTGGCCGGCATCATCGCGCATTCGACTGCCGAGGCGATCCATCAGTCCCAGCTCGCCGAAGCCGCCGGCGCGGACTGCGCTGTGCTATTCCCGCCGGCGCCACTTGGAGGTGGTGCATCGGCGACCTCGCGCGCGCCGGTGGCCTTCGTGCAGGCGGTCAGTTCCGCCATCGGGATTCCGGTATCGATCTTCCAGTATCCGCTCAGCTCCGGATTCGGCTATTCGCCGGAGACGCTGGCGAAGATTGCTGCGCTCGACAGCGTCATCGCGATCAAGGAGGGCAGCGACACCATCTTCGCCTATGACGAGAACCGGCGGGCGGTCAAGCAGGCCGATCCTTCCGTGGCGATCCTGCCGTCGAATTTCAACTGGTTCCTGCCGCAGCTTGCCATCGGCGGCGACGGCATTCTCTCCGGCCTCGTCAGCCTCGCGCCGCATCTGTTCATCGTGCTGTGGCAGGCCGCGCTTGCCGACGATCTCAAGGCAATGCGCGCCGTCAACGAGCGGCTCTATCCGATCGTCCGGGCGATCTATGGCCCCGCGCCGATCATGGACATGCACACGCGGATGAAGGAGGGGCTGAAGGCGCTTGGCCTGATCGGTAAAGCCGATCCGCGGCCGCCGCTGCTGCCAGTGCTTCCCGCGCTGTGCGACGCCATCGCAACGACCGTCGGCGTCGCGCGCGCGGCCGGCGACATTCGCCTGAGGTAGGGGTCGCCATGGCGGACGAATCCTTCATCCACATTGTGCGGGTCGATATCGATCCCGAGCATGAAGCGGCGTTCAACGCCTGGTACGAGCAGAGGCATTTTCCGGATCTGCTCGCCTGTCCGGGTTGGCTCTCCGCAAAACGCTTCGTCTCTGTCGGAGACGGGCCGAAATACGCGGCCATGTACGAAGTCGCGGGACGATGGGCGTTCGAGACGCCGGAGTTTCTGAAGGTGAGGGGATTCGGTCCGTTCGAATCCCTGGTGAAGAATTTCGTGCGCATCCAGCTCAAGCCGATGTCGGGACCGGCTTGAGGGGATCGAAGACGATGCTGTCCGCCGTGTCGCAAAGTCCGGCCGGCCGCATCCAAGAAACGTCGAGGGGAATCCTGGTCGAGGGACTGCATCGGTCATTGGCGTCTTACTGGAGGTAATACATGGTCTCGACACTGCTTCGCTTGAGCGCGGCTGCCGCGCTCGTTCTCGCATCCAATGCGGCGCATGCCGCCTGCACGCCCGCGATCACCGACGACAATCTGATTGCGCCGGGCAAGTTGCAGCTCTCCATCAATCCGACCAATCCGCCACAGCAATTCGTCGACAAGGACGGGCAGTTGCAGGGCCTCAATGTGGAACTCGCTGTCGAGCTCGGCAAACGTCTGTGTCTCCCGGTCGAGCTTGTCCGGATGGATTTTCCGGCGATGATCCCGGCCATGACCGCAGGCCGCATCGACGGCATGAATACCGGCATGTTCTGGACCGAGGAACGTTCGAAGCTGATGTACATGGTGCCCTATTCAACCCAGGCGATATCCGTCGTGGTTGCGCCCGATAGCGGCACAAAAATTGCTACCGAAAATGACCTGATCGGTAAATCATCCGCGGTCGAGGTCAGCAGCTATCAGATGAACTGGCTCAAGAAATTCAGCGACGCGAGCGTGGCGAAAGGCGGCGGAGCCGTCGAGATGCGCACGTTCCCGACGGCGACCAACGTCGTGAGTGCGCTGCTCGCGGGGCAGGTGGAGAACGCGCTGCTCGTCGACAGCGTGGCGCGCGATCTTGTCGGCCGCGGCCGCGTCAAGGAAGTCTTGAGCGGGCTTGGCCTTGCGCGCACCGCGATGGCATTCCGCAACAAGAAAGTCGCCGAGGCCGTTATCAAGGCGCTGAACACGATGCGGGCTGACGGCAGCTATCAGGCGCTGTTCGACAAGTTCGGCCTGACCAGCCTGCCCGCGGATCAGCCGATCGCGATCGCCGGCCCGGGCCCGGCCTGAGAGCTACGGAGACGAGCCGATGAGCCATTTCAGTCCGACGGCCGCCGTCAACTACTTCTTCAACTACTTCCTGATGAAGGGTGTGCTCGTCACCATCGGCCTGACCGTGGCGGCCGTGGCCGGCGGATTGGTTCTCGGCATGGGCATCGCGTTGATGCGCATGTCGTCCAATCCGGTGCTGTCAGGCTTTTCGCGGTTCTACATCTGGTTCTTCCGCGGCACGCCGCTGTTGATCCAGCTCGTCGTGATCTATAGCGGCCTGCCGCAACTGGGGATCAAGTTCAGCGTGATCACCTGCGCACTGGTCGGACTGATCCTCAATGAAGCCGCCTATCTCGCCGAGATCGTGCGCAGCGGTTTCATGGCCGTCTCGGCAGGCCAGCGCGAAGCCGCCTGGGCGCTTAGCCTGTCGCCCTGGGTGACGCTCCGTCGCGTGACCCTGCCGCAGGCGTTCCGGCTGATGATCCCGCCGCTCGGCAACTCCATCAATTCGCTGCTGAAGGCGACGTCGCTCGCCTCCGTGATCTCGGTCGAGGAGATCATGCGCCGCAGCGACATGCTGATGCAGGAGCACTTTCAGATCCTCGAAGTCTATGCGGCGGCGACGGCCTACTACCTGATCCTCACCTCCGTCTGGGATGCGGTTCAGCGTCGTCTTGAGAAGCATTTTGGCCGATCGAGCGCCGTGAAGGCGAAGCGCTCTGCCGCGAGTCTCCCGGTCGCCAGCGTCGAGGCCCGCGCATGAGTGAGGTATCGATGAGCACGGCCATGGATGGCAGCGTGACGGGGGCAATGGTGCAGGCGCCAGCGGTGCGCATGGAGGCCGTCTACAAGCACTATGGCGACTTCACAGCGCTGAACCAGATTGATCTGAAGGTTGCGAGGGGCGAGAAGATCGTCGTTTGCGGCCCCTCCGGCTCGGGCAAGTCGACGCTCATTCGCTGCATCAACCACATCGAGAAGCACGATGAGGGCCTGATCTACGTCAACGGCGTCGAGCTCGACCATCAGCGCAAGAACATCGATGCGATCCGACGCGACACTGGCATGGTGTTCCAGAGCTTCAACCTGTTCCCGCACATGACGGTGCTCGAGAATTGCATCCTGGCGCCGATGACCGTCAATGGGATGTCGGAGGCGGAGGCGAAGGACCTCGCCATGCATTTCCTCACCAAGGTCCGGATACCGGATCAGGCCGAAAAATTCCCAGGGCAGCTGTCGGGCGGCCAGCAGCAACGTGTCGCCATCGCGCGCGCGCTGTGCATGCAGCCGAAGATCATGCTGTTCGACGAGCCAACCTCGGCGCTCGATCCGGAGATGGTCAAGGAGGTGCTGGAGACCATGAAGAAGCTCGCAGAGGAGGGCATGACCATGATGTGCGTGACCCACGAGATGGGCTTTGCCCGCGAGGTCGCGGACCGCATCGTCTTCATGAACGAGGGAAAGGTCGTCGAGCAGGCCGCACCGGAGGAGTTCTTCAAGCATCCGAAGTCCGAGCGGGCGCGGACGTTCCTCGACCAGATCATTCATTAGCCGGCGATGTCGGCGGAAACGCGAACCTTCGGCGATCGCCTGCGCGGCATCCATGCCGCGACGATCGTGCCGATGACGCCCGATTTCGAAATCGACGAGCCGGCGCTGGCTGCGCATCTCGCCTCGGTCGCATCCGTGCCCGGCATCAATGGGCTCCTGATCAACGGCCACGCCAGCGAGAATTTCGTGCTGTCGCTGGCCGAGAAGCGGCGGGTTGTGGAGCTGGCGCGTGCGCATGCACCGAAGGATTGCCTGATCGTCTCCGGGGTCAATCATGAATCGAGCCTTGAGGCCGCGCGCGAGGCGGCCGCGCTGGAGCAGGCAGGTGCCGACGGGCTTCTCGTGTTTCCCCCGAACAGCTGGGCGCTGGCTCACGCAGATGACTGCGTCATCGAGCATCACCGTCGCATTCGCGATGCGACGACCGGGCCCTTGATGCTCTACGCCGCACCGGTCGGCGCGGGTGCCATGGCCTATGCGCCGTCGCTGCTGGAGCGGCTGGTCGCCGACCCACGCTTCGTCGCCGTGAAGGAAGGTAGCTGGGAGGTCGCGACCTACGAGCAGAACCTGAGGCTGATCCGAAAGCTGCGGCCGGACTTCGTCGTGCTGGGCTCGGGTGACGAGCACCTCATGACGAGCTATCTCGTCGGCTCGGCCGGCAGCCAGGTCAGCCTCGCCTGCGTCGTGCCGGAGCTTGTCGTCAGCTTGTGGACTGCGGCCGAGGTCGGCAATTGGGAACACGCGCGCGCCGCGCATGAAAAACTGTATTCGTTGGCGGTCGCGATCTACCGCAATGCGCCGGGCGGACGGGCAACCGTGCGGCTCAAGGCCTGCCTGAAATTGCTTGGACGGCTTTCATGCGATGCGGCGCGGCCGCCGCAGCCGCCGGCGACAGCGGAGGAGCTGCGTTCGCTCGAAGAGGCCTTGCGGCTGGCCGGATACGGAAAACTGCTCATACAATAGAGAGAGGCTGAGCCGAGTGCGCTGCATAGCTCCTAGGCAACTGACTGTCCCAAAGGATCGGACAAGCGCCTGCAAATTAGCCAGGCGCGGGAGGCGTTCGATATCGCGGTGCACCAAATGATGCGATTTGCGCTTGGAAAACTGGGGTGTGCTGCACGCGTGTCACGCCAAACGATCTTCGTTCGCGTGCCCTTGACGTGAGCAATGCTGCATCAAAACGTGCAACCGGTGTCGCGGCGCGCGGCGTCGGCCGCAGGACGGTTTGCGACAACTCGGACGACAGCTCTGTCGCACGCTCTCCGACGATGGCATGAGAAGGGATGCATGATGATCGCTCTCGGTTCGGCATGGAAAGTCACGATGGAAGGCAGGGACCCGATGTCCGGTCCGGACGTCATGCCTAGCTGACCCAGCACATGAGCGATTCCAACAGTCACTGGGAAGTCGGGACCGATATTGGTGGCACCTTCACCGATATCATCGCGATCCGGCGCGATTCCAACGAGGCGCGGATCGCCAAGGTGCCGTCACGGCCGCAGGCTCCGGTTCAAGCGATGCTGGAGGCGATTGAGGCGGTGGGCCTGCGCAAGAGCGAGGTCAAGCGCTTCGTCCACGGCACCACGCGCGTCACCAACGCCATCGTCGAGGGCCGGCTGCCGAAGGTGGCGCTGGTCGCGACCGAAGGGTTTGCCGATGTGCTGGAGATCGCGCGCTATCGCCGCCGCGATCTCTATCGTCTGGACATTCCGCCAAAATCGCCGCCGCTGGTGCCGCCCGAGCGGTGCTTTGGGCTCGCCGAGCGCCTCGATCACGAGGGACGCGTGCTGAAGGCGCTGGAGGACGCGGAGATCGAGCGTCTGGTGGCGTGGCTGAAACAGACTGGCGTGCAGAGCGTCGCGGTGGCATTGCTGCATGCCTACGCTAACCCGGCGCATGAAAAGATGCTCGGTGAGCGCCTCAAGGATGTCGTCGCCCATGTCTCGCTGTCGCACGAGGTCAATCCCGAGGCGCGCGAATATGAGCGGACCTCGGCGACCGTGTTCAACGCCGCCGCGATGCCGATCGCGGTGGAATATCTCAGCGAGCTGGAGCAGCGGCTGCCGATCGGTCCTGGCTTGCAGGTGTTTCACTCCGCCGGCGCGATGGTCCCGATCTCCGCCGTGAAGCAGCGGCCGCTGGTGATGGCGATGTCGGGCCCGGCGGCCGGTGTTTCGGCCTCGGTCAGCATCGCGCGCCAGCTCGGCACATCGCGCATGCTGACCTTCGACATGGGCGGCACCACGACGGACGTCTGTCTCATTGTCGACGGCCAGGCGGAAATGACCGACGGCCGCATGCTCGGCGACAAGCCGCTGCGTCAGCCGATGCTTGCGGTTCATTCAATTGGGGCCGGCGGCGGATCGATCGTGCGCAACGGTCCCGGCGGCCTGACGGTCGGGCCGGAGAGCGCCGGCTCCGAGCCGGGGCCGGTCTGCTACGGCCGCGGCGGCCTTGAGCCGACCATCACCGACGCCAATGCCGTGCTCGGCTATCTCAATTCCCAGACAAAACTCGGCGAGCGCATTGGCATCGACATCGAGGCCGCCAAGCGCGTCATCGCGCCGATCGCCCATACGCTCGGACTGAGCCTGACCGAAACGGCACTCGGCATCATCAAGGTCGCCAATGCCACGATGGCGCGTGCGCTCCGCCGCGTCACGGTCGAGCGCGGTATCGACGGGCGTGACTGCACGTTGCTCGCCTTCGGTGGTGGCGGCCCGATGCATGCCGCAGGCCTTGCCGACCTCTACGGGATTGCGCAGGTAGTCGTGCCGAGCGCATCGAGCGCTTTCTCGGCGCTGGGCTGCCTCACCGCCGATTTCAGCTTCCTCCAGCAGCAGACTCTGCGCGCAGCGCTTGATGGCATCGACCTCGCGCGCGTGTCGGAACGGATCGGAACGTTGATTGACGATGCCTCGGCGCCGCTGATCGCCAACGGGGTTGTGAAAGCGGAGATTCAGGTCGAGCTCGTTGCCCTGATGCGGTACGCGGCGCAAAACGATGCCATTCCGGTGCCGTTCGCTTTGCCGCTGGATGAAGCCAAGCTCAAGAAGAACTTTTTGACACGGCATCACGAGCTCTTCGGTTATGCGACAAGCGAGCCTTGCGTCATTGAATCCGTCCGGGTGCAGGCGCGGCGTCCTTCGACGACTGTTGTGAGCCGGCCCGCGACCGTGGCGAGGGCGGTGTCGTCGGGCAAGCGCATCTGCTCGTTCGACGGCTTGCACGAGACCGAGACCGCAATCATCGACCGCGCCGCGCTGGCCGAGATCGTCAGCGGCCCCGCGATCATCGAGGACGCCTGGTCAACCGTGGTTGTCCCGCCCGGCTGGCAGGCAAGACCCGACGCCGCCGGCAACCTGTTCCTGACGCGGAGGGCGGCATGACGCTCGATCCGTTTGTCGTCGAAGTCATCCGGCATGGGCTCTCCGCTGCGGCCGAGGAGATGAGCCTGGTGATGACGCGCTCGGCGCGCTCGCCGCTGCTGCGCGAGGCCGGGGATCTTTCCTCCGCGATCACCGACGGCCACGGCGGCCTGGTCGGGCAGGGCCGCGACATCCCGATCCATCTCGGCGCGATGGCCTACACCATCCCAGAGTTGCTGAAGGTGATGCCGCGCGAAAACCTGAACGATGGCGACGTGGTGATTTACAATGTCGGCGCGCTCGGCGGCAATCACCTCAACGACGTCAAGGTCGTGCGGCCCGTCTTCTTCGAGGGCGAGATCGTGGCCTTCGCGGTCAGCCTTGCGCACTGGCCCGACATCGGCGGCACCTGGCCGGGCAGCTATTTTGCAAAAGCCATCGACACGTTCCAGGAGGCGATGCGGATTCCGCCGGTGCTGATCGCAACCTCGGCCGGCGTCATCACGCCGATCGTGCAATTGCTCAAGGCCAACGTCCGGGATGCCGAATCCTGCGAGGGCGATCTGCTCGCCCAGATCGCGGCGACCAAGGCCGGCGAGAAGCGCATCCTCGAGCTTTGCCGCGAGCACGGCAAGGCGGTCTTTATGGCGACGCAGTCCCGCCTGCACGATCTCTCCGAGATCGAGATGCGCGAGGCACTGCGTGCGCTGCCGGACGGCGTCTACGAAGGTGAAGACTACCTCGACGACGGCAGCGTCAACAACGCGCCCGCGCGCATCCATGTGAAGATCAGTATTCGCGGTGACGAGGCGACCTTCGATCTCTCTGGAAGCTGCGACCGCGTCTCGAACTTCTGCAACACGACGCCGTTCATGGCCCGCTCGGCTGTCGCCTATGCTGCGCGCATCATGAGCGGGCGCGACATGAATCAGAATGCGGGCGCGCTCCGGCCTCTGACCATCATCACGCGCCCGGGCTCGATCCTGGAGCCGGGCTGGGCCGCGTCGGTTGCCGCCGGCAACCACGAGACCTCCATGCGCATCGTCGATGCGATTTTTCGTGCGATGCAGGATACTATCCCAGAACGCTTGTCGGCTGGCGGTGCGACCACCGCGGGTGTGCTGTTCTTTGCCGAACCGCGGCAGAACGGTTCGTGGAAGATGCTCTACGAGGTTCACGGCGGCGGCGAGGGCGCGCGGCACGATCGGGCCGGCATGTCGGCAACCCGGGTGCATCTGTCCAACACCTCGAACACGCCGGTCGAGGTGATCGAGGCGAATTATGCGATCCGCCTGGAGCAGCAGGCCATTCGCCGGGATTCCGGCGGCGCCGGTGCGCATCGCGGCGGTGACGGCTCCGTCCGCACGTACCGCATCCTGGCGCCATCGATGCATCTGACCACGTGCATCGAGCGCATGGTGATCCCGCCATTCGGAATGCAGGGTGGCGAATCCGGCAAGGCTTGCCGCATCTCGCTGGTCCGGCAGGGCGCGAACGTCGCGATCGACGGCAAATCGAACCTGGTGTTGCAGCAAGACGATCTCGTCACGATCGAGATGTGCGGCGGCGGCGGCTATGGCGCCGTAGCGGCAGAGTGAGGGGATGGCGATGAGCAAATTGTTGCGAACCGGGCTGAATGCAGGCGAAGCCGCGCCGATGGCCGTGGTCGGCGGCGAGGGCGTCTATTTTCATCTCTCCGATGGCCGCAAGCTGATCGATGGCAGCAACACCGGTGGCGGCCTCGGACATCGCCACCCCGCGATGGTGGAGGCGATCCGCCATGCCGCGGATACGCCGGTCGTGAACGAAGGCTGGACCTGGGTCGGGCGCGAGCAGGCGGCGGACGATCTGATGGCCACCGCGTTCAGAGGCGAAGAGGATTGGGTCGGTGCTGTCCGCTTCTGCATCAGCGGCAGCGAGGCCAACGACATGGCGTTGTCGCTCTGCCAAGCGCTGACGCAGCGCTCCGCGCTGGCAACGCGCGAGCGCGCCTATCACGGCATCACCGGCCTGTCGCGCAGCATGACGGTGCAGCCGCAATGGCACGGCGGTCTTGCGGTGCATGCCGGTGGCTCGAAGCTACCGGCGCCGATGGCGCCGGTGCGGATCCTTCCGGCGCCGGACGGCGCGATCTATGGCGCGCCGGCCAACAATACGCCGCCGAGCGAATATCTGGCGGATGCCCCGCGGCTGCTCTCGGACACGGCGGCGACGATCATCGACTACACGCAAGGCGGTATCTATTACGACGGCTCCTATCAGGACGAGGTCGCGCGCTGTGCGCGGCGGGCGGGCTCGTACTGGATCGCGGACGAGGTTGTCACAGGCGCAGGACGCGCGGGGCGCTGGTTCGCATTCCAGGGCGCGGAGAGCCGTCCCGATATCGTGACACTCGGAAAATCGCTCGG
Organism: Bradyrhizobium commune; assembly: GCF_015624505.1. NCBI lineage: Bacteria > Pseudomonadati > Pseudomonadota > Alphaproteobacteria > Hyphomicrobiales > Nitrobacteraceae > Bradyrhizobium > Bradyrhizobium commune. The sequence continues at coordinate 4,847,490 of NZ_CP061379.1, read as the reverse complement.
CGGCGGTGCGGCGGCGGTTGCCGCCGTCGTGGTGTCCAAAGACATCGTCGAGCGGCTCAAGGGCACGAGCTGGCAGAACTACGGCACGCTGCGCGGCCATCCGATCAGCATGGCCGCCGTCAGCGCCTATCTGAAGGTCGTCACCGACGAGAAGATTCTGGAGCACGTCCAGAAGCTCGAGAAATTGTTCACCCGTCGCCTGCTCGAGATCGCGCAAAAGCATCCGAGCGTCCAGCGTGTGGCGGGGCAGGGGCTGCACTGGACGGTGGAGCTGCACGGACCGGATTGGCGTACCTGGCACGCCGACACGACCGAGGTGCCAATCGCCTCGCGCGTGGCGGAGCGGGCGCTGCAGGCCGGAGCGGTGATCGGAACCAGCGGCGAGCAGACCTCGCTGTTTTTGGCGCCGCCGCTGGTGATCTCAGAGCACGAAGCTACGCTGCTTCTCGACGCGCTCGACCACGGCCTCGACATCGCGGACAAGGAGCAGGGGTGAGGGCAGATCACGCAACAGCCCGTCGATCGCCGGCCTGGCCGGCGCATGAGCCCTGGCATCTCGCGATGCCGGAGGGGACGCTCTATGATGCGCTGGCACGTGCCGCGAACGACCGGCCGTCGCATCCGGCGACGGTGTTTTATGGCGCGAGCCTGAGCTATGCCGAGCTGCGCGATCGCGTCGACGCCATGGCCGGCTTCCTGCAAGGCGTTTGCGGCGTGACGCGCGGCGCCCGTGTCATGATCGCGCTCCAGAACTCGCCACAATATGTCATCGCCTATTATGCGGTGATGCGGGCGGACGCGGTGATCGTGCCAGTCAATCCCATGAACAAGACCGCCGAAATTGACTGTCTCGCCGCGGATAGCGGCGCGAAGGTCGCAATCATCGGCAGTGAGCTAAGCGGCGTTTTTGCCGCTCTGGTGGGCGAGGCCATCACCCACGCCGTTGTGGCGCAGTATCGCGAGGAGGTTCCGGCCGCGACACCCTATACGCTGCCGTCCTGCGTGACCGAAGCACCGTCGAAGGTGCCGTCGTCGTCGGGCTGGCATTCCTGGTCATCGGCGATCACGCAAGGCGTGTCGCCGGCGACCATGAGTGCAGGTCCCGACGATCTCATGATCCTGGCCTATACGTCGGGGACGACGGGCAAGCCAAAGGCGTGCATGCATACCCATCGCAGTGCGCTGTTCACTGCCCTGTTGCAGGCGCGCTGGTATGGAATGGGCGCTGACGACGTCATGACCGGCTTCATGCCGCTGTTCCACGTCGCGGGCATGCAGGGGTCGATGAATGCCGCGATGGTGGCGGGCGCCACGCTGCTGCTGATGGCGCGGTGGGACAAGGACCTGCTCCCGGACCTGTTCGAGAGCTATGGCGTCACGTTCTGGAACGCGGCGCCGACCATGATCGTCGACGTCCTCGCCAGCGCTCGGTTCCGCGACCGGTGTTTTGCGAAACTCAAGGTGCTGACCGGAGGCGGCGCGGCGATGCCGACGGCGGTCGCTGAGCGGCTCAAAGGACGCTTCGGCCTCGATTTCGTCGAGGGGTACGGCATGACCGAGACGATGTCGCCGACCCACATCAATCCGATGGCGGCGCCGAAGCGACAATGCCTCGGCATTGCCGTTCACGAGACCGATGCGAGGGTCGTCGATCCCGAGAGCCTGATCGAGCTCGACGACAATGTCACCGGCGAGATCGTCGTGCACGGGCCGCAGGTGCTCCGGGGATACTGGAACAGGCCACAGGCCAATGCTGAATCCTTCATCGAGCTCTCGGGCAAGCGGTTCCTGCGCACCGGCGATCTCGGCTATCGCGATGCCGACGGCTATTTCTTTGCGGTGGATCGCCTGAAGCGAATGATCAATGTCAGCGGCTTCAAAGTGTGGCCCGCCGAGGTCGAAGCCGCGATGTACCAGAATCGCGCCATCCGGGAATGCTGCATCGTGTCGGCGCCGGACGATTACCGCGGCGAAACCGTCAAGGCGCTAATCGTGCTGGACGAGGCGGCGCGTGCGACCACGTCGCCGGACGACGTCGTGAACTGGGCGCGCGGTGCGATGGCGAGCTATAAGGCGCCGCGGGCCGTCGTCTTCGTCGAGTCTCTGCCGCGCACCGCAAGCAACAAGATCAACTGGCGGCTCTTGCAGGATGCCGAATGGGGGCGGACGGCATGAGGCGCGTCCGGCTGGAAAAGCGGTGCGAGCCTGCGTTATGCTGCGCGCGCCGGAAAATTGTTGAAGCTGCGATGGTCAGCTTCGCATAATAGGTCATCAGGAAACTCACGAATGCGTATCGTCAATGTTGCCGCCGCCCAGATGGGCCCGATCCAGAAAGCCGACAGCCGGGAGGCGGTGGTCAAGCGCATGATTGCGCTGATGGACGAGGCCAAGGCCAAAGGCGCGGACCTGATCGTCTATCCGGAACTGGCGCTCACGACGTTCTTCCCGCGCTGGTACGTCGAAGACCGCGCCGAGTTCGACAACTGGTTCGAACGCGAGATGCCGGGTGCGGCGACAAAGCCGTTGTTCGAGCGCGCGGCGCAGCATCGGATGGCCATGAATTTCGGCTATGCGGAGCTGACGCCCGACGGCCATCATTTCAACACCGCGATCCTGACCGACAAGTCCGGCAAGATCGTCGGCAAGTATCGCAAGGTCCATCTGCCGGGCCATGTGGAGTACGACACCAAGCGCTCGCACCAGCATCTGGAGAAACGCTATTTCGAGCCGGGCGACCTCGGTTTCAAGGTCTGGCGCGAGCTGGGCGGCATCATCGGCATGGCCATCTGCAACGACCGGCGCTGGCCCGAGACCTTTCGTGTCATGGGATTGCAAGGCGTCGAGATGGTGCTGATCGGCTACAACACGCCGTCCGTCAACGCGGAGAAGAGCGAGGAGGGCGTCGAGAAGCGTCTGTTTCACAACCGCCTCTCCGTGCAGGCGGGTGCCTATCAGAACGCGACCTGGGTCGTCGCCGTGGGCAAGGCGGGCGTCGAGGACGGGCACCCGCTGTTTGGCGGCAGCCTGATCGTCGATCCCAATGGCGAGATCGTCGCCGAAGCCAAGACGGAAGATGACGAGGTTCTGGTTCATGCTTGCGACCTCGACGCCACGACCTTCGGCAAGACCACGATCTTCGATTTCGCCCGGCACCGACGCATTGAGCATTATGGCCTGATCACCAGCCAAACCGGCGCGATGCCGCCGCCGGAGAAGTGATGTCGGACATGAGTACATCGGGCTTTTCGTTGCGCGAGCTCGATCCGCGCGATCGCTACAAGCTGCTGTGTGGTGTGGTGGTGCCGCGACCGATCGCGCTCGTGACGACGCTGGACGAGAACGGGGCGGTCAATGCCGCGCCGTTCAGTTTCTTCAACGTCTTCTCGGAAAATCCCCCGCTGATCGTGCTGGGGCTCCAGCACAAGCCCGATCACAGCCCGAAGGACACGACCCGCAACATCCACCGCGACGGCGAGTTTGTCGTCCACATGGTGGACGAGGCATTGTCGGCGACGATGAACGACTGCGCCGTCGATTTCCCGTCCGGCGACAGCGAGGTTGCGGCGACGGGGCTGGCCACGCTTCCCTCGGTTGACGTGAAGGTGCCGAGGCTCGCTGCTGCACCGTTTGCGCTGGAATGCCGTCGCCATGTGGTGCTGAATTTTTCGCCCGATCGCGAGCTCCTCGTCGGCGAGGTGCTCAGGGTTCATGCTCGCGAGGGACTGGTCGACGAGGTCAACATGTATGTCGATCTCGACGCCTACCGGCCGATCGGCCGCATGTTCGGCAATCTCTATACGACGCAGCGAGACACGTTTGCGCTTGCGCGCGAGAGCCACGCGCAATGGCTCGCGCGGCAGGATGCCAAAGAGCTGAAGGACGCCTAGTGACGCGAGACCTGCACCGCTCCGAGCGCCATGGTGACGGCCGCCTGTGTCGGGTCGATCACGGGAATGCCGAGCGCGTCCTCCAGCAGACGCCGGTGGCGCGCCATGCCGGCGCAGCCCATGACGATGGCGCGGGCGCCGTCTTCATCGCGCAGCGCGCGGCCGATGTCGATCATTTTCGCCAGCGTGCCTTCACCCGAGGCCGTCTCGGCGACGCTCATGTTGAGCGGCCGCTCGCCGGCAAGGCGGTCGGTCAGTCCCATCTGGCGCAGGTAGCGCATGTGACGCGGGATCGAGCGCTGCGCAATCGCGATGACGCCAAACGTCTCGGCGCGGGCGAGCGCGGTCAGGACACCGCACTCGGCGATGCCGAACACGGGGCGGTCAGTGCCTTCGCGGCAGACCTGAAGTCCGGGATCGCTATAACAGGCGATGACGAAGGCGGCCGAGCTGTTATCGCCTTCGACCAGCTTTCGCAGCGGCATTGCGACGCTGTCGACGTCGGCCTGGCTTTCAATGCCGAACGGACCTTCCGCCAGCGTTTTGCAGACCACCTCGGGTCCTCCCGCGAAATCGAGCGGCTTCAGCGCGTCCGCCAGCCCCTGCGTAACGGCGGGGTTGGAGTTCGGGTTGATGACGAGAATGCGCGGCCGGGACATGATGGTCTTCCTGCGAAATTACGACTACTTGCCTCGGGCATATCACGGAGTGCCTCATGACTGAACCCACCTATGACCTGATCATCCGCGGCGGGCGCGTCGCCACCACCACCGATGTGTTCGAGGCCGATGTCGCCATTTCCGGCGAAACCATCGCAGCCATCGGTCGCGACCTTCCGGCGGCCAAGCGGGAGATCGACGCGCGCGGCAAGCTGGTGCTGCCGGGCGGCGTCGACAGCCACGCCCATATCGAGCAATTGTCCGCCGCCGGCATCATGAATGCCGACACCTTCGAGAGCGCGACCGTATCGGCGGCCTTTGGCGGCACGACTACGGTTATTCCCTTCGCGGCCCAGCATGTCGGCATGAAGCTGCCTCAGGTGGTGGAGGATTATCACGCGCTGGCCAAGAAGGGCGCGGTGATCGACTACGCCTTTCACATGATCATCGCGGACGCGACCAAGGAGACGGTCGAGGAGCACATTCCGGCGCTGGTGAAGCAGGGGCACGCGTCGATCAAGATCTTCATGACCTACGACCGTCTCAAGGTCGACGACGAGCCGTTGCTCGACATCCTGCTCGCTGCGCGCCAGTCCGGCGCGATGCTGTGCGCGCATGCCGAAAACCACGGCATCATCGCCTGGATGGTGAAGCGCCTGCTCTCACGGGGCTACACGCTGCCGAAATATCATGCGGTCAGTCATGCCCGCGTGTCTGAAGCGGAAGCTTTTACGCGGCTGATCGGCATGGCCGCGCTGATCGACCAGCCGATCATGATCTTCCATGTCTCGACCGCCGAAGGCGCCAAGGTCATCCGCGACTCGCGCGGGCAGGGGTTGAAAGTGTTCGCCGAGACCTGTCCGCAATATCTGTTCCTGACCGCGAACGATCTCGATAAGCCCGGCATCGAAGGCGCCAAATGGATGTGCAGCCCGCCGCCGCGCACGCATTCCGACCAGGAAGCGCTATGGCAGGCGCTGTCGCTCGGCGATCTCCAGACCATCTCGTCGGATCACGCGCCTTATCGTTTTGACGAGACCGGCAAGCTGCGCGCCGGGCCCAATCCGAACTTCAAGCAGGTCGCGAACGGCCTGCCGGGGTTGGAGTTGCGGCTGCCGCTGCTGTTCGACGCGATGGTGTCGAAGGGCCGGCTGGGCCTGGAGAAATTCGTCGAGCTGACTTCGACGGCGCCGGCAAGAATCTACAATCTCCATCCGCGCAAGGGCTCGATCGCGGTGGGCGCCGACGCCGATATCGCGATCTGGGATCCCAACCGCGAGACGACGATCGCTGACGAGATGATGCACGACCTCACCGGCTATACGCCATTTGCCGGCCGCAAGCTGAGGGGCTGGCCGGTGACCACGCTCTCGCGTGGTCGCGTTGTCGTCGATGGCGACAAGTGCCTGGCGAGCCCCGGAAGCGGAAAATTCCTCGCGCGCAGTGGCGGTGAGGCGGCCAAGCCGACTGGCCGGCTCGTGGCCGACATGGATCCGGAGCGGAATTTCGGGGCGAAGCTGCTATGACGGTGGATCGCGCGCGATGAAGATCGTCATTTTCGGCGGCACCGGATTTGTCGGCCTCAATCTCGCGGAGGTGCTGCTCGCGCGCGGCCATGACGTGACGCTGTATGATCGCAAGCAACTTCCGGCGGGAGCGGAGCGATCCTTTGCCGATTACCGGGAACGGCTCACGGTTGTTCAGGGCGAGATCACGGACGTGGAAAGGATCGATGCGCTTGTAAAACAGGGCTTTGATGCGATCGTCCTAGGCGCCGCCATAACGGCCGGAGATCATCTCGAACGAACCAACACTTCGAGTATCCTTGAAATCAACGTGATGGCCCAAATGCCGATCCTGAGCACGGCGGTCCGCCGTGGGGTTCGACGGGTCGTCAATCTATCCTCCGCTTCCGCCTATGGCGCTGCTGGGCAGCGCTATCCGGTATTGGATGAGGAGACGCCTTGCGATCCTGTTTCCTTCTACGCGATCAGCAAGTTCACCTCGGAGCGATCGGTGGCGCGGCTCGCGGAGCTGCGGGGCGGCGATTTTCTGAACGTTCGGCTCAGCGCCGTGTTCGGTCCATGGGAGCGGATCGGCAAGGTGCGGGATACGCCGAGCCTTCAGTTCCAGATTCTCGCCGACTTCGCCCGTGGCGAACCAGCGCTCATGCCGGGACCTGGGATCAAGGATTGGATCTACGCTCCAGACGCTGCCGAAGCAGTGGCGGTGCTGATCGAAGCGGAGCGGCCACGCCACCGGCTCTACAACATCTCCACTGGCGCGCCCTGGTCGGCGCTGCAATGGGGCGAAGCCTTTGCGGCGTTGCATCCCGGCCTTGAGTGCCGGCTCGCGGCGCCCGGAGAGAAAACGGTCATCGAACTGCATGGGCCGGATCGTGCACCGTTGTCAGTCGCGCGCATGGCTGACGAGTTCGGCTGGCGAGCGCGGTTCGGCCGTGCCGAGTCGGCCGCGGCCATGAGCGCGTGGTGGACGCAGCACAAGGAGGCGATCTGAAATGCGGCTCGAAGGGCGCACGGCCATTATCACCGGAGCCGGTTCGGGCATCGGTCGCGCCAGTGCAAAGCTGTTCGCAGAAGAGGGCGCGCATCTCGCTCTGGTCGATCGCGATGCGGCGGGGCTTGAGGAGACGTTGAGCCTGGTGCGAGAGGCAACAACGCATGTCGGCGATGTCGGCGATGTCGGTTTCGCCGAGACCATCGTCGGCGATGTCGTGGCGCGGCATGGCCAGCTCGACATCCTCATGACCGCGGCGGGCTTCTCCTGCGGTGGCACGGTGCTGACGACGAGCCCGGAAGATTGGGACGCGGTGTTCCGCGCCAATGTCGGCGGCACCTGGCTGTGGGCACGCGCCGCCGTGCCACAGATGCAGCGGCAAAAGAGTGGTTCGATCATCACCCTGGCGTCGCAGCTTGCGATTGCCGGCGGCAAGGGAAACAGCGCCTATATCGCCGCCAAGGGCGCCATCGTCAGCCTCACCCGCACGATGGCGGTGGATTTCGCCGCCGACGGCATTCGCGTCAACGCGATCGCGCCCGGCGCGATCGATACGCCGATGCTTCGCCGCAGCTTTGCCCGTCACGCCAATTCGGATGAGGTGCGCGAGGCCTCGCGCAATCGCCATGCCATGAAGCGTTTTGGCGAGGCCGAGGAGATCGCGCAAACGGCGCTGCACTTGGCAAGCGATGCGTCCTCGTTCACGACGGGCACCGTGATGGTGGTCGACGGAGGCTGGCTCGCTGCATGAGTGACGCGCTGACAGAGCTCGAGGCAAACGTGTGCGCCGATCTCGCAAGGATCGCGCATCCCGGCGCCGCGTGGCTACCTCCGAAGCAGGGACCGGACGGAAAGCCGGCGCTGGACGTGCTCGTCGTTGGCGCGGGCCAGTCCGGCATCGCCATCGGTTTTGGCCTCATGCGCTCCCGCGTCACCAACATCCTGCTGCTCGACAAAGCTGAAGAGGGAAAGGAGGGCCCGTGGCTCACCTATGCCCGCATGCCGACGCTACGCAGCCCGAAGGACTACACCGGTCCCGACCTCGATATCCCGAGTCTGACGTACCAGTCCTGGCACGAGGCCCGCTTCGGCAAGGACAGCTGGCACAAGCTCGACCTGATTCCGCGCGGCCACTGGGCCGAGTACCTGCTGTGGCTGCGGCGCACGATCGGCTTGCCGGTCGGCAACGGCTCCGAACTCGTGGAAATCGCGCCCGCGGCCGACGGCCTGCTCGCCGCACGCGTGAAACGTGCCAATGGCGTCGAAACGCTCTATGCGCGCAAGATCGTGCTTGCGACCGGACAAGAGGGAATGGGCGGCTGGATGATTCCAGAGCCGTTGCGCCATCTGCCGGCCAGCTCGGTCGCGACCGTCGCCGACGACATCGACTTCCAAAGCCTCCGCGGCAGGCGGGTCGCCGTGATCGGCGCCGGCGCATCGGCATTCGATAATGCGGCAACGGCACTGGAGGCCGGCGCCGCAGAGGTGCATCTGCTTTGCCGCCGGGCGCAGATCCAGCTGATCCAGCCCTATCGTTGGCTGACCTTTCGTGGCTTCCTTCGTCATCTCAGTGATCTCGATGATACCTGGCGCTGGCGCTTCATGCGCAAGGTCCTCGAGATGCGGGAAGGATTTCCGCAGCCAACCTTCGACCGCTGCGCGCGTCATGCTAATTTCATATTGCACGAAGGCGCGCCGGTCGAGGGGGGCCGACAGACGGATCGCGGCGTTGAACTTCGGACGCCGCGCGGCGCCGTCTCCGCGGATTTCGTCATCTGCGGCACAGGCATCGACATGAACTTTGCCGAGCGCGGCGAACTACGCAGCTTTGCGGGCAATATCGCGACCTGGGCCGACCGCTATCAGCCCCCGGAGAATGAGCGCAACACCCGGCTCGGCCGTTTTCCCTATCTCGCCGACGATTACGCCTTCACCGAGCGCCTACCCGGCGAAACGCCGTGGATCTCCGACATTCACCTTTTCGCCATCGCATCCACCATGAGCTTCGGTCCGTCGGGGTCGTCGATCAATGCGATGACGACCGCGATCCCGAAGCTGGTCCATGGCCTGACGCGCGGCCTGTTCCGTAGCGATATCGCGCATCACTGGGCTTCGCTCAGCGCATATGACGTACCGCAGGCCGTGGTGACGCGGACGGCGCAAAAAATGGGTGAATCCACGTGATTGTCCACGCCCCGCCGCGACGATGCGCCCATCTGCGACTGGCGCGTAATTTGCTTCTTTCTCACCATGCCTTGCTGGCGTTCTTGTCGAAATTCAAGGAAAAACCAATGCGTTTTGTGTCTTTCAGGCCGGCGTCCTGCGTCCTCGCCACCACCGCGCTGTTGCTCATCGCCACTGCGCCTTTGAAGGCGCAAACCAGGGCCGAGACGTTGCGCTATGTGACTGGCGCATCGGTCAATACGCTCGATCCCAACATCCCCGGTGCGACCCGAGAGTCCTTCGGGTTGAGCATGAGCACCTACGATCGGCTGGTGTCGTTCGGCCGTAAGCAGCTCAACGGCAAATGGGTGTTCGATCTCGACACGATCACCGGCGAGCTCGCCGACTCCTATGACGTCAGTCCTGATCGACTGAAGATCATGTTCCATCTGCGCAAGGACGCAAAATTCCAGGACGGCTCGCCGGTCACGGCCGAGGACGTCAAATGGTCGCTCGATCGCTGCGTCACCGCGCCGATCCTCGGCAAGGCGCAGCTGTTGACGGGATCGCTGACGTCGGCCGATCAGTTCAAGGTGATTGATCCCCTCACGGTCGAGGTGACGCTGCCGAAGCCCGACAAGCTTGCGCTGCCGAACCTGGCGACCGTCTATCCCATCATCATCAATTCGAAGGTCGCCAAGGAGCACGCGACGCCGGACGATCCCTGGGCCACCGCCTGGCTCAAGGAGCACACCGCTGGCAGCGGCGCCTATGTGGTCGAGACCTTCAAGCCCGGCGAGCAGGTCATCCTCAAGCGCGACGAGGCCTGGAACCGCGGCTCTGCGAACAAGCCGGCGTTCTTCAAGCGCGTGATCGTGCAGTCCGTGCCGGAGCCCGCGACCCGCGCCAATCTGGTCGAGCGCGGCGACGCCGATCTCGTGCTCGATCTCCAGGCCAGCGACGTGCAATCGCTCGAGGCCAAGGGCAAGCTCAAGGTGATCTCGACGCCACAATACAATGCGATCACCTTCGTCTCGATGAACAACCAGATTCCGCCCTTCGACAACGTCAATGTTCGCCGCGCCATCGCCTTCGCGCTGCCCTATGACGACATGTTCAAGGCCGCCTTGTTCGGCCGCGGTGCGCCGTTGTTCGGAGCGACTTGGGCGGATGGCATGCCGGCGAACGGCATCTATCCATTCCAGGCGCCGGTGAAGATCGACCTCGACAAGGCCCGCGAATACCTCAAGGCTGCGGGCCTGCCCGAGGGCTTCTCCACGACTTTCAGCTTCAATGTCGGCCAGGCCTCGACCGCGGAGCCGATGGCGGCGCTGGTGAAGGAATCGCTCGGCAAGATCGGAATCAAGGTCGACATCCAGAAACTTCCGGATGCGCAGATGTCGACGCAGATCAACGAGAAGAAGCTGCCGTTCTTCACCGAAGGCATCGTCGCCTGGCTGCCGTCGACCGATTACTTCTACCGCAACTTCTACACCGGCAATCAGCGCTGGAACTACAGCTCGATCAACAATTCCGAGCTCGCAGCGATTGCGCAGGAAGCTCGCTTCGAGCCGGACAAGGCGAAGTACGAGGAAGACGGCCGCAAGCTGAATGCAATCCATTTCAGCGAGATGCCGCAGATCCCGTTGTGGCAGCCGAACCAGGACGCCGTGATGGCCGCGTCGATCGAGGGCTACACCTACGAGTTCCACCGGCAGCTCGACTATCGCGATATCAGCCGCAAGTGATATCCGCAAAGAGGGACGCTGAAAGGTGATGACCGGTGTTGGCGCAACGATGGTGCGGGCGGGCAGGCGGCTTCTGTCGTCGCTGCCGGCGCTGTTCGGTGTGCTTGTCTTCACCTTTTTGCTGATGCGCGTCTTGCCTGGCGACCCCGCGGTGTTCTTCGCCTCGGGGCCCAATGCAGGCAAGGAGGAGATCGAGCTGATCCGCAAGCAGATGGGGCTGAACAAATCGGTGCCGGAGCAGCTGGTGTTCTATCTCTCCGACATCGGCCATGGCAATCTTGGCCGCTCCATGATGACCGGGCAGCCGGTGCTGAAGGATCTGCGCGAGCGGCTGCCGGCCTCGCTTGAGCTCACCTTCACCGCGCTGATGATTGCGCTGATTGCGGCGGTGCCGCTCGGCGTTGTCGCAGCGCTGCGGCCGGGTTCGATTGTCGATCACGGCGTGCGGCTGTTCTGCGCACTCGGGGTCTGCGTGCCGACCTTCGTCTCCGGCCTGCTCTTGATCTACGTCTTTTATTATCTGCTCGGACTTGCGCCTGATCCGACTGGGCGGATCGACGTCTTCACCTCGCTGCCGCCGCAGCACACCGGCTTCCTGTCGATCGATTTCCTGCTGGCCGGCGATATCGACGGCTGGTGGGCGGCCTGCAAGCAGCTGATCCTGCCGGCAGTGAGCATGGCCCTGTTCGTGATCGCACCGCTGGCGCGGATCACGCGCGCCTCGATGCTGGTGTCGCTCGGCAGCGATTTCGTGCGGACCGCGCGCTCGGTCGGGCTCTCGTGGCACAAGGTGGTCGTCACCTATGCGCTGCGTAACGCAATCCTGCCTGTCATCACCATCGCCGGCATCGTGTTCTCGACCATGCTGGGCGCCAATGTCCTGGTGGAGAAGGTGTTCTCCTGGCCAGGCGTTGCCTCCTATGCACTCGATGCGCTGCTGTCCTCCGATTACGCGCCGGTGCAGGGCTTCGTGCTGCTAATGGCTGGCATCTTCGTGCTGGTCAATCTGATCGTCGATGTCTGCTACGGCATCGCCGATCCCAGGGTGTCGATCGAATGACCAGCGCCACCCTCCGTCATTCGGTCTGGATCCTGCGCGGCAACCCGCTCACGGCCGTCGCGGCGGCGGGTGTGACCTTGTTTGTTCTAATCGCAATCATCGGGCCATGGATCGTGCCTTATGATCCCGTGGTCTCGAACGTCTCGGAAGCGTTGCTGCCGCCAAGCGCGGCGCACATCGCCGGCACGGACCAGCTTGGACGCGATGTGTTCAGCCGCCTCGTCATCGCAGCGAGGCTCGACCTTGCGATCGCGGTCTCGGCGGTCGGCATCTCCTTCGTGATCGGCGCCGTCGTTGGTTCGTTCTGCGGCTATGCCGGAGGCAAGCTCGATCGCGCGGTCGGCCGCTTCGTCGACGTGATGATGGCCTTTCCGCTGTTCGTGCTGGCAATGGCGATGGTCGCGGCGCTGGGAAATCGGATCGAGAACATCGTGATCGCAACCGCGATCATCAATCTTCCCTTCTACATCCGCTTCGCGCGGGCCGAGGTCAACGTCAGGCGCAATGTCGGCTGGGTCGAGGCCGCACGCGCCTGCGGTGAGAGCCATTTTTCGGTCGTGCTGCGCTTTCTGCTGCCAAATATCCTGCCGGCGATGGCGGTGCAGATCTCGCTCAATCTCGGCTGGGCCATTCTGAACGCTGCGGGTCTTTCGTTCATCGGCCTCGGCGTTAAGCCACCGACACCGGAATGGGGCATCATGGTCGCGGAGGGCGCGCGCTTCATCTCGACCGGACGCTGGTGGCTGGTGGCCTTCCCGGGCCTCGCGTTGATGATGGCCGTGCTGTGCTTCAACCTTCTCGGTGACGGGATGCGGGACATTCTCGATCCCCGCATGCGCACATGAGCGAGCAACTGCTCAGGATTGACGACCTCCACGTCTCGTTCTCGACACGGCGTGGGCTGGTCGAGGCCGTGCGCGGCGTCACGCTCACTGTCGAAGCGGGCGAAATGCTCGGCCTCGTCGGCGAAAGCGGCTCGGGCAAATCGGTCACCGGTTTTGCGACGACGCGACTGCTCGATGCGGCCGGACGCGTCACCGGCGGCAAAATCCTGTTTCGCGGGCAGGACGTGACAAAGCTCAGGGGTGATGATCTCCGTCATCTCCAGGGTGCTGCGATGTCGATGATCTTCCAGAATCCGCGGGCGGCGCTCAATCCGATCCGGGCGATCGGCTTGCAGATTGCCGACGCGATCCTCACCCACAAGCGGATATCGAAAGAAGCCGCTCGTGCCGAGGCGCTGGAGCTGCTGCGCGCTGTCCAGATCCGCGACCCCGAGGCGCGGATGAATGCCTATCCGCACGAGCTCTCCGGCGGCATGTGCCAGCGTGTGATGATCGCGATCGCGATCTCCTGCAATCCGGCTCTGCTGATTGCCGACGAGCCGACCACTGGTCTCGATGTCACTACGCAGAAAGTGGTGATGGACCTGCTCGCGGACATCGCCGCCGCACGCGGCATGGCGACGATCCTGATCACGCACGATCTCGGCCTTGCGGCGCGCTATTGCCGCCGCATCGCCGTGATGGAGCGCGGGCGCATCGTCGAGGAAGCGAGCCCGAAGACGCTCTTCAGCGCGCCGCAGCACGCTTATACCAGGCGCCTTGTTGCGGCCTCGCCGACGGCGACGTCCCGGATCGAGGATCTCGTGACCGAGGAGGAGCGGGAGCGCGCCGCTGCGGTCGTGAGCAAGCCAAGGGCGGAGGTCCCGCATGGCACCCCGCCGCTCCTGGAGGTACGGAAACTCGCCAAGCGTTTCGATCAGGGCTCCGCGGCGGTCGCCGATTTCTCCATGACCATGGTCTGTGGCGAGAGCGTCGGTCTCGTCGGGGAGTCCGGCTCCGGCAAGAGCACGACGTCACGGATGATCTGCCGTCTGATCGATCCCAGCGAAGGCGACATCGTGTTCGACGGGCAGTCGATCGGCCACGTGGCGTCGCGCGACTTTCATCGTTCGCCCCTGCGCAAAGACATTCAGATGGTCTTCCAGGACCCGAACGAAAGCCTCAACCCGCGCTACACGGCCTTCGACTGTATCGCCCATCCCTTGATGAGGCTCGACGGCATGCGAGCTGGCGATGCGTTGCGGCAACGGGTGGAAGAGTGCGCGGAACGGGTCGGGCTGCCGCTCGATCTGCTGCCGCGCTTCCCGCATCAGCTCTCCGGCGGCCAGAAGGCCCGCGTCGGCATTGCCCGCGCGATCGCCTGCCGCCCGCGGCTCCTGGTGCTGGACGAGCCGACCGCTGCGCTCGACGTTTCGGTGCAGGCGGTGGTGCTGCAACTGCTCGATCGCTTGCGGCGCGAGAACGACATCGCGCTGCTGTTCGTCAGCCACGATCTCAACGTGGTGCGCATGCTCTGCGACCGCACCATCGTGCTCCGCAACGGTGGCATCGTCGAGCAGGGCGAAAGCCGGGCGCTGTTCGATAATCCGAAGACTGACTACACGCGCAAGCTGGTCGAGGCGATCCCCCATCTCGAGACCGGCGAGGTGCTGGCGGCCGCTCTTTGAGGCCCGGGCCATCAAAATAGCCGTTGAGATCGCGCTGGCGAAGGCGCGTTTACTGGCATACCATTTGCAGGCCAATGGGCTCTGTTTCACCTGCCTTTGGCCAATGATCGGCCGGCATCACGGCATTACCGGGAGGACTACATGGATCGCAGGAGCGTATTGAAGGGACTGGCCGGCGCGAGCGGTCTGGCATTGACGGGCGGCCTCTCGGCCCCGGCGATCGCCCAGGGCGCTTCGGCCCGCACCCTGCGTTTCGTGCCGCAGGCCAATCTTGCCAATTTCGACCCCATCTGGGGCACCCAATATGTCGTGCGCAATGCGGCCGCGCTGGTCTGGGACACGCTCTACGGCGTCGATTCCTCGCTCCAGCCACAGCGGCAGATGGTCGAATCCGAGGAAGTGACCGATGACGGCACGACCTGGACGTTCAAGTTGCGGCCGGGGCTCAAGTTTCACGACGGCGAGCCGGTGCTGAGCAAGGACGTCGTCGCCAGCCTCTCGCGCTGGGCGGCACGCGATCCGATGGGCCTGATGATCAAGGCGCTCCAGCAGGAGCTGACCACCGTCGACGACCGCACCTTCAAATGGGTGCTGAAGCAGCCATTCCCGAAGATGCTCTACGCGCTTGCGAAGAACAACTCGCCTTGCGCCTTCATCATGCCGGAGCGCATCGCCCAGACCGATCCGTTCAAGCAGATCTCGGATTATGTCGGCTCCGGTCCTATGAAGTTCGCCAAGGGCGAGTGGGTGCCGGGCGCGAAGGCCGTGTTCGAGAAATTTGCCGACTATTCGCCGCGGCAGGAGAAATCATCCTGGCTTGCCGGTGGCAAGCAGATCATGGTCGACCGCGTCGAGTGGGTGATCATGCCGGATCCGGCAACCGCGGCGGCTGCCTTGCAGAACGGTGAGATCGACTGGTGGGAGAATCCGATTGCGGATCTCGTCCCGGTCCTGAAGAAGAACAAGAACATCAGCGTCGATATCGGCGATCCCCTTGGCAATATCGGCTCGTTCCGTATGAATTTCCTGTATCCACCCTTCAACGACGTGCGGGCGCGGCGCGCAGTGCTGATGGCGATGAGCCAGGAAGACTATATGCGCGCGATCGTCGGCGACGACAATTCGCTGTGGAAGCCGCTGCCCGGCTACTTCACGCCGGATACGCCGCTCTACACCGAAGCGGGTGGCGAGATCCTGAAGGGCAAGCGCGATCTCGACGCCGCCAAGAAGCTGCTCGCCGAGAGCGGCTATTCCGGCCAGCCGGTCACGTGCCTCGTCGCGCAGGACCAGCCGATCACCAAGGCGATGGGCGACGTGACTGCGGACCTGCTGAAGAGGCTCGGCATGAATGTCGACTTCGTCGCGACCGATTGGGGCACGGTCGGCTCACGCCGTGCGCAGAAGACAGCACCGGGACAGGGCGGCTGGAACATGTTCCACACCTGGCATGCGGGCTCGGATTGCATCAATCCCGCACCCTACACGGCTATCCGCGCCAATGGCGACAAGGCCTGGTTCGGCTGGCCCACAAGCCCCAATACCGAGAAGGAGGTTGCCGCCTGGTTCGAGGCCAAGAGCCTCGACGAGGAAAAGGCCACCATCGGTCGCCTCAACAAGGCGGCCTTCGATGACGTCGTCTACGCTCCGACCGGCTTCTTCCTGAGCTACACCGCGTGGCGCAAGAACGTCACCGGCATTGCCAAGGGACCATTGCCGTTCTTCTGGGGCGTGTCGAAGTCCGCATGATCGTGCAATAGGTCCAGATGCTCTCCTACATCCTCCGGCGCATCGTCGCCACCTTGCCGGTGATGGCGATTGTCGCACTGTTCGTGTTCAGCCTGCTCTACATCGCGCCGGGCGATCCCGCCGTGGTGATTGCGGGTGACCAGGCGAGCCCGGAGGATGTGGAGCGCATCCGCCAGAGCCTCGGCCTCGACCGGCCCTTCCTGGTCCAGTTCGGCAGCTGGGTCTGGCGCATCCTGCATGGTGATCTCGGCACCTCGATCTTCACCAATTTGCCGGTCTCGACGATGATCGGGCAGCGTCTCGGACCAACGCTGTCGCTGATGATCGTCACGCTGCTGCTCACGATCGTGGTGGCGGTGCCGCTCGGCGTGGTGGCGGCATGGAAGGCCGGGAGCCTCATCGACCGTGCCATCATGGCGTTCGCCGTGTTCGGCTTCTCGCTGCCGGTGTTCGTCGTTGGCTACGTCCTTGCCTACGTCTTCGCGCTGGAGCTCGAATGGCTCCCTGTGCAGGGTTATACGCCGCTCACGGAGGGCTTTTGGCCGTGGCTGCAAAATCTGATCCTGCCGGCGATTGCGCTCGGCTGTGTCTACATCGCGCTGGTCGCGCGCATCACCCGTGCCACCATGCTTGAGGTGCTCCAGCAGGACTATATCCGCACCGCGCGTGCCAAGGGGCTCGGGCAGGGCGGCATCCTGTTCATTCACGCGCTGAAGAATGCGTCGGTGCCGATCGTGACCGTGATCGGGATCGGGATTGCGCTTCTGATTGGCGGCGCGGTCGTGACTGAGAGCGTGTTCGCGATTCCGGGCCTCGGCCGCCTCACGATCGATGCGATCCTGCGCCGCGACTACCCGGTGATCCAGGGCATCGTGCTGCTTTTCAGCTTCGTCTACGTCTTGGTCAATCTGATGATCGACGTCACCTACACGCTCGTTGACCCGAGGATCCGCTATTGACCGACATGACTGTCAATCCGCAAACGCTGCCGGCCGGCTTCGTCGTCGCGCCGCAACTGCCGGAGATCCTTCGGCCGGTCGCGATCCGGCGCGGTTTCGTCGGCTTCCTGCGCGGCCATCCCACCATTGCGATCGGCGGTGCGCTGTTGCTGACGCTCGTTCTGATAGCGGTCTTCGCGCCGTATCTCGGAACGGTCGATCCGACCGCGCTCGCGCCGGCCAAGCGGACCCGCGCGCCGTCGGCGGCTTTCTGGTTCGGCACCGACGTGCTTGGCCGCGACATCTATTCCCGCGTGCTCTTTGGCGCGCGGGTCTCGCTTACAGTCGGGCTGTTCGTTGCGATATTTGCGTCCGCGGCCGGCCTTGCCATCGGCGTCGTCTCCGGCTTCATCCGCTGGGCCGACGGCATTTTGATGCGCTTCATGGACGGCCTGATGTCGATCCCGCCGATCCTGCTTGCGATCGCGTTGATGGCGCTCACGCGCGCCAGTGTCGGCAACGTCATTCTGGCTATCACCGTTGCCGAAGTTCCGCGCGTCTCCCGCCTCGTGCGCAGCGTTGTGCTGTCGCTGCGCGAGCAGCCCTATGTCGATGCGGCGGTGGCCTGCGGCACACGGACGCCGATGATCATCCTGCGCCATATCCTGCCCAACACGCTCGCGCCCATGCTGGTCCAGGCGACCTATATCTGTGCCAGCGCCATGATCACGGAGGCGATCCTGTCTTTCATCGGTGCCGGCACGCCACCCACCATTCCGTCCTGGGGTAACATCATGGCCGAAGGCCGCGCGCTGTGGCAGGTCAAGCCCTATATCGTGTTCTTTCCGGCGGCGTTCCTGTCCGTCACGGTGCTCGCGGTGAATTTGCTCGGCGACGGCCTTCGCGATGCGCTCGATCCGCGCATGGCCAAAAGCCTCTGATGTTGCGGGGCTGACCAAAATGGCGTTGCTCGAAGTCGAGAACCTCCAGACCCATTTCCGTACGCCCAGCGGCATCAACCGCGCGGTCGACGGCGTGTCCTTCCATGTCAACGAGGGCGAAACGCTCGCAATTGTCGGCGAGTCCGGCTGCGGCAAGTCGGTTACCTCGATGTCGCTGATGCGGCTGATTCCGGAGCCGCCCGGCAGGGTCGCGGGCGCGATCCGCTTCGCGGGACGGGATCTGCTGCAATTGTCCGATCGCGAGATGCGCGCCATTCGCGGCAACGACATCTCGATGATCTTTCAGGAGCCGATGACGAGCCTCAACCCGGTGCTGACCGTCGGCCGCCAGATCCGCGAGACGCTGATGATCCATCAGGGTCTGGATAAGCAGGCCGCCGAGGCACACGCGATCGATATGCTCACGCTTGTCGGTATTCCCGAGCCGAAGCGACGCGTGCGCGAATACCCGCATCAGCTCTCCGGCGGCATGCGCCAGCGCGTGATGATCGCGATCGCGCTCGCCTGCAATCCAAAGCTCCTGATCGCGGACGAGCCGACCACCGCGCTCGACGTGACCATCCAGGCGCAGATCCTGAAATTGATGCTCGACCTCAAGCGCCGTGTCGGTGCGGCAATCATCCTGATCACCCACGACCTCGGCGTCGTCGCCGAGATCGCCGAGCGCGTCATGGTGATGTATGCCGGCCGCAAGGTCGAGGAAGCGCCGGTCGCCGAGGTGTTCCGCTCGCCGCGTCATCCCTATACGCAGGGCCTGCTCGGCGCGGTGCCGCGGCTCGGTTCCTCGCTGACCGGTACCGCGCGGCGGCTGGCCGAGATTCCCGGGCAGGTGCCCGATCTCAGGAAGCCGATCACCGGCTGCGTCTTTGCCGGCCGCTGTGCGCTGGCGACCGATCTCTGCCGGCAGTATGCGCCGGGCCTCGAAGAAAAAGGGCCGCGCCACATCGCAGCCTGCCACTATGCGGCCAAGGGAGCGATTGCGGCATGAGTGTTCCGTTGCTCCAGGTCAACGACCTCAAGAAGCATTTTCCCGTCAAGACCGGCCTGTTCGGGCGCAAGTCCGAATTTGTCTACGCGGTCGACGGCGTGTCGTTCGAGATCGCGCGCGGCGAGACGCTGTCGCTGGTCGGCGAGTCCGGTTGCGGCAAGTCGACGGTCGGCCGTGCCATCCTGCGGCTGTTCGATGTGACGGCCGGCCAGGTGATCCTCGATGGCCAGCGTATCGACGACGCCGCGCCGGCCACGATGCGCCAGATGCGCCGCCGCGTGCAGGTGGTGTTCCAGGATCCGTTTTCCAGCCTCAATCCGCGTATGCGCGTGCGCGACATCCTGGCCGAGCCGATCCGCAATTTCGGTCTCGCCAAATCCGCGGAAGATCTCGAGGTCCGCGTCACGGCGCTGATGGACACCGTGCGCCTGCCGCGCGAGGCACTGAACCGCAGGCCGCACGAATTTTCGGGTGGCCAGCGTCAGCGCATCGGCATCGCGCGGGCGCTCGCGGCCGAGCCCGAGCTGATCGTGTGCGACGAGGCGGTCTCCGCGCTCGACGTCTCCGTCAAGGCGCAGATCGTCAACCTGCTCCAGGACCTTCAGCAGAAATTCGGCCTGGCGCTGCTGTTCATCAGCCATGACCTCGCGATCGTCGAGCACATGACCCACCGCGTCGCGGTGATGTATCTCGGCAAGATCGTCGAGGTGGCGCCGCGCCGGGAGATCTTTGCCGCGCCGAGGCATCCCTACACCAAGGCGTTGCTGTCGGCGGTCCCGCTGCCCGAACCCGGTGCCCAGCGCAATCCCATCATCCTCGGTGGCGACGTGCCGAGCCCGATCAATCCGCCGAGCGGGTGCCGCTTCCATACCCGATGTCCGTACGTGTTCGATCGCTGCCGGACCGAGGAGCCGCAGCTACGCTCTGCTGAAGGCGAGCAATGGGTGGCGTGTCACCTCGACGCGCTGCCGCAGGGCTGAGGCCTCAAACCATCGTCGCGGTCGAGCGCGCACTAGCGCATGCGCGGGGCTGCGGGCTTCAGTCACACGCTGCAACATATCCCAACATGTTCGCCAAAATTTGATCGGCTCGCCGCAGGTAAGATCGGTCCAAACGTATCAATCGGAGATTGCCGCGATGTCCTTGAAGTTGTCCGTGACACAAACGAGCCTTGCTGCCGCCTGCTTCGCGCTGGTGGCGCTGGGCGCGTTCCCCGCCGAGGCGACATTGGACGCTTTGGCCGGCTCGTGGTCCGGGACAGGGTCGATGAAACCCAAGGATGGTCAGAACGAGAGGGTGCGTTGCAAGGTTGCCTACAATGTCACGAAGCCGGGCCGCTCGCTCACTCTGGATCTGAAATGTGCGAGTGAGGCCTACAAGATGATCCTGTCCGCCAATATCGAGCAGAACGGGACGGATTTCTCGGGGAACTGGTTCGAGAGCGAATACCGCCAGGGCGGCAAGATCTACGGATCGAGCGTGGAGGACGGACTGATCGAGGCCAGGATCGAAGGCAACACGGTCGCAGCACTGGTGACGATCCGGACCAAAGGCACGCACCAGTCGTTTGTCATGGATGCGCCGGGCGCCTGGGTTTCACAGGTTGCGATCGAGCTGAACAAAGACTCGAAGTGACGGTTGCGCCCCCGTCGGCCGCTAGCCGATGGCAGTCAGGGCGCGGCGGATGGCGGCGAAGATGTCGCCGATCTGGTCTCGTCGCCTGGCGCGGTGACGGTACCGTCTCTCCGATGTTGGCCAAGACGATCGAGACCTCGGCGGATGGGCGCACCTGCACCTTTACGCTGCGCGAGGGCGTGACCTTCCACGATGGCGCGCCCCTGACCTCGCGCGAGGTGGTCTGGACCTGGGAGCGCTTCCTCGACCCAAAATCCGGCTGGCCCCGCCCCGGACGCGCTCTTGAATTGTCCTGCCTGACGTTTGCGGTGGCGATCTCAACTATTCGTCCGCCGCTTCATCGCTTGACATCGGGCGATGACCCAAATCCCAATGTCTGGGAAGGGCGCTCACCAAACATCGTCGCATAGTACTGCGCAAAACGCCCGAGCTCATAGAAGCCCTGCTGCATGGCCACCGCCGCCACGGTGGTCGAGCCCGGGACACTATCGCGCAGGATCGAGTGGATGGTGCATAGGCGCTTGTGCCGCAGGAAGCTGACCGGGCCGAGGCCGAACACCTCTTGGAAGGCGCGATGCAAGGTACGCCGTGACACGCTGAGCGCGGCACAGATCTCCGAAACGTGCACCGGGCGCGTACCGGCCTCGTGCAGATACTCCTCGACCCTGCGGATCAGGCGTCTTGCGGAAGGCAGCCATCCAGCGTCGTCGGGCGGCAGGGACGATATGACGTTCTCCGTCATGCATTCGACGATCGATCGTTTCCAGAAATCGGCGGTCGATGGCGTCAGGCCGTGCCTGTGGCTGCTTAGATGCGACATGATCCGCACCAGGCGGCGTGAGGCCATCGATCCGGTTGCGGGATCCGCCCGGTAATGTCCGCGGCCGCGCCATGTGTCCGGATCGCTCAGCCTAGCTTCACCGCCGAACAGCGATGCGACTTCGCCGAGATCGAAGCGCATGGCAGCGTAGGCGGACCCGCCGTGAAAGACCCCGTCATGCTCGAGCAGCGGCGGAATCACGAGCACGTCGTTGAGCTGCATGTCGAACGACCAATGAGCGACACGCTGTTCGGCCGCCAGCAGCATTCCGATGATCAGCTTGTCGTCGCTGGAAACGCGCTGCGTACGCATGCCGACGTTGAAGCTGCCGATGCTGAGCGAGAAATCGCCGATGCCGATATGGGATAATGTGCCACGCAGCCGCCCGCGTCCGAGTTGCATGACGTCGACGTGAGAGCCATGGACGGCCTGGTGAAGACCTTCGAAGCCGTCCAGCTTCCGCGAATCAACCAGCAGGAATTGCCCCATGGCTGTACCCTGTTACTAAAGCGCGACTATTCTGCGGCATCCGGCAGCGAAATACCACCACAACGCGAAGTGGCAGCGACAAGCTGACTTCGCGCTTTGAGGCAAATCATCATCGAATTTGAGGCGACATATTTGCCACATAGCATCGTGGCTAGAGGATTTACCGCATGGGTCGTTAGGCCTCACGCGCCACACGGGTCTATTGGCACAAAATGCACATCACAGCCGTCCAATCTTCGGATACCGTCTGCAACCTAAGCGATATGATTTGGAAGCGCTTTGCGGATGGCGAAGCGCACGTGGCGTGGTTTTGCCGCGTGCCTTAAAAAGTGCGCCTAAAAAAAGGGAGAGATGTTGACGCAACCTACTAACTGCATCTCTGCCATCGGCGCCAAGAAGAAAGGACCAGACAAATGCGCCCAACGCACCAGGCAATTCGCTGTCATCGACGGCCTCTGACGTCCGCGCCGTAGCATTCGGTGGAGTGCGCGTATCGGAGTTTCCACCATGCTGCGGGCGGACCTGGATCACCGAGAATGGTTGCCGGATGATGCGAAGACCGGCGAGATGGTCTTCATTCCAGGCGGCACGTTTCGCATGGGATCCGATCATCATTATCCCGAGGAAGCGCCGAGCCATCGGGTCTCCGTGGACGGTTTCTGGATCGACCGTACGCCAGTGACGAACCGGCAATTCAAGCAATTCGTGAACGCCACGGGTCATGTCACCGAGGCGCAGATCGTCCCCGATCCCAAGGACTATCCCGGCGCGCTGAAGGAGATGTTGTACGCAGGTTCGCTGGTGTTCTCGCCGTTGCCACGGATCACCGATCTGCGCGATTGGAGCCAGTGGTGGAGCTTCATGCGCGGTGCCAATTGGCGGCATCCTTATGGCCCCGGCACCAACATCAAGGGCCTCGACGATCACCCGGTCGTGCATGTTTCCTTTAGTGATGCGGCGGCCTATGCGCGCTGGGCCGGCAAGGATCTGCCGACCGAGGCGGAATGGGAATTCGCAGCGCGCGGTGGTCTCGAGGGCGAGGAGTTCGCGTGGGGCGATGCGCTGATGCCGGGTGGCAAGCACATGGCCAACATCTGGCAGGGCAATTTTCCCGTCCAGAATCTCGGCGAGGATGGATTCGAGCGCACCTCGCCAGTCATGGCCTTCCCGCCGAACGGCTACGGCCTCTACGACATGATCGGCAATGTCTGGGAATGGACCGGAGACTGGTGGTCGGCGCGGCGTGTCGCAGACGTCGCGAAGCCCTGCTGCATTCCGCAAAATCCGCGTGGCGGCCGTGAGGAGGCGAGCTTCGACCCATGTCAACCCAACATCCAGATCCCACGTAAAGTCTTGAAGGGCGGCTCGCATCTCTGCGCGCCGAATTATTGCCGCCGTTACCGTCCAGCCGCACGCCACGCCGAGCCGGTCGATACATCGACCAGTCACGTCGGATTCAGGTGCGTGGTGAGGTCGCGCAGCGCTCAACCGTCGCCAGTGCATTCCGTGACGTAGAAGTATCGAATGAGTGATGCAATCGAGACGGATGCCGCATCGAGGCAGACGCTCGACCGACGCAACCTGCTTCTGGGAACGTCCTCGCTGGTCGCGGCAGCCGCGCTGGCGTCCGACGCACTTGCGCAGGTGCTGAAGGCACTCCCGCCGCCCGATCTTCGCCAACAAGACCTACAAGATGCCTGACCTCTTCATGGTGCTCGCGACCGAGAACTCTGCGACGAATCTTGCGGTCGAGAGCGAACCCAGCGGCAAAAAAATGGGGCCGTCCTGTGTGGGCGCAGGACGGCCCCGAGAGGCTCGCATGCCCGGGAGGAAGAGGGCTCGAGCCGGCGCAAGTGGCAGGGCACTTACGCTAAAGGCGTCGGAGATCGGATCAGGCGCATATTTCGTGATCTCTGTTGCTCGCTGTTTCGGATGCGTCATGCGGCGGTCTTGGCGATCCAGTCCCCGTCCGTAGACGGACGGCGACGCGAGAGCATGTCAATGTCCGGCCGTTCGGCCTTGCTGGCGGCGCGCCAACGCGCCGGCGTCTGGCCGCTGATACGCTTGAAGACGGTCGAAAAGTGCGCTTGCGTGCTAAAGCCAACGGCGAGAGCGATCTCGGCCAGCGGCCTTTCGGTCGTCGTCAACAGCGACTGCGCGTGCTCGATCCGATAATTGAGCAGATATTCGCGAGGCCGGTATCCAGTCGCTGCGCGGAACTGTGCCGCAAAATGCATCCTGGACAGGCCGGCAACGCTGGCGAGTTCGGACAGGCTGATACTGCGCTCGAAATGGGCGGCGACATGCTGTTCGACGCGCCGCAGCCGCCATTTCGGCAAGGCGTTGACCTTGGCGCGTGGCAATTCCGGCCGGATCAGATGCATCGCCAGGATCTGGCCGATGCAGCGGGCGAATTGGTGGCCCGCGGCGTCGCCTTGCTCGGCGAGGGCCTTGGCCAACCCTGCGGTCAGCGGATCGCGCAGCGCGATGAGGTCATCGAGCTCTTCGGCCGCACCTGGCGACCATCGAGCCGGGAAATAGTCAGCTGATATGTGGAGATGGAGAAAGGCGCACGGCGCCTCGAACTGTGCGCTCAGCTGTCTCGATGGCGCGCTGACATAGAACGTTCCCGACGGCATGACGCCGTCGAAAATGACCTGACGTTCCCTGGTCAGCTTCGCGCGCGTGGTCTTCAAGGCGATGCCGACGAAATATCGATCATGGGGCGTGATCGCTGCGTGGCTCCCGGAGGCTCGCGAATCTTCCCATCGTGAGATCGTGATGTCCTCCGTCGTGGCCTCGGAGCTGCAAGCGATGTGACGCCAACTGCCTTCCCGGGGAATCGCCAGGGCTGCGTGAGAGACCTCGTGATCCTGCGGGCGAGCCGGAAGATTAATTCGGGCGTGGCCCGTCTGCAATTCGATCAACATCGTTCATCCCCTCTGAGCTTCGCGGCCATCCGCGACGGCCGGTGAGCTCGCAACCTGGCTATGCTGAGAGGATAAGCGTGAGCGGGCCGGGAAGCCCGTTAGGGGTGATTAGGATCTGTTAGATTATGTGGAGGCGCACAGGGTGCGACGGCCGGTCGCAGCAGACTGGGTTTTATTCGAATTGTCAGGTGTTTACCTGAATCCGAGCTTTCGCCAGGACGCGGCCCGCGCGGCCGGCCCTTTAACGCCGCTACTCGAAGACGGCATCGAAGATCTCGACATCAACCAGCACGGGCTTGGCGATCACGGTTCCGTCAGGCCCCAGCGTCTGCGAGCGCCGCAAGGTTGGCACCACGATGCCGCCGAAGTCCTCGTGGGCCCACGAATAGTGCGCGACATGCGTGCCGAGGAGATCATGATCGGCCCGCCTCTGTAAGGCGTTCTCGTCGAAATAGAAGACTTGCTCGGACGCAAGGGTGATGAGGCTCGGCGGGAATTGCGCACGAAGACGCCGCCAGGCCTCAGTGTGCTCCTGCCACGGTTCGAGCTCCTCCACCACGACGTCGGGATGGGCGAGGAGGAACGGCGTCGTGAGATAATTCCAGATCGCGACTCCACAGAAGAAGACCAGATGCAGTTCGTCGGCCAGCGCATGCGCGCCGTTGGTGGGGAAGGCGAGGCTCGGGTCGTGCCAGGTCCGCAACACCTGGCCATCCAGGCTCTCGATCGTGATGGCGTCCGGCTGAAAGGCGCCGGACTGTTCGCCGCCGGTAATGCCGGTGAAGCGAACGGATTGCGTCCGCGTCGATCCCTCGGCGGTCACATCCTTGAACTCGCGGGCGTGTCCGGCATCGGAGAACAACGTACCGCCAACGGACAGATGCAGCGTGAACCGGTTCAGACTGTTCCAGCGGGCTAAGCCCCCACAGGCGTCAATCGCATCGTCAAGAAGTGCCATGTCTCGCTGCATCCACCATGAATGGGGATCACCATGGCGGGACGCGTGCTGATTGGCGTGTTAGAAGTTGTTAGGAGTTGCGAGAGCCTGATCTTACGGTATCCCGTTGAAGATGCTCTTAATTCGGGGCCTCGAGCAGCTCCCTGGCTGCGACCAGATCGCGGCTTGACAGGCCCTCGTGATATTGCGCCACGAGCGGACCGAGCAGGGTCTGTGCGTCGCGCTTCCGTCCGGCCCGTTGCCAGAGGCGGGCGAGGCTCATGGCTCCCCGCAGCTCCCAGCCGAGCGCACATTGCCGGCGCGATTGGGCAAGCGATTGCCGGAAATAGCTTTCGGCCTCCGCCGCCCTGCCGGATTGCGCCAGGATATCGCCCTTGACCCGAAGCATTTCGGGCATGTCGAAGGATTCGCCATGATCGCCGATCTGGGCGATGGCCTCGTCGATCGTGCGCAAGGCCTCGTCGGACTGGTTCTGGGCCGCCAAACCCTCGGCTAGCGCCGTCGCGAACACCGTGGTCATGATCCGGTGTCGCGTTGCGTACAGTGTGGCCTGGCTGCGGCGCAGATGTTCAATGCCGCCGGCGATGTCGCCGCGGCGCACGAGAAGCTCGCCCTTCTGGCCAATGCCGACCGCATGATAGGGGCCGAGGAAATGCTGTGCGGCATGATCGATCAGCCGCTCGATTAGGCTATCGGCACTGGCCCAGTCGCCGACCCACAGATACACGTGGATGGTCCAGATCAGGGAAATCCCGAGCGTCAGAGGCTGCTCGAGCAACTCGGCTTCCCGCACGGTATATCTGGCCGCCTCGATCGCACGATCGGGCCGGCCGCTGAGCCAGAGCCCGCGTGCCAGCGCGACCAGCGCGACGATACGGTCGTCATAACCGAGATGCCCGATATTGAGCCGCTGCGAGCCTGGATTGTGCACCATCGCGCTGCCGCAGAACTGGACGGCCTTATCCTGATTGCCGATCAGGTGGTGCGCCACGCCCAGCATCCACTCGACATTCAAGGTGCTGGTCGGGTCGTTCAGCTTGCGCGCGACGGCTTCGCCCTGTTCGCCGGTTCCGAGCGCGCCGAGAAAATCTCCGACCCGGGTCAGGTAGATGTGCAGTCCGCGCAACAGCCAGAGCTGCCAGTGCAAATCGTCAAGTTCCTGGGCCAGTTGCAGGCTGCGCGTGAAGGCCGACCTGACCCCTTCCGTATTACCTTGCGTAAACATCACGGACACGCCGAGGGCGGCCTGCAATGTCATTTCCTTGCGGCTGTCGACGGCGACGGCATCGGCCGACGCAAGCGCCTGCCGGGTCCACCGGTAGCATTCCGTCAGCAATGTCAGCTCGAGGAAGAATTGCGCGGCCGAGGCCGCCAGGTCCACGCCGATTGAGCGGTCGCCGCTTTCCGAAAAGCTCCAGGTCAGTGCGGCGCGGACGTTCGACAGATGGTCGGCATAGGGCAGGAAACCGCCCGTGCTCTGCATGCCCGTGGATTTGACGGAAATGTCGTGCAGGAAGTCGCGGAAATATTCGGCGTGGGCACGCGCGACGCGGGCCGCTTCACCGCTCTCGACGAGCTTGTCGCCCACGAAGGCGCGGGTCGTGTCGAGCAGCCGGTATCTCAGCCGTCGTTCCGCGGGAGACGTCGCGATCAGGGATTTCGAGAGCAGGTTCGAGATCGCGTCGATGGCCTCCGCCTCGTTGATGCCCTGACAAGAGGCGACGGCGAGTGCCGCTTCCAGCGTGAATGGTCCGACGAACACCGACAAGCCGCGCAACGTGGCGCTCTCGGCCGCCGGCAGCAGGTCGTAACTCCAGCTGAGCGCGGCGCTCAACGTCTGGTGCCGGGGGATAGCGCTGCGGCGTCCCCGCCACATGAGAGCGAACCGGCTATCGAGCAGCGAGGCGGTTCCGGCGATCCCGTAGGCGTTGACCCGTCCTGCGGCAAGCTCGATCGCGAGCGCAATACCGTCCAGGCGCCGGCAGATATCAGCGACGAGCGGCGCGTCCTCCTCGCTCAGTTCGAATTCGCTGAGACTCTCGGCAATACGCTCGACGAAAAGCTGGCTCGCCGGATAGGCCAGGATATCGGCCATGCTCAGCCCGCCGCCGCCCTGCGGCGGACAATCCAGCGGAAACAGCCGATGCACGCGCTCACCTTCGGTTCGAAAGGACTCTCGGCTGGTGGCGAGAACATGCAGTTCGGGGGCTTCCCGTACGATACGCTCCGCCAGCGGCGCGAGCTCGTCGAGAATGTGCTCGCAACTGTCGAACAGCAGCAGCGTTCGCCGACCGCGCAGGAGCGTCAGCAGCCCAGGCATCGGGTCGTCGGAATTGATGGTGAGGCCAAGCGCCGCGGCGATCGTGCCGGGGACGAGCCGCGGGTCCGTCAGCGCGCCGAAATCGATGAAATACACCTGGCCATCGAAGCCCGCCAG
Source organism: Bradyrhizobium commune (assembly GCF_015624505.1). Classification (NCBI taxonomy): domain Bacteria; kingdom Pseudomonadati; phylum Pseudomonadota; class Alphaproteobacteria; order Hyphomicrobiales; family Nitrobacteraceae; genus Bradyrhizobium; species Bradyrhizobium commune. The sequence goes on along the minus strand of NZ_CP061379.1, from coordinate 4,819,041 downwards.
CTGGGCATGCGCGACTGCAAGTGCGACCGACGTCTTGCCGATGCCACCGGGGCCGACGATGGTGACGAAGCGGTGCAGCGACAGCTCGGTCGCAATCCTCTCGACGGCGTCATCGCGTCCGATCATCCTCGCAAGCGGGGCGGGCAGCGAGCGCGATGAGGCGGCAGGGGCGGGGGATCTGCTGTCCGCAGTCGCGGTGCGGAGCAGCGGGGCCGTAAAACAATAGCCACGGCCGGGTACGTTGACGATATAGCGGGCGCCTTCCCCGGCATCGCCCAACGCCTTGCGCAGCGACGTGATGTGAAAGCGCAGGCTGCCTTCGTCGACATTCACGTCGGCCCAGATCCGTTTGACCAACTCCCTCTTGTCGATGACCTCGCCGGCCCGTTCGGCGAGAAAGACCAGGATGTCGAGCGCGCGGCCGCCGAGGTGAAGCGGAGCGCCATCCTTCTCCAGCAGCCGCAACTTTGGGAACAGCCGAAAGGCCCCAAAGGAAATGGCCGAGTCCTGGTCGTTAGTGTCTGGCACGCGCCATGATTCCAGCGAAAGGAAAGTGCAGCTGTCTGTTTGATCTATCAGAACAGGGCCGTGAGTAAACCGGCCGAAAGCGGCGAAATCGAGCAATGAACGCAGGAAAGGGTCGAAAGCCCGAGCACGATAAGCAACGAATTTTGTTTAAACGCGAACGGCTTATGCGGCAATCGGGAGAACCAGGCAGAGCCTTGAGTGCCCACGAAGTCGGTAGGCTTTTGCAACTATCGCGCGTGACCAATCATAACAGAATCTTGCAACGTCTAACGAGCGTAAGCGGTGACTCTCCACCAGTATGGGCTTCGAGGTAGGCCTGTTACCAACGGGGGAGGCTATGATGCCCGATCTGAGCTCTCGGCCGAACGACAAGGTCGTTCGATCTCACTTCGCCGCCAATCATGACGATGCGTCGCGTGACTGGGAACTCGTGCTGCGGGAGTCCCACCATCGCATGAAGAACACTTTGACGCTCCTGGGTGCGTCAGTCCGCCGCGAGTTCACGCGCCCTGGGATCAGGGACATGTCGGTTGCGGTGGACAGGCTCGAGCGGCGCATCGTCGCTTTCGGCAGGCTCTATCAACTTTTGTCTGACAATGACGATATGTCGACGATCTCCGTCGAGGCCTTCTTCGAAAGTCTGTGCGGCGCGCTCTCCGAGGCGGTGCTGGAGCCGGCCGGCATCCGCTGCGAGGCGTCGATCGAGAGCGGCTCGCTCCCGGCTTGGCAATGTCATCGTCTCGCGCTGATGCTTACGGAGCTGGTCACGAACGCGGCAAAGCATGCCTTTTCGAACAAGAATGGCGCGCAGATCCGCATCGAAATGGTGAACCGCGAAGGTGGCTGGTTCTGCACAGTGGCCGACAATGGCATCGGTGCGACAAGACCGCTTCAAGGGGCCGGCAGCCGGATCCTGGAAGGTCTCGCGCGCAGCATCCAAGCCCGCATGTGCGGCGAAGCCGGGCGAGGTGGCACCCGCATCACCATCATGATGCCTGCCAGTGCCGCTTGAGAAGCGGTTCGCCTCAAATCAGGAGTTCGACATGGTCACAATCGAGATGAATCACGAAGCAGCTGCCAAGCCCTCGAAATCGCGTGGTGTTGATGTCAAGCTCGAGATCGTCGTGATCCCGGTGTCGGACGCGGATCGCGCCAAGGCATTCTATGCGAATCTTGGCTGGAGGCTGGATGCCGATTTTGCCTCAGGCGATGGCTGGCGTGTCATCCAGTTCACGCCACCGGGCTCCGCCTGTTCCGTGATCTTCGGCAACAACGTGACCGCCGCAGCGCCCGGTTCGGCACAAGGTCTGTATTTGATCGTCTCCGATCTCGAAGCAGCCCGACAGGATCTGCTCACCCGCGGCATCAAGGTCAGCGAACCCTTCCATGGCGGAGGCGACGTCCACGCAGGCGTCGACGAGCCGTATCTCTTTGGCCGCGTCCGCGTCAACGGTCCTGACCCGCAACGCGGCAGCTACAGCTCCTTTGCGTCATTCAGGGATCCCGACGGCAATGGTTGGCTGTTCCAGGAGGTCACGGCAAGGCTGGCCGGTCGCATCGAGGCAGCCAATACGACATTCACCTCGCCGGGCGAGCTTGCCGGCGCATTGCGCCGCGCGGCGGCGGCACATGGCGAGCATGAGAAGCGCACAGGCGGGCACGACGAGAACTGGCCGGAGTGGTACGCCGACTACATGGTGCGTGAGCAGGCCGGGCAGAAGCTACCGACCTGAGCTGCGGGAATCTATTTCAACGCCGACACGGGCTCCGCCCAGATCGGCGGCCAACGGAACTGCTGCGGCGCGCGACCGGTTGGTGAGGTGACAGGCGGCCACGTCAATGTCACTTTCCACCGGTGCGGAGCGCCGCTGTCGCCTGATCCACCTTAAACGAGGAGAAATCACATGATCCGCAAGGCAAAAGCCATTTGGCAGGGGACCGGCCGCGACGGGACAGGGCATCTGTCGAGCGAGTCCGGCGTGCTCGCCGAGACGCCGTACTCCTTCAAAACCCGTTTCGAGAACGAGAAGGGGACCAATCCCGAAGAATTGATAGCCGCGGCGCATGCGGGCTGTTTCACCATGGCGCTGGCCTTTGGTCTTCAACTCGCCGGCTTTACGCCGACCGAACTGTCCACCGAAGCTGCGGTGACGCTCGAGCCGGAAGGCAAGGGGTTCAAGATCAGCAAGTCGGCGCTGACCTTGCGTGCGAAGGTACCGAACCTGGACGATGCCGGATTCGCGCGTATTGCGGGCGAGGCGGAGAAGAATTGTCCAGTGTCGAAAGTGCTCAATGCAACGATCACACTCGACGCCAAGCTGACCTAACCACGCGGTTTCGATATGCTGCCCGTCCCGTCCTTGTCTGGCGCGGGCAGCACGATCAACTGGGAGTGAAGATATGACGACAGAGCGCGCAGTTCTGGCCGGAGGTTGTTTCTGGGGCATGCAGGATCTCATCCGCAAGCAGCCCGGCGTGATCTCCACCCGCGTCGGTTATACCGGCGGCAAGGTGAAGAACGCCACTTACCGCAATCACGAGGGGCATGCGGAAGCGATCGAGATCACCTTCGATCCGGCGAAGACGAGCTTCCGAACGATGCTGGAGTTCTTCTTCCAGATCCACGATCCGACGACGCTCAATCGTCAGGGCAACGATCGGGGCACGAGCTACCGTTCGGCGATCTTCTACACCAGCGGGGAGCAGAAGCGGATCGCTGAGGACACGATCGCCGATGTCGAGGCATCGCATCTGTGGCCGGGCAAGGTTGTGACCGAAGTCGCGCCCGCAGGCGAGTTCTGGGAGGCCGAGCCCGAGCACCAGGATTATCTCGAGCGTTATCCGGACGGCTACACCTGCCATTTCATTCGGCCGGACTGGAAGCTGCCACGGCGCGCGGCTGCCGCGGGAGGGTAGCGATCAGGTCCGCAGTTGTGCGATCAGGCTGCGTGCGATCCGCATGTCGGCGATATCAGATCCTTCTGTCAGCGCGCCCTGCACCTTTTCCAGGATGGCGAGAGCGTCCGCGTGCTGATTCCGCCCGATCCTGAATTGCGCGATGCTGATTGCGCATCGGAGTTCCCAGAAGGCGGCACCCTGATGGGCTGCCAGCTCGATGGCTTGTTGAAAGCAGGCTTCGGCGGCTTGCGAGTGCGTTGCCTCCTTCAGCAGCAACTCGCCTTTGATTCGAAGCAGCTCCGGCAGATACCAATACTCCTGCCGGTCGTTGGAACGGACCAAAGCGTTCTCGATCACGTCGAGGCCTTGGTGGATCTGGTTGGCCTGTCCGAAACAAGCCGCGAGCTCACCGAGCAGGAGAAGAAAGCGCGGCAGGAAGCGCGCATCGCCTGCGCGATTGAGTTCGTCGCGCAGCAGCGGCAGGCCGGTCTCGACATCTCCGCGCTTGGCGATGACCAGCGCGTTGAACGCACGCGCCCACAGGCCCCATAATCGGATCGCGTGCCGTTCAGTGTGCCCGAGCAACTCGGCACCATAGCGTTCGGCGGCGTCATAGTCGCCGGCGAGGAAGTTGATCGGGCAGGCGGCCTGTCCCAGCACGCTACAGAAGGTCAGCGCGTGGTCATTGGCACGACCCTCGTGGAGGTTTTGCTCGGCGAGCGCCAGGGCCTGATCTGCAAAGCCCTGGAGCCACAGGATGCGGGCGCGGAAATACTGCGTCGATATTCTGAGATCGAGTGGAAAGATCTTCGGCTTGTCGACCAGCACATGCAGCGATGCATTGACCCGGTCGATGCGTAGGCGCGCCTCGCTCTGGTCGCCGAGAAAATGCAAGGTGACGGCCGTCAGCCGGTCGGCCAGCATCAGGTCGGTCTTATCGGATGAGCCTGCCGCAGCAGTGGCGAAACGATCGGCGAACGCGCGCGCCTTGCCGAATTCGCCGTTGTTAAATTGGTCGATGCACAATCCCCAGAGGGCGCGCAGCCGGAAATCCTTGTCATCGAGTTTGTCGGCCAGTTCGAGCGTGGCCTCCAGGATCGGGCGCGCCTCGCGTGCGCGTCCTTCTCCGTACATCAGCGACCAGCCAAGCGCCGCGAGGAGCTGCATGCGCACCCTGTCGTTGCCGCTGGCGTGATCTCCGAGCGCGGCAAGCGCCGTCCTGGCGCGCTCGCGGCACTCGGTGAACAACGACAGGCGCACCCAAAGCGTCACCGCGACCGCGGTCAGCGCAACGCCCAGCTGCGCGTCGCCATCGGGTGAAAAGGCCCAATCCAGCGCAGCGCGGAGATTGTCCAATTCCGCGCCGTAGGTGCCAAGCCAGTCGGACGGCGGGGGGGAGGTCTCGGATTCGGCGTGCTCGAACAGGTCACGAAAATATTTGGTATGCCGTCGCGCAATGCGCTTCGCTTCGCCGACCTCGTTCAGCTTCCCGAGGGCGTAGGTGCGCGTGGTATCCAGCAGACGATAGCGCAGTGCCCGTGCGCCCGACGGGGCGATCAGCGATTTCGTAACAAGATTATCGATAGCCTCCATGGTCTCAGAGGCGCTGAGCCCATCGCCGGAAGCAACGGCGGCGGCGGCCTCCGGCGTGAACGGTCCGACAAAGATCGACAATCTCCGCAAGATCGCGCTCTCGAATGCGGGCAGGAGGTCGTAGCTCCAGTCGAGCGCGGCGCTGAGTGTCTGATGTCGCGGAATGGCCGTGCGCCGCCCGCGCCACTGCAGCGAGAAGCGGCTGTCGAGGAGCGAGGCCGTGCCCGCGATACCGTAGGCATTGACGCGTCCGGCGGCGAGCTCGATTGCGAGCGCGATGCCGTCGAGGCGGCGGCAGATGTCGGCAACGAGCGGCGCTTCTTCTGCGCTGAGCTGAAATGGGCCGGAGCTTTGCGCGATTCGTTCGACGAAGAGCTGGGCTGCAGGATAGGCGAGGACATCAGCCACGGCGAGGTCGTCGCGCCGGGGCGGACAATCCAGTGGAAACAGTCGAAAGATCCGTTCGCCTTCGCTGCGGAAGGACTCGCGGCTGGTCGCGAGCACATGCAATCGCGGAGTCTCGCGAACGAGACGCTCGACCAGCGGCGCAAGGGTCTCCAGCACGTGCTCGCAGCTGTCGAAGATCAGCAGCATCGATTTCGCATGGAGGTGCGTCAACAGGGCCGGGACCGGATCCTCCGCATTGATGGAGAGCCCAAGTGTCGACGCAATGGTGATTGCGACGAGCTCGGGCTTCCTCACCGGTCCGAAGTCGACGAAGAAGACCTGTCCGTCGAAATGAGCAAGCCGGCGATGGCCCACGGTCACCGCCACCGCGGTCTTGCCGATGCCGCCGGGGCCGACCACCGTGACGAAGCGATGCAGCGAGAGCCCGGTCGAAATCTTCTCGATGACGTCGTCTCGCCCGATCACACGGGCGAGTGGAGGCGGAAGCGAGCGGGAGAGGGAGATGTCAACCGGGGAAGGCTGGACCGCAGGCGCCGTGTGGGCGAGGGACGCGACGAAGCAATAGCCGCGCCCGGGGACGTTGACGACATAACGGGCCGCCTTGCCGGTATCGCCAAGCGCCTTGCGCAGCGCTGCGATGTGGAAGCGGAGGCTGCCGTCGTCCACATTCACGTCAGCCCAGACGCGCTTCACCAGCTCGCGCTTGTCGACGACCTCTCCCGGCCGCTCGGCCAGGAAGATCAGGATGTCGAGTGCGCGGCCACCGACGTGAAGTTGCGCGCCATCCCGCTCCAGCAACCGGGATTTGGGAAACAGTCGAAATGGCCCAAAAGAAATGGCCGAGTCCTGGTTGTTGTCGTCGGGCAGCGCCATTGCCCCCTCGGCAGGGAGTCAAAAATGTTTGAATTGGGTCTAGCAGATCAAGGGGACGAGTAAACTGGACCAAAGCACAGGACATTGACCGCAAGGCTGTACTCCCGGTCACTTGGTTGAGGCCTCCCGGAAGAAATACCGTTGTTAAATTAATGGCTTAAGCCAGTGGTTGAGAGCGATCTCAGTCGGGCAGCCGTAAGCTCCACGCAGGGGGTGCATGCCGCAAACGAGGTGGGGATCCCGTCGCGCACGTGGGTCGTGTCATTTCGCCAACCGCGTGTGTCATTGACGACGCCCGCGGCCTGCTGCGATTGGAGTTTCGGGAGCCGGTCCCGCCTCATCAACAGCTGTCGACTTTCGGAATAAGACATGCCCTCCCTCTCGCGGCGACGCCTCGTTAAGACGGCTGCATTTGCAGCCACGATCGCTGGACTTCCGCGCAGCGGAAAGGCCGCCGATTATCCCTCCCGCCCCATCCGGCTGGTGATCCCGTATGCGGCCGGCGGCCCGGGTGATCAGATCGGACGTCCGTGGGTCGAAAAGATGTCATCACAGCTCGGTCCGAGCTTTGTCGAAAATGTCAGCGGTGCGGGCGGTGCGATCGGAACGACCGCGGTCGCGCGCGAGAACGCCGACGGCTATTCGCTGCTCCTGGGAAATGGCAGCACCCAGGTCATCATTCCGCTGATAACGCGAAATCCGGCTTATTCCGCCGGCGATTTCCGGGCGATCTACCGCCTGATCAACACTGCGCTGGTTTTCGCTGTCGGCCCCTCGCTGCCGGTAGCCAATTTGCAAAACCTGATTACGTATGCGAAGGCCAATCCCGGCAAGCTGTCCTACGGGACGCCGGGCATCGGCACTGGCAATCACCTCGTCGGCGAATCGTTGAAGCAGCAGGCAGGTGGGCTCGACATCGTCCACGTTCCGTATCGAGGGAGCTCCCAGGCAACCAGTGACGTCGTGAGCGGTCAGATATCTCTTGTCATTGCCGTGATGTCGGTTCAGTTGCAGCAACTCAGTCGGGCCGGCAAGATCCGGCTGCTTGCGGTCACGACCGACAGGCGGTTGAGCGGTGCGCCGGACATCCCGACCGCAATTGAATCAGGGATGCCGGATCTACGATATGAGGGATGGTTCGGCCTGTTCGCACCGAAGATGACCAAGGATACAATCATCGACCGGATCGCGCAGGAGACACGCGCGGCGATGGCCGACCCAGCACTCCAGGAGAATTATCGTCTTCAGGGCATGGAGCCGGACAGTGATTCCAGCCCGGATAAATTCCAGCGAATTGTTGATGCCACTTCGGCAAGCCTGGCACCCGTGATCAAGTCGATCGGGCTTCAATAAAAATCAAGGACTTGCCTTGCCAAGCCGTCGCGCGGCGATCGCTTGCATGAAGCATCACACCTGCGCAATGCGGACGATGAACCTCAACGGCCGATCTGCCACGGCTTGGTCAAGGAAATTTTCTCAATCGATCTCGTGACATGGAGGATCGATCGAGAGCCAAACGACGGCGGTCGTCCCGCACGGAGAGGTCGCGGGCCCGCGCCCCGTCCTCTCCAGATGCGCAAGATTTCGGTTGTTCATCCATTTTGGTGCCTCTGGCATCGGTCCAAAACAAACATCGGGACGAGCTGGGCTGGAGGAATGGATGCGCTGCATTCAAACACTTATCGAAGGATGTCAGAGTTTCATTCCGGCAACCTGTGTCGATGGCTGGCGGTCCTGCAGCCCTAAGGCATTCGTTCAATATGTGCCCGGATTGCGTGCCGCTCGGCATCGATCCAGCCATGCTCGCGGGCCTTTGCCACCATCTCCGCGTAGTGCTGGTCCCAGCTTGCATCATGAGGCCGACCCGCCAAGGTAGGGACAAGATCGATCGCAACAAGCGCATCGCGATCGTCCAAAAGCGTGATGCCATTCCAACTCTGTGTTTCGCGCCGGGCGTCGGCATGCAGCACCAGCTTGAACTTGCGGAAGTCGAGGGGGTCAGCCAGTCGGACAATGCCGCCGTCGTAGCACTCGATGATCACGACGCCACTCCTTTGCAATCCTGCCCCGTCCGGCGATGGTAGCGGGTCGGCATCATCGAAGATCGATTACGCCTGCGGCAACGCTCGCAACGCGCCCTGGAAATTGACGAGCGGATCGCCGTTCCCGCCACGGGTGGCCACGATCCTGCCGATGAAGAGACCGTGCGTGCCGACCAACTGGTGATGGTGCAACACGCACTGCAATGCGCCGATCGCGGTTTCGAGCAGCGGCACGTCGAGAACGCCTTGCTCCCATGGTGCCGTCGTAAAGCGGTCGATGCCCTTGATGCCGCCGGCGAAACGCAGCGCTAGATCCTCTTGCCCTTTGCCGAGGAGACTGACCCCGAAGCGGCCGTTGGCAAGGATCGCGGCATGCGTTTCGGAGCTTGAGTTGATGCCGACGAGCAGGCAGGGCGGATCCATGCACAGCGAGGTGACGGAGCTGACCGTCAGCCCGCGCCGCGCAGTCTCTGCTCCCGTCGCCACGATCGCGACGCCGCTCGCCAGATTGCGCATGGCTAGCCGAAATTCGGCGGCTTCGATTGAGCGGAAATCGCCCATTTGCGGCATGTGACATCCCATGACGTACCTCCGGAGTCGCCCCGAGCGGTGCGCTAGGCCGAGATCGCTTCGCTCGCGATCCCGCCGCGTTCGGTTCGGCCGGACTTCAGCTCCTTGCGGATCGCGGGAATGATCTTGCTACCCCACAGCTCGATTTGGCGCAGCACCGTGCGCTGGTCGAAATCGCCGAGCTGGGTCTGAAGCGCGATGTGGGTCGGCTTGAGAATGCTGATCTCTTCCAGCATGCGGTCGATCACCTGATTGACGCTGCCGACGGGCAGGTTCTTGCGCATCGTCTCCAGGCTCATGTCGTTCGGACCAGCCTCTTCCTTGATCAGATAGCCGTCGTCGCTCTGGGCGCGGCGGAATTTCAGGCTCTCGGAGAGACGGCGCTGGAAGCGCGCATTGTCGAGATAGGACTGGATCTCGCTTTCGTTGTCGCTGGCATAGCCGCAGCGCAGGAAGCCGAACCGGGTGTCATCAATCGAACGCCCTTCCTTCGCGGCAATGCCCTCGAGACGTTCACGCAGAGCCTTGATGGCGTCGAGGCCGTTCAGCAGCGCGGTGACGAATAGATTGTGGTTGTCGCGGACGGCGCGGCCGAGCGTCTCGCCGTGTCCAGAGGTCACCCAGATTGGCGGCATCGGTGTCTGCACGGTGCGCACCGCAATCGCAGTCGGCGGCATCTTTAGGTGCTCGCCGGAATAGGAGAAGATGCGCTCCCGCATGCCGGCTTGTAGTACATCGTAGAATTCGGCGAACAGCGCATGCGAATCGTCGAGATTCACACCAAAGCGGTCGAACTCGAACTTCTGGTAGCCCGAGCCGATGCCGAGATCGAGGCGGCCGTTCGACACCGTGTCGGCAAAGCCGATCTCGCCGAGCAGCCGCGCCGGATTGTACAGCGGCAACACGCAGACGGCAGAGCCGAGGCGGATGCGCTTGGTCAGGCCGGCGCAATGCGCGACCATCATCAGCGGCGAGGGACAGAGGCTGTAATTGTTGAAATGGTGCTCGGCGTACCAGGCCGTATCGAAGCCGGCCTGCTCGGCCGCAACGGTCTGCTCGACGGCATTGTTGATGACCTGCTGCGAAGTCTGATGATAACCGCGTTGCTGCGCCAGAATGAATACGCCGAATTCCATCGGTTGGGTCCTCCGCCAAATCGCGGTCGCGCTTGCGATCCGCCGGTCGCTTTTGCGATCCGTTGTCAGGAGGTTACGGGCTTGAGCTTTTTCGAACAATTGACGTAATCTGAGCATGTCCTTTGCAGAATCTGAAAAGATCGATGAATCGTCTCCAGGCCATGGAATTGTTCGTCAGCGCCGTCCGCGAGGGCAGCTTTTCGGCGGCCGGGCGCCGCGTCGGGCTCTCGCCCGCGTCGGTGTCGCGCTACATCGGCGAGCTCGAGGCGCAGCTCGGCGTACAGCTTCTGAACCGCAGCACACGCCATCTCGGATTGACCGATGCCGGCAAGATCTTCTTTCAGCGGACGGAGCAGGTGCTGCACGGCATCGAGGATGCCGAGGCCGCGGCGCTCGCCCTCCAGACCGCGCCGCGCGGAACGCTACGGGTGCATTCGCGGACATTGTTCGGCATCAAGGTGCTGTCGCCTCTGATTCCGGGCTTTCAGAAGCTCTATCCGGAGCTGAAGGTGGAGCTGCGTCTGTCCGAGCGGCGCGCCCTGCTTCGCGAAGACGAATTCGACGTCGACTTCCAGATCCAGGCACCGAAGGACCCGGGCCTGATGCAGCGAAGGCTGCTGCGGAGCGAGCGAATTCTCGTGGCCTCGCCGGACTATGTCGGCCGGATGCCGAAATTGCGCGAGCCGGAGGACATCACCCGCCATAATTGCCTGACCTACTGGATGGGCCCCGACGACGTGGTCTGGAAGTTCATGCGCAGGAACAAGCTGCGCGAGATCGTCGTGCCGTCGTCCTTCGGCAGCAACAACGGGGTGGTGCTGTGCGATCTCGCCGTCACCGGACACGGCATCGCCCTGCTGGACGACTACACCGTGGCTGAGGAGTTGAAGAGCGGGCGCCTGCTACGCCTGCTGCCGGGATTCCGGGTGACGAACTCCACCTTCGACGAAGGGATCTATGCGACGTTTCTCCAGAGCAGCTATCTGCCGGAGAAGATCAGGGTATTCGTGGATTACATGGCAGAGAACGTGCCGCGGCAGGTCAAAAGCCAAGTCAAAAGTCAGATCAAGAGATCGGAGCCATAGCTGCGGGTCAGTCCGAGCCAAATCTGTGCGCCGGCAGTCCGCGAACGCCGAGGCCTTCGACGGCGAACAAGCCGCCGGCATCGGGGTGATCGTCGGCAAGAGCGTGGCTGCGCGAGATCGATGTCACGTAGAGAACGTCGAGATTGGGTCCGCCGAAGGTCACGCTGGTCGGATGACGGGTCGGCATGTCGATCGTCCGCGCGATCGTCCCATTCGGCGCAAACCGCGCGACCTTGCCGATCCGCACGAGGACGGACCAGAGGTGGCCTTCGGAATCGACCGTCGCACCGTCGGAGCCGGATCCGTGCGCTATCGTGTTGGCGAAGACGCGCTTGTTCGTGAGTGGGCCATCCTGACAGTAGTCGTAGGCCCAGATGATCCGCCTCGCACTGTCGGCAAGGTAGAATGTTCGTCCGTCCGGACTGAAGCACGGTCCGTTGCTCACCGCGAGGTCGGTCTCCAGCAGTTCTAGAGCGCCCGATGCGTAAAGGCGATAGAGGCCGCCGAGCGGCGCCTCGTCCGGCGCGCGGTCGCCATGCATCGTGCCTGCGAGGAAACGCCCCTGGGGATCGGCCTTGCCGTCGTTCAGCCGTACCTTCGGGTGGTCGAGCCCGATCGACGGGCCTTCCGTCAGCGCGCACCCATCGAAATCATAGCGCGCAAATCCGTTGCGCAGGGCCAACACTGCGCCGCCGTCACCTCGCAGCGCCAGCGAGCCGATCGGCGCGGGCACGCTGAACAGCTCGAGGGCACCTGTGACGGGATCGAGCGCATGAATCGATCCGGCGAGTGCATCGATCCAGACGAGGCGCTGTCGGCGCTCATCCCACACCGGGCTCTCGCCGAGCTGATCCCTGGTCGCGCCGATGCGCCTGATCCGGACCGCGCTCATGGTTGCTCGCACCGGAATCGCCGGGCTTGACCGATCGGTCGGTGAAAAACTAGTTTCATTCTAAGGACCCTCGGACGACGGATGGATTGCGGAGTTCATGACCGAATTGTCAACGATGAAGGATGGCGTTGCGAACCAGGCCGAGGCGTCGGATCGCGTGCTTCAGATCCTCGCCGAGGCCGGGCGGCTGTTCGCCAGCAAGGGATTTGAGGGAACCTCGATGCGCGACATCGCGCTCGCCTGCGGCATCTCCAAGTCGCTGCTCTATCATCACTTCTCCAACAAGGACGAGATCTACGCGCGCGTGGCGGTGGGCTCGACGCTCGAACTCTATTTGTTTGTGCGCGATCGCATTCCCGACGGCCCGCCCTCGCAGAAGATCCGCGCTTTCATGGTCGCCACGGCGGAATATTTCCGGCGCTATCGCTGGGCCTGGATCGCCTCCACGACCGCCTTCTGGAACGATCCTGATCGCCAGCGGCACAAGGAGCGGCTGACGCGTCGCGACCGCTTTGAGAACTTTCTGCGCGGCCTGATCCAGGAAGCCATCGATGCCGGCGAAATCCGCAAGGTCGATGTTCCCATGACCGGGCGGCTGATCCTCTCCTCGTTGAACTGGATGCATCGCTGGTACAATCCGAACAAGTCAGCCACGCCGGAGCAGATCGCGGACATCTTCTTCGACACGCTGTTCAACGGCCTGCGAAGCGGCGAGCGGGTCGAGCTTCCCAGGGTAGAGCCGCCGCGGGCCGGCCGGCGAAAATCGCGTTGACCAGCCAGGCTGCGGACGCAACGCCTCATTCCAGAGCAATGTTCTGCGCCTTGATCACCGGTCCCCAGAGCGCCGCATCCTTGGTCAATTGGGCGTCGAGCCGCTCCGGTGCGCCGGTATCGGCGATCAGGCCGTCGGTCTCGAGCTGGTTTGCGATTTCGGTTTTCTGCATCGCGGCGTTGGTTGCCGCATTCAGCCGCGCAATAACATCGCGCGGCGTGCCCGCGGGTGCATGCAGCGCGGTCCAGAATGATGCCGTGAGGTCTGGATAACCGGATTCGGCCAGTGTCGGTATTTCAGGATAGCTCGCCATGCGCTTGTCCGAGGAGAGCGCGAGGATGCGAAGCTGGCCGCCGCGCGCGTGCTCGATGACGGCGGCGGGCGTTGCGAAATTGAGATCGCACTCTCCCGACAGCGTCTCCATGATGGAAGCCGGATTGTTGCGATAGGCGACGTCGGTGACGGCAAATCCCATCGACTTGCCCATCATGATCCCGAACAAATGCGTGACGCTGCCCGGACCGAGCGTGGCGTAGAACAGCGGTTTGTCGCGCCCCTTGGCGTAGGCGATGAAGCTCTTCACGTCAGTCGCCGGCGTCCGCGCGTTTACGGTCAGCGACAGCGGCCCGTTGCAGAGCATGGCGACGGAGGCGAAGTCCTCGAGCTTGTAGGGCAGGTTCTTGCGCAACAGCACGTTCAGCGAGATCGGCCCGGTGCCGCCGGCCAGCAGGACCGATCCGTCCTTCGGCGCGCGCGCCACATATTGCGATCCGACGATGCCGTTGGCGCCCGGCTTGTTGTCGACAAGCACCGGCTGGTCGAGAGTTTCGGCCATCGCCTTTGCGATCGAGCGCATCAGGCTGTCAATCGAGCCGCCTGGCGCATAGGGCACGATGATGAAGATCTGCGACGAGCGCGCCCTCACGATGGCAGGCGCGCCAAGTGGTGCGGCGAGGGCGCCGGCGATCAGAGCTGTCGCCTGGCGTCGGCTGATCCTGGGCATGGGGAGTCCTCCTCAAGTTCGTTCTTGCTTATCGTGAATCTATCGGCTGACCGATCGGTCGGTCAATAGAAGATCGAGAGGATATTGCAAGTAAGCGCAGTTGGTGATATCAGCACAGAAAGCTGACCGATCGGTCAGGCGCTAAGCAAGACGAACACAATGCAAGCGGAAGCCCAGGAGGAAGCCATGTCAGGAGATATCGTCACCCTTGAAGTGTCCGATCACATCGCGCTGGTGACGCTGAACCGTCCTCCGGTGAATGCGCTCGACCGCGCCATGCGCGACCGCATCGTGAGCGTGTTCGACGAGATTTCCGAGCGCGCCGACGTCAGGGTCGCGATCCTGACCGGAGCCGGAAAGGTGTTTTGCAGCGGCGCGGATTTGAAGGATCGTCCGGATCCGGCCAAGATCGGCGCGTTCCACAGCCACAACCGTATCACGCGCGAGACCGGCAATTGCATCCGTGAATGCGCCAAACCGGTCATCGCGGCGATCAACGGTGTTGCGCTCGGCGCGGGCGTCGGCCTGATGGCCTCTTGCGACATTTTCTACGCTTGCGAGGAGGCCGTCTTCGGCATGCCCGAGATCAATGTCGGTCTCGCCGGCGGTGCGGCCATGCTGAATACGCTGTTCGGTCGCTCACTGATGCGCCGCATGTTCTTCACCGGCTACCGCGTGCCCGCCGCCGAACTCTATCGCCTCGGCGTCATCGAGGCCTGCACGACCAAGGAGAATCTGATTCCCGAAGCGATGAAGATCGCAAGGGAAATCGCCTCGAAGAGCCCGATCGCGATGGAGTACGCCAAGAATGCGGCGAACATGGTCGAGCTGATGCCGCCGCGGGACGCCTATCGTTTCGAGCAGAACATCACGATGGCGTTGTCGAAGACGGAAGATGCCAAGGAAGCGCGGCAGGCGTTCCTGGAGAAGCGCGCGCCGGTTTTCAAGGGGCGCTGAGATGCGGCCGGGAGAAGGTCTCGACGCGCTGATGTCGCCGCGTTCGATTGCGATCATCGGCGCCTCGCAGGAGGCGACCAAGATTGGCGGCCGGCCGGTCGATCTGTTGCGCCGCCATGGCTATGCAGGCTGCATCTATCCGGTCAATCCGAAGGCTGCGACGGTGCAGGGATTGCAAGCCTACGCCTCCGTCGCCGACCTGCCGGAGGCGCCGGATCTTGCCATCGTCGCGGTCGATGCGGAGCGCGCCGGCGAGGCGGTCGAACAGTGCGCTGCCCGAGGTGTCCGCAGCGTCGTCGTATTCTCGTCGGGCTTTGCCGAGCTCGGCGAGCAGGGCCGCGCCATGCAGGAACGGCTGCGCGTTGCCGCGCGCAACGGCGGCATGCGCCTGCTCGGGCCGAATTGCCTCGGCGCGGTCAGCGTTGCCGAGAAGAGCATCGCGACGTTTTCGATCGTGCTCGAGCACGGCATGCCGGCCGCGGGCGCGCTCGGCATCGTGTCGCAGAGCGGCAATCTCGGCAGCTATACGATGCGCCTCGCCAGTGAGCGTGGCGTCGGCGTCAGCCGTTTCATCACTACGGGCAACGAGTGCGACATCGACATCGCCGACGGCATCGCCTGGATGGCGCGCGATCCCGCCACCAAGGTGATCCTGTGCTGTCTCGAAGCCTGCCGCGACGCCGGTCGGCTGATCTCCGCGATGGAGGAGGCACGCGATGCCGGCAAGCCGGTTGTCGCCATGAAGATCGGGACCTCGGCGGCGGGCCAGGCCGCCGCGGCCTCCCACACCGGCGCGATGGCGGGGTCGGATGCCGTGTTCGATGCGCTGTTTGCCCGTTGCGGCGCGGTGCGGGTTCGCAGCATCGACGAGCTCATCGATCTCGGCCACGCCGCATCGATCCTGCTGCCGGACCGGCTGCCAAAGGGGCCGGGTGTGGCCATCCTCACCGCCTCCGGCGGTTTCGGCGTGCTGCTTGCCGACGCCGCGCAGTCGGTGGGATTGTCGTTGCCCGAGCTCGGCGGCGACACGCAACGGAAGATTCTGGAGCTCGTGCCCTTTGCATCGGCCCGCAATCCGGTCGACGCCACGGCGCAGATGTCGAGCCGCCCGGATCTGCTGGAGAAGATCATGACCGCGGTCGTGGCGGACGATCGCGCCGACACGGTGATCCTGCCGCTGCCGTTCTCGCTGCATCTGCCGCGCTTGCGCTCCATCTACATGGACACGCTGCGCAATATGCGCGCGCAATTCCCCGCACGTGCGATCGTTTTGTGTGTCGACGGTCCGGAGGACGCGTTGGCCGAGCTGCACGCGCTGGGCTTTCCCACGATCGCGAGCTTCGACGGTTGTTGCGCGACCGTCGCCGCGCTGGTGCGGTTGCAGGCTGCATCGAAGCGTCCACAAGACAAGCCAGCGGCAGTCGCGCAGGCAGCGCCGCTTGCCGCAGACGCCTTCCGCCACGAGCTCGGTGCCAAGCGCGCGCTTGCCGGTGCCGGTGTTCCCGTGCTTGCCGAGCGTCTGGTGTTGGACGCGGACGCGGCGGTGCGTGCGGCCACCGAGATCGGATATCCGGTGGTGCTGAAAATCGCCTCGCCCGATCTGCCGCACAAGACGGAAGTGGGCGGTGTGGCCGTCGGCCTCGGTTCGGAAGCCGAGGTCCGGCGCGTCTATGCGCAGATGCGCGATCGCGTCTCAACCAGGGCGCCCAAGGCGGTGATCGACGGCGTGATCGTGGCTCCGATGGCCAAAGGCGTCGCCGAGCTCATTCTCGGCAGCCGCATCGATCCGGTGTTCGGTCCGGTGGTGATGGTTGGCCTCGGCGGCATCTTTGCGGAGATCCTCCAGGATTCCGCCGTGCAGATGGCGCCGGTCAGCGAGGCGCAGGCCATGGCGATGCTCAGATCGCTCAAGGCGTTTGCGGTGCTCGACGGCGCGCGGGGCCGGCCGCGCGCCGACCTCGACGCCGCGGCCCGCGCCGTTGCCGCGCTGTCGCGCTTCGCCGCGGCGCATGCCGAGACGGTCGCGGAGATCGACATTAACCCGCTGCTGTTGCGCGCCGAAGGCGAGGGGGCCGTGGCGCTGGACGCGCTGCTGATCCCGCACGGCGAACGGCCGATCCAGGGACACTGAACGCAACGACAAGAGGCCGCAAAAGCAGGCCCAGAGGAAACGCAGGGAAGCAGGAAGGATAACATGATGAGATGGACGGTCGCTGCGCTTGGCATGATGATCTTGCTGTTCACGCAGGCGCCCGTGTCCGCGCAGGGGATTTCGGGCGACGTGATCAAGATCGGCATCATGAACGACCAGAATGGCCCCTATGC
The DNA here is from genome assembly GCF_015624505.1 of Bradyrhizobium commune. Taxonomy (NCBI): domain Bacteria; kingdom Pseudomonadati; phylum Pseudomonadota; class Alphaproteobacteria; order Hyphomicrobiales; family Nitrobacteraceae; genus Bradyrhizobium; species Bradyrhizobium commune. The sequence goes on along the minus strand of NZ_CP061379.1, from coordinate 4,801,959 downwards.
TGACAATTGCGGCCTTGGCTCGGTCGCGGCCGCTAAGCTTGCGGTCGCCGATTTCGGCGGAGCGGTCAACGGCAAGAAGATCGAGCTCGTGATCGCCGACGACCAGAACAAGCCCGATGTCGGCGTCGCGATCGCATTGCGCTGGGTCGACAATGAAGGCGTCGACGCCATCGTCGGCTGCTCGGCGTCGTCGATCGCGCTTGCCGTGCAGGAGATCATGAAGAACCGCAAGAAGCCCTACATGCTGGCCGGCACGGCGGGCTCGTTCTTCACCAACGACAAATGCTCGCCGATGACTACGCAATGGGTGGTCGATACCTATGCCCAGCCGAAGGCAACGGTGAAAGCCCTGCTGGCGCAGGGCATCGACAGCTGGTTCTTCCTGACGGTCGATTATGCCTTCGGCAAGGCCTGGCAGGCCGATGCGACGAAGTTCATCGAGGCCGGCGGCGGCAAGGTGGTGGGGTCGGTGCTGCATCCGCTGAACTCTTCGGACCTCTCCTCGTTCCTGCTCACGGCGCAGGCCAGCGGCGCCAAGGCGATCGCGCTTGCCAATTCGGGCGCGGATTTCGCCAATGCGATCAAGCAGGCCCAGGAGTTCGGGCTGACCAAGACCCAATTGCTCGTCCCCCTCGGCCTCATGATCAGCCAGACGCATGGCATCGGGCTCAAGGATCTCCAGAACGTGCGGCTGACGACGCCCTTCTACTGGGACATGACGCCGGAGAGCCGGGCCTTTGCCAAACGCTATGCGGAGGCGACCAACGGCCAGCTCCTCAACGAGGGCAAGGCGGCCACCTACAGCGCCATCACGCATTATCTGAAGGCGGTGGCGGCCGCCGGTTCCGACGATGGCGATGCCGTGATGCGGCGGATGAAGAGCACGCCGGTCGACGATTTCGAAATGAAGAATGTCAGCATCCGGGCCGACGGCCAGGTAATGCGCCCGCTCTATGTCGCGCGGATCAAGGCGCCGGCGGAATCCAAATACACCTACGACTATTACGAGATCACCGGCACGATCGCGCCGGAGGATGCGTGGCGCCCGGCGTCGGAAAGCGCCTGCGATCTTCTCAAGTCGCAGTGAAGACGGACGGCCCGGCAGGGTATTGCGGCACCTACGGCGAAAGCGGGAAGCAAGCGATGAGTGTACTTGAAGCGGTATCGACGCAAGCTGTCGCGGGTGAGAACCTGACGGGCGAGGCCTATCGCGACGCGATGCATCGCTGGCTGCATGCCAATCTGCCGGCTAGCTTCCGCAGCGACAGCGCTGCATTCGCGGCGCCGACGCTCCAGCAATCCGTCGCCTGGGAGGCGGCGATGTACCGCGCCGGTCTCACCGGCATCACCTGGCCGCAGGCCTATGGCGGGCACGGTCGCACGCTGCGTGAACATCTGATCGCCAACCAGGAGATCGGTCGGCTTGCGATGCCGGAGAGCGTCAACTCGATCGGCAAGGAGCTCGCCGGTCCGATCATCCTGGCCGTCGGCAACGAGGAGCAGAAACGGCGCTTCTTGCCTGCGATCCTCGAGATGCGCGACATCTGGTGCCAGGGATTTTCCGAGCCCGAGGCCGGCTCCGATCTCGCGGGGCTTCGCACCCGTGCCACGCGGAGCGGTGACGGCTGGCGGATCAACGGCCAGAAGATCTGGACCAGCGGTGCGTACCGGTCGCAGCGCTGCCTGGTGCTCGCCCGCACCGGGCCGCTGGAGGATCGCCATCGCGGCCTTGCGATGTTCGCGGTGCCGCTCGATGCCAAGGGCGTGCGCGTGCGCACCATCAAGTCGATCGACGGGCGCGAGAGCTTTTGCGAGGTCTTCTTCGACGAGGTCGAGGTTGCCCAGGCTGATGCGATCGGCGCGCCCGACGAAGGGTGGGCCGCAGCGATCCGCGTGCTCGAGATCGAGCGGGCGACCAATCGCATGTATCGCGCCTGGCGATTCGAGAACGAGCTGCGCCATCTGATTTCGGCCTGCAAGGCGGATGCCGCGCTGTCCGAGATGGTCGCCGAGCGCCATTACGCGGTCAGGCTCGGCGAGGTCGCAGTCGAGATCGAGGTGCTGAAGGCGCATGTCGAGACCGCCGTCGAGGCGCTCGCCAACGGTGACAAGATCGGGGCACGCGGCAGTCTCGCAAAACTCTACTGGAGCGAAGCCCATCAGCGCTTTGCCGCACTCGCCCTCGAACTGCTTCAGCAGGCGTCGCTGCCGCAGATTCCCGCGATCAAGGTGGCGCGGCGACGGTTCGAGGCGATCTATCTCCAGGCGCGCGCTGAGACTATCTATGCCGGCACGACCGAGATCCAGCTTGGCATTATCGCCGATCGCATCCTCCAGCTGTCGCGAGGCAAGTGATGGTCGTTCTTCGCATTGCCTCGTTGCGAACGGCAGGGAGCCGGTGATGTCCGTAGGTCAGGGCCAGGGAGCGGGGTTGCTGAAGGATCGTCTCGTCGTGGTGACGGGAGCGGGCCAAGGGATCGGACGCGCCATCGCATTGGGTGTGGCCGCCGCCGGGGCACGGGTCGTCGTGACCGACTTGCGGCAGGAGCGGGCCGATGCGGCCGCTCGCGAGATAAGGGACGGAGGCAAGGACGCGATCGCCTACGCGCTCGATGTGACTGACCCTACGGCGTGCAGCGATATGGCGAAGCGCGTGGACGAGGAGATCGGCCCCGCCGACGTCATCGTCAACAACGCCGGAATCATCATTCGCGAGCCGATCGACAGCCCGCGCGCCCACGAGAACTGGCGCCAGGTCTTCGACGTCAACGTCAACGGCACCTTCAACGTGGTTCATGCCTTCATTCCTGCGTTGCGCAGGACGCGGGGGTCCATCATCAACGTTGCTTCCGCCGCGGCCTTTGTCGGCATGGGTGGCACTCTTGGATATTCGCCGTCCAAGGGTGCGGTGAGGCTGTTCACGCAGGCGCTCGCCCGCGATCTCGCGCCGGACGGTATTCGGGTCAACGCCGTCGCGCCCGGCATCGTCGAGACCGAGATGAGCGAGACCACCCGCGAAAATCCGGCGAGGCTGTCCGGCCTGATGGCGCGCACCCCGCTGAAGCGTGTGGGTCAGCCCGACGAGATCGCCGGGCCGGTGATATTCCTGGCCTCGGCGATGGCGTCCTATGTCAATGGCGTCATCCTGCCCGTCGACGGCGGGCTTCTCGCGTAGTGGGCAGTTGTAGTCGCACAGTTTTCGAAAGAGGAAGATCATGACCATGCCCGGCGAAGGACTTCAGCCCGACGAGTTCGCGGCAACCGCTGCTCGCGCAGCGGCCGCATGTGCGGGTTTGGAGGTGCGCGAACAGGCGCAAAATCTCGCCGGTGATGGTCTGCTCGGCGTCATCGCGGACGAGGAGGTGGGCGGACTGGCCCTGCCGCTCGGTTTCGCGGTGCCGGTGATCGCGGCCGCGCATGCGAGGTTGCTTGGATTTCCGCTTCTGGAGACCATTCTCGCGGGCCGTCTGCTTCAGTCGTCGCTGCCACGTCTCGCCGCCGCGATCGTCTCCGGCAAGACGCTGGCGACGATCGCCTGGCATGGTGAGGCCATCGCCGAACGCGAGGGCGGATTGCTGCTGCTGAGCGGTTCGCTCGCGCGAGCGCCCGGCGCGGCGATGGCCGATTACATCCTGGTGCGGATGAGTGCGGGCGCTGTGGCATTGATTGCGACGAAGGCCGAAGGTGTTCTCGTCGACGAAGCCGCCGGCCTCGACCTGACGGTGCCAGAACACGCCGTGCGACTTCAGAAAGTCGAAATCCCGATCGGCTCCATCCTGCCGGTGGGAACATGGGATCTGCTCAACTCGGATGCCAACGTGCTCCGTGCGGCGGCCATCCTGGGATCGGCCGAAGCATGTCTGGCGCTCGCGCAGGAGCACGCCTCGACCCGCCGCCAGTTCGGCCACGCTTTGTCCTACAACCAGGCGATCCGCCACGCGTTGGCGCGCCAGAAGCTCGGGCTCGAAAGCATCCGTCATGCCATCACGCGCAGCCTGTCCGATGATGGCGGTGCACGTCAGCGCGATGCGGCGTTTCTCGCCGCGGCGACCTATGGCAGCTCGATCAGCGAAGGCGCGTTGCAGATCCATGGCGGCATGGGTTTTACATGGGATGTGCCGGTGCACCGCCATCTCCGTCGCATCCGCACGCTCCAGGCGCAGGGTGATGCCAGCGCCCTGATCAGCGCATTCGGCCGCCGTTACGTATCGGAAGTTGCTCCGTTTGCGGAAGCAGGAGCGTGAGGGAGATGACCATGACCGAAACCAGGGATCAGACGCTCGCAGGCCGCGTCGCACTCGTCACCGGCGCCGGAAACGGCATCGGTCGCGCAACGGCACTCAAGCTCGCAGCGCGCGGCGCGATCGTCGGCGTCAATGATTTGAAGCCGGAATTCGTAGGCAGCACGGTGGACGCGATCAAGGCATCCGGCGGCAATGCGGTTGCCGTCACGCAGGACGTGGCCAGCCGCGACGGCATGCGCCAAGCGATTCTTGGACTGGCCGAGCAGCAGCGGCGTTTCGACATCCTCGTCAACAACGCAGCATGGGTCCGCTATCAGTCCACCGCCGACATCGCTCCGGAAACGGTCGAGCGCATGCTCAACATCGGCTTCAAGGCGGTGATCTGGGGAATCCAGGCTGCCGCCGAGGTCATGGATGCGGAGCGCGGCGGTGCCATCGTCAACGTCGCCTCCGTTGCCGGCCTGATCTCGGCCAAGAACAGCATCGTCTACAGCGGCATCAAGGCCGGAATCATGGGCGTCACGCGCGCGGCCGCAGCCGAGCTCGGCGCGCGCAACATTCGCGTCAATGCCGTGGCGCCGTCGGCGATTCCGACGGAAGGCACGATGCGCAACCGTAACGCCGAGCTCGACGCGCGCCGGATTGCACGGACGCCGCTGGGCCGGCTCGGCACGGTCGACGACATCGCCAAGGCGATCTGCTTCCTTGCCGGCGACGAGAGCGGCTTCATTTCGGCGCAGGTGCTCACCGTCGATGGCGGGATCACGCTGACCAACATTGCCTGACAGGACCATCGTGATGTCCGGTTTGACGGCGGAACAGCAGGCCCTGAAGGACGCCTATGTCAGGGCGCGCGGCTATTGGCGGCCCTGGACGGAGGGGTTGTTGCGGCTCGATCCGGCGTTCCTCCAGGCGTACGGCAAATATGCCGGCTATGCCGCAGAGAAGGGGCCGCTATCGCGCAAGATGTGCGAGCTGATCTACGTCGCGCTCGATGGATCGGCAACGCATCTGTTTCGCTCCGGGCTCGCATTGCACCTGCGGCTGGCGCTTCAGGAAGGGGCCACGGCGCGGGAGATCACCGACGTGTTCCGCCTCGCGACGGTTCAGGGGCTGGACGGGTGCAACCTTGGCATCGGTATCCTGGCGGAAGAATTGGCGAGCGCGGGCCTTGAGGTCGATCGTGCCGAACTCTCGCATAAACAGCAAGTGCTGCGAGACGCCTACGTTGCGCAATTCGGGGACTGGCCGGACTTCTGCGAGCAATGGTTGCGATACGATCCCGGCTATTTCGCTGTCCTGCTGGATCTCCTCGCGGACCCGCAGGCTGGAGGTGGTCTCGACCGACGGTCGCAATGTCTGATCTCGCTCGCCTTGAACGCCTGCTTCACAGCGCTCGATCCGCACGGACTGCGTGTGCAGATCAAGCGGGCTCTTCGGCTCGGTATTGACCAGCGGGAGATTCGGCAAGTTCTCCAGATGACCGCGCATCTTGGCGTGCACGCCTGCGCCGTCGGCGTACCGGTTCTGATGGAAGCCCTCGATGAACGCGCGTCGCCGGGCGAGACGGGGGAAAGACTGAGCCAGGGAGGACAGCAAGAATGCGAGGATTGACGATCCGCAATCAGAGGGCCTTTGTGTCGGGTGCGCTGTTTTTCGCCATTGCAGCCTTCTTCTTCGTCGGAGCCCTGGAGTACCCCGCGGGCACTACGGCGCGAATGGGGCCGGGCTATTTCCCGCGTCTGCTCGCGATCGTGCTCGCCGCGATCGGTCTCGTCGTGATGCTTGGCGCGTTGAAATCGACCACAGACCGGCAGGTGCTGCGCAAATGGGACCTAAAAGGGCTCGTCTGGGTGGCCGGATCCGTGATCCTGTTCGGAGCCCTGTTGTTTCCCCTCGGCCTGGTCGGCGCGCTGTTCGTCCTGATCATGGTGTCGAGCAAGGCCAGTCCCGAGTTCACCTGGATCGGAGCGCTGACCAACGCGGCGGTTCTCATTGTGCTGTGTCTGGCCGTGTTCGTCTATGGCCTCGGGCTGCAACTGCCCGTCTGGCCGTCCCTTCTCAACTGAACGAGCCGATCGATGGATCTCTTTCACAATTTGGCGATCGGATTTGCGACCGCCGCTCAACCCACCAATCTGCTCTACGCCTTCTTCGGCTGCTTGCTGGGGACGCTGATCGGGGTGCTTCCCGGCCTCGGTCCGCTTGCGACCATCGCGATGCTGCTGCCGATCACCTACGCGCTGCAACCCGATGCCGCGCTGATCATGCTCGCGGGCATCTACTATGGTGCGCAGTATGGCGGCTCGACCACGGCCATCGTGGTCAATCTGCCCGGCGAGTCGTCTTCGGTGGTGACGACGCTCGACGGTTACCAGATGGCGAAGCAGGGCCGCGCCGGCGTCGCGCTTGCCACCGCGGCGATTGGATCGTTTTTCGCCGGCTGCGTGGCGACGCTCGCCATCGCTGCCTTGGCGGGCCCATTGACCGCGACCGCCCTGCTGTTTGGCCCCAAGGAATTCTTCGCGCTCATGGTCCTGGGGCTGATTCTTGCTTCGGTGCTGTCGAGCGGCCCTTTCATTGAAGGCATTGGCATGGTCGTGCTTGGCATGCTGCTGAGTCTCGTCGGCACTGATCTCAGCAGCGGCAGCCAGCGGTTTGCCTTCGGCGTTCCGCAGCTGTTCGACGGCCTCGATTTCGTTCCGCTGGCGATGGGCATCTTCGGCTTTGCCGAGATCGTCAAGAATCTCGAGCAGGACGACAAGCTGTCGCTGGTTACGCAGAAGATCACCAATCTGTTTCCGACCCGCGATGATTTCCGCCGCATGATACCGGCGGTACTGCGCGGCACGGCGCTGGGGACGCTGCTCGGAGTCCTGCCCGGCGGCGGCGCGGTGCTTTCGTCCTTTGCGTCCTATACGCTCGAAAAGAAGCTGTCGCGGCATCCCGAGCAGTTCGGCAAGGGCGCGATCGAGGGCGTCGCCGGTCCGGAATCGGCGAACAATGCCGGCGCCCAGACCTCGTTCATTCCATTGTTGACGCTCGGGGTCCCCTCCAACGTCGTGATGGCGCTGATGGTCGGCGCCATGAACATCCACAACATCCATCCGGGTCCGGAGGTGATGACTAAGAATCCAACCCTGTTCTGGGGCCTGATTGCCTCGATGTGGGTCGGCAATCTGATGCTGCTGATCCTCAATCTTCCGCTGGTCGGACTGTGGGTGAAGCTGCTCACCATCCCTTATCGATACCTGTTCCCGGCGATCATGGTGTTCTGCTCGATCGGAGTCTATTCCATCAACAGCGGAACGTTCGAAGTCTATGAGGCAGCCGCTTTCTGCGTGTTTGGTTATGTCTTGATCAAGCTGCAACTGCCGGCCGCGCCGCTGCTGTTGGGTCTGGTGCTGGGCCCGGCCATCGAGGAAAACTTCCGCCGGGCCATGGTGCTGTCGCGCGGTGACGCCACCGCGCTGCTCACCTCGCCGCTCTCGGCAAGCCTGCTGGCCGCGGCCGCGATCGCGATTCTCCTGATCATGCTGCCGACGATCCGGGCGCGACGCGAGGAGGCGCTCCAGGAATGACAAGGATGAGACGCATCGGGAGGGCTCTGCCGTGATCCGCGAATCTGCCGTCTTCGAGGCCCTGCTGGAGCGGGTTCGCCGGTTTGTCCGTGACGTCGCGATTCCGGTCGAGGCACGCGTCGAGAGAGACGATGAGGTCCCGGCGGATATCGTTGCTACCATGCGTGCGGAGGGCTTCTTCGGCTGGAGCATCCCCGAGATCTATGGCGGCGCAGGGCTCACCACCGAGGAGCTCGTTCTGGCGGCATTCGAACTGTCGCAATGCTCGGTCGCCTTTCGCGCCCGTGTCGGAACCAACACCGGCATCGGATCGGAGGGCATCGTCGCCGACGGGACCGCGCAGCAGAAGCAGACCTATCTGCCGCGCCTTGCCAGCGGCGAATGGACCGGCTGCCTCGCCGTGACCGAACCCGATGCCGGCTCGGAGGCCTCGAACGTGCGGACCGTCGCCCGCCGCGAAGGCGATCATTACGTCCTCGACGGCGAGAAATGCTTCATCACCAACGCACCCCTGGCTGACGTCTTCACTGTCACGGCGCGAACGGATCCGCATTCGAAAGGCGCGGCGGGCGTTTCGGCTTTCATCGTCGAGCGCAGCAGTCCCGGCCTTTCGACCGGCGCGCCCTATCGCAAGATGGGGCAGGCCGGCTCGCCCGTCAGCGCTGTTTACTTCAATCAATGCCGCGTGCCCGCGGCCAACGTGATCGGCGGCCGCGAAGGCGTGGGCTTCAAGACCATCATGAAGGTGCTGAACAAGCAGCGCATCCATCTGGCCGCCCTGTCCACCGGGCCGGCGATCCGGATGCTCGATATGGCGATCCAGCATACGAGCAAACGCGTTCAGTTCGGAGAGCAGGTCGCGAACTACCAGCTCGTTCAGGCGATGATCGCCGACTGCCGGACGGAGATCTTTGCGGCGCAATCGATGATCATCGAAACTGCGCGCAAGCGGGATCGCGGTGAAGACGTCGCGCTCGAGGCATCGATGTGCAAGTACTTTGCGACCGAGATGTGCGGCCGGGTGGCCGATCGCTGCGTGCAGATGTTCGGTGGCGCCGGCTACATCGCCGATCATTCCTCGATCGAGAGCTGGTACCGGGACGTCAGGTTGTTTCGCCTGTACGAGGGGACCAGCCAGATCCACCAGCTTAATATTGCGCGCCTTATACTGCGGGATGCGGCGTGAGCCGTAGCTAGGTTTCAAACATGTTCGGGGAACAGAGATGAGTGGGCCGCTCGATGGGTTGAAGGTCCTGGACATCGCGACGATCGTGGCTGCGCCATTCGCCGCGACGCTGCTGGCGGATTACGGCGCCGATGTCCTCAAGCTCGAAATGCCCGGACAGGGCGACGGCGTGAGGGCCTTTCCCCCGTTCAAGGACGGCAAGCCGTTGTGGTGGAAGACGGTGAACCGCAACAAGAAATTCGCAACGCTCGACCTTCGCAAGCCGGAAGGCGTGGCGCTGTTCAAGCGGATGCTGCCGTATTTCGACGTACTGATCGAGAATTTTCGTCCCGGCACGCTCGACCGTTGGGGACTGTCGAAAGAGGTATTGTGGCAGCTCCAGCCGCGTCTCGTCATCCTGCGTGCGACTGCATTCGGCCAGGACGGGCCCTATCGCGACCGGCCCGGCTTCGCGCGGATTTTCGAGGCCATGGGCGGGCTCACCTACATCACCGGTGACGCCGACGGACAGCCGATGCATCCAGGATATCCGATCGGTGATGCCATCGGTGGCCTGTTCGGTGCGGTCGGCGTGCTTGCGGCGCTGTGGAAGCGGGCAAGAGACCCGGATGCGCCCGGCGAGGAGATCGACCTCGCGCTGACCGAGGCGGTTTTCCGCCTGCTCGACGTCTTGGCCATCGAGTTCGACCAGTTGGGGGATGTGCGCGGTCGCATCGGAAACGCCAACGCCTATTCCGCGCCGGCAGCCGTCTACCGGACCCGGGATGATCGCTGGGTCACGCTTGCCGGATCGACCAATGCGCTCTTCGCCGCGAATTGCCGGGCGATTGGCAGGCCGGACCTGATCGAGGATCCGCGCTTTTCCAACAATGCCCGCCGCGTCGACCATTCGACTGAGTTGAACGCGATCTTTTCGCAATGGTGCAGTGATCATACGCTTGCGGACGTGCTTGCCGCCTTTGCGGCTGAGGAGGGCACCTTGGCGCCGATCTACGCGATCGATCAGATCGCTGCCGATCCGCAATCCCGAGCGCGTGGGATGATCACCCGCGTTCCCGACCGCGATTTTGGCTCGGTTGCCATGGCGAACGTTGTGCCTCGCTTTACCGTCGATCGCACGCAGTTACGTGAATCCGCCGGCGACATAGGTCGGGACAATCGCGACATCTATCAGAGCTGGCTGGGCCTTTCGGATGACGAAATCAAAGCGCTGGCCGGCCGGAAGGTCATCTAGTCTAGTGAGGCGAAGCCGCATACCTAAGCCACGGCTGACTCTTGATCAGCGGGTCCCAGGTTCGGGCCCGGTGCGCTCCCAAATTGGTGCCCTTCCTCTAGGTCAATTTGATTGACGGGTAGGGGGCGCTTCGAAGGACCTACGTGGAAGGCTTCAGCACGAGCTGGTCGCTGGCCTTCGTAATCGTGCCCCAGTCATACAACATCGGAACCATCTGGACGGAGGCCCATGATGCATGCTGGTCAGCAAAATGCGGGCTCGCGGGGTGCCCGGACGCGCCATGAAACACGACCCAGGCGCTGTTGTCCCAGTTACCCACATCAAAGACATAGCGTGCGACCGCGCCATAGGCTGCGGTGAGGCCTGACGAAGCCCAATAGCATCCATTGGCCATCACGGTATCGTTGTCGCCGCCAGCCGGAAGCCCTGGCGGTTCGAGCTGCGATGCCGCCCGCGGGAAGGCCGCCGACAACGGATGCGACATGCGGACGTGATGCAGCTCCGACCATGTCTTGTCCTTGTCGGCCTCCGCGGCGCGCTCGAGCGCCGCCGTCAGAGCGCGATCCCAATCCCAACCGCCGAGCAACGCGGTATCGTCGTTGCGCAGCAATGACGGGAGTGCCCACCAGATCTGATTGAGCGGCGCCACGCCGGGGGCAATTTGGGCGACGGGATCTCGCGACACCGCGCTCAAACCGGATCGATCGAGCACGATACGCGCAAGCTCGCGTCGTGTCCGCGCATAGGCTGCTGCCGCCTTTGAATTGGCAGCCATGCGTGCGTCCCAATTGACGATGAGGTCGCGCAACGCGGCGGCAGGTCCTTCGATCGCGGGGAGCCGGTTCAGGCGGGCAATGAATTCGCGCGCTGTGAAGCTGTGCGTGTCGGCGTGGATGCTGCCCATGTCGTTAGCGGTCGCGGCTGGAAGTTCGGTCAGCCGCTCAGCGATCCGTTTGGCTCGGTACGGAGGATGACAGTCGGTGCACAGATAATCCGGATTCTCGTCGGTGACGACACGGTTGTTCGCGGTGACCAGAAAGCCTTCCGGCGGGTCAAAGGCGCGCGGCATATCTTCCCAGGGGATGACACCTTGCCATTCATACTCTCCCGTCCAGCCCGGCACCGGCAGCCAGCCATTCAGTCGCGGGCGCCGCGGCACGATGGCGCGCACGAGATTTCCGATCCGCCCGCTGGTATCGGCCGCGACCAGATTGTGATCAATCAGGCCCCAGCCGCGCGTCGCCTCATAGAGCGCGTCGACGCTTCCGGCGCGCAGCATCGGCAGCAGGCAATCGAACGACCGATCAAGTTCCGCGAACTGCACCGACCGCAGCGTCAATGCCGCTCCCTGATGCGGATCGCCAGCGATCACCGGCCCATGGTGGGTCGCGATCACCTCGACATCGACGGCAGGCCCACCGCGAACTCCGATGCGTTCATGACGGACATCGCTGTTGCGCCATTCGTTCCGGAACAGGTAGCAGGATGCGTCGCCGGGCTTGAACTTCTCGACATAGACGTCGTGGATATCGACAAAGGCGTGAGTCACGCAAAATGCGACATGGCCGTTATGGGCAAAGTGCGGGAATGCCGGCACGCCGGGTACCGAAAGCCCGATGGCATCGAAGGCGTCGCAGGCGAGGTGGAACTGCGAATACAGGCTCGGCATCTCGAAGACGCGATGTGGATCGCCGGCCAGCAACGGCCGGCCGGTCGCGGTCCGCGACGGCGCGATCGCCCAATTGTTGCTGCCGCCATCGGTGGCCTCCGGCCCCGCGAGCGCTGCCAGTGCTTCGATCGCTGGCGCCAGATCCTGCAGCGCGGCGGTCCAGCGCCTGCCTTCCGCGCCCGGCGGCGTGGCGAGAACATCCTGGCCGCCATCATCGTAACGCAGCTTGGCGATGTGATCCGGTCCGATTCTGCGCATGGCCGCCGCGCGCCACAGCTTGAACCAGACCGAGCCCATCAGATAGCCGCGCTGCCGCATCACGAGGATACAGTGCCACGGCTCCCAGCGTTCGACATCGCCTCCGACCAGGTCGTACTCGAACGGCAACGGCGTGCCCTGCGCCAGGAAGGCGTTGACGCCGTTCGCATAGGCTTCGAGCATTGCGCGCGCCTCGCCCGACAAACCGGCGAAGTCGCGTTGCGACGCGCCCGCGACATCGAGCCGCCGCGCCAGCGTATCCGCCGCGACACCTGCGCCGCCCTCCCATTCCGCCCAACGGCCCAGCATGCGCCGGCGTGCGGCGTCCATCTGCCAGAGCCGGTCCTGGGCATGGACATAGCCTTGCGCAAAGAAGGCATCTGCTGTCCCGCGTGTGCGGACGTGCGGGATGCCCCAGGCATCGCGATGGACGTCCGCCTTGTCCTCGAGACCATGCAGCACGACGGTGCCTTTGATCTGAGGCAGGCATGAAGGTCCGTCATTGGTAGCGTTTGCCACGCTCTTCTCCCCGTCTTGTCAGGCTTGCAGGTAGAGGCTTCGTCCGATCGTTCTTCAAGTGGGCGGCCGTCGATCGGCCCAGGGGCGACTCCGTTCGAGGATCGCACCGAGGCGCAGAACATCATTGTCTTTCCACCATCGGCCGACGATTTGCAGGCCGGTCGGCAATCCATCCGCGCCAAAACCATTCGGCACCGACAGCGCCGGATTGCCGCTCTGGTTGAACGGATAGACGAAAGCGTTCCAACCGCGATTGAACAACGCATCGACGGTCTTGCCGGTCTCGGCTGCAATCGCGGTCGTCGGCAAGGTGGGCGTGACAAGGAAGTCATAATCTTCCAGGAGCTTCTGCACGGCACGATAGAGCCGCGAACGAGCGATCTGGGCCTTGCGAAAATCGACCAGGGTCGCCCGGCTGCCCGCTGCGATCCATTCCACCAGGACCGGGTCCATCTGGTCGCGCCATTTTTCCAGATGGTGGCCGAAATAGACGTTCAGGTTGGCGAGGTACATCAGCCGGGCAGGGCCCGCAATCCAGTCCATCCCAGCGCCGGCTTCTTCGACCTCTGCGCCAAGCGCTGCGAGGGCTGTGAGCGAGGCCTTGGCGTTTGCCGCAACGTCTGCGCTGCAATCGCCCATCGCGGAGAGATATCCGATCCGTAGTCCCGACAAATCCTCCGAGATCAGGCTGGGCGTCAGCGCCCCGTTGTCGGGCGCACCGAGCGACCAGGGATCGAGCGTGGACGGACCCACCAGGCTGTTCATCATCAAGGCCGCATCGGCAACGGTGCGCGTCAACGGACCGGCTGCGGCATAGTTGAAGAACGAATCCGAGGTCTGCTCATAGGGCACCGCGCCGGTGGTCGGCTTCAGTCCAACGACGCCGCAGGCCCCCGCGGGAATGCGGATCGATCCCGCGCCATCCGTGCCGAGACCCAGCGGCCCAAGTCCGGCCGCGACCGCGACGGCCGCGCCACCGCTCGATCCGCCTGCGGTGTGCGCGGTATTCCAGGGGTTGCGCGTCGTTCCGAAGCTCGGTCCGTCAGTGTGGCCCTTGTGGCCGAATTCAGGTGTGGTCGATTTCCCCACCATGATCGCGCCCGCGTTCTTCAGGCGAGTCACAAGGATGTCGTCCTGCGCGGGAACATTGTCGGCAAGGATCGCCGATCCATGCGCCGTGCGCACGCCCTTGGTCGCAAAGAGATCCTTGATGTTGATGGGAATGCCGTGCAGCGGCCCGAGCCGTTCGCCGGCCATGACGGCCTGCTCAGCAACCCGAGCCTGCGCCCGCGCCGCATCAGCGGTCACCGTCGCGTAGGCATTGAGCGTCGGTTGCGTCCGCTCGACCGCCCCAAGCACGGCGTCGACATACTCCACCGGAGACAAAGCGCGTTTGCGGATCAGGCTTGCGGCCGCCGTGGCGGGCATGAAGAGAAGATCGCGATCAGTCATCTCAAAACTCCATCAATCGGCAAAGCGGCGGCGGCAGCCGTCAGGCGGGGACTTCGTGGAGGTGGCAGGCGGCGAGATGGCTTGGCGCGATCTCGCGCAGCTTCGGCTTCTCGGCTCGACAGCGTCCGAATGCGAACGGACACCGCGGATGAAACGTGCAGCCCGGCACCGTGTCGATCTGGCTCGGCAATTCGCCGGTCACGACCGCGGCGCGGGCGTTGTTCGGCTTGACACGCGGGATCGCCGCAAGCAGCGCCTGCGTGTAGGGATGCCGGGGAGAGGTGTATAGGTCGTGCTTGCGCGCAATCTCGACGATGCTGCCAGCATACATCACCGCCACCCGCGCCGAAATGCTGCGGACCACCGCGAGATCATGGGCGATGAAGAGATAACTGAGGCCAAGCCGCTCCTGGAGGTCGAGCAGCAGATTGACGATCTGCGCCTGCATCGAGACGTCGAGCGACGACACCGGCTCGTCGCAGACGATGAAGTCCGGCCTCAGCGCCAACGCGCGCGCGATGCCGATGCGTTGGCGCTGGCCGCCGGAAAACTCGTGGGGGAAGCGGTCGCCGCACGAACGCGGCAGACCGACCATCTCCAGTAGTTCACAAACACGATCATGGCGCGCGGCGCGCGACAGACCGCCCGCAACATCGAGCGGCTCTGCGATTGCATCCTTCGCGCGCATGCGGGGATTGAGCGAGTTCTGCGGGTCTTGAAACACGAATTGCAGCCGTCGACGCACTGCCCTGAGTGCAGCCTTGCCGCTCGCCGGAGAAACCTCCTGGTCGAACAGCTTGATTGAACCGCTGGTCGCGGCTTCGAGCCCGACCAGGATGCGTCCGGTGGTGGATTTCCCCGAGCCCGACTCCCCGACGAGGCCCAGCGTCTCTCCTTGCCCGACATCGAAACTGACACCGTCGACGGCACGCAACGACACCCCTCGCGCGGCAAAGGTCTTCACCAATTCGCGCACGGCGACGATGGGAGCTGCACTCATGCGGTTCTTCCCCCGGCGATGCGCGGCGGACAGCGCGCGAAATGCCCTGCACCGGCGTCCATCAGCGTCGGCGGCTCTGTCAGGCAGGCCTTGATCGCCTCGCGGCAGCGCGGATTGAACCGGCACCCTGCAATCGACGTCGCCGGATCGGGGATGTTCCCGGGAATGGTGGCGAGCCGGCGTACGTCCGAGTCGGGATCTGGCACGGCGCGGATGAGGCCTTCAGTGTAGGGATGCACCGGCCGTTCGAACAGGGCGGGGACGGTAGCGGATTCGACGACCCGCCCGGCATACATGACGACGACACGCTGCGCGAACTCCGCGACCACGCCGAGATCATGGGTGATCAGAATCACCGACATGCCGATCTCGCGCTGCAACTCGCGCAGCAATTCCAGGATCTGGGACTGGATGGTGACATCGAGGGCGGTGGTCGGCTCGTCTGCGATCAGAAGCTTGGGACGGCACGCCACTGCGATGGCGATCATGACGCGCTGGCGCATTCCGCCGGAGAGCCGGTGAGGGTAATCGTCGATGCGGCGCGAGGCGTCGGAAATCCGCACCATCTCCAGGAGCTCGATGGCCTCGCGACGGGCAGCTCGTGCCGACAGCCCCTGATGCTGGCGCAACGGCTCCATGATCTGGTCGGCGATGCTCAGGACCGGATTGAGCGAAGACATCGGATCCTGGAAGATCATCGCGATCTCCCCGCCGCGAACCTGGCGCAGCCGGCGTTGCGAAACGGTCAGAAGATCATGTCCGTCGTAGCGGATCGTTCCCGATGGGTAACGTGTGTTAGCACGGCTATGCAGCCTGAGAATCGAAAGGGCGCTGACGCTCTTGCCGCTGCCGGACTCGCCGACGATGCCGAGGCATTCGCCGGCGCGAACGGCAAATTCGACGCCTTCGACGGCATTCACCCAGCCGGCGTCGCCGCGGAATTGGACCGTGAGGTTCTCGACGCTCAGAAGGGTTTGCTGGGCCATTCAAGTTTCGATCTTCAAGCGTGGATCGAGCACGTCGCGTAGCCCGTCGCCGAGCAGGTTCATGCCGAGTGCGGCGAGGCTGACCGCGAGGCCGGGAAACAGCATCACCCACCACGCCTCGACTGAGTAGTCACGCCCTTCGGCGATGATGTTGCCCCAGCTCGGAGCCGGCGGCGGCGGGCCGATGCCGAGGAAGCTGAGCGTCGCCTCCGCGAGAATGGCGTAGGCAAAGATGAAGGTCAGCTGGACGATCAGCGGTCCGAGGCAATTGGGCAGCACGTGCTTGACGATGATGTGCGCGTCGCCGGCACCGCTCACCCGCGCGGCCTGCAGATATTCCATCTCGCGAATGACCAGTACCGACGCACGCACGATCCGAGCGGTCCGAGGCACATAGGCGACCGCGAGCGCCACGACAATGCTGCCGGCCTGCGCGCCGAGGGCCGCACCGATACCGATGGCAAGCAGGATCGCCGGGAACGCCATCAGCGCGTCCATCAATCGCATGACGTACGGATCGAGCGCTCGAAAATATCCTGCTATGACGCCGATCATGGCGCCGAAGACGCCTGAGAGAAGGGCCACTGAAAATCCGATCGACAGCGACAACCGGCCGCCATACAGCACACGCGTGAGGATGTCCCGTCCGTATTGATCGCTGCCGAACGGGAAGCGCGCCGACGGCGGCTTGAATCGATAGCGAATGCTCATGGCCGTCGGATCGGTGCCGGTCAGCATCGGCCCGATGATCGCGCAAAGCGCCAGGACGGTGACAAGCACCAGTCCGATCTTGAACGACCGGTGTGCGGCGAGCTTACGCAGGACGCGAAACCGCCGGCGTTCCGCCAGTATCTGGGTCGACGGAGCGGCGAGTACGACGTCAGTCATAGCGCACCCGTGGATCGACCAGGGTATAGATGATATCCACGGCGACATTGATCAGCACGAAGGCGAAGCCGAACAACAGCATGGTCCCTTGGATCAGCGGATAGTCGCGGGCCATGATCCCCTGCACTACGAGCCGGCCGATGCCCGGCAGCGCAAACACTTGCTCCACGACGACCGAACCTCCGATCAGAAGACTGAGGATGATGCCGCTGACCGTCACCACGGCGACCAGAGCATTGCGGAAGCCGTGCTTGCCGACGGTTCGCCACTCGCTCACGCCCTTGGCGCGCGCCGTCCGGATGAAATCCTGCTCGAGCACATCGAGCATCGCCGAGCGCGTCATGCGCGCCAGGAAGCCGATCTGAAACAGGCTGAGCACCATGGCGGGCTGGATCAGCGAGGCGAACCAGGCGCCGGGGCCCGCGGTCAGCAACGGAGCGTAGCCTGCGGACGGGACCCATCCGAGCTTCACGCTGAACAAGATGACTGACACAATCGCGATCCAGAAACTCGGGGCCGAGACCCCGATCAGTGCGATCGCCATGACACCCGCGTCGATCCAGCTGCTCCGGAAGTAGGCGGCCAGGATGCCGAGAGCGATACCGATCGGCAAGGTGATCGCGAGCGACAGGGCGGCCAGCGACAACGTCACCGGCAGACGCTCTCCAACTGCGGAGAGCACGGTCTGGTTCAGCACCAGCGAGCTGCCGAACTTGCCCTGTGCCAGGTTGAGGAACCAGGACAACAGCTGTCGCCAGATCGACTGGTCGAGGCCCAGTTCACGACGAATTCGTTCAACCGCCGCGGGCGTGGCATCGGCTCCGGCAATCACCACCGCCGGATCTCCCGGCAGCAGATGCATCAGAATGAAAGACAGCACTGCAACCAGCAGCAGGACCGGTATGGATTGCATGAGACGGACGCTAATCGTGCGAAACATGAGATACCCGATACGATGCTTTTCGTTCCTGCCCAGCCCGGCGCTTTGCCTACGACGCTACTTCAGCCAAACGTCCCAGAAATGAACGATATAGTAGGGCATGAAATTCACGACCTTGGCGGCGTTGTAGCTTCGCATCGTGCCCATATCGGCAATCTTGATCATGTAGGCTTGCTCCAGCACACGCTTCTCGATATCGGCCCAGGCCGCGATGCGCTTTTGCGGGTCAAGTGAAGCGTAGAACGCGTCATAGGCAGCGTCGAGAACGTGGTCGTCCTTGACGTGCGGGAAGGTGTAGAACATCACTTTCCATTGTTGCGGACCGAGCAATGGATTCGAGCAATAGCCGGTGGTGGATACATTCCAGACCCCGGTGCCGCGCTGCATGTTGCTCGCGTTGGTGGTCCAGTCGACGATATCGACCGCGACGTTGAAGCCGGCGTCCTTCATCTGCTCGGACAAGACCAGGATGGCGTCGCGGAAGTTCGGGTAGTTGGAATTCGTCTGGAGCACGATCTTCTCGCCGTTGTATCCGGCCTGCTTCAGCAACTCCTTGGCCTTGGCCGGATTGCGCTGGTCGTAATAGGGCTTCATCGCATCGCCCTGATAGTAGGGGCTCGACGCATACACCAGCGAATGGCCCGGTCGCGAGATCTGTCCCATGGCTCCGGTGATGTCGTCGATATTGACCACCGCCTCGATCGCCTGGCGGACCAGCGGATTGGTGGTCGGCGCCGCCTGCGTGTTCACCACGAACACCTGCATGCAATAGGGGAAAATCTGCTGCGTCGTGATATTGGCCTGGCCGTCAAAACGCTTGGCGAGATCGCGGGGGACGTCGCCGATGACGTCGGCGTTGCCGGTCTGCAATGCGGCGACGCGAGCGTTCGCTTCGGGCACGAAATTATAGCGGACCTGGTCGAGATAGGCGGTGCGGCGCCCGGCCAGACCATCCGGCCCGGGCGCGCTCTCGTCAGGGACATAGCCGTCGAAGCGCTTGATGACGAGATGGCTGTCCTTCACCCACTCGCCAAGCATGAACGGACCGGTTCCGATGATGTCGATCTCGCGCGCCGCCTTGTCCTTCTGCTCGGCTGGCAAGATCTCGAACGGATAGACCGGCGATTTCAGCACGTCGACGAACACAGCGTTCGGCTTCTTCAGCCGGATCACGAAGCCGTATGGGTCGGGCGTCTCGAAGCCGTCGACATCGGCGAGCACGGAGGCGTTGGGACTGACCTTGCGATAGCGCTCGAACGACGCAAGCACGTCGGCCGACGTCATCTCCTTGCCATTGTGGAATTTCACCCCCTTGCGGAGAGTGAAGGTGAACACCGTGGCATCGGCACTGGTCTCGATTTTCGAGGCGAGGACAGGCCTGGCGTTATAGTTATTGTCGATCGCAACCAGCGGCTCGAACAAGTGGTGAATGACTTCGAGTTCGACGAGGCTCGAGGCAACATGAGGATCGAGCGTGCCGGGGCCCGAGAGATAGGCATAGACAAGGCTGCCCCCACGGTTGGGTTCGGCGGCATGGAGCGGAGTCGCCAGCGCGCCGAGCAGGGCAGTCAACCGGCCCAACGCGGTGATCATACGAAACATGGCCGAAAAGCTTGTCATTACAACTGCCTTCCTGTTGAGCTCGCGTATCAGTCGTCATTCACCCGCATGGATGCCCGCACCGCGTTCACTGGACCGCTTTCGCAGACTGGCGCCGGTCGACCAGAGCGGCCACCTGCTTGAGGGCTTCGTTGGTCGCCTCGAGGACTCGATCGATATCGTCGGCCTGATGTGCAGCGCACAGAAACATGTTGTGCCAGGGATGCATGTAGGCACCGCGCCGCAGGGCCTCCTGCACGAAACGATAACCGAGCACGAAATCCGGATCGTCCTCGAACATGATCATCGGCATCTGGACCGGCCCGGTCTGCCGCAACCGTATATCATGCGCGCGTGCCTGCGCCTCGAGCCCGTCGCGTAGACGGTGGCCCATGGCTTCCATCGTTGCGATCGCACCGGTCGCGCGCAGTTTCTTGATGGTGGCAATTGCTGCCGCCATCGGTACAGCCGAGCACCAGAAGGAGCCGGTGACATAAACCTGTTGCGCGGCGTCGCGAAAGCGATCGGTGCCGGTCACCGCCGCAAGCGGATGACCGTTGGCGATCGCCTTGCTCCAGGCGCACAGATCGGGCCGCACGCCGTACGGCTCCCAGCTTCCGCCGGTGTGAAGGCGAAAGCCCGCCCTGACGTCGTCGAGAATCAGCGCTGCACCGGCCGCGTTGCAGATCCTCCGCACCGCGTGTGTGAACGCGGGCGTCGGCGCCTCCTGGTGGCGCCTCACGTCATGCTTGAACGCCGTCACCAGCACTGCTGCGAGGTCGCAGCCGGCCTCGTCGGCGGCTAGTTCCAGGCTCGGAACGTCGTTATAATCAAAGTGCAGGATGTGGGCTCGATCCTCCGCGGTGACGCCGGCCAGCGAGGGCGTGCACCACGGCGCGGCACCGTGATAGGAGCCTTTCGCCACCAGCACCTTGCGCCGTTGCGTGCCCGCACGCGCGATGGTCACGCAGGCCGTCGTCGCGTCGGTGCCGTTCTTGGCGAACAGCACCCAGTCGGCGTGCGGAATGGTCTCGACCACGAGCTCGGCGAGTTCGATCTGGCATTCAGCCGGCCCGGTCATCAAGTCGCCACGGCCACGCTGCGCCGTGGCTGCAGCCTCCACATCGGGATCGCCGTAACCGAGCACGATCGGCCCGTAGCCGCACATCAGGTCGACGTATTCGGTGCCCGCCATATCCCGGAGGCGGCAGCCACTCGCGCTGCGAAAAAACTGCGGATAGCCGGGAGGCAGCCGAGCGACATTCATGTGGCCCCACATGCCACCGGGAATGACCTTCAAGGCTCGGGCCCGCAACGCCTCGTCCTGCGAAAGGAGCCTGGATGAGCTGTCATCAGGTGCCATGGCAAGTCCCTCGTGTCGGACGGCGGCGCCGTTGCGACACCAACACAATATATGATATATCATAACTGCGAAGACCTTTCTCGCCTTTTGATCGTGCAAAGACCGCGGGCAGACGTGCAGACCACGCATAGAGATCGGTCGCCTTCGACTGGAAAGCAGGCCCCTCGATGTCCAACGATGCTGTCGGTCTGGTCGGCCGCGACAACCTGACGGCCCGTGTGTTCGGGGAATTGCGGCTCGCCTTGATGGAGGGACGATTCCGTCCGGGTCACCGTTTCAAGATCCGCGAGCTCGCCGAGGCGATGGGCGTCTCCGAAACGCCGATCCGGGAAGCGCTGATGCAATTGGTGCGCGCGCGGGTGCTTGACATGCAGGCAAGCCGCTTGATCGAGGTCGCGCGCCTGAGCGCGGCTCAGTACGAGGAACTACGCGGCATCCGGATTTTGCTCGAAGGACTGGCCGCGGAACGCGCGACCACCCGGATCTCCAAGGCCGATATCGCTAATCTCAAGAAGTATCATCAGGCGCTGGTCGCTGCCGAACGCGGCAGGCGCTGGCGCGAGGCCGTGCAGGTGAACTGGCAATTCCACCATACGCTCTACAAGGCTGCCGACGCACCCGAGCTGCTTGAGATGATCGAGACGATCTGGCTCCGCAACGGTCCTCTGCTCAACATGTTGTATCCGCATGCGACCCCGACCTATCCGGGACGGCATCAGCATCTCAACGTGCTCGACGGTCTTGCCGCAAGAAATCCCGAGGCGGTGAAGCAGTCGATCAAGGCCGATCTGATGGAGGGAGGCGCCAGATTGCTGCAGCTGCTTCAGGATATCGAAGCCGGCGTGACGCCGTCGCGGCCGGATGCCGCAACGATCTGATCGGAATCGCCGGGAGGACGGGACGTGCGAGCGCCCCGTCCTCCGTGGCATCACTTCTTCATCGCCTCGTAGACGGCGAAGCTATAGGCGCCCTCGGGCTTTTTGGTGATGACCGGATCGGAGCCGCCTGACATCAGGGTCGCGACCGTACGGTCGTAGTCCTTGACGTCAAGCTTGCCGTCGGCTTCGCCGAGCAGCTTGGCGATCTCGCCCATCATCCGCTTCTGATCCTTCTCGGTCTTTGCGCCGGTCGAGTCGCCGGCCAGAATGATCTTCACGGCCTCATCCGGGTGAGCCTTGGCGTACTCCCAGCCCTTCATCGACGCCTTGACGAACTTTGCCATCTTGGCGACGAAGGCCGGATCCTTCAAATTCTTCTCCAGCACGTAGAGACCATCCTCGAGCGTAGCGACGCCTTCGTCCTCGTATTTGAAGACGACGAGCTGGCTCGGCTTGAAGCCGCCGTCGATCACCTGCCAGTATTCGTTGTAGGCCATGGTCGAGACGCAGTCGGCCTGCTTTTGCAGGATCGGATCGACGTTGAAGCCCTGCTTGATCACCTTGACGCCGCCGGCCGAGCCGTCGGTCTTGTAGCCGAGCTTCGACATCCAGGACAGGAAGGGGTATTCGTTGCCGCCGTACCAGATGCCGAGCGTCTTGCCCTTGAGGTCGGTGGGCTTCTTGATGCCGGTGTCGGCGCGGCAGGTCAGCTCCAGGCCGCTCTTCTTGAAGGTCTGCGAGATATTGACGAGCGGCACGCCTTTTTCACGCGAGGCGAGTGCCGACGGCATCCAGTCGACCGTGACGTCCGCGCCACCGCCGGCGAGCACCTGTGGCGGTGCCACGTCCGGCCCGCCCGGCTTGATGGTCACGTCGAGACCGGCCTCCTTGTAGAAGCCCTTGTCCTTGGCGACGAAGTAGCCGGCGAACTGGGCCTGGGCGACCCATTTGAGCTGGATGGTGACGGAATCGGCTGCTTGTGCGTTCGAAAGCGTCAGGCCGAGCGAAAGACCTGCCGCCAGTGCCAATGCGTGCTTCATGCAAGACTCCAAATTCAAAGCGGACCTTGCCGATCTAGGTCCGGTAGGACGGATGCCAAAATGTTGTCGCGCGTTCGGCGAGCGTGACAATGCCGTAGAAGGCCATTCCGGCGAGGGCGGCCAGCGCAATCTCCGCCCAGACCATGTCGATGGCCATGCGGCCCGCCTCGACGGAGATGCGAAATCCGATGCCCTGCGTCGGAGTTCCGAAAAACTCTGCAACGATCGCGCCAATCAGGGCAAGTGTGGCGTTGATCTTCAGCGCATTGAAGATGAACGGGAGCGCAGCCGGCAGGTACAGCTTGGTCAGCGCCTGGGAATGGGTGGCGCCGTAAGAGCGCATCAGGTCGCGCTCGATATGGCCGGCGGCGTTAAGCCCGGCGATCGCGTTCACCAGCATCGGAAAGAAGGTGACGAGCACGACGACGGCGGCCTTCGAAGGCCAGTCGAAGCCGAACCACATCACCATGATCGGGGCGACGCCGACAAGCGGCAGCGCCGAGAAGAAATTGCCGAGCGGCAACAGCCCGCGGCCGAGAAAGGCGTAGCGATGGGCCAGCATCGCCACCAGAAGCCCGGCACCGCAGCCGATGACGTAACCGGCCAGCACGCCGCGCACGAAGGTCTGGACGAAATCGGCGCCAAGCGTCGGCAACGAGTGGACGAATTTCGCTCCCGCCGCGCTTGGCGAGGGCAGCAGCACCGGCGGCACGCCGAAGCCGCGCACCGCGACCTCCCAGAGATAGAACACGGTGAGACCGAACAGGAGCGGGACCAGGAGACCGACGACGCGTTGCCGCTTGCCCCGGCCCGGGTGCATTCCGGCGAGAGTGATCACGCCGAGGGCCGCCGATAGCCAGCAGGCGATCACGATCATCCAGAAGCCCGCGCGCGCCGATCCCGCCACGGCCGGATCGCTCAGCAGCAGCAGCGACGCCGTGGCGGCAAGTGCCGCACCGGCGAGACCGGGAATCGTTGCCCGCCAGTCCGACAGCCAGGCAGCCACCATGAACAATGCGCCGGCCGCCCCGACGATTGGCCAGACGGCTGGATAGGCCGACAAGGGCGGTGTTTGTGGTGCAAGTGGAAGCGCGGAAGCAAGCGCCAGCGCGGCGGTTGCGGCGATGAATCCCAGCCTCAGCTTGCGCGGATCCATCAATGTGCTCCCATGCGGCGGCCGATCGTGCGCTCGATCAGTCCGATCAGCGCGATCAAGCCGGATGACAGCACGGCGGCAGCGACCAGTGCGGACCAGAGCTGAATCGTCTGACCGTAATAGGAACCCGAGAGCAGCCGCGCGCCGATGCCGGCCTCCGCGCCCGTTGGCAGTTCCGCGACGATGGCGCCGATCAGCGAGATGGTGACGGCGACCTTGAGGCTCGCGACGAGATAGGGGACCGACGCCGGCCAGCGCAGCTTCCACAGCACCTGGCGCGGCGTCGCCGACCATGTCCGCATCAGTTCGAGCTGGAGCGGGTCGGGCGAGGTGAAGCCCTTGACCATGCCGATCGTGATGGGAAAGAAGCACAGATAGGCCGAGATGATTGCTTTCGGCAGCAGGCCGTGCAAGCCGAGCGCTCCCAGCACCACGATGAAGATCGGGGCCAGCGCCAGCACAGGCACCATCTGCGAGCAGATGATCCAGGGCAGGAGACTCCGCTCCAGCACCCGGCTGTGCACGATCAGGAGCGCCAGCACGATCCCGAACAGCGCGCCGAGCACAAAGCCGAGCAATGTCGCCGACAACGTCACCAGCGAATGATAGACGAGGCTGCGCGGGGCGAATGGCGGATAGCCAAACACGGAATCGAGAAACGCGGAGGCGATCTGGTGCGGTGCCGGCAGCAGCGGCCGCTCGGCGTCCATCGTGCCAGCGAGCACGTCGCTCGTCGTGTACGGCGTCTCCTCGCGTTCGAAGCCGTCACGAACCAGGGACCAGTTCATGGCCACGGCCGCGACATACCAGATCGCGACGAGCGCCAGCACCATTGTCAGGACCGGCGCGTAACCCGCGACCAGAGGATGATCCCGCAGCGAGCGTGAGCTGCGCAAAGGCAGAGCGAGGGCGTTACTCGTCATAGGAGTGCCCCGCGCGCAACCCATTGCGGACGCGCTGCGCCACCTTCAGGAATTCCGGCGTCTCGCGGATCTCTAGCGATCGGTCGGCCGGGAAATCGCAGTCGATGATATCGATGATGCGGCCCGGGCGCGGCGACATCACCACGATCTTGGTCGACAGGAACACTGCTTCGGGAATCGAATGGGTTACGAACAGGGCGGTCTTGCCGGTGGACTTCCAGAGCTGCAGCAGCTGCTCGTTGAGGTGATCGCGTACGATCTCGTCGAGTGCGCCGAACGGCTCGTCCATCAGAAGCAGCGGCGGATCGAAGGACAATGCGCGGGCGATCGAGACCCGCTGCTGCATGCCGCCGGAGAGCTGCCAGGGAAATTTGCGCTCGAAGCCGGTGAGGTTGACCATCGACAGATAGCGCTCGACCCGTTGCTGCTGCTCGATCTCGGAATAGCCCATGATCTCCAGCGGCAGCTTCAGGTTCTTCTCGATGGTTCGCCACGGAAACAGAGCCGGCGCCTGGAACACATAGCCGTAGCTGCGCGCGAGGCGGGCTCCTTCCGCGCTCATACCGTTGACCGTCAGCGTGCCGGAGGAGGGCTGTTGCAAATCGGCGATCACCCGCAGCATCGTGGTCTTGCCGCAACCTGACGGGCCGATGAAGGAGACGAACTCGCCTTCGACGACCTGCAGGTTGACGTTGGAGAGCGCTTCGACGCGGCCGTCCGCCGTGTCGAAGGTGAGTGAGATGTTTTGTGCATCGACCACGGGCCGCTTCGGTGCGGGGGCAGCAACCGGCTCGTCGGATGTGGAAAGACTTGGCTTTGGCATGGCCATGCGAAATATTGTCGCAAATGCGGATTGTGGTTGCGCGCCCAATGTTTGCGCAGGCGGGACGCATAATAAGCAGGTTTTTGTCCGATTTCGAAGCAATTGCAGGGCGAGGGGCTTTTGACTTGCCTCGTTCACAGCAGATAGTTTCGTGTTCGCTTTCGCAACAATCGCGCGAGCCCTCGATATGCGAGCCATATGAAGCCTGCTCCCTTCAAATATGTTGCGGCGTCGTCGCTCGACCACGCGCTTGCGCTGAAGGCCGAATATGGCGACGAGGCGCGGTTCCTCGCGGGCGGGCAAAGCCTTATCCCTGCGATGAATTTTCGCCTGGCGCGCCCCGAGCTGCTGATCGACGTCAACGGCCTGACCAAGCTTTCCGGGATCGATCGCTCCGAGCCGGGCAAGGTCAGGGTCGGCGCGCTGACGCGCTACCGGACGCTGGAGCGTGATGCCGGTTTCCTGGGGGCCTGCCCACTTTTTGCCGACGCGCTGCCACACATTGCCCATCCTCAGATCCGCAATCGCGGCACCATCGGCGGCAACCTGTCGCATGCCGATCCCGCCTCCGAATTGCCGGCGCTCGCGGTCGCCATGCAGGCCGAGATGCGGATCAAATCGGCATCGGGCGAACGGCTTGTGGCGGCGTCCGAATTCTTCGTCGGCTTGCTCACGACCGATCTCGGCAGCGATGAGATGCTGGTTGACGTCGCCTATCCGGCCCGGCGCCCGCGCAGCGGCGCCTGCTTCATGGAAATTGCGCGCCGTCGCGGCGACTTCGCCATTGCCGGTGTCGCGGCGGTCGTGTCGCTGGATGACGAGCGGCGCTGCGCCGAGGTGCGGATTGCGCTCTGCGGCGTCGGGGAGACGCCCGTCGATGCAAGTGCTTCTGCCTCGACGATCGTCGGTGATCGCTTGACCGGTGAGGCCATCGAGACCATCGCCGGCCATGTGCAGGAGATGATCGCGCCATTCGGCAATGTCCACGCCTCCGCCGACTACCAGCGTCATGTCGCCGGCGTTCTGACTCAGCGCGTACTGCGTACGGCACATCAGCGAGCCGGTCATGCCTGACAGCCACCAGATCGAGCTGCGGGTCAACGGCACGCTCTATCGTCGCGCAGTCGAACCGCGCATGCTGCTCAGCGATTTCCTGCGGCATGAGCTCGGGCTCGCCGGCACCCATGTCGGCTGCGAGCACGGCGTCTGCGGCGCCTGCACCATTCTGTTCGAAGGTGATCCTGTGCGCTCCTGCCTGATGCTCGCGGTGCAGGCCAACGGTCGCGAGCTCGCGACGATCGAGGGGCTGGCCTCGCCGAGCGGTGAGCTGCATCCGGTGCAGCAGGCGATGCACGACCATCACGGCCTGCAATGCGGCTATTGCACGCCCGGCATCCTGATGACCATGACGGCCTATCTCAAGGAGAATCCGTCGCCGTCCGAGGATGAGATACGGGAGGCTCTGTCCGGAAATCTCTGCCGCTGCACCGGTTACCAGAATATCGTCGATGCGATGATGGATGCCGCCGCAAAGCTGCGCGA
This sequence comes from Bradyrhizobium commune, assembly GCF_015624505.1. Classification (NCBI taxonomy): domain Bacteria; kingdom Pseudomonadati; phylum Pseudomonadota; class Alphaproteobacteria; order Hyphomicrobiales; family Nitrobacteraceae; genus Bradyrhizobium; species Bradyrhizobium commune. Next base: position 4,774,678 of record NZ_CP061379.1, on the reverse strand, counting down.
GGCCGCGCCATGACCACGCGATTCTTCGGCGCGCCGGTCAAGCGCAATGAGGACCGAAAGCTCCTCACCGGACAGGCGCTGTTCGTCGATGACGTCGAGCTGCCGGGGATGTTGCACGTGGCATTCCTGCGCAGCCAGGCCGCGCACGGACGCATCAAGAGCATCGACACCTCGCGCGCGTTGCAGCGGGCGGGTGTCGTCGCGGTCTATACGGCCGATGACTACGGCGCCTATTGGCAGCCCGGTCCGCTCTTGGTCCAGCCGCCTCCGATTGCCGGCAGCGTCTTCAATCCCCGCACCCAGGTGCCGCTGGCGCGAGACAAGGTTCGCTATGCCGGCGAGCCCTTGGCCGTGATCGTGGCCGAAAGCCGGTATCTTGCCGAGGACGCGCTGGATGACATCGACGTCGAGCTGGAGCCGCTTGCCGCGGTCGTCGATCTTGAGGCTGCGCTGATATCGTCGTCAGCTCTCGTGCACGATGATCTCAATTCGAACGTCGCAGCTCAGGTGCACCAGGCCAAGGGCGACTATCGCAAGGCGGCGGCTGGCGCGCATCTCGTACTCAAGCGGCGTTTCCACTACGAGCACGGCATCTCGTCGCCGATCGAGACCCGCGGCGTCGTCGCGCAGTGGGATGCGCGCGGTGCGCAGATGACGATTTGGGATACGACGCAGGCGCCGGTTTTCATCCGCAACGGCCTTGCCGCCATGCTCGGCCTCGGCGAGCGCCAGGTGCGTGTCATCGCCCCCTTTGTCGGCGGCGGCTTCGGCCCCAAGATCATGATGTTCTATCCGGAGGAGGTGGCGCTTCCCTGGATTTCGATGCGGCTCAATCGTCCGGTGAAATGGATCGAGGACCGGCTCGAGCATTTCGTCGCGACCACGCATGAGCGCGGCCAGATCCACGATGCTGAGATCGCTCTCACAGCCGACGGCCGCATTCTCGGTGTCAAGGACATCTTCCTGCACGACACCGGCGCCTATAATCCGTACGGCTTGACCGTGCCGATCAATAGCCAGTGCACGTTGCTAGGGCCCTATGTCATCCCGGCCTATGACAGCAGCTTCACGGCGGTGTTCACCAATCTGCCGATCGTGACGCCCTATCGCGGCGCCGGCCGCCAGCACGGCGTGTTCGTGATCGAGCGCCTGCTCGACCTCGCCGCGTGCGAGCTCGATATCGACCGGGCGGAGATCCGGCGGCGCAATCTGATTCCGCCGGATGCGTTTCCGTTCAACAACGAGATCATCTACCAGGACTTTGCGCCGCTGACCTATGACAGCGGCAATTACGAGCCGGTGCTGACCAAAGCGCTCGACGCGATCGGCTACCGGCGCTTCCTGACGGAGGAGCAGCCGAAGTTGCGCGAGGAGGGCCGCTGCGTCGGCATCGGAATTGCCTGCTATGTCGAGGGCACCGGTATCGGGCCCTACGAGGGCGCCAAGGTGCAGGTGCAGACCAACGGTAAGGTCAGCGTGGCGACCGGCATCGGCACCCAGGGACAGGGGCATTTTACCAGCTTTGCCCAGATCGTCGCCGATCAGCTCGGCGTCGCGCCATCCGATGTCGACATCGTCACCGGCGATACCGACCAGTTCTACTGGGGCGCCGGCACCTTTGCGAGCCGCGGCGCAGTGGTGGCCGGCAACGCCGTCAGCGAGGCCTCACAAGCGGTGCGGCGGAAAGCGTTGAAGCTCGCGGCCGATGCGTTCGAATGCGCGGAGGAAGATCTCGTCGTCGCCGACGGCAAAGTCTCGATCGTCGGCGTGCCCGGCAAATTCATCCGACTCGGCGAGCTCGCGCAACGCGCCAACCCGATGCGCGGCGCCGTGAAGCCAGGCACCGAGCCCGGCCTCGAATCGACGCAATATTTCGGCCCGCCGAGCGGCTCGACCGCCAACGGCGTGCATGCCGCGATCATCGAGGTGGATCCGCTGACCTTCGAGCTGAAAGTGCTGAAATACGTCGTGGTCCACGACTGCGGCACGGTGATCAATCCGATGATCCTCGAAGGCCAGATCCATGGCGGCGTGGCGCAGGGCATCGGCAATGCCTTTTACGAAAAGCTTTCGTTCGACGACCAGGGCCAGTTGCTCAACGCCTCGCTCGCCGATTATTTATTGCCGACTGCGCTCGAAGTGCCCCGTATGGAGCTCGACCACACGGTGACGCCGTCGCCACTCAATCCGCTCGGCATCAAGGGCGCAGGCGAGGCCGGCGCCATTCCGGTCGGGCCGTTGTTCGCGCAGGCGATCGAGGATGCGCTGCAGCTCACCGCGCGGAAGGTCGAGCTTCTGGAGATTCCGCTGAGCCCGAGCCGGTTGTTCGAATTGACCCGACAGGAGGGGGCATGAGAACGGCGCGCGTGTTTCGCCTGTCGATGGCCCATCCCGGCGATCTCTCCGAACTGGATGAGCTCATCGTACGCGGCACCATCAAGGCCTCCGACGTCGCGGCCATCATCGGCAAGACCGAGGGCAATGGCGGCGTCAACGATTTCACCCGCGGCTATTTTACCCAGACGCTGATGGCGCTGCTGTCGAAGCATCTCGGCAAGCCAGCCGCGCAACTGATCCGGGAAATCCCCTGCGTGCTCTCAGGCGGCACCGAGGGCGTGATGAGCCCGCATTATAGTGTGTTCTGCATCCCCGAGACCGATGCGACACCAACGGGCGCCGCGAGGCTCGCGATCGGGACCGCCTTCAGCGCACCGCTCGCCGCGGAAAATGTCGGGCGGCGTGCGCATGTCGAGAGCGTGGCAGCGACGGTACGGCAGGCGATTGCCAATGCCGGTATCGAGCGTCTGGAGGATGTGCATTTCGTCCAGGTCAAGTGCCCCTGCGTCACGGTCGCGCGCGCTGCGGCAGCGATCGCCGCGGGCAAGACGCCGCTCACCAACGATCCCAACAAGTCGATGGCCTTTGCACGCGCCGCCGGCGCCTTTGGCGTCGCGCTCGGGCTCGGCGAGATCAAGGCGGGCGACTTCACCGACGCCTCGCTCCTGTCCGACTTCGCCGTCCAGTCGCCGCGAGCCAGCATTTCCTCCGGCGTCGAGGTCGAGAGCAACGAGGTCGTCGTGCTCGGCAACAGCTCACATTGGGCCGGCGACTTGCGCATCGCGCATCGGCCAATGGCGGACGCGCTCGATATCGGCGCGATTGTCGACGTGCTCGCCGATCTCGGCATTGCCGCCGCGCCGCAAGTCTCCGCCGCCGACCTCACGCGCATCAGCTCCATTCTGGTCAAATGCGAGCCGGACCGGCGCGGCAATGTTCGCGGCCACCGCCATACCATGCTCGACGATACCGACATCAACGCGCAACGTCACATCCGCGGTGCGGTCGCGGGTCTTGTCGCCGGCGTGATCGGCGATGGCCGCATCTTCGTCTCCGGCGGTGCCGAGCACCAGGGGCCGGACGGCGGCGGCCTGATCGCGGTCATCGCCGCGCAGAGCGGAGGTGACTAGATGCGGATCGTCATCATCGGCGCCGGTGTTGCGGGATGCGTGATGGCGCGCCGGCTCACTGCCCTCGACGGGGTCGAGGTCACGTGCCTGGAGCGGGTGACGCAGGACGACCATTCCGAGGCCGGCACCGGGCTCAATGTCGGGCCGAACGCGGTGAAGGCGCTGGGTGCGACCGATCCCGAATTGACAGCGCGGGTCACTGCGGCGGCTTTCGCCTGGTCGAACTGGCGGATTTCGCTGACCGACGGCACCGTGCTGTTCGATCTCGCGCTGAAGGATGTCGCCGACGGACCGGGCTGGCGTATCCGCTGGTCCGAGCTCTATCGCGTCCTGCGCGAAGCGGCCGGCGACAACGTCGCTTATGGCTGCGAGATCACGGAGATCGCGCGCGCGGCCTCCGATCCGCGCAAGACGGCGGTCGCGTGGACGCAAGACGGACGCCGGCATCGGCTCGAGAACATCGATCTCCTGATCGCGGCCGACGGCCGCTACTCCGAGGTGCGACGGACGATATCGGGTGAGGCGCCGGTACGGCTCACCGGAGTTGCGATCTCCCGACTGTTGGTGCCTGATACCTCGCGCGGCCTGATCGACGATTACGGGCAATGGTTCAACGGGCCGAACCGGCTTCTGGCCTTCCGCGTACCGCCGGATCACGTCTATGTCGCCGGCACCTTTCCGATCGAGGGACAGATCCCCGATCACATGAAGACGCCGGACACATTGCGCGCGACCTATACGCCGCAGCATGCACCGGTGAGCGACCAGGCCGGCTGGCTGATCGATCAGCTGGCCGGCAACGTTGCCGACACCCATTGGGCGCGGATGCAGGAGCACGACGCGCTCTACCGTGCTGCCGACTGCAACGTGCTCTATCTCGGTGACGCCGCGCATGGCATGGTGCCGACGCTGGGCCAGGGCGCGACGCAGGCGATCGAGGACGCCGCCTGTGCCGCGGCCCTGATCGCGATGCGCCATCAAGCCGGCCAGCGCGACGCTGCACGCTGGTGCCAGGAGATCGAGGCGCTTCGGCGCGATCGCATGCGTTTTGTCATGGAGTTCTCGTGGGCGGCGACCGACACCGTGCTCGCCGGCGCTGATCCCGTCGCCGGTACGCGGCACAAGACCGAACAGCCGTTTCTCAGCAAGCTGAAGACGCTGTATCGTGACATCGGCCTGCCGCTCGTGGACAACAAGGCATGAGGAGACGTTGAGATGACCGATCTGCCGCTTGCAACCGTGCATGGCCTCTATCACATCGCGCTCAAGACCGATGATCTTGCCGCGACCCGGAAATTCTGGGTCGACATCATCGGTCTGCGCGAATTTCCCCGACCTGATTTCGGCTATCCTGGTGCCTGGCTTGGCTGCACCCAGCCCGGCGGCCTCGCCATCATCCATGTCTATGCTGGCGGTCCGGCGCTGGGCGCGGAAGGCAAGGCGCCGGCAGGGACCGCCGCGATCGACCACGTCTCGCTGTCCTGCTCCGGCTACCGTTCCTATGTTGCGCGCTTCAAAGCCGCCGGTCTCGACTGGCGCGAATTCATCGTGCCCGGCACGTCGCTGTGGCAGCTCTTCGTCTACGATCCCTCCGGCGTGCAGCTCGAGCTCACGTTCGAAAGCGGTGGGGAGGGTGAGGAGAAGCCGGACGTGTCGCCGGGGCGCAAATATGTCGCGGGCGCGAGCTTCTTCGACAAGCCGAGCTACCCGAAGCTCGCGTGACCCATGGTCGACACTGGCCCGCTCTGGACGTTGTCGGCGCACGAGCTCGCACTCGCCTATGCAGCCGGCACTTCACCACGTGAGGTGATCGAGGCGACGCTCTCGCATATCGACGAAGTCAATCCGCGCCTGAACGCGGTGATCACGCTGGACGCGCCGGGTGCACTCGCCGCGGCGGACGCGAGCGGCAGGCGCTGGCGGGACGGCAAGCCCGCAAGCCCGCTCGACGGCGTACCGATCACGGTCAAGGACAACATCCTGGTTGCCGGCCTGCGTGCGACCTGGGGCTCGAAGCTCTATCGCGACTTTGTGCCGGATGAGGACGAGTTGCCGGTGCGTCGGATGCGTGAGGCGGGCGCCGTGATCCTCGGCAAGACCAACGTGCCGGAATTCACCGTGCACGGCTACACCGATAACATGCTCTTCGGCACCACCGGCAATCCCTGGAATCCGGCGCTGACGCCGGGCGGCTCGAGTGGCGGCGCGGTCGCCGCGGTCGCCAGCGGCATGTGCACGCTGGCGCTCGGCACCGATGGCGGCGGCTCGATCCGGCGGCCCGCCGCGCATACCGGCCTCGTCGGCTTCAAGCCCTCACGCGACACCGTGCCGCGCGGCAAGGGCTTTCCGGCGATCCTGGGCGGGTTCGAGGTCATCGGCCCGATCGCACGCTGCGTCGGGGATATCATTCGCAGCATGGATGTGATTGGCGGCCCGGAATGGAGGGCGACGCTCGAGGAGTCCGCGCTGCCGCGGCCCCGCATTGCCTATGCGCCGACCTTTGGCGACGCACCGGTCGAGCCCGTCATCCGCGATGCGATCGAGCGGGCGGTCGCGCAAGCGCGCGCACTGGGCCTCGACATCGAGACGCTGTCATCCTTCACTCTGGCCGATCCGCTGGCCGAGATCTGGCCGGTCATCAGCCAGACCGGCGTTGCCTGGCTTCTGGACCAGCATCACGATTGGAAAGACAAGGTTGCGCCTGCCATCGCGGAGATGGCCGCGGCGGGCAGCAAGCACAGTGCGCGCGACTATCTTGATGCGCTGGATCGCGTCGCCGGGTTGCAGCGATCGTTCGATGCATTCTTCACGCAATATGATTTTCTGCTGACGCCGGCCGCCGCAGCCATGCCGTGGCCTGCCGGAGAGCCCCATCCCACCGCGATCGACGGCTGCACGGTTGGCCCGCGCGGCCATGCCGTGTTCACGCCGATCGCAAATGCTCTTGGGCTGCCTGCGATGTCCTTGCCCTGTATCGTCGACGATGGTGCGCTTCCCGTTGGGTTGCAGCTGATAGCTGCGCGGGACCGCGACAGGAGATTGCTCAACTTCGCGAGCGCGCAAGAGGGCAGGCTGTTCGCGCATCGCTGGCCGGAAGCGTTGGGCTAGCTTGGCCGCGTCTGTTCAGCCGTTGAAGAACGGGTTGTTCGGGCGTTGCAGGCCGAGATGATCGCGTAGCGTCGTTCCCTCATAGTCTTTCCGGAACAGGCCGCGCTCTTGCAGAACTGGCACCACGAGCTTGACGAAATCCTCGAAGCCTTCGTGAAAATATGGGGGCATGACGTTGAAGCCGTCGGCGGCATGCTCCTCGAACCAGAGCTGGAGTGTGTCGGCGATACGTTCGGCCGAGCCGCACAGCACCCAATGGCCGCGAGCGGCGGCAGTGAGATTGTAGAGATCGCGCAGCGTCATGTTCTCGCGGCGGCCCTTGGCGAGCATCACGCTGGCAAAGCTGTGATAGCTGTCGGAAGGCGCGATGTCCGGGATCGGCCCGTCGAGGTCGTAAGCTGACATGTCCCGGCCAAAGCGGTCCGACAGGATGGCGAGTGCATTGCTGCCGCTGACAAAGCTCTGGAGCACGTTGAGCTTCTCGAATGCCTCCTTGTCGGTGCGGCCGACGACGGGCATGACGCCCGGCAGCACCGTGACATCCTCGGGCCTGCGTCCAAATGCCGGCAGGCGGGTCTTCAGCGAGGCGTAACCGGCCTTGGCCTCCTCGATGTCCTGCACCACCGAGAACACGATATCGGCGGTGCGCGCGGCAAGAGCTTGTCCGGCCTCCGAGCCGCCGGCCTGGAGCACGACCGGGTGGCCCTGCGGACTGCGGCCGATGTTGAGCGGGCCCTTCACCTTGAAGAACGCGCCGTCATGATCGATCGGGCGCAGCCGGGCCGGATCGATGTAGAGGCCGCTGGCGCGATCAGCGACGATGGCATCGTCTGCCCAGCCGTCCCAGAGACCTTTGACCACGTCGAGGAATTCGCCCGCCATCTCGTAGCGGCGGGCGTGGTCGGGATGAGTGGTACCGAAATTCGCGGCCGTCGCCGGATTGGCCGTCGTCACCGCGTTCCATGCCGCCCGGCCGTTGGAGATATGATCGAGCGAGGCGAAGACACGCGCGACCGAGAACGGATCGCCGTAGGTGGTGGACACAGTGGCGCCGAGGCCGATATGGCTGGTCGAGGTCGAAAGCGCGGCCAGCATCGTCAGCGGTTCGAGCCGCAGCGTGTAGGAGGGATGGGCGGCCGCGTCGGCATAGAGATTGTCGCCGATGAAAATCAGGTCGAACTTGCCGCGTTCGGCGGTGCGGCCGATCTCCTGGATCGCCGCAAAATCCTGAAAACTGTCGACCGCACCGGGATAACGCCAGCCCGCGACGTGGCTGCCGGTGCCCAGGATGAACAGGCCGAGACGCATCTGTCGTTTCATGGCATCATGTCCAGAACAGGATTTTTCGCTCGAGAAAGCCGATCAGTCCGAAGAAGGCGAGGCTCGCGGCAGACGCCACGAAGATCGCCGACCAGACCTGGACGAAGTCGATCTGGAGCACGGCCTGGTAGATCACCCAGCCGAGCCCGCCATGGGCGCCAAGCATCTCGGTGACGATCGCCACGATCACGCTGCGCACGGTGGAGACGCGCATGCCGGCCAGCAGCAGCGGCAATGCGGTCGGCAGCCGCAGGCGCCACAGCACGCCGAAACGGCTTGCGCCAAAACTCTTCATGAGATCGACGGCGCGACGGTCGACGCGGTCGAGCCCGGCCAGCATCGACAACAGGATGGTGAAACTCACCGCCATCGCCACCATCACGATCTTCGAGCTGACGCCGATGCCGAACCAGAGCAGGATCAGCGGCGAATAGCCGACCACCGGCACCGAATTGATCGCGGTTGCGAGCGGCAGGATCGCGCTGCGCAACGCTGGCACCAAGGCAATGGCGACGGCAAGGCCAATCCCGATCAGGCAGCCGAGGCCATAGCCGACCAGCGCTTCGAGCAGCGTGTAGCCAGCGGCGTCAATCAGCGTTGCGCGCTTGGCCCAGAGGCCGGCGACGATGTCGCTGACAGCGGGGAGAACGTAGGCCGGCAGATGCAGCCCGCGCGCCGCACCTTCCCAGCATGCAATCAGGAGGACGGCGCCCAAAATGCCGCGCTGGACGGCGAGCGACGATGAAGCGACCGCGCGGCTCATTGCTCGGCGCTCCAGAACACGAGGTGACGCTCGACCGCCGCGACAACGGCATAGAAGCCGGTGCCGAGCAGGGCCGCAGCGAGCAGGGCGGCCCAGATCGCCACGACATTCTCGGTGAACATCGCCTGGAGCAGCAGCACGCCGAGCCCGGTGGTGTCGCCGAACCATTCGCCCACGATGGCGCCGACCAGGCTCAGCGATGCGGCAAGCCGCAGCGCCACGAAGATCTGCGGCAGAGCGGTGGGAAGCTGCAAGCGAAGCAGGAGCTGGTGGTTGGAGGCGCCAAAGCTGCGCATCAGGTCGACCTGCCTGGGATCGACGGTCTCGAGGCCCAGCAGCGTGTTCACCGTCACCGGAAAGAAGGTCAGGTAGAACGCGATGATCGCCTTGGCGAGCAGGGTGTTGCCGAACCACAGCACGACCAGCGCGCCGAAGGCGATGACCGGAATGGTCTGCGACACCACGAAGATCGGAAAAATCATCTCGCGCAGCGCGCGGACGCGGAAAAACACGACGCCCACGAGCACGCCGAACGCGCCACCGGCGGCGAAGCCGATCAGCGTCTCGGCGAGCGTGCGCAGGAAGCCGTCGACATAAGCGCGAGGCGTGGCCGCCATCGCCAGCAGGATCGTGCTGAGGCGCGGCAAATAATAGGGCCGGATGCCGAACAGCAGTACCGCGCCTTCCCAGATCGCCGCCGCGATGGCGAGACCCAGCAGGAGCCGGATCACCTTGCGCAGCGAAGCCGGTATCGCCATCGACGGCGCTGCCGCGCCGGCTTCACCAAGCGATGTCGCCGATGGGCTGCTCACGGCATCCGGTCCGCCAGCGGAACGCTCTGGATGAAGCTTGCGTCATAGGCGGCAGCGAGATCGAGCGGCTTGGAGATCACGCCATACTTCAGGAAGAAGTCGTGAGCGGTCTTGACCGCATCGGCATCGATCCAGAACATGCCGTTCTTTGCCGCAGCTCCGGCCGTCATCAGTCGCTTCACCTCGGTCAGCATGAACTCCTGTTGCGCACGGTCAAGCGTGGGAGCGACAGCCATCACAGTGTCGACGGCGCCCTTGGGATCCGAGAAGGCGTCCTTCCAGCCCTTCAGCGAGGCGCGCAGGAAAGCCTTGACGAGTTCGGGTTTCTCCTTGGCGGTGGCCTCGGCTGCGATCAGCGTGTCGCGCGGGAAAGTGATGCCATAATCCTCGGCGACGAAGGTCTTCAGACTGTCCTTCGGCATGCGCGACTGGATGGTGTAGAACTCGTTGTAATAGGTCGCCGTGATCACGTCGACGCTGCCGTCGACGAAGGGCGTCACCGAGACCTGCTGCGGCTGGATCTTGAGGTCATCCGGCTTGATGCCTTCCTTGGCCAGCATGCCGTTCAGCACATGGTTGGCGCCGGTGAACCAGGTCGTGACGGTCTTGCCCTTGAAATCCTGGATCGTCTTCACCGGTCCGTCCTTGCGGGTGACGAAGATGAACGGCGTAATCTGGTGCGATATGCCGATGCAGACGATCGGCAATCCCTTGTCGCGGGCGGCGAACACGCTGTCGGTGCCGCCGGACAGGCCGAACGTGTCGGCGCCGGTCGCGACCAGGTTTTCGGTGAGCAGATTGGGCCCGCCGGGATTGATGGTGAGGTCGATGCCCTCGGCCTTGTAGTAGCCCTTGGCCGCCGCGACGTAGAAGCCGGCGAACTGCGCCTGAGGCAGCCATTTCAGGCGCAGGCTCGCCTTCTGCAACTCAGCTGCGGGCGCGGCCGCGACGAGCGAGCCGGTCGCCAATGCGAGCGCGGAGAGGACGGAGACGGCGTGGCGGCGGCTCAACATGGTCATGCTCCAGACGGTGAAAATCAACTGCGATAGGATGAATCGGTGCGATCGAGCTGGCGCATCAGTGCCGGCCATTCGCGTTCGCCGGGCACCAGGATGTCGCCCTGCAATTCCCAGAACTGGCGCGCGGCTTTCTCGCAGACCTCATGTGGCGGCATCACCAGCTTTGCGCCGGCTACGGCGGCTGCCTGCATCTGGAGCTGGATCCGCGCGGCGCGCTCGAAATAATAGAGCAGCATGAAGGCCTCGCCCGGCGTCCGGCCGACGGTGAGGATGCCGTGATTGCGCATCAGCATGACCTTGTGCGGCCCGAGATCTCGCACGAGGCGGACCTGCTCGTCGAGGTCAATGGCGACGCCTTCGTAGTCGTGGAAGGCCTGGCGGTCGTAGAAGCGCATCGCGAACTGGCTGAGCGGCAACAGGCCCTTCTCCTGGCCGGACACCGCAACGCTCGCGTCGGAATGGGTGTGCAGCACGCAGGCCGCGTCGTGGTTCGAGGTATGGATCGCGGCATGGATGACGAAGGCTGCGACGTTGACGGCCTGCGGCGTGTCGTCGAGCTTGTTGCCCTCGGTGTCGATCTTCACCAGGCTCGAGGCCGTGATCTCGTCGAACAGCAGCCCGTAGGGATTGATCAGGAACTGATCGTCGTGCCCGGGCACGCGCAGGGAGATGTGATTGTAGATCAGGTCGTCCATGCCGAGCCTGGCGACCATGCGATAACAGGCCGCGAGCTTGATCCGGGCATCCCATTCCGCTGGCGCGATGTTGCGCGGCGTGGGTTCTCTCGCTGACATCGCGTTCATTGCTGCTTCTCCTGCGCGATGGCGGATTGGAACGATTTCATGCTTTCCTCCTCGATCGCATCGAGCAGCGTACGCTTGAGGCGCACGAATTCGGGGGAGGTGACGATCTCGGGGCGGCGCGGGCGGGGGAGGTCGACGATTTGTTCGAGCTTCACCGAGCCGGGACGTGCGGTCATCACCAGCACGCGATCGCCGAGGAAGATCGCCTCGTCGACGTCGTGGGTGATGAAGAGAATGGTGCGGCGGTATTTTTGCCAGACGTCGAGCAGCCAGCGCTGCATCATCGCGCGCGTCAGCGCATCGAGCGCCCCGAACGGCTCGTCCAGCAGCATCAGGCCGCGTTCGAACAGGAAGGTGCGCATCAGCGCGACGCGCTGGCGCATGCCGCCCGACAATTGATTGGGATATTGCTTCTCGAAGCCGGCGAGGCCGAACTCGGGCAACATCTTCAGCGCCTTGGCGCGCGCCTGGTCGCGCGGTATGCCCTCGACCTCGAGCGCGAGGATGGCGTTGTCCACGACGTTGCGCCAGGGAAACAGCAGGTCACGCTGCGGCATGAAGGAGACGCGACCGAGCAGGTCGGCGGCATGGCAGCTCTTGCCCTCGAAGCGCAGGATGCCGCCGGCGTCGGGCTCCTCGAGGCCAGCGACGATGTTGAAGAGGGTGCTCTTGCCGCAGCCGCTGGGTCCGACGACGGTGACGAACTCGCCGGGGGCGACGCTCGCCTGAAGTCCGGACAGCGCCGCGACCGCCCCAAAAGTCTTGTTGATCGCGCGCAGCTCGAGCAGCGGCTCAGGCTTCGGATCAACCTGCGCAGCTTCGATGGTCGGTTCGAGATCGGGGAGGCGAGCGGCCTGCACCAGCATGTCCTTGTATAATGGCGGCCGCCATTCGCATACGAGAGCGGACCACGTCGAAATCTCTTAGCAACTCGTGTGCCAGTGCGTTTTCTGGGCAAATCAGGCATAAGACTTGCGAGAGCTGCGACGAATATGCCCGAATCGTGCAGAGGCGCGGCTGGGATTTGGCTGCTTTGTTGGTGGATGGGTGCCGAGTTGTATACTTATTCTTGTATCGGAGAAACATGATGGCTGATATTGGAGCACATGTTGGAGGCAGGCGCGCGAAAAGCGGGCACGAATCCCTGACGGCAAGCCCTGGCATGACGCTCGCCGAGAGCCTGCGCCAGAAGCTCGAAGGCGCGATCGCGGCCGGTCATCTCGAACCGGGCAGCCGGCTCGACGAGCAGGAGATCGCCCAGCGCTTCGGTGTCTCGCGCACGCCGGTGCGGGAGGCGTTCCGTCTGATGGCCGCCAACAATCTGGTCGAGCTGCGCGGGCGGCTGGGGGCAACGGTTCGCAGCATCAAAGCCCAGGCCTTGATCGAGATGTTTCAAGTCATGGCCGAGCTCGAAGGGCTCTGCGCCAGGCTTGCCGCCCGGCGCGTTTCACAGGCCTGGGGCGATGAAATAGGTAAGATTCATCAGCGCCTTGTAACCGCCGGCGCAACCGGCGATATAGACGTCTTCTATGACATCAACCAGGAATTCCACGAGGCCATCTACGAGGCCTCGCGCAACGCCTTCCTGGCCGATCAGACTCGCAAGCTGCGCAACCAGGTGGCGGCCTATCGCCGCCGGGTGACGCGCATGCCGAACCGGATCGCGGACACCATTCGCGAGCACGAGGCGATCATGCAGGCGATCCTGGCCCATGATCCCGAGCGGGCCCACAGTGCCATGCGCGACCACGTCAATCTGCTCGGCGACAACCTCCTGGACTTCCTGGCCGCCTTCGAATGAACCGTCCGGCTCTTGGTATGCAAATTGCTAGACCTTGTATATCTAGCTTGCATCCTGGAGACCCGGAGTGGACCTGAAGCTGACGAACAAGACCGCCCTGATCACCGGCGCGTCGAAAGGAATTGGACTTGCGGTGGCCGAGCTCCTCGCCGCGGAGGGGTGTCACCTGCATCTCGCCGCCCGCAACGGCGAGGCGATGCTCGAGGCCAAGAAGCAGCTCGAAGCCAGCCATGGCGTGAAGATCACGATCCACGCGCTCGACCTGTCGAGCACGGCCGCGATGGAGAAGCTCGCGGCAGAGGTCGGCGACATCGACATCCTCATCAACAATGCCGGCGACATCCCGGCCGGCTCGCTGGAAATCCTCGACGACGCCGCCTGGCGGCGCGGCTTCGATCTCAAGGTGTTCGGCTACATCACGCTGTCGCGTCTCTATTATCCGCGGATGAAGGGCAAGGACGGCGTCATCATCAACATCATCGGCAATTCCGGCGAGAACTGGGACGCGAGCTATATCGCGGGCTCGACCGGCAACGCCGCGCTGATGTCCTTCACCAAGGCGCTCGGCGGCCGCAGCCTCGATCACGGCGTCCGCGTCGTCGCGGTCAATCCGGGTCCGGTTGCGACCGACCGCATGCTCAAGATCATGAAGCGCAAGGCGATCGACATGCTCGGCGACGAGAGCCGCTGGGAGGAGTTGTTCGACAAATATCCGGGCAAGCGTCCGGCGACATCCGAAGAGGTCGCCGATCTCGTCGCGTTCCTGTCCTCGCCCCGGTCCGGCTACATCACTGGCACCGTGGTCACGATCGATGGCGGCATCGCTGCGCGCGGCTCGGTGATCTGAGGCGGTCGATGTCGAAGCCTCAAGCCGCGGCACTGGTCCGCAACCGCTATTTCGACGAGCTCTCGGCGACGCCGGGGCTCTATTGGCTCGGTCAGAACACCAACCATATCGAGAGCCATCCGGCCGTGCGCGAGGCGATGTTGCGCTCGATCGAGGCCGGCGAGTTCAATGCCTATGCTCCGCCGCTCGGCTTCGAGGCGCTGCGCGAGGCGATCGTCGCCGACCTCGGCACGCCCGGCGCAGAGGCGCTGGTGACCGAGGGCGGCGTCAACGCGCTGGCCATGATCTGCCGCGCACGCTGCAAGCCGGGCACGACGCTGGTGACGACCGATCCGACCTGGAAATGGCCGTGCCTGTTCGCGCGCCAGCAGGGCGCCGAGGTGATCGAGATTCCGATCTACGATCCCGCCTGCAACTATCGCCTGACGCCCGAGGCATTGAAGGCCCATGTCGACGAGCGCACCGCGATCGTCTACCTCGTCGATCCCAACAATCCGCTTGGCATCCGCTATACCCGTGAGGAGATCGAGAGCTTTGCGGCAATCGCGCGCGATTGCGGCGCGCTGCTGGTGCACGACTGCACCTATCGCGATTTCGCCGATGGGCACACGCCCGCGCTGCATGTTGCCCCGAAAGGCACGGTCGTCTCGACCAGCTTTTCCAAATGGCTCGGGCTCGCCGGTTTGCGCATCGGTGCGCTCGTCGCCGCGCCCGATCTGTTCGAGGAGCTGGCGCAGACCTCCACGAGCGTGCTCGGCGCGAGCGTCATCGCCCAGCGCGCGGCGCAGGCGGGGCTGTCGGTCAAGGCCGAATGGATGAAGAAGGTTCGCAGCGTCGACCGGTCCAACAAGGCGATGATCCAGGAGGCTGCCGCCGCGATCGAGGGATTGGCGCTGCCGATCATGCCGTCGCACGGAAACTTCCTGGTGCTGGAAACAGTCGCCGCCGGCATCCGCCCGGAGGCGCTGGTCGAATGCTATCGCCGCCAGGGCATCATGATCCGTCAGGGCACCTATCACACCCAGCGCTTCGGCGACCGTTTCGTGAAGATCAGCACCTCGGTGCCGCAAGCATGGGTCGAAAAGCTCTGCACGCTCTTGCCGGATATGGTCGCGCAGGCGCGTACGCTGAACGACCTGCCGCCGCAATTCTAGGGACGATGCCGATGACCATGATCACGACAAAGGACGGCATGAAGCTCCATGTGGAAGAGGTGGGCGAGGGCACGCCGATTCTCTTCATCCACGAATTCGGCGGCAATCATGCCAGCTGGGAACCGCAGCTCCGATATTTCAGCCGCCGCCATCGCTGTATCAGCTACGCCGCGCGCGGTTACCCGCCGTCGGACGTGCCTGACGGCGTGGAGGCCTATTCGCAGGCGATCGCCGCGGACGACGCCGTCGCCGTACTCGATGCACTCGAGATCGAGAAGGCGCACATTGTCGGTCTCTCGATGGGCGGCTTCTGCACGGTGCATTTCGGGCTGCGCACGCCCGAGCGCGCGCTGTCGCTCACCGTGGCCGGCGCCGGCTATGGTTGCGAGAAGGAGTTCGAGGAGTATTTTCGCGGCGTCTCCCTCGAAGTTGCCGACAATTTCGAGAAGCAGGGCGCCAAGGAATTCTCCAAGGTCTATGCCCTCGGCGCGAGCCGCGTGCAGTTCCAGAACAAGGATCCGCGCGGCTGGCGGGAGTTTGCCGATCGCCTCGCGACTCATTCAGATCGCGGCGCCGCCAACACCATGCGCGGCGTCCAGGCACGGCGGCCATCGTTCTATGATCTCGAGGACGGGCTGAAGACGATGATGGTGCCGACGCTGGTTGTCGTCGGCGACGAGGACGATCACTGCCTCCAGCCCGGCATCTTCCTGAAGAAGACGATTCCGGCCTGCGGGCTGTCGGTCTTTCCCAAGACCGGCCATACCCTCAATTTGGAAGAACCGGCGGCGTTCAACGCGCTGCTGGCCGAGTTCATCGCTCAGGTCGAAGCCGGACACTGGCTGCCGCGCGATCCGCGCGCGCTGCCGGGTCAGATCATGCGCACGAAATAGAGAGACGATGGCAACTCAGCCTCTGATCAATGCCGGTCGGCTCTGGAATCGTCTGATGGCGCTCGCCGAGATCGGCGCGACGCCGGCAGGCGGGGTCAACCGGCAGGCGTTGAGCGATGGCGAGATCGCCGCCTGGCGACGTGTCATCGGCTGGGGACTCGACGCAGGTTTGACGCCGTCGACGGATGCCGCTGGAAACCTGTTCCTGACGCTGGCCGGTCGCGACCGCGCTGCGCCGCCGCTGCTGCTCGGCAGCCATCTCGATAGCCAGCCGACTGGCGGCAAATTCGATGGCGCGGCCGGTGTGATGGCGGCGCTCGAAGCAACCGTCTCGCTGGCAGAACAAGGCGATCGGCCGGCACGCGATCTGATCGTCGTCGCCTGGATGAACGAGGAGGGCTCGCGCTTCGCGCCGGGCATGATGGGCTCCGAAGCCTTTGCAGGTGAGCGCGACATGGCGGCTATCCGTGTTGCGCGCGACGCGGACGGCATCAGTGTCGGCGAAGCGCTCGATCGCCTCCACGCGGCGTTTCCCGATCTGCCGCACAGATCGCTCGGCTTCGCGGTCGACGCCTATCTCGAATTGCACATCGAGCAGGGACCGCTGCTGGAAGCAGCCGTCCGCACGATTGGCGTCGTCACCGGCATCCAGGGCAAAAAGACCTTTCAGGTGGTCGTCGAGGGGGCCGAGGGACACGCAGGCACGCTCGCGCAGCAAGAGAGGCGGGATGCGCTTGCGGCTTTTGCGCGGATCGCAACAGCGCTTCACGAAGAGATCGGTTCCATCGATCCCGACATCAAGTTCACGATTGGCCGGCTCTCCGTCCAGCCCAACGCGCCGTCGGTGGTGCCATCGCGCATCATCTTCAGCATCGATCTGCGCCATCCGGACAATTCCGTACTTGATGCGGCGGGCGTGCGCATCACAGCGCTCTGCGGCGAGCACGCGCCGCCGTGCTCAGTTGCGGTGACGCCGCTGGTCGACGCGCCCTCGAACGCGTTCGATCCGCGCTTGCGCGAGCTGATTGCGCAGGCCGCACGCGAGCAGGAATTTCCGGCCACGGACATCCTGTCGGCTGCCGGTCACGACGCGCGTCATCTGGCCAAAGTCTGCCCGTCGGCGATGGTATTCATTCCCTGCCGGGACGGCGCGAGCCATGTCGAGCACGAATGGGCCGAGCCCGATCATGTTGCTGCCGGTGCGTCCGTGCTTGCACAGGTGCTGCGCGAGCTTGCGTTCGCTCTAACGCCCTTTGCTGGCAAGACCCGAGGAAATTGATGACGATGATCGGCTGTCAGGACTACCGCGACGCGATGGCCTGTCTCGGTGCGGCGGTCAATATCGTCACGACAGATGGCGCCGAAGGGCGCGCGGGCTTCACTGCATCCGCGGTCTGTAGTGTGACCGACGATCCTCCCACGTTGCTCGTGTGCCTGAATCGCTCATCTTCTGCCCACGCGAGCGTGCTGGGCAACGGCGTGATCTGTGTAAATGTCCTGTCTGCCGATCACGAAGCGCTGTCGCGCCTCTTCGGAAGCGGTGTCCCGGCCGATCAGCGTTTCGGAGCCGGGGTGTGGTCCACCCTCGAGACCGGAGCGCCCGTTCTCGCCGACTGCACCGCCGCCTTCGACTGCCGGATCTCCGAGGTCGCCAACGTAGGCACGCATGACGTTCTGTTCTGCAGCGTCGTCGCGCTGAAGCGATCGAATCTTGCCGACAACCTGATCTATTTCAATCGAAGATATCACGTCGTGCGCGCAAGCCAGCAAGACCCCAATCATTGTGTCCCCCTGATGGAGAAGCGAAGATGACGGTTACCAGACGCGCTATGATCGCATCCAGCCTTTGCGCTGCGGCGTGGTCATTTTCACCTGCGATCGTTCGAGCGGCGACAAAGGCGACCATTCGCATGAAGTGGCTGCCTCAGGGGTCTTTCGCAGGCTACTACGTCGCCGTGGAAAAAGGCTTCTACCGGGAGGAGGGGCTCGATCTGGAGATCGTTCCGGGTGGACCGAATCTCCTGACGGAAAATCTGGTGGCTACAGAGGCCGACACATTCGGCTTGTCGGGTGGTACCGACAGCGTCTTCGTGGCGCGCGACAAGGGAATGCCCGTTGTGTGTTTCGGTCTTGCGCACCAGGTCACGCCCTTTGTGTTCGTTGCTCGCAAGGATGGTCCCGTCGCGACCCTGCGCGACATGAAGGGCAAGCGTGTCGTGGCGTGGTTTACCGGGGCGAACTACGTTCTGGCCGGCATGCTCGCGAAGGCCGGTTTGGCTGCGGAGGACGTGAACATCCAGCCGCAGCAGGTGAGCGTAACTCCCTTTACAAATGGCGACGTCGATGTCTGCGCCGCGACTGTCTACAACGAGCTTTACACGATCGCGCAACGACTCGGTCGCGAGAATCTTCGCACCTTTGTCGCCGAGGATCAGGGCATAACCGTCCCGCGCGACACTCTGATCACGTCAGAAAAGATCATGCGAGACAATCCGGCCATGGCTGCCGCTCTGCTGAGAGCATCTATCAGGGGTTGGAAAGAGGTGTTCGCGAATCCGGCCGGCGCTGTCGATACGCTCCTGAAAATAGCCCCGACGCTGGACCGAGCCCATCAGGAGTTCTCGATTCGGGAGAACAAGCGCCTGCTGACTGCCGGATCGGCTCCTCAGCAAGGGTTGCTGTGGCTCGATATGACGGCAATCCGGTCGGCGCACGATTTCTTCCTCGCAGCCAAAGTCATCGGCAAGCCCGTGGAACTCGACAAGGCCTTCAGCCTGGCCCCTCTCCAGTCGATACCTCTGTCCGAGCGGCAGGCCTGACCCGGCCTGCTTGAGAGCCGACAACGAAGCGAGCGCGATCCAACGACACCAGTCTTGCAACCACCGCAATGGAGAATGTCCGTGTCTCAAAAAGGCGAGTTGACTGAAGTTCCGGCAATCGATCTTGCCCCATCGTTCGATCCGGGGGAAGCGGGACGCGACCGGGTGGCCGCCGAGATTCGACGCGCCTGCGAGGAGATCGGCTTCTTCTCGGTGATTGGTCATCGCGTGCCCGACGACGTCGTCGCGGTGCTCCAGCGCGAAGCAAAGGACTATTTCGCGTTGCCGCTGGAGGAGAAGCTGAAAACACCGCAGCCACCCGAAAAGATCAGTCGCGGCTACAGCCACGTCGGCAGTCGCGGGTTGGCATTTTCGATGGGTAAGGAAACGCCGCCAGACTTGCAGGAGAGCTTCGCCATGGGGCCTGTCAAGCCTGCTCCGTCCGCTATCGTCGGAACGCCGCAGGAGAAGCTGTTCTTCTTTCCCAATTCCTGGCCGGAGCAACGTCCCGGGTTCCGGGCCGCATTTGAGGCTTATTACTGTGAGATGGACAGGCTTGCAGTGCACATCCTGCGTCTATTCGCGCGCGCGCTCAAACTCGACGATGGCTTCTTCGACGAGAAGGTGAACCAGGCGACCAGCACCATGCGCGCGATCTACTATCCGCCCCAAGAGCAAATGCCTGCGCTCGGACAGCTTCGCGCCGGCGAGCACACGGACTACGATACGCTGACGATCTTGAAAGGCGATGACGTCCCCGGTGGCCTGCAGGTCAAGCTGCGCCACGGCGGTTGGGTCGATGTCCATCCTCGCAGCGATGCCTTCGTATGCAATGTCGGCGACCTCATGATGAGGTGGACCAACGACGAGTGGGTTTCCAATCTTCATCGTGTGGCCAACCCGCCTCCTGAAGCAATGAAGCTCGGGCGACTCAGCGTTCCCTTCTTCCACAATCCGAATGTCGATGCGGAAATCCGGTGTGTCACATCGTTCTACGGCAAAGGCGAGAAATATCCCCCCGTCAGGTTCGGTGATTTCTACCTGTCGAAGCACATGAAGGCGCAGAACATGACAAAGGCACCGGAGGCAAGTGCGCGATCCGGCTGAAGTCACTCTTCGTCGGTGGACGCTGCCGGCCGGTATTTCGATGCGCCGGATATTTGACGTTGCCCTTCAACGACTGGTCGCGGCGGCGGCGCACACAAGCCCTTCGCTGCAGACTGGCTCGACGGAGAACCTGATTTATCTTGGCCGTGCCCACCACTCCGAACGGACGACCTGCGGCTGAGTGTGCCCGCCACCGGCCGGTCCATTCGGCGATCGCGAATACCAAGGCGAATCTTAGAACGCCGTTTTTACGCACCGCTTTCAGGTTTCAAAAATGAGAACCTGCAAATTGTTTGCGCCGTCGGCTTGCGCCCATTTGGGCGCTTAAACTCCTCCTCGGAAGAGCGCGCTTGCAATGTTTAGTATCTCATGGTTCACTAAACAAATCGAGCTTGCCTGAATCCCTAAGAATTCCGGCGGGCACGAGGAAACGTCCGTTTGGTCGTTCAGCCCGTGAAGGACTGTATCGCTCTGCTCGAAGCATTCGAGCGGGTTGGAGAGTCGCGCCATGTCGATGGCCGGCCCCACTGGGAGGGAAAGCGTTATGAGACAGACTGTAAAGGCGCTTCTTACTACGTTCGGAGTTCTCTCATCTGCGCTCGGCGTCGGAGTCACGTCGGCGCACGCGCAAGCCAAGACCATCACGCTGTGCTGGGCCGCGTGGGACCCCGCCAACGCCCTGGTCGAACTGTCGAAGGATTTCACCGCCAAGACCGGTATCGGCATGAAGTTCGAATTCGTGCCGTGGACCAATTATGCCGACCGCTTCCTGAATGAGCTCAATTCGCATGGCTCGTTGTGCGATCTCATCATCGGAGATTCTCAGTGGATCGGCGGCGCCGCGGAGAACGGTCAGTACGTCAAGCTCAACGATTTCTTCAAGAAGGAAGGAATCAGCATGGACGACTACATGCCGGCGACGGTGGTCGGGTACTCGGAGTGGCCGAAGAACAGCCCGAACTATTGGGCGCTCCCCGCCATGGGTGATGCGGTGGGCTGGACCTATCGCAAGGACTGGTTTGCGCGGCCGGAGATCCAGGCGGATTTCAAGGCCAAATACGGCCGCGATCTCGCCGTGCCGAAGACACTCGATGAACTGCATGACATCGCAAAATTCTTCCAGGGCCGCGAGATCGACGGCAAGAAGGTCTATGGCGCTTCGATCTATACCGAGCGTGGCTCGGAAGGCATCACCATGGGCGTTTCGAACTATCTCTATGACTACGGCTTCCAATATCAGGATCCGAAGAAGCCGTATTCAATGGACGGGTTCGTCAATTCGCCCAGCGCCGTGAAGGGGCTCGAGGCCTACAAGGAGCTCTACAAGTGCTGCACGCCGCCCGGCGCATCCAACTCCTACATGTCCGAAGGTCTCGATGCGTTCAAGTCGGGCCAGGTCGCGCTCCAGATGAACTTCTTCGCCTTCTTCCCGGGCCTGTACAAGGATCCGAACGTCGGTGGAGACAAGATCGGCTTTTTCAGCAACCCGGCCGGCCCCGCGACGCAGGCGACGCAACTCGGCGGGCAGGGGATCTCGGTCGTTTCCTACTCAAAGAACCAGGGCGAGGCGTTGCAATACATCAAATGGTTCTCCGGCGGGGACGTGCAGAAGAAGTGGTGGGCGCTGGGCGGCTACTCCTGTGCCAAGTCCGTGTTGAATGACCCGAGCTTCCCGAGCAGCGCGCCGTTCGCCGGCGAATTTCTGAAGTCGATGGGAATGGTAGTCGACTTCTGGGCCGAGCCCTCCTACGCACAACTCCTGCAAGCCGAACAGAAGCGCGTGCACGACTACGTCGTGGCGGACAAGGGCACCGCGCAGGAAGCGCTCGACGGTCTGGTGAAAGACTGGAAGGCGATCTTCAAGGAAGAAGGCAAGAAGTTCTAGGACAACCGTCTGGAGCGCGCCTGGGCGCGCTCCAGACCCTCTTCGGTGGACCCCGCAGGCGTCGCATAGCCGCTGATCTCGACGCCAGGACCAATCAACGCCATGAACGATTTGAGTACCTCGTCGCAGATTACCTATCGGGCCGTTCCGATTCGGTCAGGCGTGATACGTCGTATCCGAGGCCTCTCCGACCGGACGCTTGCCTGGATATTCATAACGCCGACGATCGTGCTGCTCCTCGCAATCAACATCTTCCCGCTGGTGTGGACGATCTACCTATCGTTCACCAACTACCGCGCCAATCGGCCCAACGCGCCGACGATATGGCTGGGGACCGATTGGTATCAGTCGATCCTGACCGATCCGGACATCTGGGCAGCGATGCAGGTCACCGCGCACTTCGTGGTTTGGACCGTGCTGATCGAGACTGTACTCGGATTCGGCCTTGCCTTCCTGATCGACAAGAAATTTCGTGGCCACGGCCTGTGGACCACGATCATCCTGCTGCCGATGATGCTTTCACCGGCGGTCGTCGGCAATTTCTGGACATTTCTCTATCAGCCGCAGATCGGGTTGTTCAACTACGTGGTCGCCTTCTTCACGGGGCGCGACGCTTCGTCGTTCCAGATGCTGGGAGACGTGACCCTCAGTCCCTGGGCCATCGTCATCGTCGATGCCTGGATGTGGACGCCTTACGTGATGCTGATCTGCCTGGCCGGGCTGCGCTCGATCCCGGATTACATTTATGAGGCGGCGGAGGTCGATCGCGCGTCGAATTGGCGGCAGTTCTGGTCGATCACGCTGCCGATGGCTCTGCCGTTCATCATGCTCGCGGTGCTCTTTCGAGGTATCGAGAACTTCAAGATGTTCGACATGGTCAACCTCCTGACCGGAGGAGGTCCGGGCTCGACCACCGAAGTCGCTTCCATCACCCTCAAGCGCGCGGCGTTCGAGAGTTGGCGGACCGGCTATTCCTCGGCCTTCGCGATCATTTTGTTCGTGACGGTATTCGGCCTCGCCAACATCTACGTCAAGGCGCTGAACCGGGTGAAAAGCCGATGAGTGCCGCGAACACGGCTCATTCAGTCGTCGAACCGTCGACCGGCACGCGCCGCTTTGCCGGCCTGCTCGTCATACTCTATGCCATCATCACGATGGTTCCGCTGGTATGGATCGTACTGACGTCCTTCAAGTCACCTGACGATGCGATCTCCTATCCGCCGAAGGTCTTTTTCAAGCCGTCTCTCGAAGGCTATTGCAATGTCTTTACGACACGCTCGCGCCAGACCCGGGAGTTTATCCGGACGCTGGGCCCGCCGCAGGGGCTGTGTGACAAGATTGCACGCAGCCGCAACATGGTTGTCGCCGGACCGTCGAACTATGTACCGCGCTTCATCAACTCGCTGATCATCGCCTTTGGTTCGACGGTGCTCGCGGTCGCCCTCGGCACGCTGTCGGCCTATGGCTTTTCGCGGTTCCGCGTGCCTCTGAAGGACGACCTCCTGTTCTTCATCCTGTCGACCAGAATGATGCCGCCAATCGCGGTCGCGATCCCGATCTACCTGATGTACCGCACTGTCGGGCTGTCGGATACCCGGCTCGGGATGATCCTGCTCTACACCTCGGTCAACGTCTCGCTCGCCGTCTGGCTTCTGAAAGGCTTCATCGACGAAATCCCGCGCGAGTACGAAGAAGCGGCAATGATCGACGGCTATACGCGCTTTCAGGCCTTCGTGAAGGTGGTTTTGCCCCAAGCCACGACGGGGATCGCGGCAACGGCGATTTTCTGCCTGATCTTCGCGTGGAACGAATACGCCTTTGCGGTCCTTCTGACCTCCGGCAACGCGCAGACCGCGCCCCCATTCATTCCGATCATCATCGGTGAAGGTGGTCAGGATTGGCCGGCGGTGGCCGCCGGTACAACGATCTTTCTCGTGCCGATCGTCGTGTTCACGGTGCTGCTCCGCAAGCATCTTCTGCGTGGCATCACCTTTGGAGCTGTCCGCAAATGACCCTCGACGCGAACACGCCCATGCAGCGCCGCAGCTTGGCGAGCCAAGTTTTGCGACGGGGTCCGCTGGAGGCTGTCGCGACAGCGATCATCGCCGCAGGCGTGGTCATGCTGATGCAGCCGTTCTTTCTCACGCTCTATTCCTTGTCTTTCGCGGTCACTCTCTTTGGGACGGTGATGTTCACGATCGTCTCGAAGGTCAGGGAGTAACGCGGGATGGCGCAGATCAAGGTCGAAGCGCTCAACAAATCCTTTGGCGAGTTTCACGCGGTCAGGGACGCGAGCTTCACGGTTGCTGACGGGCAATTCCTTTGCCTGCTCGGGCCATCCGGCTGCGGTAAAACGACAACGCTGCGCATGATTGCAGGACTGGAATTGCCGACGTCGGGCACCATCAGGCTCGGCGGCGAGGATGTGACGATGAACCGTGCCTCTGCGCGAGACATTGCCTTCGTGTTCCAGCTGTTTGCGCTCTATCCGCATATGAATGTCCGGCGCAATATCGGCTTTCCGCTCAAATGCGAGGGAATCGGAGCCACGGAGCGCGACCGGCGGGTGGTGGAGGCCGCGCGGATCCTGCGTATCTCTCACCTCCTCGATCGGTCGGTTTCGACGCTGACCGGCGGCGACCGGCAGCGCGTGGCGCTTGGCCGGGCGATCGTTCGCAAGCCAAAGTGTTTCCTGATGGACGAGCCCCTCGGAGCGCTTGATACCGAGATGCGCGAGGCGATGATCCAGGAATTGCGCGCACTGCATGATCGGCTCGGTGCGACAACGGTTTACGTGACGCACGACCAATTGGAAGCCATGGCGATGGCGGATTTGATCGCGGTGATGAACAACGGCGTGGTCGAGCAAATCGCGAGCCCGCGCGACATCTATGACCGGCCCGCATCGCTCTTCGTCGCGGACTTCATCGGTTCGCCCTCGATGAATTTTCTGCCGTTTCGCGGCAGTCTTGAAGCCGGCGCGCAGGCGGTCCGGCTCGGCGATCGCGATGTCGCTATCCCCACCGCACGAGAAGCGTTGGCGGAGAGCGATCTTGTGCTCGGGGTCAGGCCCGAGCATGTACGTTTTGCCGATCGGGGCATGGTGCGGGGTGAGGTCTACGGGTCGGAATATCTCGGCACCACCCAGATTGTGACGGTGACGACGCCTTACGGTGCGCTCAAGGCGCGCTCGCCGGCCAGCTTTTCCTTCCAAGTCGGTTCGAATGTCGGGCTCGACTTTCGGCCCGACACGTTGTCGATCTTCGACCAGGGGTCGGGCCGGGCGATCCGCACCGCATTGCATGAGGGAGGCGCGCATGGCTGAAGTCGAGATCAGGGCGGTCTCCAAGGCGTTTGGCGAGACGGAGGCTGTCGTCGACCTGTCCCTCACCATCGGAGACGGCGAATTCGTTGCATTGCTGGGTCCGACGGGTACGGGCAAGACGACGACGCTGCGCCTGGTCGCAGGACTCGAGACACCCGACAGCGGTTCGATCCGCATCAGCGGACGCGATGTGAGCAGCGACGCGCCGGCCGATCGCGACGTCGCTTTCGTGTTCCAGCAATATTCGTTGTATCCGCATCTGACCGTGTTCGAGAACATGGCCTTTGCACTGCGTGCGCCGACCCGTCGCTTGCCGGAGGTCGAAATTCGAACAAAGGTCGAGGAGGTTGCGCGTCTTCTCCATATCGAAAGCAAGCTACAGAGCAAGGCGACGCAGTTGTCGGGCGGGCAGATGCAGCGCGTGGCGATTGGCCGAGCTCTGGTGCGCTCGCCCTCGATCTATCTGATGGACGAGCCGCTGTCCTCGCTCGACGCCAAGCTCCGCGGTGAAATGCGCCTCGAGCTCAAGCGCATTCAGAGCGATCTCGGCGCGACGATTCTCTACGTCACCCACGATCAGACGGAGGCGATGACGATGGCCTCGCGTATCGGCGTGATGGAGGCCGGGCGACTGATGCAGATCGGGACACCACGCGAGATCTACGAGAATCCGGTCAACGCCCATGTCGCCGCGCGGCTTGGCCAGCCGATGATCAACCTGCTGCCCGCCAATCTATTTGCCGGCGCGCCCTCAGGCGCCAGGACCATTGGCGCCCGTACCGAGCACCTGGCCATCACGCGCAATGGCGGGGACGTGTCGGCGACGGTCACGCGGGTCGAACATCTCGGCGACCAGAGCCATCTCCACCTGGATCTCCGTGGCCAACCAGTCGTGACACTGGCGGAGCCCGAGGTGACTTTGGACGTCGGGGATGAGGTGTCGCTGCGGCTGAACAAGCCGCTGTTCTTCGATGCGGCGGGCAAGCGGGTGGCGGCATGAGTCTCGATCGAGCCTCCCGGGAAAAGCTGGTGCGAGCGCTCGCGGAAGCGGTGATCCAGCATGCCGACGAACTAACCAGTCTCGATCAGGCGATCGGTGACGGCGATCATGGGTTGAACATGAAGCGCGGCTTCGAGGCAGTGCTCGCGACATTGCCAGGGCTTGCGGACAAGTCCCTGCCTGAGATGCTGAAATCGATCGGAATGACGCTGGTCATGAAGGTCGGCGGGGCCTCGGGGCCGCTGGTCGGTACGTTCTTCATGGAATTGGGCAAGGCGCTTCCGGAGCAGCCGACACGCGCAGATTTGGTTGCGGCGACGGATATGGCGATCAATGCCGTGAAGGCACGCGGGCGCTCGGAGGCGGGGCAGAAAACCCTGCTGGATGTTCTGGTGCCCGTGCACGCGGTGTTGGCTGCCGGGGGCGATGCGACGGCAATTGCTGCGGAAGCGATGCAAGCGGCCGACCGCACGATGCCGATGCTCGCCATTCGTGGCCGGGCTTCGTTTCTCGGCGAGCGTTCCATCGGTCACATGGACCCCGGTTCGCGCTCAGCGTCCCTGTTGATCGACGCCGCAATCAAAGCATTGGAATTCGAGGCAAGGTCATGAACAGTCCAAATCGCGGAAACGTCGGAATCGTCATCGTTTCACATTCGCCCAAGATAGCCGAAGGGGCCGCGGATATGGTGCGCCAGATGGTAGGCAACGCAGTGCCGCTGGCCTGGACAGGCGGCGATGTCGATGGAGGGCTCGGCACGAATGTTGCTGGAATCCTCGCGGCGATCGAGACGGTATGGTCGCCGGCTGGCGTAGCCGTGCTCGTCGACCTTGGTGGGGCGGAGACAAATTCCGAGATGGCGGTGGAAATGCTGGCCGAAGATCGCAGGGCGCGCGTCGTCGTCTGCAATGCCCCGGTGGTCGAAGGGGCCGTGATTGCGGCGACGGAGTCTTCGGGTGGTTCGTCGCTTGCCGCCGTCAAG
This sequence comes from Bradyrhizobium commune, assembly GCF_015624505.1. Lineage (NCBI taxonomy): Bacteria > Pseudomonadati > Pseudomonadota > Alphaproteobacteria > Hyphomicrobiales > Nitrobacteraceae > Bradyrhizobium > Bradyrhizobium commune. Next base: position 4,747,573 of record NZ_CP061379.1, on the reverse strand, counting down.
CGTAGCGCGGAGGAATTCTATGCATGATGCCCATGCCGGCCGGGCAGGTGAGACCTCGATGCCGTTGACCGCTTCGGCGGTTCTCGTCAACAAAGTCGGTCTTCATGCGCGGCCATCGGTCAAGCTCACGCAGTGCGCGAAGAGATTTGTCGCAAAGATCGAGCTTGCCCTCGCCGGAGACGGTCCCTGGACGGACGCCAAAAGCCCGGTGAAGGTGATGCGCGTGAAAGCGCCGCAGGGGGCGACGCTGTACTTCCGCGTCACCGGGCCCGACGGCGAGGCGGCGCTTGCGGCTGTGCTTGCGCTTGTACACGACGGTTTCGGCGAGGCTTGACGGCGGTGGGCGAGATCCAACTCATTGGCCGCGCTGCGTCGCCGGGTCTCGCGATCGGTCCGGTCGCCATGCTGACTGCGGCCGTGGCCGGGAGAATTGCGAGCGAGGATCCCGCGCAGGAAGCGGCGGCGCTGCGAGCGGCCATTGAAGGCGCGAGGGGGGAGGTTGCCGGGCTGATCAAGACGATTCAGGGCGAGGCGGCGGAGATTCTCGAATTCCAGGCGGCCATGCTTGAAGACGAGGCGCTGGCAGATGCGGCGTATGAGGTCATCTCGACGGGGATCTCCGCCGACCATGCCTGGCGTCAGGCGCTCGACGCAGAGATCGCGGGCTATCGCACGGCCGAAGATGAATATTTCCGTGCCCGCGCCGTCGATATCGTCGACATCCGCGATCGCGTGCTCGCGCATCTAGGCGGCGTGGACACGGTCGCCGGAATCGCCGGTGGCTCGATTGTTGCGGCTGACGACCTCACGCCGTCCGTCTTCCTTGCGACCGACTGGTCGCAAGGCGGCGCAATCGCGCTCGCCAGTGGTTCGCCTTCGTCGCATGTCGCCATGTTGGCGCGGGCGCGGGGGGCGCCGATGGTCGTCGGGCTGGGCCCGTTGTCATGGAAAGGGCAGCCGCCGGCGTTGGCGCTGGTAGACGGCGATGCAGGACGTGTCATCTTCGATCCGGAGCCGGAGACCGTACGGCTCTTTGAGCGCCGCATGACGGCCGCAAGGACTGCGCTGGCCGCCGCCGAAGCCGCCAGCCTTGCACCTGCCTTTGTTGCCGATGGTCGGCGGATTGCGGTTCTGCTCAATGTCGCCGCGCCCGAGGATCTTGCGAACCTCGATCCCGCGATTTGCGACGGCATCGGCCTGGTGCGCACGGAATTCCTGTTCGAGACGTCTCACGGCCTGCCGGACGAGGAAACGCAATACCGGGTCTATCGGGATATTCTGGTCTGGGCCCAGGGCAAGCCGGTGACGATCCGCACGCTTGATGCAGGCGGAGACAAGCCGATTGCAGGTGTGACGGTCGATGGCGAGAGCAATCCGTTTCTCGGTCTGCGTGGGATCCGCCTCTCGCTGGCGCGGCCGGAGGTGTTTCGCGTGCAACTCCGCGCGCTTTGCCGTGCGGCTGTTCACGGGACGCTGAAAGTGATGTTGCCCATGGTTGCGGTCCCGTCCGAATTCGACCGCGCGAACGAAATGCTTGGCGCGGAGTTCGCAGCCCTCCATGCGAAAGGAATTGCCTGTGTTCGCCCGCCGCTCGGCATCATGGTCGAGATCCCCGCGGCGGCGCTCCGCGCCGTGGATTTCGCCGCTGCATTCTATTCCATCGGTTCGAACGACCTGACCCAGTACACGATGGCGGCGGCGCGCGACATTGGCGCGGTCGCCGACCTCAACGATACCGGCAATCCAGCCGTGCTGGCATTGATAGAAGCGACCGTCGAGGCCGGGCTAAAGCGTGGTGTCGAGGTCTCGCTCTGCGGCGACGCTGCGGCCGATACCAATCTGACGAGGGCGCTGCTCGCGACCGGACTGACGACTCTCTCGGTGTCGCCGATTGCCGTCGCACGGCTGAAGGCCGCTATCGCAAAGGTTGATGCATGAAGGACGACGTCGGCGACGGCATGCCCGGTGACAAAAACGTCGCGGAATACAAGGTCATCCTGCGACGGGTGCTCGACAACAGGCCCTCGGGGACGCGGCTGAAGCTTGCGGCCGCGCTGGGCAAGAATCGCTCCTTCATAAGTCAGATCACCAATCCGGCCTATCTGGTGCCGATTCCTGCGAAGCATGTCGCCGTCATCTTCGAGATCTGCCATCTGTCCAGCGCCGAGCGTTCGGCGTTTCTGGATGCGTATGGCCGCGCCCATCCTGGGAGACTGCGCGCACCCCACCGCGAAGCGCGCACGCGTATCATTTCGGTGACCGTGCCCGAACTCGGGGATGACAAGAAGAATCGTGCGCTGGAACAGCTCATCGCGGATTTCGCCGCGCAGCTCACGCGTTTCGCAGAAAGCGTGGGTTAGGCCGTTGATTTGAACTCTGGACCAGACGGGGAGGACGCTCATGAAAAAGCTGATCAACAGCACCGATACGATACTCGAAGAAAGTCTGGACGGCCTGGCTGCGGCGCACGCCGATCTCCTTCAGCTCGGTCCCGAGCGCAAATTCGTGCGTCGCCGCGAATTGAAGCCGGGCAAGGTCGCTCTGATTTCGGGAGGCGGCTCCGGGCATGAGCCGCTGCACGCGGGCTTTGTTGGTCTCGGCATGCTTGACGCGGCTTGCCCCGGGCAGGTCTTCACCTCGCCAACACCCGACCAGATGATCGAGGCTGCGGAAGCCGTCGATACCGGCGCTGGCGTGCTGTTCATCGTCAAGAACTACGAAGGCGATGTGATGAATTTCACCATGGCAGCCGAGATGGCCGGCCGGGAGGTTGCAAGCGTGGTGACGAACGACGATGTGGCGGTCGAAAAGTCGACCTACACCACCGGCCGTCGCGGCGTCGCTGGAACATTGATCGTGGAAAAAATGGTCGGTGCCGCGGCTGAGACCGGGATGTCCCTTGCGGCGCTTAAGGCTCTCGGCGACGAGGTCAATCGGCGTACACGCTCGATGGGCGTTGCCTTGTTGCCATGTACCGTACCGGCGGCTGGACGGCCAAACTTTACGTTGCCCGACAATGAGATGGAGATGGGCGTCGGCATTCATGGCGAGCCCGGTCGTCGCAGGGTGCCGTTGGCTTCTGCCGATGCGATTGCCGCCGAGCTGGTTGAAGCGATCCTGAAGGATCTCGAGCCCAGCAAGGGCAGCGAGGTCGTGCTTCTCGTTAATGGCTTCGGCGCGACGCCTTTGATCGAGCTTTATCTGATGGTCAATGCCGCCAAGCGGATTTTGGATCGCGCAGGAATAACGGCGACGCGTTTCCTGACCGGTTCCTACGTCACATCTCTGGACATGGCCGGTGTCTCGATCACCGTATCTGTGCTCGATAGCAACGCAACGCGATTGTGGGATGCCCCGGTGCAGACAGCAGCTCTGCGTTGGGGGATCTGACAGGCTCCAAATTTCAACGCTCGGCGCGGATAGCGTCGAGGCCCGCGGCGTCATCCTTGCGGCGCCTCGTCTGCTTGATGCATTTGCGAAACCCCAAGACCGGTATTACAAGAGCGATCGCACCGCACTCGTCGCAGGCTAAGATTTTGATTTCACGCTGGAAATTTTCCATAGCCCCCATGATGGATTGGACCGACCGGCACTGCCGGGTGTTCCACCGTCACCTGACCCGGCGGGCGCTGCTCTATACGGAGATGCTGACGACCGGCGCCGTCATTCATGGCGATCGGGAGCGGCTGCTCGGGTTTGATGCGAGCGAGCATCCGGTGGCGCTTCAGCTCGGCGGCTCGGATCCGCGCCAGCTCGCGCTCGCGGCTCGGATCGGCGAGGATTTTGGCTATGACGAAATCAATCTCAATGTTGGTTGCCCGTCCGATCGCGTGAAGGACGGCCGTTTCGGCGCCTGCCTGATGGCGGAGCCGGAGCTTGTCGCGACCGGCGTCGCTGCGATGAAGGCCGCGGTCACCGTACCCGTCACCGTGAAGTGTCGCATCGGGATCGACGACCAGGATCCCGAGATGGCGCTCGATACGCTCGCGCGCGCCGTAGTCGCCGCGGGCTCCGACGCATTGATCGTGCATGCCCGCAAGGCCTGGCTCAACGGTCTATCGCCGAAGGAGAACCGCGACATCCCGCCGCTCGACTACGACCGCGTCTATCGGCTCAAGCGCGCGATGCCAGACGTGCCTGTTATCATCAATGGCGGCATCCTGAGCATCGACGAGGCGAAGGCTCATCTCGCCCACGTCGACGGTGTGATGCTCGGCCGTGCCGCCTATCAGGAGCCGTGGCGGCTGCTCGCCGTCGATGATGACATCTTCGGTGAGACGGCGCCGCATGCGACCATGCAGGGCGCACTCGAGGCGATGATGCCGTATATCGACCAACAACTCGCGCGCGGCACGCGGCTGCATGCGATCACGCGGCATTTCGTCGGCGCCTTCCACGCCGTGCCCGGTGCGCGCGCCTTCCGCCGTCATCTCGCAGAGCAGGGCGTGAAGCAGGGCGCCGGCATCGAGGCGTTGCGCGACGCAATCGCGCACGTCGGTACGCGTGCGCCGGCAGAGGCTGCCGCTTAGCTTCGCGCGCGACGAAGAAGAGCCGGAACGCAAGATCCGGCTCTTCGTCGATCAGGCTCAGCGGAACAGGTCGAAATGATAGTTCACGCCGACGCGGAAGCTGTGGAATTTCGCGGCGTTCCAGTCCGGAAGGTTGTCGTGCTTGAACTCGGTGTAGAGATACTCGGCCTTGGCCGACCATTTCGGCAGGAACGCCCATTCGACGCCGCCGCCTGCGGTCCAGCCCATCTTCATCTTGTTGAGGCCGCCGTCCTTCAATTCGCCGGTGGCAAGACCCGCGGTGCCGAAAAACAGCAGGCGTGAATCCATCGTCGCGATGCCGGCGCGGGCGCGGCCGGTCATGTACAAGGGCAGGCTCACCGCGGCGCTGTTGAGCGTGTCGTGGTTCTTCAGGTCTCCGCCCTCGAAATCATTCTCGATGCCGACCACGAACATCGGCGAGAGCTGGTAGTTGTAGCCGATCTGCACGCCGCCGATGGCGCCCTTGACCTTGCCGCCGCTGACGCCTGCGAGATTGTTGACGGCATTGTCGCTGCTCTCGGCGTAGCCAGCGTTGAGGCCGGCATAGAGTCCTGTCCAGGAATAGACCGGCTGCGGCGCCGTATAGGCAGACGCTGCGTAGCGCGGAGACAGGTCCGCAGCGCTCGCGCTGGCTGCGGCGAGGGCCGTCGCAAGGGGCAGGGCGCACTTCGCGCGGTGTAAGGCGGCTCTCGCAATCATGACTCTCGATCTCCCACTTGGCCGCTTCCGGCGGAGAGCAGCGCTTGTCCAACCCCTAACCGGGATGGCGCTATCTATAAACCGACCAGGCGGTTTGTAAATAGCGGAAATGCCACACTTGGTATAGGTTCGGCGATCGTTGCGGATGTGATGTCGGTTAATCGACTGTCGTGCGTGGGCGGCGATGGCTCGTTTGCAGCTCCGGATAACCGGTGAGCATCAGCGTATCCGAACGCACGCCCCAGCTCTCCAGGCGGTCGAGGAAGCTCATGCCGAGCAAATTGGTCTTCATCAGGCCACGCGGCACGACGAGGGCCGGCACCGACTTTTCGACGAGATGGCCGACGGCGAGCCGGTCGATCGTGAGCCGCGCCGCCTTGGTGTGGCCGCCTGCGGTTTCGAGATCGACGTCATATTCCAGCATATCGAGCGGCAGCCCGATCGCTTTTGCTGTCTCCCAGGTCAGCACCACGGACGTCGCGCCGGTGTCGATCACCATCGGCGCGGCGACGCCGTTGATCTTGGCGCGCAGCGCGAATTCGCCACCCTGGCCGCGCTGGATCTGCACGGCGGGGGCGGGCGCGGCGCTCTGCCCGCGGAACATGTGCGAGACCTTGTTGCTCGCGCGCGCGATCTGGTCGGGATCGCCATAGGCGACGACGGCACCGGCGGTGCCGGCGAGCATGAGGAGAACGAGCAGGAAGCGGATCATCGCGCGCCTCCGGATGCGCGCAGGCCGCTCAGGCGCGCTTGGGCGATCCCGCGATCGGTTGCAATCCCGCGTCCGCCATGCGCGCCGGCAACAGCGCCATCAATGCGAGCCGTCCCGTGCTCTCCATTGCGTGCCAGCGCGCGATCTCCGGCAGCGTGCGGCCGCAGCCGAAGCACAGCTTGGTCTTGGGATCGATCATGCAGACGGCGACGCACGGCGTTTCTTTGCTCATCCGGACATAGTGGGGGATTGTCGAGCAGGTGTGCAAGCATGTGTTTAGGAACCCGTGCCTGCGCTCATGATCGGCTTGTGCCGCGGCCGGCGCTTCTCGTCAGGGACGGCGGCAACGTCAGGCTGAAGCGGCGGGGCGTCCTCCGACAGCGGCGCCAGCGCGCTCATCACGCGCTCCGGCGGGAAGGTGACGATGACCTCGGTGCCGATGCGCAGCTTCGATTTCAGCGTGAACGTGCCGCCATGCAGGTCGATCAGGTTCTTCGCGATGGGCAGGCCGAGGCCTGCGCCCTGTTCGGCCGATTTGATCGAGTTGGAGCCCTGGCCGAACGAGGCGAGCACGACCGGAATCTCGTCCTCGGGGATGCCGGGGCCGGAATCCTTCACCGAGAGATATTGTCCGCCCGACGCGGTCCAGCCCGCCTTGAGCCAGATATCGCCGCCCTGCGGGGTGAACTTGATCGAGTTGGAGAGCAGATTGAGCACCACCTGGCGGATCGCGCGCTCGTCGGCCCAGAGCCGCGGCATGGCCTGCTCGAACACCTCGTGGATCGTGATGCCGCGGCTGGAAGCGCGCAGCTTCATCAAATGATGGCAGTCGGCGACGATGCCGACCAGCGACACCGCTTCCTCGTTCAACTCGTAGCGGCCGGCCTCGATCCGCGACAGATCGAGGATTTCGTTGATGAGGTTGAGCAGGTGCACGCCGGAATTATGGATGTCCGCCGAGTATTCCTTGTAAACCGGCACGGCATGCGCGCCAAAAATCTCGCTCTTCATCACCTCGGAGAAACCGAGGATCGCGTTCAGCGGCGTGCGCAGCTCGTGGCTCATCTGCGCGAGGAAGCGCGATTTGGCGACGTTGGCGGATTCGGCGCGATGGCGCGCTTCATCCGAGATCGCCTTGGCCTGCTCGAGCTCGCCGATCAGCGCGTCCTTCTCCGCGCGCGCCTCCAGCGTCGCGAAGGTCGAGGAGTGCAGCTGGTGTGCCAACAAGACGAAGTAGCCTTCGGCCGCGAGCGCCAGCGCTGCCAGGATGTAATTGTCCAGCGACCCGCTCATCGCAAAGCTCATCGCCATCGCGGCTGCGACCGGCGCGGTGGCGGCAAGGGCCGCGATCGGCAGGTTGGCGGCGAGCATGCTCGATACTGCGATTACCAGCAGCATCAAGAACATCATCAGCGTTTCCGTGACCATGTCGAGCACGGGATGGATCAGGATCGCCATCCAGCACAGGCCATAGAGCAGGTCGAGCACGACGAAGCGGGTGCGCCAGGCCCGCACGGAAGTGGGCGAGGCAGGCTCGGCCAGGAAACGCTGGCAGCTGCGGATCATCGCGCCGTGGATGCAAAGCATGCCGGCGGTCCAGGCCGCGGCCGGGATCGGCTGCATCCACAATCCGAACAGCACGCCGGTGGCGACCACCAGCAGCATCACGACATAGGAGGCCGACAGCCGGGTCTGGGCGTATTGGCGCAACAGCTCGGCGTCGAACGCCGGCCGGGTTCCGCTGGTCGACGTTAACTTGTCGCGCGCCTCGCGCACCCGCTGCGCCGCAGCCCTTCGGCTGCTCGCCGACGGAGCGCTGACCGGTTCGGCCGGAAGCTGCACAACTTCAGGCTTTTCAGCGGGGTTACTCATCAAGCAACAACGATTCCTGCCCGCGTCGGACGCGGGCCTTCTGCATTGTCTATCTCTGGCAAGAAATCCTTAAGAGGTGACTTAAGGAGCTAAAGAATTACGTTAACCCGGAGTTAATTTGGTTCCGGCCGGCGCCGTTCAATGCAGCCACGCGTGCTGCGCCACATAGACCACCGCGCCGGCCAGATAGCCGGCGAGCGCCGGCACTGCGATACGGCGGGCGTACCAGAGGAACTCGATCCGCTCGAGCCCCATCGCGGCGACGCCCGCGGCCGAGCCGATGATCAGGATCGAACCGCCGGTGCCGGCGCAATAGGCGATGAACTCCCAGATGAAGCTGTCGGACGGGTAGTGCGCGAGGTCGTACATGCCCATGGTCGCGGCCACCAGCGGAACGTTGTCGATGATGGCGCTGAGGAGCCCGAGCACCACGACGATGATCTCCTGGCGGCCGAGCGTGGCATCGAGCCATTTGGCCAGCAGGGACAACAGGCCGGCATGTTCGAGGCAGGCGACCGCGAGCAGGATGCCGACGAAGAACACGACCGAGCTCATGTCGATCCGCGTCAGCGCATGCACCAAAGTGAGCGGCTGGCGCACATGCTCATCCTTGTGGCGATGCATGATCTCGCCGACCAGCCAGAGCAGGCCGAGCCCGAACAGGATGCCCATGAAGGGCGCCAGATGCGTCACCGCCTTGAACGCGGGCACCGCGATCAGCGTGCCGAGCCCGAGATAGAACATCAGGTTCCGCTCGAACCGGTCGACCGCGAGCAGCCCGTTGTCCTTCGACGGCGCCGCGATCGTCTTGCCCTTGAGCGAGATGCTGATGAAGGCGAGCGGCACCAGCAAATTGAGCAGCGAGGGCAGGAACACCGCGCTCATGATCTTCAGCGGCGAGATCTGTCCGCCGATCCACAGCATGGTGGTGGTGACGTCGCCGATCACGGTCCAGGCGCCGCCCGCATTCGCCGCGATGACGATCAGGGAGGCGAACAGCAGGCGGTCGTCGCGGCGGGCGATCAGCTTCTGGATCAGCGAGATCATGACGATGGTGGTCGTCAAATTGTCCAGGATCGCGCTCAGGAAGAACGTCACGAAGCCGATCAGCCAGATCAGGGTGACCTGGCTCGTGGTGCGGATCAGCGCGGTGATGACCTCGAAGCCATCATGTGCGTCGATCACCTCGACGATGGTCATGGCGCCGATCAGGAAGAACACGATCTGCGCGGTCGAGGCGACGGATTCGTCGAGCTTGTGGCCGACCAGCGTTGGGTCGCCCGTTGCCATGGCGTAGATGGTCCAGAGCAGGCCCGCGGCGAGCAGCGCGGACGCGCTCTTGTTGATCCCGATCGGATGCTCGAGCGCGATCGCCGCATAAGCGGCAACAAAGATGGCGGCGAGCGCGATCAGCAAGGCGGGGTCAATCCGTCAGCCATCAGCGATTAAGCCGCGCGAGCAGGCTCGACGTGTCCCAGCGCTTGCCGCCCATCTTCTCGACCTCGGCATAGAACTGGTCGACCAGCGCGGTCACCGGCAAATTGGCGCCGTTGCGGCGGGCTTCGGCGAGCGAGATCGAGAGGTCCTTGCGCATCCATTCGACCGCGAAGCCGAAATCGTACTTGTCGTCGTTCATGGTCTTGTAGCGGTTCTCCATCTGCCAGGATTGCGCGGCGCCTTTCGAGATGGTCTCGATCACTGCGGCGACGTCGAGGCCGCTCTTCTTGGCGAAATGGATGCCCTCGGAGAGACCCTGCACGAGGCCTGCGATGCAGATCTGGTTGACCATCTTCGTCAGCTGGCCGCTTCCGGCGGGCCCGAGCAGTTTGCACATCCGCGCATAGGCGCCGGTGATGATCGGCTCGGCGCCGGCATAGGCGTCTTCGGCGCCGCCGCACATCACCGTCAGCACGCCGTTCTCGGCGCCGGCCTGGCCGCCGGAAACCGGCGCGTCGATGAACTTGAAGCCGGCCTTGGTCGCGGCCGCATCGAGCTCGCGGGCGACTTCAGCGGAGGCGGTGGTGTGATCGACGAAGGTCGCGCCCTTCTTCATGCCGGCGAAGGCGCCGTCGGGGCCGATCGTGACCGCGCGCAGATCATTGTCGTTGCCGACGCAGCACATCACGAAGTCCTGGCCGTCGGCCGCGGCCTTCGGGGTCGCCGCGGTCTTGCCGCCGAACTGGTCCGCCCACTCCTTCGCCTTGGCCGCGGTGCGGTTGTAGACGGTGACCTCATGGCCCCCTTTTTTCACGAGGTGTCCGGCCATGGGGAAGCCCATCACGCCGAGACCGAGGAAAGCGACTTTAGCCATGTGTGTGTCCGTAGCTTGAGTTTTACGGTTGCAGCCGGGCGAGGGTCGCCAGCCGGGGGTCCTGAGGTTCCGCTTGAAGGGGAACGGGCGCACCATAAACCCTTGAGGCCGGAGGGCAACGGCTTCGTTTGGCGGCCGCCTGTGCTAGGATGGGGTGCTAGGGGCTTCGAATAACGACCCGCATCAAAAGGGAGCGAAGGCATGGGCGGCGTGAGCGTTGGCGTGCTCGATCATTTCAACATCCGGACCCGGAATCTGGCCGAGACAGTCCGCTTCTACGAGGACGTGCTGGGCCTCGAAAAAGGCGCCCGGCCGAATTTCGCCTTTCCGGGGGCCTGGATGTACAGCGAGGGCAAGGCGGTGGTGCACCTCGTCGACATTTCCCCGACCCCAGAGCCGCAGAAGCCGGATTCCGGCGTGGTCCACCATGTCGCCTTCGTCAGCCGCGGTTTTGACGGCATGAGGCAGCGGCTGGCCGCGAAGGGCATGAAATTCGACTCCCGCCAGGTACCCGGCGGCGACCTCTGGCAGATCTTCGTCCACGACCCCAATGGCGTCATGATCGAGCTCAATTACGAGGCGGCGATGGAGCAGGGGGCCGCGCCCGCCGAGATGGCTGGCGATATTGGCAGGCAGTAGCCTTTTCTGCGTTTCCGCTCTAATGGGGCATCTTGAACTTCAGGAGATGCGCTTTGAGCGTGACGCAGCAACAGGTTCTCGACAGCCTCGCCAGGATCAAGTCGCCCCGCGGGGTCGCGCTCACCAATGCCAATGTGCTGAGCGCGATCAGCGCGTCCGACGGCAAGGTGTTCTTCTCGATCAATGTCGATGCCGCCGAGGCGCGGGCCTGGGAATCCATCCGGGCCGAGGCCGAAGCCGCCGTGCGCGCCATTCCCGGCGTCACCACCGTGATGGTGGCGCTGACCGCCGAGCGCAAGGCTGGTAGCACGCCGCCACCGCCGCCAACACCAAGCCGCGGTACGCCGGGCGTGCAGCCGGTCCATGCCCACAAGCCGCCGCAGGGCGGTGGGTCGCCGATGGCGCGGCAGTCCGAGATTCCGGGCGTCACCGCTGTGATCGCGGTGGCCTCCGGCAAGGGCGGCGTCGGCAAATCGACCACCGCGCTCAATCTGGCGCTCGGCCTGCGCGACCTCGGCCTCAAGGTCGGGCTGCTCGATGCCGACATCTACGGCCCCTCGGTGCCGCGGCTGACAGGGCTGCACGCGAAGCCGGAGCTCGACGGCGAGCGCAAGATGATCCCGCTCAAGCGCTTCGGCCTTGCCATCATGTCGATCGGATTCCTCGTGGAGGAAGAGACCGCGATGATCTGGCGTGGTCCGATGGTGATGTCGGCGGTGACGCAGATGCTGCGCGACGTTGCATGGGGCAGCCTCGACGTGCTCGTCGTCGACATGCCGCCGGGAACCGGCGACGCCCAGCTGACGCTTGCGCAGAACGTGCCGCTGAAGGGCGCCGTGATCGTCTCGACCCCGCAGGACCTGTCCCTGATCGATGCGCGCCGGGGGCTTGCGATGTTCAAGAAGGTCAATGTGCCCGTGCTCGGCATCGTCGAGAACATGAGCTATTTCCAGTGCCCGCATTGCGGCACGAAATCGGACATCTTCGGCCATGGCGGAGCGCGCCACGAGGCCGAGAAGCTCGGGGTCCCGTTCCTGGGCGAGATCCCCTTGCACATGGCGATTCGCGTCACCTCCGATGCCGGTAGCCCGGTGGTCGACAGCGAGCCGGACGGTCCCCATGCGGCGATCTATCGCGCCATTGCGGGACAGGTCCGGGACCAGCTCAAGGGCGTCATCGCCGCCGCTTGAGCCTTTCCAGCCAGCCCGTTGGGGACATGCGACTTTCGTAGAGCCCCGTCATGCCAATGTCGCGTTTCGGATTGGGGGCTTCCGTGTTAAAGGCCCACGGCAGCGAAGCCCCCTTCGGTTCGACGCGGCCCAAAGCGCGTCGCCGGAATGAGCGGCAGCAAAGAGGAAGTCAGGGGAAACACCCCAGCAAGGAGAGACCTGAAGATGAAGCGTCGTGATTTCTTGAAAGTGTCGGCAGCAGGCGCGGCGGCGACCGCCGCGGTGGCCTCGCCGGCGATTGCTCAGTCCTCGCCCGAGATCAAGTGGCGCATGACGTCGAGCTTCCCGAAGTCGCTCGACACCATCTATGGCGGCGGCGAGCAGGTGGCGAAGTACGTCGCCGAGATGACCGACAACAAGTTCCAGATTCAGGTGTTCGCGGCCGGCGAAATCGTCCCCGGCCTCCAGGCGCTCGACGCGACCTCCAGCGGCACGGTCGAGATGAGCCATACCGTCTCCTACTACTATGTCGGCAAGGATCCGACCTGGGCGATCTACGCCTCGGTGCCGTTCGGCCTCAATGCGCGCCAGCAGAACTCCTGGTGGTACCAGGGCGGCGGCATGGAGCTCGGCAACGAGTTCTTCAAGAAGTCGAACGTGATCGGCTTCCCCTGCGGCAACACCGGCACCCAGATGGGCGGCTGGTTCCGCAAGGAGATCAAGACCGTTGCGGATATGTCCGGCCTGAAGATGCGCATCGGCGGCATCGCCGGCCAGGTGCTCCAGAAGGTCGGCGTGGTGCCGCAGCAGCTCGCCGGTGGCGACATCTATCCGGCGCTGGAAAAGGGCACCATCGACGCGGCCGAATGGGTCGGCCCCTACGACGACGAGAAGCTCGGCTTCGCCAAGGTTGCGAAGTACTACTACTATCCGGGCTTCTGGGAGGGCGGGCCGACCGTCCACGCCTTCGCCAATTTGGACAAGTGGAATTCGCTGCCGAAGAGCTACCAGGCGATTCTCACCAACGCGATGGCCAACGCCAACAGCTGGATGGCCGCGCGCTACGACATGCAGAACCCGGCGGCGCTGAAGCGTCTGGTCGCCGGCGGCACCCAGCTTCGTCCCTTCACCAACGAAGTGCTCGAGGCCTGCCTCAAGGCGACCAACGAGCTGTGGGCGGAGATCTCGGCCAAGAACGCCGACTTCAAGAAGTCGATCGACGCCATGCAGGCCTACCGCTCCGACGAATATCTGTGGTGGCAGGTCGCCGAGTACACCTTCGACACCTTCATGATCCGCTCGCGCACCCGCGGCTGATCTTTCGCAACGTCGCAAGACGATTGAGCCCGGCCTCGTTCGCGAGGCCGGGCTTTTTCATTGGTGCATCCGGGTGTCACGACAAAAAGTGGAAAACAACCCCATGCACAGTAGACGCGGGGTGACGGCAAGTTGCGCTGCGGCTGCCGCTAACAGTTTGAGGCGTCGCGGCAATTCGGCCGGAAGCGGCAATCATGTTCCCACATCGTCATTCCGAGCGCAGCGAAGCAATCCAGAGTCCCTCCGCGGGAAGATTCTCGATTGCTTCGCTGCGCTCGCAATGACGGGCCGATAGCGTTGGGCTCAGCCGAGCTACGCAGCCGTTTGACTTGTCGGGCAAAACAGGAGCAGAATGCGATAATCGCATAATCCGAAATTGTCGCATGGCGCCGATCGCTGGAGGTGACGATGAGCTTCGATCCCGATGACGTTCAGCGCGCGCTGCGCAAGGCATGGTCGCTGTCGACAGCGAGCCAGTGGACGTCGGAAAATCCCGCGGCGGGGCAATGCAACGTCACGTCGCTGCTCGTTCACGAACTCTTCGGTGGCGAGTTGCTGAAGACGCCGCTGCCGGCCGGCGACCATTTTTACAATCGGATCGGAGACCGCAGCTACGACTTCACGGTGAGCCAGTTCGATCAGCCGATCGTTTACGCGGACCTGCACGCAAATCGGGCCGACGCAGAGCTGGGCGCAACGAACGACCGACTGGCCGAACTCAGAGCGGCGTTTCAGGAGTACTATGTCAGGTGAAGGTTGGACCGTATCAACCAATGCCACGCCTGTGGTGGGCGACGTGAAAGATGTTTGTTGTCGCGGCAGGGATTTCGACGCGAAAGTCGTTTGGGGCCATTGGCCCGGAACAACTCATGTCGCCGGGACAGTTGTGCCGCTACGCGTGGAAGAAACTTGATCGAGCGCGCTCGCAGCCGATAGCAGACATCAGCTCACAAGAGCCCGACGGCAGCCTTTGACCCAACTGAGACATTTGGCCCATTAAAGAGCTATGCTCGCATTTCCCGAAAAGGCGGGCGATCATTCCTTGGTCGGCATGGCTAGGTATTGGCGTCTCGCACGTTACTGGAGGGTGAAGTGAAAGCTCAAACCGAAGCGCATGGATACGTGCTGGGCGTAGCCGAGGGCGAACATCTCATTCACTATCGTAATCCAGGCAGTATCATCATTAAGGTTGATCCCATCAAAGGCTCCAAGAATGTGGCCTGCGGCACTCAGCAGGTGCCCATAGGGGCTGGCATTCCGATCCACATACACTTTGACTCGGACGAAGCTTTCTACGTTTTAGACGGAAGCGGAACATTTATACTCAACGACGTGCGTCATCCCTTCGAGAAGGGTTCGACGATATTCATCCCGAAGAACTCGTGGCACGGATTCGCGAACCCGGACAGTGAGCTGCTGCTCCTTTGGATCGTCACGCCCACCGGCTTGGATGCGTTCTTCCGCGAAACCTGCAATCGACCCGGCGAGCCGCGAAGGGAATTGACGCGGGAGCAAATCGACGCGATCAGTCTCAAATATGGTACAAAATACAAGTAGGCGAACTCGAGCATTTTCCCAAAAGAGCTAACACGCTGGGCCGCTTCTGCTCCAACGAAGATGATCCCATTGGAGCGGCCCGGACGCCGTCCGTAAGCCGGTGCCGGGCCTGACCAACCTCACGGGGGAAGACTCCGCGCAGCGGCCTGCTGGAGTATGCTCCAGCTTCGAAATAGAAAAAGGGTGAGCGCTTCGGTCCCAACCGCTCGTCCCCGTTTACACTCGACGACACTTCTGCTGTTGGCCGATTTTGTTGCAGAAGTCGGTAGGATCGACGCTCTCAGCCGAGGCCGAGATCTGAAAATTTGGGCTCGCGATCTCTCGGCCGCCTGCCCGGCATGGGCTGCGGATACGCCCCCGGGCACTGATGTTTGACGCAACCAACGCGACGGACGCCACTTACGCAACGCACGGTGCGGCCGTGTTGGGTGGATGGAGCGCCAGCTTGGCAAAGCGACGAAGGTTCTGAGCGATTGCTGCAAGCGTAAATTCGAACCGCGCGCCGGCCGGGCCACGCAGCCTCAGGCGGCCGAGCCGCAGAATCCGCTTGAGGTGCGCAAACAGCATCTCAACCTTCTTGCGATCTCGTCGGGTCTGATCGTAGGCAGGCGTCTTGGCGATCGCGCGGGCGACATCGCGCGCTGCCTCATGCACGTGGCGTGTGATCTTCCGGCTAGGCGAGTTTGGGCAGCATTTGGACTTGAGCGGGCAGTCGCGGCAATCGGCGACGCGCGAGAAATACGAGATAGCGTCATCCCCGCGTGGTCCGCGTGCTCCACTTGAGCGCGGCAGGATCTTGCCGCTGGGGCAGATACATTGATCGCGCGCCTCGTCATAGATGAAATCGTCGCGGCTGAACGTGCCGTCGTCGCGCTTTGACTTGTCGATCACCGGGATGTGGGGCGCGATCCCCTTCACATCGACCAGGAAGTGGAGATTTTGGGCCGCGCCGTAGGCCGTATCCGCGACGAGCCAGTCGGGTTTGATGCCGAACGTCTTCTCAGTCCTTTCGATCATCGTCTGGGATGCGCCAACCTCGGACTGGCGGATCGCCCGGGACGCTTCGACATCCATGATAATACCGAACTTGATGTCGACGAGGTAATTGTCGGCGTAGGCGAAGAACGCGGCGCTGCGCAGTGCGCCAGTCCACTGCGCGGCTGGGTCGGACGGCGCGACAAACTTCGGCACGACGTCGGTCGCACGACCCCATGCCGGATCGTCGAGATTGGCAAGGTAGTCCTGAACGGCGCGCCTGGCCCTCATCGGGTCGATGTCGTGGCTCCATTTGTCGCCCGGGGTCGAGCGGCACTTATTGGCGTCCGCCGCGATCAAGCTGGCATCGACGGCGAAACCATCGCCGCCGACAAGGCCAGCTTTGATGCACGAAACGACGACATGTTCGAAGACGTGACGAAAGACATCATGATCGCGAAAGCGCTCGTTGCGGGCGCGCGTGAATGCCGAGTGATCCGGGATTCTGTCCTCTATGCCAAGACCGCAGAACCAGCGATATGCGAGGTTGAGCTGGACCTCGCGGCATAATGCTCGCTCCGAGCGGATCGCGAATACGTATCCGAGGATGAGCATCCGGATCATCAACTCCGGATCGACCGATGGCCGACCAGTGTTGGAGTAGTGCGGCGCAAGCTCTGCGCGCACCCACGAGAGATCGAGAACTGCCGCAATCTGCCGAACCTGATGGTCGTCCGGTACTACGGCTTCGAGGTCGAACGCATAGAACAGCTGACCCTGCTCACTCTTGCACCGCCCCATCATCGAAACGCTCCGTCGATGGCCGCTTCACCTCACGGAATCACGGTTTGCTCCGCTCCTCAAGGGTTCTGCAACAAAATCGGCCCGTTGCGGAAGACCGCCTGACCGATCCGTAGGTCGCCTCACTGGGACTAACCGGACATCACTCCGCCTGAGCGTGATCGCCGCTTGTGACCCATTGCTGGCAATCGGAGTGCCGAGTAATCTTGCCGGCGTTGGCAAAAAGCAGGGGCGCCCCATGAACAGGCGTTGTGCAGTTGGACTTTGTGCGGCGGCGTTGATTTCGGCTGTAGCATTCCCGGACGGTAGCATTGCTCAAGGAAGGTCTCTGAGAGACCAGTTGGTGGGCACTTGGATTTACGTGTCCAGCACCGGGACCCGTGAGGATGGCAGTGCCGTAGAGCGACCAAAGCTACAAGGCGCTGTCACCTATACCGCAGACAGTCGCTTCCATTTCATTACTGTCCGCTCCGACGCTCCAAAGTATGCATCGGGCGACTCTGCGCGTCCCTCCCCCGACGAGGCCATGGCTATTGCGTCAGGTGTCGTTGCCTACACTGGGACATACACAGTGGACGAGAGCGCGAAGACGATTCACGTCAACATCGAGACGAGTTCGTTTCCGAACTTGGTCGGAACACCAAATCAACGTCGGATCGTGAGATCGATCACCGACGAAGAATTGAAGTTTACAAATCCACGCACCCCGGCGGGCATCACGTTGGAGCTAGTATTCAAACGGGCGAAATGACGATCTGAGAACCCGTTCGTCGGCGCGTTCGTCTGCTTTTTGGCCCATTGCCGAAGACCGCATGGTCGATGCTTAGGCCGGCTCGTCGGGATGAACCGGACATAGCGTGGCCCGAGCGTGATCGCCGCTGGTGGCCCTCAGCTGTTGTTGGGTCGCTCCGAGGCGATAGACCGCTTTTGATCCAACTCGGAAGTGGAGCATGCCTTGCGGCAGGGCGCGACCGTCGTCGCGCTGACGGTTCCTTTTCATCCCGCGTTGACACCGGTCCGGCCGGTGCTAGGGTTTTTTGGCAAGGGGAAACCCGCCAATGCGAAGCCTCAAGCCTGCTGCGTTGATCGCCGGGGTGATCTTTTCGGCGCTTCCGGTCAATTCCCTCCGTGCCGAAGTTCGTGTGCAAGGACAGGCAGGCGACGTGCGCGTCGAGGCGCACAATGCAACAATTGACGAGATCCTCGCGGCGTTGAGCGAGCGCTTTGCGCTCCGCTACCGCATCTCCGCGGGAAGCGACAGCGTGACCGCGACGTTCGAGGGCCCGCTGCGCCGCGTCGTGGCGCATGTGCTCGATGGCTACAACTACTTTATCGAGACCCGCAGCGACGGGCTCGAGGTGGTCGTGCTCGGCGCGTCATCGCCGAACGCGGTGCCGGCGACCGTGTATACGCCGCCGACCCATCCGGCGAAGCACGTCCGGCGCACCGACTGACCGCGCGCGGATTAGTGGTCCGTCGGCGTGGCGGCGCGATCGCGGATCTTCGCCGCGGCGAGGCACTTCGACAAGGCACTCCCGAGCTGCTGAAAGAGGCCGGGCTTTGCCCGGCCTCTCGTCGTGATGCATTCGTCAACTGAAGCGCTGAGTTCCCAGTCGCGTCGGCTCTCAGAATTCCGCTTCGTCGTCGTCGCGGTCGTCGTCGTCATCCTTGCCCTCGATCTTGTGCTGGAAGACCGCGACGCATCCGTTGGTGGCCTGGCCGCAAAGGCCTGCGCCAACGGAGGTCGTGTCGCCGCCGATGACGACCGACGCCGGTGCAACCTGTGGAACGAAGATCAGGTTGCGCTTGGAATCGGCCGCCACCGAATGCGAGTTGGAGCTTTGCGGAATGGTCTCGATCAGCTGGTTGGATCTGGCATTGATGACGCCGAGCACGGCCTGCTGCTGGCTCACGGCGGCGCAGTTGCCGCCGGGGGGCGGGAACGCCTTGCAGTTTCGGCTTGACCCCGTGTAGTAGCGGTCGTCGCCCCAGTTGAACCATACCTCGTCCGATCCGGTGATGTTGGCAATGGGGGTCTGCTTCTTGTTGACCGAGTTGATCACCAGTTGGATCACGTCGTTCGGATTGTTCTGCGGCGTGCAGCCGAGCAGGATCCTGTCGTCCGGACCGACCGTGGACCCGTTCGGCGAGCAGCCATTGAGCGCGATGACGCCGGTGTTGGTTGCCGGATCGAATGCACCGAGTTGCGTGGTTGGCCCCGTCACGGTTTTCGGATCGATCACGAGGACGCCGCCGTGGCAGGTGATCGGCCCGGACAGCTGCCCGTAATTGCATCCGGCCGGGTTGTTGGCGATGATCGGTATCGAGTTGAAGAAGCGCTTCGTCGTCGGGTCCCAACTCGGCTGCTCGAGCGACAGCCCGGCACCCGCGGGGATGATCGCCTGATCAACAATGATCCGGGCAATGATGCTGACGTGGTTCTTGGCGGCGTTCCCGTTTGCCGCAAACAGCGTCGCGAAGGGGGGATCCTCGGCGTTATTGGCCACGAGCAGCCGCTTGCCATGCGATGTCAGGGCCATTTCGTCCACCCGCGTGGTTCCGCCGGTCGCAATGCTGGCCACGGCGGTCGAAGCCCCATCGAGATCAAACACCTTGAGAGTGCTGTCGCCGTCGCCCGCGTACAACCAGCGGCCATGGCTCACGACGCCGTCCGGTCCTGAAATGTTGTTGTTGACGGTGCCGTTGGCATTGTGGACAGCCCCTACGAAGCCGGGCAGCAACCGCTTCCACGTCAGGCTCCTTGTATCGATGACTTCGATCCCGGCATTGGAGCGATCGGCGAAATACATTTCGGCGCGCTTCGGATTGACCCAGCTGATGTCGAACGATTGCAGCGGGATTCCGGGGATCTGGATCGCCGTCAGACATTTCGTCTGTGTGGTGGTCGGCGCCCCCGGACCGGTGCATGGCGCGGCGAACGAACTCGTAGACGCAACCGACAATAGCCCAGCTGCCGCAGAGGCATAGACATAGGCCCGCGAGTTTCTAGACATGCTAATCCTCCCCTTGGGAATTTAGTTGCCATTGCGCGCCCCAGGCCCGAACGAACGATACTACCAATGACGATAAGTGTACAACGGTACACGCTCTGGGCGATCGAACGGGAAGAGAAGTTCGAAGGAGAATTCGAAAGGCGCGTTTGACGCGTCGCGGCAAATCGGCGGGACGAAGCATTCAAGGCGTAGTCAGGGTCACCGTCATTGCGAGCGCAGCGAAGCAACGACGCGTGGATGGAGTTATGCGCTAGCGCTGAGAGGGCCGGCCTTTTTCCATGCCGCAGTGCGATGACGATGGCATTCGGCCGGGCGTTGCGTCATGCTGGCCCCAAGCCTCGGCAAGAAGGCTTTACAGTCCATCATCCATCAGGGCAGGAAATCATGAAGAGAAGAGACTTCATCAAGGTCACAGGACTTGGTGCGGCCGGTGCCGCCACGCTCGCGGCTCCCGCGATTGCGCAGTCGATGCCGGAAATCAAATGGCGTATGCCGACGAGCTGGCCGAAATCGCTCGACACGCTTTATGGTGGTGCCGAGATGATGGCCAAGATGGTCGCTGAGGCGACCGACAACAAATTCCAGATCCAGACCTTTGCGGCCGGCGAGATCGTGCCGGGCCTCCAGGTGCTCGACGCCGTGCAGAACGGCACCTGCGAAATTGGCCACACCGCCTCGTACTACTATTTCGGCAAGGACCCGACCTTCACCTTCGGCTCGTCGGTGCCGTTCGGCCCCAACATGCGCATCAACCAGGCCTGGTACATGCTGGGTGGCGGGCGCGAAGTGCTCAACGAGTTCTACAAGAGCTACAACGTCGTCTCGCTGCTCGCGGGCAACACCGGCTGCCAGATGGGCGGCTGGTTCAGGAAAGAGGTCAACACGCCCGATGATCTCAAGGGCATGAAATTCCGCATCGGCGGTTTCGCAGGCCGCGTGCTCCAGAAGCTCGGCACGGTGCCGCAGCAGCTTGCCGGCGGTGACATCTATCCGGCGCTGGAGAAGGGCACCATCGACGCCGCCGAATGGGTCGGCCCCTATGACGACGAGAAGCTCGGCTTCTACAAGATCGCGCCGCACTACTACTATCCCGGCTGGTGGGAAGGCGGCCCGATGCTGCTCGCTTTCGTAAATCTCGACAAATGGAACGCGCTGCCGAAATATTACCAGAGCGCGCTCACGCAGGCGGGCCATTACGCCAACAACTACATGATGGCGCGCTACGATCAGGCCAATCCGATGGCGCTGAAGAAGTTGCTCGCCAACGGCACCAAGCTGCACGCCTTCTCGCCGCCGATCATGGACGCCTGCTACAGGGCGGCGAAGGAGCTGCACGACGAGGTCTCGGCGACCAACCCCAACTTCAAGAAGGTGTACGAGTCCCTCACCAAATTCACCGGCGACAGCTACGCCTGGTTCCAGGTCGCCGAGGTCGGCTACGACATCTTCATGGCGCGTCACTCGCAGAGCTGAGTTGCATCTGTATTACGAAAGCCCCGGAGCGAAAGCTCCGGGGCTTTTTGCGTGCCGCAATCAATGGACATTAACCATCTGTGCCGCGATCCGAAAACTTTTCGACCCCGCCCAGGGCGAGTGTGAAATCGTAGGTGCAACCTTTACGATTTCGCAATGGAATCGGTCGCAGCGTGCGGTCCGCTCTGCCATTTGCGGCGCGTTCGAACCAGCTCTCGCCGTTCAGGAACGCTCTGATCTCCGTTCAGCAGCCAAGACAGTTGAGGACAGCACGCCCATGGCGCTCTCAGATTTGTGGCACGGACGATCTGGCCGGTTTGCCTTCCTGGTCGCGCTCGTCATCTCATCCGCGGTGATTGCGGTCCTGCCCTTCACGGCGGGCAAGATCATCGGAGCCTCGGTGGCCGGAGGTCCGGATCCGGCGCTGGCGATATTGCGCTCGCTGCTGCGCCCGTTGCTGCTCGGCATTGGTCTTGTCATCGCTGGCGGACCGCTCGTGTTCTTCACCAGACGACGTTTGCGCGAACTCGGTCTCTCAGGTGTATGGCTGCTGGTTTTCCCGTTCGGCCCGCTCTGGATGCTGCTCCTGTTTGCCGTCGCGAACGGCTTTCTGATGGTTTGGCCGTTGGCGGCTGCGACGTCGCCGGTCATGACACCGCCATTCTGGATCGAATTTGCCTTTGGCGCATTGCTTGCCGTGCTCCCAAGCGGTGATTACCTCGTGCGCAGCGCGAACCCAATTCTGAGATTTGCGCATCTTGCCACCAGCTGCGAGGGTCGCCTCGACCGTCGAACCTTCGCACTGCACCTGGCAATTGCTCTTGGATCGACAATCGTTCTCAGTTTTTTCATCCCGTTAAGCGTGCCGAGATTCGTCCGGCCCGGCGAACATTCGGTGCCGATGCTCGCGAGCGTGATCATGTCGGTGACCGCGCTGGCCAGCGTGTTCGTGAACATGTTCCTGACGGCATCGACGATCAGGCGTCTTCACGATCTGAATCAGAGAGGCTGGTGGATTGCCTTTTTCCCGTTCGGCCTGACATCACTGATGGCAGTTTTCGCCGTCCTTCCCATGGTGGTGAATCCGCAAATGATCGCCATCATGCTTGTCAATCCATTCACGCTGTTTCCAGCCGTGCAGGGGCTTGGTTGCCTCGTCCTGCTGGTCCGGCTTCTGTCGAAGCGTGGCGGCGACCCCGACAATCCCTATGGGCCACCTGTCATCCCACCCGACGGCAGCTACCTGCCGGCCTAGAATTGCGAGGTGTGCCGGCCATGCTTTCGATTGCTACAGCATCGGCGACTGGTCTTGTAACCTGACGGGGACCTTCGTCCTCGCCAGCTTACGCGAACCTGACAGAGGGACGAAACGGCGGGTGGGACCCGCCTTTTTACTGGCCGAAACGAGGCGAATGGTGGAAGACAGCAATAATGCGGCACGAGCCGCGTGATTGCACCGGACCATCCGGCGGAAGTGCCATGCGTCTCCTGATCGTCGAGGACAATGCCGAGCTGTCGCGGCTCGTCGCCACCGGGCTCGCTGGGGCCGGCTATGAGAGCGATACCGTCAGCAGCGCGACCGAGGCGCGCGAGGCCCTGCACAATGTCAGCTATGCCGCGATGATCCTCGACCTCGGCCTGCCCGATGGCGACGGCCTGTCGGTGCTGCGCGAGCTGCGCCGCCAGATGGAACCCTTGCCGGTGCTGGTGCTGACCGCGCGGGGCGGCTTGCAGGACCGCGTCACGGGCCTGCGCAGTGGCGCCGACGATTATCTCGCCAAGCCGTTCGCGATGGAGGAGCTGGTGGCGCGGCTGGAGGCGATCTTGCGCCGTCCGGGCCAATTGCTCGGGCGCTCGCTGTCGCTCGCCAATCTCGTCTACGACACCGAGAGCCGCCAGATCTTCGTCGACGACAAGCCGCGGATCATCTCGTCGCGCGAGACCTCGGTGCTGGAGATCCTGCTGCGGCGGCAGGGGCGGGTGGTGCCGAAGAAGAACGTCGAGGACCACATTTTCGGGCTCGAGGGCGAGGTCGCCTCCAACGCGGTCGAGGTCTATGTCTCGCGGCTGCGCAAGCAGCTCACCGAGCACGGCGCCAGGGTCGTGATCCACACCATCCGCGGCGTCGGCTACATGATGGCCGAGGAGAAATAGCGTGGCTGCCGGGGCATTCGCCAGGCCGACGTTCAAATCGCTGATCTCGCGCATCGTGTTCATGCACATCGTCGCGGTCGCGGTGGTGGCGATCTTCCTGCCGCTGGTCCTGTTCTGGCTGCTGAACTCGGAGGTCGACCAGCTGCATCGCGACGCGATGCGCGCCCAGGCCGAGGTGCTTGCCGAGCGCATCGTGCCGCAGGCGGACGGCACGCTCGCGTTCAATCTGCCCGACAGTCTGCGCGGGCTCTATTCGGACGCTTACGGCCGCTACCAGTACGACATCCGCGACGGCGAGGGGCGGTTGCTGTTCTCCTCGCACAGGAAGGTCGGCACGACCGTGACGGCGCCGCGCCTGTCCGAGACCATTTCAGGTGCCGGCGTCACCCGGGTCATCGAAGGCCAGACGGTGCGCATCCAGGTCGCCGAGGATCTGGCGCATCGCGACGTCATCATCGACGACATCATCTCGAACTTCTTCCGCAGGGTGGGGTGGATCACGATCCCGATCCTGCTGATCCTGCTTGCCACCGACATCATCATCTTCCGCCGCGCGCTCGCGCCGTTGTGGCAGGCCTCGGAGGAGGCGAGCAATATCGGACCGGCGCGTACCGACATCCGCCTGCCGACCGAGCAGATCCCGCGCGAGATCATGCCGCTCGTCACCGCCGTCAACCAGGCGCTCGACCGCCTGGAAGACGGTTTTCGCGTGCAACGCCAGTTCACCGCGGACGCAGCGCACCAGCTGCGCACGCCGCTGGCGATCCTGCGCACGCGGATCGAGACGCTCGGCGACGGCACGGCAAGAGAGGCGCTGCATGCCGACATCGAGGGCATGAGCCGGATCGTCGCCCAGCTGCTTGAGATCGCCGAGCTCGACACGCTGGTGCTCGATCCCGGCGAGACCGCGGATCTGCGCGCGGTGTGCGCCGAGGTGGTCGGCGCCATCGCGCCGTTCGCGATCGCCCAGCACAAGGACATCGCGCTGAGGGGCAGCGATGCGCCGGTGCTGATCCACGGCAATTCCGTGATGCTGCAGCGCGCGGTGTTCAACCTCGCCGAAAACGCCATCAAGTTCACCGCGAAGGACACCGCCGTCGATGTCGAGGTCGGCGATGACGGTGTGGTGCGCGTGCGCGATTGCGGCCCGGGCATTGCGGAGGCCGAGCGCGAGCTGATCTTCCAGCGCTTCTGGCGCCGCGACCGCCAGCGCTCCGATGGTGCGGGCCTGGGGCTGTCGATCGTGCGCGGCGTCGCGGACGATCACGCCGCGACGGTGGCGGTGGAGAACCTCGCCGGCGGCGGCGCCGAGTTCACGCTGCGGTTCAGGCTGGCGGAGGCGGGTGCGTCGGTCGTCGAGAAGAACTGGCGCGGCACCGCCGCTGCACCCTCTCCCCTTGCGGGAGAGGGTGGCTCGCCGCGATAGCGGCGAGACGGGTGAGGGGTTCTCTCCGCGCGTTCATCTCACGCAATTGAGTTCGCCGAGAGATAGCCCTCATCCGGCGCTTCGCGCCACCTTCCCCCACAAGGGGGGAAGGAAGTACGCGGGCCGCTATTTTAGCTTGCCGTTGGACAAATCCATGATCATGCGCGTGGTCAGGTAAAGGCGCGGGACGATGCTGTCGAGCTTCACATATTCGGCGTCGTTGGAATGCGCGCCGAAGCCTGACAGGCCCATGCCTTCCACGATCGCGCCCTTGGTCTTGAGCGCGGCAAAGGCGGCGTCGGTGCCGCCGCCGGTGGCCTTCTCGACGACGTTGAGCGGCATTCCGAGCTCCTGATAGATCGTCTTGCCGTAGGCGGCGACGCGGCGCGAGGCGTCGTTGGCTTCGAGCGGCGGGCGACGCACCTCGAATTTCAGCTCGACCCTGGAATCGGGCAGGAGCCGATGCTTGATCTTCTCCTGAAGCGCCTTCTCCAGCTCGTCGAAATCCGAGACCTTGAGCGCCCGCGCGTCGGCCTGGGCGGTGGCCTCGGCGGGGATCACGTTGCGGTTGGTGCCGGCCTTGGAGACGGTCCAGTTCAGCTTCAGGCCCTGCTCGGGTTTGGACAGATCCTTCATCTGAACCACCTGGTGCGAGAGCTCGTAGAGCGCATTGATGCCGCCCTCAGGCCGCGAGCCCGCATGCGATGACTTGCCCTGCACCGTGAGATAGGCCGAGCCGATGCCGCTGGTGGCGAGCCGCAGCATGCCATCGGTGCCGCCGCCTTCGAACGAGAACACCACGTCCTGGTCGGAGGCGAATTTGGTGATGGTGCCGCGCCAGCCGGGCGAGGAGATCTCCTCATCGCCATTGGTGAGCACCGTGAGCGTGCCGTGGTCCTTGAAGTTGAGCTTCTGGAGCATCGCCACGGTGTGGAGAATGAGCGCGACGCCCTGCTTGTCGTCGGCAATGCCGAGGCCGTAGGCCTTGTCTCCGTCGATGCGGAACGGCTGGTCCTTCAGCATGCCCTTCAGGTACACCGTGTCCATGTGAGCGATCAGCATGATCTTCTTGCTGCCGGTGCCCTTGAAGGTGGCGTGCACGGCCGGACCGATCTTCTCGGGCGTGTCGTCGAGGCGATAGATGTCGGTGGGTTGCAGGATCTCCACCGTGCCGCCGAGCTGCTTGAGCTGGTCGGCAACGCGCCCGGCGATCACGTTCAGGCCCTCGACGTCCTTGCTGCCGGATTCAATGCCGACGAGATCGCGCAGCGTGTCGAGCAGCGGCTGCTGCTCCTTCTGTGCCAGTGCCTGGACATCGGCCATGACATTGGCGCTGGGCTCGGCATGCGCCATTGTTGCGGTGCATGCCAGCGAGAGCGATGCGATCAACAGAGCGATGAGCGACGGAGCAGGGTGCGATCGGGACATGCGCGGCGGTCCATAGGCTGGAGGATGGCCCGGTATGCCTGTGTTTCCGACGCTTGTCACCCGGGCCGTCGCGCGCATCATGTTCCGCTTGGCCGGAACATGATGCGAGGGCGATGACCGCTATTGCTTGGGCTGACCGAAATCGATCGGCGGCAGTTCGATCTGCGGAATCTCGATCTTGATGCTGTTGGGATCGATGTTCGATTGCACGCCCTTGTAGTGCATCACCATCGACGGGAATGTGATCACCAGCAGCACCATGATGATCTGAATGACCACGAACGGGACCGCGCCCCAGTAGATCTGCCCGGTCGTGACCGGCTCCATGCGCTTGCCGGTGACGCGGTCGAGGTAGGATTCCTTCGGTGCGACCGAGCGCAGATAGAACAACGCGAATCCGAACGGCGGATGCATGAACGAAGTCTGCATGTTGACGCCGAGAATGACGCCGAACCAGATCAGGTCGATGCCGAGATGCTCGGCCGCGGGTCCGAGCAGCGGGATCACGATGAAGGCGAGCTCGAAGAAATCGAGGAAGAACGCCAGCACGAACACGAAGGCGTTGACGAAGATCAGGAAGCCGATCTGGCCGCCGGGCAGCGAGGTCAGGAGATGCTCGACCCAGACATGGCCGTTGACGCCGTAGAAGGTCAACGAGAACACGCGCGCGCCGACCAGGATGAAGACGACGAATGCGGACAGCTTCGCCGTGGATTCGGTGGCCTGGCGGACCAGGTCCCAGGACAGCCGCCGCTTCATGGCGCCGAGAATGAGGGCGCCGGCTGCGCCCATGGCGCCGCCTTCGGTCGGTGTGGCGAGGCCGATGAAGATCGTTCCGAGCACGAGGAAGATGAGGAACAGCGGCGGCACCATCGCAAAGGTGGTTTGCTGCGCCATCTTCGAGAGGAAACGGAAGCCGAGGAATCGAGCGGTGATCCAGTTCAACACGGCGACGAAGAAGGCGAACAGGATGCCGAAGAACATGCTGAGCACGACGTAATCGGCGCCGTGCGTCTCCGAATTCCGCATCATGAACCAGCCGAACACGCAGCTCGCCAGAAACAACACGCCCAGCGATCGCAGGCCGCGGTCGCCATTGTCCTCGCGGAAGCCGATCGCTTCCTTCGGCAGGCCCGGAGCAGCCTTCGGGAAGATCAGGGTGACGAGGAAGGCGTAGCCGGCATAGAGTCCGGCGAGCACCAGGCCCGGAATGAACGCGCCTTCGTACATGTCGCCGACGGACTTGCCGAGCTGGTCGGCCATCACGATCAGAACGAGCGAGGGCGGGATGATCTGCGCCAGCGTACCGGACGCCGCGATGATGCCGGTGGCCATGCGCCTGTCATAGCCGTAGCGCAGCATGATCGGCAGCGAGATCAGGCCCATCGAGATCACGGAGGCCGCGACCACGCCGGTCGTCGCGGCAAGCAGCGCGCCGACGAACACCACGGCATAGGCAAGGCCGCCGCGAATGGTGCCGAACAATTGTCCGATGGTGTCGAGCAGGTCTTCGGCCATGCCGGATCGCTCGAGCACCAGGCCCATGAAGGTGAAGAACGGAATCGCGAGCAGCGTGTCGTTGTTCATCACGCCGTAGACGCGCTCGGGCAGGGCTTGCAGGAAGTCCGGGCGGAATTCGCCGAGCTGGATTCCGATCACTGCGAAGATGAGGCCGACGGCGCCGAGTGAAAACGCTGCGGGATAGCCGAGCAACAGCACGACGACCAGCGACGCAAACATGATCGGCGCCATATTGGCGATGAGAAACGCGGTCATAGATCCCCCCGAAAAACGCCGCTGGCGGTCACTTCTTTTCGATCGCTTCGACGAGGTGCTCGACCTCGGCTTCGATCGCCTTCACCTGCGACTCGTGAGCATCGGGGATCAGCCCGCGCATCACCGCGATTCGCTTGATCAGTTCGGAAACGCCTTGAACCAGCAGGAAGGCGAAGGCGATCATGATCAGCGACTTGGCCGGCCATTGCGGCAGGCCGCCGGCATTGCCGGATTGCTCGTTGATCTGGAACGAACGCTCGAAGAACGGTACGCCGGTAATGATCATCACGACCGTCAGCGGCAGCAGGAAAACCAAATGGCCGATGACGTCGACGATGTTGCGCGCCTTTTTCGGCATCATGCTGTTGAAGATGTCGATCCGGATGTGCTCGTTGTCGAGCAAGGTCCATGGCGAGCAGAGCAGGAAGACGATGCTGAAAAGCACCCACTGCAGTTCAAGCCAGGAATTGGACGAGGTATCGAACGTCTTGCGCACGATCGCGTTGACGGCCGAGATGATCACGGCGACCAGGATCAGCCAAGCCAGGCGCTTGCCCGTCCAACGTGTGAACGCGTCGATCCCACGGCTCAGCTTTAGGAGCGCTTGCAACGATAGGTCCTCCCCCGATTTTTGCCTGCCATCCTGGGTCTGCGCCGACTAGGCGCGTCGGCTTGTCCCGCCGCGAAGGCTTAAGGCAGCCGCACAAAACCAGCGGCGGTGCCGCCAGTCAATCGGAAGTTTGTTGATAGTTAAGGGGAATAGGGCCGCAGGCCGCCCAATGTCAGCCGCCGGTCACGCTCATGTGCCGGGAGACGCTGGGGCGGGAGTGGCGACGATCGATGATGAAATCGTGGCCCTTGGGCTTGAGCCCAATGGCGCGATCGATCGCAGCGGCAAGCTGGGTGTCGTCGTCCGATGCACGCAGCGGTTTGCGCAGATCCGAGGCATCCTCGTGGCCGAGGCAGGTGTGCAGCGTGCCCGTGCAGGTGATGCGGACGCGGTTGCAGGATTCGCAGAAATTATGCGTCATCGGCGTGATGAAGCCGAGCTTGCCGCCGGTCTCGGCGACGCTGACATAGCGCGCCGGCCCGCCGGTGTTCTCGGCCAGATCCGTCAGCGTGAATTGCTGGGCGAGCCGCGCGCGCACCAGCGATAGCGGCAGATACTGGTCGATGCGGCCTGCGCCGATCTCGCCCATCGGCATCACCTCGATCAGCGTCAGTCCCATGCCCTTGCCATGGGCCCAGCGCATCAGATCGGGGAGCTCGTCCTCGTTGAGGTTCTTCAGCGCCACCGCGTTGATCTTCACGGCAAGGCCCGCAGCGCGCGCGGCCTCGATGCCCTCCAGCACCTTGTCGATCTCGCCCCAGCGCGTGATCTCGCGAAATTTTCGGGGATCAAGCGTATCCAGCGAGACATTGATGCGGCGGACGCCGCAATCGGCAAGCTCCTGCGCGTGCTTTGCGAGTTGGGTGCCGTTGGTCGTGAGCGTCAGCTCGCGCAACGCGCCGCTCGACAGATGCCGCGACAGCGAGCGCACCAGCGACATCACGTTGCGGCGGACCAGCGGCTCGCCGCCGGTGAGCCGCAGCTTCTTCACGCCCTTGGCGATGAAGGCGGAGCAGAGCCGGTCGAGCTCTTCCAGCGTCAACAAATCGGCCTTGGGAAGGAACGTCATGTCTTCCGACATGCAATAGAAGCAGCGCAGATCGCAGCGGTCGGTGACGGAGACACGCAAATACGAGATGGTCCGCCCGAACGGATCGGTCATAGCGCTCGACAACGAGGCGAGAGGGCTCGCGGAAGATCCGTTCATACAAAAGGCCTTGTCACTTACGGCGACGTGCGCACCTTTGCTTCAACAGCGCGCTGGAAGCAATGTAAGCATGGTATGCCACGAGGACAATCGTGCAGTGCACGGAAGATCAGCGCTTGCCCGCGTTCGGATCGGGGAACGGTGAGCCGCCTGCGGCAGGTGCTGCGGCGTCGGCCGGCGCGGCTGCGGCCGGCTTGGGCTTCTTCGGGCGGTGCGGCTTCTTCTTCACGGGCTTCGGCGGCACGGCCGGCTGAAGCTCAGCAAACACCGGGTTCGGATCGGTGGTGGCCGTTGCCGACGTGGTGAAGCTGCCGGGATTCTTGATCACATTCACCGGCACACTGGCCGGCAAGTATTTGTTGAGGGTGTAGGTGACCGTGAACGGCGCGTCGGGGGCGGGAACCGAGACGGAGCAGGGGGTCTTGCAGCCCGGTCCGAGCGAGGTGCTGGCATCAGCTCCCGGTGGGCTGGATTCGAGCCGGACCTGGACAGTCGGCGGGGCCGATTTGAACATGTCCCAGGACATCGAGGAGCAGCCGCCTAAGCTCGCTGCCGCTAACGCAATCGCGATGACACGACGCATGACCATCCACTTCTACTGCGACGAACCGCCACATTCCCCGAAGCGACCTTAGGAGCGTCGTTTTCCCCAGGCAACCGGCGGCGCGCGCATAGTTAATAGATGGTTAACGCAGGCTTTAGTGATATTTATGTAGTTATTTCAGTGCCTTGTCGAGGACGGAGGCCGTCATCAGGCTACGGGCCGCGTCCGGCAGGTCGCGCATGTGATGGATCAGCCGGTCCGGCTTCAGATCGGCGATCGGCACGTCGGTATAGCCAAAGCTGACCCCGATCACGGGCACCCCGGCCCGCCGGGCGACCCCAACATCGGTTCCGGCATCGCCGACCATGATGCTGGCCGCAACTCGCCCGCCGGCCCGGGCGACCGTCTCCCGAAAAATGGTCGGATCGGGCTTCTGGACCCCAAACGTGTCGGCACCGCAGATTGCTGCGAACCGGCGGGTCATGCCGAGCTGGTCCAGGAGCCGCCTGGACAGCCATTCCAGCTTGTTGGTGCACACCGCCAGCCGATGGCCCTGCGCAGCGAACAGGTCGAGCGCGTCCTCCAGCCCCTCGAAGGGGCGGGATTCGACGGCGATATTTTCGGCGTAATAGGCGATGAAATCCGCCGTCATCCGGTCCATGTCCGCGGGCATGACGGCGCGGCCCTCGGCCTCCAGCCCCCGCTCGATCAGCTTGCGGGCGCCAGCTCCGATCATGTTGCGGGCTGAGGCCATCGGCACCGGCGGCAGGCCCTCGCGGTCCAGCACGTGATTGAGCGCGGTGATCAGGTCGGGCGCCGTATCCACAAGCGTGCCGTCGAGATCAAAGACGAGGGTGTAGGGGCAAGTCTTGTTAGGGGAGGTCATGGGGAAGCGCTATCGGTCCGGCCCGGCCGGCGCAAGGGGCGGGGCCATAAGATCACCTTATAGGCCTGTTCCCGCGAGGAAAACGAGGCTACATAGGCCGCCGCAAACGGTACCGGCGGCACACCCTTAATCCAGAGGCGGACGCAAACGTGAACATGGACCAGTTGAAGCGGCAGGCGGCGGCGCGCGCGCTGGAAGAGGTGCGCGACGGCATGCAGCTCGGGCTCGGCACCGGCTCGACCGCCAAGCATTTCGTCGAGCTGCTCGGCGAGCGCGTCCGCGCCGGCCTCAATGTGATCGGCGTGCCGACCTCCGAGGCGACGCGTCTCGATGCCGAGCGCTGCGGCGTGCCACTGACCACGCTGGATGAGATCGACCATCTCGACATGACCGTCGATGGCGCCGACGAGATCGATCCCGAGTTCAACCTGATCAAGGGCGGCGGCGGGGCATTGCTGCGCGAGAAGATCGTGGCGGCCGCCTCGGATCGCATGATCGTGATCGCCGACGACAGCAAATGGGTGCCGATGCTTGGCCGCTTTCCGCTGCCGATCGAGGTCATCCCGTTCGGGCTCGGGGCGACGCGCCGCGCGATCGAGAAGGCGTTTGCGGCGTGCAGCGTTTCCGGGCAAATGGCGGTTCGCAAGGCCAAGGGCGACGACAAGGATGGCCACGTTTTCGTCACCGATGGCGGCCACTGGATCGTCGATGCCCAGCTCGAAAAGATCGCGGATCCGCCTCATCTTGCGACGGCATTGAGCGCAATCCCCGGCGTGGTCGAGCACGGGCTGTTCATCGGCTTGGCCAGCTCGGCCGTTCTGGCGGGTGGCGAGGGAATTCGCGTGATTGAACGGCGAAAGCCGAAAGGAGACTAGGAATGAAGAGCGTTTTGAAATTCTTGCCGGCCGCGACCCTCGCTGTGGGGCTGGCCCTGTCGGCCGCTCCGGCCATGGCGCAGCAGGCAGCGCCACAAAAGGCCGCGCCGGCAGCGCCCCCCAAATCCACTCCGGCGGCAATCGCTGCGGCCAAGGAGATCTTGCAGATCAAGAATGCCGGCGCGATGTATGCCGGCGCTGTGCCGGGCCTGGTTCAGAAGACCAAGATCGCGCTGATCCAGCAGAATCTGAACTATCAGAAGGACCTCAACGAGGTCGCCCCGATCGTCGAACAGCAACTCACCGGCCGCCAGAACGAGATCGGCGAAGGCATGGCGCAGATCTATGCCAGCGAGTTCACCGAGCAGGAGCTGAAGGACCTCGTCGTCTTCTACAAGTCGCCGCTCGGACAGAAGCTGATCAACGCCGAGCCGCGCGCCATCGGGCTCAGCATGGCCTTCATGAACTCCTGGGCCCAGGATTTCTCCGAGACCGTGATGGGGGCCTTCCGCGCCGAGATGCGCAAGCGTGGCAAGGAAATCTGACAATACCTATCTAGCAAGGAATACCTGACCGGGAATTCCTGAAAGAGGTCGGAGAGGACAATGGCTGAATTCGACGTCGACCTCTTTGTCATCGGTGGCGGTTCGGGCGGCGTGCGTGCCGCCCGCATCGCGTCCGGATACGGCGCCCGCGTCATGATCGCGGAAGAGTACCGCATGGGCGGCACCTGCGTGATCCGCGGCTGCGTTCCGAAGAAGCTGTTCGTGATCGGCTCGCATTTTCGTCACGAGCTCGAGGATGCCGCCGGCTTCGGCTGGACCGTTCCGCCCGCGAGTTTCGACTGGCCGACGCTGATCGCCAACAAGGACAAGGAGATCGCGCGGCTGGAAGCGGCCTACACGACCAATGTCGAGAAGTCGGGCGCGCAGATCGTCAAGAGTCGCGCGGTGATCGAGGACAGGCACACCGTCCGCCTGCTCGAGAACGACAGGAAGATCACCGCAAAATACATCCTGATCGCCACAGGCGGTGCGCCCAACCATGGCGCTTCGATTCCCGGCATCGAGCACGTAATCTCGTCCAACGAGGCGTTTCATCTCAAAAAGCTGCCGAAGCGGATCGTGATCCAGGGCGGCGGCTACATCGCGCTGGAGTTCGCCGGCATCTTTGCCGGCTTCGGCTCCGACGTCACCGTGATCTATCGCGGCGACAACATCTTGCGCGGTTTTGACGAGGATGTCCGCGCCCACGTTCGCAGCGAGATGGAGAAGCAGGGCATCACCATCCTCACCGGCTGCACGGTGACCAAGGTCGATCGCCATGTCGATCGCAATGGCGAGGAATTCACCACCCATCTGTCGAACGGTTCGAGCCTCGCCTCCGACCAGGTGATGTTCGCGATCGGCCGGCATCCGGCGGTGGCCAATCTCGGGCTGGAGAAGGCCGGCGTCGCCATCAATCCGAAGAACGGCGGCATCGCGGTCGATGGTTTCTCGAAGAGCTCGGTCGACAATATCTATGCGATCGGCGACGTCACCCACCGTCACAATCTCACGCCGGTCGCCATCCGCGAGGGCCATGCCTTCGCCGATACCGTGTTCGGCAAGCGCGAGGTGAAGGTCGATCATGCCACCATCCCGACCGCGGTGTTCTCGCAGCCGGAGGTCGGCACGGTTGGTCTGACCGAAACTGAAGCGCGCGCGCAATATAGCCACGTCGACATCTACAAGACGACGTTCCGCCCGATCAAGGCGACCATGTCCGGGCGCGACACCCGCGTGCTGATGAAGCTCGTCGTCGACGGCTCATCCGAACGCGTGCTGGGTTGCCACATCGTCGGTGACGGCGCGGCCGAGATCACGCAAGCTGTCGCGATCGCGGTGAAGATGAAGGCGACGAAAGCGGATTTCGACTCCACGATCGCGCTGCATCCGACCGCGGCCGAGGAGCTCGTCACGATGCGCACGCCGACCGCGCGCCATGTGCGTCAGGCGGCGGAGTAGCTGCGCATAGGTTGGGCGGAGCGCCGGACGAACTCGGCCTGCATGGTCCGAGACGCCCGCTTTGGCGGGCTCCTCACCATGAGGGTCGATAATCTCGCCGCAAAGCGCGAGCTCATCCTGAGGGCCCGCCGCAGGCGGGCGTCTCGAAGGATGGCCGCAAGTCTGTGCCTTAGCCGTACAGATACCCAACCGGCTGGCCTTCAGTACGCAAGGGACGAACGTCCTTCTGCGTGATGATCTGGCCAGCGAGGCCGTCGATCTCGTCGCGCTGCGTCGGCGTCCAGCTGCGAAGGTCGTTCATGCCCTTGAGCAGGCCGAGCCGAAGGACCTGGGTGTTCTCACCGAGCCCAACGAGGCTGATCGAATCCTTGCCCGCCGTCACCACGTCGCCAGCGGAGAGTTCAAAAGTCTCGCCAGCCTTCTTCCTGAATTCGGCCGTGCCGCGAATGACGCGATAGATCACGACCTCGCCCCTGGCGAACCATTTCGCGTCCGCGGCGGCAGACGTGCTCTTCGGCAAGAGTGCGTGCCCACGCGGATCGGTTGCGATGATGTGGCCGGTGACGAGATGTCCGCTCGGAATCTCGATGCCGATATCGCGCACGTAGACCGGCAGGGCCGATTTGACCGAACCGTCGGTGAGCGGCTTGTAGAGCGCATCCAGCGCCAAGGGATCCTGGAGCCAGAAGCCGGCATCGGCGGGACGATCATGCAGCGGATGGCTCCAGGCCACGCGCGGCGTTTCGTCTTCATTGATCTGATCCGGGCCGACGATGGTCGGGTTCGGAAAGGTCGTGGGATCGGTGATGAAGGCTTCGAGGAATTTGCCGGAGTAGCCCATCGAGATCGGATCGGGCACCACCGTCTGCGGCGTCTTCAGGTTCTCTTCGGTCGACAGTCCCGACCAGGTGTAGAACAGCTGGCGGTGCACGATCGCGCTTTGCAGCATCACCGCGCCGGGGCCGACATTGTACCAGCGCCCGTCATAGTCGAAGGTGAACGCGCCCGAGGTGACCAGCACCAGCTGAAAGCCGCCCGGCGGTAGATGCAGGTGGAAATCGGTCGGGCCCGTGTCGGGGAGGTAGATCGGCAAATTGGTCGCGACTTCGTGCAGCAGGAAGGTTTCGTTGTTGGCGTGAAAGCCTTCGTTGGCGCGGTTGTAGAGCGCCTGCGGCCGGTAGGTCGCTTCGTATTTCGCATTCTTGTCGCGGTCGATCGCGACGAAATCCTGGGTGTTGAGGCGGAGCGGCGCACCGTTCGGGTGGGTGAGGCCAGTGATCTTGAGATCGCCCGCAGCATGCACGTTCATGACGTTCTCCGCTCTGCGCCATTGCCAGCTTGAGAACGTCTTTGCGAATTTTGGGCCAGTTCGTTTGCGGGCCAGCAAACAGGCCGGGTGCGTCGATGCGGCGAGCTCGTTCAGGAAAAAATCCGGTGGTTGCACCGGAGGTTAGTTCGGCCGCTGGCCTTGATCGTCCGACGCTGCATCTGGGCATCGCGCTTCCGGGACAACGGCGCGACGTGTCTAATTTGTCAGCAAGCCACGCCGGTGCGCGTGCAATTTGCGCCGACGGCAGACCGGCGGAGAGCCGTCAGGCCGGTTGACAATACGTTCATGATTTGTTCTTATGTTGCGACCGAGATGGAGGCAGTCATGGACAACCGCATCAACGACATCCGCAGAACCATTCGCGCGCTCCGCGTCAGCATGCGCGAGGCCGAGGCGATCATGCATGAGCAGATCAACCGCGACGAGGATTGCAGCTTCGTGGCGCAGGAGGTCATCAAGATGCGCTCGGTGATGAGCGGGCTGGTGAAGGAGCGGACCGCGCTCGGCGACAACGAGCCGATCGTCGTGAGCAGCTTCTTCATCCCGCGGCGCCGGTCGGCGCGAAAACTGGTTGCTGCGCCGGTCCCGACTGTCGATTCCGTGTTCCGTCCACGCGTGGTGGCGAGGGTTTGACGCGGAGAGCTCAATCAAAAGCCTGAGGTGCGGACAAGTCCGGCTTGCCGGCCGGGCTATCCGCCCACTTCGCCATCTCCATGGTCTGCGCGTCGACGCCTTCGCACCAGAAGCAGCTCGGCGCGTGGCCCTTCTCGGGCAGGATCGGGACCAGGCTGTGGCCGCAACCGGCGCACCAGGTGATGTCAGTCATGCATTCCTCTGTGACGTAGCAGGTTCAGGGATGAGGTTTTCGTCGGAGAAGCTTGCGCGGGCGCTACGACGTCGCCTGCGCGTGGCGTCCCGCGTCTGCGCGCGTCTCGGATAGCGTCGAGGCCGCGATCCATCGCGACGCGGCCGCGATGTCGTCTCCGCTCTCGCGATAGGCGAGCAGCTGGAATTCGGCCGAGCTTCCGCGCGCCACGATCGTGCGGCAGTGCTCGACCTCGGTGGTGCAGTCCAGCGCAGTGGCATCGTCGGCGATATCGTCGATGATTCGCGACAGCTGCTCCGCGATCGTCACCGGCCCGTCTTGTGAAGCAAAGATGCAATCGGTGCCGTAGCGCTGGGCGCGCCATTTGTTCTCCACCGCAATCGCGCGTTCGACTGCGGTGACCTCCTTCGACAGATGCGGCCTCTGATAGAGGCGCCGCGTCAGGCAGCGGTAGAGCGAGGCGATGGCGATGGCGTCGTCGACGAAGGTGCAGGTGTCGGGCGCGCGGAGCTCGAGTGTCGGGTGCTTCATCGACAGCCGCATCGCCCACCAGATGTGGCTCTCGTCGGGGATCACGCCGGAGCGCTGCAACGCGCCGACATAGGCGTCGTAGTCACGCTTGCTCTCGAACAGTTCGGGCAGGCCGGTGCGCGGCAGCTCAGAATAGGCTGCCAGCCGGTAGCCCTTCAATCCCGTCTTGTGCGAATTCCAGAACGGCGATGACGCCGACAGTGCGATGAACAGCGGCAGATGCGGCAGCATCGCCCGCATCACCGCCACGCGCGTCTCGGAATCGGGCAGTTGAACATGCACATGCATGCCGCACATCATGTTGCGGTGGCCGATGCTGCGGAGGTCCTCGATCATCTCTTCGTAGCGCGGCTTCGGACTCGGCTGCGACATGCGCCAAACCGCGGTCGGGTGCGTGCCGCAGGCCATGATGACGAAGCCATATTGCGCGGCGACGTTGGCGACCTCGCGGCGGAGGAAGCGCAGCTCCTCGCGCGCATCGTTGACGTCGACATGGACGTTGGTGGCAACCTCGAGCTGGGATTGCAGCATCTCGCGCGTGGCCTGGCCGCCGGTCGACCAGTTCGCCGATTCGAACAAAGCGTTCGGCGTTTCGATCGCGACCTCCAAGGTGCGGCGATCGGCCAGAAAATATTCCTCCTCGATGCCGAAGGAATAGTCCGTCGCCTGGCCGCGTCCGCCGGCCGAGCGAATGACGAGATGCTGCTTGTCGTCGGAAGCCTCCAGTCGCAGCTGTTTCAAAACGTCCGATGCGAATGTCATATGCCACCCGGCCAAAGCTAATGCCTGCCGGCATTAATCCGGTTGACGGGGGCGGGTTCCGCGTCTGCTGCACTGGAAATTGCCGGCGCGAACGGAACAATTTTGCGCGTTCGGACGCGCGCGATCCTGCCCGAAATGTGTCGTGAGATGCATCATGGTTTCGGCAAGCGCGACCAGGACGAGCTTCGGTGCTAGAATCGGCGCAACCGAGATCGGAGATCGAGATGGACGATCAAGCCAAGCGCGCGGCGCTGCAGCGCCATTGGCAGGCGTCGGACGCGGATGATTTCGAGGCCGAGCACGACATCTATCGCGACGACGCCGTGCTCGATTATCCGCAATCGGGCGAGCGGATTCATGGCCGGCGAAACATTCAGGAAAGCCGTTCCGTGCAGCCGAACAAGAAGCGCTTCACGATCCGGCGCATCTTAGGTGGCGGCGATCTCTGGGTCAGCGAGTTCGTCCTGACCTACGACGGTGTGCCGTCCTACGTTGTGAGCATCATGGAATTTTGCGACGGGCTGGTCGCCCACGAAACGCAATATTTCGGCGACCGGTTTGAGCCCGGTCCCTCGCGCGCGCATCTCGTCGAGCGGTTGGGGTAGATCGCCGCAAGCAAACCCACGGCCGCATTGGCAACTTGGAACCGATGCGGCGGCTGGTCGCAGTCTTATCGCCTTGAATCCGCCAATCCTGCCGTTATTTTTGAGGAGAACAAGAATCCGGGCCCCTCTGGCGAGGACGCCGACAATGTCGGTCAAACCTCGCGATGTCGGATGACCTGTCCCGCGCGAATGCGATGGATCGGCCGATCGTCGGGCCTTCTCTGTTTCCTCCGACCAAATCGTCCCCATCGCAAGCCTCGTGCGGCCAATTCCCAAGCTTGAGGAGCAACGATGTCTGACGCCAAATACTCAAACCCGATGGAAATCGAGATCACCGAACCGTCCAGCCTCAACGAGCAGGCTGCGGTGGCGCTGGTGATTGCGGGCGCACTCGTTGCCGTCGCCGACCGGCGCGTCTCGCCGGTCGAGCGCGACGAGGTGATCCGCTTCATCAGGGACCGCCAGCTGGCGCCGCACATTCCGGACGAGCGGTTGTTTGCGATGTTCGACGAGCTTGCCGAGCGGCTCGAGGAGCCCGACTTCGCCAATGTCGTGATCGACACGTTGCGGCCGGTCGCGAACCTCTCGCTCTCCTCACATCTGATGGAGCTGTCGGAGCGCGTCGCGGCCGCCGACGAGGACGTGCATCCGCATGAAGTGCAGGCGATCAAGCTGCTGCGCCTGCTGACACTGGTGCTGCCGCGCGCGAAGCCGGTCGGCGCAGCTGCGCGCGCTGCCTCCGAGGAGTGAGCATGAGCGCAGCCTCGGACGGGCACGGGACGGGATCCGAGGGCACCGCCGGCAAGCCTGCCGGCGGCGACCCGCGCCTCGCCGCGCTCGTTCATCGGCTGCCGCCGCGCCTTGCCGGCACCGTCGATTACCTCCTGCAACCCTCCAGCCGCTGGGTCCGGATTCCCTCGGGCGCGCTGCTCGTCGTCGGCGGCGTGCTGTCCTTCCTGCCGGTGCTCGGCATCTGGATGCTGCCGCTGGGCCTCGCGCTGCTCGCCGAGGACGTGACGGCGCTGCGTGCGTCCCGCTCAAAAGTCTTCGACTGGATCGAGCGACGCAAGCCGCATTGGCTCCATCCCGCCGCGCCGAAGAATGATCAATCATGACCGAATTCATCACCGCCGAGGCGCTGACTGCGCTCGCCCAGGTGGTTCTGATCGACCTCGTGCTCGCCGGTGACAATGCCGTCGTCATCGGTCTTGCCGCCGCTGGCCTGCCGGCCGAGCAGCGCCGCCGCGCCATTGTTGTCGGCATCGTCGCGGCGACCGTGCTGCGTATCGCCTTCGCCGGCGTCGCGACCCAGCTGCTCCAGGTGATCGGCCTGCTGCTTGCCGGCGGCGTGCTGCTGCTGTGGGTGTGCTGGAAGATGTGGCGCGAGCTGCGCGAACAGGCCGCGCATGCGGGCGAGCTTGCGTTCAGCCATGGCGGCGGCGCGAGCCGCGCATCGGCGCAGCGCAAGACCTTTGGCCAGGCGGCGGCGCAGATCGTTGCGGCCGACGTCTCGATGTCGCTCGACAACGTGCTCGCCGTCGCAGGTGCCGCGCGCGAGCATCCCTACATCCTTGCCTTCGGCCTCTTGCTGTCGGTCGCGCTGATGGGCGTTGCCGCCGATCTGCTCGGCCGCGTGCTCCAGAGGCAACGCTGGATCGCCTATGTCGGTCTCGCCATCATCGTCTACGTCGCCTTCGAGATGATCTATCGCGG
Organism: Bradyrhizobium commune; assembly: GCF_015624505.1. NCBI lineage: Bacteria > Pseudomonadati > Pseudomonadota > Alphaproteobacteria > Hyphomicrobiales > Nitrobacteraceae > Bradyrhizobium > Bradyrhizobium commune. The sequence goes on along the minus strand of NZ_CP061379.1, from coordinate 4,707,805 downwards.
CTCGCTCGCGCTCGCGCCGGTCATTGCAAGTCTCTGAAGCCAGATCTCTGAGGCAAGCTCTGTTACCCGCAATCCGGAGTAATCAATGACGTCCGAACCCAAAGCACCTTCGGCGCTCTGCGCGCCGCGGCCGCAAATCGGCCCGTTCGCCCAGCTGATCTTCGGCTCGCGCTGGCTGCAATTGCCGCTCTATGTCGGCCTCATCGTCGCGCAGGCCGTCTATGTGCTGTTGTTCCTCAAGGAGCTCTGGCACCTGGTTGCGCACTCGTTTGACGCGAGCGAGCAGCAGATCATGCTGATCGTGCTCGGGCTGATCGACGTCGTCATGATCTCGAACCTCCTGGTGATGGTGATCGTCGGCGGCTATGAGACCTTCGTTTCGCGCCTGAATTTGCGCGGCCATCCCGACGAGCCGGAATGGCTGAGCCACGTCAACGCCAGCGTGCTCAAGATCAAGCTCGCGATGGCGATCGTCGGCATCTCCTCGATCTCGCTGCTGCGGACCTTCATCGAAGCCGGCAATCTCGGCACCACACGCAGCAATTTCACCGAGACCGGCGTGATGTGGCAGGTCCTGATCCACCTGACCTTCATCATCTCGGCGATCGGCATCGCCTGGGTCGATCGTCTCGCCGACAATGCGCACCGCAAGGAGAACGGGCACGGCTGACGCGCGCGATGGATTGAGGTCAGAAACGGCGGCCCCGAGCCAGCGTCTCCGACGGCGTCTCGCCAAATGCCAGCCTGTAGCCGCGCGAAAAATCGCCGAGGTGCCAGAAGCCGTTGCCCAGCGCTGCGGCCTTCACGCTGACGCCGGCGCTTCCGGTCATGAGCTGGATGCGGGTCGCCCAGAGACGCTTGAGCCGCAGATAGTGGTGCAGGCTCATGCCGTGCACGGCGTTCGTCGCGGTCTGGAGCGTGCGCACGGAGACGCCGAGCGTGGCGGCCAGGTCTTCGCTGTAGAGCGGGCGGCTGCCGAAGGTTGCCGCCACTTCGTCGAGCCGCGCGACCAGCTTGCGATGCTTGTCGAACGATCCGCGTCGCGCGGCGAGCCCGTCCACCGGCACCAGGGTGTCGTCGAGGCAGGCGAGCAGCGTCTCCTCGATCGGCCGGCTGAGCGCATCGAACTGCCTGGGATCGTTGAGTTCGGAAGCCAGGCAAAACATGTTCAGGATCACGGCGCGCAGGCGCGTCATGGGCGCCTCATGCGAACGGAAGAAGCCGAGCCCGCTGTCGTAATCGGCCCAGCCGCGATGGCGCATATCCGAGTTGAACCGCATCATCAGGTAGGTGTTGGGGTGGTCCTCGACGCACTTGATCGGAACCCTGCCGCGGACGACGTTCACCGTCGAGCTGTCGATCTCGCGGCCGTTGGTGGTGGAATGATAGGTGAACGGGACGACGAGGCCGATGCCACGATCGGTGCCGATATCGACGTCGAGGCGCCGCGCGAAAGAGCGCTGGAGCACGAACAGCCCGTCCTGGAGCGGCAGGATGGCACGGGTCAGAGAGAATTCGCGCGGTCGAAGCGGCGTCGAGGTGCCGAGGCCGAGCACCTCGTTGGCGCGAAACTCGCCGAAATCCGAGAAGCGCTCGATGCCGAGGATTCGCGAAGGTTTCAGCCGACGTACCGGCATTTCGGGATCCTGGCGGTGTCAGAGGTGAATGGTCTGAATCGGCGATAGGTATCAGACGACCATGCATCGGCCCAATTCCGGGAAACTACGGCGGCGCCTGATCATGCCACCTGCGGGTAGGCCGCGTTCTCGCGCCGCTCGCGCTCGCCGAGCTCGCGCACGAGCTCCTGGAGAAATGACTCGGTGAAGGCGGGCAGGGTGCGCTCGGCGCGGACATAGATGCCGAGGTCGGACCACACTGGACTGCCAGCATTGTCGAGCGGCAGGAACACGAGCTGGCTGTCGCGCGACAGACGGCCGATGCCGAGCTGGGTCTGGAACGCGACGCCGACCCCGCGCGCGGCGAGCTCGCGCATCAGGTCGATCGAGTTGGCCTGGATCGCGGGTTCCGGCGTCTCCGGCAGCTGCGCGATCAGGGGCTGGAGCAGATGATAGATCGACAGCTCCGGCAGCGCGTGAATGACGGGGAAGGCGAGACATTGCGGCAGTGTGACCGTCTTGCGGCGTGCCAGCGGATGCTCGCGCGCAACGAGCGCGCCTAGACGAAAGCGCTTCAGCGCGACCTGCCGCAGGTCGGGTGGATGCCTGAGCGCGATGGCAATGCCGATATCGGCCTCGCCGCGGCTCAGCGCTTCCAGCACGTCGGAGGATCCCATCACCTCGGTGGTGAAGCTGACGCGCCGGGCCCGGCCGCGGTGCGAGGCGATCAAGTCCGGCAACACCGATTTCGTGAGGGACTCGATGCAGGCGATGCTGATGGTGCCGTGCCAGGCGCCGGACAGGGATGCGACGTCCGAGCGGAAGCGGTCGAGGTCCTGGAGCACGTTCATGACATGCCGGGCCAGCATCTCGCCGACCGTCGTCAGCGTCAGGCCGCGCGCCGTTCGTTCGAATAAGGGTGATCCAACCTCTTGTTCAAGCTTGAGAATTTGGCGGCTGACGGCGGACGAGGCGACATTGAGGACCCGTGCCGCAGCCCGGATCGAGCCGGCGCGGCGGACGGCATGGAAGTACTGGATGGACGGTGAATGAAATCGCATGAGACCCCCGGGGCGAACTATAGCCGCTGCCGAAACGGCAGCAAGCTGTACGAAATTCTCTGCCTTTTGAGAGCGCTATTTTCACCGTAATGTCATGTGCTGACGGGCCTGCCGGGCCCGCGCGGCAGCGCGCCCATAACGATGTGGGCAGGGGATTTTTGCGGTGGACGACAATATTGCTTGCGAGCTTGAGCCCGCGCAGGGCGCCCGTCTGGTCGATCGCCGTCGTGCGGCCGCCTATGTCGGCGTGACCGCCGGCCGCTTCGAGCAATTGGTGCGCGACAATGTCGTGCCGCCGCCGGTTTTGGTCGACAACAAGCGGCGCTGGCCAATCGCATTGCTCGACGTTGCCAAGGAAGCGGTCGGCAGCAGCATGCCGGCGCTGCCCGCGGCCATCGTCGACGCCACAGCGGCCGAGGCGCGCCCCTGCGAACGCGATGCGCTGCCTGCCGCGCGCGAATTGCCCGACCAAGCCTGGTTCGAGCAGCGTGCGAGCTTCGTTCAGCGCGTCCGCCGTTCGCTGCTCTCTGGCAACGAGATCCGTCTGCTGCGCGAATTCAAGGTGCTCAAGCAGAACCAGATCAGCATGTACGGCTACTACGGCAGTTTTGAAGCGCTGATGGTGCGCGGCTACATCGTCGAGATCGACCGCAAGCCGCCGTCGAGCCGGCCGCTGGTGACCTATCGCCTGACCGCGCCGGGCGAGCAGGTGATTGCGGCGCTGAAGGACGAGCCGGTCATCTGACCGCCTATTTCAGAATTTCGCAGACCGTCGGATGTGATCCGATCTCGGGTTGCGGGTCTCCGGCCGTGACGCCCTGCCACCACGTTTCCAGCGCATCACGATCGCAGCGGAGCTTGACGCACATGCCGCTTGGCCGGCCTGCACCATGCCGACGACGCGAAAGCCGTGCACATTCAGATCCGCCGCGAAGTTGCGCAGGACGGCATCGGGATCCCGATGCGGCTCGTAGACGAGGGCAGCGAGATCGCATTGCGCATCGAACATGGTTCGCCCCTGCTTCGTTGCAAAGAGAGCGGGGCCGCGGCGATTTTGCGGCGACCCCGGATTTTGGATCAGGCCGCCGGCGGGCCGTTGATGATCTGGAGCTGGGTGAATTCGGCGAGGCCTTCCTCGGCGAATTCGGTGCCGATGCCCGACTGCTTGGCGCCGCCGAACGGGATGTGCGGTGCCATGTCGAGATGCTTGTTGATCCAGACCGTACCGGACTCGAGCTTGGTTGCCACTTCGTGGGCGCGCTTGATGTCGGATGACCACACCGAGGCGCCGAGGCCGTAGGTCGTGGCGTTGGCGCGGCGGATCACGTCATCCTTGTCGGAATATTTGATCAGCGGCAGCACCGGCCCGAACTGCTCCTCATCGACCAGTTTCGAGCCTTCCTGGATATCGCGCACGATGGTCGGCTCGATGAAATAGCCGGGGCGGTCCATCGCGGAACCGCCGGCAACCACCTTGCCGTTCTTGTGGGCGTCCTCGAGGAACGCCTTGACCTTCTCGTACTGCATCTTGTTCTGCAACGGCCCGAGCTTGGTGCCCTGCTTGGAGCCATCGTCCACCACCGTGTTCCTGGCGATCGCGACCAGCTCGTTGCAGAGCTCGTCATAGACGGATTCGTGCACATAGAGCCGCTTGATGGCGAGGCAGACCTGGCCGGAGTTCTGGAACGCGCCCTCGAAGATGCCGGGCGCGACCTTCTTCGGGTCGACGTCGTCGAGCACGATGCCGGCATCGTTGCCACCGAGCTCGAGCGTGATGCGCTTGAGCGTTTGCGCCGCGCTCGCCATCACCTTTTGTCCCGTGGCCGTCGAGCCCGTGAAGGAGATCTTGCGGATGTCGGGATGCTTGGTCATCTCGCCGCCGAGATCGTTGGCGTCGGTGATGAAGTTGAGCACGCCCTTCGGCACCACGTCCTTGATCAGTTCGGCGAAGCGCAGCGTGGCGAGCGGCGTGGTCGGGGCGGGCTTGACCACCAGCGTGTTGCCGGCGAGCAGCGCCGACGGCAGCTTGAAGCTGAGGATCAGCAGCGGATAGTTCCAGGGAATGATGGCGCCGACGACGCCGAGCGGGCGGCGATAGGCCTCGACCTTGCGGTCGCCGGAGTTCTCGATCACCTTCATCGGCAATTCGAGCGAGCCGAGATAGCGGAAGAAAGCGGCCATGCCGAGCACTTCGCCGGTGGCATCCGCCAGCGGCTTGCCTTGCTCGGCGGTGAGGATGCGGGCGAGGTCGCCCGAATTGGCCTCGATCACGTCGGCCATCCCGATCACGACCTTGCGGCGCTCTTCCATCGGCGTTGCGGCCCAGGCGGGATAGGCGGCCTTCGCCGCGGCAACGGCCGCGTCGAGCTGCGACTTCGAGGCGCGCGGACACTGCGCCAGCACCTCTTCGGTCGCGGGATTGAGAACCGGCATGGTCTGGTCGCCGGGCACCAGCTTGCCGTCGATGAGAAGATTGTAGTCACTCATTGGCTTTGCGCTCCCTTGAAGAACGGGCCGTTCGGGCCTCGTTATATCGAGATGTATATCACGATCCCGCTCGCCCGGCCATGGCGGCCGGCTCGATCAATTCCAGAAAAAGCGGCTGGACGCTGGGCGACATATCGATATATCGTGATGGATATAGCGGAAGTGCGTTCCGGGATCGGCGATGGAAATCAAGGTAAGGTCGCTCACGAATTGCGAGGTGGCGGCCGATGGCGGTGCGATCTCGCTGGGCTTCGAGGACGTCGCGGGCAATCCCGCCGCCGTCAGCGTCTCGCTTAACCAGGTCGGAGCGCTGATCATGACCCTGCCCGGGCTGCTCGAGGCGGCGCTGAAGGCCCGCTACGGCGACCAGAGCCTGCGCTACGCCTACCCTCTGGCATCTTGGGTGCTGGAGCAATCCATCGACACGACCCAGCGCATCATTACGCTTGAGACCGAGGACGGCTTCAAGGTCCGCTTCTCGATCCCGAAGGCCGAACAGAGCCTGTTGGGTGAGGCCCTGACCCAGCCGATGCCCGAAGTGACGGTGCGGCCGAATTGAGGGCGTTCAGGACTTGCGGGAACGGACGATGTCGCTCTTGAGCGCTTCCAGCTCCTTACGAACGGCACGCGCGGCGTCGCGCTCGATCTTGCGGTAGCGCGCGACCAGCGCTTCGCCGAAGGGGGAAAGCATGGCGCCGCCGCCGTTCTTGCCGCCGGCCTGCGGCTCGACCGCGACATGCCCGCAGATGCGGTTGATCTCGTCGACGAGATCCCAGGCGCGCTTGTAGGACATGTCCATGGCGCGGCCCGCCGCCGAGATCGAGCCGTGCTCGCGGATCTGCTCCAACAGCTCGATCTTGCCGGGCCCGATCCGATCCTCGCCGTCGAGGTCGATCCGCAGGCTCAATTGGGGAAGCGATTTGGCGCTCGCGCGCGACATGGTCGGCTCTCTTGGCCAGTTGCGAGAGAGAGATTGCCACTCCTGCCCGCTGCGGACAAGGTGAACACATCAGCGCACGGCGTGCATCTCCAAAAACGCCTTCACGCCGGTGACATCGCCCGTGTCTGACGGCACGTAGCCGGGCAGGCTCGCCACGGCGCTGCGAAAATCGGCGCTGCGCATGATCTCGAGGATACGTTGCATCGGCTCGGTGTCGAGGAACGCGCGCTTGCAGACGAAGAAATAATCCTCGGTCAGGATCCGGATGAAATCGAGGCCGAATTGCCTGGCCGCGGCCTCGACGCCAAAGCTCGCATCCGCCATGCCGCTTGCGACATAGGCAGCGACGGCGGCGTGGGTGAACTCGATCTGCTGCGCGCCGTTGATGCGGCTTTCGTCGATGCGTTGCGCGGCGAGCAGCTGGTCGAACAGCAGGCGCGTGCCGGAATCGTGATCGCGGTTGACGAACCGCACTTTTGGCGAGGTGAGGTCTTCGATCGACCGGATGCCAAGCGGATTGCCGCGCGCGACCATCAGCCCCATCTCGCGCGTCACGAAGCTGATCACGCGGTCCTCGCGCGCATCGAGCCATTCGCGCGCCGTCTTGATGCCCTGCGCGCGTAGCGCGCCGTGTGGCAGATGCAGGCCGGAAAGGTCGCAGGCGCCCTGCGCCAGCGAGACCAGCGAATTCTGGTTGCTGACATAGCGCAGATCGACGCCGATGCCGGGCTCGCGGTCGAGGAATTCGCGCAGCTTTGCGACCGCAAAGCCGTGGCTGGCATGGACCCGGATCACGGATGGCCGCTGCTCGAGGAACGGCTTGATCTCGCTCGCAAGTTCCTGCGCGAGGTTGTCGAGCTGCGGGCCGAGCCGGGCCTGCATGCGCTCGCCGGCCCACACCAGCCGCTCGCCGAAGGCGGTGAGCTTGGTGCCTCTGCCGCGCTGGGTCTCGACCAGCGGTGTGCCGAAGAATTCCGACCATTGCTCGATCAGATTCCAGACGTGGCGGTAGGAGAGGTGGGCGTCGGTGGCCGCGCTCGAGATCTTTCCGGTCTTCCGGATCTCATTGAGGACCCCGAGCATGACCACCGCCGTGCGCGGGCTGCCCTCCCGGCGAAACCGCCAAACGGCTTCGATCTCGATCTGGAGCATCGGCTTTCCTTATGAAGTCCGATTCATATATGAAGGCGTCCATCGGAACACCATATCATATTTACTCCCGCCAAAGGACGCCTAATCTGGTATACCAGAAACGGAGTAAATATGATGTCAGTTGCATATGACTTTGCGCGCTCCCCCGCCGCCGAGTTCATGGCCCGGCCCCAGGACCTGCTGATCGACGGCCGCCGCGTGCCCGCGAGCTCGGGCCGTACCTTCAAATCCCTCAATCCGGCAACCGGCCAGGTGATCGCCACCGTCGCCGAAGGCAACGAGGCCGATGTCGAGCATGCGGTCGCCGCGGCGCGCCGGGCGTTCGAAGGCCCGTGGCGCACGATGCGCGCCTCCGAGCGCGGCCAGATCCTGATGCGCTGGGCGGAGCTGTTGAAGCAGCATGCCGACGAGATCGTCGAGATCGAGTCGATCGACGCCGGCAAGCCGATCTCGGCCACGCTGCGCCAGGACTTTCCGTCCGCCGTCGACACGCTGACCTACTACGCCGGCTGGGCCGACAAGATCAGCGGCGACGTCGTGCCGGTGCGCGACGACGCCCTGACCTACACCGTGCGCGAGCCGGTCGGCGTGGTCGCCGCCATCGTGCCGTGGAATTTCCCGCTGATGATCGGCATGTGGAAGCTCGCACCGGCGCTCGCCTGCGGTTGCACCGTGGTGATGAAGCCGGCCGAATTGACCTCGCTGTCGGCGCTGCGCATCGCCGAGCTCGCGCTTGAGGCCGGCTTGCCGAAGGGCGTCTTCAACGTCGTCACCGGACCCGGCCGCGTCGTCGGCGACGCCTTGGTCAATCATCCCGATGTCGACAAGGTCACTTTTACGGGCTCGCCCGGCGTCGGCCGCGGAATCATGAAAGGCGCGGCCAGCAACTTCAAGCGCGTCTCGCTGGAGCTCGGCGGCAAGTCGGCCAACGTGATCTTCGACGATGCCGATCTCGAATCCGCTTCCAAGGCTGCCGCCTCCGGCATCTTCTTCAATGCCGGCCAGGTCTGCTCCGCCGGCTCGCGCGTGCTGGTGCAGGAGAAGGCCTATGACGAAGTCGTCGAGCGGCTGGCTGCGCGCGCGAAGTCGCTCAGGATCGGCGATCCGCTCGACCGCAAGACGGCGCTCGGTCCCGTCATCTCCGAGAAGCAGATGAAGTCGATCCTCGACTATGTCGACATCGGCCGGAAGGAGGGCGCGACCCTCGTCACCGGTGGCGAGAAGGTCGGCGATCGCGGCTATTTCATCAGCCCCGCGGTGTTCGCGGGCGTCGAGCACGAGATGCGGATCTCGCAGGAAGAAATCTTCGGCCCCGTCGTCAGCGTCATCAAGTTCAGGGACGAAGCTGATGCTTTACGGATCGCTAACGGCACGGCCTACAGTCTCGCGGCCGGCGTCTGGAGCCGCGACATCGGCAAGCTCCAGCGCTTCGCCAAGCGCGCGCGGGCCGGCACGGTCTGGATGAACACCTATGGCTATACCGACGTGCGCCTGCCCTGGGGCGGCGAGCGCGACTCCGGTCTCGGCCGCGAGCACGGCACCGCCGCGATCGACAATTTCACCGAGCCGAAGGCCGTGTGGATGAATCTGGCCGTCTGATACCTCCCGAGCGGCCAAGCCTGGAGCCCGCCTGATCCGCCCGGTCAGGCGGGCTCTCTTTTCCGGATCGATAAGATTGTCTGCATTCCGTTCAGGAGCGGTCAACTCTGGGGACAAGTCCCGCGGCGCCTTAAACCTCGGCTTTGGAACCGACATGCATGCTTCCCGCAAAAGGGTGGGGCATCAACATGTCGGTTCTCAAGGAGATCGTCGTGGCGGTCGCGGGAGTCTATGCGCTCCTGTTCGTCTGCGACTCATTGTTCGGGGTCGGCGAGGCACGCTTCGACGACGCCTATTACAGCGCCAGCTTCTACGCACCGCAGCCGAAGGAATTCCGCTTCGCCGGCGACACGCCGCCGGCCGTGCGCATCAGCGACGCCTTTGCGCAATTCTCTGCCAGCGACGCCAAGCCGGCCAAGCGTTACTCGTCGCTAACCACGATCATTCGCTAGGCGACCTCGCGGGCCTTCTCGGCCGCCTGGTGATCGCCCGGGTGCTGCCAGGCGCGTTGCGGGATCAGCAGCAGGCAGGCCAGCATGAACGCCGCGATCACGGCGGAGGCCAGCGGCCGGCTCAAGGCGAGCCCACCATGGTCGAGCGGCTTGTCGAGGAAATCGCCGACGGTCGCGCCCAACGGCCGCGTCAGAATGAAGGCCGCCCAGAACAGTGTGACGCGGGAGACCCGGGTCCAGAAATAGAGAGCGCCGATAACGGCAAGCCCGCCGGCGAAGATCAGCGCGCCGCCGCGATAACCCATATCGCCGGTATCGGCGATCCAGTCGCCGAGCGCGGTGCCGAGCGTCTGCGAAAAGGTGATCGCGCCCCAATAGAACGCCTCGACCCGCGGCGTGCCGACGCTGTCGACCGAGATCGTCCCCTCGGCGCGATACCAGAGCCAGAGTACCAGCACGAGACAGCTGAGCAGCAGCGTCGAGCCGCCGGTATAGCCGATGCCGAGCGAGCGGTCGGCGAAGTCGGCCATGGTCGTGCCGAAGGTGGTCGATGCCACGATGGTCGCCCAGTACAACGCCGGATGGAATTTTCGCGCGCGGATTTGTGCCGCGACAAGAACAATCATCGCCGCCAGGAACAAGCAGGTGCCGGCGAGGTAGCCCCAGTTCAAGGTCATGGTGACGGTGTCGCCGCCGGTCTCGCCGAGAGTCGTGGCTGCGATCTTGATGATCCAGAAGCCGAGCGTGACCTCCGGGACCTTGCTGTCGCTGATGACGCTGATCTTCGTACGATCGTCCATAATGTCCTCATTGCTGAGTCAGCCGCGGTGGTCCGCGGCTGACCGGGATGACGGCGCGGAGGTGTCAGGTCTTGGCGACGCCATCCATGACAGCGAGCAGATCGGTGACGGCCTGCTTGCACTTGGCAGCATCCGGCGTGCCCGCGCGCAGGGCCTCCAGCGCGCGGTCGATCGCCTTGTCGACGGTGTGCCAGTCGGCCGCCGCGCGCGGCTTCAGGCCGGCTTCGGCCTCGTCCCATCTGGTCTCGAGGTCCTTGATCCGGATCTTGGCGCCGGGCAGGTCGCCCTTGTCGATCAGGGCCGCGACATCGACGACGATGCTGCGGAACGGCGTGAGATCACCGAGCTTTGCTGTCGCGGCCTGCGACAAGGGCACGAAGGTGATGTGCTGGCTCGCATGCATGTTCGGCTCGCTGATGAAAGTCGTCAGCAGGCAGACCGCGATGGATGATATCGTTTTCATCATGTGGTTCTCCGTGTGGGCTCCTGCGTCCGTGCAGGCAGCGTTGAAGTCCGGGGTTGGAGCTATTGCGCCGGATCTGTCCGGCGAGCGTCATCGCCTTCGAACGTCACCCAGGCGACGAGGCCGACGATCACGGTCAGGAAGACGATGCTGGTCTGGACCGTGCCGAGGCCCATTCCGCCATAGTCGCGCGATTGCGACAGCAGGTCGCCAAGCGAGGCGCCAAGCGGACGGGTGAGGATATAGGCGAGCCAGAAGGTGAGGACGGGATTGCCGCCGATGGCGTACGCAGCCGCCACCGCGACGATCAGCATGCCGAAGGCGACGACGCCGAGCTGAAAGCCGAGACCGAGCGCTTCGGTCGCGAGATCGCCGGCGGCCGTGCCGAGCGCGAAGGTGAACAGGATCGCGGTCCAGTAGAACAGCTCGCGCCGCGTCGTGACGATGCTGTGGATCGACAGCGTGCGCTCGACGCCGTACCAGATTGCGAAAATTGCCGCGAGCGCGCCGGCGAAGGCCGCGGTGCTGACATAGAGGCTGATCTCGAGCTTGTCGGTCAAGAGATCCGTGAGCTGCGTCCCGACGATGCTGACGAGAACGACGGTGAGCCAGTAGATCCAGGGCACATAGGCACGGCGCCTCAGTTGCAGGAGCAATGCGGCGATCAGCAGTCCGGTCATGCAGATCGCCGTCCGGCCGGCGCCGAGGCCGACATGCACCGCGAGATAATCGGCGCCGGTTTCGCCGACTGTGGTCGAGAGGATCTTGATGGCCCAGAAGATCGCGGTGACCTCCGGAACCTTGTTCAGCATTCGCGTTGCGCCAAGGCCTGAATATTGCGGCACGCCAAAATCTCCCAAGGTCGTAGCGATGCAGGACCATCGTGCCGCCGACTTAGGCGCGGCTTAGGGTGAGGAATTTCGGGCGAGGGCGGTGTTCGCCGCAATTTGGGCCTGCTGGGGCTCCCTAACTCTGCGCTAAGTCGGAATGGGCATGATTTTGACGGCCGGATGGCTCGGCCGTTTTGAGGATCGGGTCTTGCGGGTTCTGCTGATTGAGGACGACAGGATGGTCGGCGCCGCCGTCGAGCAGGCGCTGAAAGATGCCGCCTATGCCGTCGATTGGGTCAGGGATGGCGAGACCGCGCTGCTTGCGGCCGAAAGCGAGTCCTACGAAGTGCTGCTGCTCGATCTTGGTCTGCCGAACGCGGACGGCCGTGACATCTTGCGTCGGCTGCGCGCGGATGGCTGCAAATGTCCCGTCATTATTGTCACCGCGCGAGACGGCGTCGACGACAGGATCGAGGGCCTCGATCTCGGCGCTGATGACTACCTCGTCAAGCCGTTCGAGATTCGCGAGCTGCTGGCGCGAATGCGTGCCGTGCTTCGCCGCGAAGGCAGCGGCGCATCTGCCCTGCTTGGCAACGGCAAGCTCAGTCTCGATCCGGCAACACGCGAGGCCTCGCTGTCTGGTCAAACGGCCATCCTGACTGCGCGCGAGTATGCTCTTCTCCAGGCTTTGCTCACCCGGCCCGGCGCCATCCTGTCGCGGAGCGAGCTCGAGCGCCAGCTTTATGGCTGGAACGAGGAGGTCGAGAGCAACGCGGTCGAATTCCTGATCCACACCATCCGCAGGAAGCTCGGTGCCGAGGCGATCCGCAACGTCCGCGGCATGGGGTGGATGGTGGATCGCCCGTCATGATCAGGTCGTTGCGCGGCCGGCTGTTCGTCAGCTTGACGGCGGTCGTCCTGTTGACCGGCCTCGCGGGAGGCGTCTTTGCGCATCGCTGGGCCTTCGACGAAGCCATCGAGACTCAGGACTCGGTGCTGATCCAGATCGCCGGCCTGGTTCAGAGCGGTGGTCTCACCGGTGCTCAGGATCTCCATGGTGTGGATGAGGATGCCGAGGTCTGGCTGATTGAGCTGGGGAAGACACCGCAGGGCACGCCCGAGGAGCGCCAGCTGTGGCGGCTCCAGGACGGGATGCGCGATGCGGCGCGAAAGGGCAAGCCGGTCCGCGTCGTGCTGCGCACGCGGTCCGACGGCAGCCGCTTTGCAGTGGCGCAGAGCACGGGGGTTCGGGATGAGATCGCGGGCGACATGGCGTTCCGCACCGTGCTTCCGATTGCGGCGCTGATCCCTTGCCTGATGCTGGTGATCGCCTTCGTCGTCGCGGGATCGCTGCGCCCGATGGTGCATCTCGCAGACGAGCTCGATGCTAGGCCCGCCGATGACATGACGGCACTCCCGCTTCGCGATCTCCCGAGCGAACTCAATCCGTTCGTATCCTCGATCAACGGCCTGTTGCGGCGCGTGCATGAGATGATGGAGCAGCAGCGCAGGTTCATTGCGGACGCCGCGCACGAGCTGCGGACGCCGCTGACGGCACTGAGCCTGCAAGCCGAAAATCTCGATCGGGTCGAGCTGCCGCCTGCGGCGCGCGAGCGCCTTGCCGTGCTTCGGCAGGGCATGCGCCGCAGCAAGCATCTTCTGGAGCAGTTGCTGGCGCTGGCTCGGCATGACGCAACGCCGCCTGACCGCGCGCCAGGCGAGGTCATGGAGCTTGATCGCGCGGCGAGAGGGGTTATCGCCGATCTGTTGCAGGAGGCGATCAGCCGCGACATCGATCTCGGCTTCGACCGAGCCGAGTCCGTTCTGGTGTGCGGCGCGTTCGTCATGTTCACGGCCATGATCCGTAACCTCATCGACAATGCGCTTCGGTTCACGCCGGAGGGGGGCAAGATCGATGTGGCGATTTACCAGGACGGCGCGACGGCTGTCCTCCAGATCGAGGACACCGGGCCCGGCGTTGCCGCCGACGAGATCGGCCGGATATTTGAGCCGTTCTTCCGCGGTCAGCGTCCGGAGGGCGACGGTGTTGGTCTTGGGCTATCGATCGTCAAGCGCATCGTTGATCGGCTCGGCGGGACGATTGAAGCGGCGAACGTCATTGAGCCCCGGCGAACCGGATTGCGCGTTGTCGTCAAATTTCCCGCGGCCGGTACGTGACGCTCATTCCCCCTGGATCCATTCCGCGACCCCGCGCCACAGCGTGTCGCGATGCTCGGGGCGGAAGAAGCCGAAATGGCCGATCGCCTTGGCGTCGACGTCGGACGGCTTCACGGTCAGCAGCTCCGGCTTGATCGCGGTGAAACCGCTTGTGAGCAGCTCGACCGCCGGCCGCGTCGCCCAGGGGTCGTCGGAGAAGCACAGCGCGCGCAACTCGCCCTTGTACTTTGCAAAATTCTCGAGCGCCGGCAGCTTTGAATCGAACAGATAGCGCGGGCTCGAGACCCAGTTGGCCCATTGCAGGAAGACGCCCTTGGGCAGATCCTCGCCGATGCCGGCCCAGCCCGGCGCGTAGCCGAGCGCGTGGGCGAGCGGCACGCCGACGAAATTCATGAAGGCGTAGACGCGATATTTTTCCGGCGACGTCATCAGCTGCCAGGTCGCCGCCTGCGAGGCCACGAACACGGCGCGCGATATTTCGGTGTTGTTGTCGAGCAGCCCGAGCGCCTGGCCGCCGAAGGAATGGCCGACATAGGCGAAGGGCAGGGTGTTGTATCGCTCCCGCATCCAGCGCACCGCGGCGGTGACGTCGAGCGCGGCCCAGTCGGACATCGAGGCCTTGAAGCCGACCAGCGATTTCGGCTGGTTGTAACCGACCATCGCCGGCTGCCGGGAATCGCCGATGCCGCGATAGTCGTACGTGAGGACCGCACAGCCGCGATGGGCGAGATAGGAGGCAAAGCCGCGATAGATTTTTCGCGGCACGGCGGTCGCCGAATTGATCAGGACCGCATGCCGCTTGGCGCCGCGCGGCAGGAACAGTGTGCCGGTCAGCACATACCCGTCGGTCGCCGGGAAGCTAATCTCGTCGATGAAAACGTCGTCGCGCGCCGCATCCATGGGCAGCCGGTGTCCTGCCAGTTTCCTTGCCGCTTCCAAGCAAATGCGAATTTGGCTTTCCCCGCAAGGGTTTGCAGTGCGAAATGGATTTACAACTGGCGGCAAGCGGCCAGCCTGTGTATAAGGCGGCCCTCGCAACCCACAGATCAGGTTGTGCTTTTTGCTTCACGGAGAGAGTGCGATGTCCGAGCGGTGGACGCCCGAGTCCTGGCGCAGCAAGCCGGTGCTACAGGTGCCCGATTATCCCGACGCCAAGGCGCTGGCCGACGTCGAGGCGCAGCTTGCGACCTTTCCGCCGCTGGTGTTCGCCGGCGAGGCGCGCAACCTGAAGAAGGCGCTGGCGCGCGTTGCAGCCGGCGACGCCTTCCTGCTCCAGGGCGGCGACTGCGCCGAGAGCTTTGCCGAGCATGGCGCCAACAACATCCGCGACTTCTTCCGCGTGCTGCTCCAGATGGCGGTGGTGCTGACCTATGCCGGCGCGGTCCCCGTGGTGAAGGTCGGCCGCATCGCCGGCCAGTTCGCAAAGCCGCGCTCGTCGCCGACCGAGAAGGTGGGTGGCGTCGAGCTGCCGAGCTATCGCGGCGATATCGTCAACGACATCGCCTTCACCCGGGAAGCGCGTGTGCCCGATCCGCAGCGCCAGCTGATGGCCTATCGCCAGTCGGCCGCGACGCTGAACCTGCTCCGAGCGTTCGCCACCGGCGGCTTCGCCAATCTCGGCAGCGTGCATCAGTGGATGCTCGGCTTCCTCAAGGATAGCCCACAGTCCCGCCGCTACAAGGAATTGGCCGACCGCATCTCGGATGCGCTGAACTTCATGCGCGCCTGCGGCCTTGATCTCGAGAGCCATCCCGAGCTGCGCGCCACTGATTTCTACACCAGCCATGAGGCGCTGCTGCTCGGCTACGAGCAAGCCATGACCCGCGTCGATTCCACCACCGGCGACTGGTACGCGACCTCCGGCCACATGATCTGGATCGGCGACCGCACCCGCCAGCTCGATCACGGCCATGTCGAATATTTCCGCGGCATCAAGAATCCGATCGGGCTGAAGTGCGGCCCGTCGCTCAAGCCGGATGAGCTGCTGAAGCTGATCGACGTGCTCAACCCCGACAACGAGCCGGGCCGGCTGACGCTGATCAACCGTTTCGGCTCCGACAAGGTCGCCGACCACCTGCCGGGGCTGATCCGCGCGGTGAAGCGCGAGGGCAGGGTGGTGGTCTGGTCGTGCGATCCCATGCACGGCAACACCATCACCTCGACCACCGGCTACAAGACGCGGCCGTTTGACCGCGTGCTGTCGGAGGTGAAGTCGTTCTTCACGATCCACGCCGCGGAAGGCACCCACGCCGGCGGCGTGCATCTGGAGATGACCGGCCAGGACGTCACCGAATGTATCGGCGGCGCCCGGGCCATTACGGACGAGGACCTCAACGACCGCTACCACACGGTCTGCGATCCCCGCCTCAATGCCGAGCAATCCATCGACATGGCCTTCCTGGTCGCTGAGCTGCTCAAGCAGGAACGCGCCGGCAAGGCCCGGCCGATGCCGGCCGCAGCGGGGCTGTAGGACCTTGCTGCGCATCTGGAAGGCCACGATCAATTCCCGCAACGGAATGGCCTTTGCGTTCCGCTCGGAACAGGCCATCCGCGAGGAGATCTTTGCGCTGATCCTGTCGGTGCCGGTGGCATGGTTCGTCGCCGCGAGCGCGACGCGTGCGGTCGAGCTGGTCTGCTCGGTTGCGTTCGTGCTGGTGGTCGAGCTGCTCAACACCGCGATCGAGAAGCTCGCCGACCGGCTCACCATGGATCACGACAAGCAGATCGGCCGGGTCAAGGACATGGGCTCGGCCGCGGTCGGCGTTGCGCTGCTGATGGCCGGCGCGTTCTGGATCATCGCCATCATCGAGCGGCTGGGGTTCCTCTAAGCGCAACGAGATCGAGCGCATGACGGAATACGAATTCAGGCTCACGCTGGCGCAGCTCAACCCGAGCGTTGGCGATATCGAAGGTAACGCCGCAAAAGCGCGCGCAGCGCGCGAGAAGGCGCGGGCTGATCTCGCCGACGTCGTCGTCTTTCCCGAGCTGTTCATTGCCGGCTATCCGCCGGAGGACCTGGTGCTCAAGCCCGCGTTCCAGGCCGCTTGCCGCGCGGCGATCGAACAGCTCGCGCGCGAAACGGCTGACGGCGGCCCCGCCATGCTGATCGGCACGCCCTGGGTCGAGGAAGGCAAGCTCTTTAATGCCTGCGCGCTGCTCGACCAGGGGCGGATCGCGGCGCTGCGCTTCAAGGCCAACCTTCCGAATTACGGCGTGTTCGACGAGAAGCGGCTGTTCGCCCGTGGCGTACCGTCCGGACCGGTCACGATCAGCGGCGTGCGGATCGGCGTGCCGATCTGCGAGGACATCTGGCTCGAAGAGTCCGAGGACTACGAGAACGTCGTCGAGACGCTGGCCGAGACCGGCGCGGAGATCCTGGTGGTGCCGAACGGCTCGCCTTACGGGCGCGACAAGGGCGATCTGAGGCTGTCCGTTGCGGTGGCCCGCATCACCGAAAGCGGGCTGCCGCTGGTCTATCTCAACGAGGTCGGCGGCCAGGACGAGCTGGTGTTCGACGGGGCATCTTTCGCGCTCAACGGCGATTTGACCGTCGCGGCCCAGCTGCCGGCGTTCGAGGAGCACGTCACAACGCTGCTTTGGCAGCGGTGTCGCGGCGGCTGGCATTGCTCGGGTCCGATCGTGGAGCAACCGGACGGGGACAAGGCCGATTACGCGGCCTGCGTGCTCGGCTTGCGCGATTACGTCGCCAAGAACGGCTTTCCCGGCGTGCTGCTCGGCATCTCCGGCGGCATCGATTCCGCGCTCTGCGCAGCGATCGCCGTCGATGCGCTCGGCGCCGACCAGGTGCATGGCGTGATGCTGCCCTATCGCTACACCGCACCCCACTCGATTGCAGACGCCGGCGAGCTCGCCGGTCATCTCGGCATCCGCTACGAGGTGCTGCCGATCGCAGAAGCCGTGAGCGGCTTCGAGACCATCCTGTCCGGCATTTTCAAGAATTTGCCGCTAGATATCACCGAGGAAAATCTCCAGGCGCGCACCCGCGGCACGCTGTTGATGGCGATCTCCAACAAGACCGGGCTGATGGTGGTGACGACAGGCAACAAGTCGGAAATGTCGGTTGGCTACGCCACGCTCTATGGCGACATGAATGGCGGCTTCAATCCGATCAAGGACATCTACAAGACGCAGGTGTTTCGGCTGGCCGCGTTACGCAATGCGTGGAAGCCCGCCGGTGCGCTCGGGCCCGCCGGCGAGGTGATCCCGCCTGATATCATCGCGCGGCCGCCGACGGCGGAGCTGCGCGAGAACCAGACCGATCAGGATTCACTGCCGCCTTACGACGTGCTCGACGCCATCCTCGAGCGCCTGGTCGAACGCGAGGAGCCGCTCGAGGCGATCATCGCTGCCGGCTTCTACCGCGACACCGTTACCCGCATCGACCATCTCCTCAATGTCGCCGAATACAAGCGCCGCCAGGCCGCGCCCGGCGTGAAGGTGACGCGGAAAAATTTCGGCCGCGACCGCCGCTATCCCATCACCAACCGTTTTCGCGATGAGGGTAAGCCGCTGCCGGCGCCGGATGAGACGCTGGTCTCGCGTGGAAGCCGCGCCTCGATCGACGCGTTCGAGGGGTGAGTTTATCGGAGTAGGGTGGGCAAAGCGAAGCGTGCCCACCACTTCTTTTCCGATCGCGGCGAGAACGGTGGGTACATCGCTACGCGCTTTTGCCCACCCTACAGTCGCCTTCGAGCAGCCTCACTTCTGCTGCTGCGGCAGGAAGGTCGGGCCGACCGAGCGGATCGGCTTGTTCTCCGACGTGGCCGTGGGGGCCGTATCGGCCGGAGGCGTTGCAGCCGGCGCGGTGGCCGTCGTGGCAGCCGGCGCCGCGCCTTTCTTGGCCGTCGTCGCAGGCGCGCCCTTGTTGAGCCGCTGCTGCTGCATCTTCTTGGCGCTCTCCTCGGTGACGATGATGTCACCCTGCTGCTCGACGGCGGCCTTGTCGTCGGCCGATTTCAGCGCGTCGGCCCAGCTCTGGCCGGCCGCCTTGCAGGAGCAGGACGGATTGAACTCGCTGCGGAATTTGAAGGCGGTCGGCAGCGACGTATAGGGCTGGCCGCTGATCGAGACCGCCGAGCTCATGTCCTCGCCGGGATTGCGGTGGGCGTAGAGCACGGCTTCGGCCGCCGGACACAACGCCTTGCAGGTCTTCTCGTCGTCGGGGAAGCGCGCCGGCACGGTCGCGAACGAGATCGGGAAATAGGCGCCGTCGCAGGTGCGCACGCAGACGGTGCGATAGGTGCCGGACTGCGGGCCGAGATCGGAGGGCGGCACGGCTTGCGGATTGTTGGCGTTGTTGCCGCCGCCGAACAGATTGTTCAGGAAGTTACCGCCCTGCGGCGGCGCCGCGTTGGCATATTGCGGACCGCAATTGTTCTGCGCCAGCGCGGCCAGCACCGAGCGGCGCTGGTTATCGTTACCGCCGCCGGGACCGCCGCCGCGCAAGCGCTCGAGATTGCCGGTGATCTGGTCCAGATTGGCGCGCATCTGCTGGATCTGGGTGTTGACCGGACCGCATTGCGCCGACTGGCCGTTGAACAGCGAGAAGAAACCGGAGGAGTCGCAGCCCATGCGCTTGGCCTGCATGGTGACGCGATCGAGCTCGGCCTGCTGACGGGTCTGGGAATCCTGGTAGCGGCGGATCTGGTCGTCGCGCGCGGGGTCGCTGCTCCCGCCGCGGTCGAGGGCGGCGAGCTGCCCTTCCAGCCGCGAGCACATCGGGTTCGGCCCGAGCCCGCCCTGTGCGGGCGGAGGCGGCGCACCGGGCGGGCCGGCCTGGGCAACAGCGTCGCTGGCAAGCACGGCCGTGCTCAGGAGCACAGCGCAAGCAAGCAGGGAGCGGGAACGGGACAGAGACAAAAATTCAGGCATATCCGCCATTCTAGCGAGGTCACGGCCACGTGCGATTTGGGGGCCGAAGCGCGCCCTCCAATAGCCGCTTCCTGCGGCATCGTCACGTCGTTTCAGGGGCCGAAGATGGGTCCTAAGGTCCGCCAGTTCCGAGCGAATTCAGCGCTGGCAGGTGATTGCAATATATTCGTCGCAATGGCCATGGGAGCAGTTTGCGCCGGATTTGGGGACAGAGCCGGTAATTTCGTCGGGATCGACCCGGCGAAAGGCCGAGGCCTGGGCAAAATCCCGCGACTGGCAGTAGGTGCGGGCGACCTGCGCGCCGCATTTCTCGCCCTTGGCCAGGCACTGGTCGACGCCATAGCCGTCCGCCTGGTTGGCGATGATGAAGACGCGGGTCTCGGCGAAGGCGCTGGATGTCGCGATGATGGAGGCACAGGAAATGAGCGCGAGCAAGGATCGCATGAAAACACCTGGGGCAAAAAGGAGAACCGCCGGTTCCAGAATGGGCTCAAATGGTTAAGGATCATGAACCATCAAGGCAGGGCGGCCGCGCTTTGCGGACATTAGGCGGCTTTTTCGCGGCTCTCTTGACGAGGGGGCACCTCATAGCCCATATGTCGCCGCATGAACGGTCTCCTCGCCATCTGCATTATTTGCCGCGAGATTACGAGCTAGCGATTCGCTGGCTGGAGCCGTCTTTTCTCAAAACCATTGAGAGCCTCGGACGCCCGGCCAACAGCCGACGGGTGTCCATATGGAATTGCGTCTTTACGATACGCTGACGAGAACAAAGCGTACCTTCTTGCCGCTGAGGCAGGAGGATGTTCGCATGTATGTTTGCGGACCGACGGTCTACGACTTTGCCCATATCGGCAACGCTCGTCCCGTAATCGTGTTCGACATGCTGTTTCGGTTGCTACGTTTCTTCGCGAAGAAGGGCGTCTGGGACGACGGCAAAGGCCAGACGAGAGTTACGTACGTCCGCAACATCACCGATGTGGATGACAAGATCAACAACCGCGCGGCGAAAGACTATCCTGGCATCTCTCTGAACGAGGCGATCCGTAGGGTTACAGAGAAGACGGCAGAGCAATTTCATGCGGACGTCAAAGCGCTGGGCTGCGAACCACCGACGTATGAACCTCGCGCTACCGATTTCGTGCTGCCTCGCTCCGATGGAAAGGCAGACATGGTGACCTTGATCAAGCAATTGATCGAGCGAGGTCATGCATACGAGGCTGGTGGCGAAGTTCTATTCGATGTCCGATCAATGCCCGACTACGGCGCGCTATCAGGTAGAAATCTCGATGAGATGCGGCCAGGTGCACGCATCGCTGTCGATGCACACAAAAAGAGTCCGCTGGACTTTGTGCTGTGGAAGCAGTCATCGGAAGATGAGCCGGGCTGGGAAAGTCCGTGGGGAAGAGGACGGCCGGGGTGGCATATCGAGTGCTCGGCTATGAGTGCAGCTTATCTTGGTGATGTGTTCGATATTCACGGCGGCGGCTTAGATCTCATCTTTCCACATCACGAAAATGAAATTGCCCAGTCGCGGTGCGCGCATGGCACCGGCACAATGGCAAACTTCTGGATGCACAATGGCTTCGTTGAGGTCGAAGGAAGGAAGATGTCGAAGTCCGACGGCAACTTCGTGACTATTCGAGATCTACTTGAGAAGTGGCCGGGCGACGTATTGCGCTTGCAGATGCTCATGACCCACTACCGATCGCCAAGCGATTGGACCGAAGCACGGGCCTTTCAGGCCAATGCTGAACTAGAGGACTGGGCGTATCTACTTCAATCTCGGTATACGTGGTCCGACGCGGTGTTTCCAGAGCCGACTGCGATCGCTGAAATACTAGCCGACGATCTCGATACATCAAACGCGCTAACTTTTTTGCGTGAGCTTTATGGTCGCGCAAAGCGAGGCACGGGAGATCAGATACTAGAGTTCGCGGCCTCTTGCCGATTCATGGGTTTTCGCAACTTGGCTAAGCCCGGATACTTCAGTCAGATAAATACTGGAATCGGCGCAGGATCGGGTGAAGCCGTATCCAAGAATGCTAGCCGCATTCAAGCTCTGCGGGCTGCCTACGCGAACACAGCTCCGCCTCAAGTCATCAAGTCAATTAGATCTGAGATAGAAAACAGCAGCGTGAGGGTTGACGTCAACGATAAGGGCAAGATCGTATTAATTTTCGGCAATCGACAGGATATTGATACGAGAGTTAAAGAACTCATCGAGCTAAGAAACGAAGCACGAGCGAGGAAGGACTTCCGCGAATCCGACCGCCTTCGGAGTGAGCTTGCGGGAATGGGCATAACCCTCCGTGACTTCAAAGATCCCCACACAGGGGAGCCAAAGAGCGAGATTGTTTGATGAGGCCGCCCGATAGACCCTTTCCGAGGAATTGGCTCTGTTAAATCGCGCTGAAAATCTTGTTGCTTGCAGCCGCCGTGGCCGTGGTGTTGAAACTCTGTGGGATGTGGTGAAGACGATGGGACAGACTTTGCCGAAACCCGCGCTGCGGCCGTTTCTGCCGGCCGACGTTCCGATGCTGGCCGCGATCTTCACCGCCAGCATCGGCGAGCTCACCGGCGACGACTACAGCGAGGCGCAGCAGCAAGCCTGGATGGCGGCGGCCGAGGACGAGGAGTTCGGCAAGCGCCTCGCATCCGACCTGACGTTGATTGCCACGCTGGACGGCTCGCCCGTCGGCTTTGCCTCGCTGCGCGGCCAGGATCACATCCGCATGCTCTATGTGCATCCGGCCGTGAGCCGGCAGGGCGTCGCGACCCTGCTTGTCGACGCGCTGGAAAAACTCGCGGGCGGCCGTGGCGCTGCGGCTCTCACGGTCGATGCCAGCGACACGGCGCAGGGCTTTTTTGCCAAGCGCGGTTACACGGCCCAGCAGCGCAACAGCGTCACCATCAACGACGAATGGCTCGCCAACACCACCATGAAGAAGACGCTCGGAGCACCGCAATGAGCAAGGAGCGCCTCTATCTGTTCGACACCACGCTGCGCGATGGGGCGCAGACCAACGGCGTCGATTTCACGCTGACCGACAAGCAGATCATCGCCGCGATGCTCGATGAGCTCGGCATCGACTATGTCGAGGGCGGCTATCCCGGCGCCAATCCGACCGATACCGAGTTCTTCGGCGCCAGGCCGAAGCTCAATCATGCGCGCTTCACCGCTTTCGGCATGACGCGGCGGGCCGGGCGCTCGGTGTCCAATGATCCCGGCGTCGCCGGTCTGCTGGAGGCCAAGGCCGACGCGATCTGCTTCGTGGCCAAATCGTCCGCCTATCAGGTGCGTGTCGCGCTGGAGACGACGCAGGAGGAAAACCTCGCCTCGATCCGCGACAGCGTTGCGGCCGCGAAAGCCGCCGGCCGCGAGGTCATGCTCGATTGCGAGCATTTTTTCGACGGCTACAAGGAAGACGCAAGCTTCGCGCTCGCCTGCGCCAAGGCTGCCTATGAGGCCGGCGCGCGCTGGGTGGTGCTATGCGACACCAATGGCGGCACCATGCCGCACGAGGTCGAGGCGATCGTCACCGAGGTCACAAAACACATTCCCGGCGATCATGTCGGCATCCACGCCCATAACGACACCGAGCAGGCGGTGGCGAACTCGCTGGCCGCGGTCCGCGCGGGCGCGCGGCAGATCCAGGGCACGCTGAACGGGCTTGGCGAGCGCTGTGGCAACGCCAATCTCTGCTCGCTGATCCCGACCTTGAAGCTGAAGGCCGAATTTTCCGACGCCTTCGAGATCAGCGTCACGCCGGAGAAGCTCACAACTCTCGTAAAGGTCTCGCGCACGCTCGACGACATGCTCAACCGCGTGCCGAACCGGCATGCAGCCTATGTCGGCGAGAGCGCCTTCGTCACCAAGACCGGCATCCATGCTTCGGCCGTGCTGAAGGATCCGCAGACCTATGAGCACGTGACGCCGGAGACGGTCGGCAATCACCGCAAGGTGCTGGTGTCGGACCAAGCCGGGCGCTCCAACGTCATCGCCGAGCTCGACCGCGCCGGCATCGCCTATGAGAAGAGCGATCCGAAACTGACGCGGCTGGTCGAGGAATTGAAGGAGCGCGAGGCGGCCGGCTACGCCTATGAATCCGCCAACGCCTCGTTCGAGCTGTTGGCGCGCCGCACGCTCGGCAAGGTGCCGCACTATTTCGAGGTCGAGCAGTTCGACGTCAATGTCGAGCAGCGCTACAATTCGCATGGCGAGCGCGTCACCGTCGCACTCGCGGTCGTGAAGGTCGATGTCGCCGGCGAACGCCTGATCTCGGCCGCCGAGGGCAACGGCCCCGTCAACGCGCTCGACGTCGCGCTACGCAAGGATCTCGGCAAGTACCAGAAATATATCGACGGCCTGAAGCTGATCGACTACCGCGTCCGCATCCTCAACGGCGGCAGCGAGGCGGTCACGCGCGTCTTGATCGAGAGCGAGGACGAGAACGGCGATGTCTGGACCACGGTCGGCGTCTCCCCGAACATCATCGACGCCTCGTTCCAGGCGCTGATGGATTCGGTGATCTACAAGCTCGTGAAGTCGGGTGCGCCGCCGGCGTAGGGGACGGGCGGTGCTACAGGCACCGTCATTGCGAGCGCAGCGAGGCAATCCAGAGTCTTTCCGAGGGTGGCAGCCTGGATTGCTTCGCTGCGCTCGCAATGACAAGGAGGAGAGGGCAAGGGCATGATCGACCACATCTCCGTCGGCGTCAGCGATCTCGATCGCTCCGCGCGCTTTTATGAAGCCACACTCGCCGCCCTCGGGCTCGCGCGCCTGGTCACGCGGCCGAGCACGGTCGGCTTCGGCAAGGCCTATCCGGAATTCTGGATCAATCTGCGCGAGGCCATGCCACGCGTGCCGCCCGAGAGCGGCGTGCACATCTGCCTGCGGACGAAGACGACGGCCGAGGTCGACGCATTCCACGCGGCAGCGCTTGCGAGCGGCGGCGCCTCCGACGGCGCGCCGGGCCTGCGCCCGCATGACCGCGTGCGTTACTACGCGGCGTTCGTCGTCGATCCCGACGGCAACCGGATCGAGGCGGTGACGTTTCCGCAGGAGTGATTACAGCTTGCGCGCGACTTCCGGGGCGAGCCTCGTTTCCGACTCGGCGATCTGCGCGGCGGCCGATTTCAGCTTCGGCAAAATCTCCTCGACGCGATCCGCCTTGAGGATGTCGACCGAAAAGCCGGCGCGGATGAACTGGGTCTGGCGCATGTGCGACAGCAAGGTGAACAGCGGCTCCCAGAAATCGTCGATATTGGCGAGCAGCACCGGCTTGGCGTGACGGCCAAGCTGCTTCCAGGTCAATTGCTCGACCAGCTCTTCCAGTGTGCCGACGCCGCCCGGCATCGCCACGAAGGCGTCGGAGCGCTCGAACATCAGCCGCTTGCGCTCGTGCATGTCGGGGGTGACGATCATCTCCTGCACGCGGGTCAGCGCATTCTCGCGCGTCCGCAGGAAGTCGGGAATGATCCCGGTCACAAGGCCGCCATGGTCGAGGACGGCGTCCGCGACCGCGCCCATCATGCCGACGGAGCCGCCGCCATAGACCAGGCGGATGTTGCTCTCGGCAAGCGCCTTGCCCAACGCCTTGGCGCCTTCGATGAAACGGGGATTGGTTCCGGGGCCGGAGCCGCAATAGACACAGACGGTTTTGATCGTGCTCATTGGTGCCATGATGCATTGCAGCGAAGGGGCGTCAAGCCCAATCGCTGATTCGGAGCTCCCGGAAATCTACCGGTAAATGACGACAAACAATCGGAGATTCGCCATCTGGCGGGGTGCGCTCGCCCCCGGAAGCTTCTATATGACGAGCGAAAATCATTAATCGCAACACGCCCGCATCCGGCGGGCTCCAGGCTTCTTGATGAACCAACCTCACTCGTCCCACGGCACCGAGGTGCCCGCGTCTGCCGGCGGGCCGCCGGAGCGGGCCACCCTCATCGGCACGCTGGCGCATCTGTGGCCCTATATCTGGCCCGGTGACCGCGTCGACCTGAAGATGCGCGTGGTCTGGTCGATGGTGTTGCTGCTCGCCGCCAAGCTGATCACGTTGACGGTGCCGTTCAGCTTCAAATGGGCAACGGACGCGCTGACCGGGGCCAACACCGCGCCGGTGCAGGCCGCCAATTGGCACCTCTGGGTGATCGCATCGCCGCTGCTCCTGACCGCGAGCTATGGCGTGATGCGCATCGTGATGGCGGTGCTGACGCAATGGCGCGACGGCATCTTTGCCCGCGTCGCCATGCATGCGGTGCGCAAGCTCGCCACCATCACCTTCGTGCACATGCACGAGCTCTCGCTGCGCTTTCACCTCGAGCGCAAGACCGGCGGCCTGACGCGCGTGCTCGAGCGCGGCCGCGAGGGTATCGAGGTCATCGTGCGCATGGTGATCCTCCAGCTGATCCCGACCATCGTCGAGGTCTCGCTGCTGCTCGCCGTGCTGCTCTGGCAGTTCGACTGGCGCTACGTGGTCGCGACCCTGATCACGGTCGCGGTCTACATGTTCTACACCTACATCGCGACCGAATGGCGGATCGGTATCCGCCGCAAGATGAACGATTCCGATACCGACGCGAACACCAAGGCGATCGACTCGCTGCTCAACTACGAGACGGTGAAATATTTCGGTGCCGAGACGCGCGAGGCGCAGCGCTACGATCGCTCGGTCGCGCGCTACGAGGAGGCGAGCATCCATGCCTATACCTCGCTCGCCGTGCTCAACACCGGTCAGGCCGTGATCTTCACGCTGGGGCTGACGGCGACCATGCTGATGTGCGCGATTGGTGTGCGCAACGGCACCAACACGGTCGGCGATTTCGTGCTGGTCAACGCGATGATGATCCAGCTCTACCAGCCCCTGAACTTCATGGGCATGGTCTATCGCGAGATCAAGCAGGCGATCATCGACATCGAGAAGATGTTTGGCGTGATCGGACGCGAGGCCGAGATCAAGGACGCGCCCGATGCGAAGCCGCTGGCGATCCCGTCAGGCACCGTGCGGTTCGAGGACGTGCGCTTCGCCTATGAACCGGCGCGGCCGATCCTGAAAGGCATCAGCTTCGAGGTGCCGGCCGGCAAGACGGTCGCAATCGTTGGCCCGTCCGGCGCCGGCAAGTCGACCATCTCGCGGTTGCTGTTTCGTCTCTACGACGTCTCCGGCGGCAAGATTTTGATCGACGGCCAGGACATCCGCGATGTCACGCAGGATTCGCTGCGGGCCGCGATTGGCATGGTGCCGCAGGATACGGTGCTGTTCAACGACACCATCCGCTACAACATCCGCTATGGCCGTTGGGATGCCAGCGATGCCGAAGTCGAAGAGGCGGCGCGACTGGCGCAGATCGACCATTTCATCCGCATGGCGCCGAAGGGTTACGAGACCCAGGTCGGCGAGCGCGGGCTGAAGCTGTCCGGCGGCGAGAAGCAGCGCGTCGCGATCGCGCGCACCGTGCTGAAGGCGCCGCCGATCCTGGTGCTGGACGAGGCGACCTCGGCGCTCGACACCCACACCGAGCACGAGATCCAGGGCGCGCTCGACCGCGTGGCGAAGAACCGCACCTCGCTCGTGATCGCGCACCGGCTCTCGACCATCGTCGGCGCCGACGAGATCATTGTGCTGGACCAGGGCCGCATCGCCGAGCGCGGCACCCACGCCAAGCTGCTCGCGCTGGGCGGCCTCTATGCCAGCATGTGGAACAGGCAGCGCGAGGCGGAGGCGGCACGCGAAAAGCTGGCGCAGATGGCTGACGGCAACGAAGCCCCGAACCGGGAGCCGCCGCCGGTCGAGGACGCTCTCACGGCGCAGGCGGCGGCCGAGTGACCTTGTCTCCGGTCCCCACTCTGGCCTAAACAAGCCCACCGCGCGAGACGACCCGCGCCATCAACCCCCGAGCGGCAGATAGCGATGTCCATTCTCGATTCGATCCAGCGCCAGATCCCGCCGATCCATAAGGAGGGCTATCCCTTCATCGGCGGCTTTGCGCTGGCAAGCCTCGTCCTGTTCTGGCTGTGGTCGCCCTTGGGATGGATCGGCACCATCATCACGGTGTGGTGCGCGCTGTTCTTCCGCGACCCCGTGCGGGTGACGCCCGTGCGCGACGGGCTCGTGGTGTCGCCGGCCGACGGCCGGGTTTCGATGATCACCATGGCGCTGCCGCCGGCCGAGCTCGGCCTCGGCGACCGGCCGCTGCCGCGCATCTCGGTGTTCATGAGCGTGTTCAACTGCCATGTGAACCGCAGCCCGGTGGCGGGCAGGGTGGACCGCATCGCCTACCGGCCCGGCCTGTTCATCAACGCCGAGCTCGACAAGGCGAGCGAGGACAATGAGCGCAACTCGCTGGTGATCTCGACGCCGCAGGGCCGCATCGGCGTGATCCAGATCGCGGGCCTCGTCGCAAAACGCATCGTCTGCTTCGTCAAGGAGGGCCAGGCGGTCGGCGCCGGCGAGCGGTTCGGCCTGATCCGCTTCGGCTCGCGGCTCGACGTCTATCTCCCGCTCGGCACCAAGGCGCTGGTCTCGGAAGGCCAGACCGCGATCGCCGGCGAGACCATCCTGGCCGATCTCGTCGCGGACGACCCGAACCGCGCCTACCGCGCCAGTTAACCATGAAGTCGAGGTTCCGCCGCGATGGCGGAGGGGAATACGGCTTGCTATATCTCGTTGTGAGGTAAGGACGAGCCATGACGCCCTTTGATCTGAGAGATCCCGACATCCGCCGCCGCCGGTTCCGCCCAATCCCGGTGCGGATGCTGGTGCCGAACGTCATCACGCTGCTGGCGATCTGCGCCGGCCTGACGTCGATCCGGCTGTCGATCGAGGGACGGATGACGCTCGCGGTCTACGCCATCGTGTTCGCGGCGGCACTCGACGGCATCGACGGCCGCGTCGCGCGCATGATCAAGGGCCAGTCCAAGTTCGGCGCAGAGCTCGACAGCCTCGCCGACTTCGTCAATTTCGGCGTCGCGCCCGGACTGATGCTGTATTTCTGGCAGATGCACGAGCTCGGCAATGCCGGCTGGATCGCGGCGATGGTGTTCGCGATCTCCGGCGGCCTGCGTCTGGCGCGCTTCAACGCCACGCTGGACGATCCGAACAAGCCGGCCTTCGCCGCCAATTTCTTCACAGGCATGCCGGCGCCGGCCGGTGCCATCACCGTGATGTTGCCGATCTACGCGGCGTTCCTCGATCTTGGCCGCTGGCCGGTGGCCGTCACGGCGGCCTATACGCTGGTGGTCGCCTTCCTGATGGTGTCGCGGCTGCCGGTGTTCTCCGGCAAGACCAAGCGCATGCGGGTGTCGCCCGAGCTGGTGCTGCCCGCGTTCGTCGCGATGGTTGTCTTCATTGCGCTTTTGATTGCCTATCCCTGGCATGTGCTGTCGATCGGCACGGCGCTGTATCTGCTCTGCCTGCCGCTCGGCTACAAATCCTATCGCGACCAGGCGCGCGCGCTGGAGGCCACAGCGCCAGCGGGAGGCGGCGAAGTCTCGCCGCCGCCGTCGGCGCCCACATTGGCAAATTTATCCGAGCCGCCGCACGACGACGACCGGCCCGGACGGCTGCACTGAGCGATCGCACGCGGATATCTGCCATGAGAGCGCCTGAGTTGGGTTGAAGCCCGATCTCGGCTATATGGCCCTGTGCCGGCGGCATCGCCTCAATCAGCCGCCAATCTGGGAGAGAACGCCGTGACTGATACCGTGACCGGGCCGCTGCCCGCTTCCGTCCTCGAAGCACTGGGCCGCTATGACACGCCGACGATCTGCAACGCCATGGAGATCGTGGCGCCCGAGCGCCGGCTGATCGGCTACACCACCAAGCAACTGGTCTGCCCGTTCCCCGATCTGCCGCCGATCGTCGGCTATGCCCGCACGGTTGCGATCCGCTCGGTGCTGAAATCCTCACTGCCGCCGGAAGAGCAGTCGAAGCGCCGCATCGCGTATTATGAGTATGTCGGCACCGGCCACGGTCCGCGTATCTCGGTGATCCAGGACATCGACGGTCCCGACGTCGGTTACGGCGCGTTCTGGGGCGAGGTGCAGAGCAACGTCCACAAGGCGCTCGGCTGCCTCGGCGTCATCACCGACGGCTCGATCCGCGACATCCCGCAATGGGCACCGGGCTTCCAGGCGCTGGCCGGCTCGATCGGCCCATCGCATGCCTGGGTGCATGCGGAGAGCTTTGGCGGCGAGGTTCGCGTCGCCGGCATGACCGTGAGGTCGGACGATCTGATCCACGCCGACCAGCACGGCGCCATCATCATCCCGCTCGACGTCGCGGCAAATCTACCCGAGGCCGCCGAGCTGTGCGGCCGTCGCGAGACGCCGATCCTCGAGATCGCCCGCAGCCCCGACTTCTCGCTGGAGAAGCTCAAGGCGGCGCTGAAGCGCTCGACGGAGATCCACTGAGCAGGGAGTGACGCCATGGACATGCGCGGCAAGACGGTGTTGATCACGGGCTCGACCGATGGTGTCGGGCGTTATGTCGCAAGCCGGCTTGCCGCCGAGGGCGCGCAGGTGCTGATCCATGGCCGCGACGCCGCGCGGGCGAAGACGCTGATTGACGCGATCGTGAAGGCCGGCCATGCCGCGCCGGTCTTCTATCGGGCCGATCTGTCGTCGGTGGCCGGCACGCGCGAGCTCGCCGCCGCCGTGATCCGTGATCACAAACGCCTCGACGTCTTCGTCAGCAATGCCGGCATCGGCTCGCAGAACGACGGGCCGCAGCGGCAGGAGAGCCGCGACGGTTACGAGCTGCGCTTTGCCGTGAATTATCTCTCCGGTTTCCTGCTCGCCCATCTGCTGCTGCCGCTGCTGAAGGCGGCTGCACCGTCGCGCATCGTCAATGTCGCATCGCTCGGCCAGCATCCGATCGACTTCGACGACGTCATGATCACCAAAGGCTACAGCGGCTCGCGTGCCTACGCGCAAAGCAAGCTGTCGCAGATCATGTTCACGATCGATCTCGCAGCCGAGCTGATGGACGCTCGCATCACTGTGAATTCGCTGCACCCGGCGACCTACATGAACACCACCATGGTGCGCGCCGGCGGCATCACGCCGATCTCGACGGTGGAGCAGGGTGGTGCTGCGATCCTGCATCTGGTCGAGGGCGACGACGTGGCCGGCAAGAGCGGCCTGTTCTTCAACGGCATGAACGAGGCGCGCGCCAATCCGCAGGCCTATGATGCCAATGCGCGCAAGCGCCTGCGCGCGCTCAGCGAGAAACTGACGGGTTTGTCGTCCTAGAGATGGACTTCACACCGTCTTGCTGACGTCCCAGAACAGGGGCAGCGGCCCTGCCTTCACGCCCGCAAGACTTCGTCGCCAGGCAAAGTGCCGCAGATACCAGCCGAGCGGTGCATAGACGACGTGGTCCAGCGCGGCCTTGTTGAGCCTGCGCGCCGCAGCAAGCTCGTCGTCCTTGGTCGCTGCATCGAACCAGGCGTTGATCTCGGTTTCGACCAGCGGGCTGTTGGCCCAGCCATTCACGACCAGCTTGCCGTCGGCGTGCAGGAAGGAGCTTGTCGGTGTGACACAATCGACCCCGTAAAGTGACGTGTGGTAGATGTGCCAGCCGCCCTGGTTCGGCGGTTTTTTCTGAGCGCGCCGGGCGATGACGGTGCCCCAGTCAACTGCGGCATAATCGACCGTCATGCCGAGCCGCTTCAAGAGATCGACCGTGACATCGCCCCAGGCCTTGTGGTGCGGGAGGTCCTGCGCCGCCATGCAGACAATCGGTTCGCCGGCATAGCCGCTCTCTGCCAGCAACTTCTTCGCGGCGTCAAGCTGGCGCGGGCCTTTCAGGATCTCGCCGCCGTCCTCGTTATACAGCGACGAGCCATGCGTGAGATAACTGGGGAGCTGCTTCCACATGCCGGCGTCGTTGCCGACATAGGCTTGCATATATTCTTCCTGACTCATGGCCATCAGGAGTGCGTGCCGCGCGCGGACGTCGTTGAATGGCGGGAAGAGATGATTGACAGAGAGAACGCCGATATTTCCGAACGGATCCTGAATGTCGACGATGACGTCGCGGTTTTTGCGCAGCGTTGGCACCAGATCCGGGAGCGGCAGCTCCCACCAATCGATTTCGCCCTTTTGCAAGGCGGCCGAAGCCGTCATGGCATCGGGCATGACGATCCATTCGATCCGCTCCGCCGAGATCCGCTTGCCACCGGCAAGCCAGGATGGATCTTCCTGACGCGGGACGTAGTCTGAGAATTTCGCGAAGACCGACAATGCCCCCGGCCGCCATTCGCTCTGGACGAAACGCATCGGGCCGCTGCCGACATACTCGGTGATTTGCTTGAATGGGTCGGTGGCAGCGATGCGCGCCGGCATGACGAAGCAGCACGGCGTGCTGATCTTGCCGAGCGCCAGCAGCATCTTCGGATAGGGCTTCTTCAGAGACCAGCGAAAGGTGAGGTCATCGACCGCGACGAGCTCGTTCTCGATCGCCTTGATCATCTGGCCAAGCGGATCGCGTGCCGCCCACCGGCGGACGCTCGCGACCGCATCTTTTGCCAATACCGGCTCGCCGTCATGAAACTTCAGGCCGGGGCGCAATCGGAACGTCCACGTCAAACCGCCCGCCGAGACCTCCTCGGCCTCGACCATCTGGCGCTGCACCTGGAAATTCGCGTCGATGCCGTAAAGCGTGTCCCACACCAGCAATCCGGCATTGCGCGCGATATAGGCAGAACTCCAGATCGGATCGAAG
Source organism: Bradyrhizobium commune (assembly GCF_015624505.1). Classification (NCBI taxonomy): domain Bacteria; kingdom Pseudomonadati; phylum Pseudomonadota; class Alphaproteobacteria; order Hyphomicrobiales; family Nitrobacteraceae; genus Bradyrhizobium; species Bradyrhizobium commune. Next base: position 4,675,604 of record NZ_CP061379.1, on the reverse strand, counting down.
TTGGCGAGGTCCGCATGCGGCACCAGCCGAACGGTGCGTGCCGCCGCGCGTTGCGAGAGCGCCGGAGCAGAAAATCCGGCCGCGACGGCCAGCGTACCCGCCTGCGCAGCAGACTTCAGAAAAGCGCGTCGATGCATGTGTCGCCCCATCCTCGATGTCGGGCGGAATCTGCGGCATCCGGCAGGCCGCAATGCGATCCGCGGTCCTAGCAATGACTTAGAAAAAATCGTCTCGAAGGAGTGCGTGCTGGCAGCTTCGGCTGCCCTTTTTCTAGCGATGGCTTCGGCGCACTCCGTGCCTCTTGGTTGCAAGCTATCGCATCGCACGGCCTTTGACAAAATCTTTCGCGCCAGCAGCGCGTGCGGTGTCACGCCACATGCGGCCTCAGCTTACCCTTGTCGGTGCCGCAGTCCGGACATCGGTAATTCTCTTGCAATTGCTGATACGTCGTGCCGGGCGCGATGCCGTCTCCCGGCACGCCGGCATCCTCGGAATAGATGTAGTAGCAGCCGCGGCAGATGAAGCGGCGGCCTGCGCTTCCATTCAGCTTCCCCGCCGCCGCCGGCATTTTCGGCGCCGTAAACGGCCGCATCAGCTTGTCCTCGATCGCGATCGTGCCGCTCGTCTCAGCCGTAAGATAGACACCGAGATCCTTGTGGCCAAAGCTCGCCCGCAGCGAGCCTGGAATGTCCATGTCGCGCACGCCGGAGGCGGGATTGACGTTGGTCGCCCCGCAGCGGCCATTGCGGCGGTCGACGCGGAAGGTGACATCGCCCAGCCTGACCTCCTGATCGACCCAGTCGAACTCCTCCCAGGGGCGCCCGGTATCGACATAGAGATTGGCCCGGAAGCGCAACGGATCGATCTCGGTGCCCCAGCGTTCCTCCAGGTCGCGCAGCGTGGCGAGGTTGATCAGCGAGATCACGCTGTCGGGCTTGTCCATGAAGTGACCGTCTTTCGACCGGATCAGGGTCGGCGGAGCCGGCAGGGTCGGCACGAGCTGGTGGAAATAGTCTTCGATGGTGCTTTTGGCGCCGGCCTCGTCGAGATTGACCGTCAGGATCGTCTGGTTGCCTGACCGGATCTCGAATTGCAGCGTCTCGGGGTCGAGATGGGTTTTGACCTTGGCGAGCGCCTCCTCGAGCATGAGCATGACGAACAGGCCCTTCTTCGCCCAGCGCGGATTGCCGGTCTGAAGGGGAACGCCGGGGCGCGCGAGCGCGAACTGACGGTCGTGCGGAAACGGCTTGCCCTTGACGAGCCTGACGCTGCTGAGCGGCTGACCGCTCAATCCCTTGACCGGATAATGGTAGATGCTCTTCAGGAACGGCATGGCAGACCCGTGTTCGAATGGCGCGAGGGTCTGGAAATCTGGCCTGGTCGGGCGCCGCGCGGTTAGAGCCGGCTCGTGTTTTTTTGCTGAGGCCGCCATGCCGCGGATCCGCGCGGTGGGAATCGGCGGGCGGTCCGGAGGCAAGTCGATGAGAAGCTGGCCGATCTCGGTGAGATGATCGTCGAGCGCATCATCGACGATGTCGGAGAGTTTTGCGATACCCTTCTCGATCTGCCGCTCGCTCAGTCCACCGAAGCCGAGCAGGATACCGCGCTTTGCCATGTCGCCGGTCTCGCCGTCGTGCACGGGTGCGGAGTCCAGGCTGTAGACACCGATCCGGCCGCGACGCGCCTGGTGCTCGAAGATCCGCGCCTGCGGTACGCCGGGCGGCAATTGCCAGAACAATTGCAGGCCTGCATTGCCGCCACCGAGCGTCACGTCGCCGAACCAGCGCCGCAGTTCCGCGACAAGTGTATTGCGGCCGGCGCGGTAATGTGCGCGCACTCGCTGCAAATGAGAGGCATAGCGGCCACTCGAGAGCAGCTCCGCCAGGACCGCCTGATCGAGCCATGAAACGCCGGCGTCGAGAACCGCCTTGGTCAGGCGCGCGGCTTCGGCATAGCGCTGCGGGACGATCAGATAGCCGAGGCTCAATCCGCTTCCGAGCGATGCGGTGAAGTCGCCGACATAAAGCGTGCAATCCGGCGCCAGCAGCGACAGCGGCTCGAGCTGCTTGCCTTCGTCGTGAAACTCGTCGCCAAAACCGTCTTCGACGATCAGACTGCCGTTGCGGCGCGCCCACGCGACCAGCGACTTGCGCCGCTGCGCGGACAGAAGTGCGCCGGTCGGAAACTGATGCGACGGCGTGACATAGACCATGGTGCAGCCGCGCTCTGGCAGGAGGTCGCTGACCAATCCGTTCTCGTCGGTGGGGCAGGAGATGATCCGTGCGCCGGCCGAGCGGAACGACAAATAGGCGCCGAGATGGCCAGGGTCTTCCATCACCACGCGCGCATCGTAGGACAACACCATTCGCGCGATCAGGTTCAGGCTCTCGGTGCGACCGCTGGTGATGATGATCTGCGCAGCATCCACGGACAGTCCGCGCGCGGTGCTTTGGTGATGGGCGATCGCAGCACGCAGCTCCGGCGAGCCGGCAGGATCGTTCGCGGCCGCAAAGTGTGACGTCGCACCGTGGGCAAGGTGAGTCTGGACGAGACGCCGCCACGTCTTGAGCGGAAAGACTGCGGGATTGGTCTGGTCGAGCGCGAAGTCGACCGCCATGCGGCGTTCCTTGCGGACCGCCAGGCGCTTCAGCTCGAGATCGACCGTGGGCGGAGGCGGCACGATGGGCGGCCGCTCCGGCGCCGGACCAGCCGCAGGCCCCGGGCTTACCGGCGCCGAGGTCTGTTCTGCCACGAAGATACCGGAGGCAGGCCGCGCCTCGGCGCGACCTTCGAGGATCAGGCTCTCATAGGCGCGGACCACGGTGTTGCGGGAGATGCCGAGCTGGTCAGCGAGATTGCGCGACGACGGCAGACGCGCGCCACGCGCGATGCGTCCCTTCGCGATCGCCTGCCGGATCTGCTCCACGAGCTGCTCGGTGAGGGATTCACGCCTTGTCCTGTCGAGCAAGATGAGGAACTGCATCGAAGTGATCGGAATGAGTGATCGAAGGTGCGACGACGGGGATCAATGCAAGGCGGGGGCCAGCACGAAAACCGACCCGAAAGGGTCCAGTTTCCGGGGCAACCGATCGTCTCCGCCCCAATTTCGGTGCGACGGACCCGCTTGGATGGGTCCAGTCTGTAACTGGCCCCATCGCTGGCGGAGAAACTGGACCCTTGGCGTGCGCCTGTCACTGTAGCCTGCCTGGAGCGCACGCAAATCGTTGGCGCGGAAACGGCCGTTTGCTGGTCTCTTGTCCAGTTTCTGTTCAGCCGGGCCGAACGCGGCTCTGCGAAAATGGCGCTATCGCAATTTCAGGACGCGGCTCTCGGTGCCGGGCCATGTGCGTGCGAGCGTTTGGTCAGGCGATCGACGAGCGGCTGCATATGGCAGCCCGCCGCAATCGAGCGCGTCCTCGAACAGGAGATTCCTGCAATGTCCATTGCACGCTACCTCAGGATCTGTGCGGTCCCGCTTCTGATGGCCTTCGGCGCGCCGGCGCAGGCGGAAGAAGACACGATCAAGATCGGTATCCTGCATTCACTGTCCGGCACCATGGCGATCAGCGAGACGATCCTGAAGGATTTGATGCTGATGGAGGTCGCCGACGTCAACGCCCATGGCGGCCTGCTCGGCAAGAAGATCGAGCCGGTGGTGGTCGATCCCGCCTCGAACTGGCCGCTGTTCGCCGAGAAGGCGCGCGAGCTCCTGACCAAGGACAAGGTCGCGGCCGTGTTCGGCTGCTGGACTTCGGTGTCGCGCAAATCCGTGCTGCCGGTATTCGAGGAGTTGAACGGGCTGTTGTTCTATCCGCTCGAATATGAGGGCGAGGAATCCTCCTACAACATCTTCTATGGCAGCTCGGTGCCGGACAACAAGGCGATCCCGGCCGTGCAGTATCTGATGTCGAAGGAAGGCGGCGAGGTGAAGCGCTTCGTGCTCGAAGGCACCGACTACGTCTATCCGCGTACCTCGAACAAGATCATCCGCGCCTACCTCAAGAGCAAGGGCGTCAAGGATGAAGACATCCTGGAGAACTACACGCCGTTCGGCTTCAGTGATTGGCAGACCGAGGTCGCCGCGATCAAGAAATTCGGCACCACGGGCAAGAAGACGGCGGTGGTCTCCACCGTCAACGGCGATGCCAACGTGCCGTTCTACAAGGAGCTCGGCAACCAGGGCGTCAAGGCGACCGACATTCCCGTCATCGCCTTCTCGGTCGGCGAGGAAGAGCTCGCAGGCGTCGACACCAAGCCACTGGTCGGGCATCTGGCAGCTTGGAGCTATTTCCAGTCCGTCAACACGCCGGAGAACAAGGCCTTCATCGCCAAATGGCGCGCCTATACCAAGAACCCGAAGCGCGTCACCAACGACCCGATGGAATCGGCCTATATCCTGTTCCACATGTGGGTGCAGGCGGTGCAGCAGGGCGGCAGCACCAATGTCGATGCGGTGCGCCAGGCCATGATCGGCCAGAAGGTAAAGTCGCCGTCCGGCTTCGAGGTTGTGATGGGTCCGAACCATCACATGGCTAAACCGGTGATGATCGGCGAGATCCAGGCCGACGGCCAGTTCAGCATCGTCCACAAGAGCAAGGCGCTGCCGCCGAACGCCTGGAGCCCCTATGTCGAAGCCAACAAGGGCAAGGTCGCCGACTGGTCCTGGCCCTGGGTCTGCGGCGGCTGCTCGACACCGCGCTTCGCTGCGAACTGATCCCTGACGCCAGTCTTCGCGGTGACAGGCCCCGATGGCAGAGTGATCTGCCATCGGGGCCATGTCCTATGCGCGCCGCCAACATGGTTAGCGAAGTCTTGAGATTCCTGTCGCTGGACGGCAAAGCCGGTGCCCTCTCAACGTCCTGCGCCAGTCTGGCGCACAGGCTCGACTTAACCTTTACGCGGCTTTAAGGGCAGCCAATTACGGTGTCCGATGCGGTTCGGGGTTGGACCGCGCCACCGGCCAGGACGGCCGTTGTCGCGTACGCGTTGGAGTCTCCCATGGATATCATGACGAGCGTCGGCCTCGTGGCGGGCATTGTCGTCATCGCGACGATGATGCTGCTGGGTGGCGATCTTCACATGTTCGTCTCCGAGCATGCGATGATCATCATCTTCGGCGGCTCGACCGCGGCGACCATGATCCGCTTTCCGCTCTCGGCGCTGATGCACGGCCTGCCGCTTGGCGCCAAGTTTGCCTTCACGATGAGCCGTCTGTCTGCGCATGACCTCGTCGACGAGCTCGCCCGCATCGCCGAGATCGCCCGCAAGCAGGGCCCGGTGGGGTTGGAAAAAGTAGAGACCGACGAGCCCTTCCTCGCCAAGGGCATCCGCTACGTCGCCGACGGCTACGACCTGGATTTCATCCGCGACAATCTCGAGCGCGACCGCGACAATTTCCTGATGCACCTCGACGAGGGCAGCAAGATCTACCGCGCCGTCGGCGACTGCGCCCCTGCGTTCGGCATGGTCGGCACGCTGATCGGCATGGTGCAGATGTTCGCCAACATGACCGACCCCTCCAAGCTCGGCCCGTTCATGGCGACCGCGCTGCTCGCGACGCTGTACGGCGCGCTGGTCGCCAACCTGTTTTGTATTCCGATCGCCGACAAGCTGCACGGCAAGCTCCTGGACGAAGAGACCAACCGCACGCTGATCATCGACGGCATCCTGATGATCCGCGACTCCAAGAGCCCGACGCTGGTGCGCGAAATGCTGCTGGCCTATCTTCCGGAGAAGCACCGCCACGCCGAAGGCGAGCCGGTGCCGGCCTAGGGCCGCGCGCCGGGATCTGACCCATCGGGACTTGAGAGATGGCCAAGAAGAAGCGCGGCGATGCACATGGAGGCGGTCACGGCTGGTTCGTGACCTTCGCCGACCTGATGGGCCTGATGATGAGCTTCTTCGTCATGCTCGTCGCGTTCTCGACCCAGGATGCCAACAAGCTGAAGGTCGTCGCCGGCTCCATGCGCGACGCCTTCGGCGTCCAGAGCGAGGCGCGCTACGCCGGCATCGTCGAGTCGGATGGCCTGCCGACCCGCCCGCGGCTCAAGAACGTCGATCACATCGAGCCCGAAGAAGCCTCCAACACGCCGACGCCGGACCAGGAGGATCGCGACCGCACCCAGGGTGCGAAGATGAAGATCGACCGCAATTTTGCGCTGGCCGCGGCCTCGCTGCGTCAGGCGTTGCAGGACATGCCGGAGCTGACCGAGATGTCCAAGCACGTCATGTTCGAGGAAACCAAGCAAGGCCTCAATCTCGAGATCGTCGACCAGGACGGCCGTTCGATGTTCGCCGACGGCTCCAAGGTGCCCTACGACCGCACCCGCCGCCTGATCGAGAAGCTCGCGATCCCGCTCAAGGCGACCCCGTTGCGCGTCTCCATCGCCGGTCACACCGCGGCCGGCTTCGTGCCGACCCGCAGCGACTACGGCGCCTTCGACCTGTCGGCCGACCGCGCCAATGCCGTGCGCCAGATCCTCGAACGCGAGGGCCTGCCGCCGTCCCACATCTTCGCGGTCTCCGGCAAAGCCGACACCCAACCGCTGTTCCCCGACGATCCGTCGCTCGCCGCCAACCGCCGCGTGACCATCACCCTCATGCGCGAAGATCCGCCGTTGCCGCCGAACTTGAAGCCCTAAACTCCCTGCGCTACCATCTTACCTGAGGTTGCTTGTCGCGACGCCGATGAGCGTGGCTGCGCCGTCACAGCATCTGCCGCAGCACCTGCTATGTTCTGCTAATTGACAGGCACGCCGGAAGCGTCAAAAGGCGCGGGATCAAATCCAGGGACGAAGCGTTTTCCACCCTCATGACGGCGAGCATCACATCGACCGAGACCCAGGACGGGCCGGCCACCTCGGGCTTTTGGGCGCTCACGCTCGGAAGCATCGGCGTCGTCTTCGGCGATATCGGTACCTCGCCGCTCTATGCATTCCACGAGGCGGTGAGGGGCGCGGCCCATGGCGCGCCGGTCACGCGCATCATGGTGCTCGGCGTGCTCTCGCTGATCCTGTGGGCGCTGCTGATCGTCGTGACCGCAAAGTACGTGCTGCTGCTGCTGCGCGCCGACAATAACGGGGAGGGCGGCACGCTCTCGCTGATGGCGCTCGGCCAGCGCGCGCTCGGGCGGCGGAGCTGGTTCCTGCTCGCGCTCGGCGTGGTCGGGGCCTCCATGTTCATCGGCGATTCCATGATCACGCCGGCGATCTCGGTGCTGTCGGCGGTCGACGGTCTCAAGCTCGCGACGCCCGCGTTCGAGCATTACGTCGTGCCGCTCACGGTGCTGATCCTGGCGCTGCTGTTCGCGGTCCAGAGCAAGGGCACGGCGCTGGTCGCCTCGGCGTTCGGGCCGGTGATGGTGATCTGGTTCACCGTGCTGGCGGTGCTGGGCGTCATTCACATCGCCGACGACCCGTCGGTGCTGGCGGCGATCAATCCCTATTATGCGCTGCAATTCCTCTCGTCGCATGGCACGATCGGTCTCGTGACATTGGGGGCCGTCTTCCTCGCCGTGACCGGCGGCGAGGCGCTCTATGCCGATCTCGGCCATTTCGGGCGCAAGCCAATCCAGTCGGCCTGGATGTTCTTCGTGCTGCCGTCACTCCTGATCAACTATTTCGGGCAGGGCGCGCTGGTGCTGTCCGATCCGACCGCAATCGAGCACTCCTTCTACCGCATGGTGCCCGAGCACTTCGTGCTGCCGCTGGTCGGGCTTGCGACCGCGGCGACCGTGATCGCGAGCCAGGCGGTGATCACCGGCGCTTATTCGCTGGTCTATCAGGCGGTGCAGCTTGGCCTGCTGCCGCGCTTCGAGGTGCGCTACACGTCTGAGACCCATGCCGGCCAGATCTATCTGCCGCGCGTGAACCGGCTGCTGCTGATCGGCGTGATGCTGCTGGTGCTGTTGTTCCACTCCCCCAGCAATCTGGCGTCCGCCTATGGCATTGCGGTCTCCACCACCATGGTCGCCGACGGCATCATGGGCTTTGTCGTGATCTGGAAATTGTGGAACTGGCGCGCGGCGACCGCGGCTGCCGTGATCATGCCCTTCGTCCTGGTCGACATGAGCTTCTTCAGCGCCAATTTGCTCAAGCTGCTCGAAGGCGCCTGGGTGCCGCTGCTGTTTGGCGCTGCGATGGCGGCGACGATCTGGACCTGGCGGCGCGGCACGGGAATCCTGATCCAGAAGACGCGGCGGATCGAGGTGCCGCTGGACGACCTCATCCGCAGCCTCGAGAAGCGCCCGCCGCACATCGTCAAGGGCACCGCGGTGTTTCTCACCAGCGACCCCGCCTTCGTGCCGACCGCGCTGTTGCACAATCTCAAGCACAACAAGGTGCTGCACGAGCACAACGTGATCCTGACCATCGAGACCGCGCACACGCCGCGGGTCGATTTGTCCGAGCGTTTCCGGATGGAGAAGGTCAGCGACAAGTTTTCGAAGGTGCGCCTGCGCTTCGGCTTCATGGAGCAGCCGAATGTGCCGAAGGCGCTGGCGATCGCGCGCAAGCAGGGCTGGCAGTTCGACATCATGTCGACGTCGTTCTTCGTGTCGCGGCGCTCGCTGAAGGCGTCGGCACAGTCCGGCATGCCGCTGTGGCAGGACCATCTGTTCATCGCGCTCAGCCGGTCCGCTAACGATGCCACCGACTATTTCCAGATTCCGACCGGTCGGGTGGTTGAAGTCGGTACCCAAGTCACTATTTGATCGCAGTCGGCGGACCTATGCAGATTTTGCATGCCGATGGCCCAGAATCGGGCTAGGCTATGCCAGTAGCGCAGGACTATAAGCCGCGCTCTTCCGCCATGGTGCAGTGAAGCATTTTAGAGGCCATCGTCTCTCCCATGACAAGTGACGTAGTAGTTCCCGCCCCGGAAACGGCGGCGGCCAATGGGCATGGCGATGCCCATACCACCGCAGGTTTCGGCGCGCTGACGCTTGGCAGCATCGGCGTCGTCTATGGCGATATCGGCACCTCGCCGCTCTACGCGTTTCGCGAGGCGGTGATCGCGGCGTCCGGCGCCGAAGGTGCGCCGACGTCGGCGGCGGTGCTTGGCGTCGTGTCCCTGATCCTTTGGGCACTCATCGTCGTGGTGACGCTCAAATACGTCGTGATCCTCTTGCGCGCCGACAACAATGGCGAAGGCGGCACGCTCGCGCTGATGGCGCTGGCCCAGCGCGCGGTCGGCACCGGCGGGGCGACCATCGTCCTGCTCGGCATCATCTCCGGCGCGTTGTTCTACGGCGATGCCGTGATCACGCCGGCGGTCTCGGTGCTGTCGGCGATCGAAGGCATGAAGGACGTCACGCTGCGGTTCGAACCCTATATCGTGCCGTTGACCGTGGTGATCCTGGTCGGCCTGTTCGCCGTGCAGTCGCGCGGCACCGCCCGCGTCGCGGCGTTCTTCGGCCCCATCATGTGCGTCTGGTTCGCGGTGATCGCGATCGCCGCGATCGGTCCGATCATCGCGCAGCCGCAGGTGCTGTTCGCGCTCAATCCGTTCTATGCCGTGTCCTTCATGCTCCACCACGGCATCATCGGCTTCGTGACGCTCGGCGCCGTCTTCCTCGCGGTCACCGGGGCCGAGGCGCTCTATGCCGATCTCGGCCATTTCGGCAAGCGGCCGATCCAGACCGCCTGGCTGTTCATCGTGCTGCCGTCGCTGGCGCTGAACTATCTCGGGCAGGGCGCTCTCGTCCTTGGCGATCCCGGTGCGATCGAGAGCCCGTTCTTCCAGCTGTTTCCGCAAGGTTTTGCCCGTGGCGGCATGGTCGTGCTGGCGACCGCCGCCACCGTGATCGCGAGCCAGGCCGTCATCACCGGCGCCTATTCGCTGACGCGCCAGGCGATCCAGCTCGGGCTGCTGCCGCGCTTCGAAATTCGCCATACGTCTGAAGCCCATTCCGGCCAGATCTTCATCCCGCGCATCAACCAGCTGTTGCTGGTCGCGGTGATCATGATGGTGCTCTTGTTCCGCTCCTCCAGCGCGCTTGCCTCCGCCTATGGCATCGCCGTCACCGGGACCATGGTGGTCACCGGCATGATGGGCTTTGTCGTGATCTGGAAGGCCTGGAAGTGGTCGCCGCTGTGGGCCGCCGCCCTGATCGCGCCGTTCTTGTTCCTCGACCTGACCTTCCTCGCCGCAAACCTGCTTAAGGTGTTCGAGGGCGGCTGGGTGCCGCTCGCGCTCGGCGCCCTCATGATTCTGATGATGTACACGTGGCGGCGCGGCAGCCGTCTGCTGTTCGAGAAGTCGCGCAAGCTCGAATTCCCGCTCGCCGACCTCGTGGCGATGCTGGAGAAGCGGCCGCCGCAGCGGGTGCCCGGCACGGCCGTGTTCCTGACGTCGGACCCGCTCAGCGCGCCGACCGCGCTGATGCATAGTCTGAAACACTACAAGGTGCTTCACGAGAAGAACGTCATTCTCACGATCGAGACCGCGCAGACCCCGCGCATCGATCCGGCCGAGCGGGTGAAGCTCGAACAGATCAGCCCGACCTTCTCCAAGGTGACGCTGAAGTTCGGCTTCATGGAATCGCCCAACGTGCCGAAGGCGCTGGCGATCGCCCGCAAGCTCGGCTGGCAGTTCGACATCATGTCGACCTCGTTCTTCCTGTCGCGCAGGGCGCTGAAGCCCGCCGCCCATTCCGGCATGCCGCGCTGGCAGGACCGGCTGTTCATCTCGCTCAGCCGCTCCGCCAACGACGCCACCGACTATTTCCAGATCCCGTCCGGCCGCGTGGTCGAGGTCGGCACCCAGGTGACGATCTAGGCTGACGATCTAGGGCAGGGATTCAAACCCCACTTCAAGTCGCTGCGATTTAGCTTTAACTTGCGCCGCCCGGCTCAAGCCTTTGTAGCGCTTGATTTTCGCATGCCGAGAGGCGAGGTTGCCGCCCCCGGCAGGCGGGCGGACGTTGGAGGATGATGTGACAAGCCAGGTACAGGATCTGACCCCGGACGAGGTCGCCAAGGGTGTCGCGGAAGGCCGCTATCTGCTGGTCGACGTCCGTGAGCCGAACGAGGTCGAGGCCGAGGCCTATCCGTACGGCGTCGTTGTTCCGCTCTCGACCTTCGATCCCAAGGCGATCCCCGATCCCGCCGGCAAAGAGGTCGTGTTCGCCTGCCGTTCGGGCAAGCGCTCGGTGACTGCCTCGCTCGCGGCGCAAGCGGCGGGTCTGCCTTACGACAAGCATCTGGCCGGCGGCATGCTCGGCTGGAAGGCGGCGGGTCTTCCCAGCAAGGTCGGTGGCTGATCGGGTCGATGTCGAAAAGCCCGTCCCTCAACAAGGTCTTCGCCGACCTTCCCGTCACCATCTTCGAGGCGATGTCGCAGGCCGCGCGCGACAATGCCGCCATCAATCTCGGCCAGGGCTTTCCCGACGATCCCGGTCCGGAGGATATCCGCCGCGCAGCCGCCGACGCCTCGCTCAACGGCTACAACCAGTATCCGTCGATGATGGGCCTGCCGGAACTGCGCCAGGCGATCGCGACTCACTATGGCCACTGGCACGGGCTCAAGCTCGATCCGATGAGCGAGGTGATGGTCACCTCCGGCGGCACCGAGGCGCTGACCTCGGCGATCCTGGCGGTGGTGCAGCCCGGCGACGAGGTGGTCTGCTTCCAGCCGGTCTATGATTCCTATTTGCCGATCATCCGTCAGGCCGGCGGCATTCCGCGTCTCGTGCGTCTGGAGCCACCGCACTGGCGGCTGAATGAGGACATGCTCAAAAGCGTCTTCAATTCAAAGACCAAGGCGGTGCTCTTCAACAATCCTCTGAATCCCTCCGCGGTGGTCTATCCGCGCGAGGACCTCGAGCTCCTGGCTCGCTACTGTCAGGAGTTCGACGTCATCGCGATCTGCGACGAGGTCTGGGAGCACGTCACCTTCGACGAGCACAAGCACATCCCGCTGATCACCATTCCCGGCATGCGCGAGCGCACGATCAAGGTCGGCTCGGCCGGCAAGATCTTCTCGCTGACGGGCTGGAAGATCGGCTTCGTCTGCGCCGCGCCGCCGCTGCTGCGCGTCGCCGCCAAGGTGCACCAGTTCCTGACCTTCACCACCGCGCCCAACCTCCAGGCCGCCGTCGCCTACGGCCTCGGCAAGCCGGATGAGTACTTTCTGTCGATGCGCAAGGATCTGGCGCGGAGCCGGGACCGCCTGACCAGGGGGCTGGAAAGCCTCGGCTTCCCCGTGCTGAAGTCGCAGGGCACCTACTTCCTCACCGTGGACCTGTCGCCGCTCGGGCTGAACGAGAGCGATACCGAGTTCTGCTGGCGGATCGTCAGGGATTTCAAGGTCGCGGCGATCCCGGTCTCGGCGTTCTACGAGCAGGACCCCGTCACCTCGGTGGTCCGCTTCTGCTTTGCCAAGAAGGACCAGACGCTGGACACCGCGCTGGAGCGGCTATCGGACGCGGTGCGCGGACGCAAGAGGTAGATGACATGACGAACGTCAGCCGCTCCCGCCTTGGTCTCGCGATCGCCGCAGCGCTGACGTTGCTCCCGCAAGGGGCGGGCGCCGAGGAGCGCGTCGTCAACTTCTACAACTGGTCGAACTACATGGCGCCTGATGTCCTCGAGGCCTTCACCAAGGAGACCGGCATCAAGGTGGTCTACGACACCTTCGACGCCAACGAGACGCTGGAGACCCGCCTGATGGCCGGCAAGTCCGGCTACGACGTCGTGGTGCCCACCGCCTATTTCCTCCAGCGCCAGATCAAGGCCAACATCTTCCAGAAGCTCGACAAGTCGCAGCTCCCCAACCTCGCCAACGCCTGGCCGATGGTGACCAAGAATCTCGCGACCTACGATCCCGGCAATGTCTACGCCGCGAACTACATGTGGGGCACGACGGGCATCGGCTACAACGTCGCCAAGGTGAAGCAGATCCTCGGACCCGACGCCAGGATCGACAGCTGGGACATCGTCTTCAAGCCGGAGAACCTCGCCAAGTTCAGGGATTGCGGCGTGCACATGCTCGATTCCGCCGACGATATCTTTCCGGCGGCGCTGAGCTGGCTCGGGCTCGACCCGAACTCGACCAAGCAGGCCGACCTCGAGAAGGCCGCCGACGTCGTCGCGAAGGTGCGCCCGTCGGTGCGGAAATTTCACTCCTCCGAATATCTGAGCGCACTCGCCACCGGCGAGATCTGCTTCGTGGTCGGCTGGTCCGGCGACATCATGCAGGCCCGGGCGCGCGCGGCGGAGGCCAAGAGCGGAGTCGAGATCGGCTACACGATCCCGAAGGAGGGCGCGCAGATGTTCTTCGACAATCTCGCGATCCCCGCGGACGCCAAGAACGTCAAGGAAGCCTACGCGCTGATCGACTATCTCTATCGCCCCGACGTCGCCGCCAAGAACTCGGACTTCCTGTCCTACGCCAATGGCAACCTCGCGAGCCAGAAGCTGGTCGACCCGAAGATTTTGAACGACAAGAACATCTATCCGGACGAGGCGACGCTCGCAAAACTGTTCGTCATCACCGCCCGCGATCCGGCGACGCAGCGGGTCATCAACCGGCTTTGGACCAAGGTGAAGACGGGACGGTAGAGACGTCGCGGTCGCGCCGGGATCAACCCCGGCAACTCATCTTCTGCAAAACAACCCCATGCACAGTAGAACCGCCATTGGCGTGTTGTCGGCGGTGACGGCGCCTAAGGTGTGGTGCTGCTTCCGTGAATCGAGCCGCAGGCGCAAAAGCCTGAAGCATCTCTCCCGCAACGCGAAGTGAGCCACCGGACGCGCCTGATGTGATCGACCTGCGGTCCTTTGACTCGTCGGGCAAAACACTGGCAGAATGGCATCGTCGCCATCAGGCTCAAACGCCGCTCCCAATACGAGCATGAGAGCAGGGGCGGCCCACCACTCATACCGCACCGTGTCAGTCTGCGTGCTGTGGGAGAACTCGCTCTCGACGGTACACGCGAGTGAGAGACCGTTGCGCCATTTCATTTCCGGCCGCGCAGGGTGAGCACAGCGTTCTCAACGAGGAAGCGCCGGTCGGTGCGTGCGCCCGAGCTCGGCGCGTACATTCGTTGTGTCCTGCGAACTGTAGGACAGGGCGAACCGGTTGCTGCCGACGATGGCAGTCTCGCCGTAGCGGGCTCTCGGGAGTTATGGAATGGGCTTTCTAATAGCTCGTATTATCATCTATAATGAGTTATAGAAGGGAATTCTATAGCTCATGCGCTGGAATTGGGAGCAGCCGACCTGGCCACATTTTACCTACGACGCGGTCGCCCTGGCGCCGCTCGAGGCTGAATTCCTGCTTCGCTCTGGCGAGTTCATCGGCGCCTTCAAGCATGTCAGCCAAGGTGATCGGGAGAACTTGCGCATTGAAGTCATCAGTGACGAGGCGCTGAAAACCTCAGAGATCGAGGGCGAGATCCTCAACCGGGACAGCGTTCAGTCGTCGTTGCGGCACCAGTTCGGCCTTGGTGATCAGCAGGCCGGTGTGTCTCCTGCCGAACGCGGCATCGCGCAAATGATGGTCGATCTGTACCTCAACTTCGCGACGCCACTGACCGGCAAGACGATGTTTGGCTGGCACGGCATGTTGATGAGTGGGGATCGGGCGATCAAGACGATAGGCGCCTACCGTGCCGATTCCGAACCCATGCAGATTGTTTCCGGAGCGATCGGTCAGCGCAAGGTTCACTTTGAGGCGCCGCCTTCCGAGACCATGGCGAGAGAGATGGCTGCGTTCGTCCAGTGGTTCAACGACACCGGGCCGGATGGCGCTCACCCGCTGCCGGCAATCACGCGCGCCGCCATGGCGCACCTCTACTTTGTCAGCATTCATCCTTTCGAAGATGGCAACGGCAGGATTGCTCGTGCGCTGGCAGAAAAATCGCTTGCGCAAAATCTAGGTCAGCCAACGCTGATCGCGTTGGCATTTACCATCGAACGCAAGCGGACGGCCTACTACGATGCTCTTGAGCGCAACAACAAGCGCATGGAGATAACGGATTGGCTGCTGTACTTCGGCCAAACAACCCTCCAAGCGCAGGAAAACACCAATCAGCGGGTCGACTTCTATATCGCGAAGACAAGGTTCTATGAGCGTCTGCGTGGGCAATTCAACGCTCGCCAGGAGAAGGCGATCGCCCGCATGTTCAAGGAGGGCATCGATGGCTTCAAGGGTGGTCTCAGCGCCGAAAACTACATCAGCATTACGAAGGCTCCGCGCGCGACGGCGACACGCGACCTCCAGGATCTTGTCGCGAAAGGAGCGCTGACCAGAACGGGCGAACTCCGGCATACCCGTTACCGGTTGAAACTGGATAACAAGGAGCCAGCGCAGTGACCGCTACCGCAGCCTGCGATGCAGCCACAGCCGCCGCTCGGGATGCTCGCGCACTCAGCTTTCCACGACGCATCCCTCCATCTACGTCGCGGCAATAGATCCAGACCCCCACGCTTGGAGCGGAGCGCGCTTTCGGCCCATCTTGCATGTGAGCGGTAACGTCGTCGTTATCATACTGTAACGATCGATAAATACCTCAGGCGCGGGGATGGTGTCGGCTCGTCGAGCAGATCCCCACTCGTGTGCAGAAGCACCGGGTGCATTCAGCAGGCCAGGATCCGGAGCCCATTCAGATGACAACCTTTTCGCCTTCGAAATTCTGGAGATATGCGACCCTCGGCGCTGCTCTGCTGCCGGCCGCGGCGCGCGCCGACTCCATTCCTTCCACGCCGCCGGTGAATTTCACCAACAGCTCCACCGCCTCGGTCGGATCCACGATCGTCAACCTGCTGGATTCCTACACCCGTCTCATGCTCGTCGATCCCAAGCTGAGGAACGGCGTGGGGGTCATGGAGCAGAATTATCTGACCGTCATCAGGATGACGCAAGAACGCACGCCGGCGCAAACGCTCGCCGCGGTTCATGACGATCGCACGGCGCAGCCCTATAGCGTTCTCAACGGGTTGGGGCCTCTGACGTCGTACTTCATGACGGGGATCGGGTCTTCCACGACGGCGACGCCGCCCACGAGCCTGACGCCCACCTCGTATCCGGCGACCACGTTGCAGGACTACGACGCGTCCGCACACGGCATCAACTATCTCAACAGCGCGACCATCGGCTTTGCGGCCTTTGGCGACGGCACTGCGACGCCATTGTCCGATGCCGCAAACTTCCTCAACACCACCATCCGCAACAACGCCTCGACCGAGCCGCCGAAGCGCACGTTCGAGCGCTACATGGGCTCGACCGCGCCGGTCGTGAACCCCGCGTCGATCGCCGCCGGGGTGATCAGCCCGCTGGACGCGCGCTACGGCAATTACAATGCCGTCAGCAACAAGGCCGGTCTCTCGGCCACGGACACCGCGCAGTTCGTCGTTCCGACCTATTTCAGCAGTTTCTCGGTGCCGATCGCCTACTACAACACGCTCAATTGGGTGCGGGGCTACACCGCGACTGCGGCGCTGGTGGCGGCCAATGGAGGCAATCCGATTACGGTCCCCGACGTCGGAAGCTTCGACGCGTCGGGCAATTTCACGCCGACCCAGTTCAACGCCGGCGACTACGTTCCGGGCATCGGCACGGCGCCCCGTCCGTTCAGGCTCTCGGCCAAGGTCAAGGTTCCGACGCTGCTCTGGCAGATTGCGAACGGCACCAATCCCTACGGCGACGGCGCCTTCGTCAGCGGTCACACCAATCTCGCCTACAACCAGGCGCTCGGTCTGGCCTTCCTGGTGCCGCAGCAATTTGAAAGCCTGCTGGTTCGCGCCGCCGACCTCGGCAACAATCGCATTCTTGCCGGCATGCATTCGCCGCTGGACGTGATCGGCGGCCGTATCGAGGCGACCGCGATCGTCGCGACCAACATCTACGGCGCGCTCTATGGTCCGTATGGCAACCGGCTGGATTGGACCAATTCCGCCAACGCCTCCGCCTATGCAGTCTATCAGGCCCATACCAAGGCCCAGAAATATCTGGCGCAATCGTGCGGTACGAGCACGGTGGAAGACTGCCTCAAGCGGCTCCGCGGCACCCACGACGACGATGGCCACGACCGTCGCGCCGGGCGCGATCATGACCGCGACGATCGGGAGCCCGACTACAACCTCGATCCGGACGACAGCAGGGGTTACACCTACCGGATGAGCTACGGGCTCGCCTTGGCCTCGTCGATGAAGTTGCCTGAGACCGTCCCGGTGCAGGCGCAGGTGTTGCTGCTGACCCGCTTCCCCTATGCCACCGACGAGCAGCGGACCGAGATCCTGCGCAACACCGCGCTGCCATCCGGCTTCGCACTGCTCGACGGCAACACCTGGGACGGCTGGGGTCGGCTCAACCTCTACGCCGCGGTCAAAGGACAGGACTCGTTCTTCCGCGCCGTCAGGGCCGCAACGACGCGGTGAGGTCTGCAAGCCTCGAGGGGCGACGGCCCGGTTGCATCCGGCTGCTCATCCTTCGAGGCTCGTTGCGCAGTGCAAATGCACTGCGCAGCTCGCACCTCAGGACGACGGGACTAACAGCGTCGTCATTGCGAGCGCAGCGAAGCAATCCAGAATCCCTCCGCGGGTGTAGCCTGGATTGCGTCGCTGCGCTCGCAATGACGGGGTAACTACCGCCACCTGCGGTGCAGCCACAGCCACTGCTCGGGATACTCGCGTACCCAGCTCTCCACCACACTGGTGATCGCCTGGGTCGTGCCCTGGATGTCGATCTTGCCTTCGGCATCGCGCACCGGCGGAATCTCCTCGGTCAGCTCGGCGGTAAAGCGAAAGCCGGGCTTGCGGATGATACGGACGCCGTGGATGGGGCATTCGACCTGGCGCAACAGGCGCGCCAGCGTCGGGTTGGCGCGGGTCTTGCGACCGAAGAAGGTGACCTCGACGCCGCCGGTCAGATATTGGTCGATCAGCATGGCGACGTGCTTGCCGTCCTTGAGCGCCTGCCCGAGCCGCAGCGGCGCGTCGCGGCCGGCCGGGATCAGCGTGCCCATGTTGACCTGGCGCATCTGCTGGATGATGCGGTCAGCAGAGGCGATGTTCGGCCGGCGATAGAGGATCGCAGCGTCGAGCCCATGTGCGACGGCGGCGAGCGCCGGCAATTCCCAATTGGCGAGGTGGGCGGCAAAGATCAGCGCCGGCTTGCCGTCGTCACGGATGTGGTCGAACAATTCGATGCTGCGCTTCGGCAGCTCGATCCGGCTCTTCTCCGGATGCGCGCGGTCGTAATCCCAGACGTGGTCCATATGGGCGAACTCGGCGCCGACGCGGCCGAGATTGTCCCACACGCCCATCAGGATCTGTTCGATCTCCTCCGGCGACTTCTCGGGGAAGGCGGCGGTGAGATTGGCGCGGCCGATGCGGTGCTCGCGCAGCTTTGGGCCGATCGTCCTGGTGAGGCGCGCGAAAAAGTCCGAGGTCTTGACCGGGTCAAAATAGCGCGTGGTGCGCAGCATGCCGACGGTGGCCGCGCCGATCAGGCCGCCGGCGATCGATTTGGCCGCCTCCCGCGCGCGGGCCTTCGTGCTCGCAGGAAGCAGCGCCATCCGTCCGGTCAGGCCGGTTCGCGGGTCAGGATCAGCGAGGCGTTCTGGCCGCCGAAGCCGAACGAGTTCGACATCACCGCGGTGACGCGGGCGTCGCGCGCGGTGTTGCCGACGACGTCGAACAGGATCGTGGGATCCGGATTGTCGTAATTGATCGTCGGCGGAATGCGCTGATGCTCGAGCGTGAGCAGCGAGAAGATCGCCTCCACCGCGCCTGCGGCCGAGATGGTGTGGCCGACCATCGACTTGTTCGAGGTGACCGGAATCCTCGAGACGAGATCGCCGAACACGGCCGATGTCGTGTTGTACTCCATCTTGTCGTTCTCGGGCGTCGCGGTGCCGTGCGCATTGATGTGGTCGATCTGGTCCGGCTCCATGCCGGCATCGGCCAGGGTCTTCTTCATACAGCCGATGATCGGCTTGCCGTCTGGCGACGAGCGGGTGCGATGGAAGGAATCGGTGAGCTCGCCGCAGCCGGCGATCACGCCAAGGATCTTTGCGCCACGCGCGGTCGCGGCTTCGTAGCTCTCCAGCACCAGCGCGCCTGCGCCTTCGGCCATGACAAAGCCGTCGCGGTTCTTGGAGAAGGGGCGGGAGGCCGCTTGCGGCGGATCGTTCTGGGTCGACAGCGCCGAGAGCAACGAGAAGCGCACCAGCGCTTCCGGATTGACCGTGCCGTCGGTGGCGACGCACAGCGCGGCGTCGGTCTCGCCGCGGCGGATCGCCTCGACGCCGAGCTGGATCGAGGTCGCGCCGGAGGCGCAGGCCGTCGACAGCGAGATCGGCGAGCCCTTGGTGCCAAAGGTCTCGGCGAGGTGGGCGGCGACCGAGCCGAACATGAAGCGGTGGTGATAGGCGTTGTACTTGCCGCCGCCGGAGATGCGCAGCAGATCGTCATAGGTGAAGTCGGGCTTGCCGACGGCGCGGCCGAGCTCGCGGCGCTGCGGCCATTCGACCTCGACCGGCGCGACGGCGAGGAACAGGGGGCCCGGGAAATCGCCCTTGGCGCCGATGCCGGCCTGCTCAAGCGCTTCCTGGGTGACCAGCTCGGCCATGCGTTCGGAGAGGCCGGTGGAGGAGAACGGATCGACGCTGACGAAATCGACCGTGCCGGCCATCGTCGTCTTCAACCCGTCGATCGGAAAACGCGTGATGGTGCGAATGCCGGATTCGCCGGCCACGAGCTTCGACCAATTGTCGGCCTTGCCGGCGCCGAGCGAGGTCGTGATGCCCATGCCGGTGACGACGACGACGGGACGTCCGAGCTTGTCGCGTGGTGCAGTCATGTGTCCCCCAAAAGAACTAGCTAACCGCCTCGACCAGCGCCATGCCTTCGCCGCGCCAGTGTCCGGCCCCCACCACCACGATCTGGGTGGGCGCTCCCTGCATGTCAACCTCGGTCCCGGTCGAATCGTTCGGCGGGAACAGCGCGCCGCGCGAGATCGCGAGAGCTGCGAGCGCGATCCCGAGCGGGAATTGCGTTTCCATGGTGTGACCGAACATCGTGCCGGTCGCGCGCACCGGAAAATCGGCATGCTTCTTCAGGAAGCCGCGCTCTTCCGACGTCGCCGGCTCGGCGCCGGTTGCACCCGAGATGATCGCGCCCTTGCCCTCGCGCTTCGGCAGCTTGTCCCAAAGCCTCTCCAGCGTCGCTTCCATGTCGCCGGACTGCTTGCGCCGGGCGAGATCCGTCACCACGCTCGACAGCTTTGCGAACGGCTTGGCGCCGCGCGCTTCCGCATGCGCCTTCGATTCCAGCACCAGGAAAGCGCCGGCCGAGCCGAGCGCGAAGCCGGCGTGGTCCTTGCGCTGCCACACGGGGGCAAACTTGTCCTTCAGATTGAAGTCGCCGAATTCGTAGAGGACCATCAGGTCCTTGCGCTCGCCATTGTGCGAGCCGCCGACCAGCGCAATGTCGCTCTCGCCCGAGGCGATGCGCGACAGCGCGATGCGCGCGGCATCGGCGCCCGCAACCTCTTCGCCCATGAAGGTGCGCGAGGTGCCGCCGAGACCGTTGACGATGGCGATGTTGCCGGCGAGCAGATTGGAGAGCTGGGCCAGAAACAGAGTGGGGCGCAGATCGCTCATCAGCCGCTCGTTGAGGAAGCCGGGTGCGTTCGCCCCCTTGGCCTCGGCGGTGAGCACGCCGGTGTCGACGTTGAGATCGCGCTCGCCGCCGCCGGCGGCGACCACCATGTCGATCTTCGACAGGATGTCCTTGTTGCCCTTGATGCCGGCCGAGTCGAGCGCGAGCCCTGCGGCATAGACGCCGATGCGCTGCCAGGCTTCCATCTGGCGTTGGTCGCCCTTCTTCGGGATCTGGCTGTCGAAGGTAACAGGCATCAAGGGATGCACGATGAAAGGCGCAAAGCCCTTCTCGTCGACATTGATGCGCTTCTCCTGAAGCGCGGCCCAGTTGGCGTCGAGCCCCTCGCCTAGCGAGGTGGCAAGACCAATGCCGGTGATCCAGACTTCCGTCTGGCCGGCCTTCGAAGCAATCTCAGTCATGGCGATACGGCCTGTTGCGGAAAGCCGACGCGCTTGGCGACCGCGTCCATGTATCCGCGCATATCCGAATTGGGGAAGGGAATCAGGGTGAAGGTGAGCGTCGAATTCGCGCGCAGCTTGCCGCCGACCCGGATCTTGGCCTCGGTCATGGCATAGCCCGAGCCCTCATGGGCTACGCTTGCTTCGAGGGTCATGAGGTCGCCCGGAAACACCGAGCCGCGGACCTTGGCTTCCTTGACGGCTGCAAGAATCGGCATCCGCTCGAACTTCAGCACGCCAAGCAGGAGAAAGCCCGAGGCCTGCGCCATCGATTCGATCAGGAGCACGCCGGGCATCAAGGGATAGCCCGGGAAGTGCCCCTCGAAGATGGTGCTCTCCTGCGGGACCTGGGCCTCGACGACGATCGTCTTCTCGTCGACCTTGAGGTCGACGATGCGATCGATCATGTGGAAGTATTCGAGTTGCATGATTGCGCGACTAGGCGCTCGCGCCCTTGGCTGCGACCAGCTCGTCGATGCGCGCGCACAGGTTCTTCAGCACGAAATACTGCTCGGTGGTCGCCTTGCCGTCGTTGACCTCCTGGGTCCACTTTTCCAGCGGTAGCTTGATGCCGAACTGCTTGTCGATCGCGAACGCGATGTCCAGGAAATCGAGGCTGTCGATGCCGAGGTCATCGATGGCATGGCTATCCGGCGTGATCGTGTCGCGCGGGATGTCGCAGGTTTCAGCGATGATCGTAGCGACCTGATCGAATGTGGAGGACATCACTAAGCCTTTGATATATTGCGAATATTTTTCGGATGTTCCAGAAGGGCACGGAGGGCCTGCATCGCGCCCCGAATGACGCCCTCAAACCCCCTCTGGTTGGGTCGAAAGCCCGTATATCGGAGCGCCGCCCTGAGTTCAATGGAGCCGGGCAGGCCCAAGGGGACAGTCAGGGACGGGGCTGGGGATGCCCGTCGGGCCCCTCCGCCGGGGGGGCGGTGTGCCCTTGCCTAGATATGGGGCGTGGTGATCCTGACGCAGTCCCGCCGGCCCATCAGCACGCAGTCCTGGGTCCGGCGCAGATCGGCGATCGAGACCGCGAGCCAGATCCCGATCGCGGTCAGCGCGATGGTGAAGGCCAGTGCTGCGATATTGGCGAGCATGCGGTGGCGGAAGTCGTCCGGCTCGGCGCGGGGCTGCTCATAACGCGACAGGTCGAGCGGCTCGGGGGCGCCGTGCAGCGGCTGCACGATGCCGCCGCCCCGGTGGACCACCGGCGAGGGCGAGGTGCGCGGCCTGAACTGGAGCACCCGGTGCTCGTCGTCCGAGGTTATGGGCCGCTGGGATTTCATGGTGCGGGGATCACTCCGAAGCAGCAAATTTTAGATAGCATACGTGGCAGAGGCGTTGCAGAAAATCTTCTCAACGCGCACGTGCGCTGCGCGCTGGCATGATCTTTCATCGCAGATTGCGAACGAGCGGCAGAAGGGGCTGTCATCCCGGTGCAGGGATGCGGTTTGCGCTGCAACAACAGCCTTGCCTCGCGCGCCCGTGAACGCTGGCTTGCGGACGCCACACGTGCGAACGGATTTTGCAGCGGCAAGGCCCATGGCATAGTCGGGAACCTCGACCGAACCTTGGACCGTTGCAACCAGATGAGAGGCCCTCGACCATGACCACCACCAACGCGCGCGAGCCGAGAGTGCATCCGGTGCCGATCCTGTCGCTCCGGCCGACGCAGATGACGGTCGGCATGCGCGAGGTCAAGGAGAAGCGCAAGCGCTGGCGCGAGCGCGACAAGAAGAAGCAGTCCGACATGCTCGGCACCCACATGATCCCCGTCGTGTTCGGACCGGACGAGCGCTACTACGTGATCGACCATCACCACCTCGGCCGCGCACTGCATGACGAGGGCGTCAAGGAAGTGCTGGTCACCGTGGTCGGCGATCTCAGAATGGTCGAGCGCGAAGCGTTCTGGGGCGTGATGGACAACAAGCGCTGGGTCTATCCCTACGATGCCAAGGGCGAGCGCCGTCCGTTCCGCGACCTGCCGAAATCGGTCGTCGATCTCAAGGACGATCCGTTCCGCAGCCTCGCCGGCGAGCTGCGCCGCATGGGCGGCTTCGCCAAGGACACCACGCCGTTCTCCGAATTCCTGTGGGCCGACTATCTGCGCCGGAAATTGTCGCGCAAGGCGGTCGACGCCAATTTCGACAAGGCGCTGGAAAAAGCCATGGCGGCGGCCAAGAGCAAGGATGCGATCTACCTGCCCGGCTGGTGCGGTCCGGCGGACGACGATTAAGACGATCCGCGGCGAGACGGCCCCAGCGTGGAAGGGTGATGGGCTGGGGCCGCCGCGCTTTGCTTGCCGGAAGCGGAGGCGAAGCCGAACCGGGGCAATCGGCCTCCAGCGGGTGTCACGCTCCCGATGAAAGACGAGCGTGAAGCCTAAGCCGAGTGCGCGCGCGAGCGATGTGCACTTTCGAACATTCGGCCCCTGTTCGCTCGGGACGTCCTTTGCGGCTGGTAAAGATAACCGCGTCGCGCCTGTGCGATCATTTCGGGCTTTGCAGGCCGGGCGGGGACAGCCAGCGCTCCATCTCGGCGGCAGCTTCGCCGTCGCGCACCTTCTGCATCAGCGTGTGGCGCTCGGCGCCGGCCGGCAAGCTTTTGGCAGCAGTGCGGGCCTCCTGGCTGAATTTTTTCAGGCGCTCCTGGAGCGACAGGGCCGGTCGCGTGCGGTTGCGTTTCTTGGTCATGGCTTGGGCCTTTCCTGCATAAAGCCAAGCACGCGAATGCGCGCAGCGTCCTTAACTTTTGTTGGAACCGGGCGCACCGATCGCGGGTTTTTCATCGTGGTCCACTGCATACGACCGGAGCTGACCCGACTTGCCCAGCGATACGATCCGCGCGGCGCTTCTCAAACGCCTGCGCATTTCATCCGGCATTTCCGACGAGGATGTCGGAGAGATCGAGGCCCTTCCGATCGCGGTTCGGCAGTATCCGGCGGAGACGCCGGTAGTGCGTGACGGCGAGCGGGCGACGGAATGCTGCCTGATCGCGGAGGGCTTTTGCGCACGCTCCAAGACGATCGCGGACGGTAAGCGGCAGATCCTCTCGATCCACATCCCCGGCGAAATCCCCGATTTGATGAGCCTGTTCCTGCACGTCATGGACCATGATCTGTCGACGTTGACGCCGTCGACACTCGGCTTCATCAGCCACAAGACGCTGCAAAAGCTGCATCGCCGCAGGCCCGCTGTTGCCGAGATGTTCTGGCGGGACACCCTGATCGATGCTGCGATGTTCCGCGAATGGATCGTCAATGTCGGCCAGCGCCCGGCGCCCGCGCGGCTCGCCCATGTCATGATCGAATTACGCGAGCGCCTGCGGATCATCGGCCGCGTGGACGGCGGCAATTTCGAGATGCCGCTGACACAGGAACAGATCGGCGAAGCCCTGGGGATCACCGCCGTTCACGCCAACCGAGTGATCAAGCAGTTGCGTCAGGAAGGCATCGTCGAGCTGCACCGTGGCCGGGTCACCGTGCTCGACGAACGCAAATTTTTGGAACTTGCAGATTTCGACGGCCGTTATTTGCACCAGTCGCCCACGCTTTGAGCCGCCGATGCCGCGCTTCCATTTCGACATCCACGAGAATGGCCGTCTCATTCCGGACGAGAGCGGGCAGGAATTCCCTGACGTCAATGACGCGCGCAAGGAAGCCGTGCTGACCGGCGCCTCGATCGCCCGAGACGCCTTCATCGCCGGTAGCGCGCATCGTGTCGTCGTCGATGTCCGCGCGGAGGGCGTGCCGTTCTTGAAGGTGTCGATTACGCTCGAGGTTCAGGAGGCGTAGGTTCTCCTACGACTGCTGCTCGTTCCAATCCTCCAGCGTCGGCGTCGCCATGTCGAAACGGTCGCGGATGGTCGAGCAGGTGCTGCCGCCGAGCCGGGCGATGGCATCGAGCCGGGCAGGGTCGATGTGCAGCCGCTCGGCGTCGACGACGTCGGCGTGATAATGCGCAAACAGGATCTCGCCCATGATGATCTGCCGCGACTTGCCGAGCTCCAGCGTGATGTGGCGGCGGCATTCGAACGCGGCCGGCGCCTCCTTGATCCAGGGCGATGCCACCGTCTTGCCCGGCATGGCGGTCAGGCCGGCCGCCTTCAGCTCGTCATGATCCGGCGCGAACGGCACGGCGCAGACATGCATGGCCTCGGCAATCGCATGCGAGACGATGTTGACGGTAAAAACCTCGGTCAGGCGGATGTTGAGGCCGGTGTCCTTGAACCGCATGTCCGGATGGTTCTCGACGCCGAGCGCCAGGATCGGCGGATCGGCCGACAGGCAATTGAAAAAGCTGAACGGCGCCGCGTTGACGCGCCCTTCGGGATTGACCGTCGTCACCAGCGCGATCGGGCGGGGCACCACGGTGCCGATCAGGAGCTTGTATTTGTCGCGCGCCGACAGCACGCGGAAATCGAACGTCACGTCATCCATCATTCACTCTCGATCGAAGGTGCGCCGGCATGCGCCTGGAGGAAGCGTTCTTCCCACCATGCGAACAGCATGTCGCGCAACGCTGCGGCGTCGTCCTCGCCATAGATATCGCTGCGCTTGGCCGCGTTGAAATCCGCAAGCTCCTCGGCCGACAGCGCGACCGGCAGCTCGGTGATGCGGATCGGTGTGTTCGGAAACTCCGGCTTGTAAGCGGGGTCACGGCGCAGCGGCCGGTCGGTCTTGATGGTCGGATTGCGAAAATCCTTCGGCGTGCGCTGGCTCGCCAGCGTCGGCGTCTTCGGCACGCGCGCCAGATCGACCTCCGTTGCCGCAAACACCGTCAGCTTCAATGGCTTCAGCGCGAAATTGCTGGTGCGCATCACGTCGGCGCCGCAGACGTTCGGGACCGCCAGCACGTCCATCAGCGCCAGAAGGTCGACATGGTCGCCCGCCTTGGTGGTCTGCCGCGTCATGTAGGCGTGGCCGTCCTGGTCGACGCCAGTGCACATGAACAGGTTGAAGGAATCGTGCACGTCGTCGGGCGTCAATCCGTATTCCCGCTGCGCCTCGGCCTGGATGTCATGGCAATTGGTGTGCACCGAAAAACCGTAAGACGCCTCGTAGACATAGGCGCTGCAACGGGGAAACAGCACGTCGTTGCGGCCGACCGTGTCCTCGAGGATATAGAGCATCGCGCGCTCGCGCGGCGGCGCCGACCACATGAAGGTGCCCTTGGTCGGATGGAAGCCGTGCACGGTGCGGGTCCGCCCGCAATGCATGAACTCCTTGTAGTCGTGCAGGTTGAAGCAGTTGAAATCGGCGCACTGGCCGCCTTCGACCTGCTCGATGCGCAGGATCTGGCCTTTCAGGAGCTCGATGGCCTTGCCCGTGCCGGGCTCCAGCACATGCTCGAACAGGATAGGGCGCTCGCTCATCGCACCGGCTCCAGATCATTCGGCTTCGCCGTGGTCTCGGCCTTCCGCGCCGCCGCGTATTCGCGCACGGCCAGCCGCACCAAAGCGGCGCGGTCCGGCGCGACGCCGCTGGCGATGGTCCGGTCCATCAATTCGAGCTGCTGCTGATTGAGCCGCAGCCTGATCACGGTCTCGGTCAAATTGGCCTCCAGAATGCGTTTTGAGAAATCTTGTATACAGTTTTTGAGCGAAGCAGGGTGATCGACGTGCCGCCATTTTGGGTAATTATCGGCGGATTTGGTGATTAATCGAGTGCAAACTTTGAGCGCTCGCGTGCCGAATCTTCGCGCTGGTCGACTAAAATCTCCGCATCATGTGTACAGTTATTGGTGTTACTGTACACCAGATTACGCCGGCCAAAGCCGACCGGCATCTCCAGCGCGACGGTCCGATGAGCAAGAAATCCTCCCGCGTCGATCTCGCCAGCCAGGCGCTGCGTCAGGCCATCATCGAGCAGGCATTGCCGCCGGGCACCAAGCTGCCGGAGGACGAGCTCGGCACGCGTTTCGGCATGAGCCGGACGCTGGTGCGCGAGGTGCTGGCGCAATTGCAGTCGGAGGGGCTGGTCGATGCGCCGCCGCGGCGGACCGCGACCACGGCCAAGCCGACGCTGGATCAGGCCAAGGAGATCTTCGAGACCCGTCGCATGCTGGAGCGCGAGGTGGTGCGTCTGGTGATCGCGCGCTGGCAGCCGCGATTTGGCGCCGAGCTCGAGGGTCATGTCCGCGCCGAAGAAGCCGCGCGCCAGGCCGGCGAGGCACGGGTGTCGATCCGGCTGGCCGGCGAATTCCACACCAGGCTCGGCGAGATGGCCGGCAATGCGCTGATCCGCCGCTATCTCGGCGAAGTGGTGTCGCGCTGCTCGCTGATCCTCGCGCTGTACGGCCGGCCGCATTCGGCCGATTGCGCCGTCAACGAGCATCGCGAGATCGTGGCGGCCTTGCGGGCAGGCGATGCCGACGCCGCGATCAGGATAATGGATCGCCATCTCGGCTCGGTCGAGCAGCGCGCGCTGCTCGACGGCGATTCCGCGGCCGGCTTCGATCTCGGCGCGGTGCTGTCGCGCTACAGCGAGGCCCTCGCTGGCGGCGCCTCGGTCAAGGTCGCGCGACTTCCCAAACCCAAGGCGAGGGGGAAGCGATGATCATCGCAAATCCGCCTTAGCCGACGCTTCGACCCCACCGCCTCATTCCAGTGTTTGCCACCGCCGTGCGCTGCGACGCCACGGCCAATCATGGAGTATTGCCTATGACCACGCATTCGTTCTCCCGCCGCAGCTTTCTCGGCGGCGTCGCCGCCAGTCCCTTCGTCCTCTCCGGCCTTGGCGCGCCGGCGCGGGCTGCGGATATCACCGTCGGCATCATCTATGTCGGCTCGCGCGCCGACTACGGCTGGAACCAGGCCCATGCCGTCGGCGCGCAGGCGCTGAAGGCAATCCCGGGCGTCAAGGTCGTCGAGGAAGAGAACGTCCCGGAGACCGCGGCGGTGGCGAAGACGATGGAATCGATGATCAACATCGACGGCGCATCGCTGCTGTTTCCGACCTCGTTCGGCTATTTCAATCCGTTCATGGTCGACGCCGCCAGGAAATATCCCAAGGTGGAGTTTCGCCATCCGACCTCGCTGTGGCAGGCCGACAAGCATCCCTCCAATGCCGGCGGCTATTTCTGCTATCTGGACCAGGGCCATTATGTGAACGGCATCGCCGCCGGCCTTTCGACCAAGTCCAACAAGATCGGCTATATCGCGGCCAAGCCGATCCCGCTGGTGCTGCGCAACGTCAACTCGTTCATGCTCGGGGCACGCAAGGTCAATCCCAACGTGACGGTGCAGTTGATCGTGACCGGCGACTGGGCGCTGCCGGTGCGCGAAGCCGAGGCCGCCAATGCGCTGGTCGATGCCGGCTGCGATGTCATTGCCTGCCACATCGACAGCCCCAAGGTCGTGATCGAGACCGCGGAGAAGCGCGGGGTCAAGAGCTGCGGCCACAACGCCGACCAGGCCAACCTCGCGCCAAAGGGTTTCATCACCGGCGCCGAGCTGAAATGGGGCACGATCTACAAGAGCTTTGCCGGCATGATCGCCAAGGGCGAGAAGCTGCCGAACATGGTGATCGGTGGCTACGACAAGGACATGGTGGCGAGCTCCGCCTTCGGCGCCGGTTGCAGCGACGCCGGCCGCAACGCCGCCATGGCCGCGATCGCCGACCTGAAGGCGGGCAAGCCGATCTTCACCGGCACCGTGAAGAGCAACACCGGCAAGGTCATCAGCGACAAGGAGACCGGGCTCTACGATCCCTCGCTCGAGCACACCGATTATCTGGTCGAAGGGATCATCGGCACCGTCTGAGGCGTGGTTGCCTTCGGCGGTGACATCATTTCGCGCTTGGCGGCTGCTGTGAGGCTCCACAGCAGCCGCTGAGCTTTTTTGATGGCACGATCCGCTTCAGCGCAGGATCTCGTGCAAGACCTCGCCGTCGACGTCGTGCGGCCTGACGCCGAGGATCCGCATGATGGTCGGCGCCACGTCGAGATTGTGCATGCGCCGGATCGTCGTCTTCTGGATATCGGGACCGGCGGCGATGAAGGTCGCGCTCATCACCGGCAGCTCGGGATCGTGGCCGTGCGCGCCATAGAAGTTCGGCATCGACAGCGTGGTCGTTGCCGCGTTGAATGGCGCGTCGCCGAGACGGGCGACGCCGGGGTTCTGGACGCCGTCGAAATTATAGCCGGGCGCCATCAGCGCGAACACGTCGCCGAAATCCTGGCCGATGGTCTTGCTGGTGCATTGTCCGGTGCCGGCGTTGCAGACCACCGGCCGGGTCTCGACCACGGTGAAGAGCCGCCCGCCGTCGAGCGATCCGTTGAACTTCGGATTGGGATCGACGGCGTTCTTCACGGCATCGGTGATTTGCGCGACCAGCGCCTTGTAGGTTGCGGGATCGATGGTGCCGCCGGACTCGCGGTTTTGCAGATTGACATAGATGTTGGCCGCCGGCCCCGAGGTGCGGATCGCCAGCTTCGTGGTGTCGATGCCGGCATTCTTGAGGATGTTGGTCATGCTGACGGAGGTGTGGAACGGTGCGAAGCCGTGGTCCGACACCACGATGACGTCGCTGTCGGGACCGGCCGCGTCCAAAATCTGCTTCACCGCCTTGTCGGCGGCCTGATAGGCGAAGCGGATATAGGATGCGTAGCGCGCGACCTTGGCCGGATCCTGGTTGGCGCCGATCGAGTTCGGGTCCGCCGGGTTGGTGCCCTGGCGGGGATCAATCAGCAGGAACTGATGCTCGGAGCCGTCGGGCTCTTCGATATAGACCATCACGAGGTCCGCGTCGGGATGGTTCTGGATCGCGCGCTCGCCGATATCCGCCTGGTAGCGCACAAAGGTCTTGACCATGTCCTCGTACATCGCCTCGATCTCGACGTCGGGGAAGCTGGTGAAGCCCGGGCTGAGCCGCTCCGGGATGCGGAAGTCTCCCTGCGGACGCCAGAAGCCGATATTGTTGTTGATGTCGTCGACGTCGGCCAGCACCGGCGTGTTGCGCGGGATGAAGTTGGCGCTGTAGCGGGCGAAGCGCACGGTCGACAGGTCGGGCGCAAGCTGCGAGACGAAGTAGGCGGCACCGACCTTGGCGCCGCTGCCTTCAAAGAAGAACGGCGCATTCTCGCCGCCGAACTTGACATAGGCCGGGCCGGTCGACGGCGCGCGGAACGGCCCCGACTTGATGCCCTGTGTCATGTCGAAGAACACCAGCGTGTCGTAGTTCACCTTGTTGTCGTTGGTGGTGTCGATCGCCGCCACCTTGATCGCGAATTTGACATCGAAGGTTGCCGCGTTGCTCGAGCAGGTCGAGGTCTGCGCCGAGGCGCAGGAGAACGTCTCGATCGGGTTCGTCGTCACCAGCACGGGGCTGTAGGAGAAGTGGCCGGCGGCCTGAAGTCCGGTGAGGATGGCCGGATCCGGCGTGAAGTCCGACTGGGACAATGTGAAACCCTGGGCCGAGAGGCCGCCGAACGCGCCGAACGGCACGGTGTAGTTGACTGTTCGGGTCGGCTGCGCCGGCTGCACCACGGTGCCGTTGATGGAGATGTCGGCGCCGTCGCCGCCCGGCCACGTCGCGGTGGCGACCTTCTTGCCCTGCTGGCGCAGCTGCACCCAGAGCGGTGCAGCCGTCGGATGCGGCGAGGGTCCGAGCGGGCTCTCGAGATAGCCGCCGATTGGAGCCGCGAAGCCGCTGAGGCTCGATGTGATCGGGCCGACGATCGCCTCAAAGGTGTTCGAGGGAATATCATTGTGGACGGCGGTCGAGCCGGTCGCGATCTCGATATGCGAGACGGCCGTCAGCGACGGCGATGCCGTCACGTTTTGCAGCGCAACCGCGCCATGGCGGCTCAGCCGCGCCAGGCCGCCGTCGCGCGGCAGCACGCCTTCGTCGATGAATTGCTGAATGAAATTGGGCTTGGCGCCGTCGAGCGAGATCAGCACGACCTGCGGCTTGCGGCGATGATGGTCGCCATCGTGGTCGCGGTCATCGCCGTCTGCGTGCGCTGGAACTGCCACAGCGGCCAGCGTCGTGGCGAGCGACATCGCCGATATCACGGAGAAAGCGGTTTTCCTGCTCATGTGGACGCCCCCAAGCTCGCTGCGCAATTCGCGCGGATGTGATCCGGAATGAGCGTGATTATCGAGCGTCGCCGACGACGCGCATGTGACACGTGTACGTCGCAGCGATTACATCGACAGGGTGTCAGCGTGGGATCGTTGTCGTGCGATGCAGGTCGAACAACGAGCTAAAGCGCGATGATGGCAGTGCCGAACATAATCGTGGCTGGACGTACGCGACGAATGAAACCCGAACGCGCGAAAATTGGTACGGAGCAACGCTCACATCAATCGCGCTGGAAGATTTTTGCGCCGGGATAGGCGTGCCGGGCGTAAGTCACGACCAGCGCGCGGTCCTGGGTCTCGCGGAAAGGCGTGCGGATCTGGTACGAGCCGACGATGAGGTGCCACAGGCCATTGAGCTTCTGGATGGCAACGCTCATGGGAGGCCTCCTCATCGAAGCTGTAGCTCCGCAAACGCTGACTGTCGTGGCTGTCATACGATTCTCGATCGTGATCGTGCACTCAAAATTCCCTGTGTCGTGCGTGCCTGGCCTCGAACACCAATGGCCTTTATTAGTCGCGGTGTTTGCTGGCCAAGTTCGCACCAGCAGAGAGTCAGGTGTGTCGCGGCATGCGTTCTCGCGAGAGAGCGCAAATCACAGTCTCTTGAGCGAAATCATTTTCCAGGCCGGACGAAGGCGTCCTGAAACAAAGCAGGTCCATCTTTCGAGCGGGCGGGCCTCCAAAGGAGGGAAAGATGCGTCGTGTTGCTTTCGCCGCGGCCTTGCTCGCGGTCGTTTCAGTCGGACTTTACACGTTCATCTCGGCTTCGCTTGCCGCGTCGCGCGAGGCCAAAACATTGACGTTCGCCGAACGCTTTGCGCCGGCGCTCGATTTGATGGCGAAGCAGAAGCAGCAATAACGGCGGTCGCCGCTATTTCTTCGGCAGGCGTCCCATCAGATAGAACTCTTCGTTCGGCCGCATGCCGGTGAAGTTTGCGAGCCGGTTTGACAGCGCGAAGAAGGCCGAAATCGCGGCGATGTCCCAGACGTCGTCGTCGCTGAAGCCGTGCGGGCCGAGCGCCGCGAAATCCTCATCCGAGATGCGCTGCGCATCGGCCGAGATCTTCATTGCGAAATCGAGCATCGCGCGCTCGCGCGGCGTAATGTCGGCCTTTCGGTAATTGATCGCGACCTGGTCGGCGATCAGCGGGTTCTTGGCGCGAATGCGCAGGATCGCGCCATGCGCGATCACGCAATACTGGCACTGGTTGGCCGCCGAGGTCGTCACCACGATCATCTCGCGCTCGGCCTTGGTCAGGCCGCCATCCTTCTCCATCAGCGCGTCGTGATAGGCGAAGAACGCGCGGAACTCGTCGGGGCGATAGGCGAGCGTCAGGAACACGTTCGGCACGAAGCCGCTCTTCTCCTGCACCGCGAGGAGACGGGTGCGGATGTCGTCGGGCAGCGTGTCGAGGGCGGGAGCGGGGAAGCGTTGCGCAGGCTTTGTCATGGGCATGGATTCCGGCTTGGGGCCGGCAACCATAGTCGATGCGGGTGGCGTGCTCAATTAGCCGGGCCGGAGTGGCCGCGAAGAAAGTGCGCGTTATAAAACGGCGCTCCTTCCTCCGTCATTGCGCTCGTAATGACGATGTTGATGGAGCGAGGCTTACCGCAGCGGCTTCTTCAGCAGCGAGAAACGGTCCGGATCGAGGCCCATCGACGGTTGCAGCATCGGGGTTTCGGCCGGCGCCAGCGTCTTGGCCGGCGGCGCCTGGAACACCGGGTCGTTCGGCGCGTCGCGCTGCGAGGTCGCGCCGCGCCAGCGCTCGAGCACGGCGCCGACGAAATGCATGTCGTGACCCGACGTCACCGACGGCACGCTGGAGATGGTGGCTTCGCCGCGCGGCAATTGGTGCGGCGGCACCTCCTTGAAGCGCAGCCGCGTCGGCAGCGCGACGCCTTCGCCGAACGCCAGCACTTCGCGGGTGCCGAGCGAGGGCACGAAGGACAGCAAATTCGCGGCCGCATCCGACACTGCGGCGCGCAGCAGTGCCTGGTCGCGGTCGTTGGCAAGGCGCATCGTGAACAGCGTGTTGCACTGGGAGATGATGGTGGCGTCGAGCTCTGCGGGGCGCTGCGTGATGAGGCCGAGATAGACGCCGTATTTGCGGCCTTCCTTGGCGATGCGCGACACCGCCTTGCGGGTCGGCCCGAAGCCGATATTGCGGTCGGCGGCGGCGTAGCGGTGCGCCTCCTCGCAGACGAACAGCATCGGCGACACGCCATCGCTCCACAGGCCGAAGTCGAAGGCCATGCGGCAGAGCACCGACACGACGGAATCGATGACTTCGGCCGGGAAGCCGGCGAGCTGCATCACCGTCATCGGCTTGCCGTTGGCGGGCAGGCGGAACAGATGGCTGATCACCTCGGCCATGGTGTCGCCGCCGACATTGGCGTTGTCGAACATGAAGGCGTATCGCGGATCGTTGCGGACCGCCTCGATGCGCGAAATCAGCTTGTGATAGACGATGCGGGAGGAGCGGTTTTCCAGCTTGCCCATCCGCTCGTCGACCAGCGAGATCAAATCGACCAGGCGGTACGGCACCGGCGTGTCGACGGTGAAGCCGATCTGCTTCGGATCGATGCGCTTCAGGCCGAGGCGATCGGCGTTCTGGTACTGGGTGTAGATGCCCTTGGCGATCGGGATCACCTCGGCGAGGACGTCGAGCTCCTCGGGCGCGCCGGCGCGGCCGCCGAACAGCACATCGACGATTTCCTCGAAATTGAACAGCCAGAACGGCAGCTTCAGGTTCCGCGGGTTGAGCACCAGCGCGCGATCGCCGAAGCAGCGGCCATATTCGTTGTGGACGTCGAGCAGGAAGATGCGCAGGTTCGGCCGTGCTTTCAGGATCTCGTTGAGCAGCAGCGAGACGCCGGTGGATTTGCCGACGCCGGTCGATCCCAGCACCGCGAAGTGCTTGGAGAGCATTTCCTCGATATCGACATAGGCGACGACGGAACGGTCCTGCTGGAGGAAGCCGACATTGATCTGGTCCGACCCGGTCGGCGCATAGATCGTGCGCAGCTCCTGGCTGGTGATCAGGTCGACGGAATCGCCGATGGTCGGATAGTTGGTGACGCCGCGCTGAAACTTGGCCTTGTCGGCGGCATTGAGGATCTCGCCGAGCAGGTCGACCGAGGCGATCGCGATGTAATCGGCGGTGCTCGCGAGGTTCTCGCAGGACACTTCGGTGATCATCGCGACGATGACCGAGCTGGCGCAGCGGATGCTGACGAAACGGCCGACGGTGGCCCGAACTTCCGAGATCGACATCTGGCTTTGCGCCAGAAGCCCGACCCGGGCGAGCGATCCGCGTACCGAAATCACGCGTCCAAAGGATGTCACGATGGATGAACCTGGCAAGAGCGAGGGATTTGTTTCCGACTATGCGGGCCGGGGCTGCACAAACTGTTAAGCGGCAGAGGCGGGAGCTTCGTTAAATCTGCCGAAATTCGGCAGGGTGGTTTGTACCTAATGCATACTTGGGGGCGTAGTGGGCCTTAAAATGCTGCTTTTCTGGGCCGATCGGCCGATGGGGCCTTAAGGAAGATTTTACCATCCGGGCACTCGGCTATGCGTTCGGAGGATCGTCGCCGCCCAGCACAGCCACCGCCGGGTTCGGAGGAAGACGGTCTTTGATTTGTTGACGGGACCTAATCATTTGTACATTAGTACAAATGAGCCCGCGGTGATTTGGACCGCCCGGGTCCGTGCGCGCGCATTGCCGTTGCGCCCCGTGCCCGATTGCGCGATTCCGTAAAGCGGATCGAAAGCCCATTTTCTGGAGGAAGCCATGCAGCCCGAACCGATCCTCGATCTCGCCCATCTCGGCCACATGGAGCTGTTGACGCCCAAGCCCGACGAGAGCCTGAGATTCTTCGTCGACGTCATGGGCATGACCGTCAGCGGGCAGAAGGGTGAGTCGGTTTACCTGCGCGGCTGGGACGATTACGAGCGCTATTCGCTCAAGCTGACGGCGTCGAAGACCTCGGGCATGGAGCACATGGCGCTGCGCGCGCGCAGCCAGCAGGGGCTGGAACGCCGCGTCGCCGCACTGAAGGGCTCGGGCTTCGATATCGGCTGGATCGACGGCGACATGGGGCAGGGGCCGACCTTCCGCTGCCGCGACCCTGATGGCCACATCGTCGAGCTCTATTACGAGACCGAGTGGTATCAGGCGCCACCGGAGCTCAAACCCGCACTCAAGAACCAGGCGCAGCGCTTTCCGGCGCGCGGCGTCAATGTCCGCCGGCTCGATCACCTCAACTGCCTCGCCGTCGACATCAAGGCGAATCGCGAGTTCTTCGAGAATTATCTCGGCTGTCGGCTCACCGAGCAGATCGTGCTCAACGATGGCCGTGAAGCCGCGATGTGGCTGACGATGTCAAACAAGAGCTACGACTTCGCCTATTCGCTCGACCATTCCGGCACGCCCGGCCGCTTCCACCACGTCACCTACGCGCTCGACAGCCGCGAGGAGATTCTGCGCGCCGCCGACATTTTTCTCGAGAACGGCGTGCACATCGAGACCGGCCCGCACAAGCATGCGATCCAGCAGACCTTCTTCCTCTATGTCTACGAGCCCGGCGGCAACCGCGTCGAGGTCGCCAATGCCGGCGCCCGCCTGATCCTCGCGCCGGACTGGAAGCCGATCGTGTGGACCGAGGAAGAGCGCAAGAAGGGCCAGGCTTGGGGTTTGAAGACGATCGAGTCCTTCCACACCCACGGCACGCCGCCGGTGGACGTGAAGAAGCACGGCTAGTTTAATGCGTTGAAGCGCGCACGCGGGCGATCGTCTCGCGCACGCCGGTCCATGCGGGCTTGTCCGGCGCAAACTGGTTGCGCAGGAAGCTGACGAGCTCCTCGATTTGCGCGTCGCTCATGCTGTTCCTGAAGGCGGGCATGTAGCCGAGATCGCTCGACACAGGCTCGACAATACCGTGCAGAATCACCTGCACGAGATTGTCGGATGTCGCGCTGTGCAGATTACTGCTGAGCGCGAGCGAGGGGCGGCTGCCGAACAGCGGCAGGCCGCCGACCTCGTGGCAGACTGCGCAGGCGCCCTGATAGAGCCGCGCGCCGGTGGACGAGGCCACGGTGACTTGCGTCGCGCTCTCCAGCCTGGTGGCAAGCGCGGGCGCATCGGCGGCGTCGTTGAACGAGCCGAGATAGACGGCCATCGCGCGGATGTCCTGGTCGGGCAGGGCCTTGAGGTCCCTGACAACAGGCGCCATCGGACCTGCCGCCACACCGTGATAGCGCGAATGGCCGGTGCGCAGATAGGCGAACAGCTCGTCTTCGCTCCACGGGACCGGCGCATGCGAGAGCGAGGTCAGAGCCGGCGCCTCCCAGCCCTCGGCAAAGGCGCCGGCGAGATAGGCGTCGCGCTGCTCGGCGCCGAGCGCATTGCGCGGCGAATGGCAGGCGCTGCAATGGCCGAGGCTCTCGACGAGATAGGCGCCGCGATTCCACTGCTCGGATTTTGCGGGATCGGGCTTGAACTCCGTGGCCTGATGGAACAGCGCGTTCCAGCCTGCAAGCAGCGGGCGGAGATTGAACGGGAAGGCGAGCGTGTTGGCGGGCGCCGTCGCGCGTACCGCAGGCTGCGCCATCAGATAGGCGTAGAGCGCTTGCATGTCGGCTTCGCTGGTCCTGGCAAAGTGCGTGTACGGGAAGGCGGGATAGAGCTGGCGGCCGTCGCGGTGTAGCCCGTCGCGCATCGCGCGCGCGAAGGCGGGATAGGACCAGGCGCCGATGCCGGTCTCGACATCCGGCGTGATGTTGGTCGAATAGATGGTGCCGAACGGCGTCTCCAGTGCGCGGCCGCCGGCATTGAGCACGCCACCGAGGCTGGTGTGGCACTCCGCGCAATTGCCGAGCGCTGCGAGCTGTTGGCCGCGCGCGATCGTCGCTGACGAATAGACCGATGCATCGGGACGCGCGATCGGCGCGATGGCGCGGCCGGGCAGCAGCGCGGCGCCGACGCCGATCGCGGCGGTGCATAGGGCTGCCATCGTTGCAAAGATGCCGGCGCGCCTGGCGAATGGATTTTGCCAAATGCGGGACGGAGGTGGTGTCGCGGGTGCCGGCAGGGCCAGCGTCGTGGCCGACGCGTCACCGTGCAATCCCCTGAGGATACGTTCCGGCGTGAACGGCGGCTCGCGGAAGCGCACACCTGTCGCGTCGAAGATCGCGTTCGCGATCGCGGCCGCGCTCGGCACCGAAGCAGACTCGCCGACGCCGAGCGGCGGCTGGTCCGGCCGCGGCAGCATCAGCACGTCGATCTTGGGCACGTCGGGGAAGGGGATGATCGGATAGGCGCCCCATTCGCGCGCAGCCACCGCACCACGATCGAACGAGACCTCCTCCATCAGCGCGCGGCTGGTGGACTGGATGACGTTGCCGTGGATCTGGTGGCGGACGCCGTCCGGATTGATCATCAACCCGGAATCCTGCCCCGCAACCACGCGCGTGACGCTGACGTCGCCGGTGGTCTTGTTGACGGCGACGTCGGCAACCCAGGCCGACCACGCCGCGCCATAGCCGGGAAACTTGCTGTGGACGTAGAGCGCATAGGCAAAGCCGCGCCCGTGCACGATCTCGCCGTCCTTGTCCTCGCGGACTGGCCTGGGCGTCCAGCCCGCGCGCTCGGCGACAGCGTTGACGAGATCGACGGCGCGCCGGTCCTTGAGGTAGCGCAACCGATATTCGATCGGATCGACGCCAGCCTCGGTTGCGGCCTCGTCGATATAGGATTCATGCGCAAACGTGTTCGGCAGCGCCGAGACGCCGCGCAACCAGGATGCGCGCACGATCGGCGCCATGTCATGGGCGACGACACGCATGTGGTCGTAATCGTAAGGCGGGATCGCGGTGCGGTCGCCCATCTGGAGCACCTCGGGCTCGGATGAAATCCGCCCGGTGAGAAGGAGCGCGAGTGTCGGTGCCGCGTTCGAGGGATAGCGCGTAGCGAGATCGTAGCCGGCGATGCCACCGTCGGCGTCGAGGCCGCCATTGACGTCAACCAGCTGCGCGGTGCCCTTGGGCTCCCAGGCGTGCTCCTGCTCGCGCGTCAGCTGCACGCGCACGGGGCGGCCGACCGCGCGCGACAGCAGCAGCGCGTCGGCGCTGACATCGTCGGCGCAGTTGCGGCCGTAGCAGCCGGCCGCCTCGAGCCGGATCACATCGATCTCGCTCTCGGGACGCTCGATCAGGAGTGCGAGGTCGGCACGCAGCAGGTGCGGATTTTGCGTGCCGGACCAGACGCGGATGTTGCCGTCCAGGAAGTCGGCGACGGCACAGGACGGTCCGATCGACGCGTGCATCTGATACGGCCACACATAAGTGCGCTGCATCGGCTTGGCCGCACCGGCAATCGCCGCGTCGACACCGCCCTTGTCGATCAGCGTGCGCGGTGTCGACGGACTGGCGCGCAACGCGGTCTCGACATCGGCGAGATCGGTCAGCGCAGGCGTCGGCTTCCAGTTCACCTTGAGCTGCTCCGCGGCGCGAATCGCATTTTCCTCGCGCTCGGCGACGACGCCGACGAAGTCGCCGATGTGCACGACAGCAACGAGGCCGGGAACGTCGCGCACCGAGGATTCGTCGACCGCGATCAGGCTGGTGCCGACGAACGGTCCGGCATCGACGCCGGCATAGGGCGGGCGCACCACGCGCCCATGCAGCATGCCTGATACGCGGATGTCGTGCACGAAGGTCAGCTCGCCCGTGGCCTTGGCAGGAAGATCGACGCGCGGCATCGACTGGCCGACGATGGCATAGTCGCCGACGGCCTTGACCGGCACGTCGTCATCAAGCTCGAGGCGGATGGTGTCGCCGCCGATCAGCTCACCATAGCTGACGCTGCGATTGTGGCCGCGGACGAGGCCGTCCTCGATCTTGAGCTCACTTGCCGGCAGCTCCAGCCGCTCGGCCGCGCGCGCGACCAGAAAGTGCCGCGCTTGCGCCGCGGCCTTGCGCAGGGGAACGGCGGTGACCTGGATGGTTTCGCTCGCGATCGTCGCGCCCTGGTTCGGCACGACGGCGGTGTCGCCGAGCACGACGACGACGCGCGCAAAGGAGACGTCCAGCTCCTCGGCGACGATCTGGCCGAGCGCAGTACGGATGCCCGTGCCGAGATCGACATGACCGTTATAGGCGGTGACCGAACCATCCGCGGTGATCCGCACGAAGGTCT
Organism: Bradyrhizobium commune; assembly: GCF_015624505.1. Taxonomy (NCBI): domain Bacteria; kingdom Pseudomonadati; phylum Pseudomonadota; class Alphaproteobacteria; order Hyphomicrobiales; family Nitrobacteraceae; genus Bradyrhizobium; species Bradyrhizobium commune. Next base: position 4,636,247 of record NZ_CP061379.1, on the reverse strand, counting down.
CGGACGTGACCTCGTCCACGGTGCGGACGACGACGAGCGAACCGCGAATGGGGGAGGCCATCAATCACCGGCCTCTGCGAGCTGGCTAGAGGCGCGCATCACGGCGCGGAGGATTTCGACATGCGTGCCGCAACGGCAGAGATTGTAGCGCAGCGCGGCGAGCGCTTCCTGCTCGGTGGGCCGCGGGTTGATCGCGAGCAGCGCCTTGGTGGTCATGATCATGCCGTTGAGGCAATAGCCGCATTGCGCGGCCTGTTCGTCGATGAAGGCCTGCTGCACCACATCAGGCTCGTCGCGCGTGCCGAGACCTTCGAGCGTCACGATGTCGCGTCCGGTGCAACCGCCTACCGGAATCACGCAAGAGCGCGCGGGGGCACCGTCGATCAGGACAGTGCAGGTGCCGCATTCGCCGAGGCCGCAACCATATTTCGGGCCGTTGAGGGCGAGGTCGTTGCGCAGCACATAGAGCAGCGGCGTCCGGCGCTCTGCCGTGACGTCGTGGATGCTGCCGTTCACGGTGAGGCGGATCGGTGTCTGCGTCATCCCTGTTTCCCAGCACCGCGACCATGCGGTCGCAAAAATTCCAAGTCGCTCAAATTCCAAGTCGCGACGATACCGTTTGTACACAAACGTGCAAGCCGGCATGCCGCAGTGCAGCGCAACTGCCTGCTTTGTGAACAAAGCCGGGAGGCAAATGAGGTTTTATTCGGCAGCAGTGTCTTTTCGCGGGTGGCGCCGCTTGACAGCACTCGGGACCGCGCGCAACATCGTTCGTATACGAATGATAACGCGTCGTGATCCACTGGTTTGCACATGGTGACTGAAACGACGAGCGCCGCCACCGACAAGATCCGCTGCGATGCCTGTCCGGTGATGTGCTACATCAAGCCGGGCGCGGCGGGCGCCTGCGACCGCTATGCCAATCACGAGGGCAAGCTCGTTCGCGTCGATCCGCACATCATCCTCGAGCGCACGGTGTCGCAGGGCGGCAAGCTGGTGCCGTTCAGTCGCACCGAAGACTGGGACGGCAAGCTCGTCCACGAGCCCTCGACCTTCGTGACCGCGATCGGCGCGGGCACGACCTATCCCGACTACAAGCCGGCGCCGTTCATCGTCTCGTCGGAAGTCGACGGCGTCGACATGGTGACCGTCGTCACCGAAGGCATCTTCTCCTATTGCGGCATCAAGGTGAAGATCGACACCGACCGCTATCTCGGCCCGGAGACCGCAACCGTGCGCGCACAGGGCGAGGCGGTCGGTCACGTCACCACCAGCGAATACGGCTCGCAAATGCTGTCGCTCGGCGGCGTGCATCATCTGACCGGCGGCTCCAAGAAGCAGGGTCGCGTCACCTGCGACACGCTGATGGACCTTGCCAATTGCAAGGCGGTGGAGCTGACCATCGACGGCGGTGCGAATGTGGTGGTGCAGGCCGGCCAGCCGCCGATCGTCAACGGCGCAAAAGAAGAGCGCATGCGCGTCGGCTGTGGCTCGGCGACGATCGGCATGTTCGCCAAGCAATGGCACGGCAGGGTCGACGAGGTCGTCGTGGTCGACGATCACATCACCGGCGTGCTCAGTGAGCATCAGGCCGGCAAGCTGCTCGACATTGCCGATACCGGCATCAAGATGAAGGGCCGCCGCTCGACCCCCGGCCGTTATTTCCAGGTCGCCGATCCCGGCACGGGATGGGGCGGGACCAACATCTCCGATCCGCTCGCGATCCTCGGGCCGTTCGACGCCAAGGAGGCCAAGCCGGGCCTTTCCATGCTGATGGTGTCCACCACCGGCGAGCATTCGTCCTACTACGTGCTCGACGAGGCCTTGAAGCCGATCGAGACCGAGATGCCGGCCGATCTGAAGTTCTCAGTCGAGCGCATCCAGGAGAATTGCGAGCCGGCGCTGTGCACGGTGCTGTTCATGGCGGGTGCCGGCGGCTCGCTGCGCGCGGGTGTGACCGACAACCCGGTGCGGCTGACGCGCTCGGTGAAGGATGCGTTGACACGCGTCACCAGCGGTGGCGCGGCGGTCTATGTCTGGCCGGGCGGCGGCATCACTTACATGGTCGACGTGACGCAGATGCCGGCCGGCGCATTCGGCTATGTGCCGACGCCGGCGCTGGTCGCGCCGATCGAGTTCACGATGAAGCTGTCCGACTATGCCGCTCTCGGCGGCCACATGGATTATGTGAAGCCGCTGTCCGAGGTGAGGGGCGGCGACGATGTCCGCCAGGTGCCCTGGCAGAACCCGATTCCGGGACGGCGGACATGACGCGGCTCCCGCAAATCGCGTTGCTGTCTGATGGCCGGCGGCTGCATTTGCAGGATGGACCGATTGATCTGATCGTTGAGGCGAGGGGAGACGCGAGCGAGGTGCGCGCAGCCTACGAGGCAGCCGCGCGGCGTTTCACCGGCCTGCTCGACGAGCTTTGCGCCGAGCTGGTGGAATTGCGCAAGGCGGTGGAACCAGGAAACTGTTTGCTCAACGGTGTTGTTGCGCGCCGGATGCATGCCGCCGTCGCGCCCTATGCCGCCGATTGCTTCATCACGCCGATGGCCGCGGTGGCCGGCAGCGTGGCGGAGGAAATTCTGGGTGCAATGCTGGCTGCGGCATCGCTTGATCAGGCTTATGTGAACAATGGCGGCGATATTGCGCTTCATCTTGGCGAGGGTGAGCTTTTTTCGGTCGGCTTGATCGATCGCCCCGATGGCAGCGGCGTGATGCGGGCCATGAAGATTGACGCGAATGACCCCGTGCGGGGGATCGCGACCAGCGGACGACACGGCCGCAGCTTTTCGCTCGGCATCGCAGATGCTGTGACGGCGCTGGCGGTAACCGCATCGCAGGCCGACGCGGCGGCGACAATCATCGCCAACGCCGTCGATCTGCCCGGGCATCAAGCGATCATTCGGGAGCCCGCGAACGCGCTTCAACCCGACAGCGATCTCGGCGCGCGTCTCGTCACGCGCGACGTCGGTGAGTTGTCGCAGAGCGAGATCGCTCTCGCGCTGGAATCTGGCGCGGAATGTGCACGGCAATTGTTCGACCGCGGCTTGATCGAGGGTGCCGTGTTGCAGCTGTGTGGTGATATGCTTGTCATCGGAACCAAAGATATTGAACGGCAACGACCGCACCCGGCGGTGCTGGAGAATGCGGTTCATGCCTGATCGGGGAAGCGAAACATGAGCGCGATCATCCGCAAGATCGTCACCGTGGTCGAAGAGACGCAGATGGAGATGGGCCGCCAGGTCTCGCCCCCGACCCGGCGCGCGGCGGCGATCGCCGTGATCGAAAATCCCTTTGCCGGAAAATATGTCGAGGACCTTTCGCCGCTGATCGCGATCGGCGAGGAGCTCGGCGAGCTGCTGTCGAAGCGCGCGGTGGCGGCGCTCGGCATCGACGGCGCGAAGGCGCAGAGCTATGGCAAGGCCGCGGCCGTCGGCGAGAACGGCGAGCTGGAACACGCCGCCGCGATCCTTCACCCGAAGATGGGCGCGCCGGTGCGTAAAGTTCTGAGCAAGGGCGCGGCGCTGATTCCGTCGTCGAAGAAGCGCAGCGGTCCCGGCACCACGCTGGACATTCCGCTTGGCCACAAGGATGCGGCCTTCGTGCGCAGTCATTTCGACGGCATGGAGGTGCAGATCAACGACGCGCCGCGCGCCAACGAGATCATGGTCGCGGTCGCCGTCACCGACAGCGGCCGTCCGTTGCCGCGCGTCGGCGGTTTGACGGTCGCTGAGATCAAGGGCGAAGACGGTTTGAAATAGAAGACGCTACAGAGTTCAAAACTGGAGGTTGGGATGCGAGCAAGAAATTACTTCGTCGGCGCGGCGTTCGCGCTTCTGGCGGGCGGCATGGCCCATTCGGCCATGGCGCAGGAGATCAAGATCGGCGAGATCAACAGCTACTCGCTGCTGCCGGCCTTCACCGAGCCCTATCGCAAGGGCTGGCAGCTCGCGGTTGAAGAGATCAATGCGGCGGGTGGCATCAACGGCAAGAAGCTCGTTGTGATTTCCAAGGACGACGGCGGCAAGCCGGCGGATGCGCAGACCGCGGCCAACGAGCTCGTTTCCAGCGAGGGCGTCGCGATGCTGACGGGCACGTTCCTGTCGAACATCGGTCTTGCGGTCTCTGACTTCGCCAACCAGAAGAAGGTGTTTTTCCTCGCGGCCGAGCCGCTGACGGACGCCGTCACCTGGTCGAAGGGCAACAAGTACACCTTCCGCCTGCGCCCCTCCAACTACATGCAGGCCGCGATGCTGGTCGAGGCCGCGGCCAAGCTGCCGGCAAAGCGCTGGGCGACGATCGCGCCGAACTACGAATACGGCCAGTCGGCGGTTGCCGTGTTCAAGAAGCTGATGTCGGAGAAGCGTCCCGACATCCAGTGGGTCGACGAGCAGTGGCCGCCGCAGGGCAAGATCGACGCCGGTCCGGTGGTACAGGCCGTTGCCGCAGCCAATCCCGAGGCGATCCTCAACGTCACCTTCGGCGCCGACCTCGTCAAGCTCGTGCGCGAAGGCAACACCCGCGGCCTGTTCAAGGGGCGTGAGGTCGTGTCGTTTCTGACCGGCGAGCCTGAATATCTCGATCCGCTCAAGGAGGAGACGCCGGAGGGGTGGATCGTCACCGGCTATCCCTGGTACTCGATCAAGACTCCCGAGCACGACGCGTTCCTGAAGGCCTATCAGGCCAAGTACAACGATTATCCGCGTCTCGGCTCGATCGTCGGCTACCAGACCATCAAGTCGGCGGCTGCGATTCTCGCAAAAGCCGGCTCGACCGATCCGGAGAAGCTGATCGCGGCGGCTGAAGGGCTGTCGGTCGGCTCGCCGCTCGGCGAGATCACCTTCCGCAAGATCGACCACCAGTCGACGCTCGGTGCCTATGTCGGCAAGACTGCGCTCAAGGACGGCAAGGGCGTGATGGTAGATTCGTCCTACAAGAAGGGCTCGGACTATCTGCCGAGCGACGCCGAAGTCGAGAAGATGCGCCCGAAGGATTGATCTCTCTTTATCTCTCCCTCTCCCCGCTCGCGGGGAGAGGTGATCTGAACACCAACCCGGACCGCCGATGGCCTTTTACGTCGTACAGTTTCTGACCGGTCTCGCCAGCGCAGCGTCGCTGTTCCTGGTGGCCTCGGGCCTGTCGATCATCTTCGGCGTGACTAGGATCGTGAATTTCGCGCACGGCGCCTTCTACATGATCGGCGCCTACATCGCCTTCACGCTGACGGAGCACCTCGCGGGCGCCTTCGGCTTCTGGGGCGCGATCGTGCTGGCGGCGATTGCGGTGGCGCTGATCGGCGTGCTGGTCGAGATGGTGCTGCTCCGGCGGATCTACCACGCGCCGGAACTGTTCCAGCTGCTCGCGACTTTCGGCCTGACCTTGATGGTCGAGGATCTCGTGGTGCTGATCTGGGGGCCTGACGATCTCGTCGGCCGCCGCGCGCCGGGCTTCAAGGGCGCGATCGATTTCTTCGGCCAGAACATCCCGAGCTACGATTTGTTCCTGATCGTGCTCAGCCCGGTCGTGCTCGGCATTCTCTGGCTCTTGTTCCAGCGCACGCGCTGGGGCGTGCTGGTGCGCGCGGCGACCCAGGACCGCGACATGGTCGCAGCGCTCGGCGTCAACCAGAAATGGCTGTTCACGAGCGTGTTCGCCGTCGGCGTCTTCCTCGCAGCCCTCGGCGGTGCGCTGCAGATCCCGCGCGATGCCGTGCATCATGCCATGGATCTGCGGATCATCGTTGACGTGTTCGTCGTGGTCGTGATCGGTGGGCTGGGCAGCATCGTCGGCGCGTTCGTTGCAGCCGTGCTGGTGTCCGAGCTCAACGCCTTCGGCATCCTGATCTTTCCAAAAATCTCGATCATTCTGGTCTTCCTGGTGATGGCGGTGGTGCTGATCGTCCGGCCTTGGGGCCTGTTCGGCAAGGCCGAGGCGCCGGCGCGCAAGACGCCGGGTCTCACCGTCAATCCGTGGCGACCGTTGACGTCGAACGAGCGGCTGGCCGCGCTGGCGGCGCTCGTCCTCGCGGCAACGCTGCCGCTGTTCGCCGGCAATTATGCGCTGACCGTCGGCTCGGAGATCGCGATCTTCGTGATCTTCGCCGTCTCCTTGCATTTCCTGATGTCGGTCGGCGGCCTCGCGTCGTTCGGCCATGCCGCCTATTTCGGGCTCGGCGCCTATGGCATCGCCTTCCTCGCCAAGATGGCGGGGCTGCCGATGATCGTCTGCCTGCTGCTCGGGCCGCTGCTTGGCTGCATGGGTGCGGCCGTGTTCGGCTTCTTCGCGGTGCAGCTTTCCGGCGTCTATTTCGCGATGCTGACGCTCGCCTTCGCGCAGATCGTGTGGTCGATCGCGTTCCAGTGGGTGAGCGTGACCGGCGGTGACAACGGCATTCTGGGCGTCTGGCCCGAGAAGTGGGCGGCGAGCCCCTCGCATTTCTACTGGCTGGCGCTGGGCGTCGCGGCGCTGGTGACGATCGCCTTGCGGATCGCGGTGTTCTCGCCGTTCGGCTACGCGCTGCGTGCCACGAGGGATTCGCTTCTCCGCAGTGAGGCGGTCGGCATCAACGCCAAGCGCATTCAGTGGACGGCCTTCGTGATCGCGGGAACGGCCGCCGGCATTGGCGGCGCGCTGTTTGCCTACCTTAAGGGCAGCGTCTTCCCGGACAATCTCGGCATCTCGCTCTCGGTCGATGCGCTGGTCATGGTGCTGCTCGGCGGCGTCGAGACTGTGTCGGGCGCGGTGATCGGTGCGATCGTCTACAAGGCTTTGAACATCTGGCTTGTCAGCCAGACCGATCTGTCAAAGCTCGTGCTCGGCGGCTTCATCGTGCTGATCGTCGTCGTCTTCCCCAAGGGCATCGTCGGCATGCTGGAGCTACTGGCGCAGCGCCGCAGGAAGTCCTCGCCGCCGGGATCATCTCTGTTGGCCAAGCCGATCGAGTCCGCCGAATGAGCGTCGCACCCCCACTTCTCGCGGTCGAAGGCCTGACCAAATCCTATGGCGGCATCCATGCCGTGCGCGGCGTCTCGTTCTCGCTACGCGCCGGTGAGATTTTGGCGCTGATTGGACCGAACGGCGCAGGCAAGAGCACCTGTTTCGACATGCTCAACGGCCAGAACAAGCCTGATACCGGCCACGTCCGCCTGCTTGGCGAAGAAACCACCGGCAAGAAGCCGCGCGAGATCTGGCGGCTGGGCGTCGGTCGCACCTTCCAGATCACCGCGACGTTCGCAACCATGACCGTGCGCGAGAACGTGCAGGTCGCTTTGATCTCGCATGAAAAGCAGTTGTTCAATCTCTGGGGCTCAGCGCCGAATTTCGATCGCGGCGAGGCTGGCCGGCTGCTCGAGCTCGTCGGCATGGGAGGCTATGCGGATCGCCCCTGCGGCGAGCTCGCCTATGGCGATCTCAAGCGGCTTGAGCTTGCAGTGGCGCTCGCCAACGAGCCAAAGCTCCTGCTGATGGACGAGCCGACCGCCGGCATGGCGCCGCGCGAGCGCGTCGAGCTGATGCGGCTCACCGCGCGAATCGCGCGGGAAAAGTCGATCGGTGTGCTCTTCACCGAGCACGACATGGATGTGGTGTTCGAGCACGCCGACCGCATCATCGTGCTCAACCGCGGCACGCTGATCGCCGAAGGCTCGCCGGCCGAGGTGCGCGGCAATCCGCAGGTGCAGGCGATCTATCTCGGCGAGGGCCTGCTTTACGAGGGCGGGCATCGCCAGGGGGCCTCGGCATGAAGCTCACGGTGCAGGACCTCAACAGCCATTACGGCCCGGCGCATATCCTGTTCGACATCGGTTTCGAGGTCGGCGAGGGCGAGGTGGTGGCGCTGCTCGGTCGCAACGGCGCCGGCAAGTCGACGACCTTCCGCTCGATCGTCGGCCTCGTGGCGCAGCGCTCCGGCCGCATCATGTTCGAGGGCAATGACGTCTCGGCCAAGCCGACGCACGAGATCGTGCGCGAGGGGCTTGGCTATGTGCCGGAAGAGCGGCGCATCTTCACCGATCTGACGGTGGAGGAGAATCTCGAAGTCGGCCGTCAGCCGAAGCGGCCGAATGCGCCGTACTGGACCCGCGAGAAGCTGTTCACGCTGTTTCCGAACTTGGGCGAGATGAAGAACCGCCCGGGCGGGCGCATGAGCGGCGGCGAGCAGCAGATGCTCACGATCGCGCGCACGCTGATGGGCAATCCGTCGCTGGTGCTGCTGGACGAACCCTCCGAAGGCCTGTCGCCCAAAATCGTGGAGCAGATGGTCGATGCCATCCTGACCATGAAGAAGGAGGGCGTGAGCATCGTCGTTTCCGAGCAGAATCTGCACTTCGCGCGGTTGATCTCCGATCGCGCCTACATCATCGAGCGCGGCCGCATCTGCTTCGGCGGCACCATGGCCGAGCTCGACGCGCGTCCGGATATCCGCGACGCGCATCTGTCCTTGTGAGGGCAAAGGGAAGGGCTGCGAGCGGATGGCGAGAAGCGTCACGGCGAAGAAGGGTGTCAAACCGGCGAAACCGCCATACGTGCTCGACGAGCAGGTCGGCTTCATCCTGCGCCAGGTCTGGCAGCGTCACAGCGCGATCTTCTCACGCGACATCGGCACCAATCTGACGCCGACGCAATGGGCGGCTCTGTCGAAGCTCGCCGAGACGGGGGCATGCTCGCAGAACCAGCTTGGGCGGCTGACGGCGATGGATGTCGCGACCATCAAGGGCGTGATCGACCGCCTGACGGCGCGCGGCCTGACCGAGACCAGCCAGGATCCGGAGGATGGCCGGCGCCTGCTGGTGAGCCTGACGCGCGCCGGGCAGCAGCTTGCGGAAAAGCTCGCATCAAATGCACTCGCGATTACGCGGGAGACTCTCGCGCCGCTTGATGCGAAAGAGCGCGAGACGCTGATGGGGCTTCTCAATAAGCTGAGGTGATCTCGTGGGGTGGGCAAAGGCGCGTTTGCGCCGCGCCCACCATCTTTCGTCAGGGAGCAACGGTGGGCGCGCTTCGCTTTGCCCACCCTACGGCACCGTTTTCCCGCGCCTACTTCGCCACCACCTCCGGCACCTTGCCGGCCGGTGGCGTATTCCGGCTGCGCTGGGTGCGCACGATGCCGTCGATGATGGTCATGCCGATGCCGGGGAGGTCGCCGAGCTGGACGCTGTCCAGGATGTTCTTGCCGGGCGAGTGCTGCGCCTTGTCCATGAGAACGAAATCGGCGGCGCGGCCAACCTCGATCAGGCCGCAATCGAGCGCGCGCATCCGCGCGGTGTTGCCGGTGGCCAGACAAAATGCGATCTCGGCCGGCAACTCGCCGAGCGAGGACAGCATCGAGACCATGCGCAAAATGCCAAGCGGCTGCACGCCGGAGCCGGCCGGCCCGTCGGTGCCCAGGATGACGCGGTGCAGGTCGCCCATTTCGCGCGCGATGCGCAGGGTGTAGAGCGCCGAGCGCTCATTGCCGTTATGGACGATCTCGAGCCCGCGCTTGCAGCCCTCGCAGATGCAGCGGATCTGGTCGTCGGGCAGCGCCGTGTGGCCACCATTGATGTGGCCGACCACGTCGGTGTCGGCCTCCAGCACCACGTCCTTGTCGATCAGGCCGGAGCCGGGGATCGAGGGACCGCCGGTGTGGATCGTGCTCTGGATGCCGTATTTGCGCGCCCAGCCCACCATCTTGCGCGCGGTCGGTCCGTCCTTGACGCCGCCCAAGCCGACCTCGCCGAGCAGCTTGACGCCGGCCGCAGCCAGCTCCTTGAAGTCCTCCTCGACCATCTCGCATTCGATCACCGGCGCGCCGGCGTGAACCTTCACGCCACCCGGACGCAATGTCCAGAACGCGCGCTGCGCGAAGATTGCCATCGCCTTCAGACCCACGACGTCGCGGGGGCGGCCGGGCATGTGCACTTCGCCGGCCGAGATCATGGTGGTAATGCCGCCATGGAGGGAGCTGTCGATCCAGTTGATCTGGTTCTGGCGCGGCGTCCAGTCGCCGGCGACGGGGTGGACGTGGCTGTCGATCAGGCCGGGGGTGACCGTGGTGCCGTTGGCATCGACGATGGTGGTCGCGCCTTCGGTGTCGAGATCCTTGAAACGGCCGATCGCGGTGATCTTGCCATTCTCGGCGACGATGGTGTCGCCGTCCAGGATCGGCTTTTCCAGCGCGCCCGACAGGATCAGGCCGATATTGCGGATCACGAGCTTCGAGGGTCCGGTGGCCTGGGGTGCGTCATGCGCCATGGAAGGGGGTCCTTGTCCTTAACTGCAACGCTGTCGATCTTGGGCAGCCTTGACCGCGGGATCAAGCCGGATTATTCATTAGTATACGAATGATCGTGTACTAATGATGCATAGCTGACCGCCTCGGAACCGCAAGCAAGCGACAGGGAAGGGTGAGATGAGCAATTTCAATCAGGAAAGCGTTTTGAGCGTCCACCATTGGACCGATACGCTGTTTTCCTTCAAGACCACCCGCAGCCCGACCTTCCGCTTCCGCAACGGCGAATTCACCATGATCGGGCTCAAGGTGGGAGAGAAGCCGCTGCTGCGGGCCTACAGCGTTGCCAGCGCCAATTACGAGGACACCCTCGAGTTCTTCTCGATCAAGGTGCCGGACGGCCCGCTCACCTCGCGCCTCCAGCATCTGAAGGAAGGCGACGAGATCATCGTCAGCCGCAAGGCCACCGGCACACTGGTGATCGACAATCTGGAGGACGGTCGCAATCTCTATCTGATCGGCACCGGCACGGGGCTGGCGCCGTTCCTGAGCGTGATCAAGGATCCCGAGACCTATGAGCGGTTCGAGAAGGTCGTGCTGCTGCATGGCTGCCGGCACGTCAAGGAGCTCGCCTATGGCGAGATGATCACCGAGCACCTGCCGAAGGACGAGATGCTCGGCGAGTACATCCAGAACCAGCTAATCTACTACCCGACCGTGACGCGCGATCCCTTCCGCAACCGCGGCCGCATCACCGACCTCATCACCTCAGGCAAGCTGTTCGCCGACATCGGCCTGCCAGCGCTCGAAGCGGCCCATGACCGCGTCATGATCTGCGGCAGCCCGGCGCTGGTGGCGGACACCCGCGTGCTGCTGGGCGAGCGCGGCTTCGTCGAGGGCAATCACGGCGAGCCGGCCCAGTTCGTGGTCGAAAAGGCGTTTGCCGAGCGCTAGAAGCGAGATCCCTGCGCATTAAGACCGCATTTTCGCCGCCGCGTGGGCGTTGCGGCGCCGATTCGGCGCGCGATACACTGTGGGCGCGAATCAGCGGAGTTCCCACATGGTTGCGGACAGCGACAGCAACATCGCCTGGCACCGGGTTCAGTTGAAGAAGAATCGCGCCGAGTTGAAGGTGCTCGAGACCGCGCGCTTTACGATGGGCGAGATCGCGTCGTCGAAGCGGAACGGCCAGACCCAGAAGGCGACCGCGGACCTCAAGCGCAAGATCGCGCAGTCCGAGCGCGCGATTGCCGATCACGACAGGCGCACGCGCCGGCCGCTCGGCACCGATTTGCAAAGCCTCAGCAATGGCAGCTGGAGCCATTGGGACGCCTACACCAATCAGCAGCAGCGCAAGACCGGCCAGCGCTCGTCCGGACGTGGCTAGGCCTGTCGCCAGTTCGTTTGTGCCGGCTGGCCGGTTCCAGCCCTTGCGCGCCGGCCCGCGCGCACCATCTGCTTGAGGCGCCACCAACCAATCCGGTGATCCCATGGCACCGCGCCTCGATTTCACCAGCGAGGCCTTCTTCCGCGATCCGCCCAAGGCGATCGCGACGCTACGCGCGTCCGGGCCCGTGGTCGCGGCGCGTTTTCCGCTGGTCGGCGACGTCTGGATCACCACGACGCACGATGCCGCCGCCCAGGTGCTGAAGGACGGCGCGACGTTCACGCTGCGCAAGGAGGACGGCGACGTCGCTGGCCTGCGCTGGTGGATGCCGAGACTGGTCAGGACCATCGCCAACAACATGCTGACGATGGACGAGCCGGACCACACGAGGCTGCGCAGCATCGTCGACGAAGCCTTTCGCCGCCGCGCCATCGTCGCGATGGAACCGCGCATTCGCGCCATTGCCGACGCGCTCGCAGATGAGCTGTTCGCGACGGGAAGCCCGGCCGATCTCGTTCAGGGTTACGCGCGCATCCTTCCGCTCTCGGTGATCTCGGAGCTGCTGGGTCTGCCGCATGCCGACCGGCCCCGCTTTATCGCCTGGGCCAACGCGATGTCCTCGCTGACGAATGTGGTGAGCTTCTTCCGCCTGATGTTTGCCTTCCGCAAGATGCGGGCCTATCTCGAGCAGCAATTGCAGATCGCGCGTGTGCAGGGCGGCGAGGGCCTGATCGCCGAGCTGGTCCAGGTCGAGCGCGAGGGCGGCCAGATCACGCCGGACGAGATGGTGTCGATGGTATTCCTGCTGCTCGCAGCCGGCTCGGAGACCACCACGCATCTCATCAGCGGATCGGTCTACGAGCTGCTCAGGAATCCCGGCTTGCGCGATTGGCTGGAAGAGGACTGGAGTCGCGCCGGGCTCGCCGTCGAGGAATTTTTGCGCTTCGTCTCACCGGTGCAGTTTTCGAAGCCGCGCTATGTGCGGCGCGATGTCGAGCTGGGGGGCGTGCGCCTGAACAAGGGCGATCGCGTCATGGTGATGCTGGCCGCGGCGAACGTCGATCCGGCGGTGCACGACGAGCCGGATCGGCTCGATCTCGAACGCAAGCCCAACCGCCACATCTCGTTCGGCACGGGAATCCATTTCCGCCTCGGCCATCAGCTTGCGCGGATTGAGGCGGCTTGCGCGCTGGAGGCGCTGTTTGTGCGCTGGCCGAAACTCGGTCTTGCCGTCGATCCTTCCGAGATTCATTGGCGCAAGCGGCCAGGCCTCCGTGCCATTGCCAGACTGCCGGTCATCGTCGCTGATCGTCAGCCCGTCGATTTCCGCGACGCGAGGATGTCGCGCTCCCAGCCGAACACGGATCGGCCATCGAGTTCTGGTGAGGCCGCGCGCTCGCCTGCGATATAGGCCTCGACCGATGGCCCGCGTGCGGTGCGTTCCAGTCGGCGCGCCTGGTCGTCGAGGCGCTTGATCGCCTGCATCTCTTCCTCACGCCCGAGCCTGGCGCTCTGGATCGCGCCTTTCAGCACGCGGATGGTCTCGTCATAGACCTTGATCGGAACGGGGTAGGGATGCCGGTCCTTGCCGCCATGGGCGAGCGAGAATCGCGCGGGATCCTTGAAGCGGTAGGGCGCGCCGTGCACGACCTCGGCGACCATCGCAAGCGAGCGCACGGTGCGTGCGCCGACTCCCGGCGTCAGCAACAGCTCCGGGAAGTCGACCGGGCCACGCTCAGCCGCCGCGGCCAATGTGCCGTGCAGGCGGCGCGCGAACACGTCCTTCGGTCGCACATCGTGATGCGCGGGCATGATCAGATGCGGCAGCATCGCTTGCGCCGGCTCGGGCGCAGTGCCGTTGAGCCGTTCGAACTCCGACACGATGCGGTCGGGGCCGAGATCCGTCAGCAGCTCAAGCTGCACGGTGCGCGAGGTGTCGGCGCGATGGTCGGTGAGATTGACGATTTCGCCCTGTTCGGGGCCGTCAATCGCACTGTGCGGCGCGTCGACAAAGCTCTTCAACGCCTCGGAATGCCAGTGATAGCGGCGCGCCTGCCGCTTGTCGCCGTTCATGCCCTGCTGCACCACCGTCCACTTCGCATCGGCGGTGACGAAGAAGCCGTGGAGATAGAGGTCAAAACCGTCCTGCACGGCCGCGCTATCCACTTTCGCCACCAGGCGGCTGGCACGCGTAAGTTTCGCTCCGTCAAAACCGACGCGATTGCCGAGCTGCAGCAATTCGTCAGGCGTCTTGCGCGAATGCTGACCGCGCCCGCCGCAGACATAGATGCCGAGCTCGTCCTGGAGCGGACCAAGCCCGCGCTTCAGCGCACCGATCACAGAGGTGGTGATGCCGGATGAGTGCCAGTCCATCCCCATCACCGCGCCGAACGACTGGAACCAGAATGGATGCGACAGCCGCTGGAGGAACGCATCGCGGCCGTAATGAAGCACGATCGCTTGCGTCACGATTGCGCCGAGTGACGCCATGCGGCTCGCGAGCCACGGCGGAACCCGTCCGGTGTGGAGAGGAAGATCGGCGCTGCCGGTACGTCTGGTCATCGTTGTCTCAAAATAGCGCAATTCGGCGACGGTTGCACCAGAGGAATGCTGCATTGCACGAGGCGGGGGAGCGAAGCCTGCTGCAATGCGTTGGCGAGAAGCGAATGCAATTCCGGGGACTTGAAATGAATCGGCAGAGTGTAATGACCGACATCGAAAAAATGTTCGGATGGATACCGTCATGGTTCATCGGTCTTTGCCTCGTCGCAGGCGCGATGTTGCTTGCTCTGTCGCTTTATCGGCTCGCGGTCTGGCTGCTCAACCGGACCTTCGGAACCCGGCTCCCGCTCATGAGCGTGTTCATCGAGCGCACGTCCGGGCCAGCCCAGCTGGCGCTGTGCCTTGCAGCTGTCGCGCTGGTTTTGCCGCTTGCACCGCTCGATGACGCGTTCCGCACGCCGCTGACGAGCCTGTTCGTGGTCGCCTTCATCGCTTTGATCGGCTGGATCTCGATCCGGATCGTCGACATGAGCGCGGCGCGGTACTTGCAGAATTTTCGCGACGTCACCGAGAATTTCATCGCGCGTAAGCACGTCACCCAGGTGCGGGTGTTCAAGCGCGTGACCGACACCATCATCGTCGTCATCACGGTCTCGACCGCGCTGATGACGTTCGATTCGGTGAGGCAATATGGCGTCAGCCTGTTCGCCTCCGCCGGTGCCGCCGGTATCATCGTCGGTCTTGCCGCGCGGCCGTTGCTCAGCAATCTGATCGCCGGTGTGCAGATCGCCATCACCCAGCCGATCCGGATCGAGGATGCGGTCATCATCGAGAACGAGTGGGGCTGGGTCGAGGACATTGCCTCGACCTATGTGGTGATCCGGCTGTGGGACTGGCGCCGCATGGTGGTGCCGTTGTCCTATTTCATCGAAAAGCCGTTCCAGAACTGGACGCGTGACACGGCTTCGCTGATCGGGGTGATCGCGCTCCATGTCGATTATCGCGCCGACGTCCCGCGCATCCGGCGCTGGCTGGAGGAGGCGGTGAAGGACTCGAAGCTGTGGGACGGCGCGGTGGTCAATCTCCAGGTGATCGACGCGGATTCACGCACCATCGAGCTTCGCGCGCTGGTCAGCGCACGCAATGCGCCGCAATCCTGGGACCTGCGTTGCGAGATGCGGGAGAGGCTGATCGCCTTCATTCGCGACGAGATGCCGGAAGCCCTGCCGCGCGAGCGCGCCATCCTGATTCCGTCGGGAGGCGGCGATGACGCCGATTTCCTTCAGCGAGCCGCTGTGCCCGAGAAGATGCGGGCTAACGCGCGCAATTGAATCCTAGTCGCGCGCTGGCTCCAGCGTCGTCAGCAGCTTGTGCAGCAGCCGCGTGGCGCGCTCGACCTCGGCTTCCGAAAGCCCGCCGAGGATCATCTTCTCGCCGGAGTCCAGCACCTCCGCCATGACGCGCTCGGCGAGTGTCCGTCCTTTGGCGGTCAAGCGCACCGGCTTGCTGCGCTTGTCGGCTGCATCCTCGGCCCGTGTGATCAGACCGCGCTCCTGCAAGGAATTGAGCACTTTGGTGAGCCCGCCCGATGAAATCAGGATTGCCGGATAGAGCTCCGTCGGGATCATCTCATAGGGCGGGGCGACGCCGCGCAGCGTGATCAGCACCTCGAACTCCATGAACGAGAGGTCGTGGGCGGCGATCCGCTGGGCCACGCTGTCCTGCATCAGGCTGTTGAGCCGATACACACGCACGATCAGCTCACCGACGGAGGTGACCGATTCCGGCCAATGCTTCTTCCGGATGGCGAGCAGCTTGTCCGCGGGATAGCGCGGTTCGGTCATCGGCCAGCCTCCTTACGAAGCGTTCATCTTACGAAGCGTTCATCTTACGAAGAGTTCATCGGTAGATGTCTTGCCAGAAAGATATCTGCGATATATCTTTCTAGAAAGATAACCGACCGGCTGCCGCCGGCCGGTGAGAATCTGGAAATCAGCCCGCCGCGCGCTGCAAGGCAACGCGCGAACGGGAGAGCTTTGCCAAACTGGAGCACGACATGATCAAGCGATATCTGACGCTGACCTTGACTGCGGCGGCGATCCTTGCCGCGCCGGCGGCCTTCGCCGAGAGCGGTCAGACCAAGACAACCGCCGCGGCCAAGACCGCCAGGCAGGCTGCCGCGCGACAGGCGTTCGGGGCCATGCCGGCCGGCACCGCGACGAATTCCGCTGCGGGCGTTGTCGTCGCCCGTCCGCCGGCGCAGCCGGGCGCCTGGTAAGTCTAGGAGCTGCGAAACGGAGGGCCGGCCTGCACGCCGGCCTGCCCGTTTATGAGCAGCATTCTGTACGTCCGGCGACATCGTCCGAAATCCCTCACGGCATCGTTAGCGGCGGATAGCTTGCTGGCAAGATACCCGTGGCCTACATCGCCGTGCAAGACAGGCATCGGACATCATCCGCCTGAAAGGGCACCATCATGAATCATTCCGTGGCCGAGATCAGCACAGAGCGGGCCAGCATCTACCTGCAGCAGCTCTGCAAGCATTTTGCCCACAAGCTCGCGGTCGAGTTCACGCCGGAGCAGGGCAGGATCCCGTTCTCGCTCGGGACCTGCCGGCTGGAGGCGGCGGATGGCCGCCTCACGTTGAAGGTCGAAGCCGAGGACGCCGATCGGCTCGTCCAGGTCGAGGGCATCGTCGAGCGGCATCTCGTGCGCTTCGCCTTCCGCGAACCGCCCGCGATCGTCTGGCATCCCGCCGGGCAGGCGTCGAGCTAAGGCCCGCTTGCCTTGGCCGCGCCGCGTAAGCCGGCCTGCTGCCGGATTGTGTCCACCACGCCAGATGATTGCTCTTCCGTCACCCATTGGTTGAGCAGCGAAAGCGCGCTTTCGCGTCCCTTCGGGATCGCGATCGACATGTGCTCCAGACCCCAATTGCCGTCGAGAATTTTCGCGCCCGGCATCTGGTCGGACATCTCGAACAGCGTCGGCTTGTTGGTGGCGTAGAGATCGATCTCGCCGCGGCCAAACATCCCGATGGCGACCTTGACGCTTTCGGCGGGAACGATCGTGGCGCTCTTGAACTTCGCGGGCAGGGTACGCTCGGAGGTCGAGCCCTTGGTGACGCCGATCTTCACACCGGGTCTGTCGATATCCTCGATCTTGCCGATCGGCGAGTTCGCGGGAACGAGATAGCCGAGCTCGATCGCCAGCACGGGCTGGCTGAAGCTGACCTCGTTGGCGCGCGCCGGCGTCGCGTTGGTGACGGTGAAATCGACCTGGTCGTCATGGATCGCGGTGACGATGTCGGCCACGCGCTGAAACCTGACATAGTCGATGCCGACGCCAAGCCGTTTGGCCAGCTCGCCGCCGAGATCATAGGCAAGGCCATGCGGCTTGCCGGCCGCGTCTGTGACCATCGAGGTCGGGCTGCCCGGATAGATGCCGACGCGCAAAGTGCCGCTCGGCGCCAGCAGCTTTGCTTCACCGTCGGCGCGTGCGGGCGCACCGAACACTCCTGTCAGAACGACGGCGAGGATGGCAGTGTGCGCAACTTGGCCAAATGAGATCCGCATGAAGAGCCTCACTGCGCGCGGATGTCTGCGGCCTTCAGCACCGGCTCCCATTTGGTCGCCTCGGCGTGCATATAGGCGTCAAAGTCCTTGGCCGAGGAGCCGACCGGCGCCGCGCCGATCTTGCCGAGCGTCGACAGCACGTTCGGATCCTGCAACGCCGCCTTCAGATCGGTCTCGAGCTTCGCCACGATCTCCGGCGGCATCTTGGCCGGGCCGAGCACGCCCCACCAGACCGAGACGTCGTAGCCGGGCACGCCGGATTCGGCGACGGTCGGGACGTCAGGCAACGCCTTGGACCGCTCGGCCGAGGTCACCGCGAGCGCGCGCACCGGGCCGCCTTCGAGCTGGCCGATCGCCTCCGCGAGCGGATTGATGCTGAGCGGAATCTCACCGGCGATCACGGCGGTCAGCGCCGGCGCGCCACCCTTGTAGGGGATCGCGACGATCTTGGTGCCGGACATGTATTTCAACAGCTCGCCGGCGAGATGCGCCGAGGTGCCGTTGCCGGACATGCCGTAGGAGAGCTTGTCGGGCTCCTTCTTGGCGGCAGCGAGGAGATCGCCGAGAGACTTGTAGGGGCTATCCTTCGCCACGACGATCGCGAGCGGCGAGGAGGCGACTTCGCTGATCGCGGTAAAATCCTTGAACGTGTCATAGGGCACGCTCGGATAGATGAACTGGTTGAGCGGATGGCCGCTCGCGACCAGGATCAGCGTGTAGCCGTCTGGCGCGGCCTGCGTCAGCGCCTGCGAGGCGACGATGCCGCCGGCGCCGGGCCGGTTGTCGACCACGGGCTGCTGGCCCCAGGTCTTGGCCAGCGCCTGGCCGAGCGTGCGCGCGAGCACGTCAACCGCGCCACCGGCCGCATAAGGCACGAGGATGTGGACCGGCTTGCTCGGATAGTTCTCGGCCTGCGCGGCGCTTGCCGCCAGCAGGAGACCGGCTCCGACCGCGAGCCGGCCGATGGTCGTGTTCGAACCCAGCATTTTCTCAGCACTCCCTGGGGGCGTTCGCATCCCAATGGCGGTCTTTCAGCCGCCCCTGATGTCGCCCATGGTTTTTGTTGACGAGACCTGATCTTTTGTACGATAGTACAAATCACATGATACGCAAGCCCACCAGCAGGGAAACGGCCCGCAAGCCGAACATGCGCGAGGCGATCCTCGCCGCGGCCGAGGAGCTGTTCGCCACCAACGGCTTCAACGCCGTCTCGGTGCGCGATATCGCGCAGGCCGCCGGCGCCAATCCCGGCAGCGTCACCTATCATTTCAAGACCAAGGACGGCCTGCTGCTGGAGATCTACCGGCGGCATTGCGGGCCGATGAACCTTCGCCGTTCGGAGCTGCTTGCCGCCGCCAAGCGCGTGCGCGATCTCCAGGACCGGCTGGAGGCGATCGTCCGCGCCTATGTGGTGCCGGCCTTCACCTCGGGCAGCGATCTCGCCGGCGGGGGAGCGCGCTTCACGCGGCTGCGCGCCGTGATGTCGGCGGAGGGCAACGAGGTCGCGCGAAAAATCATCGCGCAGACCTTTGACGACACCAGCCACGCCTTCATCGACGCGATCCACGACAGCCTGCCGCACATTCCGCGCAACGAGATCGTCTGGCGCAGCCACTTCCTGCTCGGCGCACTCTATTACTCGCTGGTGACGCCGGACCGCGTCTCGCGCCTGTCGCGGGGCGAGGCCGACGGCAGCGATGCTGCCAGCGCGATCGAGCAGCTGGTGCAGGCGACCGTCGCCGCCTTCCAGGCGCCGGCGCTGGACCAGGCCGCGCCGGCACGCCGGCGGGTTGTTGCAAGCAAGACTTGAAAGAAACCGTCGAGGGGAAGCGCGATCTCGCGTTTCCGCTCGCAAGCGGACCATGTGACTGGGGTGTCGAGGAAATGAACAGGCGAGAGTGCTTGCATCTCTTGACCGGATTGGCAGGCTCCGCGCTCGCAACCGAAGCGCGCGCGCAAGCTGCCGAACCGAAGGCCATGCCGACGATTGATCCGCCGGACCCTCATCCCAAGACGCCGTCGTTCAAGCTGCCGCCGAAATCCTGCGACAGCCACACCCATATCTTCGGGCCGGCGTCCCGCTATCCCTTTTCCGAGAAGCGCCCGTACAACACAGCTGACGCGCCGCTGGAGACGTTCCGCAGCGTTCACGAAAAGATCGGCGTCGAGCGCTGCGTGATCGTGAATGCCACCGTTCACGGCACCGACAACCGCGTCGTCACCGACGCCATCGCGCAAAGTGAGGGCGCCTACAAGGGCATCGCCAACGTCAGCGACGAGATGAGCGAGAAGGAGCTGGCGGCGCTCGACAAGGGCGGCATCTGCGGCTGCCGCTTCGCCTTCCTCAAGCGCCTCGGCGGCGTCGGCGACATGAACAAGTTCCAGCGCATCGTGCACCGCGTCGCCGAGCTCGGCTGGCACATCGATGTCTATTTCGAGCCGGGCACGATCCCCGAATTCGCGCCGATCCTGACCGCGCTGCCGGCGCCCTACGTGATCGATCACATGGGCACGGTGCTGGCCGGGAAGGGGCTCGACGATCCCGGATTCACCGCATTGCTCGACCTTCAGAAGAAGGACGAGAAGTGCTGGGTCAAGATCACCGGCCTCGAACGTGCCTCCGCCGCCGGCAAGCCCTTCCACGACGCCGTGCCGTTCGCGAAAGCGCTGATCGACAACGCGCCCGATCGCGTCATCTGGGGCACTGACTGGCCGCACCCCAATGTCAAGTTCATGCCGAATGACGGTGAGATCGTCGACCTGATCCCTCTCTATGCGCCCGATGCCAAGGTCCAGCAGAAGCTGCTGGTCGACAATCCCGCGCGCCTGTTCAAGTTCAGCTGATGACGATGATGTACACGCCGACCATTCCGCCGCCCGATCCGAACACGCGCACGCCGAAGTTCAAGCTGCCGAAGCTGTCCTGCGATGCGCATTGCCACATTTTCGGGCCCGGCGCGAAATATCCTTACGCGCCTGATCGCTCCTACACGCCGCCCGATGCGCCGCTGGAGGATTTTCGGGCACTGCACGCCAAGCTCGGCGTGGAACGCGCCGTCATCGTCAATGCCAGCGTGCACGGCACCGACAACACGGTGGCACTCGATGCCATCGCGCAGAGCAACGGCGCCTATCGCGCGGTCGCCAATATCGACGACACCATCACCGAGCGCGAGCTTCGCGTGCTGCACGAGGGGGGCTTCCGCGGCTGCCGCTTCAATTTCGTCCGCCATCTTGGCGGCGTGCCCGACAAGCGTGTGTTCAACCGTATCATCGCGATGGTCGCGCCGCTCGGCTGGCACATCGATCTGCATTTCGATGCGATCGACCTGCCCGAATATGCCGACATGCTGACAAGGCTGCCGCTGAGCTACACGATCGACCATATGGGGCGGGTGAAGGCATCCGACGGGCTCGACCAGCTTCCATTCAAGATTTTGATCGAGCTGATGCAGCGCGACGAGAAGTGCTGGGTCAAGATCTGCGGCTCGGAGCGGGTCTCCTCGGCCGGTCCGCCCTTTACCGACGCCGTGCCGTTTGCGCGAAAGATCGTCGAGACAGCGCCGGACCGCATCATCTGGGGCACCGACTGGCCGCATCCCAACGTCAAGGCGATGCCGAACGACGGCGATCTCGTCGACCTGATCCCGCTGTTCGCGCCGGAGCAGGAATTCCAGCAGAAGATCCTGGTCGACAATCCCGCGCGCCTGTTTGGATTTGACCAATGACCGCGATGGCGATCGACAAGCCGCGCGGGCGGGCCTGGTGGAAGGAGCTCTGGATCCAGGTGCTCATCGCCATGGCGGCCGGCGTTGTGCTTGGGATCGCCAGTCCCGAGGCGGGCGCCAAGATGCAGCCGCTCGGCGATGCCTTTATCAAGGCGATCCGGATGCTGATTGCGCCGATCATCTTCTGCACCGTCGTGCACGGCATCGCACATATGGCGGACATGGCGCGGGTCGGACGCGTCGCCGTCAAAGCCATCATCTATTTCGAGATCATGACCACGATCGCGCTGATCATCGGTCTCGTTGCGGTCAATGTGCTCAAGCCCGGCGCCGGCATGAATATCGATCCCGCCAGCATCAATGCCAGCGCGGTCGAGCCCTATGTCAAGCAGACCGCCGTGATCGGCTTTGTGCCCTTCCTGATGAACATCGTGCCTGCGACCTTCATCGGCGCATTCGCAGAGGGCAACA
Organism: Bradyrhizobium commune; assembly: GCF_015624505.1. NCBI lineage: Bacteria > Pseudomonadati > Pseudomonadota > Alphaproteobacteria > Hyphomicrobiales > Nitrobacteraceae > Bradyrhizobium > Bradyrhizobium commune. The sequence continues at coordinate 4,614,374 of NZ_CP061379.1, read as the reverse complement.
TCCTCCAGGTGCTGTTCATCTCCGTGCTCTGCGGTTTCGCGCTGGTGCAGCTCGGCGAGCGCGCCGCGCCGCTGGTCAATCTGATCGATATCGCCGCGAAAATGGTGTTCGCGGTCGTCGGCTTCGTGATGTGGGCAGCGCCGATCGGCGCGTTCGGCGCCATTGCGTTCACGGTCGGCAAATTCGGCGTCGGCTCCCTGGCCTCGCTCGGCAAGCTGCTCGGCGGCTTCTATCTCACCTGCGTCATCTTCATCATCGTGGCGCTCGGTCCCGTCGCGCGGCTCTGCGGCTTCTCGCTGCTCAAGCTGATACGCTACATCTGGGAAGAGCTCTTGATCTGCATCGCCACGACCTCGTCGGAGACCGTGCTGCCGCGGATGCTGACCAAGCTGGAGAAGGCCGGCTGCGAGAAGAGCGTGGTCGGGCTGGTGATCCCGACCGGCTATTCCTTCAATCTCGATGGCACCTGTCTTTATCTTGCGGCGGCCTCGGTATTCCTGGCGCAGGCGACCAACACGCCGTTTGGGCTCGCCGAACAGGTCGAGCTGCTCTTGATCCTGCTCGTGACCTCCAAGGGCGCGGCGGGAATCGCGGGCGCCGCCTTCGTCGTGCTGGCGGCGACGCTGTCGGCGACCGGCACCATTCCGGTGACGAGCGTCGCGCTGGTGCTCGGCATCCACCGCCTGATGTCGCAGGGGTTGACGCCGACCAATCTGATCGGGAACGCGGTCGCCACGATTGCCATCGCCAAATGGGAAGGTGCGCTCGACGGCGAACGCCTGAAGCGCGTGCTCGACGGTGAGGAGCCGGCGACGGCTGCGGCCTGACGAATTGGCTTCCTGCACGAGGCAGGGAGCCTATGATGCTTACGACTGAGAGAGGGGAGTTTGTCCCATGAAAACAGGTCTTGTCGTCACGGCCCATCCGGGCGATTTCGTCTGGCGCGCCGGCGGCGCCATCGCGCTGCATGCGAAGAAGGGCTATCGCATGAAGATCGTCTGCCTGTCCTTCGGCGAGCGCGGCGAAAGCCAGTTCGCCTGGAAGGAAGAGGGCGCGACGCTTGAATCGGTCAAGGCCGGCCGCAAGGACGAGGCGGAGCGGGCCGCAAAACTGCTCGGCGCCGAGATCGAGTTCTTCGACTGCGGCGATTATCCGCTGAAGCTGACGGAAGCGCATTTCGACCGCATGGTCGACATCTACCGCGAGCTCAATCCGAGCTTCGTGCTGACGCATGCGCTGGAAGACCCCTACAATTTCGACCACCCGAACGCTGCGCATTTCGCGCAGGAGACCCGCGTGGTCGCGCAGGCGATGGGCCACAAGCCCGGCGCGCAGTACAAATATTCGGCGCCCCCGGTGTTTTTGTTTGAGCCGCACCAGCCCGAGCAATGCAATTACAAGCCGGACCTGCTCCTCAAGATCGACGAGGTCTGGAAGCAGAAGTACGAGGCGTTCCAGATCCTCGCGGCGCAAAAGCATCTCTGGGGCTATTACGAGCGTGTTGCGCTCAACCGCGGCATCCAGGGCAGCCGCAACACCGGCGTGCCCATGACCTATGGCGAGGCCTATCAGCGTCTGTTCCCGACGGTTGCGGAGGAATTGGCATGAAGCCCGTCGTCGTTCGCAATATCAAGCGTGCCGATCCCGCGGGAATGGCGGAGTACGGCGTTTCCACCGTGCACGAAGCCTACGGCCGCATCGGCCTGATGAAGCCATATCTGCGGCCGGTGTGGGCCGGTGCGTCGATTGCAGGTCCCGCCGTTACCGTGCTCGCACAGCCCGGCGATAACTGGATGATCCATGTCGCCGTCGAGCAGTGCAAGAAAGGCGACATTCTCGTCGTTGGCTGCACCACCGACAATACCGACGGCATGTTCGGCGAATTGCTCGCGACCTCGCTCCAGGCCCGCGGCGTGCAGGGACTGATCATCGATGCCGGCTGCCGCGACGTCAAAGCGCTGCACGAGATGAACTTTCCGGTCTGGTCGCGCGCCGTCTCGGCCAAGGGCACGGTCAAGGCGACGCTCGGCTCGGTCAACGTTCCCGTCGTCTGCGCCGGCGTCAATGTCGATCCCGGCGACATCGTCGTGGCCGATGACGACGGCGTCGTGGTGGTGCCGAAGCGCGACGCCGCCGAGGTTGCCGAGAAGGCGAAGAAGCGTAACGCGGATGAAGGCGGCAAGCGCAAGCGGCTGGCATCGGGGGAGCTTGGTCTCGACATGTACAGCATGCGGGAGGCCTTGGCGAAAGCCGGGCTCGTCTATGTCGACAACCCCGAGGACGTCTGAGGCGAAGAGAAGCGGAGCGGGCGGATGGATCGTCTCAAGCTGAAGGCCGTGCTCGGCAGTCACTCCCATGTCCAGGCGGCGAAGAGCGGCGCGCTCCGCTCCGATCTCTTTGATCTCGACTTCATCGAGTACACGCCGACCAACACGGCGTTCAAGCCGATGGTGCGCGAGCAGGCCTTTGATGTCTGCGAGATGGCGATCGTCACTTATTTGATGGCGAAGGCGCATGGCAAGCCGCTGGTGCTGCTGCCGGCGACCATGCTCGGCCGCTTCCAGCATTCCTACGCGCTGTACAATCCGGCGCGAGGGATGCTTGGGCCGTCCGATCTGGAAGGCAAGCGCGTCGGCATCCGCTCGTTTACGACAACGACCGGCGCCTGGATCAGGGGCATCCTCGCCAACGATTACGGGGTCAACCTCGACAAGATTAAGTGGGTGACGTTCGAGGATCCGCATGTCGCCGAATATGTCGACACCGCCGAGCGGGCGCCAAAGGACAAGAAGGTCTTGCAGATGCTGCTCGACGGCGAGGTCGATGCGGTTCTCGGTGAGACGTCGAACGATCCCAGGCTGAAAACGCTATTCCCGGATCCAGCCGCGGAAGCCGCCAAATGGTACGCCCGCCGTGGCGTCGTGCCGGTCAACCATCTCGTGGTCGTGACCGGAAAACTCGCGAAATCACGTCCCGACGTGGTCGCGGGCGTTTATGATCTGCTCAAGCGCAACAAGGAACAGGTGGGACCCGCGGCCATGCCAGACCTCGTTCCGTTCGGGACCGAAGCGAACAGAAAGCCGTTGGAGCTGATCGTCGACTACGCATTCCAGCAGGCGCTGATCCCGCGCCGTTATGCGGTCGAGGAGCTGTACGATGAGACGACGCGAGGATTGAACTGATGGCAGATCCGAGGCGCTGGCAGATCGGACTGGTCGGCTATGGTGAGGTCGGCAGGATTCTTGCTGAGGATTTGCGCCAGCAGGACATCAAGGTCGCCGCCTATGACATCAAGCTCGGGACCGAGCAGGGCGCCGCGCTGAAGGAGCACGCGGCCAAGTTTGGCGTGATGCTCGCTGCCTCTCATGCCGAGCTGACCACGAAATCCGATTTCATCATCTCCGCTGTCACGGCAAGTCAGGCGGTGCCAGTCGCAAAAGCCTGCGCGGCCGCGATCAATCAGGGCACCTGGTTCCTCGACTTCAATTCGGCCTCGCCTGGCGCCAAGCAGCGCGCGGCGGCGTTGATTGACGGTGCCGCAGGGCGCTATGTCGAGGGCGCGGTGATGACTTCGGTGCCGCCTTATCGGATCAAGGTGCCGCTGCTGCTCGGCGGTCCCGGCGCGGGGGAGCTCGAACCGCTGCTCAACGCAATTGGTTTTGCGGCGAAGCTTGCGAGCGACAAGCTCGGCGTGTCCTCGGCCGTCAAAATGTGTCGCAGCATCATGATCAAGGGCCTGGAGGCCATGGTCATCGAAAGCTTCACCACGGCGCGCGCTTATGGCGTCGAGGATGCGGTGCTGGCATCGCTCGCGGAAACCTTTCCAGCGATCAATTGGGAGAAGCAGGGCGCCTATTTCTTCCAGCGCGTGATCGAGCACGGTCGCCGCCGTGCCGAGGAGGTGCGCGAGGTCGCCGAAACCGTGCGCGAGGCGGGGCTGACGCCGTGGTCGGCGCAGGGCACGGCCGAGCGTCAAGCTTGGGTTGCCGATCTCGCGGATGAAGGCCTGTTTGGCACGAAGGGAACCAAGGAGTTCGCCCGCAGCGCCGATTGGCGCACCGAGGCGGATCGCATCCTGGCGAAGATCAAGCGCTGAAGGCGCTCAGCTCAAGATCCTGCCGCCGTCGCGATAGCCCGAGACCTCTTCGCGAGCGGCCTCGATCATCTCGATCAGGCGGTTGGCCTCGCGAACGACGTCGCTGGTCCGCTCGGTGCGGAACTCGGTCAGGATCATGCGAATGCACTTTTCGGCGGTGTCGAGCGTCCACAGCGCGCGGGCCATATCGTCCTGCGTGTGAATGGCCGAGATGTCGAGGCCCGAGAGAACCTCACCGATGCCATTCAGGCGCTTGACGGCGATTTCGGCGGGCGTCCCGGCCCGAATGGACTGGTAGTCGATGCTGCTGAATGCGCTGAACATATCCAAACTCCCGTGAACGCAGATGGTCAGTGCAAGGTCTTAGTAAGATTACCTGACCCTTGCCGCAACGCGTTGGGCTACGGACCGGGATTCTACCGGACTCGGATTTGCGCGAAGATCGACGGTAAATCAGACCAGATCGGTCGGATGATCTCGAGTTTTCCCGACAATCTTACCGTTGGATGCGACGAGCCTGCCTTCGCTCAATTCCGGGGGGTGAAGAGCGTCGGCCGCCGACGCTCAAATGTCTGACGGCCGCCCTTGAATCCCATCGCGATATCCGGCAGCTCGGCGACGGCGAAGCGGCTGTCCTTCGTGTCGAGCACGACGAGATCGGCGGGGTTGCCGACTGCGATGCCGTAATCGTCGAGGTTCATCAGCCGCGCCGGCAGTTCGGTCACGAGATCGAGGCAAGTATCGAACTCGTTGACCGAGGCATGGGCGACATTGGCGTAGAAATTCGCCATTCGCAGCAGCGAGGCATCGCCAAACGGAGTGAAAGGATTGAGCACGTTGTTGGTCGCGACAGAGCAGAGCACGCCATTGCCGACAAGCTTGTGGGCAGGCGTCAGCCCGCGCGGCGAATTGTGGGTGACCTCGCGTCCCATCAGATAGAGATCGGTTGCGGGCAGCACGGTGACGGCGATTCCGGCCTTCGCCAGCTGCGCGGTCGCCGCCTTGAGCCGCTCCGGCGGCAGTGCCGAGAGTTTCGTCGCATGCCCGATTGCCACGCGGCCTTGATAGTTGCGCCGCTCGGTCTGCCGGCAGACTTCGTCGAGATGCGACCAGGAGGGATCGAGGTCGAAATCGAGATGGAGGTCGACGTCGAGGTCGAACTCCTGCGCGAGGTCGAAGATGCGTGCGAGATGCGCGTTGGGGTCGGTGTCCGTATAGGGGCAGCCACCGATGACCTCGCCGCCGTCACGCAGCGCCCGCACCAGCAGCTCCTCGGCTCCGGGATCGTTGGTGAGGCCCTCCTGCGGAAAGACGCAAAGCGAGAGGTCGATTGCCCAGGCATAGTCGCGCTTGAGCGCCTTCACCGCTTCGAAGCTACGCAGGCCAATGCGCGGGTCTATTTCAACATGCGTGCGCATGCGCGTCGTGCCGTGCACGATGGCGCGTTCGAGTACTTTGGCGCCGCGCGCATAGACATCGTCCACGCCAAAATCCCGCTTCATCGCCGAGACGGCACGGATGGCATCGCCGAGCGTGCCGTGGATGTGCCCGCAGCGGTCGAGCAGGCAGGCCTTGTCGAGATGGATGTGGGTGTCGACGAAGCCGGGCAGGGCCAGCCGTCCCCCGACTTCGACATCGACGGCCTCGCAGGCAAGCTTCGGCTCGATCGCGGCAATCCGGCCGGCTTTCACACCGATATCGACGGGTGCGCTGGATGATCGCAACAGGGCGTTACGGAAGATCAAGTCGAAGGCGGTCTGGGCGGTCATGGCGTCGGATTCAGGTGTGGGAGACGAACGGAAGCCGGAGGCGGCAGTTCCGGATCATTTTCAGTTCTGCCATCAAACGCCATCGTGGTCGAGGGCCATCGGCCGGCACGGAAGCTGGTGTATGGTGCAGACGGACCTTGGAGAGACTCGCGATCATGGCAATTGAGATTGTGGCAACCAGCCTGTTTCGCAGCCCCGGTGTCGGCGTGAGCGACAACGTCGTGCTCCGGCACGACGGCGGCGTCATTACGGATATCTCCGAGGGAGCGGCGCCCGGGCCTCGCTCCTTCGTCATTCCGGCCTTCGTCAACGCCCATGATCATGGCCGCGCCACCGCGTCGTCGTTCGGCGCGGTCGGCATGCCTCTGGAGAGCTGGATCCTGCGGTCCGCGCTCGGCACGCCTGTCGATCCGTACTTGACCGCGGCGTCCGCGCTGGCGCGTTCGGCCAAGGCCGGCTGTGCGGCGATGATGATGCATTATACGCGCCCGAGCGGAACGATGCCCTTGGTCGAGGAAGCCAAGGCGATTGCGAGAGCCGCATCCGACGCCGGCATCCGCATCGCTTTTGCACTGGCGGTGCGCGACCAGAATCCGGTTGTCTATGGCGACGCCGAGCCGGTGCTCGCCAGTCTTCCGAGCGACGACCGCAAAACGATCGAGGAGCTCTTCATCCGCGCACCGATGTCGCCGAAGGCCTATATCGAGCTGACCGACGCGATTGCCGCGGCCATCGCCGGTCCGATGATCGACGTGCAGCTCGGGCCTGCCGGCGTGCAATGGTGCTCGAAGTCGCTCTTGGAGGCGGTGGCGGAGAATTCGGCGCAGACCGGCCGTCGCATTCACATGCATCTGCTGGAAACCGTCTACCAGCGCGCCTGGGCGGATCAGAATTTCCCGGACATGGTGCGGTGGCTGCGCGACATCGGTTTCCTCTCCGAGCGGCTGACGCTTGCGCATTGCATCCACGCGCGGCCGGGTGAGCTGGAGATGATCGCGGCCTCCGGCGCGCGTATCGTCACCAATTTCAGCTCGAACATGCATCTACGCTCCGGCCTCGCGCCGATCGCCGCGGCCCACAAATGCGGCTGCGCCATCGCCGTCGGCGTCGACGGACTCGCGCTCGACGAGGACGACGACATTTTGCGCGAGATGCGGCTGGTGCAGATGGTCCATGGCGGCCTCGGCTTCAACGCGACATGGACGCCGGCCGAGCTGTTCGCGCTCGCCATCCGCAGCGGCAGGCGCACGACCGGTGCGCCGGGGAATGGCGAACTCGTCACTGGCAATCCAGCCGATTACGTTGTGATCGACTTCGACCGGCTCGATCGCGATCGGATCATGCCCGTCGATCCCATGGCACTGCTGTTCGCGCGGGGTAATGCATCCTTGGTGAAAGAGGTCGTGGTCGCCGGCAAGACGATTGTGAGGGATGGAGCTTGCCTCAGCGTCGACCTGCCGGCCATCGAGCAGGAATTGCGTGCGATGTACCGCACCAATGTCGGCAGGCTCGAAAACTTCCAGCGGATGTGGCAGCCTATGTCCGATCGCCTGACCGGCTGGTTCGAGCAGCGCCTGACGTGCGAGTGACAGCCTAGTGCGTTCGCGGCCCGTCAAGGAGCTGCCCCGCCAGCGCCGTGCCGATCGCCGCGATCGCGGCCATCGCCAGCGCCCACGCTACGAACAGCCGATGGCCGATCAGCGCGCCGCTGATGAGCGGGGCGCTGATGTTCGCGCCCGACATCAGTGACTGGTTGAGGCCCATGATCATGCCCTGACGGTTGATCGCGGTCGAGCGCGAGAGTTCCGCTGTCAGCGTGCTGCGGGCGAACATGGTGCCGACGATGATCAGCGTCAGGTAGACCGCGAGCAGGCTGATATTGCTGCCGGCCGCGAGCCCGGCAAATCCGAGCCCCATGCAGGCGAAGGCCGCCATCACGATGGTGCGGTCGGAGGCGATCAGGTTCGCGCGCGTGATCAGAAGCCCCTGGACCACCATGTTGATGAAGCCGGCATAGGCAAACATCCAGCCCAGCTCGCGCGCACCAAAGGGATGTCCGTCCCAGGAGAACCGCGCCGACAGGAACAGGCCGATCTGCGACAGGAACATCGAGTTCACGAAGAAGAACACGATCAGCAGGCCGAGCAGCCGCCAAGCGTAGCGCATGCCGAAGAGGCTGCGCATCAGCGTCGGCTCGGGCACGCGATGCTGGTAGAGCGGCTCCGAGGCCGGGTGATCCGGCGGAAGCAGGGCGATGGTCGCGAGAATGCTGATGAGCGAGAGCGCGGCTGCGGCCCACACCGGCGCGGTCTGGCCGTAATGGACGAGGAAGCTCGAGAGTGCGGGGCCAAGCAGGAGGCCGGTCCCGATCGCGCCGCTGGTCATGCCGAGCGCCTGCTTGCGGGTCGAAGGCGCGCTGTGCTCGGCGGCGTAGGCGTGCGCGACCGAGATATTTCCCGATGTCAGGCCGTCGATGATCCGCGCCAGGAACACCAACGTTAAGTTGCCCGCGAGTGCGAGCAGGACGAATCCGGTCAGGGTTCCGATCTGGCTCACCACCAGAACCTTCCGCCGGCCGTAGCGGTCCGAGAGGATGCCGACCACGGGGCCGGCAATGAGCTGGCAGACGGCGTAGACCGAGATCAGCGCGCCGATCAGGAACGGCGTCGCCCCGAGCCGCTGCGAGTAGAATGGCAGGAGCGGCAGGATGATTCCCATGCCGGTCGCGTCCACGGCCACGACGACGAAGGTCGGGACCAGCGTCAACGCGCTTTCGCCCGCCGTCGCCTCCCGCGCTTCGGTCATGGAACCCGGCCCCATCTCGCGTTGTCCTCGTTCGCGTTTTCGTGATCAATCGAGCTATGCAAGATCATATAGTTGTAGCCTAATAGTTTGTGTCCTATCTAATTTGCATGGCTCCCTCGCAAGGCTTTATCCACGCCGAACTCGGCCGGCTGATCGCGCGGCTCGCCCGTATCTGGCGCCGCGAATCGGATCAGGCGCTGTCCGATCACGGCCTGTCCTATGCGACCGCGATTCCGCTGCTGGTGCTGTCGCGTCAGGGCGAGAATGTGCGCCAGGGCGTGCTCGCCGACGAGCTCGGCATCGAGGGGCCGTCGCTGGTGAGGCTGATCGACCTGCTTCAGGCCGAAGGGTTGGTGGAACGCCGCGAAGACCCGACCGACCGCCGTGCCAAAACGCTACATCTGACGAAAGCGGGAGAGGCCAAGGTCGAGCAGACCAACCGGATCTTGCGGCGGGTGCGGGCGAGCCTGTTGAAGGATATCGGGCCCGAGGAACTTGCGATAACCTTCGAGACGCTCCAGCGCATCGAGCAGCGGGCCAGTCGCCTGCATCAAGCGAAGACTGTTTTAGAGGCGAAATAGTCATGCGCGCCGAAGAGCCCTTTCTGGTTCGTCACGCGGACCTCGTTTTTGCGTTGAAGACGTTTGCCGCGTCGATGCTGGCGCTCGTGATCGCGCTGGCGATGGATTTGCCGCGGCCCTATTGGGCGATGGCGACCGTCTACATCACTTCGCAGCCGCTCGCCGGTGCCACCAGCTCGAAGGCCTTCTTCCGCGTCATGGGCACGCTGGTCGGCGCGACCATGACCGTGGCGCTGGTGCCCAATCTCGTCGAAGCGCCGGAACTGCTCTGCCTCGCCATCGCGCTCTGGGTTGGACTTTGTCTTTATCTCTCGCTGCTCGATGGCACGCCGCGCAGCTATGTCTTCATGCTGGCTGGATATACCGTGGCCTTGATCGGCTTTCCCTCGGTGTCCGAGCCCGGCGCCATCTTCGACACCGCGGTGGCAAGGCTCGAGGAAATTTCTCTTGGCATCATCTGCGCGAGTCTTGTCTCGACGATCATCTTTCCCCGCAGCGTCGCGCCTGCCGTGGCGAACCGGGTCGATACCTGGCTTCTGGACGCGCGCCGCCTGAGCCAGGTCGTGCTGCTGCGCCAGGGCACCAACGAGACCCGCCGCGGCAAGCGCCTCAAGCTTGCGACCGATATCGTCGAGATCGACACGCTCTCGACCCATCTTGCTTATGATCACCTGACCGACCGCAACGCTGTAACCGGGCTTGGTGAAATTCGGCTGCGCATGTTGATGCTGCTCCCGGTGATCGCTTCGCTCGAGGACCGGCTGGCCGCGCTGGGCGAGGAGGCGTTGCGGCGGCAACCCGAGTTGAAGCGGCTCCTCGAAGATCTCGCACAATGGATCGTGAGTGACGTCGGCGCCCGGCAGCCGGCCGAGCGGATTCGCGCCATGATCGCCGAGCGGCAGGCGCTGCTCGATGACACCGCCTCCTGGGAGCGGATCATTACCGCCAGCCTGTTGTCGCGGCTGCGCGAGCTCGTCGACCTCTCGCGCGACTGCCGCACCCTGACAGAGGCAATTGCCGAAAGCCGCAATATCTCATCGCTCGATCTGGCCTTTCATTCCGAAGCCGGCGCAGCTCCCGTCCGCCACAGGGATCGCGGCCTCGCGCTGTGGTCGGCGGCAGGTGCTGCCACGGCCATCCTGATCTGCTGCGCCTTCTGGATCGGCACGGGCTGGCCCGACGGTGCGTCGGCGCCGATGATGGCGGCGGTGGCCTGCTCGTTCTTTGCGGCCCAGGACGAGCCCGCGCGCTTCATTCGCAGCTTCGGCCTGTGGTCGCTGGTCGCCATCGTCGTCGTCGCGATCTATCTGTTCGCGCTGGTGCCTGCGATCTCGCATCTGGAGGTTCTGATCGTCGCTCTGGCGCCGACCTTCCTGCTGTACGGGTTCCTGATCGGCCGACCTGCTACGGCGGGGACCGGAATGGCGCTCGCGGCCAACACCGCAACCCTGCTGGCGATCCAGTCGACCTACAGCGCGGATTTTGCGTCCTACGCCAATTCGGCCGTCGCCTTCTTCGTCGGGGTCCTCATTGCCGAGATCGTGACGCGGATCGCGCGCGGGGTCGGCGCGGAGTGGATCGCCAATCGCCTGGTGCTGTCGAGCTGGATCACGATCGCGGTCGCCGCCGAACGTCGTGGCAAGCGTGACCGCGCGGAGTTCGCCGGTCTCATGCTGCATCGGCTCGGGCTATTGGTGCAGCGGATTGCGTTCCTCTCCGAGAGCGATCGCCGTGACGCCGACAGCCTGGTCCAGCTCCGGATCGGCATCAACATCATCGACCTGCGCCGCGCCCGCTACGGGCTCGCGGCAGCGACCATTGCCGTCATCGACGACATGCTCGACCAGCTTGCCATTGCCTGCCGCCGCTATGCCGGCGGCGGGATGCCGGCCGAGCTGCTGACAAGCGTCGACCGGGCGCTGGCCCAGGCGGTGAAAGACCCCAATGACAAAGCACGCGAAGACGCCCTGATCGGCCTCGTCGGGATCAGGCGCGGCCTGTTCCCCGACGCAGCGGCCTATCGGCCGCGCGCAGGCGAGAGTGTGGCAGCATGAGATACGTCATCGACATCTACGGCGTGCTCGTGCCGGCGCTGCTGCTGTGGATCATCGTCGCCTATGTGCTGAGCGCGTTGTTGCGCCGGCTGATGCAGCGCTTCGACCTTTACCGGCTGGTCTGGCACCGCGCGCTGTTCGATTTCGCCATTTTCGTCTGCCTTCTCGGCGGCGTCGTCTATCTCTCGGAGTATCTCTCATGAAAGGGAATTTCGCCTGGCTCGGCCGGCTTGCAGTGACCGTCATCGCGGTCGTCGCCGCACTCGGCGTCGGCCGTGAGCTCTGGGCCTATTACATGGAGTCGCCCTGGACGCGTGACGGGCGTGTGCGCGCCGACGTCGTCCAGGTCGCGCCCGACGTGTCCGGTTTCGTTACCGACGTGCTGGTCAAGGACAACCAGAAGGTCCATCGCGGCGACGTGCTGTTTCGGATCGATCGCGAACGCTTCGCGCTGGCGCTGCGCCAGGCTGATGCATCGGTGGCCGGTCATCAGGCAACGCTCGACCAGGCCAATGCCGATCTGAAGCGCTATAGTGCGCTGACGACGGATGCGGTGTCGCAGCAGAAGCAGGAGCAGGTTCTCGCGACCCAGCTCCAGGCCAAGGCGGCGTTCGATGCGGCCGTCGCCGACCGTGCGGTCGCCCAGCTCAACCTCGACCGCAGCGAGGTGCACGCCTCCGTGAATGGCGTGATCACCAACATGGATCTGCGCCCCGGCGCTTATGTTACGGCTGGAAAGGGTGTGATGGCGCTGGTCGACACCGACACGCTGCATGTCGAAGGCTATTTCGAGGAGACCAAGCTCGCGCGCATCCGCGTCGGCGACAAGGTGCAGGTCCGCCTGATGGGCGACAAGGTCACGCTGTCAGGCCATGTCGAGAGCATCGCCTCCGGCATCGAAGACCGCGACCGCGCCGAAGGCGCGAGCCTGCTCGCCAACGTCAATCCGACCTTCAGCTGGGTGCGGCTTGCGCAACGCGTGCCCGTCCGCATTGCGCTCGATCCAGTGCCTGACACGCTGTCGCTGGTCGCCGGCCGTTCGGCGACGGTCGAGGTGTTGAACTAGGCGGCCGTTAGTCGATTTCGAGATAATCCGCGTCTGGCAGCTTTGGGAACGGCGCCGCCGGGAGCGTCTGATACCAGAACGCGACCGAGGCGATGTCGTCCTGGAGCGGAAGATATTTTGCTTCCTTGACGCCCGATCGCCAGCCGAGCGCCTGGATCGTCACGCGCAGATCGCTTTGGAAGCGAATGGGGTCGGGGATGTGCCAGCGGTATAGGCCGAAGCGCTGCTGCGACTTGTAGACGCCGTCGGGACGGATCACCTGCGGCAGGCCGGCATAGGGCGTGGTGAATTCGAGGTAGCGGGATTGTTGGACCGCGCCGCGGCCCGAATGCGCCACATAGGGATCGAAATTGTAGGCACCGCAGAAATAGTCCTCGGTGCCGGTGCCGCAAATGGTCGGGAATTCGCCGTCGCCGTCGATGAAGAACTTGATCTCGCCTTCGCCCCACCAGCCGTTGTTGTTGACACCCCAGGCCATGTAGGTGCCGACATACTGGCCGCGTCCAGTGACGCCATCGAGGATGGTATAGACGTCCTTGTAGGGCAGCGGATTGGTGCGGCGGAATTGCGCATGGAAATAGGCGCAGTCCTCCGGCACATCGGTCAGCGTGTAGTTGATCTGGTAGTAGACGGTCAGCGCCTCCTCGCTGCGGTTCTCCAGCGTGAAGCGCGCGCGCTTGCGGAACGGCATTTCCCAGTAACAATTGAACGCGCGGCCGGGATTGACGCAGACCGCAAGCGACGACACCTGCGCGAACTCTTCCCATCCGCAGGCGAAGAAATCGCCGGCCGGGCATTCGACGCTGGGTTGCGTTTGGCCGTCCCAATAGACGCGCAGGATCGAATGACGCAGCCGCCCGCGTGCCAGTGTCATCCAGATCTGCTGGATCGCGCCCTGACCTTCGATGTCGGCGAGCGTGAAGGTCGCGCCGGGTTCGATGACGACATAGGGCGAAACCTTCCAGCCTTGGCCAAGATCGCGGGCTTGCGGTGCTGCGGGCCCGTCGACGGACATCCCGCCTTTGCCTCTGTCACCGGTGAAATTTTCGGGGCTGATCGAACGCGTCTGCGCATTCGACAAGCGTGACAGATTGCCGAGATGAAGGCCCAATCCGGAAAACGCCATGGATGTCCTCGATAAGGGTTAGCGATGCCTCCGATATATCGCCCCCGAATCTACCAAAAGATGAAGACGATCGCGCGCGAGAAGGGTTCGCACGCAATCGTGGGACGGTTTACCCGACGCGATAGTCCCTGAACTTCTCGCGCAGCGCCGATTTGAGCACCTTGCCGGTGCCGGTCATCGGGAATTCGTCCAGGAACTCGATAGCGTCGGGCATCCACCAGCTCGCGATCTTCGGGCGCATGTGGTCGAGCAGGGTCTTGCCGTCGACGCTTGCGCCCTTCTTGCGGACGACGAGGAGCAGGGGCCGCTCTTGCCATTTCTCGTGCGCGATGGCGACCACGGCGGCTTGCAGCACATCGGGGTGGGAGAGCGCGAGGTCCTCGAGCTGGATCGAGGAAATCCATTCGCCGCCAGACTTGATCACATCCTTGGAGCGATCGGTCAGCGTGACGTGGCCTTGCGGGTCGATCACGGCCATGTCGCCGGTGATCAACCAGCCGTCGCGGTCGAGGCCCTCCTCTAGCTTCATGTAGCCGGAGGCGACCCAGGGACCTCGGGCGCGCAAATGCCCGACGCTCTTGCCGTCGCGCGGCAGCTCGTCTCCGTTATCGTCAACGATGCGCAAATCCGTGCCGAAGCAGGCGCGGCCCGACACCATGCGCCGGTCGAACTTGTCCTTGTCGGCGAGATGCTCCGAGCCGGGCCGCAGCCCCGGCATCGAGCAGCCCAGCGCCTCGGTCATGCCCCAGGCCTGGATGTAGTCGATGTCGTATTCGCGCTTGAGCTTCTCGACCATCGCGCGCGGGGGTGCCGAGCCCGATGACAGTGTCGCGCGGAGCGCCGAGAACCTGTTGCCGGTACGGCCGAGCCAGTCGAGCAGGATCAGCCAGAAGCTCGGCACGCCTGCCGACAGCGTCACCTTCTCGCCTTCGAGTAGCTCATAGAGCTTGTCCGGCTCGTAGTTGCGGCCGGGCAGCACGAGCTTGGAGCCGGTATAGGGCGCGCTGAACGGCATGTTCCAGCCGTTGCCGTGGAATAGCGGCGCCATCGGCATCATCACCTCGCGCACGCCTTCGACATGTCCGCTCAGGAAGTCGAAACTGCAGCACGTCATGGTCTGGAGGATCGCGGCACGGTGCGAATAGATCACGCCCTTGGGGTTACCGGTCGTGCCCGACGTGTAGCAGATGGTGGAGGCGGATTTTTCGTCGAACAGCGGCCAGGCGAAACCTGCGTCGTTCTCCTTGTCGAGAAGCTCTTCATAGCAGTGCACGTTCGCAAGCCTGGTCTCCGGCATCCGCTCGCGCGAAGCCATGATAACGTAACCCTCGATCGTCTTGAGCTGCGGCGCGATCGCCTCGACGATCGGCAGGGTGGCACGATCGATGAAGAGGATACGGTCGTCGGCGTGGTTGATGATGTAGACGAGCTGCTCGGGAAACAGACGCGGATTGACGGTGTGCAGCACATAGCCCATGCCGGGTGCGGCATAGAACATCTCGAAATGACGATGCGTATTCCAGGCCAGCGTGCCGACGCGATCGCCGGGTGTCATGCCGAGCCGCTTGAGTGCCAGCGCCATGCGCTTGATGCGCGGATGCGCCTGCGCATAGGTGTAGCGGTGGATGTCGCCCTCGATCTCGCGCGCGACGATCTCCGCCTCGCCGTGATAGTCGGCGGCATACTGGATCAGGCCGCTGATCAGAAGCGGCATGTCCATCATCAGTCCCTGCATTGTCCCCTCCGAAGAGCCATGTCGTTTTAAATCGTCTCGTTGCATGGCTCATTTGCGCTCGTGTGCAAGGTAGCGGAACGTCACGCGACGTTCACGCAAAAAGCGGTGGCCGCGATTGCGCGTATCACTTTTTCAGGGCTAACTGGCGCGAGCTGCCGGCGGAGCAGCGTCCGCCGTGGAGGAGATCGATGTCAGCGGAAAAACACAAGACCGGCGCGGCCGCCGAGCCTACTGTTGACATCGCGTCCTTGCGTGTGCGCTATCGCGACGAGCGCGACCTTCGCCTGCGTACCGAGGGCAAGGCGCAATATGTCGAGGTGGCCGGCGGTTTCGCGCGCTATCTCGACGATCCCTGGGCCGATCCCGGATTTGCGCGCGAGGCGCTCAACGAAGACACCGAAGTGGTCATCGTCGGCGGCGGCTTCGGCGGCCTGTTGTGTGGCGCACGTCTGCGCGAGGCCGGCATCTCGGATTTCCGCATCGTGGAAAAGGCCGCCGATTTCGGCGGCACCTGGTACTGGAATCGCTATCCCGGCGCGGCCTGCGATACCGAGAGCTACATCTATCTGCCGCTGCTGGAAGAGACCGGCTACATGCCGGTGCGCAAATATGCGCGCGCGCCGGAGATCTACGAGCACTCGCGCCGCATCGGCCGTCACTTCGCCCTTTATGAGCGCGCGCTGTTTCAAACCGTCATCTCGAAAATGACGTGGCAGGAGAGCGAGGGGCGCTGGCTGGTCGAGACCGATCACGGCGATCGCATCCGCGCGCGCTTTGTGGTCCTGGCGGGCGGCCCACTGAGCCGGCCGAAGCTCCCCGGCATTCCCGGCATCGAAGGCTTCAAAGGTCACAGCTTCCACACCAGCCGCTGGGATTATGCCTACACCAGCGGCACCGCCGAGGGCGGTCTCACCGGCCTCGCCGACAAACGAGTCGGCATCATCGGCACTGGCGCGACGGCCGTGCAATGCGTACCGCATCTCGGCCGTTCGGCAAAAGAGCTCTACGTCTTCCAGCGCACGCCGTCGGCGATCGGCGTGCGCGACGACCGGCCGACGGATCAGGCCTGGGCGAAGGGCCTCGCGCCGGGCTGGCAGCGTGAGCGGATGGACAATTTCACCGCTGTGATCTCGGGCGAGCCGTTCGAGCGGGACCTGGTGCAGGATGGCTGGACTGGTTTGCTCGGCGAAATCCTGCTTGCGCCGCGCCGTCAGCCGCAGCCGGTGACCTCGATGGAAGAGGCGCTGAAAGTGATCGAGCAGGCCGATTACCGCAAGATGGATGAGATCCGCGCCCGCGTCGACGCGGTCGTGAGGGATGAGGCAGCCGCTGCCGCGTTAAAACCCTGGTACAAGGCGTTCTGCAAGCGGCCGTGCTTCCATGACGAATATCTCGACACCTTCAATCGGCCCAACGTGCATCTGGTCGACACCAGGGGCAGGGGCGTCGATCGCATGACCGAGAACGCGGTGGTCGTCGACGGCAAGGCCTACGAGCTCGACTGCCTGATCTATGCCAGCGGTTTTGAGGTCGGCACCGATTACGCCCGCCGCATGGGCTTTGAGGTCTACGGCCGGGATGGCATCAGCCTGTCCGAGCGCTGGCGCGACGGTGTCAAGACGCTGCACGGCTTCTACAGCCGCGGTTTCCCGAACTGCTTCCTGATCGTCACCGTGCAGGCGGGCCAGAGCGCCAACTTTCCGCACATCATCGATGAGCAGTCTCGGCACATCGCCTATGTCATCGATCAGGTGCGCAAGCGCGGTGCGCGGACATTGGAGCCGACGATTGCTGCCGAGAACGCCTGGGTCGACGAGGTCGTCAAGGCTGCACTCGGCCGCCAGACCTATCTCGCCGAATGCACGCCCGGCTACTACAACAATGAGGGCGTGTTCGATCCGATCGCGGCGCGCAACAGCCAGTATTGGCGCGGGCCGGTGGCATTCCTGCGGCTGCTCGCCAAGTGGCGCAAGGAGGGGAGCCTGGACGGATTGGAACTGACCTATCGGGCTGGCGCGGCAGACGGCGCAGCCGTCCCGGTGTGACCTCCATGATCCCGGCTCCATCAGGCGCTACGCGGCTCCATATCATCGTCGGCGATCCCATTGCGCAGGTGCGCTCGCCTGCGGGTGTGTCGGCTGCCTTTGCCGCGCGCGGTCATGATGGCATCCTCGTTCCGGTGCAGGTCTCGGCCGCCGATCTGCCCGATTTCCTGTCGCTGGTTACCCGGTTGAAAAACCTCGACGGCATCGTCGTGACCATCCCGCACAAATTCGCTTGCTACC
The DNA here is from genome assembly GCF_015624505.1 of Bradyrhizobium commune. Classification (NCBI taxonomy): domain Bacteria; kingdom Pseudomonadati; phylum Pseudomonadota; class Alphaproteobacteria; order Hyphomicrobiales; family Nitrobacteraceae; genus Bradyrhizobium; species Bradyrhizobium commune. Next base: position 4,596,857 of record NZ_CP061379.1, on the reverse strand, counting down.
AGGCCTGCACCAGTGCGACCGAGCGCGCTCACTTCCTGCGCACGGTGAACCTGATGTGCCGTCGCGCCGACGGCGCGTGGCATGGCGACATGGTGGACGGCCTCGGTTTTGTCGGCGCCGCGCGGGCGAAGGGGATCAATCCCAAGGGGATGCGCGCGCTGCTTGTCGGGGCTGGCGGCGCAGGTTCCGCGATCGCCCTTGCGTTGGTCGAGGCAGGCGTCAGCGAGCTCGCCATCCACGACAGTGCGGTCGAGCGCCGTGACGCGCTGATCGGCCAGCTCGACAGGCTCGGCAAGGCATCCGTACAGGTCGGGACGGCTGACCCCGCGGGCTTCGATTTCGTCGCCAACGCCACGCCAGCCGGAATGAAGGACGGCGACCCATTGCCGGTCGATGTCACGCGATTGGCGCCGTGGGCCTATTGCGGTTGCGTCATCACCAAGCCTGAAATCTCGCCGTTCATCGCGGAAGCCCGCAAGCGCGGCTGCGTCACTGCGACCGGCACCGACATGTACCAGCAGCACCAGAGCATCATGGTGGATTTCCTGCTCGGAACGGACGGCACCTGACCGGCCTGTGTCAAGCGCGTTACTTGGACCGATTGTTCCCGTCGGGGCTTGAGCGATCGTCCCGGGCGTAGGATCATGCGCGCGCGCGAGCCGGTCGCGCACCCAGGGAGAGGAATGCGGAATGACCAAGGGCAGGACCGTTGCGACGGCCATGATCGGCGCGACCGCGCTGCTGCTGTCCCTGATGCACACGGCCGATGCCGCGCAGTGCGGCAGCTCGGCCGCCGGATTTGAAGGCTGGAAGCGCGAGTTCAGTGCGGAGGTGCAGGGCAAGGGCATCGGCCAGGCCGCGATCGCGGCGCTGATGCAGACCAACTACGCCAGCGCCACCATTGCCGCCGATCGCAGCCAGCACAGTTTTTCGCTCTCGCTCGACCAGTTTTTGGCCAAGCGCGGCGCCACCACCATCGTCGCCCGCGGCCGCTCGCTGAAGCAGTCGCAGGCCGCGATGTTCGCCTCGATCGAGCAGCGCTACGGCGTGCCGCCGGGGCCGTTGATTGCGATCTGGGGCATGGAGACCGGCTTTGGCAGCCAGCGCGGCAACCAGAACATGCTGTCGTCGATCGCGACGCTCGCCTATGACTGCCGCCGTCCCGAATTCTTTACCGACCAGCTCTATGCCGCGCTGAAGCTCGTCGACCGCGGCGTGCTGTCGGGGTCAACCCGCGGCTCGATGCATGGCGAGGTCGGCCAGACCCAGTTCATGCCCAAGAACATCCTGGCCTACGGCACCGGCAATCTCGATGTCGCCGCCAACGCACTGAGCTCGACCGCCAATTTCCTGAAAGCTCATGGCTGGCGTGCGGGAGCCGGTTACCAGCCGGGCGAGCCGAACTTCGCCGCGATCGAGGCCTGGAATGCGGCCGGCGTGTACCAAAAGGCAATTGCGCTGATGGGACGGCAGATCGACCAGGGCGGAGCGGCCGCGGCGCGGTGAGTCGCGCCGCAAGGTGTGATCCGACGATAAGCGAGAAAGTTGTTGCTTTCAGGAACTGACGGCATGAGGTTTGCTTAGATCAAGTTCAGGGCTGGGCATGAGGAGACTCGACATGGCTACCCAGATCGTGATGGACCAAACTGGCGATACGCGCCACGAGTTTGATCCCGAAAATGCCGAAGCGTTGGCGCGAGCCGAACAACGCTTTCGGGAGTTGACCGGAATAGGCTTCACCGCCGCCCTCCGCACCGGGCCCGGCGAAGTCACCCGGATCAGATCGTTCGACCCGACCGCGAAGGAAACGCTGTTCTATCCCCGCCTGGTCGGCGGCTGATCTGAACTGCTCATGTTGGCGGCATTCAGGCTCCGCGCGCCGGCGCGAGCGCGCCTGCACGCGCTCCGCGAGCTCTACCGGCGCTTCTTTGGCGAGAACACGCCCGAGGCTCGCGGCCGTAGGCTTTTGTCTGAATGGTTATCGCCCGAGCAGCGTGCGCAATTCGAGCAGCATCGACACTTCGACGTGATCGGTTGTGACACCGGCAAGCGATATCGCATTCACTACGGCACCGCGGCCAACGTCCACGAAGTAGACGAGGCCGGACTTGCAACGATGGGGTGGTGCTTCGTCCCGTCAGGCTTCCTTGTGCCCGGCGACGTCATGCTGGCGCAGAAGATCGCGCTCGAGACGGACGAAAAGGGGGCGCTCGCGCTCGCAAATCGCTTTCCGCCGGCGACGCACTCGGAGCACTTCTACCGGCGGCCATTCTAGCCGTGGGGCCGGCGGCGCCGGCCGGTCAGGTGTGCGTGGTGCGATAGGCGTCCAGCGCGTGTGCAGCAAACACGACGACGCTGCACAAGGCGAGCAGGGCGGAGATCAGCTCGATCATAGCCCGTCCTCCTCTGACCGGAGGATGACAACATTCTGGCAGCAGGAATAATCCCAGATCAGGTCGAGGAGAAACTGCATGGCGGCCGTCCCTGTTTAATTTTGACAACAGCATAACGGGCCGTTTGTTTCAGGCGTGTTTCATCGATTTGGGAAAGGGGTTTCGCGGGGAACCGAGGCTGGTTTATGCGCAGCGGACCCGCTACATCCGGCTCTCAGTCCATTCCTTTGGCCGTACGCATCGCGCGGGCGGCGCATCATATTTCGGGGCAGAACAATGGCACAGGTTGAGTGGTTCGATGATCTCGTGGTCGGGATGCGCTTCAAATCCCCCGAGATTGAGATCACCGAGGCCGACATCAAGCGCTTTGCGGCCGAGTTCGATCCGCAGCCGATGCACCTCGACCACGAGGCCGCCAAGGACACACTGTTCAGGGGCCTGGCCGCCTCGGGATGGCACACCGCTGCCATCGCCATGAATCTCGCGATCCAGACCCGTCCGTTCGGCCCGCATCCGCTGATCGGCGCGGGCGTCGACGGCCTGCGCTGGACAATTCCGGTGCGGCCGAATGACCGCCTGCATCTGGTCGGCGAGGTCATGAGCCTGACCCCGTCGAAATCGAAGCCGCAGGGTATCGCCTTGGTGAAATGGACGATGTTCAACCAGAACGGCGAGGAGGTCTACACCTTCACACCGATCGCGATCGTGCCGCGCCGCAGCTAGGGCTGTTCGCGCCGTTCACCATCGGCCCCGGGGTGGCCGGCTGAAGCCCTTGCGGGCTTTCAGGAGAGGTGGTCATCTCCAGCCGGGGAAACGCTGGAGGCTGACATGAAACGGACCCTTCTTGCGGCTGCGCTGCTCACAGGCGCCTTGAGCGCGGGGCCGGCTCTGGCGCAGCAATCCAAGGTCGGCGACTGGACCATCGAGAAACGAACCCAGGACACACATTGCAACGCGAGCCGCGGCTACAAGGACAAGGATGATGAGAACCGCGACTACGTCATCGTGATCACCTATTCCGACAAGGCCATCGTGATCGTGATGATCTACGACGGCTGGGAGTGGGACAAGGTCGGCGAGATCCTGCGTGCCGATGTCGGCACCGATGATTCCGACATCATGTCGAAGGCCAAGTGGGAGGTCATGGACAAGACCACCGTGCGCGGCATCTTCGAGTACGATCAATCCATCATGGACCGGCTGTCGAAAGCCAAGCGCCTCACGCTCGATTTCGAGGATGATGACGACGACAGCATCGAGATGCAGATTCCGCGCGCCGGCGAGGCACTTGCCGCGCTGAAGTTCTGCGAGGAGAACCGGAAATAAAATCGGCCGGGCAGCGCCAGGTACTTGCGTCCAGGTACTTGCGTCAAGGCGCGAGTGCAGCGCCTGTCAGCTCCCTTCCGTCCGCCCGCTGCGGCGCCTCGTCCGATGCCGCGTGCCTTGGTTGTGCTATGTTTCCCGGCGTTGATCACAGAAGCTATTTTGCGCCGTACACGGATTCCGGGCCAATCAGGTGCTGCGCGCTGGCTTCGCCGCGCATATTCTGCCCCTGGCATCCGTGATCCGTAACGGCGGCGAACGCGGGCTCGACGCTGTCGGCGCGTTGCTCGCCGAGACGACGGTGAAGACACATCTCCATCGTGTGTTCGCCAAGACCGGCACGAACCGGCAGGCTGATCTCGTCAAGCTCGCGGCAGGATTTTCCAACCCGCTTGTTCATTGACGCGCCATCGTGCCGCGAACATCGTCAGTATGACGCCCGCAATTTCATCATCAGAAAGTTATCGGCCGTCATCCGTTTGGGTGACGCGATTGGCTGCGTTCTCTTCTACGAAAGCGCACACGATTTCGATCCTTGTGTGAAGCATCTCATACCGAGTGGCAGTGAATCTCAGCAATCTCCCGCCCAGGTTGAGAGGAGGTCGTCATGCGAACGGTGTCACGGAGCCTGGCTGACAAGTTCCACGACGTCATCGCTCGCATGATCGCAGCGCTGCATCAGCAGCGGGAAATCGAGGCACGGCGAATATTGCACCGTTACCGCCATCTGCTCGACCAGCAGCATGACGCACCGCCTTTGAATGAAATGATTTCTGTCCGCAATGAAAAGGATACTTCAGAAAATGCCCACCGATCTGATGCGCGCGAGCGCGCGGCCGGCCACCCCAGGCTCAAACGCGCGTAACGTCAATATTGTCGCGATGGCGTTGACCGCCGCGCTCGTCGCACTTCAGCTGGTCGGTCTCATGATGCTTGAGCGATCGCACGCGCATGCGATGCAGGTGTCGTTTCCGCGCGAGCCTGCGGCCTGCACGGAACGCGCTGCCGCTCCGGCGCCGGTGATTCCGTATGATTGAGCGGAGGACGGCTCGTGCCTGATATCTCCACCCTGCTGCTACTCAGCCTTGCCGTGTTCGCCGGAGCCTTCGTATCCGGACTTTCGGGCTTTGCATTCTCGGCGGTGGCGGGCGCGATCCTGCTGCGCGTGTTCAAGCCGCTGGAAGCCGTGCCGCTGATGATGGCGTGTAGCATCGGCGTGCAGGCGACCAATCTGTGGGCGCTTCGGCGCAGCATCCGCTGGGAGGGCAGTCTGCTCCTGATCGTCGGCGGATTGATCGGCGTTCCCATCGCGGTCTCGCTGTTGCAGTCGACCGATACGCATCTGCTCCGGCGCGGCTTTGGCGTCGTCGTCGCACTCTATGCCGCCTACATGCTGCTGCGGCCGACGCTGGTGACGGCCGGCGAGGCCGTCGGCCGGCACTGGGTTGCCCTGATCGGATTCGGCGGTGGGCTGGTCGGCGGGCTGACGGCGATGCCTGGCGCGATTCCGACGATCTGGTGCGATATGCGCGGCATGCCCAAGAGCGAGCAGCGCGGTCTGGTGCAGCCGTTCATCGCCGCGATGCAGCTGTTTGCGATCGTGCTGCTGGTCGGACACCAGGACCTGTCGTCACAGGTCTTCGTCGACCTCGCGGTCAGCCTGCCGGCGTTGTTTGCGGGCTCTGCGCTGGGCGTGATTGCGTTTCATCGCGTGAACGAGACGATCTTTCGCAAGACCGTGCTCGTTCTGTTGCTGATATCGGGGATTTCCCTGATCTAGTGACCCGAGCCCTGGTGTCCGAGACCCTGCACCGGCGCCGCGCTGATGTCGCTGCCGTGATGCACCAGCGCCTTGTTGCCGGTGACGGTTCTGAGCAGCACGTAGAACACCGGCGTCAGGAACAGGCCGAACACGGTGACACCGATCATGCCGGAGAACACGGCAACGCCCATCGCCCGCCGCATCTCCGAGCCGGCGCCGGTCGAGAGCACCAGCGGCAGCACCCCCATGATAAAGGCCATCGACGTCATCAGGATCGGTCGAAGCCGCAAGCGGCTCGCCTCGATCGCGGCCCGGATCGGCGTCCGCCCGGCGAACTCGAGCTCGCGCGCGAATTCGACGATCAGGATCGCGTTCTTGGCGGAGAGGCCGACCAGCACGATCAAGCCGATCTGGGTGAAGACGTTGTTGTCGCCCTTCGAGAGCCAGACGCCGAACATTGCGGCCAGCAGCCCCATTGGCACGATCATGATGATCGACAGCGGCAGTGTCAGGCTCTCGTAGAGCGCGGCCAGCACCAGGAATACCAGCAGGATCGCCAGCGGGAACACCCACAGGCCGGAATTGCCGGCGATGAACTCCTGATAGGTCAGGTCGGTCCATTCGAAGGCGAAGCCGGGCGGCAAGGTCTCCGCCGCGATCCGCGTCGCCGCCTCCTGCGCCTGACCCGAAGAATAACCGGGCGCGGCGGCTGCGTTGATGTCGGACGACAGGAAGCCGTTATAGCGGATCGCGCGCTCCGGCCCCGCGCTCTGGCGGATCTTGAGCAGCGCGGACAATGGCACCATGTCGCCCGAGGATGAGCGGACCTTCAACTGCCTGATGTCGTCGGCCCGCGCACGGAACGGCGCGTCGGCCTGGACGTAGACGGAGTAGGTGCGACCAAATTTGTTGAAGTCGTTGACGTAGTAGGAGCCCAGATAGATCTGGAGCGTGTTGAACACCTCCGTCACGGGAACGCCCAGCTGAAGCGCCTTGGTGCGGTCGATGTCGGCGAACAGCTGGGGCACATTGACCTGGAAGCTCGAGAACACGCCGGCGATCTCCGGCGCCTTCTGCATCGCCGCCATGAACGCCTTCGTCGCCTCGTTCAGAGCCTCATAACCGAGACCGGCACGGTCCTCGATCTGGAGCTTGAAGCCGCCGATGGTGCCGAGGCCGTTGACCGGCGGCGGCGGGAACATGGCGATGAAGGCCTCCTGGATGCCGGCATATTTCTTGTTCAGCTCGGCCGCAAGCGCAGGCCCGCTGAGAGATGGGTCCTTGCGCTCGTCGAACGGCTTGAGCGTCGAGAACACGATGCCAGCGTTGGACGAGTTGGTGAAGCCTGAGATCGACAGGCCGGGGAAGGCGACCGAACTCTCGACACCGGGCTGGGTCAGCGCGATGTCGCTCATCTTGCGGATGACCTCTTCGGTGCGGTCGAGCGTCGCGCCGTCGGGCAGGCGAGCGAAGCCGACAAGGTATTGCTTGTCCTGGCCCGGCACGAAGCCGCTCGGCACCTGCTGGAACAGGAAGGCGGTGATGCCAACCAGCACCACGTAAAGGCCCATGACCGCGGCCTTGCCCGAGATCACCTTGGTCACGGTGCCGCTGTAACTTTCCGAGGAGTAGGTGAACGCCCGATTGAAGCGACGGAAGAACCAGCCAAGGCTTTTCTCCATGATCAGCGTCAGCCGGTCCTTCGGCTCGTCATGGCCCTTGAGCAGCAGCGCCGACAAGGCCGGCGAAAGCGTCAGCGAATTGACGGCCGAGATCACGGTCGAGATCGCGATCGTCAGCGCGAACTGCTTGTAGAACTGGCCGGTGAGGCCGGAGATGAAGGCGAGCGGTACGAACACCGCGATCAGCACCATCGCGATCGCGATGATCGGACCGGACACCTCGCGCATCGCCTGATAGGTGGCGTCGCGCGGCGACAGCCCGCCCTCGATGTTGCGCTCGACGTTCTCGACCACGACGATGGCGTCGTCGACGACGATGCCGATCGCGAGCACCAGGCCGAACAGGCTGAGCGCGTTGATGGAGAAGCCGAACAGGTGCATCACGGCAAAGGTGCCGACGATCGACACCGGCACCGCCAGCAGCGGAATGATCGAAGCGCGCCAGGTCTGGAGGAACAGGATCACCACCAGCACCACCAGCGCGATCGCCTCCAGCAAAGTGTGGATCACAGCCTCGATCGAGGAACGCACGAATTGGGTGGGGTCGTAGACGATCTGATAGGATACGCCTTCCGGCATGTTCTTCTTGATCTCGGCCATGGTGGCGCGAACGTGGTCGGAGATCTCCAGCGCGTTCGAGCCCGGCGCCTGGAAGATCGGGATCGCCACCGCCTGCTTGTTGTCAAGCAGAGAGCGCAGGCCGTATTCGGACGCACCGAGCTCGATGCGCGCGACGTCGCGTAAGCGTACGACTTCGCCACGCGTGCCGGTCTTGACGACGATGTCACCGAACTGCTCCTCGTTCGCAAGCCGACCCTCGGCATTGACGGACATTTGCAGGTCGATACCCCTGACGTTCGGGGAGGAGCCGACGACGCCGGCCGCGGCCTCGACGTTCTGCGCCTGGATCGCCTTGACGATGTCGCTGGCGGTCAGGCCGTGCTCGGCCGCCTTCTGCGGATCGACCCAGACCCGCATCGAATAGTCGCCAGCGCCATAGAGCTGGACGTCACCGACGCCGTCGATCCGCGCCAGCCGGTCCTTGACGTTGAGCACCGCGTAGTTGCGCAAGTAAGTCATGTCGTAGCGGTTGTTCGGCGACAACAGATGCACGACCATGGTGAGGTCGGGCGACGACTTCTTGGTAATGATGCCGAGCTGGCGCACCACGGCCGGCAGGCGCGGCTCGGCCTGCTGCACGCGGTTCTGCACCAACTGCGTCGCCTTGTCGGGATCGGTGCCGAGGCGGAACGTCACCGTCAGCGTCATGGCGCCGTCGGTGGTGGCCTGGCTCGACATGTACAGCATGTTCTCGACGCCGTTGATCTGCTCCTCGATCGGCGTCGCCACGGTCTCGGCAATCACCTTGGGATTAGCGCCGGGGTAGCTCGCACGCACCACGACCGAAGGCGGCACCACATCGGGGTATTCCGAGATCGGCATCGCGAACAGCGAGATCAGGCCCGCGAGGAAAATCAGGACCGACAGCACGCCGGCAAAGATCGGACGGTCGATAAAGAACTTTGAGAGATTCATGGCCTTGCCCCTGCGCGAGAGACAGTTTTTCCGTCACCCCGGGACGCGGGCGACGCCCACGAACCCGGAGTGTGGAAACGATGTCTTCGAAAGTCTGACGTCGAAATTCCGGAGCGCGCCATGCGCGCCCCGGTCGTGACTAGCGTTGCACCACGTCCTGGTTGCTGTGGTTGGAGGCCTGCTGTCCGCGCGCGCCCATTGCGGCGACCTCTGTCTTGAGAAGGGCGCCGGGACGCACGCGTTGCAGCCCGTTGACCACGATGCGGTCGCCTTGCTTCAGGCCAGCCGTGACGATGCGCAGGCCATCAACTGAGCCGCCCAGCGTGATCGGCCGATAGACCGCGCGGCTGTCGTCGCCGACCGCCATCACGAACTTCTTGTCCTGGTCGGTGCCGATCGCGCGCTCGTCGATCATCACCAGCGTCTGCTGCTTCGGCTGGCCCATGCGCACGCGGGCGAACTGGCCGGGGATGAGACGCCCGTCCTCGTTCTGGAACACCGCGCGGACACGGATAGTGCCGCTCTGGCCGTTGACCTGGTTGTCGATGAGCTGGATGTGGCCTTTCGCCGAGAGCCCGCCGGAGGTCGCCATCTCCACCGGGATCTGGTCGAGATCGCCACGCTTGCCGGAGACGTCCGCGATCGAGTTCAGCGCGTGCAGCACCACTTCTTCGTCCGCGTCGAAGGACGCGTAGATTGGATTGACCGAGACCAGTGAGGTCAGCACCGGAGAAGCGGTGCCGGCGGCGACGAGATTGCCGACGGTGATCTCGATCTTGCCGACGCGGCCGTCGACCGGCGCGCGCACCTCGGTGTAGTCGAGATTGAGCTTTGCGGTCTGGAGCGTCGCTTCGGCCGCCTTCACATTGGCAATCGCTTCGCGATTGGCGTTGTCGCGCTGGTCGTAGTCGCGCCGGGTGACGACGGCGTTGCCCACGAGCTGGGCACCGCGCTCGAGCTCGCTCTGGGTGAACACCACGCGTGCCTTGGCGGCCTCGAGCTGCGCCGCGGCCTTGTCGACCTCGGCGGCGTAGGGCGCCGGATCGATCTTGAACAGCACGTCGCCGGCCTTCACCAGCGTGCCCTCCGTAAAATTGGTCGACAGGACCGCGCCTGCCACGCGCGGGCGAAGCTCGACGCGTTGGATGGCCTCGAGACGGCCGGAGAAATCATCCCACAACACGGTCCGTCGCGGTTCGATCATTGCGACGGTGACGGGGACGGCCTGTTCGGCTGCCGCAGCTGTTGCGGTTGCCTGCGCGGCACGGAAGTAGTGGCCGGTCGCGATCGAGCCGGCCACGGCGAGGGCGCCCACGATGGCCACGCCGCCGAGAAGGCGACGGATGCGGCCAGGGCGAGAAGTGTCTTGGGAGGGGGGCATTTGCGCGCTCCAGAAATGTAGTGTTCACTACAGATGTGGAGCTGGATATCGCAGCGCAAGATACTTATGTACTGATTGCTAAGAAAATTGTAGCCGCTTACCGCAAGAATTGGAAGGCGGAAGCGAAAATAAAGCTAGAACAAGCAGATAGAGTCAGGCGTTAAGGTGGGGGACGACGCCAATTCCGAGGAGGACAGGCAGATGGGCATGGGACGCCCCCGCGAATTCGACGCCGAAATCGCGTTGGATCAGGCGATGGAAGTGTTTTGGCGCCACGGCTATGAGGGCGCCACCATTGCCCAACTCACCGAAGCCATGGGCATCAACCCGCCGAGCCTTTATGCCTGCTTCGGTAATAAGGAAGGCCTGCTGAAGGCCGCGCTCGACCGCTACACCAAGTTGCGCAGCGTCTGGATGGACGAGGTGGTCGCCGCATCCACCGCCCGCGATGTCGCCGAGCGGATGCTGATGGGGATCGCCGACAAGCAGACCGATCCGGCCAATCCGCCCGGCTGCCTGCTCGTGCAGGGCGGCATCGCCTGCGGCACCGGCTCCGAAAACGTCCCCTTCGAGCTCGCCGCGCGTCGCGCCCAGAACGAAGATCAATTGCGCGATCGTTTCGTCCGCGCCAAGGCGGAAGGCGATCTCAAGGAGAGCGCGGACCCAGCCGCACTCGCGCGCTATGTCTCGGCGGTCTCGGTCGGCATGGGCGTGATGGCATCATCGGGCTCCGACCGCGAGGCGCTGCGGCAGGTGGCGACCGTGGCGGTGCAGGCCGTTGAGGCGCAGTCGGAGCGCCAGTAAGGTTCCGCTTATCGCGAGCGGATGAACGCGCCGATCTGCAGGACACGTGGTCACAATGTTCGCCCTGACATTTCTCGGGACCTCCGCCAGCGTTCCATCCGCCGAACGCAATCATCCCGCCCTTCTCGTCGAGGCCGCGGGCCAGCGCATCCTGATCGATTGCGGTGAGGGCACGCAGCGTCAGCTGTTGCGGAGCGGCGCCGGCTTTCGGCGCCTTGACCGCATCCTGCTGACGCATGGTCATTTCGATCATGTGCTCGGCATCCCCGGCCTGTTTTCGACGCTGGGGTTGCGCCAGACGTCCGACGTGATGACCATCCATGGCGGGTCCGGCACGATCGACATCGTGATCCGGATGCTTGCGGGGCTCTGGGGCGAGGGCCGGGCGCCGATCCCGGTCGAGTTCGCAGCGTTGACCGAAGGCGAGGTCATCGATGCCGGCGACTTCACCATTGATTGCTTTCCGGTCCACCATCGCGACACCGACAGTTTCGGCTTCGTCTTCCAAAGTCTTGCACGTCGTCACCTCAGGCCCGACCGCCTCGTGGCGCTCGGTGTCCCCGACGGTCCGATGCGCGGAGAGTTGGCCGCAGGACGACCGGTCGTGATCGCCGACGGCAGGACGATCGATCCGGAAGATGTGCTGGGGCCGCCGGGCGGTGGCAGGAAGCTGGCGGTGATCGGCGACACCGAGAGCACCGAGGGGCTCTCCAGATATGTTGCGAACGCCGACCTGCTGGTAATCGAGGCAACCTTTCTCGACCGCGATGCGCAGACCGCCCGGGACTACGGCCATCTCACTGCGGCAGAGGCGGCCGCGTTTGCTGCCGCGAACAATGTCGGGCAGCTCGTGCTCAATCATGTGTCGGGTCGCTATGAGGACGACGAGATCCTGGCCGAGGCGACACGAATATTTCCAAACACCCGGATCGCCTCAGACCTCGACCGCATCGTGATCTAGGTGCGGCGACTGATGCCAGATGGCTTTGTCGATATGCCCAAGGCATCCGCTCTCCGAAGATCGTGAAACGAGTTGATCCATCTGATGTGCTGCGGCATCGCCTGGGCCGCGCGTTAATCTTACTGATCAAGGTTTACCGCATATCGTTCGCGCGCGCGGCGTGCGATCGGGATATTTTCAGCGTCCAGAAAATAGCATTTGAATTGAGAGCACGATGTCTCGTTCCCTTGAATTGATCGTCGAAGGATATGTGCGGCTGAACGACCGCCACGCGCTTGAGGATATTTTGGCGCATCGGCAGGATCTGCTGCGGCAGCTGACGTCCGTCACCGGTGTCGACCCGAAGCAGGCGATCGCGCAGGTCAGCCAGGAAATCACGGTCATCGAAGCCGGGCTCGCAACGCTCGTACCGGAATAGGCGTACCGCCAGTCCTCGGGTGGCCGACCGCCCCCCATGCGCCGCAGCGCTTGCCAGCCCAGGTGCGAGCAGGTAGAACGCTGCCACGCCCGAGCCGTGATTTGCGCCAAACGCGCTTCCGGCCGCAGTCGAACAGATCAGTAAAGTATTGGATTTGTTCGGCTATTCCGTTGGGGAATGGTGTAACGGTAGCACAACAGACTCTGACTCTGTTTGTCTTGGTTCGAATCCAGGTTCCCCAGCCAATTCCGGGCGTTTTGCCTCACCCGAAAATCGCGCGCTCCGGTCGGATTGCCACGCGCGCCTTCGTCCTTGGGACATACAACCAAGGAGATTCGCAAATGCCCTATATCGATGGTTTCGTGCTGGCCGTGCCAAAGGACAAGATCGACGCCTACCGCGCGCTGGCGAGGACGGCCTGTGCGGTATGGCTGGAGCATGGCGCGCTCGATTATGTCGAATGCATCGGCGACGACGTGCCCTATGGCCAGCTGACATCGTTTCCGCGCGCGGTGATGGCGACGGAGGACGAGGTCGTGGTGTTCTCCTGGATCGTCTACCGCGACCGGGAGGCGCGCGATGCCGTCAACGCGAAGGTGATGGCGGACCCACGCCTCAAGGCCGCCGACATGCCGTTCGACGGCAAGCGCATGATCTATGGCGGCTTCACGACGCTGCTGCGGGCGAGCGACGTAGTTGGTTGAACGCACGATCGGTGGGTTACGCCTACGGCTAACCCACCGATCGAGGCAAACACCGGTTGTCTCGTTCACGCCAGTCGCGGCGAGATTGAGTCCGCCCGCGCCGTCCGGCATCGCTGCTTCCTCATGCAGCATTGTCGCAATCCGTTTCACCTTGCCGGTGAACTTCTGGCATGCCATCCTCTCGCCGCCAGGCATAATCAAACGGAAGCGGGCACTTAGGCTTCCAAAAATCTTGGTCGGGGAAACCTCTTGGGAGGTCTGATTTCATGGCGTTGAGGCATGTCACCAGGCTGCTTTGCGCAGCCGCGATGTCCATTGCGCTCACTGCGGGCGCGAAAGCAGAGGACAAGGTCGTCAAGATCGGCGCGATCCTGCCGATGTCCGGCGGCACCGCCTCGATCGGCGCACACGCCAAGGCGGCGCTCGAAGTCGCCATGGATATCATCAACAACGCCCATCCCGAACTCGGCAATCTGCCGCTGGCGAAAAACGCGGGGCTTGCCGGTCTCGGTGGCGCCAAGGTCGAGATTGTGTTCGCCGACAACCAGGGTAGTCCGGCCACGGGGCAGAACCAGGCGTTGCGGCTGATCACGGAGGATAAGGTCGCAGCCGTGCTGGGCGCCTACCAGTCCGGCATCACGTTGACCTCCAGCGCGATCGCGGAGAAATACGGCATTCCCTACCTGACGCCGGAATCGGTTGCCGCCAATCTCACCGAGCGCGGCTTCAAATGGTTCTTCCGCACCACGCCGATCGCGCCGGACTTCGTCCGGATCTACGACGAATTCCTGTCCGACATGAAGGCGGCCGGCGCCAAGACCGACAGCATCGCGCTGGTCCACGACAATACCGAATACGGCACCTCGGTCGCCAACACGATCGCCACCGGCTTCAAGGACAAGGGGCGGAGCGGCGTGATCGACGTCGCCTATGCCGTCAACGCCACCGACGTGCAGGCCCAGGTACTCCAGCTCAAGGAGAAGAAGCCCGACGTCGTGCTGATGATCAGCTACACCTCGGATGCGATCCTGTTCGCCAAGACCATGCAGTCGCAGGACTACAAGCCGCCGCTTCTGCTTGCGGACGATGCCGGCTACTCCGATCCATCCTTCATCAAGGCGGTCGGCAAGCTCTCGCAAGGCGTCTTCAACCGTTCGTCCTGGGCGGTCGGTCCGGCCGGTTCGCCCTCGGCGATCATTGCCGGCATGTACAAGAAGAAGAGCGGCGAGGAGATGGATGACACGGTCGGACGGCAGATGCAGGGCTTCTTCGTGCTGGTCGACGCGATCGACCGCGCGGGCTCGACCGATCCGGCAAAGATCCAGGCCGCGCTCAAGGCAACCGATCTCAAGACCGAACAGCTGATCATGGGCTACAAGGGTGTGAAATTCGACGAGAAGGGCCAGAACATCCTGGCGTCGGCCTACATCATCCAGCTCCAGGACGGCGAGAATTATGTGTCGGTTTGGCCTAAGGCCAACGCCGAGAAGTCGCCGGTGCTGCCCTACAAGGCCTGGTGAGATATTGAAGTCGGGGCCGTGCACCCCGCCTTCGCCAAATTGATTTGATCAGAGCAACGCAGCTATCAGAGCAACGCAGCTCATGTCTTTTGTTCTCGTGCAGGTGATCGTCGGCGGGCTTCTGCTTGGCGCCGTCTACGCCCTGTTTTCGTCAGGCCTCACGCTGGTGTGGGGCATGATGAACATCGTCAATTTCGCACATGGCGATTTCGTCATGCTCGGCATGTACGTTGCCTATGTCGTCTACACGCTGATGGGGGGAGGGCCGATCTTGGGCGCGCCGCTGGCGACGCTGGTGCTCGCGACCGTCGGGGTCGTGATCTACTTCGCCTTGATCCGCGACGTCATGAAGGGGCCGATGCTGGCACAGATCCTCGGCACGTTCGGCCTTGCGTTGCTGTTACGCTATTCCGTGTTCTGGTGGTTCGGTGCCAATTTCCTGTCGATGCCGCAGGACATCGTCGGCGGCACTTATGCCTTTGCCGGCCTGCGTATCGAGGCCTCCCGGCTGCTCGCCGGCGTCGTCGCGTTGCTGGTGACGCTCGGCCTGCATCTGCTCCTGACGCGCACCTCGCTCGGCTCGAAGATGCTGGCGGTGGCGGAGGACCAGACGGCGGCGCAGCTGATGGGCATCCGGCCCGACACCATGCAGGCGATCGCCTGGGCCATTGCAGCCGGTGCTACTGGGCTAGCCGGTGCGCTGATCGCGAACTTCTTCTACATCGTGCCGACCGTCGGCGAAACGCTCGGCATCGTCGCCTTCGTCACCGTGTCGCTCGGTGGCTTCGGCAGCGTGCCGGGAGCCCTGGCCGCAGGGCTTCTGATCGGCGTGATCGAATCGCTGTCCGGCTATCTGATCGGCGCCATCTACAAGGACATCGTCGTCTACGTCCTGTTCCTGTTCTTCCTCTGGTTCCGGCCGCAGGGCCTGATGGGGAAGATGTGATGCGCCGCCTGGTCTGGCTCTCGGTCGTCGCAGCCGTTGCGATCGCCTATCCGCTGCTGCTGTCCTCGCCGTTCCAGCAGCGTTTGGGCGCGCTGGTGCTGCTCTATGCGATTGCGGCGTCGGCCTGGAACATCGTCGGCGGTTATGCCGGCCAGGTTTCGGTCGGCCATGTCGTGTTCTTCGGCTGCGGCGCCTATGCCGCGATGGGAGCCTACGCAAAGTTCGGCCTGTCGCCGCTGTTCGGCATTCCCGGCGGCATCGCGCTGGCGGTGGGGCTCGCCGCCATCATCGGCGTGCCGACGCTGCGGCTATCAGGCCATTATTTCAGCATGGCGACGATCGCGGTGGCCGAGACGATGCGGCTGATCGTCACCAACACCGAATGGTTGGGCGCAGCGGTTGGCCTCTCGGGGCCGACGGTGCCGCGCAACATCTTCGATCTCTCGTTCCTGTCGTCGCTGCCGTATTACTATCTCTTCCTCTCCGTCCTCGCGATCACGCTGCTCATCACCTGGTGGATGACCAACAGCCGGATGGGATTTTACCTGCGTGCGATCAAGGATTCCGAGCGCGCCGCGCGCTCGCTCGGTGCGCCCGCGAGCCGCACAAAGCTCTATGCTTATATGCTCAGCGCGGCGCTGACCGCCGTCGCCGGCGCGCTCTATGCGATGATGTTCGGCTTCGTCGATCCCGAGTCCGGTTTCGGCATCCTGATCTCGGTGAAAATCCTGATCATGGCGGCTCTGGGCGGCGCGGGGCTGTTGTTCGGGCCGCTGGTCGGTGCCGCGATCCTGGTGCCGCTGGAGGAGATTTCCAACAGCTGGCTCGGCGGCAAGGGCGCCGGGCTCACCTTTGTGGCTTACGGCGCCATCATCGTGTTGATCGCGCGCTTCCAGCCGGGCGGCCTGCTCAGCCTGGTCATGCGCAGGAAGAAAGCTGCCGCCGACACAGGAGCAAGCCATGCTCCTTGAGGCGCGCGGAATTACGAAAGCATTCGGCAGCTTCAAGGCAGTGGACGATGCTTCCGCGACCCTGGAGCAGGGCGACATCCTCGGCCTGATCGGTCCGAATGGTGCCGGAAAATCCACCTTCTTCAATTGCCTCACCGGCGATCTCAAGACCACCTCGGGCCACGTGTTGTTCGAGGGCCACGACATCACCGAATTCACGCCGGAGCATCGCGCCGGGCTCGGGCTCGCGCGTACCTTCCAGGTGCCGCAGACCTTTGAAGGCATGACGGTGCTCGAAAACGTCATGATCGGCGCCTTCCTGCGCACCGCGCATCGCAAGGAGGCCGAAGCGAAAGCGCGCGCGGTGCTCGCGCGCGTCGGCATGAGCCGGCTTGCGTATGCGCCGGCGCGCTCGCTCGGCACGGCCGGCCGCAAGCGGCTGGAAATCGCGCGGGCGCTTGCTACCGAGCCAAAGGTGCTGCTGCTCGATGAGGCCATGGCCGGCCTCAACGCGCATGAGGTGAAGCTCGCGATCGATCTGGTGCGCGACATCCATCGCTCCGGCATCGCGCTCGTCATCGTCGAGCACATCATGGAAGTGATCATGTCGCTCGCAAGCCGCGTCATGGTGTTTCACCAGGGCAAGGAGATCGCGCGCGGCTCGCCGCGTGAGGTCACGTCCAACCCGGCCGTCATCGCGGCGTACCTCGGCACCCGCGCCGCGAAGGCCGCCGCCGGCCACACGCCAGTCGAGCTGTTGGGTGGGCCGGAGCTATGAGCGGGCCCTTGCTGCGGATCGAGCATCTCGAGGTGCGCTATGGCGACCTGATCGGCGTGTCCGACGTCTCGCTGGAGGTGCCCGAAGGCAGCGTGGTCGCACTGCTCGGGTCCAACGGCGGCGGTAAAACCACGACCTTGAACGCGATCGCAGGCCTCATTCCTGTGCACTCCGGATCGATCAGCTTTCGCGGCGAGGAGATCGCCGGCGGGAAGGCGTTTGCGATCGTGCGCAAGGGTCTGGCGCTGTCGCCGGAGGGCTGGCGGCTGTTCGTGCAGCAGAGCGTCGAGAACAACCTCATGCTCGGTGCAACCCCGCTGCACGACAAGTCGCGCCAGGCCACGCTGCTCGAGCGCGTCTACGAGATTTTTCCGCGCCTGAAGGAGCGCCGCAACCAGCGCGCCGGCACCATGTCCGGTGGCGAGCGGCAGATGCTTGCGGTCGGCCGCGCGCTGATGAGCGACCCGAAGCTCTTGATGCTGGACGAACCGTCGCTCGGCCTCGCACCCGCGGTGGTCGAGTCCATGTACGAGACTTTTGGCCGCCTGCATCGCGAGGGCCTGACCATCCTGCTGGCTGAGCAGTCGATCGAGCTCGCGCTGGAAGTCTCGGATTTCGCGACCGTGCTCCAGGTCGGCAAGAGCGTGCTGTCAGGCACGGCCGCAGCGCTCGCGGAGGATCCGCAGGTGCAGAAGGCCTATCTCGGAGTCGGGTGAGCGATCTTCCGACCTAAAGAAGCGCCCGCTACTTGATCTTGTCGTAGGCCGCGGCAAAGTCGTTCAGCGGCATCGGGATCGCGATCGTCTCCTTAGCCATGTTCTGGAACGAGACCTTCAATTGCTTGCCCGACTTCAGGCTCGCCAGCAGGTCCGGCGCGATCGGTGTCGACGCGTAGCAGCCGCGGTTCTCGCAGGTCTGGATCTGGAGGTCGACTGTCTTGCCTTCGTCGACCTGAAGCTTGGCGCCGACCGGCAGATTGAGGCCGAGCGGCAGCTGCAGCAGCGCCACCGGTGTGCGGGTGTCGGGCGCGATGCGGATATTGATCAGGACGATGGTCTGGCCGGTCTTGGTCAGGACCGCGTTCTGCTCGATCGCGCATTCGAGCGGGGCGTCGCGACTGGCGCTTGTGCAGCGCGCGATCCAGCCGGGTTGCTGCGCGCCTGCACTATCGGCCTGCGGCTGTGTCGGCGCAGGCGCGGGCTGTGCGGCCGGGGCCGGCGGAGCTGCGTTTTTCTTGGCGCCCTGCTGGGCATACCCGGCGCCCGTCGACAACAGGACGATGGCGGCGAGGGCGACAAGTCTGGATTGCATGGGCATGGCGTGACCGCGTTGGCGTGAACCGGGGGGCTCGCTGTAGCGTTGCGAGACCTGCGGCGCAAGCCTACTCGGCGGCTTCCTTGACGGTGCCGCGCTCGGCCGCCTCGTGCCCTTCGTCCACGGCCGGATGGCTCTTGAACAGGTTCGAGAACTTGTCGAGATAGAGATAGACGACCGGCGTGGTGAACAACGTCAGCGCCTGGCTGACGATCAGGCCGCCGACCATGGCGTAGCCAAGCGGCTGACGGATCTCGGCGCCGGTGCCGTGGCCGAGCATCAGCGGCACGCCGCCGAGCAGTGCGGCCATCGTTGTCATCATGATCGGGCGGAAGCGCAAGAGCGCGGCCTGGCGGATCGATTCTTCCGGCGTCTTGCCGTCGCGTTCGGCGGCGATGGCGAAGTCGACCATCATGATGCCGTTCTTCTTCACGATGCCGATCAGCAGGATGACGCCGATCAAGGCAATCAGGCTGAACTCGAAGCCGGCTGCCATCAGGATCGCAAGCGCGCCGACGCCGGCCGAGGGCAGGGTCGACAGAATCGTAATCGGATGGATGTAGCTCTCGTAGAGGATGCCGAGGATCAGATAGACTACGACAAGCGCCGCTAGGATCAGGAGCGGCACGGTGCCGAGCGATTGCTGGAACGCTTGCGCGGTGCCCTGGAAGCTCGAATTGAGCGTTGCCGGCGCGCCGAGATCGGCCATCGCCTTCTGCACCGACTCCGTCGCCTGGCCGAGCGCCACACCCTGGGCGAGGTTGAAGCTGATCGTGATCGCCGGGAACTGGCCCTGGTGGCTGATCGAGAGCGACCGAACCGGATCGGTGGTCCAGGTCGCGAAGGTCGACAGCGGCACCTGGTCGCCGGTCAGCGGCGACTTCAGGTAGAGCTTGTTCAGCGAATCGAGGTTGCCCTGCATTTCCGGCAGGATTTCCAGGATCACGTGATAGCTGTTGAGCTGGGTGAAATACTGAGCGACCTGGCGCTGGCCGAAGGCGTCATAAAGCGTATCGTCGATCAGCTGCGGCTGGATGCCATAGCGCGAGGCCGTGTCGCGGTTGATCTTGAGCTGGACCGTGGTGCCCTGGGTCTGCTGGTCGGTGGCGACGTCGCGCAGCTCCGGCAGCGTCTGCATCTTGGCGAGGATCTTCGGCGCCCAGGAATTGAGTTCGCCGAGATCGGCGTCCTGCAAGGTGAACTCGAACTGCGTGCGGGTCGGACGGCCGCCGAGGCGGACGTCCTGGGCGGCCTGCATATAGAGGCGGGCGCCGGACACCTTCTCGAGCTTGGGGCGCAGCCGCGCGATGATCTGCTGCGCGGACGCGTCGCGCTCGTTGCGCGGTTTCAGCGTGATGAACATGTTGCCGTTGTTGCCGGCGCGGCCGCTGCCGCCGATGTTCATCGCGACCGACGCGACGTCGTGATCGTCAATCACGATCTTGCCGAGCTCGACCTGACGGCGTTGCATCTCGGCGAAGGAGATGTCCTGGGAGGCCTCCGACGTCGCGGTGATCAAGCCGACGTCCTGCTGCGGAAAGAAGCCCTTCGGGATCAGGATGAAGAGATAGACCGACAGGGCAAGGGTGGCAAAGAAGATCACCAGTGTGGTGCGCCGCCATGCCATGGCGTGGTCGAGCACGTATTCGTAACCGCGCAGCATCGCGTCGAACGCACTCTCGCTCCACTGATAGAACTTGCCGTGCGTGACTTCGCTGTGCGAGCGCAGGAAGCGCGAGGCCATCATCGGCGTCAGTGTCAGCGACACGAACATCGAGACGAAGATCGTCATCGCCAGCACAACGGCGAATTCGCGGAACAGGCGTCCGATGATACCGCCCATCAGCAAGAGCGGGATCAGCACCGCGACCAGCGAGATACTGATCGACACGATTGTGAAGCCGATTTCCTTGGAGCCTCTGAACGCGGCGGCGAGCGGCTTTTCGCCTTCTTCGATGTAGCGCGTGATGTTCTCGAGCATCACGATGGCGTCGTCGACGACGAAGCCAACCGCGATGGTGAGTGCCATCAGCGACAAATTGTCGAGCGAATAGCCGAATACCCACATCAGCGCGCAGGCGCCCAACAGCGCGAGCGGAACCGTGATGGTGGGAATCATGGTGGCCCAGAAGCTGCGCAGGAAGACGAAGATGACCATAACAACGAGAGCGATGGTCAGGAGCAGCGTGAACTGGACGTCCTCGACCGCGGCGCGGATGGTCGTGGTGCGGTCGCTGATGACTTCGATCTTGACCGCGGGTGGGATCGCCGCGACGAGGCGAGGCAGCGTCGCCTTGATCCGGTCGACGGTCTCGATGACGTTCGCGCCCGGCTGCTTGAACACGACCAGGAACACGCCGCGTTTGCCGTTGGCCCAGGCTGCCTGCTTGGCGTCCTCGGGGCCGGTCACGGCCTGGCCGATGTCCTTGATCCGCAAGGGGCCGCCGTTGCGGTAGGCGATGATGACGTCGTTCCAGTCCTTGGACTGGAGCAACTGGTCGTTGGCGTAGATCGTATAGGCACGCTTCTCGCCGTCGATATTGCCCTTCGGGCTGTCGACTGTGGTGATGGCGATCGCGCTGCGCACGTCTTCCAGCGACAGGCCCTTGGCGACGAGTTTCGCCGGGTCGATCTGGACGCGGACCGAGGGTTTCTGCTGGCCGCCGATGAACACTTGCGCCACGCCGGAGATCTGGCTGATCTGCTGGGCCAGCTGGGCGTCGATCGAATCGCTGACTGTGGTCAGCGGCAGCGTGTCCGATGTCGCCGACAGCAGCAGGATCGGCGAGTCTGCCGGGTTGACCTTGCGATAGGTCGGCGGCGACGGCAGGTTCTTCGGCAACTGGCCGCTGGCGGCGTTGATGGCGCCCTGCACGTCGTTCGCCGCACCGTCGATGCTGCGGTTGAGGTCGAACTGGATGGTGATCGACGCGGTGCCCAGATAGCTCGTCGAGGTCATCTGCGCGATGCCGGGAATCTGGGCGAACTGGCGCTCCAGCGGCTGCGCGACGGAGGAGGCCATCGTCTCCGGGCTACCGCCCGGCAGGTTGGCCGTGATCTGGATGGTCGGGAAGTCCACCTGCGGCAGCGGCGCGACCGGCAGCAGGGGATAGGCGACGAGACCGACAAAGAGAATGCCGGCCATCAGCAGCGAGGTGCCGATGGGATAACGGATGAAAGGTGCCGAAATCCCGCCCTCGGTCATTCCTGCTGAACCTTGTTTTTCTGCACCGGATCCGAACTCGCCACGGCCGTCGAGACGAGGCTTCCTGGCTGCACCTTGTATTGACCGCCGGTGATCACTTGCTGACCGGGGCTGAGCCCCTCGTCGACAACCGAACGTCCATCGATAGAATAGCTCACTTTGATCTTGCGAACCTCAGCCTTGTTATCTGCGCCGACGGTATAGGCGTAGAGGCCGTTGGTCGAATGCTGGACCGCGTCATCGGGAACGACGATCGCATCCTTCAGGGTCCGTACCAAAAGGCGTGTCGAGACCGACTGTCCCGGCCACAGCGTGTGTTCCTTGTTGTCGAACACCGCCTTGAGCCGAATAGTCCCGCTGGTCGTATCGACCTGGTTGTTGATGACCGCGAGCTTGCCCTCGGCCAGCGTCTTCTTGCCGTCGGTGGTGAAGGCGATCACCTTCAGCGCGCCGGCCTTTTGGCCCTCGCTGACATAGGGCAGCTGGTCTTCCGGCGCCGTGAAGATCACGGTGATCGGCTCGACCTGAGCGATGGTGACGATGCCGGTCTGGGTCGAGGCGTTGACGATGTTACCGATGTCGACCTGGCGCAGGCCAGCGACGCCGGTGATCGGCGCCTTGACCTGAGTGTAATCGAGCTGGGTCTGGGCGTTGGCGATCGCGGCTTCGTCGGCCGCGATCTGGGCGGTGAGCTGGGCGACGGTCGAGCGCTGGGTATCGGTCTGCTGCCGCGTCGCGAATTCGCCGAGCTTGGTATAACGCTGAAGATCGAGATTGGCGTTGGCGAGATTGGCCTCGTCCTGCGCCTTCTTGGCCTTGGCCTGATCGAGGGCGGCCTGGAACGGGCGAGGATCGATCTCGACCAGGAGATCGCCTTGATTGACGATCTGGCCTTCGGTGAAGGCGATCTTGTCGATCTGGCCGTCCACCCGGGTCCGGACTTGTACGGTGTTGAAGCCCTGAACCGTGCCGAGACCGGTCAGGTAGACCGGAAAGTCGGCCTTCTGGACCGGCGAGATGCTCACGGGCACAGCGGGGGCCCGCGGCGGACCCTTCTGAGCGGTTTGGGCTTTTCCGGCCTCAGGCGCGGAGAATCGCTGCCAGCCGTAATAGCCGCCACCGGCCACAGCTGCGATGATGACAATCCACAGGATCGGCCGTGACTTTTTCATATGTGAGCGTATCGGCTTGTAGGCCCAAAACAACGAATTGCGGGGCTATCAAAGGGTTCCACCAAGGCTTGTATAATACACGCCAAGTTCGAGTGTAAACAGCACTATCGGTTGAGAATCCTAAACAATTGGAAAGCTTTGCACCCCGTAGGCAACCGGTTGGCGCGCCGGTGTGCAGTGCTGCATTTTCCCGGAGCAAACGAGGAACGTGCAAAAGTTAGGCAGCGCTCGCAGGCCGCGTGGACGGTGGCCCGCGCGTGCGGTGCTCCGGGCCTCGGGAGCCAGCCCCAGCGGGCTTCGGATTTACCGTGCCGAGAGCGGTTCTAAGCCTTCCGCGCGGCGTTTCGGTTGTCAGGAAAATCGACCTCGTCCATATCAGCGCCGCCACAATGGGAGTGCGGGAATGGACGAGCTGAACGGCAAGCTGATCGCGTGCCAGATTTTGATCACGGGGCTGATCGCGCGCGTCGCCAATGAGCAGCGCGATCCGTTGCGCTTCCTCACCGACTTCCGCGACGAGATCAAGGCGGTCGTCAACGGCGTCAACATCGCCGGCATGGAGAACACCGATCGGGTGCGTGCGACTGCACAGCGCACCGTCGACGAATTGTTCTCACTGATGAAGCCGCCGAGCGGCGACTGATGGCTGCGCAAGATGATGCACGAACACAAGCGCGCCTGTGTCTGATTGCTTCCATTTGTCGCGCGACATTTCTGCGATTCCAAATGCAAAGTTTAGAATCGATTTGATCTAGATGGATTCAAGTGCTCTCGCGGGCCACGCTGCATTGACCTGATTTTTTGCGATCGATAGCACCGCCTCATCGTTCGTCGCGCATGTTGCGTATCGACGAATTCGACATGGGGTGCGTTGGAATGGGGCTGGCAGTAGCTCCGCGATCGTTGCGTTCGATCGCGGCAAGAAATTCAATTGAAGAAAAGCTCGATGGAAATTCCGGCAAGGCGGTTTCGGCCGTCGCCGGCCTGATCGCGGTGGCATCGGTGTCGAGCGGAGCGCAGGCGCAGCAGTCGAACCTGCCGCCGGTGACGGTGGATGCGCCGGTCGAGCGCCCGCGCCCCGCAGCATCAAAGCCCACGGCCGAGCAGATCCGCGCACGCAACGCGCTTCGCCGCGCCGCGCAGCGCCAGCAGGCGCAGCAGCAGGCCGCCGCCGCCGTCGCACCTAGCCCGGCCGGCGCCGTCGACCGCAATCCCTATGCCGATCCGGCAGCGCCCTACAAGGTCGATCACGTCCAGGCCTCGGGCAAGTTTCCCGAGCCGATGCTGAACACGCCGAAGACCATCACGGTGCTCAGCAAGGAAGTGCTGGAAGACAAGAACGCCACGACGCTGAAGGAGATCGGCCGCTCGACCGCCGGCGTGACGCTGGGATCGGGCGAGGGCGGCAACGCCTTCGGCGATCGCTTCTTCATCCGCGGCTTCGACGCCCGCAACGATGTCTTCATCGATGGCATCCGCGATCCCGCCGTGTCGATCCGCGAGAACTTCTTCACCGAGCAGATCGAGATCCTGCGCGGACCGGCATCGTCCTACGCCGGTCGTGGCACCGCCGGCGGCGCCATCAACATCGTCACCAAGCAGGCCGGCGACGTCAACTTCAAGCGGATGGATACCGAGTTCGGCACCGACATGACCAAGCGCGTCACACTCGACGTCAACCAGGTCGTGGATCCGACCTTCTCGGTGCGCACCGGTGGCCTGTTCCAGGATGCCAACGTCGCCGGCCGCAACTACGTGACCGACGATCGCTGGGGCACCTTCCTCTCGACCAAATACACCCCGACCAACGACATCAAGATCACGACGAACTATGTCCATACCGATCTGAGCGGCCTGCCGGATTTCGGCGTGCCCTATTACAAGCAGGGCAACGTGCCGGTGACCTCGGCCGGCATTCCGCGCGGGACCTGGTACGGCTTCCTCAACCGCGACTTCCAGACCGCACGGCAGGACTTCGGCACGGCCACGACCGAGTACAAGGTCAACGAAGCGATCACGCTGAGCAGCAAGGTGCGCGGCGAGCATTCGCTGCTCAACTACATCGGCACGTTGCCGCAGAATCCGGTCACGACCAACGTCAATCCGCTGCTCTGGACCACGACGGCGAGCGCGCAGAGCCGTTACCAGACCGTGGACGTGTGGGCCAACCAGAACGAGGCGACGTTCAAGCTCGACACCGGCGGGGTCAAGCACACCGCGGTGTTCGGTGTCGAATACACCAACGAGGACATCTCGATCGACCGCTATTCGGGTCTCGCATCGGAGCTGGCCGGCTCCGGCTTCACGAGCAACGGAGCCATCTCGGGCGTCAATCTTTATTCCCCTCAGTACACTTATGTCTCCGGCTTCGGCACGCCGTCGCTGACGGGCAATCCGACGCGCTATGGCGTCAACACCAGCAGTGTCTACGTCATGGACACCGCGAACTGGCAAGACACCATCATCGTCAATGGCGGCGTGCGTTACGACGGCTACAACATGAGCTCGTCGACCAACACGGCCTATCTGAAAATGAATTCCGATCTGGTCAACTACAATGTCGGCCTGGTCTACAAGCCGATGTCGATCGGCAGCATCTACGCGGCCTATGCGACCTCGGCTAATCCGTTCGGCTCGGAGCTCGACGCGACCGGCACCGACTACGGCGGCGTTCCCGCCAACACGACCGTTCTGCTTGGGCCTGAGCGGAACAAGGCGGCTGAGGTCGGCACCAAATGGGAGCTTGCGGATCGCCACCTGCTGGTTTCGACGGCGTTGTTCCAGACCACGAAGGACAACGCGCGCGAGACCAATGCTGCGGGCCTGCTCACCTCGGGCGCGGCCTACCGCATCCAGGGCATCGACATCGAGGCCGAGGGCAAGATCACCGAGCGCTGGAGCATCTTCGGCGGTCTGGTGCTGATGCAATCGAAGGTTACGCAGAGCAACATCGCTTCCAATCTCGGCCTGCAGCTTGCCAATGTCGCGCACCAGTCGTTCAGCATGCTGACCAAGTACAAGCTCGACGGCGATTGGGAAGTCGGCGGGCAGGCGGTGTACCGCTCGAAGGTCTATGGCGGCACGTTCGCGGCCAATACCGGCAACGAGCTGCCGAGCTATTGGCGCTTCGATGCGTTCGTCGAGAAGAAGATCGACAAGAACTGGACCATGAAGTTCTACGCGCAGAACCTCACCAACAAGCTCTACTACGACACGCTCTATCGCAGCGCCGTGCCGTTCGTGGCGGTCGCGCCCGGACGGGCATTCTATCTGATCACGACGGCCAAATTCTGATTGCTCTGTTCCGCGTCGGGGATGTCTGCCATGGCAGACATCCCGCTACTCAAGCAACCGATCGCGATGCGTGCCATCAGCATCTCGAGGAAGAACATCGGATCTGTTTAGAACGCTTACAAACTTGAGTTTAGAACCGTTTCAAACTTGAGTTTAGAATCGTTTTGATCTGGACCGATTCAAACATGCGATTGCCGTGATTGCGTTGACCCAGTTAGCCCCGCTCGATACGACCCATGTGTCGCATTGTCGCAATGCGATACATTATAGAAATGAAGTGGGGCGTAGGATGGGCATGGCACGGGCACCGCAGTCGTTGCGTTCGACCGCGGCACGGACATCATTGGTCAACAATTTCGACTCGGCAACCGGCAAGACTGTTTCTGCCGTCGCAAGCCTTGTTGCCGTCGCATCAGTCTCGAGCGGCGCGCAGGCGCAGCAGTCGAACCTGCCACCGGTGACGGTCGATGCGCCGGTCGAACGGCCGCGGCCCGTGGCCTCGAAGCCCACGCCCGAACAGGTCCGCGCCCGCAACGCGTTGCGCCGGGCGGCGCAGCAGCGCCAGCAGGCCGCGCAGGCCCCGGTCGTCGACGCGAACGCGCCGGCCGCGGACCGCAATCCCTATGCGGATCCGGCTGCGCCGTACAAGGTCGACCACATGCAGGCGTCCGGAAAATTCCCGGAAAAGCTGGTTGATACGCCGAGGTCGGTGACGGTGCTGTCGAAAGAGGTGCTCGAAGACAAGAACGCCACGTCGTTGAAACAGGCGATCCTCAGCACCGCCGGCGTCACCTTGGGCACAGGCGAGGGCGGCAACGCCTTCGGCGACCGCTTCTTCATTCGCGGCTTCGATGCGCGTAACGACATCTTCATCGACGGTGTTCGCGACGCCGGCGTCAGCGTGCGCGAAAACTTCTTCACCGAGCAGGTCGAGATCCTGCGCGGCCCGGCCTCGTCGTTTGCCGGCCGCGGCACCGCCGGCGGCGCGATCAACATCGTGACCAAGCAGGCGACGACGGAGAAGAGCTTCTACAACATGGACACCACGTTTGGCACCGACATGACCAAGCGGGTGACCCTGGATGTTAATCAGGTCATCAATCCGACGCTCGCAATACGTGCAGGCGGCCTCTTCCAGGATGCGGACGTCGCGGGCCGAGACCGGATCAAGGACAATCGCGATGGCGCCTTTGTGGCTACCACCTGGACGCCGACCGACGCGATCAAGGTTACGGGCAACTACATCCACACGGAATTGACCGGCATCCCTGATTTCGGCGTGCCCTACTACCGGCCGAGCACCACAAGCGCCGCCGGCGGGCCGTTCCCCGACTTCGGCGTCAAGCGCGACAATTTCTACGGCTTCGTCAATCGCGACTTTTACAGGACCGGCCAGGACATCGGCACGATCAATGCGGAAGTCCAGGTCACGCCAGATCTGTTGCTCACCAACAAGATCCGGGACTCGCGCTCGACGCAGAACTACATCGGCACGCTGCCGGAATCGCCGGTCATCACCAGCAACAGTCCGGCATTGTGGACCCTGTCGGCCAATCCGCAGAGCCGGTATCAGGCCACAGACGTTTTCGCCAATCAGACGGAAGCGACGTATAAGTTCAACGACGGTGCCGGCTTCCGTCATACGTTGCTTGCGGGCATCGAATACGACAACGAGCGATCGTCGATCGATAGCTATACAGGCCTTGGCTCCGAGATCACCACGGGCACGACAAGTTTTACCGGCACCGGTTCATTGCCGGGCGTTAGCGTCTACTGGCCGCAATTCAATGACATTCCATTCCCGATACCGGGAGGTCTTACAGGCAGGCCGACCAAGATCGGAATTGAGACCGTCAGCGGCTATGTGGTGGACAGTGCCAACTACCGCGACCTCGTGATTCTCAACGGCGGCTTCCGGTACGACGACTACAGCATCAAGACGTCTGGCTATTCAGCGGCCGGAGCGTTCGGCCAGCAGTCGGCGCAGTTCCTTGTTCCGGACTTCAATCTCGGCCTCACCCTGAAGCCGTTGCCGAACGGCAGCGTCTATGTGGCCTATGCGACATCCGCCAACCCTGTTGGCTCGGAGTTCGACGGCACCAGCACGGCCTATGGCGGCATCAATCCGACCCTGGCCGGCGGCAATACCCAGATCTTCGGGCCCGAGAAGAACAAGTCGATCGAACTCGGCACCAAGTGGGAATTGTTCGACCGCCATCTGCTCCTGACCGCCGCGCTGTTCCAGACCACGAAGGACAATGCGCGAGAGGCGCAGAATGTCGGCAGTGTGAGCGCGGCTGGCGCGCTTGGTTGCACGTATGCTCCCGTGGCTCCGGCGACGACCGTCTCGTGCATTACTGCCGGCGCGGCCTATCGTGTCCGCGGCATCGACCTCGGCGTGGGTGGCAAGATCACCGACAAGTGGAGTGTGACCGGCGGTCTCGTGCTGATGCAGTCGGAGGTCACGAAGTCGATGGCGCCGCCGGCCAACACGACACTGTACGCGTCGAACGTCGGGTTGCCCCTCGCGAACATTGCACATCAGTCGTTCAGCATGCTGACCAAGTACCAGCTCACCGACATGTGGGAGCTGGGCGGGCAGGCGGTGTACCGCTCCAAGATCTACGGCGGCACCTTGCTTGCGGCAAACCAGGGCACGTCGATTCCGAGCTACTGGCGTTTCGACGCCTTTGCTGAGGCGAAGATCGACAAGCATTGGACCGCGAAGTTGTTCGTGAACAACATCTTCGACAAACGCTATTACGACGCGCTGTACCAGAGCGCGGCACCGTTCGTGCTCGAGGCACCGGGACGCGCCGCTTATCTGGTTCTTTCCGCGCGCTACTGATGGAGACATAACGAGGTGCCATGCTGACATGCATAGACGGCGTCCTGAGCAAGGATGATGTGGCGGAGTTCCGCCGCATCATGGACGCCAGCGAATGGGAGGACGGCCGTTCCACCGCGGGCGCGCAGTCAGCAATGGTCAAGCGCAACGAGCAGTTGCCGCCGGACAGCGAGGTTGCGCGCAAGCTCGGCAACCGCATCATTTCGGCGCTGACGTCGAATCCGCGGTTCCTGGCGGCCGCGATTCCGCTCCAGATCTTCCCGCCGCTGTTCAACCGCTATGCGGCGGATAGCGGCCACCATTTCGGCCTGCATGTCGACAACGCGATCCGGGGCGATCGCCTGACCGGCCTTCGCATCCGCACCGACCTCTCGGTCACGCTGTTCCTCAGCGAGCCCGAGGAGTACGACGGTGGCGAACTTGTGATCGAGGACACCTACGGTTCGCACGAAGTCAAGTTGCCAGCCGGGGATTGCGTGCTTTATCCCTCCACGAGCCTGCATCTCGTCACCCCGGTGACGAGGGGGGCGCGGGTTGCGTCTTTCTTCTGGCTCCAGAGCATGATACGGGACGATCAAGCCCGCAGCATGATCTTTGATCTCGACACCGCCATCCAGGCGCTGGTGCAACGTCTCGGGCGCGACGATCCCGAAACAGTCAAATTGACGGGTATCTATCACAACCTCATTCGCTACTGGGCCGAAGTATGAAGAAGACAACTTTCCAAGCAAGCCTCGCCGCAGCCGTCGTTCTGGCGGCGACCTGGCTCGCAGCTCCTGTTTCTGCCCAGACACCAAACCAGCCGGCGGCGCCGGCACAATCGCCGGCTCCGGCAGCTGCACCGTCGGCAACCGCTGTCGCCGCGCCGACCGCGTCTGTCACGGCCGCGCCAGTGGCCGCGAAGCCCGATGCGACACCCGGCATCGCGCCGGCCATGAAGGAATTGTCGCCCTGGGTGATGTTCATGTCGGCGGACATCATCGTGAAGGCGGTGATGATCGGGCTTGCGTTCGCCTCGCTGATGACCTGGACCGTCTTCATCGCCAAGTCGATCGAGCTCTCGGTCGTTTCCGGCAAGCTGCGTTCGGCGCTGAAGAAGATCGCGGAGGCGCGCTCGCTCGCCGAAGCGCAGATGGCGCTTGGCGCCAGGGAGGGAATCCTTCCATCGTTCCTGACGGCGGCGTTGCGTGAGGCGCGGATGTCGGCCGGCCTGTCCAGCGACACCGGCATCAAGGAGCGCGCGGCATCGAGCTTTTCGGAGATCACGCGGGCGGAAGCGCGGCGCATCCGCATCGGCATGGGCGTGCTCGCCAGTATCGGCTCGACGTCGCCTTTCGTCGGCCTGTTCGGCACCGTGTGGGGCATCATGAACAGCTTCATCGGCATCTCGAAGTCGCAGACCACGAACCTTGCCGTCGTCGCGCCCGGCATCGCCGAAGCGCTGCTGGCGACCGCGATCGGCCTCGTCGCCGCGATCCCTGCGGTCATCATCTACAACCACTTCTCGCGCGTGACGAAGAGCTATCTCGAGCTCGTCAACCGCGCCTCGGGCGCGGCGGCGCGGCTGCTCTCGCGCGATCTCGACCGCACCCACGGTGGCGCGCATTCGCGCGCGGCGGAGTGAACCATGGCCGTTTCGCTCACAGACAATGATGACGACGACGATTTCTCCGAGACGCATGACATCAACGTCACGCCGTTCATCGACGTCATTCTGGTGCTGCTGATCATCTTCATGGTCGCCGCGCCGCTGTCGACGGTCGATCTGCCGATCGACCTGCCGACGTCGAGCGCAATGCCGCAGAAGAAGCCGGACAAGCCGACCTATGTCAGCATCAAGCCCGATCTGACGTTGGCGATCGGGGAAAACGCGGTCAAGCGCACCGAGCTGATCAGCTCGCTCGATGCGCTCGCCGACATGAGCAAGGACAAGTACGTGTTCCTGCGCGCCGACCGCGCCGTGCCCTATGGCGAGCTGATGAGCGTGATGGAAATCCTGCGCTCCGGCGGCTATTCTCGGGTCAAGCTG
Organism: Bradyrhizobium commune; assembly: GCF_015624505.1. NCBI lineage: Bacteria > Pseudomonadati > Pseudomonadota > Alphaproteobacteria > Hyphomicrobiales > Nitrobacteraceae > Bradyrhizobium > Bradyrhizobium commune. The sequence goes on along the minus strand of NZ_CP061379.1, from coordinate 4,565,837 downwards.
GTGGCGCTGGAGGCGCCTCCTGCGGCGGCTGCGCCGTCGCCGGATACGGTCAAACCCTGACGGCGGCGCGATGTCCGATCCTGTTCTCGAAGTGAAACGATCCCGGCTGTGGCTCCTGGCTGTGCTGTGGGTCCTGGCCGGAACGGCGGCGCTCGGGCTACATCTTGGCGGTGCCGCATGGGCGCTGTCGCATTTGCAGACTGATGAGGCAGACGACGGTCTTGGGGCCAACGGTGCCGAGTTCGCCGTCGAAATGACCTCGCCGAAGCTTCCGGAGACAGACTTGCCGCCGGGGCCGGATAGTGAAGCCCAGCAGTACCAGCCACAGCAGATGCAGCAGCAGGCCGAGGTCAAAGAAACCGATCTGCCGAAGGAAATACCTCACGAAGCCGAGGACCCGGACCGCCTCGTCACCGAAAACGACTCCAAGAAGCCGGTCGAGGAGACCACGAAGGTGGCCAAGGTCGAGAGCCAGGCGGTCGAGGAGACACCGAACGCCCAGGATTCGGCGAGGCAGACGCTCAACGAAAACGCGCGCGAGGATGAAAAGGCGGCGGCACCGCACCAGGGCATCGGCAAGGACATCAGCAAGCTGACGGCCGAGTGGGGCAAGCGGATCAGCGCCTATTTCGAGCTGCACAAGCGTTACCCCAAGGACAAGAACAAGACGACGGCCGTCAAGCTCAGCCTGGTCCTGAACCGCCGCGGCAACGTCGTTTCCGTCGATGTGACGGAATCCTCGGGTGATTCCGTTTTCGACAACGAGGCCATCGCCATGGTGCGCCGTTCGGATCCCGTGCCGGTTCCGCCGGCCGAGCTGACGGACGATCAGTTCTCCTTCAGCCTGCCGGTGAATTTCAAGAAGCCGCCAAAGTAGCGGCGTGTCCGTCAGCGCCAGTAGAACTTGATCCCGACATAGACCACGACCAGGCAGGCGAAGATCAGCGCCACCGGGAGGGGGCGCTTCTGGGTTCCGCTGACCGCTGCCATCCCGAAGAAGCCGGCCTTCTTCGCCTTAGGCGCCGGGCGCCGGAAGGCGGTAACATTGTCCTTCGCAGGCTCGGCCTGCCGGGTGCGGACGTCCGGCGGGTTCCCGCCGCCGCCCATCTCCAGATAGTAGGATTTGTAGACCTCGGCGATGGCCGCCTCGGTCGCCTCGCCCTCACTCATCCGCTCCAGAAGCTTCTTGTAACCGGCGAGGAAGCCCTGTGCGTCCTCGGGCAGGGCCGATAACCCATTCAGCTTGGCCATCATCTTCCAAGTGGCAAAATCGGCGCGGGCACGGGTGTCCGCGCGTCGCGCGATCAGCATATCGGCAGCTTTGACCAAATTGGCCTCGAGCCCTTCGGCTTGTCTTCAGGTGCAGGATCGTCAGGATCGTCAAGCGTATTGCATCAAGTACGCATTGCCGGTCAGCAAGAGAACAGCCTGAATCACATAATCGGTCAACGTTCCCAGTATTACTGAAATAGCATCAAGATTTAGACCGAACCGGGAACCGACCAAAGGCAGCACGATCAGCAGCGCGATCAGGATCAGCATGCCGAACGGCTCGAGCCGCGCCAGGGGCAAAGCGAGCGGCCGGGGCAGCAGCCCGACCGCGACCCGTCCGCCGTCGAGCGGCGGGATCGGCATCATGTTGAAGACCGCCAGCACGGCGTTGATCCGGAGCGAATTCACAAGGTTGTTCGCGATCCATTGCGCCGAGCTTGCCGGAGCAAGCGGCAAGGCATGGAATGCCAGGCCCGTAGCAAGCGCCAGCAGGATGTTGGTGAGTGGACCGGCCAGCGCCACCCAGACCATGTCGAGCTTCGGATTGTTGAGATTACGAAAATTCACCGGCACCGGCTTGGCATAGCCGAACAGGAACGGCGAATGCGCAAACAGCAGCATCGCCGGCAGGATCAGGGTGCCGAACGGATCGATATGGCGGAGGGGATTGAAGCTGACGCGTCCGAGCTGCCAGGCCGTGTTGTCCCCGAGACGGTGCGCCACGAAGCCATGCGCCGCTTCGTGGAAGGTGATGGCGAGCAGCACCGGCAGCACCCAGACGGAGAGGTCGTAGAGGGAGATGTTCACGGCTCGTCCGTTCTCATCAGGCAGGAATCGTTTCGGGATATTGGATCATGCCGTCCTCGATCTCGACCCACGCCATCTTCTCGCTGACCCAGATATGCTCGGTCGGTGCAAAGGCGTTGCGGTCATCGAAAGTCGCGAGTGCGACGCCCGCCAGCGTGCCGTTGCGGCGCCAGGAGAACAGCCGCGTGCCGCACTGCTTGCAGAACACGCGGTCGATGTTTTCGGATGACGCATAGCGCCCCGTCTCGCCCTCGACGGTCAGCGCTTTCTGGTCGAACTGCGCACGCGCAAAGTAGGGCGAGCCCATCGCCTTCTGGCACAGTCGGCAATGGCAGACGCGGACGTTGAGCGGCTCGCCCTCCGCCTTGAACCGCACCGCGCCGCACAGGCATCCACCTTCCCGGATCATGGCTCAGGCCACCTTCCATTCGCTGACCTGGCGCGCCATGCTCCAGTTGAGCTCGTCGAGTTCGTCGTCCATCTTGGTGTTCGGCCGCCTGGTGTTGGTGAAGGCAGCCCAGCAGAAGCCGCCATGGGTCCTGACCGCAATGGTAGAGGTGCCAGGCAGGCTGCCATTGTGCCACCAATTGCCCGAATTGTTGATGCAAAAACCCTTAGCGTAGTCCGGGCTGTAGCTCGGCGCGGTGGTCATGGTCTGGATCGTGTGCGGCCGCAGGATGTTGGCGGGGCGCGCATATCCGTCCACATGCATCAGGAATTGTACGAGGTCGGTCGGCGTCGCGATCCACCCGCCATGGGAATCCATCCGCCTGACATTCATCTCATAGGGGTTTTCGACCCGGTCGTAATAGGCGACCTCGCCGGCCTGGCGCTGGTCGCTCGTGTTGCCCGCAATCGTCATGTCGGTGACGCCGCAGCGCGCCAGCACCTCGGCGCGGACATGCTCGGCATAACGCTGGCCAGTGAGTTTTTCGATGACCCGTCCGAGCACGCAATAGCCGAAATTCGAGTAGGCGTAATGCTGGCCCGGCGGCCGGTTGGCGAGCGTCCATGAGATCAGCTGTGCATGATCCATGTGCGGATGCGTGAACATGGGATCGCGGTTGTCGTTGCTCCAGCCGCCGCCGGTATGGGTCAGGAGATGCTCGAGCGTGATCTGGTCGATGCCGGGCGAGTAGGGCGGCGCGCCGTAGTCGGTGCCGAGCAGCGCGTCGGGGCCGAACACGCGATCAGTGAGCTTGAGGCGGTTCTCCTCGATCAGCCGGAACAGCGTCACCGAAGTGATCATCTTGCTGACACTGGCGATGCGAAACAGATGCTGCGGCGTCGCCGCCTCGTTTTGCTCGCGATCGGCCACGCCGAAGGCGGCCTGGTGCACGATCGCGCCGGCATAGCCGATCGCAAAGGAGAGCGCCGGCACGCTGTATTTGTCCATGAAGGCGCGCGCGAGCCCGCCCATCGCGCCGCGCTCGGCCGGCGAGGGCGGGCGGATGCTCGGCGGATTGGGCGCGAGCTGCGCGAATGCGCCGCGCGAGACCAGCGGCAGCGCACATGCCCCGGCCGCGAGCTTCACAATATCCCGACGTCTGAAGTCCATGGCCGCCCCCTTGGGCGGCCATGCTTCAGTAGGTCGCCCGTCCCCCGGAAATATCAAACACCGCGCCGGTGGAGAAGCCACAATCTTGGGATGAAAGCCACGCGACCATCGCCGCGAGCTCTTCCACCAGCACGAAGCGGCCCTTGGGGATTTTCGACAGCATGAAATCAATATGCTGTTGCGTCATCTGGTCGAAGATCGCGGTTTTGGCGGCAGCCGGCGTCACCGCATTCACGAGGATGTCATGTGCGGCCAATTCCTTGCCGAGCGATTTCGTCAGCGCGATCAGGCCGGCCTTGGAGGCCGAATAATGCGAGGCGTTCGGATTGCCTTCCTTGCCGGCGATCGAGGCGATGTTCACGATCCGCCCGTATTTCTGCTTGAGCATCACGGGCACGATCGCCTTGCAGACGATGAAGGGACCGTCGAGGTTGATGCGCAGCACCTTGCGCCATTCCTCCAGATCGGTCTCCCAGACCGGCTTGTTGACGCCGGCGATGCCAGCGTTGTTGACGAGGATGTCGATCTTGCCGAACGCGGCGAGTGTCGCATCGCGCGCCTGCTCGACGGCCGCGGTGTCGGTGACGTCGACCTTGAAGACCTTGGTCTCGCCGCCGATTTCTTTGGCGGTTCTCTCGGCCAGCGTAGCGTCAAAATCCCAGATCGCGACCTTGGCGCCGGAGGCGACGAAGCGCTCGGTGATGGCGCGGCCAAAGCCCTGCGCGCCGCCGGTGACGATTGCCGCGCGGCCGTTGAGGTCGATCCTGTTCATGCTGGCCTCTGGCGTCAGAGCATGTAGCCGCCGTCGACGACGAGGTCGACGCCGGTGGTGAAGGCGCTCTCGTCGCTGCCGAGATAGACCGCCATGGAGGCGATCTCGTCGGCGGTGCCGAGCCGGCCCATCTTCTGGCGCGAGATGAACATCTCCTTGCCCTGCGGCCCTTGCGCCGCGGCGCGGTCGAGCATCGACGGCGTCTCGACGGTGCCGGGGCAGATCGAGTTGCAGCGGATGCCCTTGGTGATGAAGTCGAGCGCGACTGCCCGGCTCAGCAGCGACACGGCTGCTTTCGACGAGCTGTAGACATAGCGGTTCGCCGGCGGCCGCAGCGCTGCGCAGGACGAGATGTTGACGATGCTGCCGCCGCCGCCAGCCAGCATCTCGGGCAGGAAGGCCTTGATGGTCCGGTGCATCGACTTGACGTTGAGGTCGAACGAGAAGTCAAAATCCTCTTCCGAGCACTCCAGGATGGTGCCGTGGTGCACGAAGCCGGCCGCATTGAGCAGGATGTCGATCTTGCCGATTCGTTTCGCAAACGCGTTGACGTCGGCGGTGTTGCGGACGTCGAGTTTTGCCACTTCAGCGATGCCGTCCTTGGTCAGGCCCGCAATCCCGGCTTCGTTGATGTCAGTCGCGATGACGGTTGCGCCTTCACGCGCGAACGCGACGGCGCAGGCGCGGCCGATACCGGCTGCCGCAGCCGTGATGACGGCGCGCTTTCCCTTGAGGCGATCTGCCATGTTGTTTTTCTCCTTTTGTTTATTGTCGTCATTCCGGGGCGCGACGTAGTCGCGAGCCCGGAATCCATAACCACGATCGGGAGTATGGATTCCGGGCCTGCGCCTTACGGCGCATCCCGGAATGACGATCTTTCCTAGTGATTATCCCGCGCCACACCAAACGTGCCGGCGACGTTCTGGTAGCGCGTGGCGAGCTCCATGCAGGCGCCGGTCGATTGTTGGCCGACGGTGTTGCGGTAGATCTCCTGCCACGGCGTCTGGTTCGGCGGATGCTTGAAGCCGCCGTTGGCCATCAGCTCGGCGTGACGCTTCTTCACCTCGTCGTCCGAGATCAGGATATTCGCGCTGCCCTTGTTGAGGTCGACGCGCACTTTGTCGCTGGTCCTGAGGATCGCGAGCCCGCCATTGGCGGCGGCTTCCGGCGAGGCGTTCAGGATCGACGGCGAGCCCGAGGTGCCGGACTGGCGGCCGTCGCCGATGCAGGGCAGAGAGTGGATGCCGCGTTTGATCAGCGCTGCCGGCGGCTGCATGTTCACGACCTCGGCCCCGCCGGGATAGCCGATCGGGCCGGTGCCGCGGATGAACAGCACGCAGCGCTCGTCGATGTCGAGCGAAGCATCGTCGATTCGCTCGTGATAATCTTCCGGACCCTCGAACACGATCGCGCGCCCCTCGAAGGCGTTCAGGTCTTTCGGATTGCTGAGATAGCGGTCGCGGAATTCCTTCGAGATCACGCTGGTCTTCATGATCGCGGAATCGAACAGATTGCCCTTCAGCACCAGGAAGCCGGCGTCTTTCACCAGCGGCTTATCGTAGGCCCGGATCACGTCGTTGTCCGGCACCGGCGCATCCTTGCAGTTCTCGCCGATGCCGCGGCCGTTCACCGTGACCGCGTCCTCATGGATGCGCTTGTGCTTCATCAATTCGCGCACCACGGCCGGCACGCCGCCGGCGCGGTGGAATTCCTCGCCGAGATAGAAGCCGGCCGGCTGCATGTTGACCAGCAGCGGCACGTCGTGGCCGAATTTCTGCCAGTCGTCGATCGACAGCTCGACGCCGATGTGACGGGCCAGCGCGTTGATGTGGATCGGCGCGTTGGTCGAGCCGCCGATCGCCGAATTGATCACGATGCAGTTCTCGAACGCCTTGCGCGTCAGAATGTCCGACGGCTTGAGGTCTTCCCAGACCATCTCGACGGCGCGTTTTCCCGTCTCGTAGGCGATCTGGCCGCGCTCGCGATAGGGCGCGGGGATCGCCGCGCAGCCCGGCAGCGAGAAGCCGAGCGCTTCGGCAAGCCCGTTCATGGTCGACGCCGTGCCCATGGTGTTGCAATGGCCGACGGAGGGTGCCGAGGACGCCACGATCTCCATGAACTCTTCATAGTCGATCTCGCCGGCGGCGAGTCTTTCGCGAGATTTCCAAACAATGGTGCCGGAGCCGGTGCGCTCGCCGGCATGCCAGCCGTTGAGCATCGGGCCGCCCGACAGCACGATCGCCGGCAGGTTCACGGTCGCGGCCGCCATCATGCAGGCCGGCGTGGTCTTGTCGCAGCCGGTGGTCAGCACCACGCCGTCGAGCGGATAGCCGTAGAGGATCTCGACCAGGCCGAGATAGGCGAGGTTGCGGTCGAGCGCCGCGGTCGGGCGCTTGCCGGTCTCCTGGATGGGATGGGTCGGGAATTCCATCGCAATGCCGCCGGCCTCGCGGATGCCTTCGCGCACCCGGTGCGCGAGCTCGATGTGATGGCGGTTGCAGGGGGAGAGGTCGTTACCAGTCTGCGCGATGCCGATGATCGGCTTGCCGGACTGGAGCTCGGCGCGGGTCAGGCCGTAGTTCAGATAGCGCTCCATATAGAGCGCGGTCATGCCCGGATTGTGCGGGTTGTTGAACCATTCCTGCGAGCGAAGGTGGCGGCGGGTGCCGTTACCGGCGGGCGCATGCCCATTGGTTGGCTTTTTTGTCATTGGTTTCTCCTGCAATGCAAACGCACTGGCGTCGGTCACCGGCGTAGGTCTTGGTTGTCGGCTTGTGCGATGCCCAACGGCGTGAGCGATGGTCTGCCTGCCCGTTGGCGGGTCGTTTCCTCACAAGTGCGATACTAGTCATGGCCACTTGGTAACGCTATCATTTTGTTCGATGCACCGGCGCCGGAAACGGCTGGCCTGCTGTCCGAACGATGCTGCGACGAACTCTGGCGCTCCATCACCTTGAAGCCAAGGTCGAGCACCGGCCGCTCTGGGCGACGTCCGTCGATGGCCTCGATCAGCATGGTCGCGGCCGTCCGGCCCATCTCGTAACGGTTGGTGCGCACGCTGGTCAGCGTCGGGACCGCCGACGCCATGAATTCGAGATCATTGAAGCCGACGATCGCGATCTGCTCGGGCACCGCGATCTCGCGGCGGCGGCATTCGAAGAGAACACCGAGCGCAAGGTCGTCATTGGCGCAGAACACCGCGTCGATGTCCGGCACCTGCGCCACAAGATCGGTGAACAGCGCGCCGCCGAGCGTCACCGAGGTCGGCGTCGCCGTCGTGACGATCAGGCGCTGCTCGAACAGGGAGGCGTCCTTCATGGCGGAGACGTAGCCGTCGAGCCGGCGCTGCACCCGCGGGTCCATACGCGCGCCGACGAAGCCGATTCTGCGGCGGCCTTGGGCGAACAGATGCGCAATCGCCGCACGCGCTGCGTCATAGTGTGAAAAGCCGATCATCATGTCGACGGGGTTCGGCCCGATCTCCATGATTTGAATGATCGGGCAGTCGGCCGCCTCCAGCATCGCGCGCGATTCCGCGGTCTGGTCGATCCCGGTCACGATCAGCCCGGCCGGCTTCTGCGCAAGAAACAGGCGGAGCAGCTTCTCCTCCTGGAGAATGCTGTAACGGGTGTTGGACAGCTGGATCGAGTAGCGGCTGCCTTCGGAGGAGTCATAGATGCCGCGCAGCACGTCGGAAAACACGTTGTTGGTCAATGACGGAATCAAGACACCGATCACCTCGGTGCGATGCGAGGCGAGTGCCCGTGCCGCAAGGTTGGGCACATAGCCGAGCTCCCTGGCCGCGCTCTCGACCCGCGTCCGCTTGGCGACCGACAGCGCCTCCGGATTACGGAAGAAGCGGGACGCCGTGATCGGGCTGACGCCGGCGAGCTCGGCGACTTCTGCCAGCCGAATCTTGCCAGACTTGGTGCGCTTTCGACCCATTTGTTGCTCTTAACACAGTCACTCCCGCAAACAAAGGAACGTTGACAGCGCTACCAGCAACGACTAACCAAAGACAAATTGCCAAAGCCGCACAAACTGCCGACAATGTCGCCTGCTAACAGCGGGCTTCGGTTCGGCGAAGTTCAGAAAAACAAGACGGTGGCGGCGCGACAGGTGCGTCGCCTTTTGTCGGAGGAGGGAGCTAGATGTCGTCTGTGCAAATCCGCGACGTGCGGAAATCGTTCGGCAATTTTGAAGTCCTGCACGGCGTGTCGATCCCGATCGAGGATGGCCAGTTCGTCGTCCTGGTTGGCCCCTCCGGCTGCGGCAAGTCGACGCTTCTGCGCATGCTCGCAGGTCTCGAGAACATCACCTCCGGCACGATCTCGATCGGCGACCGCGTCGTCAACAATGTCCAGCCCAAGGAGCGGGACATTGCGATGGTGTTCCAGAACTACGCGCTCTATCCGCACATGACGGTCGGCGAGAACATGGGCTTCTCGCTGAAGCTGCGCAACGCCGGCTCCGACGAGATCAACAAGCGCGTCAAGCGCGCCGCCGAAATCCTCGCACTGACGCCATTGCTCGAGCGCTATCCGCGCCAGCTCTCCGGAGGCCAGCGCCAGCGCGTCGCGATGGGCCGCGCCATCGTGCGCGATCCCCAGGTGTTCCTGTTCGACGAACCCTTGTCGAACCTCGACGCCAAGCTGCGCGTCGCCATGCGCACCGAGATCAAGGAGCTGCACCAGCGGCTCAAGACCACGACCGTCTACGTCACCCACGACCAGATCGAGGCCATGACCATGGCCGACAAGATCGTCGTCATGCACGACGGCATCGTCGAGCAGATGGGCACGCCGCTCGAGCTCTACGACAAGCCGGAGAACCAGTTCGTCGCGGGCTTCATCGGCTCGCCGGCCATGAACTTCCTGAAAGGGCATGTGCGCGTCAATGGCGTTGCGACCTTCGAGGGACCGAACGGCGTCAAGCTGCCGCTCAAGAACGCACCGGCTGCGTCCGACGGCAAGCCGGTGGTCTACGGCGTCCGTCCCGAGCATTTCACCATTGCCGATGATGGCGCCGATGCCGAGATCATCGTGGTCGAGCCGACCGGCTCGGAGACGCAGGTGTTTGCGAAGGTCGGCGGCGAGCAGGTCGTCGCCGTCTTCCGCGAGCGTCACCAGTTCAATCCGGGCGACAAGGTCAAGCTGAAGCCGGACCCGGCGCTGGTGCATTTGTTCGACGAGGCGACAGGCAAACGCATTTAGCGGCGTTTCGTGACGTAAGACTGCCAAATACAATTAAAAAATCAGGGAGAGAACGATGAGCGATTTCGACAGGCGAAGTGTGCTTAAAGCCGGCTTGGGCGGCGCAGCCCTGCTCGCCGGCCCGGGGATTGTTCCGGTCCGCGCGGCGGAGTGGACCAACACGCCGGAGCCGAATGCGTCCATTCGCGTCCTGCGCTGGAAGCAGTTCATCCAGGCCGAGTTCGACAAGTTCGCCGAGCAGACCAAGAAGTTCTCCGAGAAGACCGGCATCAAGGTGAAGCTCGAGGCCGAGAGCTGGGAGGACATCCGGCCGAAGGCCGCGGTCGCCGCCAATGTCGGCGCGGGTCCCGATCTCATCGTCGGAACGCTCGACGATCCCTTCAAATTCCCCGAGAAGCTGATCGACATGACCGATGTCGCCACCTATCTCGGCGCCCAGTATGGCGGCTGGTATCCGGTGGCCGAGCGCTACGGGAAGAAGGGCAATAGCTGGATCGCCATTCCGCAGGGCGCGACCGGCGGCTGCCTGAACTACCGCATCAGCCACGTGAAGGCCGCGGGCTTCGACGAATTCCCCAAGGACACCGACGGCTTCCTCAAGCTGTGCCAAGCGTTGAAGAAGAACAACACGCCGGCCGGCTTTGCGCTCGGCCATGCCACGGGCGATGCCAACGGCTGGTGCCAGTGGGCGCTGTGGGCGTTCGGCGGCAAGGTCGTCAACGACAAGAACGAGGTCGTGATCGACTCGCCCGAGACGATCGCCGCTATCGAATACGTCAAGCAGCTCTATGCCACGTTCATCCCCGGCGTGCTGTCGTGGAACGACTCGAACAACAACAAGGCCTTCCTGAACGGCGAGCTCAGCCTGACCCTGAACGGCATCTCGATCTGGACCGTCGGCAAGAACTCCCCTGATCCCAAGCAGCAGGAGATCGCCAAGGACATGAACCACGCGCCGATGCCGATCGGGCCCGTGGGCGTCTCGACCGAGCAGCAGAACGTGCTTGTCTACTACGGCTACAAGCATTCGAAGTATCCGAAGGCGGTCAAGGAATACATCAAGTTCATGATGGACAAGGAGAACTACGACGCCTGGGAGGTCGCCTCCAACGGCTACGTCTCGCCGCCGCTGCCGGCCTACAACGACAACCCGGTCTGGACCTCCGATCCCAAGATCACGCCGTACCGCGACTGTCTGAAGCGCTGCCGCGACAACGGCTATGCCGGCGATCTCGGCTACGCCTCGGCCGCCGTCATGGGCGACTTCGTCGTGGTCGACATGTTCGCGGAGGCGGCCTCCGGCTCGGCCACGCCGAAGGAAGCAGCCGCCCGCGCCGCCGAGCGCGCCAAGCGCTACTACCAGGTCTGATCAGCTTCAATCTGCGCGGCGTCCGGTTCTCCGGACGCCGCTTCTGTTCTTTGAGGGGAGTTCGACATGGCGGTCATCGCCGAGCCCGTCGCGGCGCACGTCAAGCGCAGCAGCCTGTGGTCCAGGGCGTTCGAAAGCCGGAACTTTCTCGGCGCCATGTTCATGGTGCCGGCGATCGCCATCCTCGTGCTATTTCTGGCCTATCCGCTGGCGCTCGGATTCTGGCTCGGCATGACCGACACCAAGATCGGCGGCGTCGGACGTTTCATCGGCTTCCGGAATTTCGTCTCGCTGTCGAAGGACTCGGTGTTCTGGCTGTCGGTGTTCAACACCATTTTCTACACGGTGTTTGCGAGCATCGTGAAATTCGCGATCGGACTCTATCTGGCTTTGCTGCTCAACGAGCGGCTGCCATTCAAGTCGATGGTCCGCGCCATCGTGCTGCTGCCATTCGTGGTGCCGACGGTGCTCTCGGCGATCGCGTTCTGGTGGATCTATGACAGCCAGTTCTCGATCATCTCCTGGGTGCTGATCAAGGCGGGCCTCTTGACCCACTACATCGATTTCCTCGGCGATCCCTGGAACGCGCGCTGGTCCGTCGTCATCGCCAACATCTGGCGCGGCGTGCCCTTCGTCGCCATCACGCTGCTGGCGGGATTGCAGACGATCTCGCCGTCGCTCTACGAGGCCGCCAATCTCGACGGCGCCACCAATTTGCAGCGCTTCCGCCACATCACGCTGCCGATGCTGTCGCCGATCATCGCCGTGGTGATGACGTTCTCGGTGCTGATGACCTTCACCGACTTCCAGCTGATCTACACCATCACCCGGGGCGGGCCGATCAACGCGACGCATCTGATGGCGACGCTGTCGTTCCAGCGCGCCATCACCGGCGGCAATCTCGGTGAGGGCGCGGCGATCTCGAACGCGATGATCCCGTTCCTGGTCGCAGCCATCCTGCTCAGCTTCTTCGGGCTTCAGCGCTCGCGCTGGCAGCAGGGCGGGAGGGACTGACCATGACGACCATCGACCAAACCGAGGGCATGTCCTACCTCGAGAGCTTTCCGCGGAAATTCTTGCGCGTCTATCTCCCGCTCGGCCTGATCATGGTCTTCCTGCTGTTCCCGTTCTACTGGATGGCGGTGACGACGTTCAAGCCGGATGCGGAGATGTACGATTACGAGAAATACAATCCGTTCCTGATCGCGCATCCGACGCTGGAGCACATCAAGAAGCTGTTCTTCGACACCGATTATCCGCTGTGGATGTGGAACACCGTGATCGTCTCGGTGTCCTCGACCTTCATCTCGCTGTTTGCGAGCGTCTGCGCGGCCTATGCGATCGAGCGTCTGCGCTACAAGGGCTCGCGCTATGTCGGGCTCGCGATCTTCCTCGGCTATCTGGTGCCGCCCTCGATCCTGTTCATTCCGCTGGCGGCGATCGTGTTCCAGCTCGGCCTGTTCGACGGCAATCTGGCGCTGATCCTGACCTATCCGACCTTCCTGATCCCGTTCTGCACCTGGCTCTTGATGGGCTATTTCCGCACCATCCCCTATGAGCTCGAGGAGTGCGCCCTGATCGATGGCGCGACGCGGCTCCAGATCCTGACCAAGATCACGCTGCCGCTGTCGCTTCCCGGCGTGATCTCGGCCGGCATTTTCGCCTTCACGTTGTCCTGGAACGAGTTCATCTACGCGCTGACCTTCATCTCCTCGTCGGAGAACAAGACCATTCCGGTCGGCGCCATCACCGAGCTCGTCAATGGAGACGTCTACCATTGGGGCGCCCTGATGGCGGCGGCCCTGACCGGCTCGGTCCCCGTAGTTATCCTTTATTCCTTCTTCGTAGAGTACTATGTGTCGGCAATGACCGGCGCCGTGAAGGAGTGATCACGGGCCGCCATGAGAGCGCCCGGGAGAACGTCAAGGCCTGAGGCGCTCCGACAACAACAAGGAGTAGGCTCTTGCACATTCTGGTTCTGGGCGCTGCCGGCATGGTCGGCCGCAAATTGTGTGAACGTCTCTTGCGCGACGGCCGGCTCGGCAAGAGCGACATCACCAAGCTGACCATGCATGACGTGGTCGAGCCCAAGAAGCCGGAGAAGGCCGGTTTCGCCGTCGAAACCGTGTCGGGCGATTTCGCTGTCGCCGGCGCCGCCGAAAAGCTGATCGCCGGCCGTCCCGACGTGATCTTCCATCTCGCCGCGATCGTCTCGGGCGAGGCCGAGCTCGATTTCGACAAAGGCTACCGCATCAATCTCGACGGCACGCGAATGCTGCTCGATGCTGTCAGGCTCGCCGGCGGCGGCTACAAGCCGCGTGTGGTCTTCACGTCCTCGATCGCGGTGTTCGGCGCGCCGTTCCCGGAGGCGATTGGAGATGAGTTCTTCCACACGCCGCTGCTCAGCTACGGCACCCAGAAGTCGATCGGCGAATTGCTGCTCGCCGACTATTCGCGCCGCGGCTTTCTCGACGGCATCGGCATCCGCCTGCCGACCATCTGCATCCGGCCGGGCCTGCCCAACAAGGCGGCATCGGGCTTCTTCTCCAACATCCTGCGCGAGCCGCTGGCCGGCAAGGAAGCGGTCCTGCCGGTGTCCGAGGACGTCCGCCACTGGCACGCCACGCCGCGCTCCGCCGTCGGCTTCCTGCTCCACGCCGGTACCATGGATCTCGCGACCGTCGGCCCGCGCCGCAACCTGACCATGCCGGGCCTCTCCGCAACGGTGGGCGAGCAGATCGCGGCGCTGAAGCGTGTCGCGGGCGAGAAGGTCGCAGCCCGCATCAAGCGGGAGCCCGATCCCTTCATCGTCGGCATCGTCGGCGGCTGGCCGCGCAATTTCAACGCCAAGCGGTCGCTCGAGCTCGGCTTCACCACCGCCGAGAAGACGTTTGACGATATCATCCGTATTCACATCGACGACGAGCTCGGCGGCAATTTCGTCGCCTGACGTACCAGATGAACAGCGTGGATAGGACGATGGCGAGCGTCGCTTGCATCGGTGAATGTATGGTCGAGCTCCGGCAGGCCCAAGGTGGGCAGGCCGGGCAGGGCGGTGGCCTCTACTCGCGCGGCTTCGGCGGCGACACCCTCAACACGGCGGTGTATCTGGCGCGGCTCGAGGTCAAGGTCGATTATCTCACCGCGCTCGGCGACGATGCCTTGAGCGATGAGATGATCGCGGCCTGGCATGCGGAAGGCGTCGGCACAAGGCGCGTGGTACGTCTGCCGGGCAAGCTGCCCGGCCTCTACATGATCCAGACGGACGCGAATGGCGAGCGCCAGTTCTTCCACTGGCGCGACAGTGCGGCGGCGCGCCAGCTGATGAGCCTGCCGGAGACGGACGAGCTGCTCAACTCGCTGATGAGCTACGACATCGTCTATCTCTCCGCCATCACGCTCTCGATCTACGATGCGGCCGGGCGCGAGCGCCTGTTCGCGGCGATCAAGCGCGCGCGCCTGCTCGGCACGCGCTTTGTCTTTGACACCAATTTCCGCGCCCGCGGCTGGCCCGACCGCGATGTCGCGCGCGAGGTGTTTGCCGTAGCCTTCGCGGTCGCCGACATCGTGCTGACCTCGACCGAGGATCTGCACGCGCTCTATCCCGGCGAGAGCCATGACCAGTTGATGGCGCGCATCCCGACGCCCGAACTGGTGTTCCGGCTGGCCGAGCCGGTGAGCCTGCTGCGTTTCCCGGGCGGGACCCGCGAGGTCCGCGCCGAACCAATGACCAAACCCGTGGTTGACACCACGGCGGCCGGCGACAGCTTTGCCGCGGCCTATATCGCCGCCCGGCTCGCCGGTTCCGATCCGGTCGAGGCCGCCCAGGCCGGGCATCGGCTGGCGAGCCTCGTGATCTGCTATCCCGGCGCCATCATTCCGGGCTATGCCATGCCGCCGAAGAAGCGGCACCGGCCGGCGACCACGCGTCAAGCGACCAAGTGAAACGAAAGCCAAGATGACCACCACTGCCCAACAGAACCACCTCGTCGCGCTGTTCAAGGCCGCGACCGTCATTCCCGTCCTCACCATCGAGCGCATCCAGGATGCCGTGCCGCTGGCGCGGGCGCTGGTTGCCGGCGGGGTCCGCACGCTGGAGGTGACGCTGCGCACCCCTGTTGCGATCGAGGCCGCGCGGGCGATGATGGCCGAGGTGCCCGAGGCGGTCGTTGGCATCGGCACCATTATCAACCCGGCCGACTTCATCCGTGTCGAGAAGCTCGGTGTCGCCTTCGGCATCAGCCCGGGCCTGACCCCCGATTTGCTCAAAGCCGCCGCCGACAGCGCCTTGCCGTTCGCGCCGGGCATTGCCACGGCGTCCGAGCTGATGATGGCGCTGTCCTATGGCTTCGATGTCGCAAAATTCTTCCCGGCCGAGCAGGCCGGCGGCATCAAAGGCCTGCGTTCGCTTGGCGGGCCGTTTCCGAACGTGCGGTTCTGCCCGACCGGCGGGGTCGGCGAGGCCAATGCGGCGACCTGGCTCGCCGAACCCAACGTGGTCGCGGTCGGCGGGTCCTGGCTGTGCCCGACGGCGGAGATCAGGGCCGGGAACTGGGCCGGCATAACTGCCATCTGCCAGCGCACCCTCCAGGCCCTGAAAGCCGGGTGAAGTCTCGTTATCTATGGGCTAAGACTTGAGCCAGACAAGACTAGGGAGAATGACCATGACCGCCAGCATCGTCGGATGGGCGCATACGCCGTTCGGCAAGTTCGACACCGAAACCGTCGAAAGCCTCGTCACCCGCGTCGCCAACGAGGCGATGACCGACGCCGGCATATCGGCCGGCGATGTTGACGAGATCGTGCTAGGCCATTTCAACGCCGGCTTCTCGCCGCAGGACTTTACCGCCTCGCTGGTGCTTCAGGCCGACCCGAAGCTGCGCTTCAAGCCGACCACCCGCGTCGAGAACGCCTGCGCCACGGGATCTGCCGCCGTGCATCAGGGCCTGCGCGCGATCGACGCCGGTGCGGCCAAGATCGTGCTGGTGGTCGGCGTCGAGCAGATGACCCGCACGCCAAGCGCCGAGATCGGCAGGAACCTGCTCAAGGCATCCTATTTGCCCGAGGACGGCGACACGGTCGGCGGTTTCGCCGGCGTGTTCGGCAAGATCGCCAGCTCCTATTTCCAGAAATACGGCGACCAGTCCGATGCGCTGGCGCTGATCGCGGCCAAGAACCACAAGAACGGCGTCGCCAATCCCTTCGCCCAGATGCGCAAGGATTTCGGCTTCGAGTTCTGCCGCGCCGAGAGCGAGAAGAACCCCTATGTCGCCGGCCCCCTGAAGCGGACCGACTGCTCGCTGGTCTCCGACGGCGCCGCCGCGCTGGTGCTGGCCGATGCCGAGATCGCCAAGGGCATGGGCAAGTCGATCGGCTTCCGCGCCACCGCGCACGCCCAGGACTTCCTGCCGATGAGCAAGCGCGACATCCTCCAGTTCGAGGGCTGCACGGTCGCCTGGCAGCGCGCGCTGGAGAAGGCCGGCGTCGCGCTCACCGATCTCTCCTTTGTCGAGACCCACGACTGCTTCACCGTCGCCGAGCTGATCGAGTACGAAGCGATGGGCCTGACGCCGCGGGGGCAGGGCGCCCGCGCCATCAAGGAAGGCTGGACGCTCAAGGACGGCAAGCTGCCGGTCAATCCGTCCGGCGGCCTGAAGGCCAAGGGCCATCCGATCGGCGCCACCGGCGTCTCCATGCATGTGATGACCGCGATGCAGCTGGCAGGGCAAGCGCCCGAGGGCATGCAGCTGAAGAACGCAAAGCTCGGCGGCATCTTCAACATGGGCGGTGCCGCGGTGGCCAACTACGTTTCCGTTCTGGAGCCGTTGAAGTAAGCCTTGTAGGGTGGGCAAAGGCGCTATGCGCCGTGCCCACCTTTTTCTTTGCGTTGGATCATGGTGGGTACGTTTCGCTTTGCCCACCTTACTGCTCTTTGATTTGCAGGGGATGCATCATGAGCAATGATTACGAAGATTCACTCTCCATGGAAGCCCTCAACGATCGCATCGCGATCCTCGAGGACAATATCCGCCAGCTCATCGAGCAGGCCGCGGCCGCCTCCGGCGAGCAGAACGAGTCGCGGATCGCCGACCGCATCAACCAGCAGAACGAAGAGCTCGACCGTCTCCTCAAGGTCCGTGAATCCCGCCAGAAGAAATAGCAGCAAGCATCGGCCTGCGCATGCGGCCATACGCTGGCCGCCCTTGCGTGCGCGGCGTCACTGCCTTTAGCTGGACCGAAATCGCGGGCCAATGCGAGCCCGCGCAATCGGGAGCGAACGAATGGGGCCGCTGAAGGGCATCAAGGTCATCGACATGACCACCGTGCTGATGGGGCCTTATGCGACCCAGATGCTCGGCGATTACGGCGCAGACGTCATCAAGGTCGAATCGCTCGATGGCGACGTCACCCGCCTGATCGGCCCGACCCGTCACGCCGGCATGGGTCCGGTGTTCCTCAACACCAATCGCAGCAAGCGCTCGATCTGCCTCGATCTGAAGAAGCCGGCGGGGCGCGAGGCCGTGTTGCGGCTGCTGAAGGACGCCGACGTTCTCGTCTACAACGTCCGTCCACAGGCGATGGCGCGGCTCCAGCTCGGCTATGACGTCGTCTCGAAAATCAATCCGCGCCTCGTCTATGCCGGCGTGTTCGGCTTCGGCCAGGACGGCCCCTACGCCGCAAAGCCCGCCTATGACGACCTGATCCAGGGCGCCACCGCGCTGCCCGCGCTGATGGCGCAGACCGGCGACGGCGTGCCGCGCTACGTGCCGAACGCGCTGGTCGACCGCATCGTCGGCCTCACTGCCGTCGGCGCGATCTGCGCCAGCCTCGTGCATCGCGACCGCACCGGGCGCGGCCAGCGCGTCGACATCCCGATGTTCGAGACCATGGCCGGCTTTGTCATGGGCGACCACATGGGCGGGCTCACCTACGAGCCGCCGCTCGACAAGGGCGGCTATGCCCGCCATCTCTCGCGCGATCGCAGGCCCTACAAGACCTCTGACGGTTATCTCAGCGTCATCGTCTACAATGACAAGCAATGGGAAAACTTCTTCAACGCGACGAGACGCGCCGATCTGCGCGCCGATCCCAAATTCGCGACCTTCGCCGGCCGCGCCGCCAACATCGACGTCGTCTATGCCGAGCTCGCCCGCATCTTCGAGACGCGCACCACGGCGGAATGGATCGAGCTCCTCACCAAGGCCGACGTGCCGGTCATGCCGATGCACGATCTCGCGTCGATCCTGCACGACGAACATCTGGAGGCGACCAACTTCTTCCCGGTCGTAAACCATCCGACCGAGGGCCCGATCCGCAGCATGAAGGTCACCGCGAGCTGGTCGGAGACCGAAGCAGAGCCGGTGCGTCTCGCCCCGCGACTCAACGAGCACGGCGCGGAGATCCTGCGCGAGATTGGCTACTCCGCAGACGAGATCGCGGCCATGGTCCGCGACGGCGTCACGCGTTCGGCGCTGGAGTAGGGAGGGCCCCATGAGCTTCATCACCGGCGTTGGCCTCACGCCCTATGGCAAGCACGAAGGTTCGTCCTCGCTCGACCTGATGAGCAGAGCGGCGCGAGCCGCGCTCGACGATGCCGGACTGAAGCGTTCCGAGATCGACGGCATCCTCTGCGGCTACTCCACCGTCTCGCCGCACATCATGCTGGCGACCGTCTTCGCCGAGCATTTTGGCATCCGCCCGTCTTACGCCCACGCCGTTCAGGTCGGTGGCGCCACCGGCCTCGCGATGACCATGCTCGCGCATCATCTCGTCGACGCCGGCGTCGCGCGCAACGTGCTCGTGGTGGCCGGTGAGAACCGCCTCACCGGGCAGAGCCGCGATGCCTCGATACAGGCTTTGGCGCAGGTCGGCCATCCCGATTACGAGGTGCCGCTCGGCGCCACCATTCCCGCCTATTACGGCCTCGTCGCCACGCGCTACATGCACGAATACGGTGTGACCGAAGAGGACCTCGCCGAATTCGCGGTGCTGATGCGGGCGCACGCCTGCTCCCACCCCGGCGCGCAATTCCACGATCCCATCACCGTTGCTGACGTCATGGCCTCGAAGCCGGTGGCGATGCCGCTCAAGCTGCTCGACTGCTGTCCGGTGTCAGACGGCGGCGCCGCCTTCGTCATCAGCCGGGAACGAACGGGCGAGGCCGGCGTGCGCATTCGCGGCTGCGCGCAGGCACACACCCACCAGCATGTCACGGCTGCGCCAGCATTGAGTGAGCTCGGCGCGGAAATCTCCATCGCACGCGCCAAGGAGGTCACGGGCCTGGCGATCTCCGATGTGCGCTACGCCGCGATCTACGACAGTTTCACCATCACGCTCGCGATGCTGCTGGAAGATCTCGGCCTTGCCCGCCGCGGCGAGGCGGCGGCCCGCGTGCGTGCCGGCCATTTTAGCCGCGACGGCGCGATGCCGCTCAACACCCATGGCGGGTTGCTCAGCTACGGCCATTGCGGCGTCGGCGGCGCGATGGCGCATCTGGTCGAGGCGCATTTGCAGATGACGGAGCGCGCTGCGAATCGTCAGGTGCGCGACGCCTCGATCGCGCTCCTGCACGGCGACGGTGGCGTGTTGTCGTCCCACGTCAGCATGTTTCTGGAGCGTGTGCGATGAGCGAACGAATCGCAGACTGGACCAAAGGCGAGCAGGCGATCACGTTTCAGACCTGCACCGCATGCGGCCATGTGCAGTATTTCCGGCGCGCCTTCTGCGCCGCCTGTGGAACAAGTAATCCGCGCGAGGCGCGCGCCAGCGGCAAGGGCAGGGTCTATGCGACCTCGCTGGTCTGCCGCGCCGCTACACCGGAGACGCGGGCCCACGTGCCCTACAACATCCTGCTGGTCGATTGCGCCGAGGGTTTTCGCATGATGGCCCATGGTGAGAACGATCTCGCCATCGGCGATGCGGTCACCGCGAGCTTCAAGCTCTTTGCTGGAAGGCTGGTGCCGTTCTTCACGAAGGGAAAGTAGCGGATCCGTCATTCGGGGGCGGTCCAAAGGACCGAGCCTGGAACGGGTATTCTGGGCCTGGCCTGTGCGAGAGCCACCCCGGAATGACGAAAGCTCTAAAACTCTAACTACCGCCCGTAGAACAATATGCTGGCGATGACGAGCATCGCCGTCACCGCCAGCATATGCGCGAGCGCTTCCGAGGCCGCCCCCTTGGTGGCTTCCTTCATGCCGTTTTCTCCCTAGACTTGGGCGTGACTCATCGTTGTGCGCACTGCACACCCGACGGCCAATTGTTTTTACTCGGAACACCCCACTTCGAGTATTCACCGCGATTTGTCCCCACGCGGCGAATATCGACTGTGCCAAGGTCGATCAGCAATGCGGCGGCAATTTGACTCGATGATGTTGCTGGTGCGGTCTCGCAGCGCAGAGTTTGCGAAAGCTTTCCTCGATCGCAGAAAGTCTCACCGGATCTTCTTGGCAGACGTCGCGGACGACTTGGTCATCGCCATCGATTTGGCATTCGAAGCCCCCATCAATGCATCCCTGATATTGTTGAGGTGGCGCGTCATCGCACTGCTCGCCTTGCGCGGGTTCCGCGCCTGGACGGCATCAAAGATGGCCTCGTGATCCCGGAGCCACGTGGGACGATAATCTTCCATCTGCATGTGGTTGTGGATCTCCTGCCAGATGCCGGACTCGGTCTGCGCGCGCCACAGGGAATCGCAAATCGACACCAGCGTGCCGTTCCCCGTCGCTTCGGCCAGCACCACGTGGAACCGGTGGTCTGACGTGTCGGCCTCGCGTCCCTGCGCGTGTTCCCAGCGCATCATGGCGAGCGCTTCGGCGAGCTGCGCAAAGCTCATCTCCGACCCGCGTTGCGCGGCGATCGCCGCGATCTGCGGCTCGATGAGCTGGCGCGCCTCAAGGTTCTCGAACGGTCCGAAACCTTCGAGGGCATGCACGTCCGGGGCTTCCTGACGGCTGATCACGTAAACGCCGCTGTTGCTGCGCACCTTCAGCATCCCGGCCATCGCCAGCGACAGGATGGCTTCGCGCACCGTCGGCCGCGACACGCCAAAGGTTTTGGCGAGGTCGCGTTCGGCCGGCAGGCGTTGGCCGATTCCGTAGCTCGCCTGGACCATTGCGGCGATGCGCCGGGCGACGATCTCGAAGCTGCGTTCGGGCTTTGAGGGATCTGGCAACATTGCGATGCTCATCAGCTCTTTTTTTGAGTTTGACAAGCCGCAGCGCCAAAGGCAAATTGGTCATACCAATTTGGACTGACCAATCTGGGTGCCCGGTGCCTCATATGGCCTCCGGGACAGGAAGACGGAGCGTCCGCACGTGTCCGACAGACGACTGAATTCAGCCGAGGCGCGCGACATCGCATTCCACCTGCATTCGCAAACCAACCCTCAGCGTCATGCAGAAATCGGACCGTTGATCATGGCGCGCGGCGAGGGCGTCCATGTCTACGACGCAGGCGGCAAGCGTTATCTGGAAGCGATGGCCGGACTGTGGTGCACCTCGCTCGGCTTTTCCGAGCAGAGGCTGAAAGCGGCAGCGGCGGCGGCCTACGACAAGTTCGGCTTCTATCACAGCTTCAATCACAAGACGCCCGACAACACGGTCGACCTCGCCGAGAAGCTGGTCGAGATCTCGCCGATCCCGGATGCACAGGCCTATTTCGCCACGTCCGGCTCGGAGGCCACCGAGACGATGGTGAAGCTCGCCTGGGTCTATCACGCCGTCCGCGGCAGGCCCGGCAAGCGCAAGATCATCGCCCGCGATCGCGGTTTCCACGGCTCGACCATCGTTGCGGCGTCGATGTGCGGCCTGCCGCGCATGCACCGCGAATTCGGCCTTCCGCTCGATGGCTTCCTGCACACGCATTGCCCGGATGCCTATCGCGGCAGTTTTCCGGGCGAGAGCGAGGCCGCCTTCGTCGACCGCCTCGCCGCCGATCTCGAAGCGCTGATCATGGCCGAGGGACCCGACACCATCGCAGGCTTCATCGCCGAGCCGATCAATGCCGGCGGCGGCATCGTCGTGCCGCCCAAGGGCTACTTTGCCAAGATCGAGGCAGTGCTGCGCCGTCACGACATCCTTGTGCTTGGCGATGAGGTCGTCTGCGGTTTCGGCCGCACCGGCAATTGGTTCGGCTGCCAGACGGTCGGCATGACACCGGACATGGTGGCGCTCGCCAAGGGCATCACCTCGTCCTATTTCCCGATGTCGGCCGTGTTGCTCGGACGTCCGATCCGGGACGCGCTCGCCGAGATGAACAAAGGCGGGGAACTGTTCGGCCACGGCTTCACCAATTCCGGCCACCCGGTTGGCGCTGCGATCGCGCTCGAAACACTGAAGATCTATCACGAGATGGATGTGGTGCCGCATGTCCGCCGCATGGGCGGTCGGCTCCGCGCCGGGCTCGACCAGATCGCGCGCGACTCGCGCATCGTGGGTCAGGTGCGCGGCGAGGGTCTGATGATCGGCGTCGAGCTGGTCGCCGATCCTGCGACACGACAAGCGTTCGGTCCCGCGCTGAAGGTCGGCGCGATGTTCGACGCGCTCGCGATCGACAACGGCCTGATCATCCGCGCCATGGGCGACACCATCGGGTTCTGCCCACCGCTGATCATCGACGAAGCCGGGGTCGACGAGGCGCTCGATCTTTTCGCGCGAACCTTGCTCAGCGTCGAGACCAGGCTCACCGAGAACCGTCTACCTGCGTAACCCCTGAGGAGACTATAGCATGCGCCGTCGAGACCTGCTTCGTTCCACACTGGGCGCCGGTCTCGGCGCCGCCTTGGGGTCGACCCTCGCGATGCCGCGGCTCGCCAGCGCGCAAGGTTCGCGCGTGCTGCGCTTCGTGCCGCAGGCCGATGCGGCGATCCTCGATCCGATGATCACCACCGGGCTCGTCAATCGCAACCACGGCTTCCTGATCTGGGACACGCTCTACGGCGTTGACGAGAAATTCCAAGTTCAGCCGCAGATGGTCGCCGGCCACACGATCGAGAACGACGGCAAGCTATGGACCATGACATTGCGCGACGGCTTGAAATTCCACGACGGCGAGCCCGTGCGCGGACGCGACGTGGTGGCAAGCCTGAAGCGCTGGGCCTCGCGCGATGCCTTCGGCAATTCGCTCTTCAATCTGGTGGACGAGCTCTCGGCGCCGGATGACAAGACCGTGCGCTGGCGTCTGAAAGCGCCGTTCCCGCTGTTGCCGGAAGCGCTCGGCAAGGTCGGCGCCATCGTCGCCTTCATCATGCCGGAACGTCTTGCGCAGACGGACAGCGTCACGCCGGTCAAGGAGTTGATCGGGTCCGGCCCGTTCAAATTCCAGGCCGATCAGCACGTGCCGGGCGCACGTCTGGTCTACACGCGCTTCGATGGTTACGTGCCGCGCCCGGAGGGAACGCCGAGCCAGCTTGCCGGTCCGAAGATCGCCAATTTCGACAGGGTGGAGTGGCAGGTGATCCCGGATCCCGCAACGGCTGCGGCGGCACTTCAGCAGGGCGAGATCGACTGGTGGGATCAGCCTATCGTTGATCTCTTGCCGACGCTGAAAGCCAACAAGGCGCTCAATGTCGAGCTGCTCGATCCGATCGGCAATGTCGGCGTGCTGCGCTTCAACCACACCCAGCCGCCGTTCGACAATCCGGCGATCCGCCGGGCCGTGCTCTCCGCCATCAACCAGAAGGATTTCATGTCCGCGATCGCGGGAGAGGACACCAGTCTCTGGCGGGACAAGATCGGCTACTTCGCGCCGGGCGGCAACATGGCCAACGATGCCGGCATAGAGGCGCTCACCGGTCCCCGGGACATCGCTGCTGCCGTCAAGTCGATCAAGGACGCCGGCTACAAGGGCGAGAAAGTGGTCCTGATCGCGCCGGGCGATTTCCCTGTGATCGGCCAGATGAGCGAGGTCACTGCCGATTTGTTCCGCAAGCTCGGCTTCAATCTCGACTATGCGGTGATGGACTGGGGCTCGATGCTGCGGCGTATGGGCAACCGAGATACACCGGACAAGGGCGGATACAGCGCCTTCTGCACCTATTCCGCCGGCGTCACGCAACTCAATCCGTCTGCGCACAATTTCATTCGCGGCAGCGGCGACAAGGCGACCTTCGGCTGGGCCAAGAGCGAGAAGCTCGAGCAGTTGCGCGATGCCTGGTTTGCCGCGCCCGATGCCGCCGCGCAGTCCAGGATTGGCGTCGAGATGCAGAAGCAGTGTTTTATCGATGTTCCCTATGTGCCTCTGGGTGTGTTTTACCAGCCGACGGCCTACAAGAAGAACCTGACCGGCATGCTCAAGGGCCTGCCCCTGTTCTGGAACGTGCGTCGGGCCTGAAGGGAATTGTCGATGCTTGCGATCACCGGCTACGCCGACCGCTGGAGCGTGCGCCAGGGCGACGACATCAGCTTCATGATCGCCGTCAAGGGCGGCGGCCGCTATTCGGCGCGGATCGCCCGCGTGATCTGCGGTGATCCGAACCCAAGGGGACCCGGCTATCGCGAGATTCCGGTCAAGTGGGATCTTGAGGGCCAGCACGACGGGATCGAGCAGACCATCGCGAAGGGATCTTGGGTCGATGTGCCGGCGCTCGCGCTGCCGGGCGGCCCGGTCGGCTTTGCCGCGACGGTGTGGCCGACCTTGCTCGCCGCGGGCAAGCAGGCCGTGCTGAACTGGGCGGGCGCGGGCGGCTCGCTCATGCTTGGCGTCGGCGAAAGGGGCGCTTTCGCGCGCCTTGCGACCGGCGAGGGAACCGTCGAGGTCGAAACCGGCATCGCGCTCACCGAGCGGGGCTGGCACGACATCGCCTGCCTGTTCGATCCGGCGAGCGGAGTTTTGTCGATCGCCCAGGCGCCGCGCAAGATCAGGCTCGACCACGACGAGCGTGCGACCAAATCGACGAGCGCGCCGCGCGCCGCGTTGGCCGGTACGGGTACGGCCGCGATTGCGGCGGGACGCGAAGGCCAGCGTGTGGTCCACCATTTCAACGGCAAGATCGAGCGGCCGCGCATCACCGAGGGGGGCGCTGGCCTCGACGGCCTCATCGCGTCGCAGGCCTCTGGTGCGGCGTCGCCTGCAATCGCCGAATGGGATTTCTCCATCGGCATCCCGACCGACATTGCGACCGATATCGGGCCCGCCAGGGCGCACGGCACCTGCGTCAATCTGCCGACGCGGGCGATGACCGGCTCGCGCTGGACCGGCGGGATGACGCATCGCTGGACGGAAGAGCCAAAACTCTGGGGCGCGATCCATTTCCACGACGACGACATCGGCGATGCCGGCTGGCAGCTCTCGCTGACCTTCACCGTGCCGGAGGACTGGCAGAGCGGCGTCTACGCGCTGCATCTCGAAAAGGATGGCGCGCACGACAACATCGTCTTTTATGTCCGCGCCAGGGTTCCGGGATCACAGGCCAAGGTGGCCTTCCTCGCGCCGACCTTCAGCTACACGGTCTACAGCCAGTACCAGAAAAAGGGCCGGCAGGCCCTGATCACGGAGCGGTCGCTGGCCTGGGGCGCGCTGGCGCAGGCGCCGGACGGGCATCCCGAATACGGCGTCTCGCCCTACAATTTTCATTCAGACGGCAGCGGCGTGGTGATGTCGACCATGCGCCGCCCGCTGATCGACAAGCGCGTCAACCAGATTCATCTGGTCGATCCCAGCGATTACGGTTCCGGGCTCTACTGGATCTCCGCCGACAGCGCGATCACCGATCTCCTGACCCGCAAGGGCATCGACTTCGAGGTCATCACCGATCACGACGTCCACGCCGAAGGTGTCGATCTCTTGGCGAACTATTCGGTCGTCCTGACCGGCCAGCATCCGGAATATCATACGCACGAGACGCTCGATGCGCTCGGCGCCTATATCGGCCATGGTGGCCGCTTCATGTATCTCGGCGGCAACGGCTTCTACTGGAAGGTGGTGCCGCATGGGACGGGCACCTGGGCGTTCGAGTTGCGCCGCGCAGAGAGCGGCATCCGTCTCTGGGAAACGCTGCCCGGCGAAAGCTATCATGCGTTCGACGGGTCCTATGGCGGCCTGTGGCGGCGGCTCGGCCGCCCGCCGCAGGCGCTGGTCGGCGTCGGCTTCAGCACGCAAGGGGAATACATGGGTTTCCCCTATACCTTCCTCGACGGCATTCTCGATCCGCGCGTCGCCTTCATGCGCGACGGCATCGAGGATCTGGCCAGGCCCGGCAGCAAGCTCGGCGAGCGCGGCTTCATGGGCGGCGGCGCGGCCGGGCACGAGCTCGACCGCGCCGACACGCGCCTCGGCACGCCGCATCACGCCATCATCATCGGCCGCGCTGTTCTGACCGATCCGACCTATCAGCCTGTCAACGAAGAACGCTATGACCACACCTGGCCGGCCTCGCGTGAGGACATTATCCGCTCCGACCTGACCTTCTTCGAGACGGGAAACGGCGGCGCGGTGTTTTCCGTCGGCTCGATGAACTTCATCGGCGCGCTCCCAATCGACGGCTACAACAATGTGGCGGCCCTGCTGATCACCAACATCGTCAAGCGCTTCGCCGATTCCACGCCATTCCCGGTGCCGGCCATGACGCGATGATGTTGCGCGGTGATGTTGCTCTTGGGTCGGCGCACGATTAGTCTTGGAGGCTCCTGGAAAACCATAACAAGACCAAGACCCAAGGTGACTGATGGCCCGCATCCTCTACAGCGATCCAATCAATGCGTCCGACCGCACCCGCGAAATCCTCGACAAGAACCGCCACGCCAACATTTTCCGCATGATGGCGCATTCGCCGAGCTATTTTGAGCAATATTGCCGCCTCGGCGGCGCCATCCGCCACAAGGGCGAGCTCGATCCGGTCGTGCGCGAGCTCGCGATCACCCGCACCGGGATCTTGTGCGAGGCGCCGTATGAGATCGTCGCGCACAAGCGCATCGGCAAGAATGTCGGCGTCACCGACGAGCAGAACGAGGCGCTCGCGAACTGGCAGGCCGCGTCCTGCTTCAGCGAGGTGCAGCGCGCTGCGCTCGCCTTCACCGACGAGATCGTGAGGCTGAACAAGCCGACGGACGCGACCTTCAGGGCGATCGCATCGAAGCTGACGCCGGGTGCATTGGTGGAATTGCAGCTCTCGGTCGGCTTCTACATCATGACCTCGAAGTTCTTGGAGACGTTCGAGATCGATCTCCAGCCGGTCACGGAAGTGGTGGGCTGATCCGACAACAACGGCGAGGGATGCCGATGACGATCGATGAATATGCAGCCTGGGCCGCGAGCGTTGCGAAAGTCGACGAGCATCCGTCCAACGAGCGGCTGTCCTATCTCGGCCTTGGCCTCGCCGGTGAATCCGGCGAGGTTGCCGACCACATCAAGAAGCTGCTGCGCGACGACTGGCTGGACAAGGCGGGTCTCATCGAGGAGCTCGGCGATGTCATCTACTACTGGGCCTGCCTGTGCGCCGCGACCGGCCAACAGCCATCCGAATTGCTGACGGCCAGCGCCGCCAAGATCAAACGTCGGATTAGCGAGGCGGCGAGCCGCTCTGCGTAGCCTACGTCGATGTCAAAATATCCACCTTGGCGTTGGCGACGATCAGCCGGTCCGCGAGCAGCTTTGCCAGATTGCGCATGATGCGCTCTGAGGCCCGCGGGTGGTGCTGGCGGAAATTTTCAAAATCCTTCAGCGGGATTTCGTAGGCGGTTGCCGCCATGTCGGCGAAGACGTCGGCGGAGCGTGTCTGTTCCAGCAGCGCCATTTCCCCGAACGCCATGCCGGCGGTCAGCGTCGCCAGCCGCACGCCGTCCGGCAGCGTGACATGCACGGCGCCGCTGCGCAGGAAGAACAGGGCGTCCGCAGCATCGCCAGTCGAAACAATCTTCTCGCCGGATTGATAGGTTTTGATGCTGCAGATCGCACCGAGCTCCGTCAGCTCCCCGGCGCTCAATCCGTCGAGCAGCGGCTGCTCGACAAGCTCGGTGGTCTCGTGAAAGTCGATCGAGCCGCCATGGCGGTAGACGATCTGGTCTTCCGCCCATTCGATCGCGGTGTCGAGCAGATAGAAGTCGCGGACGTTCTTCAGCTCCGCGGTCCATTCCCGCAGCGTATTCCATTCCTTCGACGCGCGCCGGACGCCTGACAGCACCACCGTGACGTTGAGCGCCGCAAGCTCCTCGAAGGCTTCAGCCACGAGCCGCGCGCCGGCGCGGGTGGTCGAGGTCACGCGGTGCAGATCGAAGATCACGAATTGCGGCCGCGGCCGCCCGGCAAGACGGCGCGAGATGTAGTCGACTGCGGACAGCGACAGTGTGCCGACCAGCTCGATGATCCGCACCTCCTGCTCATGGGCGGCGAGGAGATCGCGCTCTTGTTGACGGCGGACGCGGCGGGACGGGCTCTTGCCGATGTCGTAGTCGGCGATGACGGCGTTGCGGGCGTCGTCGCTGCGGTTGAGCATGTGCAGATCGTAATGTGAGGACAGCGCCTCGCAGACCTTGATGCCGCGCACGCTGTTGCCGTGCTTGTCGAGCTTCGGCGAATAGCTGCCGAGCCCGAGACGGGCGGGGAGCGCCGCCAGGATGCCGCCGCCGACCCCGCTTTTTGCGGGGATGCCGATCCGGTAAATCCATTCGCCGGCGTAGTCGTACATGCCCGACGACGTCATCACCGACAGCGTGCGCGAGATCGCGTAGGCGCTCATCACCTGCTCGCCGGTGACCGGGTTGACGCCGCGGTTCGCAAGCGTCGCCGCCATCACCGCGATGTCGCGCGCCGTGACCAGCACGGCGCATTGCCGGAAATAGACGTCGAGCACGGCTGCGACATTGTCCGAGATCACCGCATTGGTCTTCAAGAGGTAGCCGATGGCGCGGTTGCGGTCGCCGGTCTGGCTTTCCGACGTGTAGACGGCGTCGTCGACGCCGAGAT
This sequence comes from Bradyrhizobium commune, assembly GCF_015624505.1. Lineage (NCBI taxonomy): Bacteria > Pseudomonadati > Pseudomonadota > Alphaproteobacteria > Hyphomicrobiales > Nitrobacteraceae > Bradyrhizobium > Bradyrhizobium commune. Next base: position 4,536,948 of record NZ_CP061379.1, on the reverse strand, counting down.
CGCGCCCCGCAAAACGGCCGAGCGCAAGCCGGATCTGCTCGAAGGCTTCGTCGCCCTTGCTCGCGTGGATCAGCCCGGTACAGGCAATTGCGCCGGCATTGACCATCGGGTTGAACGGATGGTTGTCGGAATTGAGCCGGATCGAGTTGAAGGGATCGCCCGACGGCTCGACACCGATCGCGGCTTCCACCTTGTTTGCGCCCAACAGGTCCAGCGCCAGCGCGAAAACAAACGGCTTCGACATCGACTGGATGGTGAAGGGCACCCGGCTGTCGCCGACCTCGTAGACATGGCCGTCGAGCGTCGCCAGGCTGATGCCAAAATGGGCAGGATCGGCCTTGCTCAGTTCGGGGATGTAATCGGCGACAGCGCCGGAGGTCTCGGCGGAGAATTCGTTGAGGCAGGCGTCGAGAAACCGCAGCAGAGGCGGCTTCGAGCGGGTCCAGGCAGAGGCGAGCGGCGATGTCATCGCCTCCTTGTGCAACGCAATCAGGGCACGCGCAACCCGTCCGCCAGCGGCGATTGCCGCCGGACCAGCAGCAGTGCGATCAAAGCCGTCGGCGCCAGGATGGCGAGCCCCAGCAAAGTCACCTGCATTTGTGACAGCGGCATGATTCCGCCGCCGGGCGTCGCCACCACGAATCCGCCGATCACCAGCAGCACGCGGATCGGCCATTCCAGCACGCCGGCGCCGCGCAGATCGCCGACGAAAGGCTGGTAGCCCTGGATGCCGCCGCAGATGAACAGCGTGCCGAACGCGGCCATCGCCATCAGCCCGAGGGCGGCCAGATACGGGCTCGGTCCTTGCAACACCAGCGCCGGATTGAGCACGAAGAAGAACGGGATGAAATAGATGATGCTGCCGACCCACATCGATTCCCAGCCCGTCTTCATCGCCGGCGAGCCGGCGATGCCGGCGGCTGCGAACGAGGCGATCGCGACCGGCGGGGTGATCGACGACAGCATGCCCCAATAGAAGATGAACATGTGCACCGCCATCTTGTTCAGTCCGAGCTTCTCCAGCGCCGGCGCCACCAAAATGGCGAGGAAGATGTAGCAGGCCGTGGTCGTCAGCCCGAGGCCGAGAATGAGGCTCGTGAAGGCGCACATGCCGAGCAGCAGGAACGGATTGTCGCCGGCGAGCGTCAGGAGGTCGTTGGCGAGGCTCGACACCACGCCGGTCATCGAGAACGCGCCGATCAGGAGGCCGCAGCCGGCGAGGATGCCGACAAGCTCGACGAAGGTGCGGCCGTTGACCTCGAGGAATTTGCCGATCGTCGCGACCGTCCAGCGCGTGTCCCTGGAGAACAGCTGGTTGAGCACCAGCAGCAGCGCGGTGGCATAGAACGGCGCGTGGCTCTCGCGCTTGAAGTACAAGAGCATCACGACCAGGAGCGCAATGACGAAGACGTAATACCAGCCGTCCCTGATCGTATCCATGATCCGCGGCAGCTCGGCGCGCGGAATCCCCTTCAACCCGTGGCGCGCCGCGTAGGCGTCGACCTGCATGAACAGCCCGGCATAATAGAGCGCGGCGGGAATGATCGCGGCGACCGCGACCTCGGCGTAGCTGACATTGAGGAACTGCGCGATCACGAATGCGGTTGCGCCCATCACCGGCGGCGCCAGCACCGCGCCGGTCGAGGCGCAGGCCTCGATCGCGCCGGCATAGGAGGCGCGAAAGCCGCTCTTCTTCATCACCGGGATGGTCATGGTGCCGGCGGTCAGCACGTTGGAGATGATCGAGCCCGACATCATGCCGAGCAGGCCGCTGGCAAAGATGCAGACCTTGGCCGCGCCGCCGCGGAAGGTGCCGCACAGCGCAAAGGCGAGGTTGATGAAGAACTTTCCGGCCCCCGTCATCATCAGCGCAGTGCCGAACACGAGGAAGCCGATCACGGTGTCGGCAAACGCCTGGATGGGAATGCCGAGCAGGCTCTCGCCCGAGAGCACGTGATAGGCGGTCGCCTGCTCCAGCGTCGACTGTGTGCCGCGGAACGGCCCGAGCCAGCCGGATTCCGCAAACAGCGGGTAGACGGTGAAGGGCAGCACGCTCAGCAAGAGGCTCCAGCCGCCGGTACGGCGCAGCGCCTCCATCAGCATCACCCACATCACGAGGCCGGCGGCGATCACGCTGGTCGGCGCGCCGCCGAATTCCCAGCCCGCTTCGGCCGCCTTGCGCACGTTCGACATCAGCATCAGCGCGGCCGCAAAGGTCACGACGAAGAAGACGAGGTCGTACCAGGGAATGCGGTCGAGCGGCGCCCGCCCCGTGCCCGGGAAGATCAGGAAGGTGAACGGCAGCATCAGCGCGATCAGGAGATAGAAATACTCGGTGTTGAGCTGGGTGTAGCCGACGAAGAAGCGCAGCGAGAATTGCTGGTTGATGCAAAGCAGGATGGTCGCCGCGGTCGCCGCCACCAGCGTCCAGCGCCAGCCACCGCGTAAGCTGCGCACGCGCGTGACCTCCGCCTCCTGCATGTTGCCGGCAGCGCCATGCGGATCGTCGAACACGACCCGCTTGGCCTCGTCTTGCGGGTCGGTGGTTGCGGAAACAGACATGATCGACCCCGCGTCTGGGCTGCTCTCGGCCAGTGAACTAATTAATCCTCGAACCCGTTCGGCATCTCGGCTTTCGCCAGAGCCGTCGCGCGTGCCTTCATCCAGCCGTCGAGGAAAGCCTTGTCGTCCGACGGCGGACCGGATTTGTTGTAGTCAGCCCAGGCAGCGCCAAGCACCTCCTGCCGCTTGATCAGCTTGTTGTTGTGCGCCTCCTGCGCGTCGCTCCATTGGCCGGCTTCCTTCAGCGCCTTCACGGCGCCGGGATGCACCGGCACCACCCAGTTCTTGGTCTGGCGGTCGGAGGCCAGGCCGCCGGCGCCGGGCGCGGAATCCTTGTAGGCATCGTAGTTCACGATCATCGCCTTGGTCATCGCATAGACCTGGTCAGCCGGTTGCGAGGCGTAAACGACGAAGATCGGGTAGGGGTAGTTGGCAAGCTCGATCGGTTTTTCCGGGGTGATGCCGGCGCCGCAGGTGGCAAGCTGCGGAAAGAAGAACGTGCCGACCTTCTGCATCCGCGCCCAGCCCTCCTTGTCCTTGGCCGGCAGCGGCGGCCAGATCAGGCCGCGCGGCGAGGTCTCGGCTTCCTTGGCCGGACCGGTGATGGTGGTGCCGAAGGCGGCATCGGTGTCGTTGTTGATCAGCCCCTTCCACATCGCGCCATAGCTTGCGAACTCGACGATCTTGACGTCCTTCTGCGTCAGCCCGGCGAAAGCCAGCACCGCGAGCGAATTCTGGTTCAGCGCCGGCGAGCCGACGACGAACCCGACGCGCTTGCCCTTGAGGTCCTTCAATTCCTTCACGCCGGAATCGGCGGCAACACCAAGCGAGCCGCAATTGCAGTCGACGCTCGAGAGCATCAGCTGCAACGGCTGCGGTCCCCATTCCCTGCTGCCGAACTCGAACACGCCCTCCTGCGCGAAGTATGTGCCGGATCCCATCGCAGACGACGCCGCGCGCTTGGCGCGCAGCGGTGCGAGGCGCGCGACGTCGTTGCCCGCGGGAAGCACGCGCACGTCGGTGTTGTACTTGTCCTTCATCATCTTGCCGACGCCGACTGCGATGTTGAAGCCGGCGGTGCCGGTGTCATAGGCGGTGAAGGTCAGTGTCGCCGGCAGCTTGATGTCTTCGGCGAATGCATAGCGTGTAGACGCAAAAGAAATGCCCGCAACCAAGGCAGGCGCGAGCATGAGCAGCCCACGACGCATGTTTCCCTCCGATGATCCTCGCGTTTGCCGCGAAGACTTTCATTCTTTGTTTGAAACAGAGTTTTGTTTGAACAGATCATGTCATCGGCAATCAGCCATGGCAACGCCGTACAGTCAGCGTGAAAGTCAGCCAGACACATTGTCGCGGTGATATGCAATGGAGCGCGCCTCGTCCTTCGGGACGACCGCTTCGCGGTCTCCTCAGGATGAGGCTAAGCGGCATCGGTGCCTGTCAAATTGCTGCCGCACATTCCGTCCTCATCCTGAGGAGCCCGCACAAAGCGGGCGTCCCGAAGGATGGCCACAAGAAGATTGCGCAACCACGAGTCCGGCGTAAGCGCACTCAAGACTCAGCGATCGCGATCGCCTGGCCTTCGGCGACGAGATCAGTGACGATCTTTATTTCTGGCATGCCATCGCCTTTTTGTTGTCGTCGCAAAGTGCCTGAGGTAGCGTCGTCTGCAAGTGGAATTTAATTCCGCACAGCGGAACATATGGTAGGGAACATGGGACGACGTTCGGAGCGGTTGAGTAGGCAAGGTGCGCTCGCTGGCGAAGCCGGTGAGGGTGATGTCATCCAGGTGGTGTCGCGCGCATTCGACGTGTTGCGATGCTTCGAGGGCCACGAGGCCCGACTCGGCAATCTCGAGATTTCAAATCGCTGCGGCCTGCCGCGCTCGACGGTGTCGCGACTCACGCACACGCTGACGCGGATGGGCCAGCTGGTCTATCTGCCGCGCGATCAAAAATATCGGATCGGCCCGAGCGCGGTGGCGATGAGCGCCTCGATGATGAAGGGCGCGCAGCTGCGCAGCATGATCCGGCAGCGGCTCCAGGAAGTGGCCGAGCAAGTGCCGGGCACGGTCGGCTTCGTCGTGCCCGATCGCTTCCACCTCGTCTATCTCCAGTTCGCGCGCTCGGCGGCCGCACTCGGCCTGCATGAGGGCACCGGCAGCCGCATCTCGATGGCATCCACCGCCGCGGGCGCGGCCTACACGGCCGCGTTGTCGCCGGAGATCGGCGATGCCTTGATCAACGACATGGAACGGGAAGCGCCCGAAGCTGCAAAAATCCTGCGGCCCCGCATCGAGGCCAACCGGCAGTCGCTGCGCGAGCGCGGCTATGTCACGGCCTGCGGCCTGTGGAGCCCGCACATCAACGGCCTCGCGGTGCCGATCTGGTCGCCGCAGTACCAGACCTTCGTGGTCATCACCATCGGGCTTCTCGCGGCGATGTATGACGAGCAGCGTTTGCATGCCGAAGTCGCTCCAGTGATGGTCGGGCTCGGCCGCTCGCTCGCAAGCCTCGTCGAAGGCGCCGAAGGCGACGTCTTCAACAACCGTATCTCGCGCAAACCGGTCGCAATGGCCGTGCATAACAATAACAAGCCGATCAATTCGGAGGGAGTGAATGAACTGGAAGCCGGAACTCGACGAGCTCGCCCGGCGCGAAGCCTTCGCGCGGGAGATGGGCGGCGTTGACAAGGTCAAGCGACAGCATGACCAGGGCCGGCTGACTGTTCGGGAGCGCATCGGGAAGCTGATCGACAAGGGCAGCTTTCACGAGATCGGTGCCGTCTCCGGCGTCGGTGAGTACGATCCAAAGGGCGAGCTCAGGAACGTGACGCCGGCGAACTGCGTGTTCGGCCGCGCGCGCGTCGATGGCCGCACGGTCGTGGTCGTCGGCGACGATTTTACGGTGCGCGGTGGTTCGGCGGATGCTTCGATCTCGGCAAAGCCGCTGATGGCGGAGGAGATGGCGCACGATTTCCGCCTGCCCATCGTCCGCATCATCGAAGGCTCCGGCGGCGGCGGCTCGGTCAAGACCATCGAGACCAAGGGCGCGGCCAATCTGCCGGGCGGCATCGGCGGCACCCGCTGGTATCGCTTCACGACGGAGAATCTGTCGCGCGTGCCGGTGGTCGCACTCGGCCTCGGCTCGGTTGCGGGGCTTGGTGCGGCGCGCCTTGCGGCCAGCCATTACTCCATCATGACGCGGAAGTCCGCGATGTTCGTCGCGGGGCCACCGGTGGTGAAGGCGCTGGGGCAGAACCTCTCGAAGGAGGAGCTCGGCGGCGCCGACATCCAGACCCGCGCCGGTGCGGTCGATCATGCCGTCGACACTGAGGAGGAGGCCTTCGCCTGCGCGCGGCGATTCCTGTCCTATCTGCCGGCGTCGGTCTATGAGCTGCCGCCGACCGTGCCTTGCACCGACAATCCGGAGCGCAGCGAAGAAGCCCTGATGAAGGCGGTGCCGCGCAACCGCAAGCAGGTCTACAAGATGCGGCCGATCATCGAGCAGGTCGTCGACAAGGGCTCGTTCTTCGAGGTCGCCGCCAATTTCGGCAAGCCGATCATCGTGGGCCTGGCGCGGCTCGAGGGCCGGGCGGTGATGCTGCTCGCCAGCGACAGCTTTCATTATGGCGGCTCGTGGACGGCGGATGCCTGTCAGAAGGTGGTGCGCTGGGTCGACTTCGCCGAGACCTTCCATCTGCCGATCGTCTATCTCATGGATTGCCCGGGCTTCATGATCGGCCTCGATGCCGAGAAAGCCGCGACCATCCGTCACGGCGTCCGCGCCATGGCTGCGGTCAACCAGACCACGGTGCCCTGGTGTACGGTGATCCTGCGCAACGCTTTCGGTGTCGCCGGCGTCGTGCATCAGCCGGCGGACCGCTTCTCGATCCGCTACGCCTGGCCGTCGGCCTATTGGGGCTCGCTGCCGCTCGAAGGCGGCATCGAGGCCGCCTACCGCGCCGACATCGACGCGGCCGAGGACAAGGCAGGGAAGCTGAAGGAGATCGAGGAGCGCCTCAACAAGCTGCGCTCGCCGTTCCGCTCGGCCGAAAAATTCTGGGTCGAGGAGATCATCGACCCGCGCAAGACGCGCTCGCTGCTGTGCGAGTTCGCAAGGCTGGCCGAGCCGCTACGCAAGCCGGGGCCGCCGGAGAACATGACGATCAGGCCGTAATCATTAACCGTCATTGCGAGCGTGTAGCGGACTGCTTGCCCCGCAGGCCCTCCGCTCGTGCCAATTCGCAACGAATTCGTTTAAGCCGCGTTAATAATGCTCTCTCGATATAACGCATCAATCCGTTGCAGTCCGTGTTTATCGGTTGCCCGTAAGTGTTGATTAACAAGGCCATCTCCATAGTCCGCCGAATACGAGCGCGGGGCCGAGGCCAAAAATCCTGAAAACTCCTCCGGTCGCAAGCGTTTTGGAATGCATTTTCCGCCGCAGCGACGGCAATCAGGGTTAAGGGTCATGCTCGGCCGCGTCATGTTTCGTTTCGCTGGAGACCGGAAGGCCAACGTCGCCGTCATCTTCGCGCTGATGATGGTGCCGATCGTCTTCCTGCTGGGCATGACGCTCGACTACACGGTAGCCCAGCGCAGGCAGGAGCAGCTGAATGCGGCTGCCGACGCGGCCGCGATCGCGGCCGTGAGGCCGGCGATGCTGACGCAGACCGATGACACCGTCGTCCAGGCGACCGCGGCGGCGGTCTTTGCGGCGAAGGCGAACCTGCCCGGCCTGTCGACGACGCCGACACCGACCATCACCGTCACCGATTCCGGGCTGTCGCGGACCATCACGGTTTCCTATGTCGCACAGTCCGTCAACAATTTCCCCAGCGTTCTCGGCCGGCAGACCTGGCAGGTCACCGGTTCGGCGACGGCGAAGGCCTCCAGCGCGCCCAACATGAACTTCTACCTGTTGCTGGACGATTCTCCGTCGATGGCGATTGCCGCGACGCAGACCGACATCAACAACATGATCACCGCGACGAAGAGCCAGCCGTCCTACGCGGCGAATTGCGGCTTCGCCTGTCATGAGGCCAATCCTGGTGGCAAGGCCGCGAGCTCCTCGAACAAGGACAATCTGACCGTCGCGCGCGCCAACAACATCACGCTGCGCATCGATCTCGTGCAGAACGCCGTCACGCAATTGCTGGTCGGACCCTGGTCGTGTCCGCAGTCGGGTGTGTCGGGCGGCGTCATGCAGTGCATGTCGGCGATCAACAACACCACCTACAAGGCGGCGATCTACACCTTCGACTACAATCTGAATACGGTCCAGACGCTGACGACGCCAACCACCGCCGGCACGAAGATCTCCAACATTTCGCTCCTGACGGTCGACCATCAGAACTGCCCCGTTGTCGACAGCAAGGGCGCTTGCACCTACACCACCGACTTCGGCACGGATATCTCTGGCGGGCTGACGGGCGTCAACAACGTGATGCCGGCGCCGGGCACCGGCACCAATCAGCAGGGCGATACGCCCCAGGAGGTGGTCTTCCTCGTCACCGACGGCGTCGACGACAAGCTGATCCCGAAGACGGGGGGCAGCTGTGACGCCAATGCCACCTATGCGCTTCCGACCGCCAACAGCACGACCTTGCGCTGTCAGCAACCGCTCGACACGACGGTCTGCACGACCATCAAGAATCGCGGCATTCGCATCGCGGTCCTCTACACCGAGTATCTGCCACTGCCGACCGAGAGCTGGTACAACACCCGCATCGCGCAATTCAACAATCCATCCTCGTCTACCGGTACGATCGCAACGCGGTTGCAATCCTGCGCGTCGCCCGGCCTGTATGCGAATGTGCAGACAGGTGGCGACATTTCTGCGGCGCTGACCAACCTCTTCATCAAGGTCGCGTCCAGCACGGCCAGCCTCGTGCAGTAGAGAAGGCGCCATGACCGAACCCGTCACAACAACGAAACGACGCCGCAGCCGATGCGGCGCTTTCGCGCGCGACAGCAAGGGCGCCACGGCAGTGGAGTTCGCGCTCGTTGGCGCGCCGTTCCTCGCGCTCCTGATCGCACTGATCCAGACGTTTCTCGTCTTCTTCGCCCAACAGCTGCTCGAATCCATTGTGCTTCAATCGTCGCGCCTGGTTATGACGGGGCAGGTCCAGTCTGCGCAGATGTCGCAGGCGCAATTCCAGCAAGCGGTCTGCAACCAGATCAAGATCCTGTTCAACTGCAGCGGCATCATGGTCGACATGCAGGTCGCCAGCTCCTGGTCGTCGACCAATACGGCCATGCCCACCCTGACTTTCGACAGCAGCGGGGCCGTCACCAACGCCTGGTCGTACAATGCCGGGAATGCCGGCGACATCGTCGTGCTCCGGGTGATGTATGTGTGGCCGGTCATGCTCGGGCCGCTCGGTTTCAATCTTTCGAATATGTCCAACGGCAACCGGCTGATGATGTCGTCCGCCGCGTTCCAGAACGAGCCAGGGAGCTAGCGATGATTGCCGGCCTGTCGTTTCGCGCACGGAACCTGTGGACCGACGTTCGCGGCGTTGCGGCAACCGAGTTCGCCATCGTGACCCCGTTCATGCTGGTGCTCTATGTCGGCGGCGTCGAGCTCGGCAACGGCATGGCCATGAACGTCAAGGTCAGCGCGACCGCGCACAGTGTCGCCGACATGATCTCGCAAAACACGCAGGTCACGGCATCGCAGATGACCGGGATCCTTGGGGCGGCGACGGCCATCATGGCTCCCTATCCCATCACCGCCAGTGGCGGAGCCTCACTGATGACGATCACGGTCTCCGAGGTTTCCACCGACGCCAACGGCAATGCGACGGTCCAATGGAGCAAGTCGACCAGCTCGACCGGCGCAAGGCCCGTGGGGCAGGCGATGACCTTGTCGGCTTTCACCGCGACCGGCACGAACAGCTCCAACAATGCCAACATCTCGCTCATCCTGAGCGAGGTGTCCTATGTCTACACGCCCAATCTCGGCTACACGATCGCCGGCAGCGTCACCCTGTCCGACAGCTATTACCTGTTTCCGCGCTGCTCGACCAACAGCCCGACCACGTCGAGCTTTCCTTATTACGACGTGAAGTACCCGGCGACGACGGGCTGTACCTGCATCCAGCATTTGCAGCAGAAGAGCTGCTAAAGCATGATCCGGAAAAGTGCGAAGCGGTTTTCCGAAAAGATCATGCTCAAACAACAACCTAAAGCGCGATGATGATTCATCCCGATCTCATCGCGCTTTAGGTCCGTATAGTTTCTTCGTTGCGGGCTGGGCTCCGTGAAACCCTGGACGCGCCACATACGTTGAAGCGCGTTGGTGCGATGGCTGCAAAATCAAGGGCTCGAACTCCGCGCGTGCTGCGAGTTCGAGCCCTTTCTGCCGCGTTGGTGCTTACAGACCGGCGAGCGACTGCGCCGCAGCGAGCAGTTTGAAACCTTCGCCGATCAGCTGCACGGAGTGGCCGTTGGGGCCGAAGCGGGCTTCGTCGCGCTCGTCGCGGCCTTCCCCGACCGGTTGCGGGTCGAGCACGTCCTTCATCTGCTGTGCAAGCGCGTCGCGCTGCGTGGTCAACGCCTGGATCTTCAGCTCGACGGACAGGTAGGTCGCATCGTCGGCCTTGATTGCCGCTGTCGAGGCGACAATCAGCGCGTGGGCGAACGCGCCGTAGGGTGCATTGAGTTGCTTGTAGAGGTCACCCAGTCGCGTATGCGCCTCGCCATCCCGGCCCCTGGCTACCGACGGATGGAGGATCTGCGCGATTACGCGTCCGTCCGCCTGATAGTCCGGCTTCAGCCCGAGCAGGGTGTTCACTGTCGGGACGATGTCGGTGTGATCGGTCCAGGTCGTGTCGTCGATCGCGCCGTTCTTCACGCCGGGGCCGGCCATTCCAAGCCAGGTCTGACCGATATCGTTCGAATAGTCGCCGTGGATCCAGGCAAAGGCGTCGTTCAAGCAGCCCTGACTCTTTCCCGGGCAGGGGCTGAACGTCTGGAAGTAATAGTCCGGCTTTGAGAACATCGTGAACGACATGGTCCGCTGCGGATCGGCGTTGATCATGTGCAGCGCCTTCAGCGTCGGCCCGTCCACGAGGTAGTTCGCGACCGGCGTCAGCTGCGTGGCATCGACATAGGGATCGAACGCCTTCAGGCCCGCCGCTGCCTTCTCGAAGGCGCGCAGGACCGGGTTGACGACAACGTGCCCGGTGGCATCGAACGCCTGCGGCTGGCCGTAGATGTAGAAGCTCGGCGCCGAGTCGAACGAGATGTCGTAGCCTGTGCCATTGATCTTGGAGCCGATCAGCCAGGACATGTTGTAGCCGACCTCGCCGACAAGCGGTCCGTTGGCCGTGGCCGGCGGCCATGTCGACGGCCCGGTCCAGGTCGAGACGTCCTGGCCGTTGTTGGTCAGATCGAACCGGCCATGGCGCGGGTTGCCCGAGGCCGCGTTGTAGACGCACGCGGTCGTCACGCCGTTGCAATTTTGCGCCTGCTGGCCGGCGAAATGATCGTTCTCGTCCGCCGTGACGATAAACAGGGTGTTGTTCTTGTTGATGCCGGCCGTGGCGAGCCGGGCGAAGAATTTCGCGAACGCGTCGTCATAGCTCTTCAGCGCCGCGACATAGTCGGCCTCGCCGGGTCCGTAGGCACCGCCGCCGGCGTGGTTGTCGTGGAGGTCGGAGATGTAGGCGTAGGTGACGGGAATGCCGGCCTCCTGCATTTGGGCCACATAGCCCAGGGTGACCGCCGCCGACATCGAATCGAAGCCCGGGAAGCCCGGATGCCCGAACTGGTCGGTAATCGGCGCGCCGTTGATGTCATTCACCGACGGCGAGCCGTGCGTGATCGCCGGGTTGACGTACTTCGCCCCGAACAGAGCACGGAAATTCTGGTACCCGCCCGGCTCATCCGGCAGCAGGTCGGGCCGCGCGGTGGAGGTGCTTGCGCAGAGGCTTGTCCTGCCGTTGCCGCAATGCACTGCAATGCCGACGAAGTCCGTCGTCGCCTTCGCCGCCGCGGCCGAGCCGAATGGCGCTTCCTGCGAGTCGAGCGCGTCGAGCCACTCAGACGAATTGGCGCCGAAGATCGTCGTGATGTCCCCGGTGCGGTCAATCGGATCCGCGGCCGGTTCCCAGACGCTCACATTCTGCGCATGGCTCTTGGTCAGCGGGCTCGTCAGGACCGTAAAGAAACCGGAAAAATGGTCGATTTTGGCGGTTTCCTGATTGGCGCCCTGATCGATGACGATCGTATCCCCGACGTTGAAGCCCTTGTTGCTGAACAGGTCGATCTGGGTATCGCCGGCGTTGGCCGCGGAAAAGAGATCGGTCGGACCGGCCTTGAACGCGCCGGCCACAGCGTTCTCGAGCACGGCGTTCGCGGTCGGAACGTAGCCGACGTCGCAGCCGGCCCTTGTGTAGGTCACCCACGGGGCGGGCGTGTTCTTGCCGCCGGTCGTGATCATGTTCGGGCGGGAATCGATCGGCGCGGCAACCGGAGCGGTCCAATATTTGAATGCCGACGTGAAGGTCGGAACGCCGGTGGCGGGATTGTAATAGTCATAGGAGTTGGTGACCGTGAGCCCCATCCGGTCGGGATAGAGGCCGGTCAAGGAGCTCGTGATGCCGGCGGTCGTATGCGAGATCAGCACGGTGTAGTGCTTGTTCAGGAGCGTGCCGTTGTCCTTCAGGAAATTGTAGAGGTGCGGCATCTGCTCCAGATCGGACGGAACGTTGGGGTTGTCGCGCGTGAGGTGCACGTTGTCGAACTGGATGTAGATGACGTGCTTTACCTCGTGACCGGGCGATCCGAGCTGGCAGGATTTGCGCTCGTGCTCCTCGGCGCTCGCCGGCGTCAGCCAGAGCACCGTCGCAGCCATCGCTGCCACTCCGAATAGCCGATTGTGCAATGACGAAGTGTGATTCAGAAATCTGTTCACCGTTTCCTCCGCATTAAAAACGAGGCCATAGCAAACCAGCCCCTGACGCGTGGACGTCAGAGGGTGTCGATACGGCCGATTAAGCTACGTGCTGGACTCTCGCGGAGACACAATAAGACACGCTATGTAACACTACGATAAACGATATGTGATGCGGAGCTGTCCGCGTTGGAGTTCCGCGCGGCCGCGACGCCGCCGACCTTGTCGAACATTTGCGGCACGATGCATTGATGCCGATCCCGGCATCTACTTGAACACGATCATCTTCTCGGCCGTCATCTCATGCATCGTGTAGGGAATACCGCCGACGCCATGTCCTGAGACGCGGCGGCCGGCGAAAGGCATCCAGTCGGTGCGGAAAGCGGTATGGTCGTTGATCATCACTGCCGCGGCGTCGAGGCGTTCCGCCGCATCGAGTGCAACCGCGAGATCGCGCGTGAAGATGGCGGACTGGAACGAGACGGGAAGCGAGTTGGCCTCGTTGATCGCATCGTCGATGTGCTCGAAGGGGTAGATGCAGGTCACCGGGCCGAACACCTCGAGCGTCGAAACTTTTGCATCACGCGGTGGCGAAATCAGGATCGACGGCTTGAGCGTGGTCTCGCTCAGCCGTCCGCCGCCGATCTGGCGTGTCCCGGCCGATGTTGCTTCGGCAATCCAGCCTTCGACCCGGTTGGCCTCTTGCGGCGTAATCAACGGTCCGACCTCGGTCTCGGGGAGCGTCGGATCTCCCACCCTGAGCGCCTCGACCCGCGCCGCCATCCTGTCGATGAATTCCTTCTGAAGCGAAGAGTGAACATAGATGCGCTGGACCGACACGCAGACTTGCCCGGCGTGGTAATACCCACCCTTGACGATCGGCTCGACGATTTTGTCGAGGTCGGCGCTGCGGTCGATGATGAGGGGAGCGACACCGCCGTGCTCGAGCGCGCAGCGCGCGCCGGGGGTGATGACTGATCGCAGATGCCAGCCGACGCGCGCCGAACCGATGAAGCTCAGGAAGGCGACGCGCGGGTCCGTCGCAAATTTTTCCGGAAGGCTGTGATCCTCCGGCAGAAACGTCTGAACCCAGCCTTCCGGCATGCCGGCCTTGTGAATGAGCTTCACCAGTTCGACGCAGCATAGGGGCGTTGTGCCCGCGGGCTTGACGATCACCGGGCAACCGGTCGCGATCGCTGGCGCGAGCTGGTGAACGATCAGGTTGAGGGGATGATTGAAGGCTGAGATTGCCGCAACGATGCCGATGGGTTCCTTGATCGTCCATGCCCGCCGGCCGTCGCTCGCAGGCGTGAGGCCCATCGGGATCTCGACCCCGCCGCGGGTTCGCAGAAAATCCGCCGCCGAGCGGATGCCGTCGATCGCCCGGTCCGTCTCGATCAACGCGTCCGTCAGCGGCTTTCCGCCCTCTCGTGCGATCAGAATGCCAAAGTCCTGTCGCTTCTCGGCAACGAGATCAGCGAGCTTGTGGAGAATGGCGATGCGCTGATGCGGCTTCAGCCAGGCCTTCCGGTCCGCGAGCAGTTTTCGTGCGGTCTCGAACTTGGCCTCCAGCGCGGCGGCGTCGTCACTGGCGAGCTCGGTGATCTCCTTGCGGTCGAAGGCCTGGACAACTTTGAGCATCATGATCTCCATGGATGTCTTTGCGTGGTGCTGGAGCGTCGTCGCGCGCTCGCAGTCTAGCTCGGCGCCGCGGGACCCGAGGTCAATTGAAGCAAAACCGCTTAAGCGTCAGGTGATGCGGAACCGGAGTTCAGGCAGAACCTGAAGCAGATTATGGTACGGGGCGTCGCCTGGCCACGTCGCCGGTCAGCGCGGAGCGGAGCGATCGTGCGATTTTGCAATGATGACATCATGCCCCTGTTTTGCCCGACGAGTCAAATTCTCTTCGGGAAAGCGTAAGTCACATTGATCCGCCACGCCCGGCTACTGTGCATGGGGTTGTTTTCGCATTTTTGTATTGGCAGCGCGGACTAGCTCCCGGCCGTCGTCCCAGCGAAGGCCGGGACCCATAACCACGGAAGTGGTTTGGCGAAAACTCGGAGTTATCAGTTTGCGCTATGGCTGCACTCTGAGCGTATGGGTCCCGGCCTTCGCCGGGACGACATCGAGCAAAAGGCGATTGCTTTGGCCCCGCGTCGCATCGCTTACGCGCTCTCCGTCTCCCGGTGCACGTCGTGCACCACGAGCCCCATGCCTTCCTCGGGCATCTTGATCCAGTCGCGCCGCTTCAGCGTGCGCTTGGTGTCCTCGTAGCCTGAGGTCCAGTGCTCGCGCATCGAGGTGCCCGAGAACTCGTGGTCCTTGGCGTCGCCCTCATAGGCCTTCTGCTGGTAGATCAGATGCAGGATCGCGATCTCCGGCATGTTGCGCAGGCTGGCCTTGAGCTGTCGGTCCTCGTCGGACAGCTGCTCGTCCGGGATCTTCGTCAGCGCCTTGTAGAGCAGGACCTTGAGATTGTGGCTGCGGCGATAGACGTCGGTGTTGTGGCGGGTGCGCGAGGAATACATGATGTCCTTGTGGCGGGCCATCACGTCCTGGATCGAGCGCGGCAGCACGCCACGCGCGCTGAACAGGTCGACCTGGAACACCAGCGAATTGAGCGCATCCTCCTGGTCGAGCAGATGCTGGAGCGGCGTGTTGGAGACGATGCCGCCGTCCCAGAAATGATCGGTGCCGATCCGCACCATCGGCAGCGCCGGGGGCAGGGCGCCCGAGGCCATGATGTGCTCCGGCTCGATGTCGTCATGGGCGTTGTCGAAATAGATGAAGTTGCCGGAGAGCACGTTCACAGCGCCGACCGCGAAGCGGACCTTCTTCTCGTTGATGAGGTCGAAATCGACGAGCTCGAGCAGGGTCGCCTTGAGCGCCGCCGTGTCGTAATAGCTCGTCGCGGTCCGGGCGCCGACGGGGCTGAGCCAGGGATTGACCTGGTGCGGGGTGAAGAAGCCCGGCTGGCCCATCGCGGACGTCATCCAGGAGCTGTAGAGATTGCGCCATTGGCGGAAGATGTCGCCGTCGGGCGTGTAGTGCCAGATCTTGCGGTTGGTGATACGCTCCCAGAAGATGCGCAACGCTTCGAGCCGCTTCTCCGGCTTGTTGCCGGCAATGATGGAGGAGTTGATCGCGCCGATCGAGACGCCGCAGACCCAGTCGGGCTCGATGCCGGCCTCGTGCAGCGCCTGGTAGACGCCGGCCTGGTAGGCGCCGAGCGCGCCGCCGCCTTGCAGCACCAGCGCGACGCGGTCGCAGCGCTCGGGGCGCCAGCCTCGCGCGGGCGGCTGATGGGTCTGATGGGTCGGTTGCGACGTCTGTGTCGCTTGCGACGTCCGGGCGTCCATGGCCGATGCCTCCTGCCGAGCATGATCTGGGGAAACGATTGCGTCCCGCGGTGACGATGTGATGACAAAGTTGGCGCCGGTGCATCGTTCGCATGCACGTCAACTCATACGGGAATGGCAGAGGTCGTGGGCTTGACGGAAATCCTTCACATGGGAGTCAATGAGGACGGCTAGCCATTTGCATCAGGCGAGAAGCTGCCGGGGCCGACATCACAGACATCACACAGGAGATCCGCGATGCGCAGGGAAGAATTGCTCAGACTTCCGTCCATGCCGGCTGCCGGACCGAGCTATCCGGCCGGGCCCTATCGCTTCGTCAACCGCGAATTCCTGGTCATCACCTATGAGACCGATCCGGACCTGATCCGCGGCGGCCTGCCCGAGCCGCTGGAGCCGATCGATCAGCCGATCGTGCACTATGAATGGATCAGGATGCCGGACTCCTCCGGCTTCGGCAGCTACACCGAATCCGGCCTCGTCATCCCCGCGCGCCTCAACGGCGAGGAGGTCAATTTCGTCTCGCAGATGTATCTCGACGACGATCCGCCGATCGCCGCCGGCCGCGAGATCTGGGGCTTTCCCAAGAAGTACGCCCATCCCAAGCTCGAGATCGTCAAGGACACGCTGACGGGCACGCTGGAATATGCCGGCCAGCTCGTCGCCATGGGCACGATGGGCTACAAGCATGAGAGCATGGCCGGCAACGGCGATCTCACCCGCGCGACGCTGTCGAAGACGCAGATCAACCTGAAGATGATCCCCGGCGTCGATGGCCATCTCGAAGTCTGCCAGCTAGTCGCGATCAACCTGATCGACATCGTGCCGAAGGGCTCCTGGATCGGCCCAGGCCGGCTGCATCTGGTTCCCCATGTGAATGCACCGGTTGCCGATTTCCCGGTGCGGCGCTGCCTCGGCGCGCATCACTACATCGCCGACCTGACCTTGCCGTTCGGCCGCGTCGTGCACGACTACGTCAAGGAGGCCGAGGCGGCCGCCGCGACGGGGATGGCCGCCGAATAGGGCGGCCATCATCAAACTGTAACACTGGCGTAATTCAGTACCCGCGGGAGATCCGGAGGAGGCGAAGCCCCCCGGACATGGGCTGCATTGTGGGGGTGAGCATGGCTGAGCCGGCAAAGCTTGTCAGCGCGTTATCGGACGCCGTACCCGCTATACCGGGCCTGGTGTGGGCGTTCCGCCTGCACAGCGACGGCAGCGCGGAACCGCTCCCGATCGACCAGCGGATCGAGTTCAGCCATGACGGCCGGCTCTGGCTGCATTTCAACCTGAACGACGTGCGGGCGAAGCCGTGGATTTCGGCCGCGAGCCTGCCGCCGCTCGCGCGTGAGCTGTTGCTGTCCAACGACACATTCCAGCAGCTCCACGTCATCGACGGTTGCGTCTACGGTGTGTTCTCCGACCTCGTCCGTGACATCGACAGCCCGACGGAGGAGACCGCGTTTCTGCGCTTCGTCATGACCGAGCATCTCCTCGTCTCCGGCCGCCACCAGGCGCTCTGCTCGGCGGATGCGACCCGCCGGGTGCTCGAAGGCGGCTACCGCGTCGACAATGTCGCTCGTCTGCTGGAGAAGATCGTCGACGAGGTCGCCGACACGCTGGACCGGATGGCCGACAAGCTCGGACAGGAGATCGACGGCATCGAGGAGCGCATCCTCGCTGACGATGTGAAGTCGGATATGCGCGGCAACCTCGGCCGGCTGCGCCGGACTTGCGTCAGGCTGCACCGCCAGCTCACGGGCCTGCGCGTGCTGTTTCACCGCCTCGACCAGAAGAACACGGATCATTTGGCCCCGTCCCTGCGCATTCATGCCGCAAGGCTGGCGCAGCGGCTCGACGGGCTCGATCACGACATCGTCGAGCTCCGCGAACGCAGCCGGCTGCTCGAGGAAGAGCTGCGCTTCAAGAACGAGGAGGAGAGCAACCGCCACCTTCACACGCTGTCGATCGTGACGACGCTCCTGCTGCCGCCGACGCTGATCACCGGCATTTTCGGCATGAACACCAAGGGCCTGCCGCTCACCGATGTCGATGAGGGCTTCCTCTGGGCTGCTGCGATGATGGTGTGCTCGATCGGCCTCGCCTATCTGTTCATGCGGCGCACAGGCATCTTCAAGAAATAGCGCCAGCCGGTATCAGCCGTGAGTGGGTCTGCCCAGGTGTTTGCGTTGCGTGGCTCGCTCGCGGTGGCAGCGGTGCTGTTTGCGGGCACGAGTGCGTTTGCAGGCGCCAAGGACGAGAGCGCGGCCGACTGGCTGTTTCCAAAATGGTTCAACGAATGGCATGACGGGCTCGCCAACAAGGGCCTGAACTTCGGCGCGACCTACATCGTCGACAACATCGGCAATGTCTCGGGCGGGGTGTCACGCGGCGCCATCAATTTCGGCCGGCTCGATCTCTCGGTCGATGCCGATCTCGACAAGCTCGTCGGCTGGACCGGGGGACGCTTCTACGCCAACGGCTTCATCATCTACGGCCGCGGGCTGACGCGAAACTACATCATGAACCTCGCCACCATCAGCGAGATCGAGGCGCTGCCCGACCAGCGGCTCTACAACGCCTATTTCGAGCAGAGCTTTTTCGACGGGCGGCTGAACATCAGGGCGGGCCAGCAGGCCGCCGACGTCGAGTTCTTCGACAGCGAGACCGACGACCTCTTCATCAACGGCACGTTCGGCTGGCCCGCGATCAAGGCCACCAATCTGCCGGCCGGCGGACCCGCGCCCCCGATCGCGGTCCCCGGCATTCGCGTCAAGGCCCAGGTCGCGGACAACGTCACCGTCTTCGGTGCCGTGTTCAACGGTAGCGCGGCAGCACCCGGCGATGGCGATCCGCAGACCCGCGACAATCATGGTCTCGCGTTCCGCGTCAATGATCCGGCATGGGTGATCGGGCAGGTCCATTTCGACTATCATCTCGATATCGGCGGCAGCTCGCTCGCCGGCAATTTCACGCCCGGCGGCTGGTATCATTTCGGCGACTTCGACAGTCAGCGCTTCACCGCGGACGGATTCTCGCTCGCAGACCCGACCGGATCCGGCATCCCGGCCAAGCTTCGCGGCAACTACGGCATCTACGCGGTCATCGAGCAGACGCTCTGGCGGCCGCCGGGGGCCGAGCCCGACAAGACCGTGTCGGCCTCGATACCCGGCGTCACCGCGTTCGGCCGCATCGCCTACAGCCCGCCGGATCGCAATTTGATCGACCTCTATCTCGACGGCGGCGTCGGCTTTGTCGGCTTTACGCCCGGCCGTCCGCTTGACCGGTTCGGGATCGGGGTGGCCTATATGCGGATTTCAGGCGCCGCGCGAAGCCTCGACGTCGACACCCAGATCTTCAGCGGCATCCAGAGCCCGGTGCGCAGCAGCGAAGCCCTGCTTGAAATCATCTATGAAGCCCACATCAAGCCGGGCTGGCTGATCGCGCCTTATTTCCAGTATGTGGTGCGTCCCTCCGGCGGCATCCCGAATCCGAACGATCCGACCGGGACCTCGCGGATCGGCGACGCCGCCGTGTTCGGGTTCACCACCACGTTCAGGTACTAGGCCGGCTCATGCCATCGCGGGCTGCGGTTGCGGCTTCGGCTGCCGCGCCAGCGCCAGCACGATCAGCGAGGCGAACACGCAGAGCGCGCCGGCGACGAAGAAGGCCGGCAGATAGCTTTGCAGCAGCGTCCGCGACAGACCCGCGCCGAAGGCGGCGGTGCCGGCTCCGAGCTGGTGGCCGGCAAAGATCCAGCCGAACACCAGATTGGCGCGCTCGGGCCCGAATTTCTGCGCGGTGAGGCGCACCGTCGGTGGCACCGTCGCGATCCAGTCGAGGCCATAAAACATCGCGAAGATCGAGAGGCCATAGAACGAGAAATCGCTGAACGGCAGGAAGATCAGCGACAGCCCGCGCAGGCCGTAATACCAGAACAGCAGATAGCGATTGTCGTAACGGTCCGACAGCCAGCCCGACATGATGGTGCCGAAGAAGTCGAAGATTCCCATTGCCGCGAGCAGGCTTGCCGCCTGCACCTGCGGAATGCCGAAGTCGAGGCACATCGGGATCAAGTGCACCTGGACCAGGCCATTGGTCGAGGCGCCGCAGACGAAGAAGGTCGCAAACAGGATCCAGAATGCGCTCGACTTCGAGGCATCGCGCAGCGTGCCGAGCGCCACCGCCGTGATCGAGCCGTGGTTCACGGGCGGTGTGGGCAGCGGCGCGGTGCCTTCGTCGCCGAAGGGACGCAAACCGACATCGCTCGGCCGGTCACGCATGATGAGCAGGACTGCAACTGCGGAAACGCCGAGCATGATGCAGACGAAGCCGAGCGCCGGTCGCCAGCCGAAGCGCTCGGTCAGGCTTGCAAGCAGGGGCAGGAACACGAGCTGGCCGGTCGCAACGCTCGCGGTCATGATGCCGATGACGAGGCCGCGCCTTGCCGCAAACCAGCGCGTGGCGATGGTTGCGCCCAGCACCAGCGCGGTCATGCCAGTGCCGATGCCGATCACGACGCCCCAGAGCGCGATCAGCTGCCAGACTTGCGTCATGCCGAGCGAGGTAACCAACGCCGAGACGACGATGAGCTGGGCCGTCAGCGTGACGTTGCGCAGGCCATAGCGGTTGAGCAGGGCGGCTGCGAACGGCGCCATCAGCCCGAACAGGATGAAGCGGATCGACAGCGCCGACGAGATCTCCGCCGTGCTCCAGCCGAACTCCTTCTGAAGCGGAACGATGAACACGCCGGGCGCACCGACCGTGCCGGCGCTGATCAGCGCGGCAAAGAAGGTCACTCCGACCATCACCCAGCCATAGTGGATATTGCGGCGGCCGAGTGCTGCCGCGAGCCAGTTCGAAATCATTGGGCCTCAATGTCGGTTGGCGGGCATGGTGAGACCCGCGTCATCGTTGCAGTCTGGCACGAAAACGGGAAGTCTGAAATGCCAGACTTCCCTTATTTTCGGACCTGACGGCGTCAGTGCGCGATGCGCTCCACTGCGATCGCGGTGGCTTCACCGCCGCCGATGCAGAGCGCGGCAACGCCGCGCTTGAGGTTCTGAGCCTCAAGCGCATGCAGCAGCGTCACGATCAACCGCGCACCGGTGGCGCCGATGGGATGGCCGAGCGCGCAGGCGCCGCCATTGATGTTGAGCTTGTCGCGGGGAATGCCGAGATCGCGCTGTGCCGCCATCGCCACCACGGCGAACGCCTCGTTGATTTCGAACAGGTCGACGTCACCCGCGCTCCAGCCGACCTTGTCCAGCAGTTTGCGGATCGCCGGGATCGGTGCGGTGGTGAACCATTGCGGCTCCTGGCTGTGGGTGGCGTGGCCCTTGATCACCGCGAGCGTCGGCAGGCCGCTACGATCGGCGAGCGAGCGCTTTGTCAGCACCAAAGCGGCGGCACCATCGGCGTTGGCCGAGGAGGCCGCCGGCGTGATGGTGCCATTGGCGCGGAACGCCGGCTTCAAGCCGGGGATTTTTGCGGGGTCAACCTTCAGCGGATGCTCGTCATTGGCGATGACGCGCGGACCAGCTTTCTCAGTCAGGGTGATCGGCGCGATCTCGGCCTTGAACGCGCCGCCCTCGACCGCCTTGCGGGCGCGACTCAGTGTCTCCATCGCATAGGCGTCCTGGTCCTTACGGGTGAACTGGTAGGCTTCCGCGGTCGCCTCGCCGAAATCGCCCATCGAGCGGCCGGTCTCATAGGCGTCCTCCAGCCCGTCCATCATCATGTGGTCGATGATGCGGTCATGGCCGGCGCGGTAGCCGCCGCGCGCCTTGGCCAGCAGGTAAGGGGCGTTGCTCATGCTCTCCATGCCGCCGGAGACGACGATGTCGGCCGAGCCTGCACGGATGATGTCGTGCGCCAGCATCGTTGCCTTCATGCCGGAGCCGCAGACCTTGTTGACAGTGGTGGCGCCGGTCGCATCGGGCAGACCAGCCGCACGCGCCGCCTGGCGCGCCGGTGCCTGGCCTTGGCCGGCCGGCAGCACGCAGCCCATGAAGACCTCGTCGACCTTTTCCGGCGCGAGCTTCGCGCGCTCTAGGGCAGCGCCGATCACATGCGATCCAAGCTTGTGCGCTGCGAGTGGTGACAATTCGCCCATGAAACGGCCGAGCGGGGTGCGGGCGGCGGAAACGATGACGACGGGATCGGCGGCTTCGGCCATGACGGAACTCCCTGCGATGACGGTTGGATTATGGTCATCATATGATGCGATGCAAAAAATGCAACCGCTACCGGCATGAGAAAATGTCGTGGTTCTGATGATAATTTGCCCGCTTGAACTGGTGGGCCTGGTGCCGTCGTAGCGCCGATTCTGTTACCTAGGTTGCGCAAGACTGGGAGGGGGATGTTTGGATATGGGGGTGGAGGGAACAACGCCGCGACTCTTGTTTCGGATCGCGCTGGGATTAGCTGTCGCGCTCTGGGCCAATCCCATCCGGGCCTGCTCTTTTGTGGATGAGGCCGCCGCCAGCGCGGCGTCGATCAGGATCTCAAACTACTATCTTTTAGCCACAGCCTTGCTTGGTATCATTTGCGTGCTTGTCGCGTTCTATCGGCGCCGCTGGTTCTGGAGCCTGATCGTCGTTGCCCTTGTGCTGATCTTTCATCCCAGCCGAACGATCACGCCGCTGCACGCGCCGGATTGCACATATCCGAATATCGAGCTTTCCCAGGCTGCATTTGCTTTGGTCGCCATCATGTTCGTGTTCCATCTATGGCGGATTGTCGTCGCGCGACGGCGCTCGCACTTGGGCACCTAGCGCTTCCGATTCACAAACGCCTGCATCAGCCGCGTCGGCTCGTCCGTCAGGAAGGATTCGCCAAAGACCTTCACGCTCAAATTCACCGACTCCGTCAGCGGCAGTTCCTCCCATTGCCGCAGCAGCGCTTTCTGCGACCGCAGCGCCTCGGGACCGCATTCGAGCAGTGCCGCTACGAGGTGCTCGATCTCGGCATCCAGACCGCCGTCCGGCGCGACCTTGTCGACCAGTCCCCAAGCCAGCGCCGTCGGCGCGTCGATGTTCTCCGCGGTCATCACCAGCCAGCGCGCCCGGGCCCAGCCGATCAGGCGCGGCAACAGCGCCGCGTGGATCACCGAGGGGATGCCGACGCGCACCTCCGGCATGCCGAAATGCGCGTCATGCGCCGCGATGCGGAAATCGCAGGCGGCTGCGACTTCAAGCCCGCCACCGAGACACCAGCCGGGCATGCGCGCGATCATCGGCGCGGGGAATTGGCGCACGGCCTCGCAGAGATCGCGCAGGCGGCTGATGAAAGCTTCCGCCGATGCCTGGTCGAGCTTCGCCATCTCCTTGATGTCGGCGCCGCCGATCATGCTCTTTTCGCTCTGGCCGCGCAGCACCACGACGCGAATATTGCGGTCGGAGGCGAGCTGCTGCAAGCCTTGGCGCACCGCATCGGTGACGGGCGAGCCCAGGATGTTGAGCGAGCCGGCATTGCAGATCGCGACATGGACGACGCCGCGCGCATCGCGCGTCACGCCGCAGTGGTTGTTGAGCATTTCCATCGTGACATCTCGAAGGTTTCGTGGACATGCGCGAGGTGCGCCAGTCGGGATCACTTCCGGGCCGAAATACCCGGCTTGTCAAGCGGGCAGGCGGCGGAGTTGCCAGTGCGAAGTCCGCGGGATAGTATGACAAATATCATACAAAGAGGCCCCTCATGACTGCCCCTGATCAACGCGACCTCTTCTCGCCCGCGGGACGGCGCGAGCGTGTGGTGGACTGGCAAGCTCCGACGCCGGTCGCGAAAGTGGCGATGGGGCTATCAGGCATGGATGCCATGCTGGGCATCCGCGACGGCCGGCTGCCGCCGCCGCCGTTTGCAAAGCTGATCGGCTTCGTCATGGCCGTGGTCGAGCCCGGCCGGATCGTGATGGAACTGGAGCCGCGCGAGGACCTCGAAAATACCATCGGCCTGCTGCACGGGGCGACGGCTGCGGCGTTGATCGATACCGCCATGGGCTGTGCGATCTCGACGAGGCTGGAGGCCGGGCAGGGATCGGTGACGCTCGACCTGAAGATGACCTTCCTGCGTCCGCTCTCGGTCCGTTCCGGGCTGATCTCGGCTGAAGGCAAGGTGATCAAGCTGGGGCGCCAGTCCAGCTACACGGAAGGGTTCGTCCGCGACGGTAAGGGGGCACTCGCCGTGCATGCAACCGCGACCTTTTCCATGATCGGCAACAATTTTACCGGGAATTAATGCGCCGTTCGACCGATATCCGTGTTATTAGATGATTTCCGACATTCAATGAGAGCCGTATGCGCTATTCCCGGGAACACAAGCAGGAAACCCACGACCGCATCGTGAAGAAGGCGTCGGTCCGGCTGCGCGAAAAGGGCGCCCATGGCATCGGCGTCGCCGACCTCATGAAGGAGGCCGGCCTGACCCATGGCGGCTTCTACGCCCATTTCGATTCCCGCGAGGCGCTGGTGATCGAGGCGTTTGCCTACGCGATGGACCGCTCGATGGAGCACTGGCGCAAGCAGTCCGATCAAGTCGCGCCGGAGAAGCAATTCGCCCAGATGGTCGAGACCTATCTCTCGGCGCTGCACCGCGACAATCCCGGCCATGGCTGCTCGATCCCCGCGCTCGGCGCCGAGATCGCGCGCGAGAGCCCGAAGACGCGAAAGGCGTTTGCCGGCAAGCTCGACGAGATGGTCGAGATGATGACGGACTTCATCCCCAATTTGCCGCGCAAGGCTGCCCGCAAGCAGGCGATCGCGACGCTGGCGACGATGGCCGGCACGATGCTGCTGGCGCGCATTGCGGGCTCGAGCGAGCTGTCCGATGAGGTGCTCAAGGCCGGCAAGGACAGTGCGCTGGACGGCGCGCGGCGGGAGCCGAAAGTGATGGCCGCAAAGAAGGCGAAGCAGAATTAGGCGGAGATGCCGTAGGGGGGCAAAGGCGCGCCAGCGCCGTGCCCACCGTGTTTCCACGATTGCGACCGATATGGTGGGCACGCTTCGCTTTGCCCACCCTACGATTTCCTATCTTCCCGCAAACAGCGACCGATCGCGCTCCACGATCTCACCGATGTAATCCGCCACCGCCCGGATCCGCGCCAGATCCTTGCTGTCGGCGTGCATCAGCATCCAGAACGTCCGGGTGATCGAGATCTCCTCCGGCAGCACGGCGACGAGCTGCGGATAATCGCTTGCCATGAAATGCGGCAGCACGGCAATGCCGAAGCCTGAGAGCGTCGCATTGAGCTGCGCGATCAGATTGGCACTGCGGAAGCGGGCCGAGATGCGCGGCGACACCTGCGGCAGGTAGTCGAGCTCCGGCGTGAACAGCAGCTCCTCGATGTAGCCGACGAAACGGTGCTGCGGCAGCACCTCGCGCGAGGCGATCTTCGGGAAGCGATCGAGATAGGCGGGCGCGGCATACAGCCCGAGTCGGTAGTCGAGCAGCTTGCGGCCGACGATACGGCCTTCCTTCGGCATGGTCAGGCTGATGGCAATATCGGCCTCGCGCTTGGAGAGGCTGAACAGGCGCGCAGTCGCCACGAGTTGCAGATCGAGGTCGGGATAGCGGTCCGCGAACGGGGCGAGCCGCGGCGCCAGGAAGGCGGTTCCGAATCCGTCAGGTGCTCCAATCCGCACTGTGCCGGTCAGCCGTGCCACCGATCCGCCGACCTGCTCCTGGTTGGCAACGATGGTCGATTCCATCGCCTCGGCGCTGTCGGCAACGCGCTGGCCGGCCTCGGTGAGGAGATAGCCGGTCTTGCGCCGGTCAAACAGCTTTGCCGAAAGGTGCTTCTCCAGCCGGTCGACGCGGCGGATCACGGTGGCATGGTCGACCCCAAGCTGTTTCGCCGCAGCCGACACCGAGCCGCCCCGCACGATGGCCAGCACGAAGCGAAAGTCGTCCCAGTCGATGTGACCTTGATCCAGCATTTTCGCACATCTATGGTGCATTATCTCAGACTTGAATCCTATAAAATGCAGGTCGATAGGATTTGTCAAAGCAGACCGGGACCTAAGGAGCTCATTCCATGCGCGCAGTCGGACATTTCATCGGTGGCAAGGAGGTCAAGGGCACCTCGGGCCGCACCGCCGACGTTTTCGAGCCGATGACCGGTGACGTCCAGGCCAAGGTGGCGCTGGCGTCCAAAGCCGAGGTTCGCGCTGCCGTCGAGAACGCGCGCGCAGCACAGCCCGAATGGGCTGCGACCAACCCGCAGCGCCGCGCACGCGTCATGATGAAATTCGTCGAGCTGGTGCAGCGCGACTACGACAAGCTCGCCGAGTTGCTCGCCCGCGAGCACGGCAAGACCGTGCCTGACGCCAAGGGCGACATCCAGCGCGGCCTCGAGGTCGCCGAATTCGCTTGCGGCATTCCGCACCTCATGAAGGGCGAATACACCGAAGGCGCCGGCCCGGGCATCGACATCTATTCGATGCGCCAGGCGCTCGGCGTCGTCGCCGGGATCACGCCGTTCAACTTCCCGGCAATGATCCCGATGTGGAAGTTCGCTCCGGCGATCGCCTGCGGCAACGCCTTCATCCTCAAGCCGTCGGAGCGCGATCCCGGCGTTCCGATGCTGCTCGCCGAGCTGATGATGGAAGCGGGTCTGCCGGCCGGCATCCTCAACGTCGTCAACGGCGACAAGGAAGCCGTCGACGCGATCCTCGACGATCCCGATATCAAGGCCATCGGCTTCGTCGGCTCCACGCCGATCGCGCAGTACATCTATGAGCGCGCCGCCCAGACCGGCAAGCGCTGCCAGTGCTTCGGTGGCGCCAAGAACCACGCCATCATCATGCCGGACGCCGACATGGACCAGGCCGTCGATGCGCTGATCGGCGCCGGCTATGGCTCGGCCGGCGAGCGCTGCATGGCCGTTTCCGTTGCGGTGCCCGTCGGCAAGACCACTGCGGACCGCCTGATGGACAAGCTGATCCCGCGCGTCGAGAGCCTCAAGATCGGCACCTCGATCGATCCGTCCGCCGATTACGGTCCGCTGGTGACGCGTGAGGCGGTCGAGAAGGTCAAGAGCTACATCGACATTGGCATCAAGGAAGGCGCGACGCTGGCCGTCGACGGCCGCGGCTTCAAGATGCAGGGCTACGAGAAGGGCTTTTATCTCGGCGGCTCGCTGTTCGACAACGTCACCAAGGACATGCGGATCTACAAGGAAGAGATTTTTGGCCCCGTGCTCTCGGTCGTGCGCGCGCACGACTACAAGGAAGCGCTGGCGCTGCCGTCGGAGCATGATTACGGCAACGGCGTTGCCATCTTCACCCGCGACGGCGATGCCGCGCGCGACTTCGCGGCTAAGGTGAATGTCGGCATGGTCGGCATCAACGTGCCGATCCCGGTGCCGATCGCCTATTACACCTTCGGCGGCTGGAAGAAGTCGGGTTTTGGCGATCTCAATCAGCATGGCCCTGACTCGGTCCGCTTCTACACCAAGACCAAGACGGTGACCTCGCGCTGGCCGTCCGGCGTCAAGGAAGGCGCGGAGTTCTCGATCCCGCTGATGAAGTAACCCGTTCAGGAGCGAGGGCACGATGCAGTTCGCTCTGAACGAGGATCAGGTCGCGGTTCGCGACATGGCGCTGGCGTTTGCGGCGGAAAAGATCGCGCCGCACGCGTTGCAATGGGACGAGGAGAAGCACTTTCCCGTCGACGTGATGCGCGAGGCGGCGGCCCTCGGCATGGGCGGCATCTACATCCGCGAGGATGTCGGCGGCTCCGCCATGTCGCGGTTCGACGCGGCGTTGATCTTCGAGGCGCTGGCGACGGGGTGCCCGACCACCTCCGCCTTCATTTCCATCCACAACATGGCGAGCTGGATGATCGATGCCTTCGGCAGCGACACCCAGCGCCAGAAATGGCTGCCAAAGCTCTGCACCATGGAGCTGATCGCGAGCTACTGCCTGACCGAGCCGGGCGCCGGCTCCGACGCGGCCGCGCTGCGCACCCGCGCGGTACGCGACGGCGATCACTATGTGCTTAACGGCCAGAAGCAGTTTATCTCCGGCGCTGGCGGCACAGATCTATTGGTCGCGATGGTCCGCACCGGCGGCGATGGTCCCGGTGGCATCTCGACCCTCGTCATCGACGGCGAGACGCCGGGCGTCTCCTTCGGCGCCAATGAGCGCAAGATGGGCTGGAACGCGCAGCCGACCCGCGCCGTGATGTTCGAGAACGCCCGCGTGCCGGTCGCCAACCGCCTGAGCGAGGAGGGCGTGGGCTTCAAGATCGCCATGGCCGGCCTCGACGGCGGCCGCCTCAACATCACGGCCTGCTCGCTCGGCGGCGCGCAGACCGCGCTCGACAAGGCGCGCAGCTACATGAAGGAGCGCAAGGCGTTCGGAAAGCGGCTCGACGAATTCCAGGCCTTGCAATTCAAGCTCGCCGACATGGCGATCGAGCTCGAGGCCGCGCGCACCTTTCTGTGGCGCGCAGCGGCCGCGCTCGACCGCAAGGACCCCGATGCCACCATGCTCTGCGCGATGGCAAAACGTTTCGGCACCGATGTCGGTTTTGAGGTCGCCAACCATGCGCTCCAGCTCCACGGTGGTTATGGCTACCTCAGCGAATACGGCATCGAGAAGATCGTGCGCGATCTGCGCGTGCACCAGATCCTCGAAGGCACCAATGAAATCATGCGGCTCATCGTGGCGCGCAAATTGATCGAGGGCGCGCGATGAGTGGAGTGGAAGAGGGCGATCTCGTCGCCCGCGTTGAAGGCGCGGCCGGCGTGATCCGGCTCAATCGTCCCAAGGCCATCAATGCCGTGACGCTGGAGATGTTTCGCGACATCGAGCAGGCGCTCGATCGTTTCGAGGCCGATCCGGCCGTCGCATTGATTTTGCTGGAAGGCGCTGGCGAGCGTGGCCTGTGCGCCGGCGGCGACATCCGCACGCTCTGGGAAAGCTCGAAGGTCAATGGCGATCTCGGCAAGATCCTGTGGCGCGAGGAATACATCCTCAATGCCCGGATCAAGAAGTTCCCAAAGCCCTATGTCGCCTTCATGGACGGCATCGTGATGGGCGGCGGCGTCGGCCTGTCCGCGCATGCGAGCCACCGCGTGGTCACCGATCGCACCAAGCTTGCGATGCCCGAGGTCGGGCTCGGCTTCTTCCCGGATGTCGGCGGCACCTGGCTGCTGTCGCGTTCGCCCGGCGAGATCGGCACGTACTTTGGTCTGACCGGTCAGACCATGAATGGACCCGATGCGATCCATGCGAAATTTGCGGACACCGTGGTGCCGGCCGCCAAATGGCCGGAGCTGCGCGAGGCGCTGACGAAGGTTGGTTCCGGCGCGACCGCGGTCGAAGTCACCAAGCTCATTAACGGTTTTGCGACCGGTGAGACCTCGGGGCCGGTCGCCGCAAAAGAGCCGATAATCGACGCATGGTTCGGCTTCGACCGCATGGAAGACATCTTCGCCGCGCTCAAGCGTGACGGCTCCGAACTTGCGCTGGCGACGCTCAAGACGCTCAACGAGAAATCGCCCCGCGGCATGGTGGTGACGCTCAAACTGCTGCGGCTCGCGCGGACGGCGTCGAGCCTGGAAGAGTGCCTTGTGCGCGAATATCGCGCCGCGCTGGAAGTGTTCCGCAGCGACGATTTCCGCGAGGGCGTGCGCGCCGCCGTGATCGACAAGGACCGCAATCCGACCTGGTCACCGCCGCGGATTGAGGACGTGACGCCTGAAATGCTTGCGCCTTATCTCGCCGACATCGGCGCCGACGAGCTCAAGTTCAATTAACAACGTTCAGCGGAGGAAACGAAGATGGCCACGATCGCATTCATCGGTCTCGGCAACATGGGCGGTCCGATGGCCGCCAATCTGGTCAAGGCCGGCCACAAGGTGGTGGCGTTCGACCTCGTCGAAGCCTCACGCAATCAGGCGAAGGCGGACGGCGCCGGCATTGCCGAGAGCGCTGTGGGTGCGGTGAAGGGGGCCGACGTCGTCGTCACCATGCTGCCGGCCGGCAAGCATGTGCTCGGCGTCTGGAACGAGGTCATTCCTGTCATGATCAAGGGCGCTCTGATCATCGATAGCTCCACCATCGATGTCGAAAGCGCGAGGGCCGCCCATGCGCTCGCTGCCAGGCACGGTGTGCTTTCAGTCGACGCGCCGGTTTCCGGCGGCACCGGCGGCGCCAAGGGCGCGACGCTGACCTTTATGTGTGGTGGCGAGGAGAATGCGTTTGCGGCAGCCAAGCCCGTGCTGGAGAAGATGGGCAAGAAGATCGTCCATTGCGGCGGCAGCGGCGCAGGCCAGGCGGCAAAGATCTGCAACAACATGATCCTCGGCATTTCCATGATCGCGGTGAGCGAGGCTTTCGCGCTCGGCGAAAAGCTCGGGCTCTCGCATCAGGCGCTGTTCGACGTCGCCTCGACCTCGTCGGGCCAGTGCTGGTCGCTGACGACCTATTGCCCGGTTCCGGGCCCGGTGCCGACTTCGCCTGCCAACAACGACTACAAGCCGGGGTTCGCCTCGGCGCTGATGGTGAAGGACCTGACCCTCGCGCAGGACGCCGCGAAGGCCGCAGGCGCGGCGACGCCGCTCGGCAAGCATGCGCAGGAGATCTATCAGTCTTTCGACGCAGCCGGTCAGGGCGGGGTGGATTTTTCCGGAATTATCAAGCACGTTAGGGGGCTGGCCGGGAAAGCTTGATGACGACATTTCAGGAAGCGCGCGCGTTTCTGCTAAAGCACCGCACGGATTATGAGGCCGCGGTCAAGAATTTCCGCTGGCCTGATCCAGTTCCCTTCAACTGGGCGCTCGACTGGTTCGACGCCGAGCTGGCGGCGAAGCCTGACAGCAAGGACCGGCCCGCGCTCTGGATCGTCGATGCCGCGCAGGACAAGCAGACCAAGCTTTCTTTCGCGGCGCTCTCGAAGCGCTCCAACCAGGTCGCGAACTTCCTCCGCGCGCTGGGCCTGAAGCGCGGCGATCATCTCTTGCTGCTGCTCGGCAATGTGGTGCCGCTGTGGGAGACGATGCTGGCTGCGATGAAGCTCGGCGTCGTCGTGATCCCAGCCACCACGCTGCTCACCGCGGATGAGTTACGCGACCGGCTCGATCGCGGCAAGGCGAAGGCAGTGGTGGCTGCGCAAGACCAGGTCGCGAAATTCGCGAGCCTTGGTGTCGAGAACGTCGTGCGCATCGTGGTCGGCGCGGCGTCTGACGGTTGGCTTTCGTACGACGATGCGGCGCAGGATTCGGACAGTTTCGCGGCTGATGGCCCGACCAACGCCGACGACCCGATGCTGCTCTATTTCACCTCGGGCACGACGGCAAAACCGAAGCTCGTTCGGCACAGCCAGCGCAGCTATCCCGTCGGCCATCTCTCGACGATGTACTGGATCGGACTGAAACCCGGCGACGTCCATCTCAACATCTCGTCGCCCGGCTGGGCCAAGCATGCCTGGAGCTGCTTCTTCGCGCCGTGGAATGCCGGCGCGACCGTGTTCGTGGTCAACCAGCCGCGCTTTGATGCGAAGGCGCTGCTCGCCACGATCGGCCGCTGCGGCGTCACAACGCTGTGCGCGCCGCCAACGGTGTGGCGGCTGTTCATCCAGGAGAACCTGGCCGCCTTCAAGGTCGCATTGCGCGAGGTCTGCGGCGCCGGCGAGCCGCTTAATCCTGAAGTGATCGACCAGGTGCAGGCGGCCTGGGGCCTCACCATCCGCGACGGCTACGGCCAGACCGAAACCACCGCGCTTGCCGGCAACTCGCCGGGGCAAAAGATCAAGGTCGGCTCGATGGGCCGGCCGCTGCCGGGCTATCGCGTGCAGGTCAGCGACGCCGATGGCCATCCGGCCAAGGAGGGCGAGGTGGCCCTGGTGCTGGGCGCTGACCGTCCCGCCGGCCTGATGCAGGGTTATCAGGGCGATGACGGCAAGCTCTCCGGCGCCGAAGGCGTACTTTATCGCAGCGGCGACGTGGTGTTCGAAGACGAGGACGGCTATCTCACCTTCGTCGGCCGCTCCGATGACGTGTTCAAGTCCTCCGACTATCGCATCAGCCCGTTCGAGCTGGAGAGCGTGCTGCTCGAGCACGAGCTCGTCGCCGAAGCCGCTGTGGTGCCAAGCCCCGATCCGATCCGGCTCGCGATCCCAAAGGCCTTCGTGCTCCTGACATCGGGCGCCGAGCGGACGCCGGAGACGGCGCTGTCCATCTTCAAGCACCTGCACGCGCGGCTTGCGCCGTTCAAGCGGATCCGCCGCATCGAGATCGTCCCCGAGCTGCCGAAGACGATCTCTGGCAAAATCCGTCGCGTGCAGCTACGACGGCTGGAGCGCGACGATGATCGCAACGATCCGCTGCGCGGCCAGGAATTCCGTGAGGAGGATTTTCCGGAGCTGCCGAAAACACGGAGTGAGACCTAAGTGAACGAAGTCTGGAAGAAGCCGCCGCTGGCCATGGACGCCTATCAGGCCATGGTCGGCAAGGAAATCGGCGTGTCATCATGGCACCTGATCGACCAGCCCCGCATCGACGCCTATGCCGACGTGATCGAGGATCACCAGTTCATCCATGTTGACCCCGAAAGGGCGAAGAAGGAAACCGACTTCGGCACCACCATCGCGCACGGCTTTCTCACGATGTCGCTGCTGTCGATCATGTCCTATGAGGTGATGCCAGTCATCGCCGGCGCCACGATGGGCGTCAATTACGGCTTCGACAAGCTGCGCTTCATCTCCCCGGTGCGTTCGGGCAAGCGCGTCCGCGGCCGCTTCGTGCTCGCCGAAGCCAGGCTGCGGAAGCCCAACGAATTTCAGACTCGCACCAACGTCACGGTGGAAATCGAAGGCGAGGACAAGCCCGCGCTAGTCGCGGAGTGGCTTGGGTTGACCTATTTTGCCTGAGCCCCATCGTGATGCCCGGGCTTGACCCGGCCATCCATCGCTGCTCAAAAGCTGCCAAATCTCTCGCGGGGTGTTCTTACCCTCTCCCCCTTGTGGGAGAGGGTGGCTTCGCGGAACGCGAAGCCGGGTGAGGGGTATCTCTCCACGAGCTCCGCTGCCGAGAGATACCCCTCATCCGGCGCTCGCGCGCCACCTTCTCCCGCAAGGGAGAAGGAAGAAAGGAAACACTCATGGCAATCAGGTTTGACGGACGCGTCGCCATCGTCACCGGCGCGGGCAATGGTCTCGGCAAGGCGCACGCTTTGGGCCTCGCCAGCCGCGGCGCGAAAGTCGTGGTCAACGATTTCGGCGGCGCGCGTGACGGCTCGGGCGGCTCGCTCTCGCCGGCGGAAGCTGTAGTCGAGGAGATCCGCAAAGCCGGCGGCACGGCGATGGCTGACGGCGCCGACGTTTCCAATTTCGAGCAGGTCACCGCGATGGTCGAGCGCACCACCAAGGAGTGGGGCAGCGTCGATCTGATGTGCGCCAATGCCGGCATTTTGCGCGACAAGTCATTCGGCAAGATGGAAGCAGCCGATTTCCAGAAGGTGCTCGATGTGCATCTCGTCGGCACCTTCTATTGCTGCAAGGCGGCCTGGGCTGGCATGCGCGACCGCAATTACGGCCGCATCGTGCTGACCACCTCGTCCTCCGGCCTCTACGGCAATTTCGGCCAGGCCAATTACGGCGCGGCGAAGTCCGGCATGATCGGGTTGATGAATGTGCTCGCGGAAGAGGGTCGCAAGAACAACATCCGCGTCAACATCATCTCGCCGACGGCAGCGACCCGCATGACCGAAGAGTTGTTGCCGCCGCAGGCGTTGCAGCTGATGAAGCCGAACGCGATCACGCCAGCGGTCGAATACATGCTGAGCGAGGACGCGCCGACCCGCACCATCATGGGTGCCGGTGCCGGCTCCTTCGCGGTGATCAAGATTCTTGAGAGCGAAGGCATCAACCTGCCGGAGTCCGAATGGACCCCGGATGCGGTAGCCGCGCATTTCGCCGAGATCAGCGACATGTCGAAGGCCAAGGCGCTGGCCGGGGCATTCGAGCAGACGCAGAAATACGTCGCGCAGGCCGCGGCCCGGGCGGGGATCAAGCTCTGACGGACGTCGCCGTCATCGGTGCCGGTCCCGCCGGGCTAATGGCGGCGGAGGTGCTGGCGCAGGGTGGCGCCCGCGTCACCGTCTACGACGCCATGCCGTCCGCGGGCCGCAAATTCCTGATGGCGGGCCGCGGCGGCCTCAATCTCACGCACAGCGAGCCGTTGCCGGAATTCCTCGCGCGCTATCGCGAGGCGATGCCGCATCTGCGCGCCGCAGTCGAGGCGTTCCCGCCAGACGCGCTGCGCGACTGGAGCGCGGCGCTGGGTGAGCCGACCTTTGTCGGCAGCAGTGGCCGGGTGTTTCCAAAGACGTTCAAGGCCTCGCCCTTGTTGCGCGCCTGGTTGCGGCGGCTCGATGCCAGTGGCGTCCGATTTGCCTTTCGCCATTGCTGGACCGGATGGGACGAGCATGATCGGTTGCTGTTTCACACCTCAGAGGGGCAACGGGCGATCGAAGCCAGCGCGACGGTGCTTGCGCTCGGCGGCGCCAGCTGGCCGCGGCTGGGCTCGGATGGCGGCTGGGTCGATATCCTTGCGGCGAAAGGCGTTGCCATCTCGACGTTGCGGCCGGCCAATTCCGGCTTCACCGTCGCATGGTCCGATGTGTTCCGCGACCGTTTCGAGGGCCAGCCGCTCAAGGGCGTGGCGCTGACGATCGGTACGCACATGGTGCGCGGCGAAGCGATGATCACGCGCAGCGGCATCGAGGGCGGCGCGATCTACGCGCTGTCGGCGGAGCTGCGCGAAGCGGTGCTGGGTCTGGGCCAAGCGACGCTGACGATCGCATTGCGGCCCGACCTCGACGCCACCGCACTGACCACGCGGCTATCAGGCACGCGCGGCAAGCAATCCCTGGCGAACTTCCTGCGCAAGGCCGCGCAGCTGTCTCCAGTCGGCATCGGCCTGATGCAGGAGGCCGCCATCGCGTCCGGACGAGCACTGGCGTCCTTCTCGCCGGCGGAGCTTGCGCATCTCATCAACGCCATTCCGGTTCAGCTCACCGGCATAGCCCCGGTCGATCGCGCGATCTCCACCGCCGGCGGAGTGATGTTCGACGAGCTCGACGACCACTTCATGTTGCGCAGATCGCCTGGCGTGTTCGCCGCCGGCGAGATGCTGGACTGGGAAGCGCCGACTGGCGGCTATCTGTTGCAGGCGTCGTTTGCGACGGGGGCGGCTGCGGGCAGGGGTGTGCTGGCGTGGCTTGAGAAATCGTAGGGTGGGCACAGGCGCGAAGCGCCGTGCCACCATGCCTCCGCATATGCCGCTGCGATGGTGGACACGCTTCGCCTTGCCACCCTACAGTAGCCGCTACCGCAGCTTCCCGCGTGCAGCCACGGGCAGCGTGCCGATGATCTCCTCGCCGCGCACCATGACCACCTCGTCCATCATGTTCACGACGACGCAAACATGATTGGGCACGATCCGCACGACGTCGCCGACATTCGGCCGTGTGTTGCTGCGGGAGAGGTCGAGGAAGCCGTGCTCCTCGGCGAAGCGGGCGATCTTGGCCTCGGGATGCTCCAGGATCAGGCCGTGGCCGTCGAGGCCGCCGGTGTCGGTCGTCAGCGTCTTCGAGCCGGCGTCGAGAATACCACGTTCGGGTGCGGCGCGGCTCACCACCGTCGAATAGATGTGCAATGCGCAGTCATCCCAGGTGGCGGAGCCGGCCGCGACCTGCATGCGGTCGTTGTAGATATAGGTGCCGAAGCGATGCTCGGTGCCGCCCTTGAGCTTGCCGATGTTGACGAGGTTCGGCGTGCCGCCGGTTGAGACGATTTTGGCGTCGAGCCCGTCGGCGCGCACGCCGGCCAGTGCCTCGTCGTAGAACTTCTGGGCATCGCCCCAGCCGGTCTCGGTCGGGTAGAGCATGAAGCCGGCGAATTCGAGCCCCTTGGACGCTGCGATTTCGCGCGCGAGCGCAATCGCCTCGGCCGGCGTCTCGACGCCGGCGCGCTTACGTCCGGTGTCGCATTCGACCACGACCGAGAGCGGGCGACCCGAGGCTGCGGCGGCCTTGGGCAGTCCGGCAACGACGGTCGAATTGTCGGCGGCGACCGTCATATTCGCCTTCGCCTGCAACGCGCCGAGGCGGGCCATCTTCTCCTCGCCGAGCAGATTGTAGCTGATCAGGATGTCGTCGATGCCGGCATTGGCCATGATCTCGGCCTCGCCGAGCTTCTGACAGGTGATGCCCTTGGCGCCGGCCGCGACCTGCATCTTCGCAATCGTCGGGTTTTTGTGCGTCTTGATGTGCGGCCGGTTGGCGATCCCGGCATCATCGCAGGCCTTCTGGATCCGTGCGATGTTGCGTTCGACCTTGTCCATGTCGATGACGGCGCAGGGCGTGCCGTATTCGCGGGCGATCTTTGCGGCGAGAGGAGTGGTCATGTTTAAGCCTGCTCTATTTCTTCGCGAAGCATTTCCAGTTCCAGCCAGCGCTCTTCGGCGGTGGACAATTCCTCATGCGCCTTGGCGATAGCGGCCGAGGCGTCATCGAATTTTTTGCGATCTTTGGCGTACAGATTGGGATCGTCGAGCACGCGCTGCAGCTTTGCGATATCCGCCTGCAGCGTTTCCATCTTCTTCGGCAACGTTTCCAGCGCATGCTTCTCGTTGAAGCTCAGCTTCCGCTTGGACGCGAAAGCGGTTGCAGTGGAGCGCTCTTCTTTCTTCTCGGCGGGAGCTTGCGCCTTCGCCGTCTCGCGTTTGAGGTCGGCACCGCGTTGCGCCAGCATGTCGCTGTAGCCGCCGGCATATTCGGTCCACTTGCCGTTACCTTCAGGCGCGATCACGGAGGTGACGACGCGGTCGAGGAAGTCGCGGTCGTGGCTGATCAGGATCACGGTGCCTTCGTAGTCGCCGAGCATCTCCTCCAAAACGTCGAGCGTTTCGAGATCGAGATCGTTGGTCGGCTCGTCCAGCACCAGCAAATTCGACGGCTTTGCCAGCGCGCGCGCCAGCATCAGCCGGCCGCGCTCGCCGCCGGAGAGCACCTCGACCGGCGTGCCGCGCTGCTCCTGGGCGAACAGGAAGTCCTTCATGTAGCCGACGACATGCTTCGGCTTCCCGCCGACCATGATCTGGTCACCACGCCCGCCGGTCAGCGCCTCCGCCAGCGTCGACTTTGGATCGAGGCTTTCGCGGTGCTGGTCGAGTGTGGCGGTCTCTAGATTGGCCCCTAACCGTACGATGCCGGAGTCTGGCTGCGCGCCGCCGGTGAGGAGGTTGACCAGCGTAGTCTTGCCTGCGCCGTTCGGACCGACAATGCCCAGCCGGTCGCCGCGCTGGATGCGGGTCGAGAAATTGTCGACGATCACACGGTCGCCAAACGCCTTGGTGATGTTCTTGGCCTCGATCACCAGCTTGCCGGATTGCTCGGCTTCCGCGGCCGCAAGACTGGCGGTGCCGGCCGTGCCGCGATAGTTGCGGCGCTGGTCGCGCAGTGCATGCAGATTGCCGAGCCGCTTGACATTGCGCTTGCGGCGGCCGGACACGCCGTGGCGCAGCCAGTGCTCCTCGTCGACGATCTTGCGGTCGAGCTTGTGCTGGTCGCGCTCTTCCTCTGCCAGCACCTCGTCGCGCCAGGTCTCGAACGAGGCAAAGCCGCGATCGATCTGCTTGATCTTGCCGCGATCGAGCCATGCGGTGGAGCGCGAGAGATTGGTCAGGAAGCGGCGGTCGTGGCTGATCAGCACCAGCGCGCTGCGGCGGCTGTCGAGCTCCTGTTCCAGCCATTCGATGGTGGAGAGATCGAGATGGTTGGTCGGCTCGTCCAGCAGCAGGATGTCGGGCGAGGGCGCCAGCACGCAGGCCAGCGCCGCGCGGCGGGCTTCGCCGCCGGAGAGATTATGCGGGTTCTCGTCGCCGGTGAGCCCAAGCTGCTCCAGCAGATAGCGCGCCTGATGCTGATCGTCGCCGGGCGCGAGCCCCGCCTCGACATAGGCCAGCGTGGTCTTGTGGTCGCCGAGATCCGGCTCCTGCGGCAGATAGCGAACCGTCGCGCCCGGCTGCACGAAGCGCGTGCCGCCGTCGGGCTCGACCAGGCCGGCCGCGATCTTCAACAGCGTCGATTTGCCGGAGCCGTTGCGGCCGATCAGGCAGACGCGCTCGGAGGGCGCGACGTTGAGCTCGACGCCTGACAGCAGCGGCGTGCCGCCAAAGGTCAGCTTGATGTCTTTCAGTTGGATCAGCGGCGGCGCCATGGTCAGCCTTGGCTCGTCGCGGTGTGATCGGCACGGCGGCGCTGGATCCGACGCAGCGTCTGGTCGAGCGCCGAGAGGAAGGCGGAGCGATCGCGCGGCGCGAACGAGCGCGGACCGCCGGTGACTTCACCGGCCGAGCGCAGATCCGTCATCAGATTGCGCACTGCCAGCGTCATCCCGATCGACTCTTCCGTGAACGGTTTTCCGTTCGGCGCGATCACGTCGGCGCCCGCCTTGACACAGCGACTTGCCAGCGGAATGTCCGATGTCACGACCACGTCGCCCGGCTTGGCCCGCTCCGCGATCCAGTCATCGGCGGCATCCATCCCGGCACCGGCCGCGATCCGCTCGATCAGGGGATCTTGTGGCACGCGAATAAAGTTGCCGGCGACCACGCTGACGGGCACGCCGTGCCGGATCGCGACGCGATAAATCTCGTCCTTCACCGGACAGGCGTCGGCGTCGACATAGATGCGGGCGGGGGTGTCAGCCATTGGCGGCGTGGTACCCCATTCGGGCCGCAAAGGCGAGGGGATTGACCGCCCTTTCCGGGGGCCTACGATCAGGCCCGAAACAATAAGAATTTGGGAAGGCCTGCCATGCCGAATCGGCTCGAAACCTACCGCGTCGAAGCCTACAACACCGCGAAACAGTCCGAAAACAAGATGCATGACGACACGGTGGCGCGCCGCTTCGGCTTTTCCGGCGGGCTGGTCCCGGGCGTCGATGTGTTCGCCTACATGATGCACGTGCCGGTCGCCCGCTGGGGCCGCGATTTCCTCACGCGCGGGCTGGTCGAGGCGCGCTTTGTCAAGCCGGTCTATGACGGCGAGACCGCCGATGTCGATGCGACCGAGCACAACGGCCTGCTGACAATCGAGGTGTTCAGCCGCACCGAGCTTTGCGCCACGGGGACAGCGTCTCTGCCGGAGGCTGCGCCCGCGGTTTCATTGAACGACTATGTCGAGGTTCCCCCGGTTGCCGAGCGCCAGCCGGTCAGCCCGGCCACCTTCGAGACCGGCCAATGGCTCGGCACGATGCCGCGCCGCTGGGCCGGGCAGGCGGCCACCGACTATCTCGCCGATGTCAGGGAGACCGATCCGATCTTCGCGCGCGAGGGGCTCGGCCATCCCGGCCTGATCCAGCGCGTCATGAACCGCGTCCTCGTCGACAACACGATTCTGGGTCCGTGGATCCATGTGGGTAGCCGTATGCAGCTGCTGTCTCCCGCACGCGCCGGCGACGAGATCGTCGGGCGTGCAAAGGTCACCGCGAACTACGAAAAGAAAGGCCACCGCTTCGTCGAGCTCGACGCGCTCGTCGTCGCCAACGGCACGACGCCGATCGCGCATTGCCTGCACACCGCGATTTACCAGCCGCGCGAGCAGGCGGCGGCCTGAATGCCAGTCGAGGTTTCCTTGCGTGCCCTCGTTTGTTTCGCAATCGCACTCCTTTTCTCGTTCTATGCGCTTTGCGTCGTGCGTGCCGCCGCACCAGTGCCCGATAGTGTGTCGCTCAGCGAGCAGACGACGACGTGGAGCACCGTCAAGTTCGCCGTCGATGCGGAGAATGGCTTTGTCGGCGGGTCGCTCGACAAGAGCATGATCGTCGAACGTAGTTTCACATCCTACGTGCTTGAGAACCGGTATCTGAAGGTAACGCTCGTGCCCGAATTCGGAGGGCGTATTCTTTCCATCGTCTACAAGCCGACCGGCCACGAGCAGCTTTATCGCACGGAAGTCGGAGTGCCTTACGGCATGAAGGCCGGAAATTTCTACTACGACTGGCTGATGGTGTACGGCGGTATCTTCCCGACGTTCCCGGATCCCGAGCACGGCAAGACGTGGTTGAAGCCGTGGGCTTTCCGGGTGGTGAAAGAGGGCGCCGACGAAATCACGGTCGTGATGTCGTTCCGGGATGACTTCGACTATTCCGCGCGGCCCAGCAAGTTCAGGCGCGCGACCGGCATCGAGGCGAATTACTACGTTACGCTGAAGGCCGATCGTGCCGCACTCGATGCGCGCGTGGTGCTGAAGAATCCGAACGACGAGGCTGTCCAATACGAGTACTGGACGTGCACGACGCTCGCTCCAGGATCGGAGCCGAAAAATCCCAGGGCAACGCGCGGCGCCGAAATCATCGCGCCGATCCGAACTTACACGACCCCTGTCTGGTCGACCAGTCTGGCAGACGGCGATGAGAGTGCGGGTATGGGCAGGCGGCGCTTCGAAAACCTGCGCTACTTCAAGAACTGGCCAACGATGGGCATCGCCTATGCTGCACCGGATATGCAGGGCGGGAATTTCTGGGGCGTCATCAACCATGACAACGCAGAAGGAATTATTCGCATTGCAGACAATACCCTCACGCGGGGCTTGAAGATGTGGACGTGGGGGTTTCCGTCGCTCACCGGCGAAACCGATGCCCGGAAGGACCCGAACGAGTGGCGGCCGTATGTCGAACTATGGGCGGGCGTGTCAGACCAGTTTTTCCACAGTGCAGACTTTCCCGCACGCAGTGAAGTGTCGATTCCGGAAACCTACAGTCCGACCGTCGGCATGAGCAACGTGACGCATGCGAACGATAAGATACTGATCAATTTCTCGGCCGAGGCGTCTCGCGCCATTGTCGAGTTCTTCAGCATCGAACCGGCCATCCCGTTGCTTGTCACGTTGAGGCACGGCGGCACGGCTCTGTTCAGCGGCATCGTGAGCGCCGATCCGAACAGCGGAAATCGCGTTTCGGCAGCGATTGCCGACGGTCGCAGCGGGGACAAGATACGGCTGACGATCACGACCACGGAGGGAAAAGAGTTGATCGCCGCCGAAACGGCGATCAAGTGATCTCTTTGCTCCCCCTACGCCGCCGTCCCTTTCGCGTCCTGGATCGCGCGCCACACCCGCTCCGGCGTCAGCGGCATGTCGATGTGCTTGATGCCGTAGTCGGAGAGCGCGTCGACCACCGCGTTGACCACCGTCGATAGGCTGCCGGCGCAACCGGCTTCGCCGCAGCCCTTGCTGCCGAGCGGATTGGTCGTCGCCGGCACCGGGTGATCGCCGACCGTCATGTACGGCACGTCCTCGGCACGGGGCAGCGCGTAGTCCATCAGCGAGCCCGTGATCGGCTGGCCGCTTTCGTCGTAGCGGACGTGCTCCATCAGCGCCTGTCCGATGCCTTGGACGACGCCGCCATGGAGCTGGCCCGCCACCAGCATCGGGTTGATCACCGTGCCGAAATCGTTCACCGCGCTGTAGCGCACGATCTGCACGATGCCGGTGTCGGGATCGACCTCGACCTCGGCGACATGGCAGCCGTTCGGGAATGCCGAGGGCACCACCTCGCTGGTGTGGTCGACATCGAGACTGTCAGGCACGCCGTCCGGCACCTTGCCGTCATGCAGGCGTTTTGCCAGCTCCATGATGTCGATGCTGCGGTCGGTGCCGGCGATCGTGAACGTGCCGTCGGCGAACTCGATGTCGGCCTCTGAGGCCTCCAGCATGTGCGCGGCGGCGCGCTTGCCCTTTTCGATCACGAGCTTCGAGGACTCGACGATGGCCTGCCCGGTCGCGGTGATCGAGCGCGAGCCGCCGGTGCCGTTGCCGGTGTGGACGATGTCGCTGTCGCCCTGCACGAGCTTGACGCTCTCGAAGGGGACGCCGAGCTGCGCGCACAGCACCTGCGCGAACGGCGTGGCGTGGCCCTGGCCGTAATCGAGCGTGCCGGTGATGAGCTGCACCGAGCCATCGGGATCGAACACGATCTTGCCGAGCTCGGGGCTCGGCGGCGCGGTGACCTCGAGATAGGAGCCGACCGCGATGCCGCGCAGCTTGCCGGCCTTCTTGCTTTCCTTCTTGCGTTTGGCAAAATTCTCGTGGTCGGAGATGTCGAGCGCCTTGTTGAAGACGGCCTGGAAGTCACCGCTGTCATAGGTGACACCGGAGGAAGCCGGGAACGGCATCTGGTTCGGCCTGATGAAATTGCGCTTGCGCATCGTCAGCCGGTTGATGCCCATCTCGTCGGCGGCGCGGTCGATCAGGCGCTCCATGTAGTAGTTCGCCTCGGGCCGGCCGGCGCCGCGATAGGCGCCCATCAGCGTGGTGTTGGTCAAGACCGTCTTGATGTCGACGCCCATCAGCGGCGTGCGATAGACGCTGGAAAAATTCTTGCCGGTGTTGAGCGAGAGCGGGCTCGGCGAAACGCCGGTGATATAGGCGCCGAGATTGCCGTAGCCGGACAGCTTTGCGGCGAGGAAATGCCCCTCGGCATCGAGCGCGAGCTCGGCGTGGATTTTCTGCGCACGGCCGTGGCTGTCGGAGAGGAAGCTGGTCGAGCGCTCGTCGAGCCACTTCACCGGCCGTCCCAGCGCCTTCGCCGCATACAGGATGCACATGTATTCGGGGTAGTTGACGTTCTTCATGCCGAAGGAGCCGCCGACATTGGCGGTGAGGATGCGCACCTTCTCATTCGGCACTTTCAGGTTCTTGGCGAGATTGGCACGGTTGCCGGCAACGCCCTGCGTCGGCATCTGGATGGTGTAGCGCTCGCTGGCCTTGTCGTAGGAGGCAAGCCCCACGCGCGGCTCCATCGAGACCACCGCAACGCGGGTGTTCTCGATGTCGATCCTGGTGACATGGGCGGCGCCGGCGAAGGCCGCATTCACCTTGTCCATGTCGCCATAGTGATAGTCGAGCGCGACATTGTTCGGGATGTGGTCGTAAAGCTGCGGCGCGCCGGGCTTGGTCGCTTCCTCCGGATCCGTCACCGCCGGCAGCGGCTCGATGTCGAGCTCGACGGCTTCAGCCGCGTCGCGGGCCTGCGCCAGTGTCGCTGCCACCACGAAGGCGATGGGATCGCCGACGAAGCGCACCTTGTCGGTGGCGAGCGGCTGGCGGTTGGTCTGGAGCAGGGGGGAGCCGTCGCGGCTTTTGAGCGGCAGGCCGCAGGTGAAGGGGCCATAGCCGGCGGCATCGAGATCGGTACCGGTCCAAACCCCCAGCACGCCCGGCATCGCCTTGGCGGCGTCGGTGCCGATGCCCCGGATCACACCATGGGCATGGGTCGAGCGGACGATCACGGCATAGGCCTGGCCGGGCAGGTTGAAATCGTCGGTGTAGCGGCCCTTGCCGCGCACCAGGGTGTCGTCTTCCTTGCGGCGGACCGGTTGCCCGACGCCGTATTTTTGCAGTGCAATAGCGTTTTCGAGCGTGGACGATTTGGTGTGTTCTTGCATGGGAATGACCTGAAATGCCGGCAAATTGCGCGATTTGTGGGCGCCGTGGCGGGCCGGACCCCTATCAGATAACCCACCGCCCCGTTCACGACAACGCACGAATGGGCATGGTCCTATGTGATGCGATGTTGCGCAGGCCCGCCGCGCTGCTAATGTTTCAGGCGAAAAAGCAATTCCAGATCGGCCCCTTAGGGCCGCGGAAAGACAGTTTGTATGAATGACCACACGCGGCTCCGCGACGGCCATGTGCCGCACGGTGAGCTGGAGGGGTCGATGGTGGGGGTGGCGTTGGCCACTGAGCCCACCGTCCCCGCGCCATCGCCGGGAACCGGCGTCTATGCGGCGCTGGACCTCGGGACCAACAATTGCAGGCTGCTGATCGCCTGTCCGACCAGCGACGGCTTTCGCGTGGTCGATTCCTTCTCGCGCATCATCCGGCTCGGCGAGGGCGTCTCGGCGACCGGCTCAATCAGCGAGGCCGCGATCGACCGCGCCATCGCCGCGCTCAGCATCTGCCGCGACAAGATCAACCTGCGCAAGGCCAAGCGGCTGCGGCTGATCGCGACCGAAGCCTGCCGCGCGGCCTCGAATGCCGAAGGTTTCCGCAGCCGGGTTGCGGCCGAGACCGGCATCGAGCTCGAGGTGATCGACCGCGAGACCGAGGCCGCGCTTGCCGTGCTCGGCTGCTCGCCGCTGGTCGACCCAAGGGGCAGAGGGGCCATCCTGTTCGACATCGGCGGCGGCTCGACCGAGCTCGTGCGCATCGAGCGCGATCCCACGAATCCGGAGCCGCGCATCAAGGCCTGGATGTCGATCCCGCTCGGCGTGGTGACGCTGGCCGAGCAGTTCGGCGGCCGCGACGTCACGCCGGAGATCTATGCCGCGATGGAGCGGGAGGTCGCCAACCACGTCGCGCCGTTCGCC
The DNA here is from genome assembly GCF_015624505.1 of Bradyrhizobium commune. NCBI lineage: Bacteria > Pseudomonadati > Pseudomonadota > Alphaproteobacteria > Hyphomicrobiales > Nitrobacteraceae > Bradyrhizobium > Bradyrhizobium commune. The sequence continues at coordinate 4,492,747 of NZ_CP061379.1, read as the reverse complement.
GCGGCGCACGGTCGCGATCTCGCCGACATGCATCTGCTCGGCACCTCCGGTACCGTCACCACGCTCGCCGGCATCCATCTCAATCTCGCCCGCTACGATCGCCGCCGCATCGACAGCATCTGGATGAACGATGCCGACCTCAGCGCGACCATCAGCAAGCTGCTCGGCATGAGCTACGAGGAGCGCGCCAACAACAACTGCATCAGCGTCGAGCGCGCCGATCTCGTGCTCGCCGGCTGCGCCATTCTCGACGCCATCCGCCACGCCTTTCCGCTGCCGCGCCTGCGCGTCGCCGACCGTGGCCTGCGCGAGGGCATGCTGGTCGAGATGATGCGCGAGGACGGCGCGATCAGGAGCTGGTGAGATGGCCAAGGACACCACCGGCCGCTTGCACGTCCAAGTCAAAACCAAGGTCAAGACCGGCGGCAAGCGCAAATTGTCGTCAAAACTCTGGCTGGAGCGGCAGCTCAACGATCCCTATGTCGCCAAGGCCAAGGCTGCTGGCTATCGCTCGCGCGCGGCCTTCAAGCTGCTCGAGATCGACGACAAGTTTCGGCTGCTGAAACCAGGCATGACGGTGTTCGATCTCGGCGCGGCACCCGGCGGCTGGAGCCAGATCGCCGCCAAGCGCGTCGGCTCGGTGGACGGCAAGGGCAAGGTCGTCGCAATCGATCTGTTGGAAATGCCCGAGATTCCCGGCGTCGATTTCGCGCAGCTCGACTTTATGGACCATGACGCGCCGGAAAAACTCACCGCGATGCTCGGCGGCGGCGCCGACATCGTGATGTCCGACATGGCCGCCAACACCACGGGCCACCGCAAGACCGATCAGCTGCGCATCGTTGGCCTGGTCGAGACCGCCGCTGCGTTCGCGTGCGATGTCCTGAAGCCCGGTGGCGCGTTCCTGGCAAAAACGTTCCAGAGCGGAGCCGACGCCGATCTGCTCGCCCAGCTCAAACGCGATTTCGCGACGGTGCGTCATGTGAAGCCGGCAGCAAGTCGGCAGGACTCGTCCGAGCGCTACGTGCTCGCGACGGGGTTTCGCGGCGCGACCTGAGCCATCGCCGATCGCGACGCTCCGCTACCCGCGGACGCGCAGGTAGATCGACGACGGAAAGTGACCGGTCGTGTTGGGCACGTTGAGGCCATTGACGTCCGGAATCGGAGAATATTCCGGGAAGACGTCCTTCATCACGTCCTGCGCGTCGTAGTGCAGCATGCTGAGGCAGAACAGGATTTCCAGCCGGTCATTGTTGGTGAGGAGGGCCTGGAGCACGGCCGTCTCGGCGCCCTGAAACAACCCGGTCAGGAGGTCGCGCTGAAACGAGTAGGGGAAATAGATGTCGTGAATATGGATCACGCAACCTGGCTTGATGCGGGGGAGAACCTCGAGATAGAGGTGAGTGACGTCACCCACCGGCCGCACCACATGCGAGGTGTCGATGAACAGGAAATCGCCGTCTCCGAGCTGATCGAACGTGGCGGGGTCGAGTTCCTCCACCTTGCTGGCCACCAGCTCGACGTCTGAGGAGCCTTTCAGATAGTCGCTGGGATATGGCTCGATGCAGGTGAGCTTTCCCTTGTGTCCCTCTGCGGCGTTCATCGCCAGCGCCTTGGTGGCGCAGTGCGTCGACACGCCGGATCCGACCTCGATCATGCGCTTCGGCTTGAGCCAGCGCAGCACGCCGTGCAGGGCTTGCGCCTCGACATAGCCGAAACCCGGTCCGAAGCCCTTGGCCGCGCCTTCTTTGTAGGTGCTGTTGTTGCGGTATTCGGGCTCGAACGGCTTGACGATGTCCCGCAAGTGCGACGCCTGCCGCCCAAGGTCGGCATCTATTCCGGTCATCGGTGACCGTTTCGCCCATTTGTCCTTGGTCCGTTCCAGCTCCCGGATGTCGGCAACCGGCGTGTAGTAATGGTTCGGGAGCACCACCAGTCCGCCGCTCAGCGCCACCCGATGCACCTTCATGAAGGCCGATTTGATCATGTCCCTGGCCGGCCGGTTCATCGCGTCCTCACTCATTGGGGGTGAAGATCGTCTATCACGCGAAATACGACAGTTTGATGCAATGCGCGCGCTGAGTGTGATCGACAAACGTTATATGAGTAACATTGATGGTCGAGCAGGGCCGGCGAGAGGAAATGTAGCGCGAAGTGTCATGCGAGGTGGTTCTATCGAGTTTTAATATGTTATCATAACATAACAATCTAAGGTTACATGTCTCTGCATTGCGCGTTGCAGATCTCCGTCACCAGCGCGCGCTCTATCAAACAATGCAAAGGCAGTGAATGTCCATTTCGCGACGTAACCTGTTGAAGGCAGGCGCGGTCACCATCCCGTCGGCAACCTTCGTGTCGACGAGCAGCAGCCGTGCGGCAGGCTGCTCCACGCCCACCTATCTGACCGGAATCGGCCAGGTCGCGACCAGCTGCCATGTGCCGACAACGCGCTACAGCTACAACAACAGCTTGCAATCCTCTGCGCACAGATCGGTTCACTTTAATCGATCGGGCGCGGCCCTTTCCCGAATTCGAATCGCTGTGCCGAATTTTTCGGTCTTTGCCGGGACCGGCGCGCCCCGGATGTGGGCCGCGCGGGTCGAATATCCGCTCGGCAGCATCAATACCGTGCTCTGGACCGAGGCCAACCCCGGGACCTCGGACGGAACATTCGTATCGACTCCCGATGGGCTCTGGAGCGTTTCGGATGAGCTGGTGTTGCCGACACCGATTCCCGACAATGCGATGTTCTGGGTGCGGCTGTGGCAATCGGCGGACGCACCACCGCCAAGCGGCACCTTGCCAGGTTTGTTGTTTCACGATCTCACGAGCAATCTGGGCGCGCTTGACGTCAACGGGCAGCCGGGCCCGTTCAGCGATCGGTCGATCAGCAATCGACTGGGCGAGACCAATTTCATCTTCAATCCCTTTCCAGCCATCCTCGACAAGCCCGTCTACCAGCGCGACAATGGTGACGGAACACAGACGTGCCTGTTCGACTACTGGGACCAGGGAGATCCCCTCGGCGCTTACATATATTGGATGTCAACGCGTCCGCTCGCCATCTTGGGGCCGACGCAAAAGCCGTCATTTGCCTTGTGGGGTGATAGCCGCGTTGTTGGCCTCGGCGACAAATATAACGGCATATCGAACAATCGAGGCGAGGTCGAGCGCAGCATCGGCAATGAATTCGCCTACATCAATTTCGGCATCTCCGGCCTGCGGGCGGATGATTTCTATCAAAATACGATCAACATTCAGGACCCGTACAACGCGTACACGTACGTTGCCAAGACATACACGACTAATCTCATCGAGGATCTCGGCGGCAACGATATAATTCCTTTGGACCGCACCATCGCGAGAACGCCAGACGCTGTGCTTGGCACCAAGCGGAGCATCTGGAATGTCTGGACCAAACCGACTTCAACAAGTGCAAAGAGCCTGTCGTCGATAGCGACTCTGACGCTTCCGTCTGTGGCATCGGCCGCGAGCGGATATTGGACCACCTTCGACCAAACGGATGGATCTGGAAATCCAGACCTTGACGTCCTCAATGGGCTGCTGCGGGCAGGCGTCGAGGTTCGGGTCTTCGATGTTGCCTCCGTGGTGTCGCAGACGGCCGTAGGTCATTCCGGCTCTTCCCAGTATCTGTGGAAGCCCAACACGCCGGCCTTCACGGTTGACGGCATTCATGAAAGCCAGACCGGGTGCTACGTCATTCACGACAGCGGGGTCATCGACCCGTATGTTCTTGGTTCTTGACGCTCTCAACGTGCGGGATCAGCCCAACCGCTGGTCTCGGACGTCCTGGGTATCCTCGGTCGCGGCCTTGACGGCAGCCTTGGCCGCCATTGCGGCTCGCGATCTCCGCCGCCTTGCGGCCGGAGATCTCGTGGCCGGCATCATCCGGCATCTGCCAGAAGAACCAGCGCATCCTGAGCAGTCGCCGATCGCGACTCTCCGCTACCCGCGCACACGCAGGTAGATCGACGACGGAAAGTGACCGGTCGTGTTGGGCACGTTCAGGCCATTGACGTCCGGAATCGGAGAATATTCCGGGAAGACCTCCTTCATCACGTCCAGGATCGTCTATCACGCGAAATACGACAGTTTGATGCAGCGCGCTGGATATGATCGGCAACGTTATTAATAACATTGTTGATCGACTAGAGATTGAAGAGGGTTTGCTGGCGTCGTATCGTAGAGTTTCGTGCGATGTGCTTTATTGCGTTTAATATGTTATCATAACATAACAATCTAAGGTTACATGTCTCTGCATTGCGCGTTGCGGATCTCCGTCACCAGCGCGCTCTATCAAACAATGCAAAGGCAGTGAGAATGTCCATTTCGCGACGTAACCTGTTGAAGGCAGGCGCGGTCACCATCCCGTCGGCAACCTTCGTGTCGACGAGCAGCAGCCGCGCGGCAGGCTGCTCCACGCCCACTTATCTGACCGGAATCGGCCAGGTCGCGACCAGCTGCCAGGTGCCGACGACGCGCTACAGCTACAACAACAGCTTGCAATCCTCCGCGCACAGATCGGCCCACTTCAACCGGTCCGGCGCTGCATTGTCGCGCATTCGAATTGTGGTGCCAAATTTTGCGGTCTTTGCCCCGACCGGCGCTCCCCGGACTTGGGCCGCGCGGGTCGAATATCCGCTCGGCAGCATCAATACCGTGCTGTGGACCGAGGCCAACCCCGGGACCTCGGACGGCACGTTCGTATCGACTCCCGACGGGCTCTGGAGCGTTTCGGATGAGCTGGTATTGCCGACACCGATTCCCGACAATGCGATGTTCTGGGTGCGGCTTTGGCAATCGGCGGATGCGCCGCCGCCAAGCAGCACGTTGCCGGGTTTGCTGTTTCACGATCTCACGAGCAATCTGGCCGCGCTTGACGTCAACGGGCAGCCGGGCCCGTTCAACGATCGGTCGATCAGCAACCGGCTCGGCGAGACCAATTTCATCTTCAATCCCCTCCCGGCCATCATCGACAAGCCGGTATTTCAGCGCGACAACGGCAATCAAACACAGACCTGTCTGTTCGACTATTGGGACCAGGGAGATCCTTCAGGCTCATACGTCCCCTGGATCAGCACACGACCGCTCGCGATCCTGGGACCGACGCAAAAGCCGTCATTTGCGCTGTGGGGCGACAGCAGGGTTGTCGGGCTCGGCGACACTTACAACGGCTTGTCAAACAACAGAGGCGAGGTCGAACGCAGCATCGGCAATGAATTCGCCTATATCAATTTCGGCATTCCCGGTATGCGGGCCGATGATTTCCAAGGCAATCTCATCGGTATTGGAGACGCCTATAACGCGTATAGTCACATCGCCAAGGCGTATACGACGAATCTCATCGAGGATCTCGGGGGTGCCGACATCATTTCCGCGGACAGAGGCAGGACGCCCCTGGACGTGCTCAATACCAAGAAGGCCATCTGGAACTTCTGGGTCGCTCCAACTTCAACAAGCACGAAAAGTCTGGCGTCGATCGCGACATTGACGCTTCCCTGTGCGGCGTCGGCAGTCAGCGGACAATGGACGACCTTCGATCAAGCTAATGGGACTGGGACTTCGAATCTCAATGCGCTGAACGCGCTCTTGCGAGCAGGTACCGACGTTCGCGTCTTCGACGTCGCCTCTGTGGTGTCGCAGACGGCCGTCGGCCATTCCGGCTCGCCCCAGTATCTCTGGAAGCCCAACACGCCGGCCTTCACGCTCGACGGCATCCATGAAAGCCAGGCCGGGTGCTACGCGATCCACGATAGCGGCGTCGTCGATCCGCATCTTCTCGGTTCGTGATCGCGCGCGAGATCGTGACGTCCGGGATCAGCCCAGCCGCTGGTCCCGGACGTCCTGGGTATCCTCGGTCGCGGCCTTGACGGCAGCCTTGGCCGCGCCCTTGCCGGCGCCTTTGCGGCTCGCGATCTCCGCCACCTTGCGGCCCGAGATCTCGTGGCCGGCATCATCCGGCATCTGCCAGAAGAACCAGCTCGATGCCGCCGAGGTCAGCGCCACCACGACGAAGGCGGGCGCGAACACGGTGGCGTTGAGCTCGCTGACATGGCTGAGCCACATCGTGGTCTCGACCGAGGCCGCGCCGACCGCGACGCCGGCCGAGACCGCAAGCTGCTGGTTGACGCTGACGAGCGTGGTGGCGCGGCTCATCTGCGCGCTCTCGACATCGGCATAGGCGACCGTATTGATTGCGGTGAACTCGAGCGAGCGGAAGAAGCCGCCAACCACAAGGATCACCATGATGATCAGGAGCGGCGTCGTCACCGTGAACAACGCGCAGACGCCGAGGAAGAACGCGCTGATGATCGCGTTCACCGTCATCAGATTGCGGAAACCGAAGGCGCGGATGATGCGCGCGGCCAGCGTCTTCATGCCCATGGCGCCGAGCGAGGAGGCGAAGGTGACGAGGCCGGAATGGAACGGCGACAGGCCGAAGCCGATCTGCATCAACAACGGCAGCAGGAAGGGCAGTGCGCCGATGCCGAGCCGGAACAGGAATCCGCCGAGAATGGCGGCCCGCAGCGTCGGGAGATTGAGCAGTGAAAAGTCGAGCACCGGCGATCCGGTCCGCCGCGCGTGGATGACATAGAGCGTCATCGCGATCGATCCGCCCGCGACCAGCGCGACGATCGTAGCCCACGGCAACAGGTTGAGGCCGGCGACCGACAGGCCGAACGCGATGCCGGCAAGGCCGATGCCCGCGAGCACCATGCCGTAGAGATCGAACGGCTCCTGATCCTCGCTCTTGATCGGATCGATGAAGCGCAGCGCCATGAAGATGCCGAGCAGACCGATTGGGATGTTGATCAGGAAGATCCAGTGCCACGACGCATAGGTCGTGATGAAGCCGCCGAGCGGTGGGCCGATCACCGGACCGATCAGGGCAGGGACCGTCACCCAGGCCATCGCGTTGACCAGCGCGCTCTTGTCGACCGAGCGCAGCAGCACGAGGCGGCCGACCGGCGTCATCATCGCGCCGCCCATGCCCTGGAGGATACGCGCGAACACGAAATCGGTGACCGAGGTCGAGAGTGCGCAGCCGATCGAGCCGATCATGAACACGCCGACCGCAATCGCGAACACCATCCGCGCGCCGAACCTGTCAGCGGTCCAGCCGCTCGCCGGGATGAACACCGCGAGCGACAGGAGATAGGAGGTGATCGCGAGCTTCAGCGTCAGCGGGCTGGTGCCGATGTCGGCCGCGATCGCCGGGAGCGAGGTGGCAATCACGGTCGAGTCCATGTTCTCCATGAAGAGAGCGGTGGCCACGATCAGCGGAATGATGCGTTGCTTGTCGACCATGACGGATTGGTAATGGAAATCGGAAGGACGGGCGAGGATTGCGGCTTATCACCGCCACCCGGCCGGGACCATTGCGGATCAACGCATAGCACCTAAATGCTGCGCTCGTTCCTTCGTCATTCCGGGGCGCGCCCGTTGGCGCGAGCCCGGAATCCATTGAGCCGCAGGGACCGCCGAGGGATGGATTCCGGGCTCGCGACTTTGTCGCGTCCCGGAACGGCGGCGATCGGGCCGCGCATAGGCTGTCCACGCCGAATTTACGTAAAAAGCCTGTGCATGGCTGGCCAGCGGTGCGAATTGCTTTGATTCGTCACGCGGCCGTGCTATCGACCCGCGTCAACCCCACCGATGGGCTCCGATTCGACGGCGCTGCCGCAAGGCAGGCCGAGGACGGCGCTCATCCATAACTATTTGCGGCATGGCCGCAGGAAGGAGTTGGCAGATGGCCACGGTGCAACTTCAAGGCATCCGCGAAGCCCTTACGTTCGACGACGTGCTGTTGAAGCCAGGCCTCTCGGACGTGCTTCCCTCCGAGGTCGACATCCGCTCCCGCGTCACCCGCGCGATCCCGCTCAACATCCCGATCATGGCCTCCGCCATGGACACCGTCACCGAGGCGCGCATGGCGATCGCCATGGCACAGGCCGGCGGCCTCGGCGTCATTCACCGCAATTTCGATCCCGAAGGGCAGGCCGCGCAGGTGCGGCAGGTCAAGCGCTACGAGTCGGGCATGGTGGTGAACCCGCTCACCATCAGCCCCGACGCGACGCTCGACGATGCGCTGAAGCTGATGAGCGATCACGGCATCTCCGGCATTCCCGTCGTCACCGGCGCGGGCAAGTCCACGCCGGGCAGGCTGGTCGGCATCCTCACCAACCGCGACGTGCGGTTTGCAACCGATCGGCAGCAAAAAGTCTCCGAGTTGATGACGCGCGAAAAGCTCGTGACCGTGCGCGAGAATGTCAGCCAGGACGAAGCCAAACGGATGCTGCACCAGCACCGCATCGAGAAGCTGCTCGTGGTCGACGATCAGTATCGCTGCGTCGGCCTGATCACCGTCAAGGACATCGAAAAGGCCGTCGCCCATCCGCTCGCCTGCAAGGACGCGCAGGGCCGCCTCCGCGTCGCGGCCGCAACCACCGTCGGCGACACCGGCTTCGAGCGCACCGAGCGGCTGATCGACGCCGGCGTCGACCTCGTCGTCGTCGACACCGCGCACGGCCATTCCCGCCACGTGCTGCACGCCGTGAACCGCATCAAGCGTCTTTCCAATTCGGTGCAGGTCGTTGCCGGCAACGTCGCCACCGCAGAGGGTGCGCAGGCGCTGATCGATTCCGGCGCGGACTGCATCAAGGTTGGCATCGGCCCGGGCTCGATCTGCACCACGCGCATCGTCGCCGGCGTCGGCGTGCCGCAGCTCACCGCGATCATGGATGCGGTGGAGGCGGCGAAGAAGTCCGACATCCCCGTCATCGCCGACGGCGGCATCAAGTTCTCCGGCGATCTGGCGAAAGCACTTGCCGCCGGCGCCGACATCGCCATGGTCGGCTCGCTGCTCGCCGGCACCGACGAGACGCCCGGCGAAGTCTTCCTGTGGCAGGGCCGCTCCTACAAGGCCTATCGCGGCATGGGCTCGGTCGGCGCGATGGCGCGTGGCTCGGCCGACCGCTACTTCCAGCAGGACATCAAGGATGCGCTCAAGCTCGTCCCTGAAGGCATCGAGGGCCAGGTGCCCTACAAGGGTCCGGTCGGCAACGTCATGCACCAGCTCGCCGGCGGCTTGCGCGCCGCGATGGGCTATGTCGGCGCGCGCGATATGAACGATCTGCATCAGAAGGCCCAGTTCGTCCGCATCACCGGCGCAGGCCTGCGCGAAAGCCACGTCCACGACGTCACCATCACGCGCGAGGCGCCGAACTATCCGGGCGGGGGCTAGAGCGTTTTCGAGCGAAGTGGGTACCGGTTCGCGTAAAGAAAACGCGTCAGAGCTCTAGTCGCGCGCGGCCTTAGGCTGCGCGCACGGCCTCGAGAAACTTTCCGACCTCGAGCTTGAGGCGGCCCGAATCCGAGGCGAGCAATTGAGCGGCGGTCAGCACCTGGGACGAGGCCGAGCCGGTCCGGCTGGCGTCCTGCTGGACGTCGTTGATGTTGGCGGAGACCTGCTGGGTGCCGTGCGCCGCCTGCTGCACGTTGCGCGCAATTTCCTGCGTCGCTGCGCCCTGTTCTTCGACCGCCGCGGCAATGGTCGAGGAGATTTCCGACAGTCTCTCGATCGTCTCGCCGATCGCCCTGATGGCGCCGACGGATTCCTGCGTCGCCGTCTGGACGCTTCCGATCTGCTGATGGATTTCCTCGGTCGCCTTGGCGGTTTGCTGTGCCAGCGCCTTCACCTCGGAGGCGACCACCGCGAAGCCGCGGCCGGCATCGCCGGCGCGCGCGGCCTCGATGGTCGCGTTCAGCGCCAGCAGATTGGTCTGGCCCGCGATCGAGTTGATGAGCTCGATGACGTCGCCGATCCGGCTTGCCGCTTGCGACAATTCTCCGACGCGGTCGTTGGTGCGGCGAGCCTGCTCGACAGCGTCGCCGGCCACGCGCGCGGATTCCTGCACCTGCCGGCTGATCTCGTTGACCGACGATGTGAGCTCTTCGGTCGCGGAGGCGACCGACTGCACATTGGCGGATGCCTCCTCGGACGCCGCTGCGACGGCCGTCGTCAGCGTCTGCGAGCGATCGGCGGTCGTGTTCAAGGTGCCGGCCGAGCCTTCAAGCTCGGTCGCCGCCGCCGACACCGTGCTCACGATCTGGCCGATCACGGCCTCGAAATCCCGCGTGATGACGCTGACGCGGCGGCCGCGCTCGATCTGCGCTTCGGAGTTACGGGCGGCATCCTCGTCGGCAAGCTTTTTCGCGATCAGCGCGTCCTTGAAGATCTGGAGCGTGTTGGCCATGGTGCCGATCTCGTCCTTGCGATGCCCGTCGGGGATTGCAACGTCGAGTTCGCCGTCGGCAAGCCGCAGCGTCGCTCCGGTCAGCCGCACCAGCGGGCCGATCACCTGGCGCATCACGGCGATGACGACGGCGACCGAGGCGATCAGCACGATCAGCAGGGCCGCGAGCGCCCAGGTCAGCCGCATCTGCGCCTGTGCAATCGCGGCGTCGTTGGCCTCGTGGGCAAAGGTCAGGGCGGCGTCGCGCAAACCGAGCACGCTGTTGAGGACGCGACCGATCCAGCCGGGCCACTCGGCCTCGCTGACCGGGCAGGGGCGGCCCTCGCGTGCTGCTGCGACAACCTCCCGGAACCGCGGCTCCGCTTCGGTGATCAGCGTCGTGCGCACCTGGTTGAAGACGCTCACCAGCGCCGGCGCGTCGCCGGTATTGTGGACTCCCTGCTCGATCTGCTTCCAGATCAGCGCGACCTGACCGGTCAACTCGGTCACGTCGACGCGCTGGGCCGGCGACAGCGGCTGATTGCGGGCGAACAGGCCGAGCACGGCGGCGCGCGCGCCGTTGATGGCACGCATCCCTTGTGCGCTTTGCGCCAGCTCGGCCGAAGGCAGGAGATTCTCGATATCGCTGCCGGTGTGCGACAGGCTGATCAAGGCTTCGCTGGTCGCCGCGGTGAGGGCGTCGACGGCGCGCGCAAGTCCGTCCACGATCGCCGTCTGGCTGTCGGCGGGGCGTTGCGGCTTGGGCAGGACCACGACCTGGCGTGCGGCGCTGCGCGTTTGCTGCAAGGCCTGTTCGGCGGCTTCGATCGATCTGGCCGGCAGGTCCGCCGCCCGAATGGCCGCCTTGGCCGCGCCGATGGCCGCATCCGTGTTGGCGATGGTCTTGTCGAGGGCCGACAGCTTCTCGGGCGAGGCCGGGTCGGCCGGGGTTGCGACCGCGAACCAGACTGTGCGTTCGGCCGGAATGAGGCTGTTCGCCTTCATCACCAGTTCGAAGGCGGTCAGCGAGCGCGCGGCCGCCTCCCGCTTGCGCAGGTCACCCCATCCGCCCCAGGCGACAGCCCCGGCGAAAGCCAGGGCCAGGAGGCTTGTGATCAGATTGCCTGCCAGGATGCGCCAGCGCAGGCTGATGCCACCCTTGGCGCCGGTCTTTGCGGCGGTCTTGGAGGAACGTTCAGACGACAGGGAAAGCTCTGGCACCGAATGGGCTCTTCGATCATGGGAGGGCTTTGCAATTTTAGTTCGCAAATCGCCACCAAAGCCTTAATTGGCCGAGGGTTTGCTTCGCCGCGACGCTTCTCCTAAATCATGGCGACAACTCATCAGGAGGAAGCCCCATGGCCGAAGCAAAACGCATCGTTCTCGCCGCGCGTCCCACAGGCGAACCGAAGCCGTCCGATTTCCGCTTGGAGGAATTCGCAGTCCCGACACCGGGCGCGGGCGAAGTCCTGCTGCGCACGATCTGGCTCTCGCTCGATCCCTATATGCGCGGGCGCATGAGTGAGGGTCCGTCCTACGCTGCACCGGTGCCGATCGGCGGCGTGATGGAGGGCGAGGCGGTCAGCGAGGTCGCGGCCTCCAACAATCCGGATTTCGCGGTCGGCGACATCGTTCGCATCCGCTCGGGCTGGCAGACGCATGCGATCTCGAACGGCAAGGGCCTGATCAAGGTCGATCCCAAGCTCGGCCCGATCTCGACCTCCATCGGCGTGCTCGGCATGCCTGGCATGACCGCCTACACGGGCCTGCTCGACATCGGCAAGCCGCAAGCGGGCGAGACCGTCGTTGTCGCCGGCGCGTCAGGCGCGGTCGGCTCGGCCGTGGGCCAGATCGCGAAGATCAAGGGCGCGCGCGCCGTTGGAATTGCCGGCGGCAAGGACAAGTGCGACTACGTCGTCAACGAGCTCGGCTTCGATGCCTGCATTGATCACCGCGATCCCGATTTGGCCGCGAAGCTGAAGGACGCCTGCCCGAAGGGCATCGATGTCTATTTCGAGAATGTCGGCGGCGCGGTGTTCGAGGCGGTGTTCCCGCTGCTCAATCCGTTCGCCCGCGTGCCGGTCTGTGGCCTGATCGCTCATTACAACGACACCGAAGCCAAGCCGCCGAAATGGGCCGCGTCGATGATGCGCGCGATCCTTTCCAAGCGGCTGACCTTCCGCGGCTTCATCGTTTCGGATTTTGCGTCCCGTCACGGCGACTTCCTGCGCGACATGTCCGGATGGGTCCGTGAGGGCAGGGTCAAATACAAGGAGTTCGTCACCGAGGGCCTGGAGAGCGCTCCCGGCGCCTTCATGGGCCTTCTGAAGGGCGCCAATTTCGGCAAGCAGCTGGTCCGGGTCGGGCAAGACAAGGCTTAGTTGCAAGGCCTGGAGCGTCTTCTCAAGGTCTGGAGCGCCTTCTGGTTACACCGGCGTCACACGCCGGACATCGATGGTTAACAAAGAGTCGCCGATCGGCAACACTTGCCCGCAAAAGCGGGCAGGTGTGACCGCCTGTTCATTGACGTCTGGGCGAAGGCATTGAATCATCGCGCATATTTTAGGTGCTGCGATGTTAGAGATTGGTGTTTTCTGCGTAATCCTTCTGGCCGCCGGCTATTGGGCGACGATGTTCGTCATGGGCCGCCGCGACGACGTCATCCATGGAAAATTCGTTCACACCGAAGACGAGGGTGCTCTGACCCAACCCGCGTTGCCGGCGCCGCCATTCCCGAAGCGCCCGGTCAAAGCTGCGCGGCCCACTCATGCTCAGCCCGTGAGTGTTCAGTCCGCAAAAGCTGAAAGCAAGCCGGTCAACAGCGAAGCGCTGCAATCCTTGCTCGCCGCGATCCAGCAGGATCTGAAGAGCGTCGCGTAAGCCGCACGCTCAAGCGCTGCGCTAGTGCGGATCCATCAGGGGCAGGATCTCTTCGATATCGATATCGACCTGGCCGGCGGCGCGGACGTGGCGGACCTCGAAACTGTCGGGCCTGAAGCGATATTCGACGAGACCCGTCTCCTTGATCGCGATCCGGTCCTGGCGGCCGTCGTGGATCTTGAAGCCGGCCGATGGTGCCCAGATGTGCCGCGTGTGGCCAAAAGTGAAATCACGCCGCTGGTGCACATGGCCGCTGGCGATCAGACGCAGATCGGCCGTCGCAAACATCTCGATCAGCCGAGCGCGCGCCGGCTGCGGCACGTAGCGGATCGACGTTTCCGGCAGCTCGGGATCGTCGGGCAGGTTGAGAAACACCGGCTTGTGCAGGAACAGCGCGACCGGCTTGCCGTTCACGCGCGAAATGTCCGAGGCCAGCCAGTCGAATTGCGCGGCCTCGAAAGCGAGCCCCGAATTCATCACCAGCGAATTGAGCCCGATGAAGCGCCAGCCGGCGGCCTCGAACGACCAATGATCTTCGCCGATGATGTCGCGAAACTGCTGGCGATGCACTTCTGCGATTGGCGGCTTCGGCGCGGGCCCAAGCGCGGTCGGATTGTCGCCGATGTCGTGATTGCCCGGCAGGTAGCGGCAATCGACGGGCAGGGCCGCGTGCAGTCCTTTCGCGAATTCGACGTCGTCCCGGCTGGTCGGTCCGTCGAAGGAGACGTCGCCAGTGTTGATGACGAGATCGGGCCTGTCGGCGTCGATGTGCTCGCTGACGCGATGGAAGTTGGCGATCAGGCCGGCGAAGCGCCGGCCGAGATGCGTGTCGGAAATCTGCGTGAGGCGAAATTCGGACATGGCTCATCATACGAGCCGTTGCGCGTCGGAACGATGACGGTGCGGGCATGCATCGCAACGAACAAAGTTTAAAACACGCGATAACGGATCGCGTAGGAATCCTGCGGCGCGACTCTGCCTGCAAGCGGCGAGGTGATGCGATCGGCGAGATGCCAGGGGCCGAACTGCTCGGTGCGATGCGGCTCGGCGGGCAGGCGCAGGCGGAATTCGTACGTGCCCTTGCCGGGCAGGTTCACGACCAGCACCCGGTCGGCGGTGCGATAGTTGAGCGCGGCGACGCCGCGCAGCAACGCCTGTCCGTCGGCGAGGTCGCTGACGCCGTCGACCAGCGCGAGGGTCTGGTTGCGATCGGTGTGCAATTCGATCTGGGTGTCGGACACCGCCGCCAGGGTCTCGCTCGGCATCCGGATCTCGAACTCGACCGCCGGCTTGGACGGATTGAGCCCGAGATAGGCAGCCGCGGCGTGGTGCATGTCATAGGCGACGAAGGCGAACAGGGCGGCCGCGGCGAGCGCGGCTAAACCGTGCCGCAGCACGTCCCGCCAGCTCCGGTACGCCATCCGGAAATAAACCGTCAGCGTCAGCGCGACCGCCAGCGCCGCGGCGACGCCCGCCAGCGCCGACATCAGGATGCCGAGCGAGGCGTCTTGGGTATCGCCGAACAGTCCGGTCAGGGACGACATCAGGTTCATGGCGCTGTCTCGCCGGGGCCCGTGAGAGCCAAAATCGCTTTAATGATCGACAGTTGGTCGCCCCATCTGGAACGCCGGTTCAACTCGCTGATTGTCAGGGCCAACGGTCGCGGCTAATGACGGTCCGCGGCGTTCCGCCTTACGGGAAAGTTCCGATGTCTGTCCAAATGGTCTTGCTGCCCGTCTTCGTGCAGATCGCTCTCACCTTCGCGCTCCTGCTCGGCATGGTGTTCGGGCGCCGGCGCGCGCTGGTCTCCGGCGACACCAAGATCCGCGACATTGCGCTCGGCGAGCCGAACTGGCCGAAGGGCGCCACACAAATCGCCAATTGCTACCGCAACCAGTTCGAGCTGCCGGTGCTGTTCTACGCCCTGATCGCGCTTGCTCTCCCGCTGCGGCACGCCGATCTCTTCATCGTGCTGATGTCCTGGGTGTTCGTGGTGTGCCGCCTTGTACACGCCGGCGTCTTCGTCAGCTCGAACGATTTCGGCCGTCGTTCCACGATCTGGCTCGCTGGCGTGCTCGTGCTGCTGGCGATGTGGATCTACTTCGCCCTCAAGATTTTGTTGCTGATCTGAAAGACTCAAATGACTCCTGCTGCCCGGCTGTCCGCAGCCATCGAGCTGATCGACACCATCGAGCGCGACCGCGTGCCCGCGGCGAAGGCGCTGAAGGAGTGGGGCACCGCGCACCGCTTCGCCGGCTCCGGCGACCGCGCCGCCATTGCCGGCCTGGTCTGGGACGTGCTGCGCCGCTTCGCCTCCAGCGCCTTCCTGATGGACGCCGATACGGCCCGCGCACGGCTGATCGGCATGCTGCGTCTCGAGCGCGACATGGACACCGCCACCATGACCGCCTTGTTCGACGGCGGCCGCTTTGCGCCGGCGCCGTTGACGGACGCCGAGCAGGCCGCGCTCGCCTCGCGTTCCCTGAAGGATGCGCCCGCTGCCGTCGCCGGTGACTATCCGGAATGGCTCGATTCCCATCTGGCAAAGGTGTTCGGCGAGGACCGTGCGGCGGAGGCGGTCGCGATGGCGAGCCGGGCGCCGCTGGATCTGCGCGTCAACACGCTAAAATCCAATCGCGACAAGGTGCTGAAGGCACTTGCTCATCTTCATGCGAAACCGACGCATTGGTCCGCAACCGGCTTGCGCATCGAGCTCTCCGCCGATGCCCGCAATCCCGGCATCCAGGCCGAAGAGGATTTCATCAAGGGCGCCGTTGAAGTTCAGGATGAAGGATCGCAGCTTGCGGCCCAGTTCACCGCGGCAAAACCCGGCGAGCAGGTGATCGATCTCTGCGCCGGCGCGGGCGGCAAGACGCTCGCGCTCGCCGCCCTGATGCAGGGCAAGGGCCGGCTGATCGCGACCGACAGCGACAAGCGCCAGCTTGCGCCGATCCACGAACGGCTGTCGCGCGCCGGCGTGCACAATGCCGATGTCCGCACGCCCAAGGGCGAGGTCGATCCGCTGGCCGACATCCGCGGCTCCGCCGATCTCGTCGTGATCGACGCGCCCTGCACGGGAACCGGAACCTGGCGCCGCAATCCCGACGCCAAATGGCGCATGCGGCCGGGCGCGCTCGAGATCCGCCTGCGCGACCAGGCCGAGGTGCTGGAGCGCGCGGTTCCGCTGGTGAAGCCAGGCGGCCGCGTCACCTACATCACCTGCTCGGTGCTGTCGGAGGAGAATGGCGAGCAGGTCAGCGCCTTTGTCCGCCGCAATCCCGAGTTTTCGGTGGTGCCGCCGGAACAGACCGCGAGCGTGCTCTGGGACAAGGCCGAAGAGTTTGCGGCAGCCGCGCTGCAATCGGACGAAGGCTGGCTGATGACCCCGCGCCGTACGGGGACGGATGGGTTTTTCGTCTCGGTTTTGAAGAAAGCTTCGTAGGGTGGGCGAAGGCGCGGAACGCGCCGTGCCCACCATCGTTCGGCGGGTGCGATCGAAGTGGTGGGCACGCTTTCGCTTTGCCCACCCTACGAAAGCTGCGCGATTGGCAAACGAAAACCCCGCCACCGAGGTCTCGGTGGCGGGGCTTCTGTAATCCTACGATCTGCCGGTACGTCCGTGGTCAGATCGCGAATTGCGCGGTCAACTAGCCGGCGCGGAGGTTGTCGGCCGAGGACTTGCCGCTGCGGCGGTCCGCGACGATGTCGAAGGAGACCTTCTGACCCTCGTTGAGGGTCGACAGACCAGCGCGCTCGACAGCGCTGATGTGAACGAAGACGTCCTTGGCGCCGTCATCCGGCTGGATGAAGCCAAAGCCCTTTTGGTTGTTGAACCACTTCACGGTGCCCATTGCCATAGTCATTTCCTTTCAATTGACGATGCACTCAGGGGGACAAATGCGCGAATGCTTCGCGCCCATCGTCCCGGTTGGTCGATTTTGGAGAAATACCTGAAACGTGCTCGTCCATTGAAATGAGACGGAGCGGCCCAGTCGTTCGGCCAAGGATCGATGCTTGATAATATACCGATTTATTGGGGCGAGTTCAAGGCGCCACGCGCTGGCAGCGAGCGGCGCGGGTTTTTCTATTTTGCGCTGCACACCGTGCTGAGGTTCCGTCAGTCGACGATGAAGAGCGTCGCGCCCACGGCCGTGGACGAACGATGCGCGGCATCGCCGAAATCCGAGACCTGGTAGCTCATGCCCGGCGTCAGCTTGAACTTGCGCCCGTCGCGCAGCTCGCTGTCGAGCTCACCCTTCACGATGTAGATCACGTGGCCGCGGTCGCACCAATGATCGGCGAGATAGCCCGGCGAATATTCGACCATCCGCACGCGGAGGTCGCCGATGTTCAGCGTCCGCCATTTGGCCTCGCCGGTCTCGCCGGGATGCGTCGTCGGTTCGACCTTGCTCCAGTCGGTGACGGTGAAGGGGGAAGTGGGGAGTTTCATGCTTGGGAGTCCTGTCTCAGTGCCGGCGGGCGCACTGTTAGCCTACGCGCGCACTCCAGTCTCCGTCATTGCGACTGAGAGGCGCCCAATGCGATGAGCGAGAAAATGCAGGTTCGGCAAAAGCCCGAGTGCCTTCGCAATTTAGGTCAATGATGCTTACCTATATGTCCATGCCCAAAGAAGCATGTGGGCGCACGCAGCCGTGCGGTTGCGGGCAGGGGGCTAGTCGCGTATCTGCTTGCCATGACAGCAGCACAGAACGACCGCTCCGCGTCGACGCCCTCATTGGCCTCGGCGCACGACAAGATTCTCATCGTCGATTTCGGCAGCCAGGTGACGCAGCTGATTGCGCGTCGCGTCCGCGAGGACGGCGTCTATTGCGAGATCGTCCCGTTCAACAAGGCCGAAGAAGCCTTCAAGGAGATGAAGCCGAAAGCGGTGATTCTCTCCGGTGGCCCTGAGTCGGTGCATGAGGCCGGCTCGCCCCGCGCGCCGCAAGCGATCTTCGCCTCCGGCGTGCCCGTGATGGGCATCTGCTACGGCCAGATGACCATGGCGGAGCAGCTCGGCGGCACCGTCGAGGGCGGCCATCACCGCGAATTCGGCCGCGCCGATGTCGAGGTCAAGGCCGAGAGCAAGCTGTTCGAGGACGTCTGGTCATCGGGCAGCAAGAACCAGGTCTGGATGAGCCACGGCGACCGCATCACAAAAATGCCGCCGGGCTTCACGGTGGCCGGCACCTCGCCGAACGCGCCGTTTGCGATCATCCAGGACGAGACGCGCAAATATTACGGCCTGATGTTCCACCCCGAAGTGGTGCACACGCCCGACGGTGCCAAGCTGATCCGCAATTTCGTGCGCAAGATCGCGGGCCTCACCGGCGACTGGACCATGCGCGCCTTCCGCGAGGAGGAGATCGCCAAGATCCGCGCCCAGGTGGGCAAAGGCAAGGTGATCTGCGGCCTCTCCGGCGGCGTCGATTCAGCGGTCGCGGCCGTGCTGATCCACGAGGCCATCGGCGACCAGCTGACGTGTGTGTTCGTCGATCACGGCCTGATGCGCCTCAACGAGGCCGAGCAGGTCGTCGACCTCTTCCGCCACCACTACAACATCCCGCTCGTGCACGTGGATGCCTCGAAGCAATTCCTCGGCGAGCTTGAAGGCGTCACCGACCCGGAAGTGAAGCGCAAGACCATCGGCCGTCTCTTCATCGAGGTGTTCGAGCAGGAGGCCAAGAAGATCGGCGGCGCCGACTTCCTCGCGCAGGGCACGCTCTATCCAGACGTGATCGAGAGCGTCTCCTTCACCGGCGGACCTTCGGTCACCATCAAGTCGCACCACAATGTCGGCGGTCTGCCTGAGCGCATGAACATGAAGCTCGTCGAGCCCCTGCGCGAGCTGTTCAAGGACGAGGTGCGCAAGCTCGGCCGCGAGCTCGGCCTGCCCGAAATCTTCGTCGGCCGCCACCCGTTCCCGGGCCCCGGCCTCGCCATCCGCTGTCCCGGCGACATCACGCGCGCAAAACTCGACATCCTGCGCCAAGCCGATGCCGTCTATATCGACCAGATCCGCAAGCACGGCCTCTACGACGACATCTGGCAGGCTTTTGCGGTGCTGCTGCCCGTCAAGACCGTAGGCGTCATGGGCGATGGCCGCACCTACGACTACGTCGTGGGCCTCCGCGCCGTCACTTCGACCGACGGCATGACCGCGGACTTTTATCAGTTCGACATGAAGTTCCTCGGCGAGACCGCCACACGCATCATCAACGAGGTGAAGGGCGTGAACCGGGTCGTGTACGATGTGACGAGCAAGCCGCCTGGGACGATTGAGTGGGAGTGAGGGGCAGCAAGCGCCCGCCATGCAGATTTTGACGGATTTTTGCTTGCTGAGGACCGCTCCCTGGATATAACCTGCAGCAGGTTATATTCGGGAGGGCGCGTCCTGATGAACTTCAACCTGTATCTTGACGACAAGACCGCCGAGGAACTGGACCAGACGGCAAAGACGCTTGGCGAAAGCCGCAGCGGATTGATCCGCAAGGCGCTGCGCGAATGGCTGGACAAGAAAACGCTCGGCAGTCCCGGCTGGCCATCTCAGATATTGGAATGGCAGGGCGCAGCCGACATGCCGCCGTTCGAATCGCATCGCGATGAATTGCTGCCACCGCGAGATGATGCGTTGTCGTGAAGTATCTTCTCGACACCAATGTGCTGAGCGACTTCGCGCGCGGCGAACAGGCCGTCACGGCGCGGCTCCGTCAGGAAGCGCCATCTCAATTGGCCGTCTCGGCGATCACCGAGATGGAGGTCGAGTATGGGCTCGCTCGTAATCCCAATCTGGCGCCACGGGTGCGGGATGTGATGAGGATGCTCCTGAACACGATCTCCGTCGTGCCGCTCGAGCGCGAGGATGCTCGCGTGGCGGCGCAATTGCGGGCGAGCCTGAACAGCCAGGGAACTCCGATCGGCGCCTACGATGTGTTGCTCGCAGCCTCCGCCTTGCGGCGTGGGCTGAAGATCGTAACGCACAACGCGCGGGAGTTCGGTCGCGTCGGCGGCCTGGGGCTTGAGGATTGGCGTATCCTGTAATTGTCGGTCGAAGCTCCACCTGCTGGACGGGGTTACGGGGATTACGGTGACAGTGCACTAATTAGGGTTACGGTGACAGTGCACTAATTAGTTTAGTGCACTGTCACCGCAACTGGGCGGCCGGCTGCTTGCGACTGTCACCTCGATGTTCTTGCGGGCGAAGGCGTGGGCGAGGGCCTGGCCTATCTTTCCGAATCCTGCAATTGCGTAGCTCATGATGTTCTCCGATCGCTATTGATGTTGATTTTTCGCGGCGCTTCAGATGGCCGAGAAGCCACCGTCGACGGACAGCTCCACGCCGTTCACGAAGCTCGAATCGTCTGAAGCGAGAAACAGCGCGACCGCCGCAATTTCCTCAGGACGACCCATCTTTCCCCGCGGGATCAGGGATTCGAACATCCGCTTTGCCTCCTCGGTGAGAACCTGGTCCTGCATCGGCGTGGCGATCGGCCCCGGGCTCAGCACGTTCACCCGGATATTCCTGCCCTTCAGTTCGTTGAGCCAGGTGCGTGCGAATGAGCGCAACGCCGCCTTGCTCGCCGCATACACGCCGTAGCCGGGAAATCCCTTCACCGAAGCAACCGACCCGGTCATGAAGATCGATCCGCCATCGCCAAACAGCGGCAACGCCTTTTGCACCGTGAACAGGGTGCCGCGCGTATTCAGGCCGAAGGTCGCATCGAAATGCTGCTCGGTAACCTCGCCCAGCGGAACGGCGTCGCCCGTGCCGGCGCTCGCGTACAGCACGTCGATCCTGCCCTTTTCGCGCTTGACCGCGTCGAACAGACGGTCGAGGTCGTCGAGATTGGCCGCGTCGCCGCGCACGCCGGTCACGTTCCGGCCAATCAGCTTGACGGCCTCGTCGAGCGCCTCCTGCCTCCGGCCCGTGATGAAAACGTAGGCGCCTTCTCCGACGAACCGCCTGGCGCTCGCCAGCGCCATGCCGCTCGATCCACCCGTGATGACTGCAACCTTACCGTCCAACTTTCCCATAATCTCTCCTTCAGGCTCTGCTTTTGGTCGCTCGGGGAGGCCCCCGAGAAACTTGCAGATGGGTCTGCCGGCGTCAGGCGTTCAGTGCGGAAGCGCGCACATCGGTGGTGCGAAATCGATCCGGCTGCCGTTCTGAATGGGGCCGCGCTCATCGACATGTGCCACTATGACCGCCATATTGCTGTTCGATGTGCTCGCTACGGGCTCTGGAAGGCGCACCCCGCGGTGCCGGATTGCACCATGATCGACTGGGATGACGTTCGTTATTTTCTTGCCGTCGCGCGCGGAGGCTCGGTGCGGGCCGCCGCCGAGCGTCTCGGGGTGAACCACGCGACCGTGCTGCGACGCATCGCCCAACTGGAGGAACGGCTCGGGGCCCACATGTTCGAGAAGCTGCCTTCGGGCTACCGCCTGACGGCTGCGGGCGAGGAGGTCCTGGAGTTCGCGGACCAGATGGAAGCGTCGTCGCACCTGCTGGAGACGCGCGTCTTCGGACGCGACCAGAGCGTGCGCGGGCTTCTGCGGGTGACGCTGGCACCGCCCGTCGCGACACACCTGCTCATGCCGGATTTCGCCGATTTCGCGCGTCTGCACCCGGACATCGAGATGGACATCTTGTCGTCCGGCGAGCTGGCAAATTTGACCAACCGAGAGGCCGACGTCGCAATCCGCGTCGTCTACGACCGCAAAACCCTGCCGCTCAATCTTCACGGCCTGAAGGGACCGGGGCTGTTCGGCGGCGTCTACATGTCCCGTGATCGACTGGCCGCGTGGCGCGCGGGCGCGCCTGATCCTGTCCGGTGGATCGTCATAAGCATTCATGGAATTCCGGATTGGGCCAGCGAGGGTGAGGTTCGCACCACCGGGGTTCCATTCAGGACCTCGGACGCCGAGGCGCAGATCGCTGCGGTACGGCAAGGGCTCGGGATCACGACACTGCCGTGCTTCGTCGGAGACGCCGACCCCCTCCTGGTGAGGGTGCCGGGCACCGACCTGCACATGTACGGAACGCTCTGGCTTCTCACACAGGGGGAGACACGCCAGACGAAGCGCGTGCGGCTCTTCACTGAGTTCGTATCCCGCAGGCTCGCCGCGTACGCGCCGCTTCTCGCCGGACTGTCCGTATCTCGCGACTGACGCGCGGCGGGTCGCCGGCGACGCTTGCCGTCAGGGACGTGATGAAGATGCTCCTGAAAACGATCTCCGTCCTGCCATTCGAGCGCGAGGATGCCCGCATGGCCGCGCAATTGCGCGCGAGCGTGAACAGCCAGGGAACTTCGATCGGCGCCTACGATGTGCTGTTCGCAGCGCCGACGAGGGAGACTGACGGCTTCGCTCTACCCTACGTACCCGCCTTGCGAACTGAAAGTTGTCGTTGGAGACTTGGAGCCGCTCCCTGCCAAACCGCAAGATCGGTCGAGCAGGCCATCGCCGCCATCGCTTAACTCAAGCCGCCACGGAGGAGGGACGATGACGGCGGCGCTGCAAAACTACCAGGACCGGATGCGGCGGGTGCTGGACCATATCGACCGGCATCTCGACAACGATCTGGACCTGGAAAGCTTAAGTGCTGTTGCGGCCTTCTCGAAATTTCATTTCCACCGGCAGTTTTCGGCGACCTTCGGGTTGTCCGTGCATCGCTATGTCCAGCTCGCCCGCATGAAGCGCGCTTCCTACTGGCTTGCCTACAGTGACGCCCAAAGCGTCACGGAGATAGCGATGGATGCCGGTTACGACGCACCGGATGCCTTCGCCCGCGCCTTTCGGCAACGGTTCGGGCAATCGCCGTCGTCGTTCCGGAAATCTCCCGATTGGGAGCCGTGGCTTGCGGCCTTCTGGCCTCTCGACAATGCGAGGAGCAAGCTCATGCAGACGATTTTTACGCCTGGCGACGTGACGATCCGCGACGTGCCCACCACAAAGGTCGCGATCATGGAGCATCGGGGGAGCCCTGAGACGCTTGGTGCGACCATTCAGCGCTTCATCGCGTGGCGCAGGGCGGCGAGCCTGCACCCCAGCACAAGCCCGACCTTCAACGTCTGGCGGTCCGAGCGGCGTCCTGCCTCGCCCGACGATTACAGCATCGACCTTTGCGTCGGCACCGACCAGCCGATCGTGGCGAACGGCGAAGCGATCAAGGCCGGCGAGATCCCCGGCGGGCGCTGCGCGGTGCTGCGTGTCGTCGGCTACACCGACAATCTGGAGCCCGCCGCGCTCTATCTCTATCGCGACTGGTTTCCAGCCAGCGGCGAGGAGGCGCGCGACTTCCCGCTCTATTGCCAGCGGCTGAGCTTCTTCCCTGAGGTGCCGGAGCATGAGACGGTCGCGGAGCTTTTTCTGCCGCTGAAATAGCGCCATTTGGCGGGGAGGCGTTTCCGATCGCAACAAACGGACAGGCCGCGTGTCGCTCATCCCGCCGCTCCCCCTTGCTCCAAAACGCGCCGCTCGCGGCGGAAGGCCTCGGTGATGGCGGTCGAGACGGCGCGGATGCGCGCGGCGCGGCGCATGTCCTGATGCATGATCAGCCACACCGGGCGTCGCGCCGGCGGCCTCTCGGGCCAGACGCGCACCAATTCCGGCGTGGCATCGCCGAGAAAGCAGACGGCCTCGGCGATGCCGCCGTGGTTCGCGGCGGAGCGAAGCTGGACGAACGGGCTGTCGCAGCGTAGCGCGATCCGCACGCCTTCGAGCGGCTCGCCCATGAAGAACGGGCTCATCGCAGCCGGCGCGCCGGTGAAGGTGATGAGGTCGTGATCCGCCAATCCGTGGCCCTGCTTCGGAACGCCCTTGCTCGCCAGATAGCGCTTGGAGGCGTAGAGCGCGAAGGCGACGTCGCCGAGCTTGCGGCAGATCAGGTCCGAGGCTGAGGGACGCGCGAACCTGACGGCGAGATCGGCCTCGCGGCGCGCAATGTCGAGCGAGCGAACGCCGATGATGAGATCGACCCGCAGCTCCGGATGGGTCTTGCGCAGCGCCGCAATCGCGGGCGCGACCAGCTGATAGGCGAGCGCCTCGGTGCAGGTGACGCGGACCGTGCCCTTGAGCAGCGAATCGTGGCCGGCGACGATGCGCTCGAGATCGGTGGCGGCGCTCTCCATCGCCGCGCATTGGCGCAGGATCGCTTCGCCGGCCGACGTCGTCACGAAGCCGTCCGGGTTGCGGTTGAGTAACGTCACGCCGAGCTGCTTCTCGAGCAGCGCGATCCGCCGCCCCACCGTGACATGACCGACGCCGAGCGTACGCGCCGCCGCCGACAGGCTGCCGGCGCGCGCCACAGCGAGGAAGAAGCGGACGTCGTCCCATTGCCAGTCCATGCGCGGCCCCTGTTCATTTCCGAACAACATATGTGAACAAATCGACCATACAAGCCGCGCTCCCAGCGTCTATGTGAACCTGGCACCGCCAAAGCGGCCCCATCCGACGTTTCGAACAAGGAGACGCCCGCCATGATCGCCAAAACGGGACCGACGGGCGCACTGCGCAGCGTCGTCGTCGCACTCACACTCGCTCTCACAGGAGGTTCGCTCGTGACCAATCCCACCGCCGCCCAGGCTCAAGTCTCGTCGCCAGCCGTCACTGGCGTCCTCGTCATGATCACCGTGAAAGCCGGCGTCACCCGTGACCAGGTGATGGCGGTGATGCCGGCCGAAATCCGCGCGACCGTGCAGCTCTATCTCGGTGGAAAGATCCGCGAATGGTATTCGCGCGGCGACGGTCGCGGAGTCGTCATGTTGCTGGATACCAAGGACGTCGCAGAGGCGCAGGCGATCATGGATGGGTTGCCGCTCGGCAAGGAGCATCTGATGGATCACGACTATATCCCGGTCGGTCCGCTCCAGCCGCTCGGCCTGCTGATGGCCAACCCCGCCGCGATGAAGGGGGCGCAGTGATGCCGAGAAAGTCGACACTGTCCCGGCGAGATATGCTCTGGGCGGCGGGCGCGCTCAGCGTGGGTGCCGCATTCGCGCAGCCGCCACGTGCGGCCGCCGCCGAACCGGCCGCGGCAAGCACCGAGCCGGCCTCCTGGGTCGATCCGGCAATGCCGGGGGTGACGCATCGCATGATCGAGACCAACGGCATCCGTTTGCACATGGCCGAGCAGGGTGAGGGGCCGCTCGTCATTCTCTGCCACGGCTTTCCCGAGTGCTGGTATTCGTGGCGGCATCAGCTCGGTGCGCTGGCGAAGGCCGGATACCGTGCGGTCGCGCCGGACCTGCGCGGCTATGGGCGCAGCGACCGTCCGGAGGACGTGGAAAAATACACGATCCTCCACGACATCGGGGACATCGTGGGTCTCGTCGATGCGCTCGGCGCGAAGCAGGCCGTGATCGCCGGCCACGACATCGGCGCTGCGATCGCATGGCAGGCCGCGTTGCTGCGGCCCGACCGCTTCAGCGGTGTCATTGCCATGAGCCCGCCGTTCCGGCCGCGGGCATTCGGCGACAGCGCGGCACCGCCGACAACGCTGATGCCGCGCAACGCGGATGCGCTGTTCTACCAGCTCTTCCTTCAGACGCCCGAGGCCGAAGCCGGGATGGGGCGCGATCTGCGCCGCACCTTCCGCTCCCAGTTCTATCTGCAATCGGCCGACAGGCCGGCATCAGCCGCCGGCGGATTTGCCGCCGGAATGGTGCCGCGCAAGGGCAACGTGCTGGCCGATCCGCCGTCCCTGCCGCCCTGGATCACGGAGGCTGACATCAACGTCTATGTCGAGGCTTATGCACGGAGTGGCTTCCACGGACCGCTTGCATGGTGGCGCAATGTCGATCGCGGCTGGGAGCTGATGGCCGCCTTCAACGGCGCGGTGGTCACCGTGCCCGCGCTCTATCTGGTCGGCGACCGCGATTTCGTCGCGGCCGCCTTTGCGCAGGACATCAAGAAGCAGGCCGCCTTCGTGCCGAAACTCCGGCCGACGGTCATGCTGCGCGACTGCGGCCACTGGACCCAGCAGGAACGCGCGGGCGAGGTCAGCGCCGCCATGATCGATTTCCTTCGCAGCGTGTAGGCGTGTTTGTAGGATGGGTAGAGCGAAGCGAAACCCATCGACTTCTTCGAGCAGGCGCGGTGATGGGTTTCGCTTCGCTCTACCCATCCTACGCGTTCATCGACCAAATGCCATCGCGATCCGCGCCGCGAGAATCTTGAAAATGAGTCCTGGAGGAAAACTCCCTGAGCTCGGAACGTCGTTCGGGAGGACGACGCCCTCCGGCTTGGATTTGGTGCAAATCCGGTACTGAAGCGGCGGGAGCTCGCCGTGAAGGCGCGCGCGATAGGCCGAGACCCAGTGCGGGCCTCGGTCGAAGTTCACAAACATCGCCGAGTTGCAGCACGTCGCGACAACCCGGTTTGTCGGCGAACTGTCCTTGAGCTTGTAGGGCTTAAGCAGCTCGGCGCCCTCTGCGCATTCGAAGCGGTCTTTCCGATAGAGGCTGTAGGAGGTCCCGCTATCAGCATCGCGCACGGCGCCGGCGTTGGGCAAAGCTTCGATCTGGTCGGCTCCCTTCCGGCAATCTCCGCAATAACAGACGGCACTGACGATCGGCGCGCCGAACGCCTTGAGTTGAACGCGGCCGCAGGCGCATGATGCGGTGCTGATGGGTAAGCTTGTCATTTTCTACTCCCGCGACATCTTCTCGAATTTCTTTACCAGCCGATCCCGTTTCAGCCGCGACAGCCGCTGGATCCAGAACAGGCCGTCGAGCTGGTCGATCTCGTGCTGGTGACAGACGGCGCGCAAGGCCTCGGACTCCTCGGTGTGCGTGGCACCGTCGAGATCCTGATAGCTGATCCGGACGCGCGCATGCCGCTGCACCTCGTCGTTGACGCCAGGCATCGAGACGCTGCCCTCGCGGTGCATGATCATCTCGGGCGACGCCCATTCAATCTGCGGATTGACATAGGTGCGCGCGCCGTCCCTGGCGTCGAGCTCGAGCGCCACGACCCGCAGGGGCACGCCGATATGCGGCGCAGTGATGCCGATCCCGGGCGCAGCGCGCATCGTGTCGAGCAGATCGGCTGCCAACTCGCGCAGTGTATCGTCGAATGCCGTCACGGTCCGCGCCGGGATCGCAAGGCGGCGGTCGGGGTAACGGACGATGGGACGGATGGTCATGCAGCCTCCTACCACTCACGGATGGTTGAAGCATCCCGTTCTTGACTCTCTACCTACTGGAAGGTAGTCAAAATCATGACCAATGGATCCTCAACCGCCGACGATATCCTGGCCTGCGCACGCAGTCTGATCATCGCGGGTGGCTACAACGGCTTCAGCTATGCTGATGTCGCCGAAATCGTCGGCATCCGCAAGCCGAGCATTCACCACCATTTCGCCAGCAAGGTCGATCTGGTCCGCACCCTCGTGTTGCGCTACCGCGAAGAAGCGGAGGCGGGACTGGCGGCACTCGAGCGGAACATCACGGACCCGCGCGACCAGCTCAAGAGTTACGTCGGGTATTGGGAGGCGTGCATCAACGATGCGACGGCGTCCTTCTGTGTCTGTGCGCTGCTGGCAAGCGAGCTTCCGATTCTGCCGGAGGACGTGGCGCTTGAAGTTCGTGCGCATTTCCGCGCGCTTGCCGCGTGGCTGACGTCAATGTTGGAGCGCGGCAAGCGGAAGGGGCAACTCAAGCTCTCCGGTACGGCCCGGGTCGAGGCTGAAGGATTCATGGCAACGGTTCACGGCGCGATGCTGTCGGCGCGCGCCTATGGCGATCCAAAAATGTTCGGTGTGATCACCGCCCCGCTGCTGGATCGGCTGTCCAACAAGCACTGAGAGATTTCGGCGAGACGACAACACTCACAGGCGTGGGTGAGGGATCTCGCCGCACGAAAACTACCAACTAGTAGGTAAAGGAGAGCTAAAGTGACGTATCACCAAGTGGACCTGGTTGTTGCCGATCGCGAGCAATGGCTGAAATCCTACTACTTCATCCGGGCGGCGTTCTCGGTTGCCTGGGTCATGGCCGCGTTCGCCGTTGCTCCGTCTTCCGCGGCGATCGCCGGATCCTTGCTCGTGCTCTATCCGGCATGGGACGCCGCGGCCAATGCCGTGGACGCGCTGCGCAGCGGCGGCCTTGATCAGAATCGTACGCAGGCGCTGAACGTTCTGGTTAGCGTGGTGACGACCATCGCTGTCATCGTCGCCTTGCACATGAGCATGAATTGGCTGCTCGGCGTTTTCGGCGGTTGGGCGATCCTGTCCGGGTTGCTTCAGCTGGGAACAGCCATCCGGCGTTGGAAAAGCTTTGGCGCGCAGTGGGCGATGGTGCTCAGCGGTGGCCAGTCGGCTTTGGCCGGCGGCTTCTTCATCTTTCAAGCCACGACGCCGATGTCTCCGTCGATCGCTGACGTCGCAGGCTATGCCGCAGTCGGCGCGATCTATTTTCTGGTCTCCGCAATATGGCTCACGGTCAGCAAGTGGCGCCGCGCCGCCCGGTGAGCGCGTCGCTTGCACTCAGCGCGATGCAGCGCGAATTTCCACGACGGTCTGTTCGGGCGCCTGGAGGTGAGGGTAGTGGCCGATGCCCTGGAGCACGTTGAGCTCCGCGCGGATGCGCTCCGCAAGCTCGGCGCCCATGTCCTTCGTGATGTAGAGGTCGTCCGAGCCCCACACCACTTTCACCGGCGTCTTGAGCCGGGCGAGGTTGGCCTCGAAATGGTCCTGGTCGCGGGTGAACGAGGCATAGTAGTGATAGAAGGCATCCACGACGGTCATCCCGTCGTGGCTCCATGCCTTTGCCATGTCGTCGCGAAACGCCTGCGGGACGTCGTAGTGGGCCTGCTTCGGCAGGCCGCGAAAGAAGGTGTTTTGCAGGATTTCGTCGCGGCCGGCGTTCATCGCGGCGCGGACATGGTCCGATGACGGCTTCGACTTCAGGGCCTGCAGGTTCTGCCACATCAGCGCGGGCCGGTTGAAGGGCGCGAAATCGCCGACGATCAGCGATCTCGCGATATCGGGCTCATCGAGCGCCAGCAGCAGCGCCGGCAGCGCGCCGATGTCGGTCGCATAGATCGTGAGCTTGGTACGATCGATGCCTGCGGCCTCGATATAGCCCTTCAGCACGCGGGCATAGTCTGCCGGCGCATAGGCAAAGCGATCGACCGGCGGACGCGACGAGAGGCCGTAGCCGGGCCAGTCGAAACTGTGGACGTCGTGGTCGACGGCCAGCGCGAGCGAAATGTCCTTCCATCCCAAAATCGTTTCGGGAAATCCATGCAGCAGAAGCACGGTCCGCGTCGGCGCGGTGCTGCGGACCAGCATCCTGCGCAGCGTGATATCGCGATCGATCTCGATAAGTCCGATCTCGGGCTCATGGGTTTGCTTCGACATGCCGCTGTCCTTGGTGCTGCCGGCTATAGGGCGGTCGGCCAACATCCTATCGCAGCTGCGCAGCGTCTCAAATCGAATTGCAACCTTGTGCAGAGAGCACGTCCCTTGGCGAGGTCTCGGCGATATCGCTTATCCGTCCGGATACGGCGTGCCGTCCTTGTGCAGGAAGCGGCCATCGGACGCCGGGCTCATCATGTCGATGTCGGAGCAGGTGATGAGGTCGTCGGGCGAGCGGGAGCCGACTTCGAGATACACGGCCATTGCATCCGAGCGGTTGATCATGTGGTGGCCGTTGCCGCTGCCTTTCGGAAAGGCGGCGCAATCGCCGGCGCGCAGCACGGTTTCGCCGCCGTCCTCGATCAGCGTCAACTCGCCTTCGAGCACATAGACGAACTCGTCCTCGTGCGAGTGCCAATGCCGCTGGCTCGACCAGTTGCCCGGCGGCAGGCGCATCAGATTGATACCGAAATCGGAGAGGCCTCCGGCATTGCCGAGCCGTTGCCGGAGGCGCTCGGCGCAAGGCGCGTCGAAGGGGGCGGGATAGCCGGAGCCCTTGCGGGCGGGGACAGCGGCGACGTCGACTTTTGGCATGCGGGTTCTTCCTGACATCTGCTGCCATCAGATATGCTGCGCCGGCAGGGCGCACCAGAGACGCCGGCGGCGGAACCATGCGCTCGCGGCGGTCGCGGGGGCTCGCGAAATAAAGTAGCGTCGACCTGTCTGCTTGCGCCATTCCAATTCGTCTTCCACCCAGACAGACCTGACGGGAGACAAACATGACTGGTACCTCTTATCGCTGGGTGATTGTCGCCGCCGGCGGCTTGCTCGGCTGCGTCGCCATCGGCGGCATGTTTTCGCTGCCGGTGTTCCTCCAGCCGATCGCGAAGGACACCGGGTGGTCGGTGACCGGCATCTCCAGCGCGATGACGATCGGCTTCCTGGCGATGGCGTTCAGCAGCATGATCTGGGGGACTCTGACGGACAAGTTTGGTCCGCTGCCGGTGGTGCTGACGGGATCGACGGTGCTGGCGTTGAGCCTGTTCGCCGCGAGCCATGCGACCTCGCTGATCGTGTTCCAGTTCGTGTTCGGCCTTTTGGTCGGCGCCTCCTGCGCCGCGATCTTCGCGCCGATGATGGCGACCGTCACCGGCTGGTTCGACACCCATCGCAGCCTGGCCGTCTCGCTGGTGTCGGCCGGCATGGGCGTGGCGCCGATGACGATGGCGCCGCTCGCGGCCTGGCTCGTCTCGAACCATGACTGGCGCACCGCGATGCAGATCGTGGCGCTGGTGGTTGGTGCCATCATGATCCCGGTATCGCTGCTGGTGCGTCGTCCCCCGGCGCTCGCGCATCCAACCGCCGCGCCGTCGGGCGGAGGCGTGCCACAGGCCGAGATGTCGCGGGGCGAAGCGCTGCGCTCGCCGCAATTCCTGATCCTCGTCGCGACCAATTTCTTCTGCTGCGCCACCCATTCCGGCCCGATCATCCACACCGTCAGCTATGCCGTGAGCTGCGGCATTCCGCTGATCGCGGCGGTGACGATCTACAGCGTCGAAGGCCTCGCCGGCCTTGGCGGCCGCATCGCCTTTGGCGTGATGGGGGACCGGTTCGGCGCCAAGCGCGTACTGGTCTCAGGCCTGCTGTTGCAGGCGTTCGGCGCGCTCGCCTATGTGTTCGCGCACCAGCTCGCGACGTTCTATACGGTCGCTGCCGTGTTCGGCTTCATCTATGCCGGCACCATGCCGCTCTATTCGGTGCTGATCCGCGAAAACTTTCCGCTGCGCATGATGGGGACGATGATCGGCGGCACCGCGATGGCGGGCAGCCTCGGCATGGCGACCGGCCCGCTCGCCGGCGGCCTGATCTATGACGCGTTCTCTAGCTACGCCTGGCTCTATATCGGCTCCTGGGCGATGGGCCTCGGCGCGTTCCTGATGGCGATGAATTTCCGCCCGTTCCCGAAGCCGCAAGGCGAGCCGGCGCCGGCGCCAGTGGCAGCATGATGAAAATGAGGCGCAGCCTCAGAGCTGCGCTTCGATCGCCGCCTTGTCGACGATCGACCATACCTGCCGGATCTTTCCGTCGCGGAATTCGTAGAACACGTTTTCGCAGAATGACACACGCCTGCCGTTCACGGCCAGCCCGAGGAACGTGCCGGCCGGCATGCAATCGAATTTCAGCCGGCTGGCGATGCGCGGTGGCTCGGAGATCAGCAGGTCGATGTTGAAACGCAAGTCCGGGATCTCGCGAAAATCCTGCTCCAGCATCGCGCGATAGCCTGTCAGCCCAAGTGGCCGCGCATTGTGCACGACCTCGTCATGCACAAATTGGCCGAGTGCTGTCCAATCCTGCCGGTTCAGGCAAGCAATATAG
This sequence comes from Bradyrhizobium commune, assembly GCF_015624505.1. NCBI lineage: Bacteria > Pseudomonadati > Pseudomonadota > Alphaproteobacteria > Hyphomicrobiales > Nitrobacteraceae > Bradyrhizobium > Bradyrhizobium commune. Next base: position 4,460,875 of record NZ_CP061379.1, on the reverse strand, counting down.
CCGCGATAGATGTGAGCGAGTTCGGCTGGCGTCATGGCGATGCTCCTGCGGCTCCGAGCCTAACGCGGGAGCACGGGAATCGGTGCACCGCTCACAGGCGCTTTTCGAAAAACAGATCCGGGTAGGGGTCGTCATTGAAGCGCGGGATCTCACGCCAGCCGGTGGTGCGGTAGAGCCGGCCGGCTTCCGGCAGCGCGCTGTTGGTGTCGAGCCGCAAGAGGGCGATGCCGAGCGTGCGTGCGGCATCCTCGGCGGCGTCCATCAGGCGCTTGCCGAGCCCCAATCCACGCGCGGAGGGCGCGACCCAGAGGCGCTTGATCTCGGCATAACCGTGATCCGTTCCCTTCAGGCCGATGCAACCGATCGGCAGCGTGTCGGACATCGCCACGATGAAGCTGCCGCGCGGGCGGCGCATGTCCTTGGCATCGGGATCGCGCGACAGCGAGACGTCAAAACCCTGTTTGAAGCGGCGGCCGAGCTCGGCGTAATACTCGCCGAGGCAATAGCGGGCCTCGTCGCTGCGCGGATCCATCTCGGTGAGTGCAATGCGCTCGCGCGTCAGCGCCGACGCGATCAGATCCATCGCCGCCAGCAGCGCTTCGCGCTGCGCATGCCGCGCGAGGAAACCTTCGGCCTGCGTGTTCGACAATGCCTCATAGGCCGCGAATTCGCGCCGGCCCGCGCGCGTCAGGCTGGCAACGCGACGTCGTGCGTCGTCTTCATGCGTTTCGGTCTCGATCAGCCCTTCGTCCTCGAGGCTGCGCAGCAGGCGGCTCATCAGCCCGGAATCCAGGCCGAGATAGTCGCGGATGTCAGCCACATCCGAACGCCCTTGCCCGATTGCATTGAGCACGCGCGCCGCACCAAGCGGCCGTCCGCGCCCGAGGAACGAGGTGTCGAGCGCGCCGACGGCAGAAGTCACGGCACGGTTGAAGCGGCGGACGCGGGAAACAGGATCGAGCATGATATCTGACTTTAGTCAGATATTGCGAATGGGTCAATCCGGCTCACTTCACCAGCGTCAGCAGCGGCTTGTCCTTCTCGACGATATAGGTCGCAAGCTCGCTCGCGGTCACGTCGCCGACGTTCTTCGCGGCATGAACGGTTCCGGCCGGGATGAACAGCACGTCGCCGGCCTTCAGCGTCACCGGCGGCTTGCCGTCGACGTCGTATTCCATGCGGCCGGCCAGCACGTAGATGATCTCTTCGCCCGGATGGGTGTGGCGGCCGAAGGCTATGCCCGGTGCGAGGTCGACGCGGACCTGCACCGCTTCGCGTCCGGGCGCGCTGAGGTCGTGGCGCTGGAGGTCGGTGCGGGTGACGCCGGCCGGCTGCGCTGCGGCGGCTGGCCGCGTGACGATGTTGGTGGCGAGCAAGGCAACGCTCGCCAGCACGCGCACGGTTCGCAGGAAATTGTTGCTCATGGTCGGCTCCCGGATTGTTGCTCCGCGCCGCGCCCGGCCGTTCCTCGGCCGGGCCGCGTCGGAGTGTGTCAGACGAGGGTTGTTGTCACTTCGATGTTGCCGTGGACGGCCTTGGAGTAAGGGCAGATGCCGTGCGCGGCCTCGATCAGCTCCTGCGCAACTGCGCGATCGACACCGGGCACGCTGACGTCGAGGCGGGCGCGCAGGAAAAAGCCGCTGGCCGCATTGTTCAGGTCGATCGCGGTATCGACCGACGGCTCTTGCGGCAGCTTGACCTTGCGCTGGGCGGCGGCGAGCCCGATGGCGCCGAGGTAGCAAGCCGACCAGGCGGCGGCGAACAGGTTTTCGGCGGCCGGGTGCGGCTGCGGCAGCTTGATGTCGAGCTGGCCGTCCTGCGAGCGTGCGGCGCCGTCATGGCCGGCGGTAACGTGGGCCTGGCCTGTGAAGAGAACTTTTGCAGCGGTGGTCATGGCGGAATTCCTTTCGGGGTTTGAGTTATATCGTATCCGATCTAATCGGATGCGTATTGAAATAAACCTGGCGACCGAGCCAGTCAATCTCTTCCGATTTAATCGGATGCGATTTATATTCCCTGGCGGATCACAAATTGCGGAGGTTCCCGTGGCCCGTCTTTCCAAATCCACCGATAAAGGCCGAAAACTGTCGAATTTCCTGTGCTTTGCCGTCTATTCGGCCAATCTGGCCTTCGGCCGCGCTTACAAGCCGCTGCTGGACAAGGTCGGCCTGACCTACACCCAGTACATCGCCATGGTGGCGCTGTCGGACGAGGACGAGCTGACCGTCAGCGCGCTGGGCGAAAAGCTGTTCCTGGAATCCAACACGCTGACGCCGATCCTGAAGAAGCTCGAGCAGATGGGATTCATCAGCCGCCACCGCGATCCCACCGACGAGCGGCAGGTGCGGATCGGCCTGATGCCGGCCGGCCGCAAGCTGATCGAGCAGGATCTCGGCAAATCCGTGATCGAGGCGACCGGTCTCGGCGATGAATTTCCGGTGGTGCAGAAGACGGTGAGCCGGCTGCGCGACAATCTCTTGCGGGCGACACAGGTGGACAGCGAGAAGAAGCGCTGAGCGATACGCGCAGCGCATGCGAGCCTCGCCGCGCGTCACAAGGAACGTGCATGCCCGGGACAAGCCCGGGCATGACGACGCTTTTTTCTACGCGCAGATCGACTGCGGGATCATCCAGGTCGCGAGGGTTTGCCAACGGCCGTTGTCGCTGCGGCGTTGATAGGCGACGAAGTCGGCGCCTTCGCCGTGCACGAGCTCGTAGCGATGGTTCTTGGCGGATGTGGTGTTGGGCTTGCTCATCGAAATTCTCCATCAGAAATGGAATTTCCCGTGAGCTAGTTGCGGTGCAGCACCGGGCCAATGGGAGGATGACGATCATCCCATCACGTTGTGGAGAGCGCCCACCTCACTCCTTGGCCCGGTACGGCGCGGGGATCACGAACACTTCATCGGCGCGGCCATAGCCGCCGTCGGGCACTTCCTCGATCAGCACCATCGTGTGGGGACGTGCCGCTTCGCTGAAGTAATCGACGAACATCGCGGTCACGCGATGCACGATCTCCTGCTTCTGCGCTGTCGACAGCGCAGCCTGCGGGACCTTGATGTTGGCAAAGGGCATGGTGAAGCTCCGTGGCAGCGACGGCAGGTTCGTCCCGCGTCTCCTCCGCAGGGAATAGCCGATCGTGCGAGGCGGATAATCCGGCAGCTCTTGCCATCACCTGTCGGCTGTGTTGAACAATCCGGCATGGACCGTTTCGACTCCATGCGCCTGTTCGTCCGCCTCGTCGAAAGGCGCAGCTTTACCGCCGCCGCTGCCGATCTCGGCCTGCCGCGCTCGACGGCGAGCGAGGTGATCCGCGGCCTCGAGGCGCGTCTCGGCGTGCGCCTGCTCGAGCGCACCACGCGCCATGTCACGCCGACCCTCGACGGCGAGGACTATTACCGCCGCTGTGTCGCGATCCTGTCGGAGGTGGAGGAGGCGGAAAGCGCGATGCGCGACGCCGAGCCGCGCGGCCTGCTGCGCGTCGATGCGCATCCGCTTTTGACGCGCACCTTCATCCTGCCAAAACTGCCGGAATTCCTGGCGCGTCATCCGCTCTTGGAGTTGCAGATCGGGCAGGGCGACCGCCTGGTCGATCTCGTGCGCGAGGGCGTCGATTGCGTCATTCGCGCTGGCCAGCCCGATGACAGCGGCATGATCCAGCGCCGCCTCGGCACGGTCGCGGAGATTACAGTGGCAAGTCCGGCCTATCTCGCACAGCACGGCACGCCCACAGCGCCGGACGCGCTCGACGGGCACCAGATGGTCGGCTTCATTTCGTCGCGAACGGGCGACGTGCTGCCGCTGGAATTTTCGGTCGGCGGCACCTTGCGCGAGATCATGCTGCCAAGCCGGATCCGGGTGAACAATTCCGACACGATGTCGGATCTGGCGCGGCTCGGCTTTGGCATGGTCCAGGCGCCGCGCTACCGTTTCGAGCAAGATCTCGCCAGCGGCGCGCTGGTCGAGGTGCTGCCGAACTTTCCGCCGTCGCCGACGCCACTCTCGGCGCTGTACCCGCAAAATCGCCAGCTCACGCTGCGCCTGCGTATCTTCCTCGACTGGATCGGCCGCATCTTTGCCGAGGCGAAGCTTTAGCCCAGCCCGAGCTCCTTGCGGGCCTTCCGCGTCAGCCTTGCCACGATCAGCGCATGGGCTTGCGCGAGATAGGCGGTGAGCGCGGCATCGGGCAGCGCTGTGTTGCTGACGAGCTGCACCCATTTGGCCCGTGCCAGATACGGCGCCGGCCGCGCCGCGCCTTGCTCGATCAGCATCGCATAGGCCATATCCGAGGTCTTGAACATGTAGCTTGCGGTCAAGCCGCCGCTCAGCGCGAACATCTTGCCGCCGACCTTGAACACGGAGGTGCCTTCCCACTGCACCACCTTGGTGGCGGCGGGAAGGCAAAGGCAGCGCGCTTCAAAGGTCTTGGGAGTCATGCGATTGCAATGGCGGACATCGGCGCACCTTTATGGCAGCATGCATGTTCCAGCCGAGGATGGAATGCCATGTCGCGCGTTTCGATCAAGACCAGGGACGATCTGCCGGAAGCATTGCGACCGCTGTGGGACAAGATGACGACCTACGGCGCGTTCGAGAACCAGGCCGGTGTGATGGCGCATCGTCTGCCGATCTTCAAGCACATGTGGTCGTTGCTGGTCGATCTCGCGAGCGAGGGCCTGGTGTCGAAACGCCATCTCGAGCTCGCGCTGGTGACGGTGTCGCTGCTCAACAAATGCGATTATTGCGTCTCGCACCACGCGCCGAAGCTGGCGGTGCAAGGCGTGTCGGAGGAGGGCGCCGCGCGCCTGGTCGACTACAAGGATCACCCCGAGCTCGATGAGCGCGACAAGCTCGTCGTCGAATATTCCATCGCCGTCACCAACAACTGGAACAAGACGCGCGACGAGATTTTTGCCCGCCTTCGCGCCCATTTCTCGGAAGCAGAGATCGTCGAGCTGACCTGGCGCATCGCGCTGTGCGGCGCCTTCAACCGCTTCAACGACATCCTTCAGCTCGAGGTCGAGCAGGGCGTGCCTCACAGTGAGGCCGCCGAGTAGCGCCACCCGGCCTCTGCGGCCCTGACCGGTCGATCACGGACCCGTGATTTGCGCCTCCGCTATCGCAAACTATATCGTAAGATATGTTTTGAGAAGGAGACGTAAGACATGTTTGGTAAGCACAGAGACCACAGAAACTTCCACTTTGGGCACTTCGCCCACTTCGCCATGGGCCGGCATGGCGGGCGGCATCGCTTCGGCCGCGGCGGACACGGCTTTTTCGGGCGCGGCGGCGACGACTTTCCGGGCGCGCGCCGGCTGTCCTCGCAGGACCTCCAGCTCGTGATCCTCGCGCTGCTCGCTGAGAAGCCGGCGCATGGCTACGAGCTGATCAAGATCATCGAGGAGCGCTCCGAGGGATTTTACACGCCGAGCCCCGGCGTGATCTATCCGGCGCTGACCTATCTCGAAGAGGTCGGCCACGCCCGTGTCGCGCAGGATGGCGGCAGAAAACTCTACAGCATCACGCCGCAGGGCGAGGCGTTTCTCGCCGAGCATCGCGCCACCGCCGACGGAATCCTTCAGGCGCTGTCGCGGATCGGCCGCCGCATGGACGAGGTGCGCGAGGCCTTTGCGGGCATCAGCGATCTCGATGCGGATGCCTCTGACGAGCTGCACCGCGCTCGCCACAATCTCAAACGCGCACTGCGTGCGAAGCACGGCAGCGATACCGCCGAGGCGCGCCGCATCGCCGCGATCCTGGATCGCGCGGCTGCGGAAATCCTGGGCAAGTGAAGCGGAGCGCAGAATATGGTGAGTGAACACAGTCCGATTGCCGATCCGCGCGTCAACGCCGTGATCGCGCGCTTGCAGGCCGCGCGTCAACGCCCGTCCGGCGGCGGCCCGCGCGGCAATGCCTTTGCGAGCCGCGATCCGCAGGCCTATGCCGAGCAGGGTTTTTCGATCCATCCCGAGCAGGGCGAGCTGATCTATCTCTTGTGCCGCGGCCTGCGTGCCACGCGCGTCGCGGAGTTCGCGACCTCGGTCGGCATGTCGACGCTGTATTTTGCCGCGGCGATCCGCGACAATGGCGGCGGCACCGTGATCGGCTCGGAGATCGTGCCGGCCAAGGTCGAAGCCGCCAAACGCAACCTCACTGAAGCGGGTCTCGCCGACTACGCCGAGATCCGTGAAGGCGACGCGCGACAGACGCTGCGCGATCTCGGCGGCCCCGTCGATTTCGTCCTGATCGACGGCTGGCCGGGCGACAAAGGCCCCTCGCTCGCGCGCGAAGTGATCGAGATCGTCGCACCGCAGCTGCTCGTCGGCGGCTATGTCATGAACGACAACGCCGAGCCGGATTACCTCGCCTTCATCCGCGATCCCAACAACGGTTTTGTGTCGATGACACTGCCACTGAAGGGCGGGACGGAGCTCAGCCTGAAGGTGAGGTGAGGTGTTTCCCGTAGCCCGGATGGAGCGCAGCGCAATCCGGGGTCTTTTGCCCGTGTGGATGCGATCCCGGATTGCGCTGCGCTCCATCCGGGCTACGAGACCTTGTGCTGCCCGTCAGGCAAAACACGCCAAGGCTCGGTCAATCCACGCTCACAAAAATATTCCACTTTACCGAAATTCGGAAACGGCGTATGTGTCGCCTCACTCCGGCCCAAGGAAGAGGGGCGTATCGCGATCGTCACGAACGCGGGCCGGGCGGCGGTGGACGTGGGTCACATCGGCGCGATGAGGTTTTGCAGGGCGGGCAACCGTGAGCGAGGCCGTCGCGCAAACGACCGGTGTGGCTTGCGTACGGCAAAATCGTGTGGTCCTGACGCCCGGGGTCTGTGCGTCAAGTCTTGCGGTGATGGGGGTGGCCCAACCGGGCCCGCGCATCAGCCATCCGCAAGGCGACGGGGGCAATAGTGCAACGCTCCCCGGGGAGATCACGACATAAGCCGTTCCAACCATCGCGCAGGGAAGGCTGGGATGATCCGGTTGCCCTGTTACCCGCTATGCCCTGTAGCGCAATCTACTTCTTGCATAGCGGTCAATGGGAGCCAGCCGGCTCCCGGTCTTCCCTGCGCCCTCTTTCATTTGAGGGTGACGCGATCAAGCAAAGCTCGGGCGAAACGCGCCGCGAGGATGCGAAGGCGTGTCTGCGATGATCGTGCGAATTTGAAAAAGCACCGCGCTCGCGATGACGGCGCCGATGCAGTGGTGCGCCTCTTTGTGAGTTGTGCTCGCCTCGCCAACCGCTACCATGTTGCCGCTCCCCGGAACTCGGGAGCGTAGCAAGCGGAGACGACATGAGCGGACAGGAACGCAAGGTCAAGGGATCGGATCTGTTCGTCGCGGCGCTGGAGAACGAGGGCGTCGATCGCATTTTCGGCGTTCCCGGCGAGGAAAACCTCGATCTCGTCGAATCGCTGCGCACCTCGAAAATCCAGCTGATCCTGACCCGCCACGAGCAGGCCGCCGCCTTCATGGCTGCGACCCATGGCCGGCTGACCGGCAAGCCCGGCGTTTGTCTCTCGACGCTCGGCCCTGGCGCGCTCAACCTGTCCACGGGTGCGGCCTATGCGCATCTCGGCGCGATGCCGATGATTTTGATCACCGGCCAGAAGCCGATCATGAGCAGCCGCCAGGCGCGCTTCCAGATCGTCGACGTGGTCGCGACCATGAAGCCGCTGACGAAACTGTCACGGCAGATCATCAGCGCCTCCAGCATTCCGACCGTGGTCCGCGACGCCTTCCGCGTGGCGATGGAGGAGCGGCCGGGGCCGGTGCATCTCGAACTGCCCGAGGACATCGCGGGCGACGAGGTGCCTGCTACTCCCGTCATCCATATCCATCCGATCGAGATCCCCGTCGCCCATCGTGCCGCGCTCGACCGCGCCGCCGAGATGATTTTGGCCGCAAAGCATCCGCTGGTGATGATGGGGGCTGCGACCAGCCGGCCGCGGTCGACCCACGGCATCGCGAGCTTCGTGCGGCGGACCGGCATTCCTTTCTTCACGACGCAGATGGGCAAGGGCACCGTGCCCGGCGGCACCAATCTCTATATGGGCACCGCGGCGCTAACCGAGCGCGACTATGTTCACGATGCGATCGAGGCCGCCGATTTGATCGTGGCAATCGGCCACGACCCGATCGAGAAGCCGCCCTTCATCATGGGGCCGTCGGGTCCGAAGGTCATTCACGTCAGCTACACCCCGGCCAGCGTCGAGCTGGTCTATTTCCCCGATGCCGAGGTCGTCGGCGATGTCGGCCCGAGCCTGGAGTTGCTGGCCGACCGTCTAGAGGGCAAGCTGCCGCAAGCGGGAGCGTTGTTGCCGTTGCGCGAGAAAATTCTCGCGCAAATCGCCGATCGCGCCACCGAGGCGCGCTGGCCGCCGACGCCACAGCGCATCGTGCACGATATCAGGCAGGTGATTCCGGAGAACGGCATCGTCGCGCTCGACAACGGCATGTACAAGATCTGGTTCGCGCGCAATTACCGCACCCGCGTCGCCAACACGTTGCTGCTCGACAACGCGTTGGCGACGATGGGGGCGGGTCTGCCGTCGGCGATGATGGCCGCGATGCTCTATCCGGATCGCCGCGTGCTTGCGGTCGCCGGCGACGGCGGCTTCATGATGAACAGCCAGGAAATGGAGACCGCGGTCCGTCTCAAGCTCAACCTGGTCGTGCTGGTGCTCGAGGACCATGCCTATGGCATGATCCGCTGGAAGCAGGCCGTCGATCATTTCGCCGATTTCGGCATGACCTTTGGCAATCCCGATTTCGTCCTCTATGCCAAGTCTTATGGCGCCAAGGGTCATCGCATCGCGAGTATCGACAGCTTTGCTCCGACGCTCGATGCCGCCTTCAAGGAAGGCGGCTTGCATCTCGTTTGCATCCCGATCGACTATTCGGAGAACGTGCGGGTGCTGGTCGACGAGCTGCGGGCGCATGAAAAGGCGAAGGCGTGACGTGATGGGGCGAAGCTATTCCCTCATCGTCATTGCGAGCATGGCGAAGCAATCCAGAGTCTTTCAGCGGCGGCAGGCTGGATTGCTTCGCTGCGCTCGCAATGACGGAACTAGCACCAGCAATCAACCAGCCACAGGAATCTGAAATGACTCGCGTTCGTTGTGTCACCGAGATGGGTATGGGCGTCGACGTTCACGGCCGGGACGCCACCAAGGCCGCGAAGCGTGCGGTCTCGGATGCGATCCGGCATTCGAGCCTCGGCTTCTTCCGGATGATCGGCAAGACCGCGAACGACATGTTCGTCGACGTCACGATCGCGGTGCCCAATCCGGAAAGTGTGGACAGGGACGCGGTGGCCAAGGAATTGCCTTATGGCACCGTCACCGTCAATGCGGTCAAGGGCGGGCTTGAAATTCCGTCGGCCACGGAACAGGCGAATGATCCCATCCTCATCGCCAACGCCGCTGTCATCGTCAGCTTCGACAAGGACTAGGCCGGTGTCCGACAGCAATGTGCGGCTACTGGATCGGCCGATCTGGGGCGCGCTGACGACGCGCCAGACGCATCTGGCGGAAGGTGGCCCGGGGGCACTGCGCTATCCCGTGGACATGACGCCGTTTGCCGACATGGTCGACATGTCAGCGGCGAGTTTCGCGGCGCTCGGCGAGCTCATGTCTGGCGCGCAGGTGGCGGCGCTATTCACGCCGGAACCGGTCGATGTTCCTGCCGGCTTCAAGATTGTGCTGGCCGAGACCGGCGAGCAGATGATCGGCTCGCCCGCCGACAGCCCGTTGCGCGACGCCGAGATCGTCACGCTCGGCGTAGCCGACGTTCCCGCCATGATGGCGCTGACCGCACTGACCAAGCCAGGTCCGTTCGCCGCAAGAACGCATGAGCTCGGCACGTTCCTTGGCATCCGAGCCGGCGGCGAGCTGGCCGCGATGGCCGGCGAGCGCATGAAGCCGGGCAGTTTCACCGAGATGACCGCTGTCTGCGTCCATCCCGAGCATCGCGGCCGCGGCTACGCGCAGGCGCTGCTTGCGGCGATCGCGCGCCAGATCGAGGCGCGCGGCGAGATCCCGTTCCTGCACGTATTTTCGAACAACGCCTCGGCGATCGCGCTGTACCAGCGGCAGGGGATGCGGATCCGCCGCCGGCTTCACGTCACGGCGTTGATGAAGCAGGGATGATCGCCCGGCGGCGCGCGCCTGGCCGTTGACATCAGGTCTTGTAGTCGACCAGCAGCGAACTCGCCGAGGACGAGTTGCTGTTGCCGCTGGAGCTGTAGGAGGTCGACTGGCTGGTCGCGTTCTGAAGCAGCGAGATTAGCTCTTTCATCAGATCCTCGGTGGTCGCGGAGGAGGAGCTTGAGGAGGAACTGGACGAGGAGGTGGAGTCCGTGCTGCTCGTGCTTGACGAGTCGCTGCTTCCGTCCGGCGGCGGAGGCGGGCCGCCGGCGCCATTTGCGCTGGAGAAGGTGTTGGCGAACACGTTCTTCAGTTCGCTCGCCTGGTCGCTGGTCAGCTTGCCGCTCGACACCTCGCTCTGGATGAGGTCGTCCACCTTGGATTGCATCTCGTCGGGCGAGGGCGGCGACGAGGAGCTCGAGCTTGATGCGCTGCTCTTGAGCGACGAATCGATGTCGTCGAGCGCGGACGACAGCGCGGATTCGTCGCTTGAGCTGATGGTGCCCGCCGAGACCTCCTTGGTGAGCTCGCTCTTAAGGAGGTCGAGTGGGGAAGAATAAGTACTGGTGGAGGTTGAAGAGATCGAGGTCATTACCGGTCACCCATGATGAGATTGAAGATACGCTGAACATGGGTGTGAGGCTAAAGGTCGCGCCCTTAACGAGATCTTGCCGCGAGGATTGCAGCGGTTTTCGTTGTGTTGCTCACGCCGCGACGAACACGACGCGAAACAAAAATGGGGACGTGATCGGTACGGTCGAGGCCTCGCCGGAGTTGCGCTTCCCGCGGCCGAGTCGTCGTTATATCCATTTCAACCCATTCAGGGAGGGAGGCATTCCCGTTTTCGTGGCGCTGGCGCCAGTCGAGGCTAACGCCTTCCTGGCGTTCGCTCGCCATGCGCTGCTGGCGCAGCGGTTGTTCGAGCAAAATCGAAGAAGGGAGCAACATAAATGATGCAGGCGGGAGGCAATGCCTCCCGCCTGCGGTTCGCGTTAGTCCTTCCACGGATCGAACTCGCCGTCGCCGGCCATGGCGACAGCGAACGGCCGCAGCGTGTGCAGCACCTTCACGGTGCCGGCGTGCTGCGCGAGCACGTCCGGCAGGCGGCGATAGGCCATCGGACTCTCGTCGAGGTCGGCACCGATCAGGGTGACGCCACGCTCGTTGAGCCAGTGATCCATTTCCGCGCGCGAGAAGCGCCGCTTCGCTTCCTTGCGCCCGAACAGGCGGCCGGCGCCGTGCACGGTCGAATAAAGCGAAGCCTTGGCCTCGGGGCTGTCGACGCCTTCGAGAATGACGGCGTCGTCGCCCATCGAGCCGCCGACGAATCCCTTCTGGCCGGGAAACGCAGGCGTCGCGCCCTTGCGCACCACCCACAGATCGCGCCCGTCGTGGGTCTCACGCCAGGCATAATTGTGGTGGTTGTGCACGCTCTCGGTCACGCGGCCGCCGATGATCTGGCGGACGCGCTCGACCACCCACTCACGGCCCGCATAAGCGTAACGTCCGGCGAGTTGCATCGCCGCGATGTAGCGGCGGCCGAGCTCGGAGTCCTCGTCGACCACGGCGGGCGGGACGTTCATGCCGTCCTTGCCGCCGGCGGCCTTGAGGTAGCGCGTCGCAGAGGTGTGCCCGAGACCGCGGCTACCGAAGTGGACGCCGATCCAGACAAAGCCTTCCTCGTCGCGCATGAGGTCGACATAGTGGTTGCCCGAGCCGACCGTGCCGAGCTGGCTCACCGCCTTCTGGCGGTAGGCCTCCATGTCGCTCTCGCGCCAGGCATCGCCGTCGTCGAACAGCGCGTGCTCGGCGCGTTCCGCGTTGGCACGGCCGACGCCGAACGAGATCACTTTCGCAACGTCGCGGATGATCGTAGGGACGATCTCCGCAATGTCGTCGAAGCGGGTATCGAGCCGTGCCGCCATGTTGCCGCAGCCGATGTCGAAGCCGACGCCGGAGATGCTGATCTGCTTCTCATAGGCGATGACCCCGCCGACCGGCTGGGCGTAGCCGAGATGGCCGTCGGCGCAGATGACGCCGGACACGACATTGCCGACCGCCATGCAGTTGCGCATCTGCGCGATGGTCGCCTCCTCATGCGGGCCGAAGATTTTCAGCGGCGCATTCTGGAAGCGTGCCTCCTGCGGGCGCAGATTCGCGATCTCGCTCGCGGCAGCACTGGCTTCGCGGGCAAGATGCTCCTGGCGTGCAGCGTCCCGGTACGAGCACCAGGCCGGCTGACCGCGTCCTTCGCCGACGCGCGAGTCGGGATCGACGCCGGCGGCGAGGCAGAGCTCTCGGGCGCGCTCCATGTAGGGATCGGATCGTCGCATGGTCCTGGGTCCTTCGCATTCCACGCGCAGCATAGACGGTGCGCGCGGATCATTTCAGGGATTTTGGAGGCCCCGGGCGCATCTCGCGTCCGGAGCCGTCGTCGTTGCGCATCAGTTCAGCGCTGTCTCCGACGCCGCGATCCACGCGACCACGGCCTCAGAGAAGCCGTTGACGCGGGTCCAGTCGCCGTATCCGACACCGTGCTGATACGAGGCCACGTTCACGATGGTGCCGCGCGCCTTGGGCTCGGGCACCCGGTCGTGGCTCTGCTCGTCGGTGAAGACGATCAGGCGATCGCCCTTGCGGTCGATCTCCGTCACGGCCTTGCCGAGCCAAGTGCCGCTGTGAGGCTGCGAGTTGATGATCGCATCCCTGAGCGCGAAACCGCGGCGCGGAGGGACCTTCACCACCCTGTCGGAGAAGGTGAAGATCTCGACCTCGTCGCAGATCTCGCGGGCGAGGATGGCCAGACCACACGCCGCCTCCGCGCGCGTCATTTCCGACTGCGCGGAGAGGGTTGCGAACATCGAGCCCGACACGTCGATCAGGAGCCGGGTGCGACCGGGAAGCCGCACATGGTCCTTGACCGACTTGAGCATCGCGGTCTCGAGCTCGGGCTCGAAATCCGGCGCATAGCGCGCCGCCGTGATGAAGCGATAGGGCAGGATACGATCCGTCCGCATCGCCTCGATCGCGGCCGCGATGGTCTCGCGCGGCACTTCTGCGTTCTGCATCAGCCGCAGGTTGCGCAGCAGCGCCAGGCCGCCGAGCTTCCGCTCGGCGATCAGCCGTTCGAAGGTCTCGCGCTTGCTCTTGCCGGCCGAGAGCGAAACCTCCCAGGTGTCGGGGGAGGCGAGCTCGCCATCGACGAGCTGCTTCCACAGCTTCTCCTGATCGGCGTCCTTCGGCTTGGCGTGCACCAGGAACAGCACGTCCCTGATGCGCACCGCGCCGTCGCGGTCGTACTTGGCGAGCTGATAGGCGTCGAACTTGGTCAGCGCGCGAGCGAGACCCTTCTTCACCTGCGCCGAAACCGGCTGACGCTTGCGCTGCTGCTGCGGGCCGAGCGCATCCGCCCAGTAGATCGCAAGCAGCTCCGTCATCTCGTCGGGACGCTGGATCACCTGAGCCAATGTGTCGGCGACGAGCGCGCGGTGCTTTTCGCTGCGCGCCATCTCGCGAACGACGAGCAGCGGCGCATGCCGCAGCTTCATCACCTCGCGCGCCTCGATCGCAAGCTGCGCGACGCGGGCAGGAGCGACCTTGGGCACGAGTGCCTTGATGCGGTCGGCGATGGCGATGCCGTCCTCGTAGAACTGGTTCTCCCACAGGAGGCAGTTCATCAGCGCGCGCTTCAGCTCTATCTCGGGCGTGAAGCGAACGGCGCGCGCGCCCTCACGCGTGAAGGCACGAACGATCTTGTTGAGCCTGACCATGACGGCCTCCTCTGGGTTGATGATGGAATGAAAACAGGTGCCGGGGAACAAGCGAGGCTGATCGTGCTCTACCAACTGAGCTACGGACAAGTGTCCGGGAGGGCTCGAACCTCCGACAGCGAAGTAACAGCGCTCTTCACCACCGGCGGTGGCGACGAAAGGGTCACGATCCGGGAACGGGCGATTGCTGAGACCCGGCAAGCGAAAGCTTGCCGGAAAGCGCTCTGGCCACTGAGCTACCGGTGCATGGTACACCGGGCGGGATTCGAACCCGCGACCTCTCGCGTGATAGGCGAAGTAACAGAAATCTTCACCACGGACCGTGATGGGGTTGGCGGGGAACGGGCGATGCTGTCGCTGCCCCGAAGGGGCGGTCGTTTCACAGACGAAGTAACAGACATCTTCACCACCGCCAGGCCGATGCTTTCGCGCCGGCCGTTGATGGGTACGCTGGGGAACAGGCGATCTCGGCTCTCAGTGACGACAACACAGGCGCCGTCCTTGCGGACGGATCCTGCGCCGGGCCGCGTGCAAGCCTCTCCCGAGGTCGCATCCCGGTGCGTGTGTCAAAGGCGGGGTTCGAACCCGCTTTACCGTGGAGGAAGTATCCGAAATCTTCACCACCAGCGTCGGTTGAGCCGCGAGCCTCGCGGCAAACCGATTTACAAAAATTCGATCGCGGCGCTGTCGACGCGCCGCATGTTGCGAACCATTCGGGTTCGCTCTGCCATCGGTGTCCGGCTCATCGCCTTGTTCCCTCCGGCAGGCCCCGCGCATTTGGGCACGCGCTTCTCGAGCGCGAGCCCCCGGGATCCGGGTCTCCCGTTCCGGCCAATGCCGGGATGTTCGAACGGGCCGCACGGTGGGCAAGAAAAAACCCTCCGGAGCGGCAGGCTCGGGAGGGTCCGTGAGAAGCGGACTGTCGATCTTGCGGTCAGGCAAGATCGCTCCCATGAGCCGGGCATGCGCAATCGATCGGCCGTAGGCCGTTCGACAGTCGCGCAAATCTTTCGTAGCTGTGCTTCATCATCGGGTTCATCGATTTCACGAACGGAAGTGCTCGCGAGGCCGCGGGAAATACGCCTGCAACTTGCGGATGTCAAGCGAGACGCGTGTGAAAATTTCAAGACACTGACGACAGGATGTGGATGGAGAGCGTGCCAAGCTATCTCGGCCTCGATGGATTTCGCTTCGGCTGGGTCGCAGCCTGGATCGACGATCGCGGCGATCACGGGTTTGATTATTCGCCGGGTCTCACGCGACTGCTCGTGATGCCGCATGCGCGCGCGATGATCGACATGCCGATCGGATTAGAAGCGAGTGGCTACCGTCGCTGCGACGAGGAGGCGCGCAAATTGGTCGGTCCCGCCGTCTTCCTGGGCGCGCGCCGGGGTCTCTGGCTGTTTTCAGACATGGCAACGGCGAATGAGGACTACTGGCAGCGTGACGACAAGGGTGTGTCGGCGCAACTCTGGAATATCAGGGACAAGCTGAGGGAGGTCGACGAGTTCATGACACCGGAACGGCAAGCGACGATCGGCGAAGCGCATCCGGAATTGATCTTCTGGAATCTGGCAGGTCGGGTCCGGCTTGCCAAGAAGACATCGGCGCAAGGGCGCGAGCAACGCATCGCCGTGCTGGCGCAACGCGGGTTCACGCGGTTGCCGAAATGGCTGACGTGGCGTCACCGCACCGGCATCGGCCGCGATGATCTCATCGACGCCTGTGCTTGCGCAGTCGCCGCTCGCGACAGCAAGGAGCGTATCGGCGGGGAAGAGGATCCACGCGGATTGCGGATGGAAATCAACTACTGACGCTTGCGTCATGCGACGCCTCGCCTAGATTAGATGCGCCTCAACTTTGGATCGAAGGTTCCGATGTCCGATCTCTCCGCCTTTCCCATCACCAAGCGCTGGCCGGCCAAGCATCCCGAGTTGCTCCAGCTCTATTCCTTGCCGACGCCGAACGGCGTCAAGGTCTCGATCATGCTGGAAGAGACCGGACTGCCTTACGAGGTCCACCTCGTCGATTTCGGCAAGGACGACCAGAAGACGCCGGAATTCCTTTCACTCAATCCGAACGGCAAGATCCCGGCGATGCTCGACCCCAACGGTCCCGGCGGCAAGCCGCTGCCGCTGTTCGAGTCCGGGGCGATGCTGCAATACCTCGCGGAGAAGACCGGCATGCTGCTGCCGCTCGATGCCGCGCGCCGCTACCAGACCATCCAGTGGGTGCATTTCCAGATGGGCGGCATCGGGCCGATGTTCGGCCAGGTCGGCTTCTTCCACAAATTCGCCGGCAAGGATTTCGAGGACAAGCGGCCGCGGGACCGCTACGTAAGCGAGGCCAAGCGCCTGCTCGGCGTGATGGAGACGCATCTTGCCGGCCGGCAATGGTTCATGGATGACGAGTATACCATCGCCGACATCTCCATGCTCGGCTGGGTGCGCAATCTCGTCGGCTTCTACGGCGCGGGCGACCTCGTCGAGTTCAGCCAGTTCAAGTCGGTCGGTGCCTGGCTTGAACGCGGGCTGGCGCGCCCCGCCGTGCAGCGCGGGCTGAACATTCCGAAGCGGCCTTGAGATCAGTTCAGCGCCTTGTAGGTCATGTAGATTGCCATCAGCGCGACGAGGGCGATCATGGTCCGGCGCAGCACCGATTTGCTGACGCCATTGGCCATGCGCGCACCGGAATCGGTGCCGATCCAGAGGCCGGCAAGAATGCCGATGATGGCCGGCCAGCCGACCATGACCCCCTTGCTCCAGTAGATCCAGGCCGCCGGAATATTGGTCGGGATAATCGAGAAGATCAGGCTGACGAGTTGCGCCTGATGCTGCGGCACACGGAGCCCGGCGGCGAGGCCGACCGTGATCGCGAGGCCGCCGCCGATGCCCATGAAGCCGGAGGAAAAGCCCGCCAGCATGCCGATGAGGAAGAGCGGGAGCCAGGGCAATTCCTTGGGATTGTCAGCCTCGTGGCTGCCGTCCTTGCGGTCACGGCGGAGCACCAGCGCAGCGATCAGCGCGACGAGGTAGACGACGTAGGTCCATTGCAGGATCGCGTCGGATACGGCGGCTGCGGCGTAGCCGCCGCCCGCGCCG
Organism: Bradyrhizobium commune; assembly: GCF_015624505.1. Lineage (NCBI taxonomy): Bacteria > Pseudomonadati > Pseudomonadota > Alphaproteobacteria > Hyphomicrobiales > Nitrobacteraceae > Bradyrhizobium > Bradyrhizobium commune. The sequence goes on along the minus strand of NZ_CP061379.1, from coordinate 4,443,851 downwards.
CCAACGAGGAATCCGATGCCGATCCAGACGATCCATTGCAGCGGGCTGCGATTGCCGCTCTGCCAGTAACGGCGTACACCGGCGAGGCCCGTCGGCGGCACCTGCGCGATCAGCGATGTGCCCTGGGCCATGTGCTGCTCCGCGCCGAGCAGCAGCACGGAGAAAATGACAAGGCCGCCGCCCGGGCTCGTGCCTGTGAAGCCCGATGCCAGCCCGCTGATGAGGCCGACGCCGATTCCTGCGAGCAGGTCGTGGGTCACAAACATCGCTCAAGCCCTGGTTCGTCGCCTGACGTCCGGCTTGGTCATGCGAAATCCATCGATGACGCGGCCGACCGCCGTCGTGCAGGCCTCTACGTCCAAGTTCTCGCCCCAGCATTTTTGCAGCACAAGGCCATGGAAGATCGCCATCAGCACGCGCGCGATGGCGTCCGCAGCGAGGTCGCGCTTCATGAGCCCGTCATGCTGGCCACGCTCGACCAGCGCCACGATCAGGGCGCGCGGCATGTCGGTGCCCTCGATGACGCTGGTGCGGACGCGGCGGTTGCGCAGCGCCTCGGCCCAGCCGTGGATGCCGACGCGGCGCCGCGCTTCGCCGGCGGGATCGGTCAGCCATTGCGCGTAGACGCGGACCAGCGCGTGAAGTCCTTCGATCGGATCGCCGGACCCTTGCGCGACCGAGTTGAGCACGGCCTCGCGCCGATGCCGGTCGTCGGCCAGCGCCTCGATCAGGTCGTCCTTGCTCTGGAAGTAGAGATAGACCGCGCCGTGGCTCAGGCCCGACCGTTTCACGATGTCGGCCATGCCGGTCTGGTGAAAGCCGTCATCGGAGAAGCAGGCGAGAGCAGCTTCGAGGATCTGCTGGCGCCGGTCTTCGCGCTTCTTGTCGCTGATCTTGGGCATCCGTCCTGTCCATAAATAAATGACAGATCGATCGTTTTTCAGATTCGCCGAAATCAGCCTGAACAAAGCTTAATATATAAAAAACAATCAGTCAGTCATTTATATTGGAGCATAGGATTTTGGTCAAGCCCGGACAGGCTTGGCGGACGAAACACACGGATGAGGCGATGACTGGCCGGGCTGCGAAGGCGATGTCCGCCGCTAGAACAGCCGCCCGCCGTTCGGCACCGGCTTGCTCGGCTGCATCAGCACGACCTTGCCGTCGGCGTCGGGGAAACCGAGTGTCAGCACCTCCGAGACGACCGGTCCGATCTGGCGCGGCGGGAAGTTGACGACGGCCGCGACCTGTTGTCCCACGAGCGTCTCGATCGGGTGATTTTCGGTGATCTGCGCCGAGCTCTTGCGCACGCCGATCGCGGGACCGAAATCGATCCACAGCCGCCAGGCGGGCTTGCGCGCCTCCGGAAACGGTTTGGCATCGACGATCGTGCCGACGCGGATATCGACCGCGAGGAAGGTGTTGAAGTCGATGATCGACGACGCGGCTGCGGCGGGATCGTGGGTGACGTGCATGATATATCTGTCCAGGAATTCCACAGGTTCGTTCGCGATATTGTCGCGTGAACCGGAGTTTCGTACAACGTCGCGGCATTACACGACGCATGCGTGAGGGACGTCTTGCCCAACATCATCTACGGCATCAAGAACTGCGACACCATGAAGAAAGCGCGCACCTGGCTCGACACCCACGGCGTCGCCTACGAGTTCCACGACTACAAGGCGGCGGGCGTGGAGAAGGACAAGCTCAGGCAGTGGAGCGACAAGCTCGGCTGGGAGACATTGCTCAATCGCGCCGGCACGACCTTCAAGAAGCTGCCCGAGGCCGACAAGGACGGCTTGACCGAGAAGAAGGCGCTGGCGCTGATGCTAGCGCAACCATCGATGATCAAGCGACCGGTGCTCGAAATCGGCGGCAAGCTGCTGGTTGGCTTCAAGCCGGATATCTATGAGAAGGAAGTCGGCGCCAAATCGCGCAAGGGCTAATTCAGCTCTATGATCTCGGAGGTGACGCTCGCGCCGGGCTGATCGGCGAATTCGATCAATTCAGCTGGCGCGATGCGGCCGGGCGCGCGGTGGAAAAGGTCGTGCTCGATCACGACGCGCAGCTTGGGGCGCGGCGGAGCGTCATTTCCGCGCATCAGATTCTTGATCTCGAAGCCGCCGTCCTCGCAGAACGTTTTGAGCGAAGCAATGACGTGGCTGACCTTGTCGTAGGTCAGGAACGGCAGCAGCAGCCGTTCATAGGCGACGACGCGGCCGTAGATGTCGTCGACATCGGCAACACTGTAGACCGGAAGGCCGCGCGCGACGCATTCGTGATAGACCGGCATCACGAAGGGCGCGAGCCGCGGCCCGACATAGTCGTTCAGCAGGATACCCTTGCCGGTATGCCCGTAGGCGCGCGAGATGCGCGAGCCTTCGCTCTGAATGGTCAGGCGCGGCGTCGGCGTCGAATGGTCGACCGTATAATAGATGAGATCGGACAGCTCTTCCTCGAGCCGCGCGGGCTGATACTCCCAGATCGCCGGCGCAATCTGCTGGCGCGCATAGAGTCGCAGCCACGTGTTGAGGAGATCACGTTGCTTGATCGACTTGACGATGGAGGGAGCGGCGCTTGTGAAATCCAAAACAATATTCCCAGGCAGATAGAAACCCGGGCATGATGGGGCTTGCGGGAAAATTTTTGATGAAGGCTGGCGCGCGCGGCCAAAGACCGTTAACGACGGCTTGATGACCGGCGCTTTGCGAACCGGAGGGCCGGGCAGGCGCGACGTCAAAACACCTCCGACTAAGGGAGCATAAGTCTCCCGGCCGGAGGCCTGACCTGCTCAGCTTTCCGCCTTGCCTAACCCCCGTCACCTCCGGCATATTCCGCGCCCGGAGGCGACATTCCGGGAAGGCTCCAAGGCCCCCCGGAAAGCCGAAGCAACAAGGAAGCCACGCGCGCCGCGCGGGCGGGGGGAAATCTGTTTGGCCGATGAGTTCATTCTCGAAACGGAAGGCTTGACCAAGGAGTTCGCGGGCTTCTTCGCCGTCCGCGACGTCGCGCTCAAGGTTCGCCGTGGGAGTATTCACGCGTTGATCGGTCCGAACGGGGCCGGCAAGACGACGTGCTTCAATCTTCTGACCAAGTTCCTCAGGCCGTCTGCCGGCAAAATCCTGTACAAGGGGCAGGACATCACCGCGATGGCGCCGGCCGACGTCGCGCGCTTGGGGCTGGTGCGTTCGTTCCAGATCTCGGCGGTGTTTCCGCACATGACCGCGCTGGAAAACGTTCGTGTCGCGCTCCAGCGCCAGCACGGCAGCTCGTTTGATTTCTGGCGTTCGAAATCGGTGCTCAATCGCTTTAACGACCGCGCCCGCGAACTGTTGAACGACGTCGGCCTCAGCGAGTTCGCCAATACGCCGGCGGTCGAGATGCCCTATGGACGCAAGCGCGCGCTCGAGATCGCGACCACGCTGGCGCTCGATCCGGAAATGATGCTTCTGGACGAACCGATGGCGGGCATGGGCCACGAGGACATCGACAAGATCGCGGCGCTGATCAAGCGCATTTCGGCGAAATACACCATCCTGATGGTCGAGCATAATCTGAGCGTCGTGGCCAATCTGTCCGACATCATCACCGTGCTGACACGCGGGCAGGTGCTCGCGCAGGGCCATTACACCGAGCTCACCAAGGACGAGCGCGTCAAGGAAGCCTATCTGGGAGCCGGTCATGCCTGACACTGCGATGGCCGAGGCTCCGGCAAAGGCTGCGACCGGCGGCAACATCCTCCAGGTGCGCAACCTGGAAGCCTGGTACGGCGAATCCCACATCCTGCACGGGATCAATTTCGACGTGAATGCGGGCGAGGTCGTCACGCTGCTGGGACGCAATGGCGCCGGCAAGACCACCACGCTGAAGTCGATCATGGGCATCATCGGCAAGCGCGCCGGCTCGATCAAATTCAACAACCAGGAAATCATCCGCGCGACCTCCGACAAGATCGCGCGCATGGGCATCGCGTTCTGCCCGGAGGAGCGGGGAATCTTCTCCAGTCTCGACGTGCGCGAGAATTTGCTGCTGCCGCCGGTGGTGCGGCAGGGCGGGTTGCCGCTCGAGCAGATCTTCGACCTGTTTCCGAACCTGAAGGAGCGGCTCAACAGCCAGGGCACCAAGCTGTCCGGCGGCGAGCAGCAGATGCTCGCGATCGCGCGCATCCTGCGCACCGGCGCGAGCTTCCTGATGCTGGACGAGCCGACCGAGGGTCTCGCCCCGGTCATCATCCAGCAGATCGGCCACACCATCGCGCGGCTCAAGAAGGAGGGCTTTACCATCCTCCTGGTCGAGCAGAACTTCCGCTTCGCCTCCACCGTCGCCGACCGCTATTACGTCGTCGAACATGGCAAGATCATTGACGGATTTTCCAACTCCGAGCTTGCCGCCAACATGGACAAGCTCCACACCTATCTCGGCGTCTAGTACGGCCCAAGGTAGTAAGGCCAAGAGACAATTCACAAGGGAAGTAGCATGAAGACAAAGTCGATTGCGTCGTTTCTGCTGACCACCGCACTGACATTTGCCGCAGCCGGTGTTGCATCCGCGCAGGACAAGAGCGTCAAGATCGGCGCGCTGTCAGATCAGTCGGGCCTCTACGCCGACCTCGGCGGGCCCGGCTCGACTCTGGCCGCGCAAATGGCCGTCGAGGATTCCGGCCTCGCTGCGAAGGGCTGGAAGATCGACATCATCTCGGGCGATCACCAGAACAAGCCCGACATCGGCACCGCGATCGCGCGGCAGTGGTTCGACGTCGACAAGGTCGACATCATCGTCGACGTGCCAAACTCCGGCGTGGCGCTCGCGGTCAACAACGTCGTCAAGGAAAAGAACGGCGTCTACATCAATTCGGGGGCGGCGACCTCGGACCTCACCAACGCGCAGTGCTCGCCCAACACCGTGCACTGGACGTACGACACCTACATGCTGGCCCACACAACGGGCCAGGCGCTGGTGAAGGCCGGCGGCGACACCTGGTTCTTCCTGACCGCCGACTATGCCTTCGGCGCCGCGCTCGAGCGCGACACCACCGCCGTCATCACGGCCAATGGCGGCAAGGTGGTGGGCGGGGTCAAGCACCCGCTCAACACGCCGGACTTCTCGTCGTTTCTGCTCCAGGCGCAGGCCTCCAAGGCCAAGATCATCGGCCTTGCCAATGCCGGCGGTGATACCACCAACACCATCAAGCAGGCGGCGGAGTTCGGTATCGTCAAGGGCGGCCAGAAGCTGGCGGCGCTGCTGTTGTTCCTCACTGACGTCAAGGCGATCGGTCTCGAGACCGCTCAGGGCCTCAACTTCACCGAGACCTTCTACTGGGACATGAACGACCAGACCCGGGCCTTCTCCAAGAAGTTCTCCGAGAAGATGAAGAACGGCGCGATGCCGACCATGGTGCAGGCGGGCGTCTATGCGGGCGTGCGCCACTATCTGAAGGCGCTGGAAGCGATGGGTGGCAATCCGCATGACGGCGTCAAGGTGGTCGAGAAGATGAAGTCGATGCCGACCGAGGACGAGCTGTTCGGCAAGGGCGAGATCCAGCCCAACGGCCGCACCATCCACAATGCTTATCTGTTCGAGGTGAAGAAGCCCTCCGAGTCCAAGGGACCGTGGGACTTCTACAAGCTCGTCGGCACGGTGCCGGGCGATCAGGCCTTCACGCCGCTGTCCGAAAGCAAGTGCGCGCTTTTGAAGAAGTAAGAGCAACTGCCCGCCGGCGATGAGCCGGCGGGCGTTATCTGGGGAACGCCGAAGGGACTGGGTGCGGGATCGATGCAGGCTCTCTATGCACAGCTACTGGTGGGACTGATCAACGGCTCGTTCTACGCGCTGCTCAGTCTCGGGCTTGCCGTGATCTTCGGCATGCTCAACATCATCAATTTCGCGCATGGCGCGCTCTACATGATGGGCGCGTTCGTGGCGTATTTCCTGCTCAACAATGATTACCTCAGTATCGGCTACTGGCCAGCGTTGATCATCGCACCGATCGTGGTCGGCATCTTCGGCATGATCCTGGAACGGACCATGCTGCAATGGCTGACCGGGCTCGACCATCTCTACGGCCTGCTTCTGACGTTCGGCATCGCGCTGATCGTGCAGGGCGTGTTCCAGAACTATTTCGGATCGTCGGGCCTGCCTTACTCCATTCCGGACCAGCTCAGGGGCGGCATGAATCTCGGCTTCATGTTCCTGCCCATCTATCGCGCCTGGGTCGTCATCTTCTCGCTGGTCGTGTGTCTGGCCACCTGGTTCCTGATCGAGAAGACCCGGCTCGGCGCCTACCTGCGTGCCGCCACCGAAAATCCGACGCTGGTGCGCGCCTTCGGCATCAACGTGCCGCGGATGATCACGCTGACTTATGGCCTGGGTGTCGGCCTTGCCGCGCTCGCCGGCGTGCTGTCGGCGCCGATCAACCAGGTCCGACCGCTGATGGGCGCCGACCTCATCATCGTTGTGTTCGCCGTGGTGGTGATCGGCGGTATGGGATCGATCATGGGATCGATCATCACGGGTTTTGCACTCGGCGTGATCGAGGGCCTGACCAAGTATTTTTATCCCGAGGCCTCGAACACCGTCGTGTTCGTGCTGATGGTGCTGGTGCTCTTGGTGAAGCCAACGGGATTGACGGGAAGGGCGGCCTGATATGACAGCCTTGACGGACGACACGCTGCCGATGACCCCGCGCGCGATGCGCGATGAGATGATCGTATTCGTGGCGATGGCGTTGCTGCTCGCTTCGGTGCCGTTCACCGGCATCTATCCATTCTTCGTGATGCAGGCGCTGTGCTTCGCGCTGCTCGCCTGTGCCTTCAATCTTCTGATCGGCTATGGCGGTCTGCTGTCGTTCGGCCACGCGATGTTCTTGGGAACGGCCGGCTATTGCAGCGCGCATGCGCTGAAAGTGTGGGGGCTGCCGCCGGAACTCGGCATCCTCGTCGGTGTCGCCGGCGCTTTCGTCCTCTCGATCATCACCGGTTACATCTCGATCCGTCGGCAGGGCATCTATTTCTCGATGATCACGCTGGCGCTGTCGCAGCTGTTGTATTTCATCTATCTGCAAGCGCCGTTCACTCATGGTGAGGACGGCATCCAGGGCATTCCGCAGGGGCACATGTTCGGCGTCTTCGATCTCACCAAGCCGACCGTGCTCTACTATGTCGTTCTCGTCGGCTTCCTCGCCGGCTTCCTACTGATCTATCGCATCATCAACTCGCCGTTCGGCGAGGTGCTGAAGTCGATCCGCGAGAACGAGCAGCGCGCGATCTCGCTGGGCTACCGGACCGATCAGTACAAGTTTCTGGCGTTCGTGCTCTCGGGCACGGTGGCCGGTTTCGCCGGTTCGCTGAAGGTGTTCGTGGCGCAGAATGCCTCGCTCACCGACGTGCACTGGTCGATGTCGGGCGAAGTCGTGCTGATGACGCTGGTTGGCGGCCTCGGCACCATCTTCGGGCCCGTCGTCGGTGCCTTCGCGATCATCGCCATGCAGCAATATCTGGCGGGTTTTGGTCAGTGGGTGACGGTGATCCAGGGCTCGATCTTCGTGATCTGCGTGCTCACCTTCCGTCGTGGCGTCGTCGGTGAGATCGCGCATTACTTCCGGCGGTCGCTCTAAGCTCCTGACAGGTTGGCCGTTTTGAAGCTCATCTCCGATCGGAAAACGAGTGTCAGCCCGGCAATCCCGGCGACGATCAGAGGGGGAGGGCCGTCCCTCCCAAAGGGCGATATGGGGCTAGCTGAAGGGCTCTGCAATCACCAAATGAGGCTTGATCAGGCCCATTTTCCCTGCCAAACGCTCCCGCCATGTCCGACATCGCCACCACAGCCGAATCGCCGGCCCGTTCCCCGCTTGCCGCCGAAGTATCGCGCAGGCGCACCTTTGCGATCATCTCGCACCCGGACGCCGGTAAGACCACGCTGACCGAGAAGCTCTTGCTGTTCGGCGGCGCCATCAATCTCGCCGGCCAGGTCAAGGCCAAGGGCGAGCGGCGCAACACCCGCTCGGACTGGATGAAAATCGAGCGCGAGCGCGGCATCTCGGTCGTGACCTCGGTCATGACCTTCGAGTTCGAGGGCCTCGTCTTCAACCTGCTGGACACGCCGGGTCACGAGGACTTTTCGGAAGACACCTATCGCACGCTCACGGCGGTCGATTCCGCCGTCATGGTGATCGACGCCGCCAAGGGCATCGAGGCGCGGACGCGAAAGCTGTTCGAGGTCTGCCGCTTGCGTGACATTCCGATCATCACCTTCATCAACAAGATGGACCGTGAGAGCCGGGACGTTTTCGAGCTTTTGGACGAGATCGAGAAGACGCTGGCGCTCGACACCACGCCGATGACCTGGCCGGTCGGCCGCGGCCGCGACTTCCTCGGCACCTATGACGTCGTCGATGGCGGCGTGCGCCTGCTCGAAGGCGGCGGCGCCAAGACCGGCGCGGCGCAGCAGATCGAGATCGCCGAGCTTGCCAAGCTCAATGCCAATCTTGACGTCTCCGCGGTGAAGGACGAGCTCGAGCTCGTCACCGAGGCCTCAAAGCCGTTCGAGCTCGATGCGTTTCGTGAGGGCCATCTGACACCGGTCTATTTCGGCAGTGCGCTCCGCAATTTCGGCGTCGGCGACCTCCTGGAAGGCCTCGGCAAGTTCGCGCCCGAGCCGCGCGCGCAGGAGAGCGACCAGCGCAAGGTCGAAGCCACCGATCCGCGCATGAGCGCCTTCGTGTTCAAGATCCAGGCCAACATGGATCCGAACCACCGCGACCGCATTGCGTTTGCGCGGCTGTGCTCGGGAAAACTCAGCCGCGGCATGAAGGCCAAGCTGGTGCGCACCGGCAAGAGCATGCCGCTGTCGAGCCCGCAATTCTTCTTTGCGCAGGACCGTTCGGTTGCGGACGAGGCCTTCGCCGGCGACGTCGTCGGTATTCCCAACCACGGAACGCTGCGGATCGGCGACACGCTGACGGAGGGCGAGGATTTCAACTTCGTCGGCGTGCCGAGCTTTGCGCCGGAAATCGTCCGTCGCGTGCGTCTGACTGACGCGATGAAGGCGAAGAAGCTGAAGGAAGCGCTTCAGCAGATGTCGGAAGAGGGCGTCGTGCAGGTGTTCCGGCCGCGCGATGGTGCGCCGGCGCTGGTCGGCGTCGTCGGCGCGCTTCAGCTCGACGTGCTGAAGGCGCGGCTGGACGCGGAATATTCGCTTCCGGTGGAGTTCGAGGTCAGCGAGTTCCAGCTCGCCCGCTGGATCTCCTCGGAGGATCGCAAGAAGCTCGACACCTTCGTCGCCGCCAACACCTCGAGCATCGCCGACGATGTCGACGGCGATCCCGTGTACCTCGCCAGGAATGAGTTCTATCTCGGCTATACCAGGGAACGTGCCGAGGGCATCGAGTTCGCCAACGTCAAGGACGTGAAGAAGAAGGGGTAGGGTGCCCATCTCCGCGAATTGAGCGCGAGCATGTGAACGGCCGTGGTCTTGACGCGTTCGCCCATAATGCCACGTTTGCAGTGTGGCATTATGGGCTCACACCATGTGGCGCTACATCCTTGTTCTCGCCCTGCTGGCCGTCTCGACGGTTGCCTCCGACGCGCAGCGTCGGCAGATCAATCCCATCCCGTTTGCGCATGAGCCGTGCAGCGTGCTCGACAATCGACCCTGCACGCCGTCCTATTGCAGCCCGCTGGATCACGGCCCCTGCATTCCCGAGATCGATTACCCCTATGGTGAGAATCTCCAGCTCACCATCGAGAGCGTGCCGGCCGACGCCGATCGCGCCAAGTACCAGAAGCCGGATCACGATCTCGACACGATCGGCGACCTATTCGCCGAGCTGCGCACCTGCTGGTCGCCGCCATCAGATAACGCGCGGGCGGGGATGCAGATGTCGGTGCGCTTCAGCTTCAACAAGACGGGCGGCCTGATCGGCCCGCCGCGCCTGACCTTTGCGACTGTAGGCGTTCCGGCCGATACCCGCACGACCTATCTGAATGCGATCAATTCGTCATTGAACGCCTGCCTGCCGCTGAAGTTCACCAGCGGCCTCGGCGGCGCCCTGGCGGGGCGGCCGATCGCGATCCGCTATGTCGACAATCGCGAGATCGGCAAGTAGCGCATCAGTTGCGATCCTCCGCCAATCGATGATACGCCATAAGCGGGGGCGCTGGTTGAGGGGAGGATGTCGTGGGTCTGCTGGTCATGATCCTGGGGCTCGTGCTGTTTTTCGCGGCCCATATTTTCACAACGAAACGTGACGCGCGCGCGGAGGCGATCGCGAGGCTGGGCGAGGGGACCTACAAGATCCTCTATTCGCTGGTGTCGCTCGCGGGGCTCGCGCTGATTGTCTGGGGCTTTGGCCATTATCGCGCCACCGGATGGATCGACGTCTGGTATCCGCCGACGGCGATGAAACACATTACGATCGCGCTGATGCTGCCGGCCGTCATCCTGGTGGTCGCCTCGTATCTCCGTGGTCGCATTTATGCGACGCTGAAGCATCCCATGCTGGCCGGCATCAAACTGTGGGCGGCCGCGCATCTGCTCGCCAATGGCGACCTCGGCTCCATCATCCTGTTCGGCTCGTTCCTGGGCTGGGCGGTGTATGATCGCATTTCGCTGAAGCATCGCACCGATGCCGGAGGCCCGCCGATTCCGGTGGGTGGCGTCACCAACGATTTGATCGCGGTCGCCGTCGGAATCGTCGCCTATCTGGCGCTGGCGTTTGCGTTCCATCCCGTCGTGATCGGCGTTCCCGTGATGGGAGGCTAGCCGATCAGCGCAAGACGAGACCCGCCTGCCCATGCGCCGAAGGTGACAAAAGCAACAAGACGAGGACACCCAATGGACTGGTCGCAATCTCTGATCCCGCCGATGCGGTTAGAGGCGCGCTTTGGCGATCGGATGGTGCTGGCCTTCTCTGACCGGCCGGCGAGCCTCTGGGCCATGATCGCGAAAACCTGCGCGCGCAACGGCGATGGCGAAGCGCTGATTTGCGGCAATGCCCGGCTGAGCTGGCGGCAGGCCGTGGACCAGGCGACGCGGATCGCATCGGGCTTCCGCAAGCTCGGTTTGCGGCGTGGCGATCGCGTTGCGATCCTGCTCGGCAATCGCGTTGAATTTCCGCTGCTGCTGTTTGCCGCCGCGCATGAAGGGCTCGTCACCGTGCTGCTCAGCACGCGACAACAGAAGCCGGAGATTGCCTATGTGCTCGCCGATTGCGACGCCAGGATCCTGATCCACGAGGCGGCGCTTGTCGACCGGTTGCCCGATGCGCGGGATGTTCCCGAGGTGGTCCACCGAATCGCCGTCGACGACAATCCGGCTTTGTCGCGCTTCTCCGTGCTCGCGGACAATGCGCCGGCCCCGACGCCGGTCGAGACAAGCGAGGAGGATACCGCGATGATCCTCTACACATCTGGCACGACCGGCAAGCCGAAGGGCGCGATGCTCGCGCATTGCAACATCGTCCATTCCTCGATGGTGTTTGTGTCCTGCCTAGAATTGACCGACGCGGATCGATCGATCGCGGCGGTGCCGCTCGGGCACGTCACCGGCGTCGTCGCCAACATCACGACCATGATCGGCTGCGGCGGCGCGCTGATCATCATGCCGGAGTTCAAGGCCGCCGAATATCTCAAGCTCGCCGCGCGCGAACGCGTCACCTACACGGTGATGGTGCCGGCGATGTACAATCTCTGTCTGCTCCAGCCGGATTTCGACAGCTACGATCTGTCGAGCTGGCGCATCGGCGGCTTTGGCGGCGCTCCGATGCCGGTTGCGACCATCGAGAAGCTCGAGGCGACGATTCCGGGTCTGAAGCTTGCGAACTGCTACGGCGCGACCGAGACGACGTCGCCGTCCACCCTCATGCCGGGCGAGCTGACCGCGAGCCACATCGACAGCGTCGGCCTGCCCTGTCCGGGCGCGCGGATCATCGCGATGGATGCCGCCGGGCGCGAGCTGCCGCCCGGCGAGATCGGCGAACTCTGGATCCAGAGTGCTTCCGTCATCAAGGGCTATTGGAATAACCCGAAGGCCACGGCGGAAAGCTTTACCGCCGGCTTCTGGCATTCCGGCGATCTCGGCTCGGTCGACGCGGGAGGCTTCGTCCGCGTGTTCGACCGGCAGAAGGACATGATCAACCGCGGCGGCCTGAAGATCTATTCGGCCGAGGTCGAATCGGTGCTGGCCGGCCATCCCGCCGTGGTCGAGAGCGCAATCATCGCAAAGCCGTGCCCGGTGCTGGGCGAGCGCGTCCATGCGGTGGTGGTGACGCGTGCGCCCGTTGCCAGCGACGATTTGCGATCCTGGTGCGCCGAGCGGCTGTCCGACTACAAGGTGCCGGAGACAATGGCGATCACCGCCGATCCGCTGCCGCGCAACGCCAATGGCAAGGTGCTGAAGCGGCAGTTGCGGGAGCTGTGGTAGGAGCCTGGGGCGGCCTCCGGGTTATCCCGGTCCCCGTGTTAACGCCTTGATCGGGCTCGCTTTGCCTTGCCACCGCCATATCGATAGGGTATCGCCGCCGCGACGTGGGGACGGGACTTTGACGCGAACCATCTGGCGCGTGCGCCCGGCCGGGCATGGGATTAGCTTAAGTGTCTGAATTATTTGACGAAGTCGACGAGGAAGTCCGTCGCGAGCAGCTCAAGAAGCTGTGGGACAATTATTCGATCTACTTCATCGGCCTGATGGTGCTGATCGTGGCCGCCGTGGGCGGCTGGCGCGGCTATCAGTACCTGGAGGCGAAGAAGGCCGCCGAGGCCGGCGCACTCTTCGAGAAGGCCGTCGAGCTGTCCGAGCAGAACAAGCACACCGAGGCCGAGGCGGCCTTCGCCGATATTGCCGCCAAGGCGCCATCGGGTTACCGCACCCTGGCGCGGCTGCGGGCTGCCGCCGAGGCGGCGGCACGTGATCCCAAGGCCGGCGCGAAGATGTATGACGACATCGCCGCCGATCGCGGCATCGGCTCCGAGTGGCAGGATCTGGCGAAGATCCGCGCCGCGGGCTTGCTGCTCGACAGCGCGAGCTATGCCGACATGCAGCAGCGGCTTGAAGCTTCCGCTGAACCCAAATCGACCTTCCGCCACAGCGCCCGCGAGATGCTCGCGCTGTCGGCCTGGCGCAATAACGACACGACCGCGGCGCGCAAATGGCTCGACGCGATCGCCGATGACGGTGAAACGCCGCCGGGCCTGCGCTCGCGCGCCGAGGCGCTTCAGGCCCTGCTGCCGCCCGTCGCCAAAAGCTGACGGCCAAGTAAGAGCTAAGACGAGATATCGATATGCGCCGTACGCCACGTTTGATCGCAGCCGCCGTCCTGATCGCCTTTACGGGCCTCCTGGGCGGCTGCTCCAGCGGCGGATTCGATCCGAGCGACCTGATGGATTGGCTCGACACCAAGAAGAAGCTGCCTGGCGACCGCAAGCCGGTGTTCCCCGAAGGCGTGCCGGGCCTCGAGCAGGGCGTGCCGAAGGACATGTACAAGGGCGCGCAGCAGCAGGATCCGAACGCGCCTGCCGTCGCTGCTCTGCCGGTCGAGCCGCCGCCTGCTGAGGCTGCAAAGCCGTCGAAATCCGCCAAGGCGAAGAAGACCAGGCAGCCGGCAGCACCTGCCGAAGCGCCGGCCGGCGAAGTCGATGGCGAGGCTCAGCCGGAAGCTGCACCCGCGCCGGCCGCACCGCCGCCGAAGCAGAAGATCGTCCGCAAGCGTACCACCGCGCCGCCTCCGGATCAGCCCGCGCAGCAGCCGGCACAATCGGCCCAGACCACGACCACCCAGCAACAGCAGACGCAAGGCGCTTTCCCGGCGCCGCTGCCGAGCGGCAGCTTCTCGCGCTGACATTTTTCTCTGAATTGACAGGCGCAGCCTCCGCGGCGCACGAATGACCAATGTCCTTTACGATCGCCATTATCGGCCGCCCCAATGTCGGCAAGTCGACGCTGTTCAACCGCCTGGTCGGACAGAAGCTCGCGCTCGTCGATGATCTGCCCGGCGTCACCCGCGACCGCCGCGAGGGCGAGGCCAGGCTCGGCGATCTCGAATTCACCATCATCGATACCGCCGGCCTCGACGAGGGCGCCAAGGGCTCGCTGACCGCGCGGATGCAGGAGCAGACCGAGACCGCGATCGCGCAGGCCGATGCGCTGTTCTTCGTGATCGATGCCCGCATCGGCCTGACGCCCACCGATCGCGCCTTCGCCGATTTCGCCCGCCGCGCCGACAAGCCCGTGCTGCTGGTCGCCAACAAGAGCGAGGGCAAGCATGGCGACGCCGGCGCGATGGAGGCCTTTGCGCTCGGTCTCGGCGATCCCATCCAGATCTCGGCCGAGCACGGCGAGGGCATGGGCGAACTCTATGACGCGCTCGCCAAGCTGATGCCGGAGCCCATCCACGAGGATGAAGCCGAGGACGATGACGCGCCGCTCTCCGAGGAAGAGGCTGCGACGCGGCCGATCCGGGTCGCCATCGTCGGCCGGCCCAATGCCGGCAAGTCGACGCTGATCAATCATCTGCTCGGCGAGGAGCGCCTGCTGACGAGCCCCGAGGCCGGTACGACGCGCGACTCCATCGCGGTCGAGATCAACTGGAAGGGCCGCGATTTTCGCGTGTTCGACACCGCGGGTCTGCGCCGGCGTTCGCGCATCGAGGAGAAGCTGGAAAAGCTGTCGGTTGCGGACGCGTTGCGCGCGGTGCGCTTTGCCGAAGTCGTCGTGCTGATGATGGACACGCAGAACCGTTTTGAGGAGCAGGACCTCCGGATTGCGGATCTGATCGAGCGCGAGGGCCGGGCGGTCGTGCTCGCCGTCAACAAATGGGATCTGATGGAGACCAAGGGCGGCGGCGCGATCTCGGGCTTGCGCCGCGATGCCGACCATTGGCTGCCGCAGGTCAAGGGCGTGCCGATCGTCGCCGTCTCCGGCCTGATGGGCGAGGGCATCGATCGTCTGATGCAGGCGATCGAGGATGCCTACGCGGTCTGGAACAGGCGCGTTCCGACATCTGCGCTCAATCGCTGGTTCGAGCAGGCCATCCAGGCCAATCCGCCGCCGGCGGTGTCCGGCCGCCGGCTGAAGCTGAACTACATCACCCAGAACAAGGCGCGTCCGCCGAGTTTCGTGCTGTTCTGCTCGCGCGCCGACGCGGTGCCCCAGTCCTATCTGCGCTATTTGACCAATTCCATGCGCGAGACGTTCGAGCTGCCGGGCACGCCGGTGCGCATCACGCTTCGTGAAAAGGCCAACCCCTTCGCGCACAAGCGCAAGCGGCCATCGTGACGTTGTTGCTGGGGGTGTGCGTGGCGAAGGCAGTCTCGTGGCTTCGTAGGGTGGGTTAGCGCAGCGTAACCCACCTCTTTGATCTCTGCAGAAACAGAAGTGGTGGGTTACGCCTAGCGGACTGCGCGTCGCGTAGCCGCGAGGCTAACCCACCCTACGACTTCTTACTTCTTCACCAGCGGGCACTCGCTGTCCTTGAGCGGCCTGGCGGCATCTTCCGCCGGGATGTTCGCGACCAGTTTGTAATAGTCCCACGGCCCCTTCGACTCCTCCGGCTTCTTCACCTCGAACAGATAGGCCGGGATGATGCGGCGGCCGTCCTCGCGCAGCGGGCCCTTGCCGAACAGCGGATCGTCGGTCGGGATTTCCTTCATCTTGGCGACGACCTTGGCGCCGTCATGCGGATTGCCGCCGAGCGCTTCCAGCGCCTTGAGGTAATGCAGCGTGCCGGCATAGTTGCCCGCCTGCGTCATCGACGGCATCGCCTTGTTGGCGGTCTTTTCCTGGAAGCGCTTCGACCAGGCGCGTGTCCCCTCGTTGAGGTCCCAGTAGAAGGACTCGGTGAAGGTCAGGCCGTGCGCGGTTTTCAGGCCGAGCGAGTGGACGTCGTTGATGAACAGCAGGAGCGCGGCGAGCTTCTGGCCGCCCTCAACGATGCCGAATTCGGCCGCCTGCTTGATCGAGTTGGTGGTGTCGCCGCCGGCATTGGCAAGCCCGACGATCTTGGCCTTGGAGTTCTGGGCCTGGAGCAGGAACGACGAGAAGTCCGACGTGTTGAGCGGATGCTTGACGCCGCCGAGCACCTTGCCGCCGTTCGCGGTGACAACGGCGCTGGTGTCGCGCTCGAGCGCGGCGCCGAAGGCATAGTCGGCGGTCAGGAAGAACCAGGTATCGCCACCGGCCTTGGTCAGTGCCTTGCCGGTGCCGTTGGCGAGCATGTAGGTGTCGTAGGTATACGAGATCGTGTTGGCGTTGCAGGCCTTGCCGGTGAGGTCGGCACTGGCGCCGCCATTGTTGAGCAGGACGACGTTCTTTTCCTTGGCGACGTTGCTGACCGCCAGCGCCACGCCGGAGTTCGGCGTGTCGGTGATCATGTCGACCTTCTGGGTGTCGATCCATTGCCGCGCGATATTGACGCCGATGTCCGGCTTGTTCTGGTGATCGCCGCTGACGACCTCGATCTTCCAGCCCTTCGCGGCGAGGCCGGAATCCTCGACCGCCATCTTGACCGCCACCACGGAGCCGGGGCCGCCGATGTCGGCGTAGAGGCTCGACATGTCGTTGAGCACGCCGATCGTGACGGTCTTGTCCTGGGCGTGGGCGGATGATGAAAAACCGAAAGCGGCGGCACAGGCCAGCAGGGCCGCGGCGCGGCGCGCGAACATCGTCGTCATAAAAGGTCTCCTCCCTTGTCAAATATGCGGATGGCTTTCTTGGACGAAGCCTTGATCCGGCCAACTCCGTAGCCTGTCCCGCGGCTTGCGGCAATGCGCCTAAAGCCGGATGACGCTGCGTCGTAGCGTCATCCGCCGGTTAACTATTGGGCAAAATGCGTTGAGGCGCCATTTCGGCGCTGCGGGGACTTTAGCGCGTCAATCAAGCCGGCGAGCGGAAGCTCATCAGCGAGCGCGTCTTGTAATCGTAGAACTTACCGGTCTCGGTCCAGTCCGGCGCGCACATCGGGACGATGAATTCGGCGATCTGCTCGGGCGTGTCGAGTGTCGCGGGATCCTCGCCCGGCATCAGGGTCGCGCGCATGCGGGTGCGGACCGGGCCGGGATTGAACAAATTGACGCGCAGCTTCGTGTTCGCGGTTTCCTGCGCCCAGGCGCGGGCCAGCGTCTCCAGCGCGGCCTTGGAGGCGGCGTAGGGGCTGACATAGGCGGTCGCCTTGTTGGCGGCGCCCGAGGTGATGAACACGGCACGTCCGGCGTCGGACTGCTTCAGCAGCGGCTCCATGCAGCGGATCAGCTGGAAGTTCGCGGAGACGTTGACGGCCATGACATCGTTGAAGGTCTTCAGCTCGATATGGCCGACCGGCGAGGAGGGGCCGAGCACGCCGGCATTGCCGACCAGGATGTCGAGCTTGCCGTAGCGCTCATGCAGCCCGGCACCGAGCCGCGCGATGCCGTCGGAATCGGTGAGGTTGAGCGGCACCAGCGTGGCGCTGCCGCCGTCTTTCCGGATCTCGTCGTCGAGCTCTTCCAGCCCGCCCTGCGTGCGTGCGGTCGCCACGATATGCGCGCCAGCCTTGGCCAGCGCGAGCGCGGTGGCGAAACCGATGCCGCGCGAGGCGCCGGTGACGAGAGCGATGCGGTCGGCGAGGGGTTTGGTCATCGAGAGGTTCTATCCAGCGTCGTCCCGGCCTAGTGCGCAATTGCGCACGGGGGCCGGGACCCATACGCCGTGACCGTCATGATTCACGAAGATGGTCGTTGCAACTTTCTTCACACCACAAAGAGCTGTGGTTATGGGCCCCGGCCTTCGCCGGGGCGACGAGTTTAACTCGCCTCCGCCAGCAGCGACAATTGCCGCGGCTGCGGCTCGGTCTGGGTCTGGTCGGTGAGGTGGGTCGGATAGGCCCCGGTGAAGCAGTGGTCCGAGAACTTCGGATTGGCCGGGTCGCGGCCGGGCTCGCCCATGGCGCGGTACATGCCGTCGATCGACAGGAACGCGAGCGAGTCGGCGCCGATGAGCTCGCGCATCTCTTCCAGCGAATGCGTCGCCGCAAGAAGGCCGCCACGATCGGGCAGGTCGATGCCGTAATAGTCGGGATAGAGGATCGGGGGCGACGCGAGACGGAAGTGCACTTCCTTCGCGCCGGCATCGCGCATCATGCGCACGATCTTCTTCGAGGTGGTGCCGCGCACCAGCGAGTCGTCGATCAGGATGATGCGCTTGCCTTCGATCGCGGCGCGGTTGGCCGAATGCTTCATGCGCACGCCGGATTCGCGGATCGCCTGCGTCGGCTGGATGAAGGTGCGGCCGACATAGTGGTTGCGGATGATGCCGAGCTCGAACGGCACGCCGGAATGCTGGCTGTAGCCGACCGCCGCAGGCACGCCGGAATCCGGCACCGGCACGACGACGTCAACGGGTACGTGGCTCTCGCGTGCGAGCTGCGCGCCGAAGGCCTTGCGCACCTCGTAGACCGAGCGGCCGTGGACGATGGAATCCGGACGGGAGAAGTAGATGTATTCAAAGATGCAGGGCCGCGGCGCGATCGGCGGGAACGGCTTGTGGATGTCCTGGCCGTTCTCATCGAACACGATGACCTCGCCGGGCTCGATGTCGCGGACGAAGCGCGCGCCGATGATGTCGAGCGCGCAGGTCTCCGAGGTCAGGATCGGGCAGCCGTCGAGCTCGCCGAGCACCAAGGGACGGATGCCGCGCGGATCGCGCGCGCCGACCAGCTTCTTGTTGGTCAGCGAGACCAGCGCATAGGCGCCTTCGATCTCGCGCAACGCGTCGATGTAGCGCTCGATGAAGCGGGCGCGCTTGGAGCGCGCGACCAGATGCAGGATCACCTCGGTGTCGGTGGTCGACTGCATCATCGCGCCGCTCTTCACGAGCTCGCGGCGCAGCGTCAGGCCGTTGGTGAGGTTGCCGTTGTGGGCGACCGCGAGGCCGCCGGCATTGAGCTCGGCAAACAGCGGCTGCACGTTGCGCAGGATGGTTGCGCCGGTGGTGGAGTAGCGGACATGGCCGACCGACATGTTGCCGGGCAGGCGATCGATCACCTCGCGGCGGGAGAAGGTATCGCCGACGAGGCCGAGGCGGCGTTCGGAGTGAAAGCGGCTGCCGTCGTAGGAGACGATGCCTGCGGCTTCCTGGCCGCGGTGCTGAAGGGCGTGAAGACCGAGGGCGGTGATGGCGGCGGCGTCCGGGTGTCCATAGATGCCGAAGACGCCGCATTCCTCGCGCAGCGTGTCTCCCTCCAGGTCGTCCTGTAGCTCGATCGCGGCCGGGCCCGAGGGCCTGTTCAAGTCGAGATCAAGCTGGGCGTCCTGGTCAGGGTTTCGCATCTCGTCCGCGCCTCTCTTTTGGGGCCAAATCAACGCGCCGCAGGTTTCTCGATCAGCTTCTTAAGGCTGTCACGAGCCGGTTTACTGTATCCGTCGCCACTGCCCGCCGGCTGCTGGTCGGAGTCAGCTTGATCATCATCTGGTTTGTTTTTCTTGAATCTCTTCAAGATGGTGTTCTCGGGGTCATCCGGCAAGAGGGACATCAGCCAATCCCCGGTTCCCTGGAGCACCACGCGGGATTTGGCTCCGGTGACCCAGTCCGGGCGCTGCTTGTCCGGGACCAGCCAGGTGAAGAACAGGAAGGCGACCACGACGATCAAAAGCCCGCGCGCCAGCCCGAACAGGAAGCCGAGGGTACGGTCCAGCGCGCCGATCCGCGAATCCAGGATCATGTCGGAGATCCGGACCGTGATCACGGAGACCACGATCAGGGTACCGACGAACACGCCGGCGACGACCACCACGCTCGCGACGGTGTCGTTGTTGAAATAGGTCTTTGCGGTCGGCAGCAGCTTGGAGAACGAGTACAGCGTCACGATCGCCGCCGTGCCCCACGCCGCGATCGACAGGATTTCGCGCATGAAGCCGCGGACCATGGCGAGCAGGCCCGAGATCAGCATCACACCGAGCAGAATCAGGTCGAGGAGTGTTACTGGCATCGGCTGGTCTGGTCCGCTCGTACTCTCAAAGGGTGCTCAGCGAATCGGTGTTTGGCCGCCGCCCTAAAAGAGGGGCAGACGGTGCTCCCGGCAAGGCCGCAACCACGCAATCCCGTGCTGCTTTTGTGACGGCTGTATAGCGGCGGGGGCGCGGGACGTCACCTCCACCTAACCCTCTCCACGGCGGAATCTTGCCGGTGTGGCATTTTTCTCTGCCGGCCCGTCCTGTTCGCCCCGGCGGGAGCCGCGGGCGGCGATCTCGGCCACCAGGGTCGTGAGGCTGCCGACCGCGTTCAGGGCAAGCCCGGCGTCGCCGCCAGGCTCGCCGCGCGCCGATTCGGGCAGCACGGCACGCTGGAAGCCGAGCTTTGCCGCTTCCTTGAGCCGGGCCGGGGTCTGCGCCACCGGGCGGACCACGCCCGACAACGAAATCTCGCCGAAATAGACCGCATCGGTGGGTAACTGCGCATTGACCAGGGAGGATACGAGCGCTGCCGCGGCGGCGAGGTCGGCAGCCGGCTCGTGGATGCGAAGGCCGCCGGCGACGTTCAGATAGACGTCGTGTCCCGACAGCTTGACCCCGCAATGGGCCTCCAGCACCGCCAGAACCATGGATAGGCGACTCGGGTCCCAACCGACTACGGCCCGGCGCGGCGTGCCGAGCGAGGTCGGCGCCACCAGCGCCTGCAATTCCACAAGGACCGGCCTCGTGCCTTCGATTCCCGCGAACACCGCCGTGCCGGGGGTGCCGAGATCGCGCTCGGACAGGAACAGCTCTGACGGGTTGGTGACCTCGCGCAGGCCAAGCCCGGTCATCTCGAACACGCCGATCTCGTCGGTCGGGCCGAAGCGGTTCTTGACGGCGCGCAGGATGCGGAATTGCTGCGAGCCTTCGCCCTCGAAGGACAGCACCGCATCGACCATGTGCTCGACCACGCGGGGCCCGGCGATCTGGCCGTCCTTGGTGACGTGGCCGACCAGGATGATGGCAGCCCCCGTCTTCTTGGCAAACCGGATCAGCGCCTGCGCCGAGGCGCGCACCTGCGTCACCGTGCCGGGCGCGGATTCCACCGTATCTGTCCACATGGTCTGGATCGAATCGATCACGATCAGCCGCGGGACCGCGCCTTCCGACAGCGTCGAGACGATGTCCTCGACCGAGGTTTCGGCGGCGAGCTGCACCGGTGCATCGGACAGCCCGAGCCGTTCGGCGCGCAGCCGCACCTGCGCCACCGCCTCTTCGCCGGAGATGTAGACGATACGGTGTCCGGCGCGCGCGAGCAGGCTGGTCGCCTGTGTCAGCAGCGTCGATTTACCGATGCCGGGGTCGCCGCCGACCAGCAGCACCGAGCCGCGGACAAAGCCGCCGCCGGTGACGCGGTCGAGCTCGCTCATGCCAGAGGACAGGCGCGGCGCATCCGGGCTCTTCCCGGCGAGGCTTTCCAGCGCGAACGTCCGCCCCTTGCGCTTGGAGCGGATCGACACCGGCACGCTGCCGGTCGCGTCCTCCTCGGCGAGCGTATTCCACTCGCCGCAGGACTCGCACTTGCCCTGCCAGCGGTTATAGGCCGCGCCGCAATTCTGGCAGACGAAGGACAGCGTGTTCTTGGCCATCGAAAGTGAATCGGTCTCAGGAGGATTGCGTGGCGTTCCATAGCATGGAGAGCCCGGCTGCGACCATGATCGCGTCCATCACCAGGCGGAACACGTCCGGTTTCAGATGCAGCACGAATCGTTTTGCGATGAAGGCGCCGGCCATCAGCGAGGAGCCTGCGATCAGGCCTTTGATGAACACATCGCCGGTCAGCGCGCCGAAGCGCTCGAACGTCACTGATTTCGCGAAATACAGACCGAGCGAGGAGGCCGCCTCGGTGGCGAGGAAGGCGCCCTTGCTCAGGCCGTAGAACAGGAACAGCGGCACGCTGAGCGGGCCGGTCGAGACCACGATGCCGGTGAGATAGCCGATCATCGCGCCGCCGATCGTAAGATGCCAGAGACCGGCCTTCAGGTCGTGCCGCGCCAGCCAGTGCCGCACCGGCACCATCGCGATCAGGAAGATGCCGATGGCAAGATCTACAGCGTGCGAGGGCAGGGCGAGCAGCGTCCGCGCGCCCAGCACCGCGGCCGGAATCCCCGTGACCGAATAGGCCGCGCAGGCCCGCCAGTCGATCTGGCGCCACCACGCCAGAATGCGCGAAAAATTCGCCATCACGGAAGCCACCGCCATGATCGGCACGGCCTCTTTCGGCCCATAGGCATAGACCAGCACCGGCATCAGCATGATCGACGACCCGGTGCCGACGATGCCGGAGATGGTGCCGGCGAGCAGGCCGATGCTGAGGACGAAGAGTAAGGCCAAGGGTGGGTCTCCCTGAATCGGGGCAGTGTAGCCGGTGACGGGGGGAGGCGTGAATGGCGGCGGGCACGTCCATTCCGTCATCCTGAGGTGCGAGGCATGTGATGCGAAAGCATCGCATGCCGAGCCTCGAAGGATGAACGGCCGAGATGCAGCCGGGCCGTCGCCCTTCGAGGCTCGCCGAAGAGGCGAGCGCCTCAGGGTGACGGCGATGGGTATGCGCTCGCCGCAGCATCATTCGATCTCTCTTGGACGCAGCTTCGCATCCTCGCGGCGCGTTTCGCCCGAGCTTTGCTTGATCGCGTCACCCTCAAATGAAAGAGGGCGCAGGGAAGACCGGGAGCCGGCTGGCTCCCATTGACCGCTATGCAAGAAGTAGATTGCGCTACAGGGCATAGCGGGTAACAGGGCAACCGGATCATCCCAGCCTTCCCTGCGCGATGGTTGGAACGGCTTATGTCGTGATCTCCCCGGGGAGCGTTGCACTATTGCCCCCGTCGCCTTGCGGATGGCTGATGCGCGGGCCCGGTTGGGCCACCCCCATCACCGCAAGACTTGACGCACAGACCCCGGGCGTCAGGACCACACGATTTTGCCGTACGCAAGCCACACCGGTCGTTTGCGCGACGGCCTCGCTCACGGTTGCCCGCCCTGCAAAACCTCATCGCGCCGATGTGACCCACGTCCACCGCCGTCCGGCCCGCGTCGTGACGATCGCGATACGCCCCTCTTCCATGGGCCGGAGTGAGGCGACACATACGCCGTTTCCGAATTTCGGTAAAGAAGAATATTTTTGGGTCGCCGGCTTGACCCATGCTTTGGGTGTTTTGCCCGTCGGGCGACACAAGGTTTCGTGGCGCGTTGGTTAACCGCCGGTGTCGCGCCCACCGCCAATCCGACCGGTTTCCCGGCCCGATCCTTAGAATTTGAAGCGTATTGATTGGAGCGTTCGCTCAAAGAATTTGAGGTGCGTGATGCCCGATCACCATTCCTTTTCCGCGCTCGACCATCATGCGGTGCTCGGCGGATCCGATAACGGCTTTCCCTGGTACGCCGGCGCGATGCTCGCGATCGAAGCCAGCGAAGTGGTTCGCCTCCGCTGCGAGAAGCTCAGCCAAGGCGACGAGGCCGCAGGCCAGGAGGCCGTGCTGATGGTCAGCGAGAAGATCGCTGCCGCTTTCGAAACATTTGCGAACCTGCTCTCCGGCGCAACGCCGGCAGCGGTCATTCGGCGCTATCGCGAGCACGTAGCCGCGAACGCCAGGCGCCTGTCCGCGAACTAGGCGCGTCCGCCAATAGCGGCCGAACAGCGGACATTGATCTACGTCGGCTAAGGGGCCACCGGACCTTCGCGATTAGCTCCGTTGCGACGGTTGGCCGCACACAAGCCTGTGCCCGTCGGTTGTGGTTATGATGATCTCACGCATTCCGTAGTGAGTGTCTTTGGGGGCAGAGCAGATCGCCCCTCGCGCCGCAAATTCTGCGTGCAAGCTGTCGACATCGTCGACCTCCAGATAGCCGAACCAATTGTGAGAACCAAGCGCGCTCGGATGGATGTCGGCCGGGCACTGGCCAAGCATAATCCGCACGCCGTCCCTCTCGACCAATCGCCAATCCGTTGCATCCTCCCAACCGATTTGGAAGCCAAGCACGTCGTGAAAATACTGAGAGCTTCGGTTGATGTCGGGAACAGCGAGCACGAAAGCCCACGGCGTCATCTTTGACTGCATGCTGGCTCCTCTGCGGGTTTATTGATCCACAACCCGGTATTCTGGAGGTACCTTTACTCGCGATCAAGCGATGCCGCAGTGACCCCGAAAGCCGACATCGGTGCCTCTACGAGTCCACGGTCTGGATTCAGCGGCGAGTTAGGCTGCTGACAGCATGTTGGCAGCAGGGCCGGGCTACGACCGTCTCCTGACAAAACGGAGAGCGGGTCATGCCGGTCGAGGCAAGCTGTCATTGCGGGGAGACGGTGTTCGAGGTGACGGAGGTGCCAGCGAACGTGACGCGCTGCACCTGCTCGCTCTGTGCCAAGCGCGGCGCGCTGTGGGCCTATTACAAGCCGGCGCAGTTTCGCCTGCTGTCGCCCACCGACAATGTTTCGACCTATCTCTGGGGCAGCCGCACCGTCAAACATCATTATTGCGCGAGCTGCGGTTGCGGCACCTATTCGGAGTCGCCGGATTGGTCGACCGGCAAGCCCGATTTCGATAATCCCAAGGTCGCGGTGAACGCCCGCCTGTTCGACGATTTCGATCTCGATGCGATTGAGGTGAACGTGATCGACGGGAAGAATTTGTGGTGAGCATGCCCGTACGACATCAAAGCGGCTTGAGCACCACCCACGCGGGTGCGTGATCACTCGCGCCGTCCTCGCCGCGGATGCTCTTGTCGACACCGGCCTTCGCCAGCCGTGAGACCAGGGCAGGGCTGAGCAGGAGATGATCGAGCCGCAGGCCCGCATCGCGCGGCCAGCGGTTCCGCTTGTAGTCCCAGAACGTGTAGAGGCGCTTGTCGGGATGCAGCTCGCGGATCGCGTCGCACCAGCCTTGTTCGACGAGAGAGGCGAACGCCGCGCGGCTCTTCGGCTGGATCAGCGCGTCCTTGTCCCATGAGCGGGTCGGATAGATGTCGATCTCGGTCGGCGCGACGTTGTAGTCGCCGGCAAGCACCACCGGCAGATCCTGCTTGATGAAGGTTTTGGCGTGGCGCTTCAGCCGCGCGAACCAATCGAGCTTGTAGTCGAATTTCGGGCCAGGCTGCGGATTGCCGTTCGGCAGATAGATGCTCGTGACGATGATGCCGCGTACCGCAGCCTCGATGTAGCGCGCCTCGTGATCATCGGGCTTTCCGGGCAAGCGGTCGCGGGTCAGCACGGGCTCCGCGTTGCGGGCGAGGATGGCAACGCCGTTCCAGGTTTTCTGGCCACGCCAGACTGCACCGTAGCCGGCCTTTTCGATCGCTGCCGCCGGAAATTCGCCATCACTTGCCTTCAATTCCTGAAGCGCGACGACATCAGGCTTCGCCGCGCGCATCCAGACCAGCAGATTGGGCAGGCGGCGGTTGATGTTGTTGATGTTGAATGTCGCAATCTTCATGTAGAGCTGATCGCTTCTTACGTTCCGACCACCGGAGATAAAATGTCCAAGTTGAGCTTTGTTGCTATCGCATTCGCCGTCGCGTTCTCCGGGGCCGCTTCCGCACAATCGGCCGATCCGCGCGGTGCGTGCAAGGCGGACTATGACAAATTCTGCGCCGGCATCGCGCCGGGTGGCGGCAAGATCATCGCCTGCCTCAACGCCAAGCGCGATCAGCTCAGCGCCACCTGCAAGACGGTGCTCGACAGCAGGAAGAAGTAAGCTTCGACCGCTTAGCTCGGCAGCGGCGGCGGGCTCGCCAGCTGCTCGACCGGAGGGGGCGCGGGCGGCTGCTCGGCCGCTGGCGCGGGAGCCGGCTTTGCCAGCGGCTCCACGTCATTGCCGCCCTTGTAGACCCGCGCGTAGCGGCGGCCGAGGCTGGTCAGAACCTCGTAGCCAATGGTGCCGAAATGATGCGCAAGCTCGTCGACGGTGATGCCGTCGCCGAGCAGCGTCACCATGTGGCCGCGCCGCGCCGCGTTCGGCGGCAGATCGGTGATGTCGATCGCGATCAGGTCCATGGAGATGCGGCCCGCCACCGGGCAGCGCTTGCCGGCGACGATCACTTCGGCGCCGCGGGTGCCGTCATTGGAGCTGGCGGCACGGAAATAGCCGTCGGCATAGCCGACCGCGATGATCGCGAGCTTGGTCGGCCGCCGCGCGGTCCAGGTGCCGCCATAGCCGACGCTCTCGCCGCGCTCGGCATTGCGGACCTGCACGATGCGCGCTTTCAGGTCCACCACCGGCTGCATCGGGTTGTCGGCCTCCGGCGTCGGGTTGACGCCGTAGAGGGCAGCGCCCGGCCGCACCAGGTCGAACTGGAACGGCGCACCGAGGAAAATACCGGAGGAATTGGCGAGTGCCGCCGGCACGCCGGAAAATTCGCTGGCAATGCCGCGGAAGGAAGCGAGCTGTTTGGCGTTGACGGGGCTGTTGAGCTGCTCGGCCGAGACCAAATGGCTCATCACCAGCGTGATGCCGTGATCGCCGGCATTGATGCGGGGGATGATGGCCTGCGCTTCCGATAGCGTCAGCCCGAGTCGGTTCATGCCGGTGTCGATGTGGATCGCAGCACCTCCCGACCAGCCGGTGCGGCGGCAGAACACGTCCCATTCGGCAAGCTCGTTGAGATCTCCGATCACGGGGCGGCAGTTGATTTTCGCGTAGTGCTCGCCGGTGTTCTGGAAATAGCCGCCGAGCACGTAGATCGTGGCCTCCGGCACCGCCGCGCGCACGGTGCGCGCTTCCTCGATGGTGGCGACGAAGAAGGTCTTGCAGCCGGCCTTGTTCAGGGCATGCGCGACCTGCGTAGCGCCGCAGCCATAGGCGTCGGCTTTGATCACCGCCGAGCATTCCGCCGGCACCGCCGTTTTCTCGAGCTTGCGCCAGTTGGCGATGATGGCGTCGAGATCGACGGTGAGCACACCGCCATAGGCTGCGAGCGCGGCAGCCTGGTTGGCCTCCGCAGAGAGAAGGCCGGATTGCGGGATCATTTTCGGGTCGGACGCCATTGTCATGGCGTCGTTTTACGCAAGAGCCCCGCCCGGTTCAACCCAAGGAACCTTCCAAGAAACTTAGTAGTCGCTGCGATCCGGCAACTGGCCGTCATGCGCGAGGTCGCCGAAGCGCGTGACGGAGGCATCGAAGTGCAGTTCGACCGTACCGGTCGGACCATGGCGCTGCTTGCCGATGATGACTTCGGCCCGGCCGACCGTGCGTTCCATGTCGGCCTGCCATTTGGCGTGTTCCTCGGTGCCGGGGCGCGGCTCCTTCATGGCAAGGTAATATTCCTCGCGGAACACGAACAGCACGACGTCGGCGTCCTGCTCGATCGAGCCGGATTCACGCAAGTCGGAGAGCTGCGGCCGCTTGTCCTCGCGGGATTCGACCTGACGCGAGAGCTGCGACAGCGCGATGATGGGAACGCTGAGCTCCTTAGCCAGCGCTTTCAGGCTGGTCGTGATCTCCGTGATTTCCTGCACGCGGCTGTCGTTGGAGCGCTTGCTCGAGCCGGACAGCAGCTGGATGTAGTCGATCACGATGAGATCGAGGCCCTTCTGCCGCTTCAGCCGGCGCGCGCGGGCCATCAACTGCGCGATCGAGAGGCCACCGGTCTCGTCGACATAGAAGGGCAGCGATTGCAGCTCGATCGAGACTTGGCGTATCTTCTCGAAATCGGCTTCGGAGATGCCGCCGCGGCGGATGTGGGAGGAGGGGATGCCGGTGCGCTCCGCGACAATACGCGTGGCGAGCTGGTCGGCCGACATTTCGCAGGAGAAGAAGCCGATGACGCCGCCATTGGCGGCCTTCATGGTGCCGTCGGCCTGGAGTTCCGGAACGTAGGCCTGCGCAACGTTGTAGGCGATGTTGGTCGCCAGCGACGTCTTGCCCATGCCGGGGCGGCCAGCGACGATGATGAGGTCGGAATGCTGCAAGCCGCCCATCTTGGTGTCGAGGTCGCGCAGGCCCGTCGAGATGCCCGACAGCTTTCCGTCGCGTTGGAACGCTTTGGCCGCGAGGTCGACAGCGACCGTCAGCGCCTGCGAGAATTTCTGGAAGCCGCCATCGTAACGGCCGGACTCGGCGAGCTCGTAGAGGCGACGCTCGGCGTCTTCGATCTGCGCGCGCGGCGCGAAGTCGACCGGTGCGTCATAAGCGACATTGACCATGTCCTCGCCGATGCCGATCAGGTCGCGTCGCAATGCGAGGTCGTAGATGGTGCGACCGTAGTCCTGGGCATTGATGATGGTGGTCGCTTCGGCCGCGAGCCGCGCCAGATATTGCCCGATGGTCATGCCGCCGACATCGGTGTCGGCGGGCAGGAACGTCTTCAACGTGACGGGCGTGGCGATCTTGCCCATCCGGATCAGGCTGCCGGCGGTCTCGAAGATGGTCTGGTGCAGCGGCTCGAAATAATGTTTCGGCTCAAGGAAGTCGGAGACGCGGTAAAACGCATCGTTGTTGACCAGGATCGCGCCCAGAAGGCTCTGCTCCGCCTCGATATTGTGCGGTGCGCTCCGATAAGCGGGAGTTCCGGGCTCGGGCGCGAGTTTGAGGACGTTCGAATCAGTCAGGGCCATGGTCGAGCGTGCTTAGCAATTTTTCTTGGCAGATGCGGGGCCGGGATAAAGCGCCGCCTCGGTCCAAAGCGGAAGCAAAAGCTCGCCGCTATCAACCGCTCAGTTAAAGCGGTGGATGATTAGCAGCCGCAGTACGCGCCGCGCTTGACGGATTTTCACGGAACCGCAGCAGCCGGCAGCGACCGCACCACGGAAAAATCCGGGTGCCGTGAACCTTATCGATTGGGGCACAGACGTATCGAGAAGCGCGCGGCATGCCGCGCCGGCCGGTTTCCGCTCGGGATCAGACCAGCAGGAGATAAACCAGCGCAACCAAGGCCGCGCCGACGCCGGTGGCGATCAGGGCGTAATCGGTACGGAGGTCGTCCTGCGCGTGGAATGAGGTTTGGGTCTCTTTGCTCATGGCGACGGTCTAAGCCAGGGCCGACCAGACTTATGTGAAACAGATCACATCTCCCCGGATTCTTTCGGGGGTATGTCCGGAACAGGCAGGCGGGCGGGCGATTGTCCCAAGGACCCCGTACCCAGGGAGACGAGGCAAGCCATGCGGCCAGAACGGCAGCCCCAGATGTGGCGAAACCAGACAGCCAGCCGGCTTTGGCTGTCCGGGCTGATCGCTGCCATGGAGCATGCCTCCCAGCCGGAGCAGCGGCGGCTGCCGATAGCGCCCGAGACGCTGGCGGGATTGCGGGCCCAGCTGGCGTTACCGGCGTCTTTCCGGCTCTCCCCGATTTCGACCCTGCGTCACTAGGATCTTATTCACCAGCGAGCTTCAGCCTCGGCCTGGCGCCGCCCTCCACGGCGCGCAGCCGCATCTCCTCGCGTGCAATGTAGTCGCGGGTCATCGGCACCACGCCCTGGCGTCTGGTGAGCTGAAGCTGGAAGTTCATCATGTCCTGCTTGCGGAACGTCATCTCGCAGGCCGCCAGATAGAACTCCCACATCAGCGCGAAGCGTTCGTCGTAGAGCTGCACAGCCTCCTCGCGCCGTGCCATGAAACGCTCCCGCCAGGCCTTCAGCGTCTCGGCGTAGTGCAGGCGCAGGATCTCGATGTCGCAGACCAGCAGGCCCGCGCGCTCGATCGCAGGCACGACCTCGGACAGCGACGGGATGTAGCCGCCGGGGAAGATGTATTTGGCAATCCACGGGTTGGTCGAGTCGGGGACCTGAGAACGGCCGATCGAATGCAGCAGCATGACGCCGTCCTCGCTCAGGAGTTCGGCACAGCGCTTGAAATAAGTGTCGTAGAACTTGACCCCGACATGCTCGAACATGCCGACCGAAACGATGCGGTCGAACGGCCCGTCGATGTCGCGATAGTCCTGGAGCAGGAACCGCGCCTGTCGCGTCAGGCCCTTCTCGGCAGCGCGGCTGTTCGCGACCTGCAATTGTTCGGTCGACAGCGTGACGCCGGTGACGTCACAGCCTGCGATCTCCGCGAGATAGAGGCCGAGCCCGCCCCAGCCCGAGCCGATGTCGAGCACGCGCTGGCCGCCCGTGACCAGCAGCTTTGCGGCGATGTGCCGCTTCTTGGCGAGCTGCGCGTCGTCGAGCGTGGTCTCGGGCGTCTCGAAATAGGCGCAGCTATATTGCTTGTCGGCGTCGAGGAAAAGCGAATAAAGCCTTGCGTCGAGATCGTAGTGATGCGCGACATTGCGACGCGAGCGTGCGCGCGGATTGAACTGTTTCAGATGTCGAGTCAAATAGCGCAGATGCCACCAGGGTTTTGCCCAGTGCGGCAATAGGTCGGATTGATCGAGCAGGATCGCAAGCGCGTCAGCTATGGTGCCGCGCTCGACGACGAATTCGCCATCCATAAAGGCCTCGCCAAGCCCGAGCTCGGGATTGATGAGGACTCTCCTTTGTGCGTCGGCCGTGACGAAGCGAACCTCGACCGGCTCACCGGAGCCGTCGCCGACACTGAACTTCATGCCGCCTGCCGTGGTCACCGTCATCGACCCGCGGCGGATGAATTGAGATAAAAACGTACGCAACAAGCGGTCCATCGACACACACCTCTCGAGCGAACCCGAAAAGAAGCGACTAACGCGGCCGGCACACCTTCGCGCCTGGGAGACTATACCGGTTCCCATGCGTTCGCATGTAAATCTAAGCAGCCTGTTTCCGCCGCGCTATTGCATTGTGTTCAAACCCGATATTCGAAAAACGCGTAATCACGGGCTTGCGTGATCAGTGCGCTTCCATTCGCGGCGCAATCGGCTAAAAGGTGACCGCCGCCGCCCCCGAGGCCGGCTGCACCTGCCGGATTCAATGGAGATAATGGGAATGTCGAGCCGAGCGCTCAGCCTCGCGACGGTGCTGCTTCTGGTTGGCTTTGGCGCCACCGATACCGCTCTCGCGCAGGCGACGAACCTCGAGGCCGGCAAGGCCCCCTCCCAGATCTTCGCGCAGACCTGCAACGCCTGCCACAAGAGCCCGAGAGGTCTGTTAAAAACGGTATCGCCGGGTTCGCTGCCGGGTTTCCTGCGCCAGCACTACACCACCAGCTCCGACATGGCCGGCGTGCTGGCCTCCTATCTCGTTTCCAACGGCGCCACCGACGCCCGCTACCAATCCAAGGATGGCGGCAAGGACGGTAAGGACAAGAAGGACGGCGCCAAGGAAAAGGAAGCCAACACCAATCCCGCGCAGTCGCAGGAACATCAGGGCCGCCGCCAGCGCTCGCAAGAGGCCGCCAAGCCGGAGGGCGAGGGCGCAAGCCCGGTGCCCGAGGGGCGCCAGAAGCGCGCGGCACGCCCGAGCAGCGAGGAAGGCACCAAGCCCGAGGGCCAAGCCACCACCGAGCCATCGCCTGAGGGCCGCAGGGCCAAGCGGCTGAGCAAGCGCGGCAAGCCCGAGACCGACGATGCGGCTGCGCCAAAGGTCGAGCCCAAAGCAGAGCCGAAGAGCGAAAGCGCCAAGGTCGATTCCGAGCCCAAGCCCGACAGCGGCAAGTCCTCCGAGAAGCCGGCCGAGGCCAAGCCTGAGAGTGCCAAGCCTGAGAGTGCCAAGCCTGAGAGTGCAAAGGCCGAGCCGAGCAGCAGCGATGCGCCGACGTTGCGTTCCGATCCAGTGCCTGCCGTGACTCCGGCCCCGCCGGCGGCTGCTGCGAAGCCGGTTGAACCGGCTGCGCCGAAGCCGGCTGAAGCGGCGGCTTCCAAGCCGGCCGAGCCCGCCACCAGCGGCAGCTCCGAACCGGCGGCCAAGCCGCAGGAGGCCGCGCCGCCCGTGACCGCGGCAGCTCCGGCGCCGGCGCCAACTGAATCGTCAGGTCCGCCGGCCCCGCCGATCTCGCGATAAGCTAACTTTCCGATGGATCCACGGAGGTCGCGCCAATCGCGGCCTCCGCATCGTCTTGACGTTCATCGGAGTAACACTCTAGAGTATTACTCTAGGAGTTCCTGATGACATCCGGGACGCGTGGCGATCTGCTGGCGGCGGGGCTTGCGGTGTTCGACCGGTCGGGCTTCGAGGGCGCGACGGTGGCCGCGATCCGCGCCAAGGCGCGCGCCTCCAACGGCAGCTTCTTTCATGCTTTCGGATCCAAGAAGGAGCTCGCCGGTGCGCTGTTCCTGGAGGTGTTGCGGCACTATCACGCCGCGATGCTCGCCGCGCTCGATCCCGCGCCCGATGCGGAGCAAGGCATCGATCGCCTGATCCGGGCCCATCTCGACTGGGTCGTCTTGAGCCGCCGCGAGGCGCGCTACCTCTTCGAGATCTCGCGCAGCGAATGGAGCGAGGACATTCGTGACGCCCAGCGTGCGCAGAACGCGCGGCTCGCCGAAGGCGTCGAGCGTTGGCGCGCGCCATTGGTTGCCAGCGGCGTGCTGCTGCCGATGACGCCGGTGATGTTCGTCAGCCAGCTGATCGGGCCGGCGCAGATCTTCTGCCGCGCCTTTCTCTCCGGGCGCGACCGCACCGATCCGCGCGCAGAGGCCGACACGCTGATCGCTTGCGCCATCCGCGCGCTGCTGCCGCCCGGGCGCATCAACAACAGGCAAGGAGTGGCGTCATGAGCAACGAGGCTGATCCCGAGTTCGCAACTGTGGCCGAGCGTATCCACGCCAATGTCGGCCGGCAGGGCTTTATGAATCTGGTCGGTGCCGAGCTTGCTGAGCTCTCGCGCGGCACCTGCACCATTGCGGTCGAACGCAGGCCGGAGCTGTTGCAGCAGCACGGCTTCTTCCACGGTGGCGTCACCGCTTTCCTGGTCGACAACGCCACGACGATCGCTGCCGCCACCTCGCGTGGCCAGGCAGCGCTCACGGCAGAGTACAAGCTCAATCTGTTGTCGCCGGCCGTCGGCGACAGGCTGATCTGCAGGGCGCGGGTGATCAAGCCGGGCCGACAGGTTTCGGTGGTCGCCGCCGATGTGTTCTGTGTGAGCGATGGCGTCGAGAAACACACCGCAACGGCACTGGCCTCGATTGCGATGCTGAGCGAGGACGTGTCCGCTAAAACAAAAAGCCCGGCCGCCTGAGGCGGCCGGGCTCAATACCCGCGTGAACGCGAGCCCTACTTCTCGGTCTCGTCCGCAGCCGGGGCCGGCGCGACGTCGTCGTGCTGGGCTTCCGGATCGAAGAACTCGCCGGCGGCGGCGATCGCCTCGGCGGCCGCATCGCGGTCCTCGTTGCGGGTCGAGATGTCTTCGCCGCGGTTGATGCGCTCGGCCTCGTCCTGGCTGCGGGCGACCGTGACGGTGACCTCGACCTCGACCTCGGGGTGAACGGCGACCGTGATCGAGTGCCTGCCGATGGACTTGATCGGCGCGTCGAGCTGCACCTGCGGGCGGGACAGCGAAACGCCGTCGGCCTCGAAGGCAGTAACCACATCACGCACCGTGACCGAGCCGAACAGCTGGCCGGCCTCAGAGGCCTGACGGATCACGATGATGTTCTTGCCCTCGATCTTCTCGGCGACCTTGGACGCCTCGCCCTTCGACGCAAGGTTGCGAGCTTCGAGGTCGGCCTTCATGCCGTCGTACTTGGCGCGGTTGTCGGCGGTGGCGCGCAGCGCCTTGCCGCGCTTGAGTAGGAAATTGCGGGCATAGCCGTCGCGAACCTTCACGACTTCGCCCATCTGGCCGAGCTTGCTCACGCGTTCCAGCAAAATGACTTCCATATTCGTTCTCCTTTGAAGTGCTCTGGGTTTTCAGGTTTCGGGTTGGACTTAAGAGGTCGGCAATGGCGGCGGTTGCCGGCTGCGCAGGAAGCGCTCGCGGAAGCCGAACACGGCGTCCGCAAGGCCGAGGGCCACCATCGCAATCACCAGCAAGGCCGGGATGAACGCCAACGTGTAGGCGGAGGCGAGCCAGAAGGGGCGGCTCTTGAGAGAGAGGGTGAGCGTATGCAGAACCGCGAATCCGGTCAGCCCATAGGCCATCATCAGCGCGGCCGCGACGATCCGGGCGAAGATCCCGGCAAGCCCACCCGTGAAGCAGAAGGCCATCGCAACACACAGGCCGACGAGTGTTGCGGCGGGCAGCGTCACGGTCTTGAGGTCCTGCCACGGGCGGCGGAGCAGGCCTGAAGCCGCCGCCACCTTCGCCGCCAGCCAAAGGTTCAGCGCAAGGGTGATCACCATCATCATCGCCGCGCTGATCGTGCCAAGAACAATGATCGCGTCGATCACCACCGGAAGCTCGCTCGCCGCGGCCGGGTCGATCTGCGTCATGACCCGGAGCAATTCACCGCGCATGGCCTGATTGATGGTGTCGGCATCGGTTCCCAGCGTCAGGAGCAATCCCATGACGATGAATATCGCAAGCCCGGCAATCCAGAGCAGGATGCGGCCGAGTGGATACCATTCCGTCGACGGCGTGCCCGTAGCATCTCCGTCAACGGGGCGTCCGAGCAGCGCAAGATGTCCCAGCCAGCAAGAGGGCAGGGCAACCATCACCATGAAGCCAGCTGCATCGGAAAGGCGCAGGAGCGAGCCGAGGCCGATCGCGGCAATGATGCCGCCGAGGGCCGCGCAGAGCGGTCCCCAGACGATCGCGGCGACCATCAGGGGCAGTGGTGCGAGGAAATACAGGACAAGCGAGATCAATACGCCCGACGAAATCGAGGCGAACATCAATGCCGACGCAGCGCCGGCGATCAGGGCTATCAGTCCAAATACCATCATCAGCTGTCCCGCTCCCTTCGAGCGGTTAGAGGCGCCTTGCCCCAACCATCGGCGACCGGACGACCCGGAAGCCTTATGAGTTCGAAAAAGTCGCGACCGGCGGCGTGAACCGCCGCTGGTCGAATTCGTCTTAGCGAATGACGTAGGGCAACAGGCCCAGGAACCGCGCGCGCTTGATGGCGCGGGCGAGCTCACGCTGCTTCTTCGCGGACACCGCGGTGATGCGGCTCGGCACGATCTTGCCGCGCTCGGAGACGTAACGCATCAGGAGCTTGGAGTCCTTGTAGTCGATCTTCGGCGCATTGGCGCCCGTGAACGGGCAGCTCTTGCGACGACGGAAAAACGGACGGCGTGCACCAGCTTCAGCCATTGGTCTTACTCCCCATCCGTCGTTTCAGCTTCGTCGCGCGGACGACGCGGGCCGCGATCACCGCGGAAGCCGCCGCCATCACGATCGCCACCACGGAAACCGCCTTCGCGGTCGCCACGGAAGCCGCCTTCACGCTCGCCGCGGAAGCCGCCGCCACGATCGTCACGCTCGCGATCGCGATCGGCCTTGCGCATCATCGCGGACGGGCCTTCCTCGAGCTCCTCGACGCGGACGCTGAGATAGCGGATCACGTCTTCGCTGATGCGCTCCTGGCGCTCGATCTCGGCGATCGCCGCGGACGGCGCGTCGATGTTGAGCAGCACGAAGTGCGCCTTGCGGTTCTTGTTCATGCGGTAGGTGAGGGAGCGAACGCCCCAATTCTCGGTCTTGGTGACCTTGCCGCCGAGACCCTCGACGATACCGGTCATCTGCGCAGTCAGCTCTTCGACCTGCTGCGTGCTCGCGTCTTGGCGCGCGAGAAAAACATGCTCATAGAGAGCCATAGTCGTCCTTTCCTCGTGTTGGCGCATTGCCCGGCGTCAAGCCCTTAAGAGGCCTTCGGAAAGGACTCTGGGATTAAGCTCAGAAGGCGGAAACACGGGACGACGGGCCGACTGGCCCTGCCACACCAAAATCACGAATGATTTGTTGAGACCGTCCGTTCAGCTCCCGGCCAGGGTCTGCGGATGCGCGCCTTATACGGATTTTGGCCGGCTTGGCAAGGTTGCAGGGCCAAGGTTTTGGCCCGGACGGTTCCGGTCAAGCCCAGCCGAGGCGGCCAAAGCCGCTTGATTTATTTGTTTGTATGGCATACAAATAAATCGAGAGAGAAAGCCCATGACGGATAAGGCGGTCCAGGAACCGTTTGAGGCGCCAGCAGGCGATCCCAAGCACGCCGCGCGGGCGACGCGCTCCGCTGGCCGCAAAATGCGTTCGCTGCTGCTGGACGCGGCGAGCCCGCTGTTTCGTGAGCGGGGGCTGTCCGGCACCTCGATCACCGACATTGCGGCCGCTGCGGACGCATTCCCGAGCCAGATCACCTATTACTTCCGCACCAAGGAGGCGCTGTTCGTCGAATGTGCCTGCCGCGAACTCCTGTACCTGGCGCGTGCGACCGAGCAGGCGGCGCTGAAGGCGCGCTCGCCGCGGGAGTACACACACGCGCTGGCCGGGACGGTGACGGCGAGCGATTCGGTTGCCTTCTTCGCCGAAGCGCTGACGCTGACGCGGCGGCGCCAGGATCTTGCGCCGCTGGTCGAGCGCACCATCGAACGCCTGCACGGCGAGGGTGCACGCGCCTATACGAGCCAGGTCGCGCGCCACGGCTGGCGCTCCCTGCGCGCACCCGACGAGAGCTCGCGGCGGTTTTGGGCCGTCGCCATCGGCGTAATCCTCGAAGGCTACGCCATGGGTCGCTCGCCCGATGAGCTCTGCGCCGAGATGCTGCGCGTGCTTGGCGAGCAGGCGAAATCAACCGGCGAGGCTGCGCGCTTGCGCCTCGTCGATGACCACGATGCTTCCACCACGTTGGATGGGGAGAGTTAGGCCATGACCGCGCTTCGCATGCGTGCCCGCGATTTCCTGACCGAGGATCAGCTCGTCGACGTGCGCCGGCGCGTGACCTGGAAGGGCGTGGCCCTGATCGCGCATGCCTGGGCGCTGATCATTGGCGCGATCGCGCTGGTCGCGTGGTGGCCCAATCCGCTCACCTATGTCTTCGCCGTCGCGATCATCGGCTCGCGCCAGCTAGGCCTTGCGATCCTCATGCATGACGGCGCGCATGGCTGTCTCTCCGCCGACGAGACCACCAACCTGACGCTGAGCCAGTGGTTCTGCGCCTATCCACTCTTTGCGGAGACGCGCGCTTACCGGCGCTATCATTTGCAGCATCATGCGCGCACCCAGCAGGAGGACGATCCGGACCTCGTGCTGTCGGCGCCGTTTCCAATCACCAAGCTGAGCTACCGCCGCAAGTTCATCCGCGATATCACCGGGCAGACCGGCTACCAGCAGCGCAAGGCGCAACTGCTCAATGCGCTGGGGCCAAAGGACTGGCCATGGCGGCAGCGGCTGACGCATTTCTGGGACAAGCTCGGCCCGCAATGCATCGTCAATGCCGTGATGTTGGCAGCGCTTGCTGCGGCGGGCGTCTGGTGGGCCTATCCGCTGCTATGGCTGGTGCCGCTCGTGACCTGGATGATGGTCATCACCCGCATCCGCAACATCGCCGAGCATGCCGTTGTGCCTGACAGCAGCGATCCCTTGCGCAATACCCGCACCACGCATGCCAATTTTCTCGAGCGTCTGTTCATCGCGCCGTACTACGTGAACTACCACCTCGAGCATCATCTTCTGTTCTACGTGCCCTGCTACAATTTGCCGAAAGTCCATCGCCTGCTCGGCGAAAGCCGGCATGCCGAGCGGATGGAGGTGCAGCCGAATTACGCCGCGGTGCTGCGGCTCGCCACCGCCAAGCCGAACCGCGACGACCGACCGGGACAATTGGCCAGCAGCACGCGCCGCGCGCGGGCCGGTGCCGAGGTCGGTGCGGATCAGAAGGCGGGCGGTTTCTAGCGGGCCGGCGCCGCAGCTCTTGGCGCAGGAAGGAATGTTGCCTCGGGCACAAGCGTGACGGGCTCGACGACCGCGGCGCCGTGGATCACGAATGCGCCCTTGCCGCGACGCTTGGCTTCGTACATCGCGCGGTCGGCGGCGCTGAGCAGTTCGTCAGCGGTCACACCGTCGCGCGGTGCCGACGCAAGGCCGATGCTGGCCCCTACACGCGCCGCTGGCGTAAAGTCGAACGGCTCCGCCACTCGCGCGATGATCAGCTGGGCGATTGCGACAGCTTCGTCGTCGGTGGTGTCAGGCAGCAGGATCACGAACTCGTCGCCGCCAATGCGGCACACGACATCGGCATCGCGCACGCTGGCGCACAGACGCTTCGCCACTGCGACGAGAACAGCGTCGCCCGCGGCGTGCCCAAACCTGTCATTGACGCCCTTGAAGCCGTCGAGGTCGACGCAGAACACTGTGAGCTTCGAGACAGCCGACGCTGCATCGGGCCATGGGCCGTCGAGCATTTCGGCGAAAAGTTTCTGGTTGAGGGCGCGGTTGGGCAGGCCTGTCAGCAGGTCGTGATGCGCCATCAGGCGATTGTTGCGCTCGGAATGGTGCAGATCGAGCAGGATCTTGTGGTTCTCGAGCAGCAGGAAAATCATCCCCGCCGTGTAGACCGGCGTTTGCAGTCCGATGATGAACAGGAACGGCACCGGCGACAGGATCGTGGCGACCGCGAAGGGCAGCGTCAGGATGCAGATCAGGAGAATGCCGTAGCGCGGTGTCCCCGCGTTGCGCGAGGCGATGCCGCCGACGAGGTTGGCAAGACCAATGCCGGCCATCAGGATCAGCGGCATGATGCCGGACGCCACACATTGATAGCAACCGGCGGAAATCAGGATGACCGATGCGAGGCCCGCCCAGATCGGCGAGACGTTGACCGGCGCGCGCCGGTCCCGCTTCGCCTTTGCCAGGGCTCGCATCATCAGCGTAACGCGCGTGCTGCCGAGAACGATCTCCGCGAGCACCCAGGCATAGGCCCAGGCGGCGCCGGTCAAAGCGGCGGAGAGCGAGGCGATCAGCAGCGATGCCGCCACCGCCACCAGCATTGTTCTGGTCTTGTTGGTGCGTTGCTGGAGCAATTCATTGTGGATGTCGTCGGGCTGCGGACGCGGGCCGGCCAGCAGCCAGTCGACGCAGGCCTGCAAAGGACGCCGGCGCGGTTGCCCACGAGAAGCGGAAACCGTCGATGTCTGTGGGACCACATTTGCCATGGCGGCAACCTAGGTCAGCGCTATTTAAGGCGGCTTAAGTCGTGGAACCAAGTTCCGGACAGCGTAAACGCTTTATCTGAGGGCGAGGGCGCGGCAGGCCCGATTGGTGCACAGCAATGGACGGTTTTGGCCCCGATGCTTGTGACAGGGAGCCCATCGCGGCTTGACAGCGCGGCCCCGGACGTTGTCTACGGCCCCCTTTGGAGCATGATCGGGAACAAGGGCGCGGGCCGGACGTCGTCGGCTGCCGGTTCTCGTAGACGACAATTCGAGCGATCCAGGGAGCGCCGATGACGGCAGCATTCACATTTCCGGGGCAGGGGTCTCAGGCGGTCGGTATGGGCAAGGCCCTGGCCGACGCTTTCCCGGTGGCGCGCGCCGTGTTCGACGAGGTCGATGCCGCGCTCGGCGAGAAGCTGACGGCTACTATCTGGGATGGCCCCGCGGAGACACTCCAGCTCACCGAGAACGCACAGCCGGCGCTGATGGCCGTCTCTGTGGCCACCCTGCGCGTGCTGGAGGCTGAGGCAGGTTTTTCCGTAGGACGGGACGCGGCCTTCGTTGCCGGCCACTCGCTCGGTGAATATTCGGCGCTGGCCGCAGCCGGCAGCCTGACGATTTCAGACACGGCCCGGCTGCTTCGCACCCGCGGTCTCGCAATGCAAAAGGCCGTTCCCGTCGGCGTCGGGGCCATGGCCGCGTTGCTCGGACTCGATTACGAGGCCGCTATGGCTGTCGCCAACGAGGCGGCACAGGGGCAGGTCTGCCAGGCCGCCAATGACAATGGCGGCGGGCAGGTGGTCGTTTCCGGCGACAAGGCTGCGGTCGATCGCGCCGTCGAGATCGCCAAGACCAAGGGCGCCAAGCGCGCAATGCTGCTGCCGGTGTCCGCGCCGTTCCATTGCAAATTGATGCAGCCGGCCGCGGATGCCATGGCGGAAGCGCTCTCCAAGGTCATGATCAAGGCGCCGGCGGCGCCGCTGGTGTCGAATGTGCTGGCAAGCGCCATCGCCGATCCCGACGAGATTCGTCGCCGATTGGTCGAACAGGTTACGGGAACGGTTCGCTGGCGCGAGTCGGTTTCCTATATGGCAGGGCAGGGCGTCACTCGCTTCTTCGAGATCGGCGCCGGCAAGGTTCTGACCGGTCTCGTCAAGCGCATTACGGATGGTGCCGTCGGCGTCGCTGTGGGCGGACCCAACGACATCGCCGCTGCCAAGGATGCATTGGCCGCTGCGAAGCAGGCCTAGAGGAGTTTTTCAATGTTCGATCTGACTGGCAAGAAAGCGCTCGTCACCGGTGCGACCGGCGGCATTGGCGGCGCGATTGCGCAGGCCCTGCACGCGCAGGGCGCCACGGTTGCGATTTCGGGAACGCGGAAGGAGGTGCTGGACGAGCTGGCCGGCAAGCTCGGCGAGCGCGCGCTCGTGCTGCCCTGCAATCTCTCTAAGGCCGACGAGGTCGAGGCGCTGGTGCCGGCCGCAGAAGCGGCGATGGGCCAGGTCGACATTCTCGTCGCCAATGCCGGCATCACCCGCGACAACCTCTTCGTTCAGCTTCGCGACGAAGACTGGGACGAGGTCATCAACGTCAATCTGACGG
Source organism: Bradyrhizobium commune (assembly GCF_015624505.1). Taxonomy (NCBI): domain Bacteria; kingdom Pseudomonadati; phylum Pseudomonadota; class Alphaproteobacteria; order Hyphomicrobiales; family Nitrobacteraceae; genus Bradyrhizobium; species Bradyrhizobium commune. Next base: position 4,403,393 of record NZ_CP061379.1, on the reverse strand, counting down.
CAACTTTCCGCCTGGCGCGTGCCGCCACCAAATTGATGATGCGCAAGCGCTTCGGCCGCATCATCGCCATTACGTCCGTGGTCGGCGTCACCGGCAATCCCGGGCAGGGCAATTACACGGCGTCGAAGGCGGGCCTGATCGGCATGATCAAGACACTGGGTGCCGAATATGCCAAGCGTGGCGTCACTGCGAACTGCATCGCGCCCGGCTTCATCAAGACGCCGATGACGGATGCGCTCAACGACAAGCAGCGCGAAACGATTCTCACCAAGGTTCCAGCCGCCCGTCTGGGAACGCCCGAGGACATTGCTGCGGCCGCCGTCTACCTGAGTTCGAACGAAGCGGCCTACGTCACCGGCCAGACCATCCATGTCAATGGCGGCATGGCCATGATCTGACGCCGCCTTCCGCACGCCCATATCGGCAGTGCGGGATGCGGCAAACAGCCGTTTCCAGAGCGAAATGAGGCTTGTAGTCAAGGCAGTTGAAGTATGATAACCGGACCGCGGATGGGCAAAGAACGCCATTGCAGGTTTTTGAAACCCTGTATATTGGCGATGCTGAGCCTTGGCCGTCGTTCGCCGGGCCCTGCGTCGGTTTGGATGGGGCCAAATCAAAGTTCGTAAGCGAAGGCAAGTGACACGACCACGACGGCTCGTATCGTCCCGGGGGGTCGGGTCTACAGGGAACAACACGAGGTTAAGCAATGAGTGACATTGGCGAGCGGGTTAAGAAGATCGTGGTCGAACACCTTGGTGTTGAGCCCGAGAAGGTTGTCGACGCTGCGAGCTTCATCGACGACCTCGGCGCCGACAGTCTGGACACCGTCGAGCTGGTGATGGCGTTCGAAGAAGAATTCGGTTGCGAGATTCCGGACGACGCCGCGGAGACGATTCTCACCGTCGGCGACGCCACGAAGTTTCTCGAGAAGAACGCGAAGAGCTAAGCTCTTCATTTTCGCGGGGACAACATTGAAACCGGACGGACCGCTTTGCGGCGGTCAGCCGGTTTCTTGTTATCGGCCGTGAATCTTTCGAAGCGGAGTTTTTCGGATATGAGGCGGGTCGTCGTCACGGGTCTCGGCATGGTGTCGCCACTCGCCTGTGGCGTCGATGCGACCTGGAAACGCATCCTCAACGGCGAAAGCGGCGCGCGCAGGATCGAGAGCTTCGATGTCTCCGATCTCCAGACCAAATACGCCTGCACCGTCGTGCGCGGCGACGGGTCGAACGACACGTTCAATCCCGACAAATGGATGGAGCCGAAGGACCAGCGCAAGGTCGACGACTTCATCATCTTCGGCATGGCGGCGGCGGGCCAGGCGCTCGACGATGCCGACTGGCACCCAGAGTCCGAAGAGGACAAATGCGCCACCGGGACCATGATCGGATCGGGCATCGGCGGCCTCAGCGGCATTGCCGAGACCGCGATCCTGCTCAAGGAGCGTGGACCGCGCCGGGTGTCGCCGTTCTTTATTCCGGGCCGCCTGATCAATCTCGCCTCCGGCTATGTCTCGATCGCGCACGGGCTGAAAGGACCGAACCATTCGGTGGTCACGGCCTGCTCGACCGGCGCGCATGCGGTCGGCGACGCCGCCCGCCTGATTGCGCTCGGCGATGCCGACGTCATGGTCGCCGGCGGCGCCGAATCGCCGATCAGCCGCATCGGCATTGCCGGCTTCAACGCGGCGCGCGCGCTGTCGACCGGCTTCAACGAGACGCCGGAGAAGGCGTCACGTCCCTATGACAAGGACCGCGACGGTTTTGTGATGGGCGAGGGCGCCGGCGTCCTGGTCCTCGAGGAGCTCGAGCATGCCCAGCGCCGCGGCGCCAGGATTTACGCCGAGGTGATCGGCTACGGCCTCTCGGGTGATGCCTATCACATTACCTCGCCATCGCCGGATGGGGATGGCGGCTTCCGCAGCATGTCGGCGGCGTTGAAGCGCGCCGGGCTGTCGGCGTCCGATCTCGATTATATCAACGCGCACGGTACCTCGACGCCGCTCGGCGACGAGATCGAGCTCGGCGCGGTGGAGCGCCTGCTCGGCAATGCCGCTTCCAAGGTCGCGATGTCCTCGACCAAATCGTCGACCGGCCATCTTCTCGGCGCAGCCGGCGCGATCGAGGCGATCTTCGCGATTCTCGCGATTCGCGATAATGTCGTGCCGCCGACCATCAATCTGGACAACCCGTCGGTCGAGACTGCGATCGATCTCGTGCCGCATACGGCGAAGAAGCGCGAGATCAACGTCGCATTGTCGAATTCTTTTGGGTTTGGCGGTACCAATGCGTCGGTGATCGTCCGGCGCCTGGTCCATTAGTTTGCGTTTGCGACGAATCCACCGTTTTGCCGTATTCGGCGATAGTCATACCCCGTGGGCGCGCACATTTGGCCGGGCAAGCGATTGTCAGGCCGCAATTGAACCGGCAGGATTCAGGTTGCTTCGATGAGTGAAAGGCCGCCCATTTCGCCCCGGAGTCCGCGGGCAGCGCTCGAGCCCGAGCAGGTCCCGCCGCCGCCGAAGCGATCGGAGCGGGCGCGCAATCCCTTTGTCGTGGTCGGCAATGCCATCATCACCCTGTTGATCATCTCCATGATTGGCGCCGGTGGTGTCTACTATTATGGCCGGCAAGTGCTGGAAGCGCCGGGACCGCTGAAGGACGACAAGATCGTCAACATTCCCCAGCGCGCTGGCAAGCGCGACATCGCCGAGACCCTGAACCGGGAAGGCGTGACCGACGTCAATCCGTGGGTGTTCATCGCGAGCGTCGCCGCGCTGAAGGCGAGCTCGGACCTGAAGCCCGGTGAATATGCGTTCCAGAAGAACGCCTCGCTGCGCGACGTCATCGCCACCATCGTCGAGGGCAAGGTGGTGCAGCATGCCGTCACGATCCCGGAAGGCCTGACCTCCGAGCAGATCGTGGCGCGGCTCACCGACAACGACATCTTCACCGGCAGCGTCCGCGAGCTGCCGCGCGAGGGCACGCTGTTGCCTGAGACCTACAAGTTCCCGCGCGGCACCCCGCGTGACCAGGTGGTCCAGCGCATGCAGCAGGCGCACAAGCGCGTGCTTGCCGAGATCTGGGAGCGCCGCAGCCAGGACCTCCCGGTCAAGACTCCGGAGCAGCTGGTGACGCTCGCCTCGATCGTGGAGAAGGAAACCGGCAAGCCGGACGAGCGCAGCCGCGTCGCGGCCGTGTTCGTCAATCGGCTGAAGCAGAAGATCAAGCTCCAGTCCGATCCGACCATCATCTATGGCCTCGTCGGCGGCAAGGGCACGCTCGGCCGCCCGATCAAGCGCAGCGAGATCACGCAGCCGTCGCCCTACAACACCTATGTGATCGAAGGCCTGCCGCCGGGCCCGATCGCCAACCCGGGCCGCGCCTCGCTGGAAGCCGCAGCCAACCCGGCCCGCACCCGCGACCTCTTTTTCGTCGCCGACGGCTCGGGCGGGCATGCCTTCACCGAGACCTACGACGCGCACCAGAAGAACGTCGCCAAGCTCCGCGCGATGGAGAAGCAGATCCAGAACGACACGGTCGAGCCGGCCGACGACGCGCAGGCGCCAGCCGCTGCCGCACCCGCGGCGGCAGATAGCGCGCCGACCGCGACCACCCCGAAGCCGACCCAGCAGAAAAAGCCGCCGGCCCGGCCCGCGGCTCCTGCTCCGGCCCGCCAGGGCGCGGCGCAGCCGACGCCGCCGGTGATCCCGCGCTAGCGCAGGCCTGCCTACGGGACTTTGCGGATTACACTTTCCTGCAAAATAGTCTTAAGATTCGCGTGCCTTGATGGCACCGCGAATCTCATTTGTCCGGAGAAACTGACCTGATGGCGCTGTCGTCCATGACCGGTTTTGCCCGAAGCCACGGCGCAAGCGGGCCGTACACGTTCGAATGGGAATTGAAGTCGGTCAACGCCAAGGGCTTTGACCTCAGGGTGCGGCTGCCGCAGGGGTTCGACGAGCTCGAGGCCCATGCCAAGAAGCGCGCCGGCGAGCTTTTGTCACGCGGCACCGTCTACGCCAATCTCAACGTCAAGCGCACCAACGCGTCCGCGACCGTCCGCGTCAACGAGGACGTGCTCAACGCCGTCCTGAAGGCCGCCGCCGTCATCGCCGGCAAGGTCGATGCGGTCGCGCCGAGCATCGACGGCCTGCTCGCCATCAAGGGCGTCGTCGAGGTCGCCGAGCCCGACGGCGACGAGGAGGAGGACAACGCCGCGCGTGCCGCCGCAGCCGACGCCTTCGACAAGGCGCTCGATGAGCTCGTGGCGATGCGCAAGCGCGAGGGCACCTCGCTGGGTCAGATCCTGACCCAGCGGGTCGACGAGGTCGAGCAGCTGGCGAAGAAGGCCGAAGCCGCGCCGGGCCGCAAGCCGGAGGCGATCAAGGCCAGGCTCGCCGAGCAGATCGCAACGCTGCTGGACACCTCCGATCGTCTCGATTCCGACCGGCTGATGCAGGAGGCGATTTTGATCGCAACCCGGGCCGACATCCGCGAGGAGCTCGATCGCATCGCCTCGCATGTCGCGCAGGCGCGCGAGCTGATCGGCAAGGGCGGTCCGATCGGGCGCAAGCTGGACTTCCTGGCGCAGGAGTTTCACCGCGAGGTCAACACCTGCTGCTCGAAGTCGAACGACATCGAGCTGACCAATACCGGGCTCGCCATGAAGAACGTGGTCGAGCAATTCCGCGAGCAGGTCCAGAATCTGGAGTGATCGATGACGATTGGCGGTCACGGAACTGACGGTGTCGAGCGGCGCGGGCTGATGTTCGTGCTGTCCTCGCCATCGGGCGCAGGCAAAACGACGCTGTCGCGTCTCTTGATCGATCGCATGCCGGGCCTGCGCATGTCGGTCTCGGCGACGACGCGCGCGATGCGGCCCGGCGAGGTCGATGGCCGCGACTATCTGTTCGTCGACAAGCTGAGGTTCGAGGCCATGGTGAAGGGCGACGAGCTTCTGGAATGGGCGACCGTGTTCGACAACCGCTATGGCACGCCGCGCGCGCCGGTCGAGGCTGCATTGACGGCGGGGCAGGACGTGCTGTTCGACATCGACTGGCAGGGCACGCAGCAGCTGCGCGAGAAGGCGCGCGCCGACGTCGTCAGCGTCTTCATCCTGCCGCCTTCGGCCGCCGACCTCGAGAAGCGGCTGCATTCGCGCGCGCAGGATTCCGACGAGGTGATCCGCAAGCGGATGAGCCGCGCCAGCCACGAGATGAGCCACTGGGCCGAATACGACTACATCGTCATCAACCATGATGTCGACGATGCCTTCGCCGAGGTGCAGTCGATCCTGAAGGCCGAGCGCCTCAAGCGCGAGCGGCGGATTGGCCTCGTCGGCTTCGTGCGAGGTCTGCAAGGTCAGCTTCAAGGCTAGGCTGCGCCAGCCGCGGCCCCTCCTGCGCAAGCCGTTCCAGCATGGCGGTGATGACGTCGATGTCGACGGCATCCTCGTCGCGCGCATTGTCATCGTGCGAATCTTGCTCATGCACGGACGGCTGCCCGGCCTGGTTGTCATCGGCCGCGAGCTGCGGCGCCGTCTCCTCGACTTCGTATTCGTCTTCGAACAGTTCGATCTGAGCCGGCTCGGGTTCGGCCGCCTTGACGGGCGCGGGGCGGACTTGCGCTGCGACCCTGGCGATCTCGCCAGTGAATGCGGCGAGTTGGTTGGCTTGAGGGCACACGGCATCGGGACGAACAGCGTCGAAGTCCACCGGACGCGGCCGTTCCGCGAGCGCCGGTGCGGGCGTTGCGTCGAGCCACGGCGCGCGGCTGGCGTCGTAATCCTGCGGGTCCCAATTATCCCAGTGAGAGCGGCGATGGTCGCCGGCCTGGACGCGCACGCGGGAGCCCGCGAAGCGGTAGATCACGCTGGCAATGAGGCCGGCGAGCGCCAGCGCGCCGCCGATGACGAGCATCAGCGTCTGGAGCGATCCGGTCGGCTTGTCGGCGGGCGCATCGGCTGCGGCTGATGCCACCAGGGCAGGGGATGCGGCCGGCGGTGCGCTTGGCTGCGCATCTGCGGCGACCTTCACGGCCTGCGGCGGAGGCGCTGTGGCCGTCGATCCATCGGGCCAGCGCGCGGCGACGGCGGGGGCCTGCGCATTGTTGTCAGCGGTGGGGCTCGCAGGCTGCGGTGCGGCCGCAGGCGGCGCATCTTGCGCGGCAATCTGCGGCGCGATGTATTCGGCGCGCGCGTTCTGAACCGACTGCGGAGGCGGTGAATCCGGCTGCGGCGCGCTGTTGGCCGTCTGCGTGCTTGTCGCGGCTTTGCCGCCCTCGGCACGCAGGTACCAGCATTGCCGCTTGGTCGACCGCTCCAGCCGATAGAACCAATGCTGGCCTTGCGGCGCGGTGCCCTTCGGCGAGGCGAGGCAGTCGCCGGCGGCGTTGGCTTGGCTTGCTGTGGCGGGTGCGCTTGGGGCGTTCTGCGACACGGCTGCCAATGGTGCGCCGGCGATCATGCTGCCGATCAGCGCGGATATGAACTTGGCGGTTCGGTTGCCCATCCTGGTCTCCCGGTTACGCATGACGCAACTTTGTACCGTGCCTTTCTCAACAAAGAGTTGGGTGGCAATGAGCCGCAAATCCGGAGAGGATGTGGCCTGAATTGGGCCGCCTCGGAGGTCGTTCCGAGGGCGGAATCAGATATTTCCGCGCGCGCTATTGCTTGCTCGCGGTCCAGGTTCCCGAGCAGCCGTCGGAGCGGTGGAAAGTGCCTGAACCGCTGCGTCCCGAGAGGCGTCCGGCACCGGTATAGGTGATGCCGTTTTCACCATGGCCGAAGGTGCGCACCGCGCCGTTCGGGCTGACCGTACCGCTGACGCCATCGCCCATGACGCGGCCCGAGCTCACGACGGTTGCGCCGCTGGAGCTGCCGCCGCAGCCGACGCTTGTGACCGCCCAGGCGCCGTCGAAGCTGGCGCCACCGCCTCCACCGGCACCGCTTCGCCGCGGCGATGAGCGTTCCTCGGGCGCGGGCTTGCTCCGTGCGGATGGCGCGGGTTCCGCCGAGCGGCCCGGAGACGAATCCTGGCGCGAGCCGGACAGCGACTTCTCGTCATTGCCGATCGAGCCGCCGGCGCTGCCGGACTGCGCGAAGGCGCACGGTGGGGCGAGGGCGAGAAGGGAGACGAGAGCGAACGTGCGGGCGACGGCGTGCGGCATGAGCGATCAATCCCAAATCAAGAAAAATCAGCGGTAAAATTCAGCGGCCGGAGCCGTCGGCACAAACAGCTCCAATAATGCGGCAAGCTTTGCCAGCCTTGCCGCATTCGTCAAGCGCAGCGTCCCTGGCGCGCAACACGTTGTCGCGCTGGACCAGCGACCAGGACTTGTCGGAGATCGCAAACGCGCCGCAGCTTTTGCCGTAGAAGGACAGCTCGATCGGGCATTTGGCGCCGGCGCAATTGCCGCGTGCGTCCGCCACCGCCGCGCGCCGCGAGGCGTGGTTCCACGACATGCCCCATTTGTTGCCGTCGGGTCCGTAGACGATCGAGCCCCAGGGCTTGAGATCCTCCATCTTGCGCATCCGCAACAGCAGGCCTTCGGTCGGCTCGCCGGTCGGCGCCATCGCGATCCGCTCCTGAAGCTTCGTGATCGCGCGGGTGAGCCCGTCGGCGGTATCCGGATCGAAATTAAGCTCGTAGAGCCGCTCGTTCAGTTCGCTCAGCAGGCCGGCATCGCGCAAGGGCACGCGGTCGGGATCGGCGCGCAGGCGTTCCGCCGGCAGCGGATCGGGCTGCATCGCGGCGACCTGTGGCGGCGCGCTTTGCGTCGGCGGTACGAAATAGAAGGTGCCGTCGATCGGCGAGGACGACACCCAGGGCTGCTGCGCGCCGGATGTGGCGCGCTTTACGGCGAGGCCGACCTGGTTGAAGGTCTGGAACACGTCGAGGCCTGCGGTCCGGACCGTCGCGGCGAGTGCCTTGGTGTAGGGGCTGTGGCCGTCGCTGCCGTCCTGGGCAACGTTGCCGGGTTGCGTGGCGTAGGAGATCAGCGTGCCCTCCGGCGCGCGCATCTGCGCCAGCCCGCCGTCGGAGGAACGCAGGCCGCGTGAGCCAAACGGGTTGTTGCGGCAGGCATCGAGGATCACGAGGTTGAGCCGTGTGCCGGATCCCTGCATCTGGCGCAACACGAGATTGACGTCGGTCATCTGGAAATCGACGTCCGCCTCGCGCGTCGGATTGGCGTTGACCGGCACTAGGTAGTTCGAGCCTGCGACCTGCACGCCGTGGCCGGCATAATAGAACAGCGCGACATCGGCGCCCTGCACCTGCTTGCCAAAGCTCTGTACCGCGATGTCCATCGCAGGCTTGTCGAGATCGAGCTGGGCGCGGCCGCCGACCAGCGTGAAGCCGAGCGTTGCCAGCGTGTCGGCCATCAGGCCCGCATCCTTGGACGGGTTGTCGAGCGGCGTGATGTTCTTGTAGGCGGAATTGCCGACCACGAGCGCAACGCGCTTCTCGGCCGCTGCCGGAGATGCCATGGCGACGGCCAGCGCCGCGAGCACCAGGACGCGATTGAAAATATTCGCGTGCATCAAAACCCCCAAAGCAATGCCGGCAATCTATCAGCGGGGCGCGCAGGCGAAAAGCGCTGCGACATTCTCTGTCGGGGAACACAGGTCGGCATCGACAGGTGAGGGACCATGACTCCGCACTCTCGCGACCCCGACGGCCCGAGCTTTGCCAATACGTTCGGCGCCCAAAAGACCAAAGGGCGCAGGGAAGGCCGGGCGCCGGCTGGCACCCGAGATCCGTGCGCAACAGAAATGCACACGGGGTGGATCACAGGTGATGCCGGTCGCCCGGCCTTCCCTGCGCGGATGGTTTTAACGATGTCCTTCGTGCTCTCCCCGGGGAGCGATGCACTATTGCCCCCGTTGCCTCGCGGATGGCTGACGCGCGCGCCCGGTTGGGCCGCCACATCACCGCTGAGGCTTGACGCACAGACCCCGGGCGTCAGGACCACACGACTTCTCCGTCCGCGGACGGCCTCGCCGGATCGCCCTGGGCTTGCGTGTGCTCACCCAAGACGATCGATGAGACCGCGTTACCTGCGCCGTGTCGTGCCGCGTCGCGTGAGACTCACGGTTGCCCGCCCTGCCACACCCGTTGCGCGCCGGCGCTGCCGCGTCCACCGCAACCCGGCCCGCATCTCGTGACGATCGCGAACGCCCCTTTGGCAGGGCCGGGATGAGGGATGTATGCCACAAATCCGAAATTCGGAAAAGTGAAATATTTTTGTGGGCGGGGGTTGACGGGGTGTTTTGCCCGACGGGTCGCGAGGGGCCACGCGCGGCGAGATGGTTGGCTCCTTCGCCACGCCGTCATTGCGAGCGCAGCGAAGCAATCGAGAGTCGTTCCTCGGCGGCAGTCTGGATTGCCTCCGCCTTCTCCGAGGCTTCGGCGGACAAATCGCTGCCCTCGCAATGACGAGAGGAGGCGCCGATGCGATACGCTGCGACCTCGGACACTACTGACTCAAAACCCACTCAAACAGCTAGAGGACCATGCGCGCGCCGCCTGATATGAAAGCCTCGAGGTGAATCTCATGATCTTCTGGTTGGCGAGTGCAGCTCGTAGGATGGGCGGGGGAAGCGATGGGTTTCGCAAGGGCTCTACCCATCCTACGAAGTACCCGGTTCGTGATCGACGGAACCGGCTGACGCCTCATGTCACACAGATTAAGCCTATGCGGATAGCGTGAGTGCGCGGTAAACTGGCGGCCTGCGATGTCGTTTGACGGAGCATGGCCATGTCACTTCAAAATGCCGGCAAGAGCAGCCCCACCGACGCCTCAACCTGGACGGCGGCAGGCGACGAGTTCGTTCTGCTTGACGCGGTTCAGCCGCCCGCGCGCATCGAGCTGGCGCGCGAGCGCATGTTGCTGAGCCGGCTCTATCTCGGCCTGATCCGGAGCATTAACGACGACTACGGCGCGGAGTTCGTCAAGCAGAACGATAGCGCCACCTTCCGCACCATCGGCATCTACCTGTTCCTGCGCACCGCGATGTGCTCGCCGGTGCGGGCGAGCACGGTTGCCCAGGCGCTGAAACTGCCGCGCGCCACCGTGCTGCGACGGCTGGAGGACATGATCAAGCAGGGCTATGTCGAGCGCATCGGCAACGCTTACCGCGTCACCGACAAGGTCAACATCCCCGATCTCCAGCAACGATTGCAGCAGCGGATCGACATGATCCTGGCGACGGCCCGCGCGCTCGCCGAGCTCAGGGACGCCGCCGGATCAGCGCATTGACCGAACGTGCCGTTGAAAGCTGTCAGTCTCGCGCGCAACAGTCGGTCAGTGCTCGCCAGATGCGCTGAATCTCGATAGTCCTCTGAAGCTCAAGGACGTGGTTCGTGCCTGTACGGGAAGACGCCGTCTGCAGGCGAGGTTCGCGCGGGACGATCCAGCGCTCGGATATCGGATCGTACCATTTGCCAAGATGAATCAAGTGAGCGACTCCCGCGCAGGCGCAATGCTGCAAGCCGGCGCGGTGCGCCGCCTCCGTCATTGGCGTCAGGCTTCTGTCGTTGCCGTGAGCTTCTGTTGTTGCCGTGACGAGAGACAAACGCGTGGGAGGCTCGCGGCGTTCCAAATCAAGGGATGATTTGCACGCGCGCCCGCGTGCCTTTGCGATCATTCGCGTGCCTTAGCGAAACCGCCGCGTCACCATGGCCAGCACGAACACCGGCTCTGTGCCGTCGAACACGCTGAGCGTCCAGCTGTCGCCGGGGCGCAGCGCATGCTCGACGTCACGGGAGAGGCGGGCCGCTTCGCGCCAGGCGGCCTCGTCATCGAGGAGCGTTTCGCCGGTCGTGTCGGTGTAGGGCTGCTGGCCCTCGAAATGAAAGAAGTACCGCGGCATGTCCCGGCAATGCCGCAGGTGCGGGAATGTTCCGGTGTCGCAGGACCGCGCTATCCGTGCGGCGCGCCGCCGAGCACCTCGCGAAAATGCCGCTTTACCCAGCTGTTGCAGGCGCAGGCGCTCGCCTCGAGTGCCGGCGCGTCGAGGATCAGGATGGAGCCGCGGCGGGTGGCGAGAATCCGCTTCGCCTTGAAGATCTGGATGACGCGGCTGGCATAGCTGCGGGAGACGCCGAGCATGCCGGCGAGCTGCTCGTGGGTGAGGGCGATCTCGTCGCCGCCGATATGCTCCTGCGCTGCCAGGATCCACTTGGCCGCGCGCTGCTCGATCGAATGCGCGGCGTTGCAGGCCGCAGTCTGGAGCAGCTGCGCGAGCTGACAGGCCGCGTAGCGCGCGAACAGGTCCTGGAGGCTTGTCGAACGCTGCTGCGCCTGTTCGAGCGCGCGCAGCGGCAGGCGCAGCACCGCGCCGCCCACCTTCACGACGATGCGCGAATAGGCCAGCGCCGCGCCACGCCCCAAGGGCGCGCCGACCGCGCCCTCTCGGCCGACCAGGAGGCTTTCGACCTCGCGATCGTCCTCGACCGGAACGGCGAACGACACGAAAGCCGGCCCGCAAGGGAAGTGGACGACGCTGATGCCGTCGCCGGCGTGGTGCAGGATATGATTGGCGGCGAGCTCCACCGATTGCAGATGAGGCGCGAGCAGCTCGAAATCATGGGCGCTGAGCTTTTGAAGGAGCTCGTTCTGGGGCCGGCCGGTCACGCGTCTCGTTCTCTTGCCTGGCTTCTGACTTGGCCGGGAATCGGCATCGGGGAGAACCCTACGTTTCCGCGCAGGAACCGACCGTTCCAAAGTGCACACAAGAGCTTTTGGGAAATCGAAAAGTTGCAGTCTGCGGGCCTCCGGGCCCGCCGCGTTGCAAGCGCGCCACGCCGCGAACTCTGTTCACGTCCGGAGAACTACGGAAATTCGAAATCGGCCTGGACCTGAACGACGCTGCTCTGTGCCGGAGTGCACATAAGGCGGTTGCGGATTGCACTAGCGTTGCGATCGCCGAGTGCGCGCCCCGTGCGCTCGGTCCGGTGGGCCCGCCGGCCTTCCCCATGTCACGCCGCCAGGCCGGCGGGTCCGAGGGCGGCGCGCCGCTCGCTATCCGAGGCGCGCTTTGCGCGCGGCCGACAGCGGGTTCAGTGCGAGATGGTCGCGGTAGGCGTCGATCGCCCGGTTGGCGAGCCTCAGCGGCCGGCGCTCGCCGGTCTTGAGCTGCGCCTCGATCGCATCGAGAATGATGTTGGCCGAGACATCGGGAGGGCCGAGCTCGCCGCCCTTCTCGAGAAAATTCCACGCGATGAAGAACGCGCTTTCGACGATGCAGCGAATGGACATGGGCTGCCAACGCGGTGGCACCGCGGACGTTCCGCGGGGGCTTGCGGAGGCGACCTCAGGCCTCGGACGGATCGCTGATGTCGCCGATCTTGTGAACGGCAACCTTGATGGACATGCCCTGATAGTCTTTCGCGTCGCCAAACCACGAACCCGCCAGCGGAACGGCCTGGCCGGGATGCCGGGCGACGGCCACCGGAATGAGATCGAACCCGGCATTGATCTGGTTGGTCGGATCGTAGTCCAGCCATCCGGCGCCGGGGAGGAACACCTGAACCCAGGCGTGTGTGGCGCCTGAGCCGGTCATGCCGACGGCGCCGCCATCCAGCGCCTGGTCGTAGAGGTAGCCGCTGACGAAGCGCGCGGCGAAGCCGAGGCGGCGCAACACCTCGATCATGAGCCAGGCATAGTCGCGGCAGGTGCCGGCTCTGGTGAGGAGCGTTTCGCCCGGAGGCTGGGTGCCTTCCGTCTCGCGCGACTGGTAGCTGAAGCTTTCGCGAAAGGTGCGCAGGATCCGGCGCAGCACGTCGGTGGTCTCGTCCTGGTCGCCGGAGACGAAGCTCTTGGTCCAGGCCGCGAGGTTGCCGTCGGGGTCGTCGGCATGAGGACGCAGATAGCCCGCGAGGTCGGTCCATTCGTCGGGCGAATATTGCACGGGGACCTGGTCCGCCCGCGCATCCAGCGGAAACGACTCGATGCCCTTGATGCCGAAGAATACGCCGCGCACCTGAAAGGTGAATGTCAGCGCGCTGCTCGGCTCGCCGAACTCCATCACCGTGACGACGTTGGAGCGGGCGTCGGTGACCCAGTGAATCTTCGAAGCAGGGTCGGTTTTTGCGGACCAGTCCAGCAGCCGGGCGCATGCGCCGCGCCGCGGCAGGAACATTGCCCGGTGCGTGCCGAACGACACCGGCCGCGCATATCGGTACGTCGTGACGTGCGTGATCTCGCCCAGCATGGCCATGACGGTCTCCTCCCGAACGACCTTGTGAGGGTCTTGTCCGTGTCAGGGCCGCGCAAGGCGATGGCGCGCGTTGATCTATGTCAAGGGCGGTGAAGTGCGATCTCGAATCTTCAGTCTTCAGTTCTTCAGCACGATGCGGCCGACCACGTGGCCGGCGCGCAACTCGTCGATCCATTTCTGCACGTCGGCCATCGGTTCCTCGCGCATCGGCGTCGGCTTGATCTTGCCGGCGCGGGCGAGCGCCATCAGCTCGTGGGCTTCCGCAAGCGTGCCGACCATAAAACCTTCGACGGTGAGGCGCTTGTAGACCCATTGCACCATCGGCAGCGTGAACTGGCCGCCCATCAGGCCGGAGACGACGACCTTGCCGCCGCGCGCGGCGACCGCAACCGCAAACGCCATCGACTTCTCGTTGCCGGCGAAATCGACAACCTCGTCGAAGCCGCCTTCGGTTTCCTTCAGGATGCGGCGGATGATTTCGGGTTCGGCCGGATCGTAGGCGCTAGCCGCGCCGTTCTTCAGCGCGGTCTCGCGCGCGGCCGGCGAGAGGTCGGCGACCGTGATCGGCTGCTTGAACATGGCCTGCGCGAACGACAGGCCCATCATGCCGACGCCGCCGAGGCCGATCAGCAAGAGGTTGCGCTGGCGCGGGCGGTCGACCAGGCGTTTGAGCGCGCCGTAGGCGGTGACGCCCGAGCACATCAACGTCGCGGCCTGGTTGACGGGCAGGGGATCGTAGTCGAGCAGATACTTTGCGTCAGGCACCAGCACGTGAGTTGCAAAACCGCCGTCGATGGAGACGCCGAGGAAGCGCTGCTTCACGCAGAGATTCTCGTCGCCATTGGCGCAGTCGCGGCACTGGCCGCAGCCGATCCAGGGAAACACCGCCTTCTTGTGGCCTGCGAGGCCGGCCGGCACGTCGGGGCCGACTTCGTCGACGACGCCGGCGATCTCGTGGCCGAGCGTGAAGGGCAGCGTCATGCCGCGCGTGGTGTCGAGCTTCTTGCCGCCGCCGAGATCGGCATAGCCGTCCTGGATGTGCAGATCGGAGTGACAGAGGCCGCAGCGCTCGATGCGCACCAGCACCTCGCGTCCTTGCGGCTTGGGCGTGTCCACGATCGTCTCGCACAGGGGCGCATCGAACTTGACCAGCGACTGCCGACGCATCAACGCCATATTCCTTCCTCCGAAATTTAAATCGTCATGTTTCGCTGCGTATATCCGCCAATTCACGCGCCATGGCAACAAAGCCGGAGATGGGAATGGTCTCGGCGCGCCGCGTCGCATCGACGCCGGCGGCTGCCGCAAGCCGTGCGGGATCGACGCCCAGCGATTTCAGGCTCTGACGCAACATCTTGCGGCGCTGGCCGAAGGCCGCGGCCGCGACCTGCTCGAGCAGCTTGCGGTCGCAGGGGAGCGGCGCCGCGCGCGGCACCAGGCGGACGACGGAGGACGTGACCTTCGGCGGCGGCACGAAGGCGGACGGTGAGATGTCGAACAGGATTTTCGTCTCCGCACGCCAGTTGGCGAGCACGCCGAGCCGGCCATAGGCTTCCTCGTCCGCGCGCGCAACGATGCGCTCGCCGACCTCGCGCTGGAACATCAGGACCAGCATGTCGTACCAGGGCGGCCAGGGCTCGATGGTGAGCCAGTTGATCAGGAGTTGCGTCGCGATGTTGTAGGGCAGGTTGGCCACGATCTTTGCGCGCTCGCCGCCAAGCAGCGGGCGCGGGTCGAAGGTCATGGCGTCGCCATGCACGATCTCGAGCCGGCCGGGATAGCGCGCGGAAATATCCTGTAACGCCGGGATCGCGCGCTCGTCATGCTCGATGGCGATGACGCGTTTGGCGCCGAGCGCGAGCAGCGCCCGCGTCAGCCCGCCCGGGCCCGGGCCGATCTCGACGATGATGGACTCTTCGAGCGGCGCCGCTGCGCGCGCGATGCGTGCGGTCAGATTGAGGTCGAGCAGGAAATTCTGGCCGAGCGATTTGCGGGCCGACAGAGCGTGCTGGCGAATGACCTCGCGAAGCGGTGGGAGGTCGTCGATCGCGCTCATCAGCTGTTTGTTGCCGCCATGCGGCTCGCCAGCTTGAGCGCCGCGATCAGGCTCGCCGGATTGGCCTTGCCGGTGCCCGCGATGTCGAAGGCGGTGCCGTGATCGGGCGAGGTGCGGATGAAGGGCAGGCCGAGCGTGACGTTCACGGCGTCGTCGAAGGCGACTGTCTTGATCGGGATCAGCGCCTGGTCGTGATACATGCAGACCGCGCAATCGTAGCTGTCGCGCGCCGCCTCATGGAACATGGTGTCGGCGGGCAAGGGGCCTTTGGCGTCGATGCCGTCGTTGCGCAGCGCCTTCAGCGCCGGTGCAATCACCGTCTGCTCCTCATGGCCGAGCGAGCCGTCTTCGCCGGCATGCGGGTTGAGGCCGGAGATCGCAATCCGCGGACGCGCGATGCCGAAGCGGGATTTCAGCTCGGTTGCGACGATGCGCACGGTCGAGATGATGAGTTCAGTCGTGAGCTGGGCGAGCGCCTCACGCAGCGAGACGTGGATCGTCACCGGCACCACGGCGAGCCGCGGCGACCACAGCATCATCACCGGCTGCGGCACGCGGCCGTCGACGCTCGCAAGCTCGGCGAGGAATTCGGTATGACCGGGGTGGCGGAAGCCGGCCCGGTAAAGCACGCTCTTGGCGATCGGATTGGTGACGACGGCACCGGCGCGTCCCTCGCGCACGTCAGCGACGGCCTGACGGATCGAGGCAAGCGCTGCAGGTGCACTCGCGGCGTCAGGTTTGCCGGGCTCGGCCGTCGCATGTTCGCCGGTCGCGACCACGGGCAACGCATCTGCGAAGGCGACCGCGGCCTCGCTTGCACTCACCGCAGCGATCCTCAAGTCGGCGCCGAGCGCCAAGCCCAATGCCTCGGCGCGCCGCGCGATCAGCGCCTCGTCGCCGAGCAGGTAGAAGGCTGGCAGGTTCAGCTCGCGGCGCTTGAGCCAGGCGGCGATGGTGATGTCGGGTCCGATGCCGGCGGGCTCTCCCAGCGTGAGGGCGAGGGGCTTTGCGGGAGAGGGGGCCATCAGCGGTTGCGATATTCGATCATCGCCGCCTTGCGGATCTCGTCGAGATAGGCCTTCTGGGTCTTCTCGTATTTCTGCTGGTACATCTGCTCGCGGATCTCGCGCTTCTTCGGCGTGTCGATCGTGGTCGGCTTGCGCGCGCACAGCACCACCATTTCGATACCCGCCTTGGTCACCTCGGGGGCGGTGAGATGGCCGATCGGGGTGTCGTCGAGCACCTTGCGCAGCGCCTCGGGCAGGTCCGCGGTGGTCTTGGTGACGCTCTCGCGGATGGTGGCGTTCGGCGTCGAGCGGAACAGCGAATTGGCCTCCTCGCAGCTTGCGACGCGCGAGCGATAGGTCTCGGCCTCCTTCATCCGCGTCTCCTGGAACGCCGGCGACGAGCCGCGCGGCACGATCAGCACGATCGGCTGCATCTTGTACTCGGTGCCCTCGATCTGGAGCTTCTCGTTGCCGCCCTCGCGGACCTTGTCGGCGACATCCTTCTCGCCGACCATCAGCTTCTCCTTGTAGCGGCCGCGCACGAGACTGGTCCAGACCATCTCGGCCTTCATGCGGCCCTTGAGGGTCTCGGGGCGCACGCCCTTGGTCTCGAGCGACTTGGTGAGCTGGTCCGGCGTGATGCGCATGCGCTGCGCCATGCCCTCGTAGGACTGGTTGATGTCGGAGACGCCGGGATCGACGCCGTATTTCTTGCCTTCCTTCATCTTGATCTTGTCGTCGATCAGCTCGTTGATGACGTCCTGCCGGGCCGGGGTCTTCTGCGTCGTCAGCTGATCGAGCTTTGAGCGCTGCTCGATGTCGAAATCGGTGATGGGGTCGCCGTTGACCATGACGACGATGTTCTGCGCGCGCGCCGGCGCGCTGGCGAGAATCAGCACTGCGCCGAGGGCAAGAAGGAGGCAGCGGAAGAGAGGCAATCGGGTCGTCATGGTTGTCGCTCGTATGTCAGCCGAAATGATCCTGCGATAGGGAGCACGCGGCCGGCACTTCAAACGGGGTCACTGGTAGCCAGAGGAGCCGGTGACCCCCGTCGAGGTCGCGATCGTGCGAAGCCCGATCTGGAACATGAACGCGTGGCTCAGCGTGGGCGGCGTCGTGCCCGCGGAATAGCTATACGAAGTTACATAGTTCGCCGCCAGCACGAAGCAATCGTCGACATAGCCGGCGCCGAGCACATATTGGTTGATCTTGTTGGCCTCGAGGTCCCAGCGCGCCGAGCCCGTCACCACCCAGTTGGTCGCGACCTTGATCGAGCCCGACGTCAGGATGCCTTCGCGGCGCGTCAGATAGCCGAGCTCAGGCTGCGGCGCGTAATTGCCGTACATGACGCTGACCGACCAGCGATTGAAATTGGCGCGGCCTTCGGCCTCGAAGCGCTGGATGTTCCAGGTCTGCTCGTCCATGCGGGAGCGGACGCTGAACGTATAGGTGCTGTTCGGCGAATAGGCGGCGCTTGCCACGTAGTCCGAACGCGGTTTGTCGAGGCCGGAATTGATGCCGGTATTGATGGAATCCTGCACCGCATAGGAGTTCATGCCGAACAGCTGGTAGGACTGCCCGAACAGCACCTTGACCGCGCCGCCCCGGTCGAATTGCGTGGTCGCCTGCACGCCGACATTGGCCCGGCCACCGCCCTCGACGCGATCGTAGCCGGAGAACTTGTCGACGCTGAACAGGTTCGAGGCGTCGAACACCATGCTCTGCGCATCCTCGTTCGGAAGCTTGCCGGCATAGGTCTCGTTCGGCCGGATGATGATCTGCGCGATCGGCTCGACGGTGGTCGAGCCCCAGGGCTGAACGTTGATGAAGGGATAGCGGTATTCGAGGCCGACGGTCGGCATCAGGCGGAACGCCTGGGTGTCGCCGACGGGCAGATAGTTCGACACGCCCGGCTGGTTGGAGACGTCGGAATTGATGGCGTCGGCGCGCAGGATCGCGAACGGCGTCCAGATCTCGCCGAACGGATCGGTGAAGGACTTGCGCCACTGCGCTTCCGCGGTCAGGCGGGTGTAGGTGCCGGGGAAGCCGCGCAACAGGCACTGCGAGGGCGTGCGCGCGAGCGGATCAGCCGACGTCGTCGTGCACAGGCTGTTGGTGTTGGCGAGCGTGGTGATCGGGTCGAACACCGCGTCGTTGCGGGTCAGGTTGACGAAGTTCGTCTTGTAGGAGACCTCGCCGCCGAAGATCGGGTAGTTCAGCACGTTCGAGTAGTCGATCACGGGATAGACGACCGGGACCTGCTGCTGGTTGCCCGAGAAGCTCAGCCAGTACATCGTGCGCGCGTCGAAGAAGCTGCGGTTGCCGACGCCGGTCAGATAGAGCTGCGACAGCGCGTCGGTCGGCAGGTTCAGGAACGAGCCGAGCGGATCGCGGTAGGCCGACAGGCGGTAATCCGACATGAAGTAGTAGTCGGAGAGGATGACGCCGTCCCAGCCCCAGACCCATTTGTCATTCAGCGCGAACTGACCCTTGGTCTCGACGCCGCCGCGGAACTGGCGGTCGCCCGGCAGGCCGGCGAAATTGCCGGGGTTGAGCTGGTCGATGCCGTAGACGCGGATCTGATAGGCGCCGTCCATCAGGCGCTGGCGGAATTCGGCCTGGAACAGCACGCCCTGCTTGGAGGTGATGCGCGGGTTGAAGGTTGCGTCCATGTCCGGCGCGATCGCCCAGTAGAACGGGACTTCGACGCCGTAGCCGAACGCGGTGTAGGAGGTGAAGCCCGGCATCAGGAAGCCGGTCTTGCGCTTCACGGTCGGGTCGGGCGTCGAGAAATACGGCATGTAGGCGAGCGGCACGCCGAAGAACTCGAGCTGCGCCGTCTCGAAATACAGCATCTTCTCCTGCTGGTCGTGGATGATGCGGGCACCCTTGACCTGCCAGAGCGGCGGCTTCTTCGGATCGTCCTTGCACGGCGCGCACGCCGTGTAGACGCCGTTCTCGAACACGGTGTAGTTGCCGCTTGAGCGGTCGGCGCGGGTCGCGGCCATGCGGGTCTGATCGGCGGTGTCGACGCGCAGCGAATCGACGAAGCCGTCGCGGTAATCGTCGGAGAGGTCCAGGATCTCGGCATAGGTGATCTTGCCTTCGGCATCCGTCATGCGGATGTTGCCTTCGGCATGGAGCCGCTTGGTCTTCTGGTCGTAGATGACCCGGTCGGCCTCGACGCTGGTGCCGTTGTAGAACAGCTGCACGTTGCCGACCGCGGAGACGCGCGAATTGTTGTAGTCGTAATCGACCTCGGTCGCCTGCACGAGCATCTGCCCGTCATTGGCGGCCTTCGGCGGCGTCGGACGCGGCGGTCGCGGATTATAGGTGAAGCTCTGGGCGGCGGACGGCGTGACCGTGGCAAGATCAATCATGCCGGCGAGCGATGCGGCGGCGACGACGGCCAGCAAGAGCTTGCGAACAGACCAGCCGCTCCCGTTCGCGCGCACGGGGATGCGCTGCGTCAAGCGAGACACGGGTCCTCGGCGGACGGCCGTCACTATCCGTCCTCCTGATACAGCAAGGCCAAAAAGCCGGTGAGGCCGCCCACCACCACCGGCAACCACGCCGCAGCGATCGGATGCATCAACTCAGCCTTGCTCAAGTCTTCAGTCACTTTCGACAAAACGTAGAGCAGAAAGCCTGCGCCCACGCCACTCAAAACCATCTTCTGTACGCCGCCCATCCGGAAGAAGCGCAGCGACACGGAAGCCGCGAGCATCACCATGGCGGCGAGCAAAAACGGCTGTGCCAGCAGCTTGTGATACTGGAGTCGATATCCGGCTGTCGCGAAGCCCGAGCTCTCGGAGGAGCGGATGTAGCTCGGTAGTTGCCAAAAGGACACAGTCTCGGGTGTGGAAAAGCTGTTGCGGACCTGCGCTTCGGTCAGTGTCGTCGGAATCTCCAGGCTCGCCTGGTCCACCGGCGGGCCGTCGAGCGAGAAGCGGCGCACGCCCTTGAACAGCCAATGGCCGGATTCGAGCGTGGCCTCGCGCGCCTCGATCCGTTCCTTGAAGTGCTGCTCCGTGTCAAACCGGAACAGCGTCAGCCCGGTGAGGCGCACGCCTTGTTGCTCGCTGCGCGCCGCGTTGATGATGGTCTGACCGTCGCTCGTCACCTGATTGAGCCAGAAACCCGAGGCGTCCTGGATGCCGCCGCCGGGCGCCGAGCCGAACAGCTCCGCCTCCATGCGCTTGGAGAGCTCGCGCAAATTGGCCGACATCGGATTGTAGGCGACGGTGGCGATCACCCCGATCAGGAGCGCGCTGCCGAGCGCCGGCGAGATGAACTGCCAGGCCGAGACGCCGGCGGCGCGCGCGACCACGAGCTCGAGCCGGCGGGAGAGGGCGAGATAGCAGGTCATGGCGCCGATCAGCATGCAGAACGGCGTCAGCTTCTCCAGCAACTGCGGCACCCGGAACAGCGAAGTCTCGGCCACCATGATCGCGGAGGCGGACGCGAGCCCTGAGGTCTTGCGCACCATCTCGATGTAATCGACCAGCACCAGCAGCAGGAAAATGCTCGCGAACACGCCGAGTGCGGCGACCACGAAGCGGCCGGCGAAATAGCGCCCGAGCGTGTTGGTGAGCATGCTCATGCGGTGGCCGGCCGTCCGAACAGCCGCGCAATGCGGGCGTTCGATCTGTTGATGGCCTCCGTCAGGCCGGGGGGCGGCTCGACCACGACCCCGCCGACGATCATCCACATGCCGGCGCCGATCGCGGCAGCCAGCATCGCATATTGTACGGCAGCCGCGGCCGGCGACTTCACCGCCATCACCGAGCAGGCAAATCCCGCCATGCGCAGGCCGAACACCGCGAGCACCGAGCCGCCGATCGAGAAGTTGCGGCTCTGACGCGTGGTGCGCGGCGCGCCGAGGAAGGCGAAGGTCAGCGCCGCAAATGCAAACGGGTAGAGCGGCGCCATCAGGCGATCATGCAGCTCGGACCAGAACTGGCCGGGCACCGCCTTGTAGACGGGATCGTCCTCGGACGGCGAGAACAATTCCCAGAGATAACGCTCGCGAATGCCGAGGGTGACGTCGTGGCCCTGGTTGGAGAACTTCGACATGTCGAAGCCGTAGCGGGCGAACGCCACCAGCGCGGGGTCGCGCTTGCCGGCCTCGAAACGCTGGAGATTGCCGTCCTTGAGCACCAGGAACGAGCCGTTGTCGTTCTTCACGACCTCGCCGTGCTCGGCGACGATCGAGACGCGCTCGTTCGGATCGCGGCGGTCGTCGATGAAGATGCCGGCGAGGATGCCGCCGGGCTGCCGTTCGCGGATCCGGATCGTCAGGTTCTTGTCGAGCTGGGCGAAGCGGCCGGGCTGGAGGATGTTGGTAAGCACGTCGGCGGTGATCTCGGCGTCCCATTGCTTGATCCGCCGCATGCCGTCGGGGGCGAGATAAGCCGAGATGAAGGCGACGAGCGCCGCCACGACGCAGGTGGCGTAGAAGAACGGATAGAACAGCCGGAACGGCGAGAAGCCGGCGGCATTCATCACGATGATCTCGGAATCGGTCGCGAGCTTGTTCAGCGTGTGCGAGATCGCGATCATCAGCGCGATCGGCGAGATGATCAGGACCAGCGCCGGAATGACGAGGCTGGTGATGCCGAGGAAGGTGAGAATGGTCTGACCCTGGCTCGTCATCAGGTCGATGCCGCGCAACGCCTGCGTAATCCAGATCACGCCGGTGAGGCTGACCAGGACGAGCGCAAACGACGCCAGCGTCGTGCGGAAGATATACCTATCGATCGACCCCATGCGCTACCGCACGAATCCCCAACCAAAGCCCCGAAGCAGTCCCCGGAATTTCTGTCTGCCCGACCCATCCCTAAAAGGGAGCCCCAGGGTCTTTGCAGCCATCTCGTCCGCCGTTCACATTCTCACTACCATCCCTTTGATCCGTCAACAAAATGGCTGCCCCGTGGCACCCTCAATATATGGTTAATATTTCCCTCGTTGTGGCCGGCCTGCCACGGGCGGTGCTTGGCATCGGCCGAGTCTCTGGCCCATAGTATGGGAAGTCCAGTGAATCGCCGTTCAGCGCCGGCTCCGGGCCGGGTCGCCGATAGGCAAAAAGCCCCATGTTTTTGAGGAGTTACTCATGTCCGATGCCATCAAGGTCGGCTTCGTCCCGTTGTCTAGCGCCGCCCGTGGCATCCTGGTCGTATTCTGTGACGACGGTCTGAAGATCGGCCCGGCGACGGCCAAGACGCTTGGCGGCGCCGGCGAGCTTGTGAAGCGGGCGGCGGCCGCCGCCTCATTCAAAGGTAAAAGTGCTTCGGCGCTGGACATCCTGGCCCCCGAAGGCCTGAAGGTGGAGCGTCTGATCGTGATCGGGACCGGCAAGGCTGGCGGCCTGAAGGCGAACGATTTCCTCAAGTTCGGCGGCATGGCTGCGAGCAAGCTTAAAGCCGGTTCCAGCGCGATGACCATCGTGGCGGAGCTGCCTGAGGGCGCCATGTCGAGCGAGCAGGCGGTCGGGATCGCCTCCGGCCTGAGGCTGCGCGCCTACAAGTTCGACCGCTACAAGACCAAGAAGAAGGACGGCGAGGAGGGCACCTTGCGTGCCGACATCTCGCTTGCGGTTGGCGATGCGGCTGCGGCGAAGAAGGCCTTTGCCTCGGCGGGTGCGATCGTCGACGGCGTCATCATCGCGCGCGACCTCGTCAACGAGCCGCCGAACGTGCTCTATCCCGAGGAGTTCGCGCGGCGTGCCGGCCAGCTCAAGAAGCTCGGCGTCAAGATCGAGGTGCTCGACGTCAAGGCGATGCAGAAGCTCGGCATGGGCGCGCTGCTCGGCGTCGGCCAGGGCTCGGCGCGGCCGAGCCGCACCGTGATCATGCGCTGGGACGGCGGCAAGAAGGGCGAGGCGCCCGTCGCCTTTGTCGGCAAGGGCGTCTGCTTCGACACCGGCGGCATCTCGATCAAGCCGGCCGGCAGCATGGAGGACATGAAGGGCGACATGGGCGGAGCCGCCTGCGTCGTCGGCCTGATGCACGCGCTCGCGGCACGCAAGGCCAAGGTCAACGCGGTCGGCGCCATCGGCCTCGTCGAGAACATGCCCGACGGCAACGCGCAGCGGCCGGGCGACATCGTCACCTCGATGTCGGGCCAAACCATCGAGATCATCAACACCGACGCGGAAGGCCGCCTCGTGCTCGCCGACGTGCTCTGGTACGTCGCCAAGCGCGTGAAGCCGAAATTCATGGTGGATCTCGCGACGCTGACGGGCGCCATCATGGTCGCGCTCGGCACCGAGCATGCCGGCATGTTCTCCAACAACGACGAGCTCGCCGAGCGTCTGCTCACGGCCGGCGTCGAGAGCGGCGAAAAGGTCTGGCGCATGCCGCTCGGGCCCGAATACGACAAGCTGATCGATTCCCAGTTCGCCGACA
This sequence comes from Bradyrhizobium commune, assembly GCF_015624505.1. Classification (NCBI taxonomy): domain Bacteria; kingdom Pseudomonadati; phylum Pseudomonadota; class Alphaproteobacteria; order Hyphomicrobiales; family Nitrobacteraceae; genus Bradyrhizobium; species Bradyrhizobium commune. The sequence goes on along the minus strand of NZ_CP061379.1, from coordinate 4,379,700 downwards.
TGAAGAACACCGGCGGCCGCCATGGCGGCTCGATCACCGCGGCGCAGTTCCTCCAGCGCTTCGTCGACGGCACACCCTGGGCACATCTGGACATCGCCGGCACCGCGATGGGCGCGCCGAAGACCGACATCAACCAGAGCTGGGGTTCCGGCTATGGCGTCCGGCTGCTTGATCGGCTGGTTGCAGATCACTACGAGCGCAAATGACAGAAGTATTGTTCTACCATCTGCAAAACATAACGGTGGAGAACGTCTTGCCACCGCTGCTCGAGAAATCGCTCGAGCGCGGCTGGCGCGTCGTGGTGCAATCGACCTCGCCGGAACGCGCCGATGCGCTGGACGCTCACTTATGGACCTATCGCGACGATTCGTTCCTGCCGCATGCGACATGGCGCGTGAACGATGCCGCCGACCAGCCGATCGTGCTGGCGATCGAGGAGGGCAATCCGAACGGCGCCAATGTCCGCTTCCTGATCGACAATGCCGCGCTGCCCAAGGACTCCGAGAGCTACGCGCGCATGGTGCTATTGTTCAACGGCGACGACCCGGACGCGCTCGCGTCGGCCCGCAGCACCTGGACGGATTGCAAGACGCGCGGATTTGAGGTCACTTACTGGCAGGCCGACGAACGGGGCCGGTGGCAGCGGCGGAATTAGCGGCCGTTTGCAATTAATGATAATTTGTGCTTTCGGGGGCAGACTGGTTTCGGCCACCTTCGTGCCGCAAAGTGATGTTGGGACAATTGCTTAGGACTGGTCCTTGATGCGGGGAATTTAGTTTATCGTGCGACACCAAACGCTTCCAAAGTCGCTCATAATTGCACTGGCCGCGCTCGCGCCGCTGCTCGCGGGCTGCGGGGGCGCGAGCGATCTGCTGTCGTCGGCTAAAGACGCCGAATGGTTCAACAAGCCGAGCCGCCTGTTCATCAAGAACATCTCGATCGAATCGCCGCCGCTCACGCCGGACAAGCCGGTGGGAGCCGAGGATCTCGTCAGCGCCGACGGTGGCTGTCCCGGCATGGCACCGCCGCCGGGACCTGCCGACGCGAACGCATCGACGACCGCGCCGGCGCCGGTAGGCGGGACGGTCGCGCTCGGCCACACCGAATGCGACGTGGTGCGCGGCATCGGTGCGCCCTCGAACGTCAATCTCTCCAGCGATGCCGCCGGCCGTCGCGTCGCCGTGGTCACCTGGAGCACCGGCCCGCGCGCCGGCATCTACACCTTCAGGTCCGGCCGCCTGTCCTCGATCGAGGGCACGCCGGAGCCGCCGCCTGCTCCGAAGCCGGTGAAGCCGAAAGCGAAGAAGAAGGCGGCGACGTAAGGGCCGCTGCGTTTGCGGCTGTCAAATTTGCGGCTGCCAAAAGTTGACAGCCGTCGCAGCTTGTCTCGGTCATCAAGCGGTTTTTCGTCCCTTGATCGCCGTGGACCAGGCGTGAACCGTTATCTCTCCCGTCGCGCTTGCCGGCAGTCTGTCCCGTAGCCGGCGCTTCAGTTCTGCGCTCTCGGCGTCCGACATCTTTCCCGCGATTCCGCTTGGGCTGCTGACGACCATGGACAGCCAATAGTCGTCGAAATTTGCGAAGGTGCGTTCGACCACCAACTCGCGGGTTTCAATATCGCGGAAGCGCTCGGAAGCTGCGCCGTCGGTGAATTTGATCGGTCCCAGTGACGACAATTGAGACCTCCCTTTCGACGCGCCCCTATGCGGTCTTCTGTACCTTCAAACCCAGCTCGTCGATCATGCGCTGGCGCATCACGAATTTCTGAATCTTGCCCGTCACGGTCGTCGGGAATTCCCCGACAAAGCGGATGTAGCGCGGGATCTTGAAATGCGCGACGCGGTCCCTGCAAAAGGACCTGGCATCCGTCTCGGTCATCGTGCTGCCCTGCTTGAGCCTGATCCAGGCACACAGCTCTTCGCCGAAGCGCTCGTCCGGGATGCCGAATACCTGCGCGTCCGCGACGGCCGGATGCTGGTAGAGCACGTTCTCGATCTCGACAGGGTAGATGTTTTCGCCGCCGCGGATCGCCATGTCCTTGCTGCGGCCGACGACGTTGCCGTAGCCGTCCTGATCGAAGGTGCCGAGATCGCCGGTGTGCATCCAGCCGTCGGCATCGATCGCCTCGCTGGTCTTCTGCGGATCGTTCCAATAGCCCAGCATCACGGAATAACCGCGGGTGCAGAACTCGCCGGGCGTGCCGACAGGCACGGTGTTGCCGTCGGAACCGACGATCTTGACCTCGACATGCGGATGGATGCGGCCGACGCTGCCGACCTTGCGTTCGATCGGATCGTCGGTCGCGGTCTGCAGGCAGACCGGGCTGGTCTCCGTCATGCCGAAGATGTTGGTGAAATCGCGCAAGTGCATGTCGGACAGACAGCGCTTCATCATCTCGATGGGGCAGGGTGCGCCGCCGGCCCATCCGGTGCGCAACGAGCGCAAGTCGAAGCGCGAAAACTCCGGGTGGTTCAGCATCCCCAAAAACATCGTCGGAACGCCGCCGACGCCGGTGCAGCGTTCGGCCTCCATCGTTTCGAGCGAGGCGAGCGGATCGAACCATTCCGACGGCAACACCATGGTGGCGCCGTGGACGATGCACATCAGCGTTCCCACGACCATCCCGCCGCAATGATAGAGCGGCACCTGGATGCAGTACCGGTCATTGCCGGTCAGGCCCATGGTCCTGCCAACAAAGAATGCGTTGTTGAGGATGTTGCGATGGCTCAGCGTCGCACCCTTCGGCGAGCCGGTCGTACCGCTGGTGAACTGGATATTCACCGCGTCGGTGTTTTTCAGCTCCGTGCCGAGCGCCTTCAACTGCTCGCGCGAGCGATCGGTCGCGAGCTTCGGTACTGCGTCGAAGCGAATGAAGCCCGGCTCATCGGTGCCGATGCTAATCAGGATTTTCAGCGACGGCAGCCTGGCTGCGGTCAGATGGCCGGGCGGTGCATTCGCGATCTCCGGAGCGAGTTCATGCAACATGTCGATGTAGTTGCTGGTCTTGAAGGCCGCGGCCGTGACCAGCGCCGCGCAGCCGACCTTGTTGAGCGCGTATTCCAGCTCGCCCACGCGATAGGCCGGGTTGATGTTCACCAGGATCAGACCGGCCTTGGCGGTGGCGAATTGCGTGAGAATCCACTCCGCATTGTTCGGCGACCAGATCCCGACTCGGTCACCGGGCTTCAATCCGAGCGCCAGAAAGCCGGCGGCCAGCGCATCGACCTGCTGGCGCAGCTCCTTGAAGCTCCATCGGATGCCCTGATGCCGTACGACCAATGCCTCGCGCTCCGCGAGCCGCGCGCAGGTCTCGTCGAACAGGGCTCCAATCGTGCTCTCGATGAGTGGCGTGTCAGTTGTCCCGCGGACGTGGCTTTCGGTGATCGGCATGACACCCCCTTCGCCAACCTTCCAATCGAAATAAAACCAGCCCGGTGGTCTGCAACCACGGGCCGCGCAACATCAAAATTCAATATAAGGCAAGCCTAGGAGGCGCCGGGCCGTTGCACAAGCGCGTTCTGGAGAGCCGTCGAAAATTTCGCCGTGATATCGCGCCGCGCATCTACCAAATGCCGCGCCGGGGCAGCTACATTTCCGATGTTCGGATTGGCAGGGCGGGGCATGAGGCGGCGTGAGTTCATTGCGGGATTGACGGCTGCGGCGACGGCACAGTCGGGAGCTTTTGGGCAGCAGTCCAAACAGGCGCGCCGCGTCGGCGTGCTTGTCGGCCTGGCGGCAAATATCGACATGCCGGTCGCCCGCGCCTTCCTCAAGCCGTTCCGTGAGGCCATGGGCAAGGCCGGTTGGGTCGAGGACGGCAATGTTCACATCGACTATCGTTTTGGCGGTGCGCTGTCTGACCTTGCCAATACCAGAGCGTCCGCCGCGGAGCTGGTCGCGCTCGCGCCCGAGGTGATCTATGCCCAGGGCCTGCCGGCGACGCTGGCGCTTCGTCAGCAGACCGCGACAATTCCGATCGTGTTCACACAGGTGATCGACCCGGTCGGCTTCAAGCTTGCCGACAGTCTCGGACATCCCGGCGGCAACGTCACCGGCTTCGTCGTCTGGGATTTCGAGATCGGCGGCAAATGGATGCAGCTGCTGCGCGAGCTCGACCCGAAGCTTGCCAAGGTCGGCATCCTCTTCAATCCGGATACCGCGCCCTATGCACCCGGTCTCGTCGCTGCGGCCAGGGACGCTGCATCCGGAGTAGAGGTGATCGAGCTGCAGGCTCATAACGACGGCGAGACCGAGGCCCAGATCGAGGCGCTCGGTCGCGAGCGGAACACCGGCCTGCTCGTCATTCCCGAGCCATTCACCAATGGGCATCGCGACCACATCGTCGCCCAGTGCGCCCGTTTCCGCGTGCCGGCGCTGAATTCCGTGCTGGGCGCCGTCGATGACGGGGCGCTGATGTCTTACACATTCGTCTGGGACGAGCTGGTCAGTGCGCCGGTCGACTATATCGATCGCATTCTAAAAGGTGCCTCGCCACGCGATCTGCCGATCCAGGCGCCGCGCCGCTACGAGATGGTCGTCAACCTCAAGACGGCCAAGGCGCTTGGTGTCGATGTGCCGCCGGTGCTGCTCGCCCGCGCCGATCGCGTGATTGAGTAGCTAACTCGCCGCCTCGTCGAACTGTGTGCTCGCCTCGAGCCATTGCTCTTCCGCGCGCGCGAGCGCGTCGGCCGCATTGGCGCGCGCCTTCGACAGTTGCGCAGCCTGCTTGGGGTCGCGGGTGAAAATGTCGGGCAGGGCAAGAGCAGTGTCGATCTTGGCGATGATCTCGCCGACGCGGGCGATTTCCGCCTCGGCTTCCGCGATGCGCTTCCTCAGCGAGCCGCGATTGTCCGATTTCGGGCGCTGCGGCTTCTCGCTCGCGGCGCTGCGCTCGCGGGGCGCTGGCTCGGCATTGCGCGAGGACAGCACCAGGCGGCGGTATTCGTCGAGGTCGCCGTCGTAATTGGTCACGGTGCGGTCGGCGACGATCCAGAGCTGGTCGGCGCAGGCCTCGATCAGATAGCGGTCGTGCGAGACCATGATGATTGCGCCGGGGAATTCGTTGATCGCTTCGGCAAGAGCTGCGCGGCTGTCGATGTCGAGATGGTTGGTCGGCTCGTCCAGGATGATCATGTTGGGGCCGAAGAAAGTGGCAAGGCCCAGCAACAGCCGCGCCTTCTCGCCGCCCGACAGCTTGCCGGCCTTGGTGTCGGCGGCCTTGCCGGAGAAGCCGATCGCACCGGCGCGCGCCCGCACCTTGGCTTCGGGCGCATCGCCCATCAGCTTGCGGACATGATCATAGGCGGAGGCGTCCTCGTTCAGCTCGTCGAGCTGATGCTGCGCGAAATAGGCGATCGACAGCTTGTCCGCGCGTGTCACTTTTCCTGAGAATTGCGGCAGCCGGCCGGCGAGCAGCTTGACGAGTGTCGACTTGCCGTTGCCGTTGGCGCCTAAAAGCGCGATGCGGTCGTCATTGTCGATGCGCAAGGTGACGCGGCTCAGCACGGGCGTGGCCGGATCGTAGCCGACCGAGGCATTGTCGACGGCGATGATCGGCGGGGACAACAGTTTGTCCGGTGCCGGGAAGGTGATCTCGCGCACGTCCTCGGTCACCAGCGCCGTGATCGGCTTCAGCCGCTCCAGCATTTTCACGCGGGATTGCGCCTGACGGGCCTTGGACGCCTTGGCCTTGAAGCGGTCGACGAAGGCTTGCAGGCGGGCACGCTCGGCCTCCTGGCGCTTGACCGCCTTGGCATCGAGCAATTCGCGCGCGGCGCGCTGCTCCTCGAAGGAAGAATAGGTGCCTTTGTAGAGCGTGAGCTTGCCGCGCTCCAGATGCAGGATCTGATCGACGGAGCTTTCCAGCAGATCGCGGTCGTGGCTGATCACGATCACCGTGCGCGGATAATGCGCGAGATGATCCTCGAGCCACAACGTGCCTTCAAGATCGAGATAGTTGGTCGGCTCGTCGAGCAGCAACAGGTCGGGCGTTGCGAACAGGGTTGCGGCAAGGGCAACACGCATGCGCCAGCCGCCCGAAAATTCCGCGCAGGGGCGCTCCTGATCGGCGGCGGAGAAGCCGAGGCCGGAGAGGATCGCGGCGGCGCGGCTTGGGGCCGAATGCGCATCGATGTCGACCAGCCGGGTCTGGATCTCGGCGATCCGGTGCGGGTCGGTCGCGCTCTCGGCTTCGTGAAGCAGCGCGTCGCGCTCAAGGTCGGCCTTGAGCACGACGGAGATCAGGCTCTCGGGTCCGTTCGGGGCCTCCTGAGCAAGGCTGCCGACACGCCAGCGCGGCGGCAAGGTCACCGAGCCGTGCTCGGCCGCAAGCTCGCCGCGGATCACCTTGAACAGCGTCGATTTGCCGGTGCCGTTGCGCCCGACCATGCCAACGCGCGACCCGGGCGTGATCTGCACGGAGCTACTATCGATCAAAAGGCGCCCGGCGAGGCGGATGGAGAGGTCGGTGATAGAGAGCATGCGGCCTTGTCACCGCAGGCGGGATCAAACGCAACCCGTTTTTGCTAGTGCGAGTCGCGGTCGCGCTTCTTCAGCTCGTTCAGGAGCTGCTCGAGATGCGTCGGCAGCCGGGGTTCGGGACGAAGGCTCTGCTGAAGCCGTTCGCCCACTGCATCGCGAATCGCGCGACTGGTTCGCCGGTCGATCTGTTCGCTGTCATTGGCGAAAGGGCCAGTCATTGCGAGGTTCCGTGTTTTCTCTAAGTAACGACACGGTACCAAGTCATTGGCCCCCGAAATGGTTTCGCCGGCCATCGGGAATGCCCGGCATTCTAGTAAAGATTGTATGAATTTATCGTGCCTGCCCAAATATGAGGCCCCGGCGGGGGGAACACCGGGGCCTCTCTTGGAAGGTGCCGTGGGGGCCGGCACCTCTTCGAAGGTGCAAGGTGCTGTCGGGCTCAGTAGCAGCGGTTGATCAGCCGCCAGCGGGGTCCCCAGGGGGTCGGGACCAGCCGGCGCACATAGCAGCCGCCATAACCGTAAGAGACGGGGGCCGCATAGAAGCGCGGGCCACCCCAGCCGTAGCCGCGGTGCCAGCCACCGCCGCCGTGCCAGCCCCAGCCGCCATGCCAGTGAGCGGAGGCGGAGGTCGGCGCCAGCGCGGCACCCAGCGCGACCGCGGCAACGGCCGCGAGCGAAAGTTTCCTCAACATGGTGATCTCCTCAATACTGCCGGCGCGGGGCTATCGCGTCGATGGAAAGGCCGCCGAAGCGGTCCGCCTCGGGAGGAGGCTTTGGCTTCGATGGACCCGACGTTACGCCAGCGAGGCTGAACCAAACCCTGACGCCGCCTTCAGATTGGGTTCATCTGGGTGAAATCGTTGTAATCCATGTTGGAATTCGGCAGCCTCCCTGTGAACCTGGCCCCGCGGCGAAGCGCCCGTGGGCTGTTCCGGGCCTCGCTTGCCGGATCGCGACGGCGCCGATATAAGCCCCGCAACTCCGAACCACCCTTTTTCTCTTCAAGGACAAGATCATGGCCATCGAACGCACTTTCTCGATCATCAAGCCCGACGCGACCGCGCGTAACCTGACCGGCGCCGTGAACGCCGTGATCGAGAAGGCGGGCCTGCGCATCGTTGCGCAGAAGCGCATCCGCATGACCAAGGAGCAGGCCGAGACCTTCTACGCCGTCCACAAGGCGCGCCCGTTCTTCGGCGAGCTGGTCGAATTCATGACCTCGGGCCCGGTCGTCGTCCAGGTGCTGGAAGCCGAAGGCGCCATCGCCAAGTACCGCGATGCGATGGGCGCGACCGATCCGTCCAAGGCCGCCGACGGCACCATCCGCAAGCTCTATGCGAAGTCGATCGGCGAGAACTCCGCCCACGGCTCGGATGCGCCGGAGACCGCCGCGATCGAGATCGCGCAGTTCTTCTCGGGCAACGAGATCGTCGGCTGATCTTTCAGCCGATGAGTTAATTCGACGGGGCGAAAGGACTCATTGTGAACTGGCTCTGGCAGATCTTCGATCCCGCCACGATCGGGGCATTCTTCACCCAGTTCCGCAATGAAATGGCCGAGCCGACCTTCTGGATTGCGGTCGGCAAGATCATCTGGATCAACGTCCTGCTCTCCGGCGACAACGCGCTGGTGATTGCGCTCGCCTGCCGCGGCCTCAAGCCGCGGCACCGGTTGTGGGGCATGGTGCTCGGCGCCGGCGCCGCGGTGCTGCTGCGGATCATCTTCACCGGCATCGTTGCGAGCCTGATGGCGCTGCCGTATCTCAAGTTCATTGGCGGCCTTGCGCTGATCGTGATCGCGGCAAAGCTCCTTGTTCCCGAGAACGAGGATGAGGAGGGCGTCGAGTCCGCCTCGCATCTGTGGCAGGCCGTGCAGATCGTCGTCGTCGCCGACATCGTCATGAGCCTCGACAACGTCATCGCGGTCGCGGCTGCGGCCAATGGCAGCGTGCCGCTGCTGGTCCTCGGCCTCGCCATCAGCGTGCCCCTGATCGTTGCCGGTGCGGCGCTGATCATGGCACTGCTTGCGAAGCTGCCGGTCCTGGTCTGGGCCGGTGCGGCGCTGCTCGGCTGGATCGCCGGCGAGGTGATCGCGACCGATCCCGGCATCGCGCCGAAGCTGCACATGCTGTTCGACGGCCCGCTCGGCGCTTCAATCGACAAGATGCTCGCGGGTCTGCACTTGCCGGTGCAATTCGGCCATGGCGGCGCGGGCGGCGAATATCTCTGCGCGGCGCTCGGTGTCGTCGTCGTGCTGGTGGTCGGCTCGATCTGGCGCCGGCGCAGCCTGCATGCGGTTGCGCTCGAGCACGCAAAAGTCTCGGCCGAGTAATTTTTTTAGCGCCTCACGATCGAGCCGCTGCGCCCGATCAGGCGGGCGAGCTGCTTGAAGCGGCTGCCGACGCGGTCGGCGACGATATCGCCGAGCCGATGCTCGAACACCAGCATCAATTTGCGACCCTGGCTGCGAAAATGCGTGGCGGGCAGCACGCCCGGGCGCGCCGCTGAGATCAGATGCGCGACGCGGAACGCCGCACCCAGCAGACGCGCACGCTCCAGCTGCGCCGGCGTCAGCAGTTCCTGCATGGTCAGCGGCGGCTGGTTTTCCTCGCTCAAGCCCGCATAGCGGTAAAACACCGACAAGCCGACAAAGGCGCGTTCGCGGTGGTCGATCGCGCCGAAATTGGCGTTGACCACGAGGCTCAGCGTCTGCTCGCCGCGATGATCGGGATGCACGCGCCAGCCGATGTCGGAGAGCAGGCATGCGGTGTGGCGTAGGCGGCGGTCCTCCGCGGTCTCGCGCAGCCTGACCACGCGGGCGAGGCGGTCGGTCCAGGCGATCAGCTCGCGGGCATGGCGCGCCGAGCGCGACAACAGCTGGTTCAGCTCCTCGGCCGCGCAGATCAGTCCATCCTTGTTGCGCTCGGCCTCCGGCAGCTTCTCGTGCAGCAGGCCTTCGCGGACGCCGAAGGTCGAGAACACGATGGTCTTGGGGTTCGCGACGCGGATGACGTGCTCGAGCACGAGGGCGGCATAGGTGAGGAGAGGGCGCCGCGCGTCGGCGACGACCTCGATGTCGGCGAGCATGTCGACGGCTGCGAGGCGCCGCAGCCGTCGTGCGAAATCGAGCGCCTCGGCCGCCGGAATGGAATAGCCGTGCATCACCTGGAGCGGATAGCCGCTCTGGATGATGTGGATACGCGCAAGCGCACGCCAGGTGCCGCCGACGGCGTAGAAGGTGCGGCCGCGGCCGGCTGCGAGTTGCGGGACCTCGTCGATGGCCTCACGGACGATGCGGTCCGCGCGCTTGAGCGATTTGTGGGCGAGGTCCTGCAACGCAAGGCCGCCGAGCGGCAGCGTCACGCCGCTGCGCACGCTGTTCTTACGCACGTCGATCAGTTCCAGCGAGCCGCCGCCGAGATCGCCGACGATGCCGTCGGGCTGATGGATACCGGAGATCACGCCGAGCGCGGACAACTTTGCTTCGCGCGGGCCCGACAGGATCTCGATCGTCACGGCGCAGATGCGCTCGGCTTTCGCAATGAAGTCGGGGCCGTTGGAGGCATCGCGGCAGGCAGCGGTCGCGATCGCGAACACGCGGCCGACCTGCATCACCCGGCACAGCGCGCGGAAGCGCTTGAGCGAGGTCAGCGCCTTGTCGACGGCGTCGGGCGCGAGCAGGCCCGTGCTCTGCACCTCGCGGCCCAAGCCGCACAGTGTCTTCTCATTGAAGATCGGAATCAGGCTTCGCGCCAGCGCCTCGTAGACGACGAGACGAACCGAATTGGAGCCGATGTCGATGACCGCGACGCTAGCGCCACGCTTGCGCGGCCGTTTCACGGCGACAATCTCCGGTCAGGGCTGATGGCGTTCGTTCCGGCGCGTGAGACGGCGCGGCGAGGATTCCTTGAGCGACTTTCCACGGCCAGACAGACTCGGATTTGTCATGAAGTAATTGTGCACGTTGAAAGGCTCCTCGCCCTTCGCGGCCTTCATACGCGTTGAGGACCCGTCCGGCAACAATTGCCAGCTCTGCTCATTGTCCTTGAGATTCGCGACCATGATCTGTTCGAGAACCTGCTGATGCACCGTGGGATTTTGCAGCGGACAGAGCACCTCGACGCGGCGGTCGAGGTTGCGCGGCATCATGTCGGCGGAGGAGATATACACAGCCGCTTTCGCGCTCGGCAGGCCCTGGCCCATGCCGAAGCAGTAGATTCGGCCGTGTTCCAGGAAGCGTCCGATGATCGACTTGACGCGGATGTTCTCCGACAGGCCGGGAATGCCGGGGCGCAGGCAGCAGATGCCGCGCACCACGAGCTCGACCTGCACGCCCGCCTGTGAGGCCTCGTAAAGCGCGTCGATGATGTCGGGGTCGACCAGCGCATTCATCTTCATCCAGACCGCGCCGGGCTTGCCGTGGCGTGCGTGCTCGGTCTCGCCCTGGATGTGCTCGATGATGCGCTTGCGCAAGGTCAGCGGCGACACTGCCATCTTCTCCAGATCGCTTGGCGCGGCGTAGCCGGTGATGAAATTGAACACGCGCGCGGCGTCACGTCCGATGGTCGGCTCCGAGGTGAAGTAGGAGAGGTCCGTATAAATACGCGCGGTCACCGGATGGTAGTTGCCGGTGCCGGTATGGACGTAAGTGGTGAGGCTGCCGCCCTCGCGGCGCACCACCATCGAGAGCTTTGCATGCGTCTTCAATTCGAGGAAGCCGTAGACGACCTGCACGCCGGCGCGTTCGAGGTCGCGCGCCCAGCGGATGTTGGCTTCTTCGTCGAAGCGCGCCTTCAGCTCGATCAGCGCGGTGACGGATTTGCCGGCCTCGGCCGCTTCCGCGAGTGCGCGCACGATCGGCGAATTGTTGGAGGTGCGGTAGAGCGTCTGCTTGATCGCGACGACGTCGGGATCGCGCGCGGCCTGCTGGAGGAACTGCACCACCACGTCGAAGGATTCATAGGGGTGATGGACGATCAGATCCTTCTGCCGGATCGCGGCAAAGATGTCGCCGCCGTGCTCGCGCACGCGTTCGGGATGGCGCGGAACGTAAGGGGTGAATTCGAGATCGGGGCGGTCGAGCCGGGTCAGCTGCGACAGCTCGTTCATGGCGAGCACGCCATCGACCAGGAAGACCTCGTCGTCGGCCGCCGACAGCGCGTGCTGCACGAAGCTGCGAAGCTCCTCCGGCATCTTGGCGTCGATCTCGAGCCGGATCACCGATCCGCGGCGGCGCCGCTTCAGCGCGGTCTCGAACAGGCGGACGAGATCCTCGGCCTCTTCCTCGATTTCGAGCTCGGAGTCGCGGATGATGCGGAAGGCGCCCTGGCCGTGGAGACTGTAGCCGGGGAACAGCCGGTTGATGAACAGGCCGGTTGCCTGCTCCAGCGAGATCAGGCGCACCGCCTTGCCGTCGGCCGGTAGGCGAATGAAGCGGTCGATCTTGCCGGGCATGCGGATCAGCGCGTTCATCGGCTTGCCGTCGACGGCGCGCGTGAGCTGGAGCGCGATGGTGAAGCCGAGGCTCGGGATGAACGGGAAGGGGTGGGCCGGGTCGATCGCCAGCGGCGTCAGCAGCGGGAACACGTTGTTGAGGAAATAGTCCTCGAGCCAGGTCCGCTCCGCCTTGGTGACCTCCTTGCCGTCGACCAGCACAATGCCGACGTCGGCGAGCGTGCCGCGCAAATCGGCCCAGATCGCCTGCTGGTCGGAGGCGAGTTGGGAGACGGTGCGATTGATCAGGGTGAGCTGCTCGGAGGGCGTCAGGCCGTCGGGCGCGCGCTCGGCAATGCCCTCGCGGACCTGGGCCTTGATGCCGGCGACGCGGACCATGAAGAACTCGTCGAGGTTATTCGCCGATATCGACAGGAATCGCACCCGCTCCAGCACGGGGTGGCTGGGGTTGACCGATTCCTCGAGGACGCGCCGGTTGAAATGCAGCCAGGAGAGCTCGCGATTGATGAACCGCTCCGGGCTCGAGGCGATCGCCGGCAGGCTCTCGGATTCCGTCTCTTTGTCTTTAATTTCAGTGGCTTGCGCGGATTCCATGAGAAGTCGGTCCATCCAGTTCGCCCCACCTTGCGACCTAAGCGCAAAACCGGCGAGAGCATGTTTGAGTGCGATGACGTTTCGATGACATTGATGTTCCGCTGCCCCGCCGCGTCAAGCGGGAGCCTCGGGGATGCCGGCGATCAGGCGTCCCGGAGCAGCTCGGCGGCGAGCGCCCGGGTGACCGGCCGGCCGAGGCGGAGGGCCTCGCCGTCGAGCAGTTCCACCGCCTGGCGGGCGGCCGCCGAGGACCGCTCCAGGCGGGTGGCAAGGTAGCTCACGACGCTCTCGTCGACGGACAGCTGCCGGTCGGCGCAGAACTTGACGATCAGTCCGCGGAACAGCTGGTCGTCGGGCGGCAGCAGTGAGACCACCGGCACGGCGCGCAGCCGCGAGCGCAGGTCGCGCAGCTCGACATCGAGGGTGGCGGGCGCCTCGCGCCCGGTGAAAAGAATGTAGGCGCCGTCCTCGCGTGCGAGGTTCATCAGGTGGAACAGCGCGCGCTCGTCAAAATCCTTCGCTCTGAGATCCTCGACCACCAGCGCGCCGGTGGCGAGCGCGCCGGGGACGGTCGCGGCGGTCAGTGTATTAGCCATTGTGGAACGGGCGCCGGCCTCCTCGGCCCAGATCGCGGCGAGATGGCTCTTGCCGCTGCCTTCGGGGCCAGCCAGCCACATGATCCGGTTCGGCCATTCCGGCCAGCCGTCGATCAAGGCGAGGCCGGCAGCGTTGGCGGGGCCCTCGAGAAAATTGTCCCGGCTGAGGCTCTCCGCGTGCGGAAGCGAAAACGCCAATTGTCGGGGATGACCGCGGCCTGCCACGCTTGCTGTGCTCCGTGCCGGCGCGCCGGCTTCACTTGAAGAGATTCGACTTCATCGAGCCGGAGTTGGCCTTTTGCAGGGCCGCATCCAACTCATTTGGCCTCGATCGTGCTCATGTGCCGCAGCCACTCGACGAGATAGAGCGACACCGAGGAGAGCGTGAAGACCGTGACCAGGCCCATCAGGATTATATCATAAGGCGCCGGCCTGAAGCCGAAGGCGAGCGAGGCCAGCACCAGCGCCGCATAGGCGACCTGGGCCGCGGTGTTGAGCTTCGAGACCATCGACGGTTTCATCTCGACCGGCTTGTCGAACAGCCAGGACACGATCACAGCAGTGACGATCATGATGTCGCGCGAGACCACCAGGATCACGATCCAGCGCGGGATGTCGCCCCAGATGCCGAGCGCGAGGTAGATCGACACCAGCAGCGCCTTGTCGGCGAGCGGATCGAGCAGGGCGCCGAGCTCGCTCCTCATGTTGAAGCGCCTGGCCAGGAAGCCGTCGACGGCGTCGCTGATGCCGGCGACCAGGAAGACGACAAATGCCACCTCCATTTGGCTCGACACGATGGCCCAGACAATGATCGGGACCAGGATGATCCGGCCCAAAGTGATGATGTTCGGAATACTCACGCGGCGCTTCCCGGCACCCGGCCTGACCTCAAATCCGGCCCGTTTGAAGGCTGAACCGGTTGATATCTACATAGTATAGGCAGGCGCGCCATGCGAGCCATTGCGCGTCCCCGGAATTCGACGTAACCAGCCGCAAACCCACTGGAAATCGGGCATGACCCTCCGCAAAAACGGCCTCACTTACGCCGATTCAGGCGTCGATATCGACGCGGGCAACCGCCTGGTCGACCTGATCAAGCCGATGGTGCGCGCCACCGCGCGGCCCGGCGCCGACGCCGAGATCGGCGGCTTTGGCGGCCTGTTCGACCTCAAGGCAGCCGGCTTCACGGACCCCGTCCTGGTCGCGGCCACTGACGGCGTCGGTACCAAGGTCAAGATCGCGATCGAGACCGGCCTGCATGGCGGGATCGGCATCGACCTCGTCGCCATGAGCGTCAACGACCTCGTGGTGCAGGGTGCTGAGCCGCTGTTCTTCCTGGACTATTTCGCCTGCGGCAAGCTCGATCCCGAAGCGACCGCCTCGATCGTCGCCGGCGTCGCCGAAGGCTGCCGTGAATCCGGATGCGCCCTGATCGGCGGGGAGACCGCCGAAATGCCCGGCCTCTACAAGGACGGCGACTACGACCTCGGCGGCTTTGCCGTCGGTGCCGCCGAGCGCGGCACGTTGCTGCCGCGCAAGGATATCGCCGCAGGCGATGCCGTGATCGGCCTTGCGTCGTCGGGCGTGCACTCCAACGGCTTCTCGCTGGTGCGCAAGATCGTCGAGCAGTCCGGCCTCGGCTTCGAGGCGCAGGCGCCGTTTGCCCCGGTCATGACGCTCGGCGGTGCGCTGCTGACGCCGACGCGGCTCTACGTCAAATCCTGCCTGCGCGCGATCCGCGAGACCGGCGCGGTGAAGGGGCTCGCCCACATCACCGGCGGCGGCTTCACCGACAACATTCCGCGCGTGCTACCCAAGCACCTTGGCGTGGGTATCGATCTGGCGCGCCTGCCGGTGCTGCCGGTGTTCAAATGGCTGGCTGCCCAAGCCGGCATCGCCGAGCTCGAAATGCTGCGCACCTTCAACTGCGGCATCGGCATGATTGCGATCATCGAGCCGGACAAGGTCGATGACGTTGTGCGGGTCTTCACTGAGGACGGCGAGACCGTGGCGCAGCTCGGCACCGTGATCGCGGCCGAGGGCGAGCATCGCGTGGTCTATAACGGCCACCTCGACCTGGCGCTGTGATGAAGCGCCGTGTCGCCATCCTGATTTCCGGTCGCGGCTCCAACATGGCTGCACTGATCAAGGCTGCGGCCGCGCCGGACTTCCCGGCGGAGATTTCGCTCGTGATCTCGAACAAGGCCGATGCGCTCGGCCTGGAACGTGCCAAGGCGAGCGGCGTGAACACATTGGTGATCGAGAGTAAGCCGTTCGGCAAGGACCGCGCCGGGTTCGAGGCGGTGCTGCAAGCGGCCCTCGACCAGCACGGCATCGAGCTGATTTGCCTCGGCGGCTTCATGCGCCTGTTCACGGCCGAATTCACCAAAAGCTGGTACGGGCGGATGCTGAACATCCACCCCTCGCTCCTGCCGTCGTTCCCCGGCCTCGACCCGCATGGCCAGGCTTTGCGTGCCGGGGTGAAACTGTCTGGCGCGACGGTTCACTTCGTCATCCCAGAGACCGATGCCGGCCCAATCGTGATGCAGGGCGCGGTCCCCGTCAGCGATCACGACACCGCGGAGACGCTGTCGGAGCGCATTCTGGAGGTCGAGCACCGCATCTATCCAGCAGCGCTGCGGCTGCTTGCGACCGGCAAGGTGCGGATCGAGGGCGATGTCTGCAAGACGGCGGGCAGCGCGGCGTCGGAGAATTTCCTGATTGCGCCGGTGGCGCGTTGATGGGACCTCGGGCACAGCTTTTGACCACGCAAACAAAATCCCCCGGCAGAGCCGGGGGCAACGTCATGATCTCCCTTGCCTGGGCTTGAGAGAATTCAGGAGACCTTGAGGTTCTCCGCGGATGCTTTGCCGCGGTTCTCCACGAGGTCGTACTCAACCACCTGGTTTTCATTGAGGGTCGATAGTCCGGCGCGCTCGACGGCGGAGATGTGGACGAAAACGTCCTTGTCGCTGCCGTTCGGCTTGATGAACCCATAGCCCTTGGTCGGGTTGAACCATTTGACGGTGCCCTTTTGCGGCATCGCTAGTCTCCTCCAGTCGATACAAAAAAGACGCGGCCGCTTTTCGCGCGCCACGCCACAAACGGGCTTCCGGAAGTCTGTTCGAGTCTTAATGTCGCGAAACGCACAGCCGAGCGGCCAAATCCGATTGTGTCTGGTATTGCAACATGAAAATCGCGCGTTAGCAAGCCGCGTGCGAATTTCAAGACCGGAACGAGCCTGTGCCTCTGCAATTTACGACCTGTGGCGGCAGAACCACAATCGGGGGTAATCGCGGCGGCTGTCACGCGCCAACCGGTTGACCCTCCGTGGCAGTTCAGCACAAATCGCCGTAGGCGCCACCAGTTCGTGTTGCTTTTTTGCGCGCCGTCATTCGCTTTGGGATTTAGTCGTCATGTGCTGCACCTTGCAGCTCTCTGGAACACGGCAGACGATCGGGTTGGACCGTGTCCGCCCGATGGCGATGACGATTGCCCTGGTCTTTTCATGCGTCATTGTGATGTCGGCGACGCCAGGCTCCGCGCAGACATCGACGCCGGCAGCACGTCGGACGCCCACGCCGTCACCGACCCCGGACCCGACGTCGACCAATTTCGACCAGTCTGCCGGCAACAGCACGCTGGACCTCGGTTCGGGATTCCTGGAGCGGCTCGGTAACCAGGCCTCTGGCGGCGTCAACCGGGCGTCGCGTAGCAATCCCGGCGGCGGAGGCGCGTCGGAGAGCACGGAGGATCCGCGCTACCGAACCTGGTTCGAAGGCTACGGAATTTCGGTCCGGACCGATGCGCAGGGCGACTTCGTCGGCGACAAGCGCACGACATTTGGCGGCGTCGCGGGCTTCGGCGCGCGGCTCGCGCCGGGCGTCAATCTCGGCTTTTCCGTCGACCAGAGCCATACCGATATCGATGTGCCGCTCGCGCTCCAGTCGGCCACACTCGACCTGACCCAGATCGGCTTCAACGGCTCCGTCGACAAGGGCCCCTGGACCTGGGCCTTCGCGGTGGTGCACGGCTTTGGCAAGGTCAATTCCAGCCGCGACACCGGCTTTGGTCTGGCGACGGCCGGCTATCATGCCATGGTCGACGGCGCGCTGACCGAGATCAGCTATTACTGGACCAAGGATCAGATGCGCGTCGTGCCCAAGGGGGCGCTCGAATATGTGCGCGCCACCAGTGCTTCGTTCCAGGAAGCCGGTGGGCTTGATCCCCTCAATGTCGGCTCAACCGCGATCTCGCGCGCGCGCGTCATGATCGGCGCCGAGATCGGGCACTACTTCATCTTCGGCCAGAAGATTCTCGACCTGTCCGCCTACGGCAAGTTCGTCGACAATTTTTACCAGAATCTCGGATCGGTCCAGGTCAGCCTCGGGACACAGAGCATCATCGTGCCTGGCATCGGCGAGAGTCGCTACGGCATGGACGCCGGCGCCTCGGCCTCGCTCAGCCTGACCAACACCGCGCGGCTCTACATCAACTACGACGGCAAGTTCCGCAACGAGCTGACGTCGCACCAGGGCACTGTCGGTTTCGAATACAGGTGGTGAGGCGCCACTACGTCGGCGTCGCCGCAACAAAACCCGTAAGCCCAAAGCCCTCCCGCGCGGCCGTCATCATCGGCACCAGCGCGTTCGGATGGATGAACTCGTCGCGGAAGCAGGGATAGATCTTCGGATCGAAAATCTTCTTCAGCCAGTCGACCACGATCTTGTGGCGCTCGGACGCGCGGAATTCCTTGTGATAGGTGAGCCAGAGATCGGCGTGGTGGCTGACGCCGAGGTCGACAGCAACGAGCGGTGCGCCGAGCGCGATCGACACCGTCGGCAGGAAGCCGATGCCGGCACCGCGTTCGACCGCATAGAGCGCGCCGACCGATGAATTGGTCTTGATGCCGACGATACCCTCCAGCGACGTCAATCCGAGCACGCGGGCGTAGGCGCTGTCGTCGACCTGCGGCGCGCTCTGCTTGATGATGCGGTGGTTCTTGAGCTCGGCGAGTGTCGCCGGCACGCCGTAGAGGTTCTGGTAGTTCCGGGACACGAAGGGATAGATGTGCAGCCGGCCGAGCTTGGCGACGATGAGATCGGGATTGGTCGGCGGCTCGAGCTGGATTGCGATGTCGGACTCCAGCCGCGCGACGTCGGCCTGTTCCATGGCGCAGCGTAGATCGACCGTGATCTTGCGATAGGTCTTCTGGAAATCGATCAGTCGCGGCAGGATCCAGAAATTGCCGGGGCCTTCCGTCACCGCGACGCGCACGGTGCCCGACGTATCGTTCGACGCGCGCGAGGCGCGTCGGAAGACGTTGAAGGCGTGACGTTCCATCAGTGCGACGTCGGCAATCATCGCGGTACCTTCGTCGCTGAGCGTGAGACCGCTCTGGTCGCGCAGGAACAGCTTGCAGCCGATGCTCTCTTCGAGCCGGTCGATCCTGCGCATCAGCGTCGTCGAGGTGAGCCCGAGCTCTTCGGCTGCGTTACGAAAACTTTTAAACTTCGCGCAGGCTAAAAACAGCTTCAAATCGTCCCAGGACGCGTTTAGCGCTTCTTCATGGTGCTGCGTCATTGCAGCACCCCGGTGCAATACTTGCTGCATACTCCTGATCTCCAGCCGCTAAGCTCGTTGCGGTAGCGGGGCACGAAACTCTCAAACGATAGAGGGGCGACCAGAGTATGGAAAGGGGCTCGTTT
Organism: Bradyrhizobium commune; assembly: GCF_015624505.1. NCBI lineage: Bacteria > Pseudomonadati > Pseudomonadota > Alphaproteobacteria > Hyphomicrobiales > Nitrobacteraceae > Bradyrhizobium > Bradyrhizobium commune. Next base: position 4,360,867 of record NZ_CP061379.1, on the reverse strand, counting down.
GCCGCAAGACATGATTTCGACGCGCTGCCATTGAGTCCGGAGGTCGACGTCTGCTGTGCGCAATTTTCCGAAATTGCAGCTCTTTCCCAAATGGCGCATCAGCTGGTGCCGGGCGTGCGGATCGGGACGGCGGAGCTCGCCCAGTATGTCGCATTCGATCCGCAGAGCATCCTGACTTTCAGCCGCAAGGGCAGTCTGCTCGGCGGCATGGCCTTCCTGTTTCTCAACGGCCGCGGTCACGATGCGCTGCTGCTCGACGATATCTGCCTGACTGCGCCCGACATGTGTCATCTTGCCTCGGCGAACGAGGAAGTCTCCGCCATCTACATCTGGGCGATCGCGGCGACGGGGCGCGGCATCGCCGGTCTCGGCAAGGCCGCGGCTCATCTGCGGCAGATAAGATTTCGCAACGCGGACTGCTATGCGCACCCGTCAACCGTGGCCGGATGCGAGATCATGAAGGCGACCGGCTTCGAGCCTGTCGCAAGTTTCCAACCCGACCTCTGGTGTTACACGCGCCCGTGGAATCGGCAGCCGATGCGCATGCCGGGCGCGATCGTCCAATCAAGGAGTTTTGCAGATGCACGGCACTAGGATTCCTCTCGCCAAGCCCGACTCCCGCGCGATCACCATCCGCCTTGCACGCGATCCGAGCGATCTCATGCTCGTCACCGCCATTCGCTCCGCGGTCTATCTCGCCGAGCAGGATTGCCCGTTCGAGGAGGAGTTCGACGGCAATGACATGGTGGCGGCTCACTTCATTGGCTATGTCGGTAACGAGCCTGCGGGCTGCCTGCGGGTACGCTTCTTTGGCGACTTCGCCAAGGTCGAGCGCCTTGCAGTCCGCCATCAATACCGGCGCTCGCGCGTCTCGTTCAAGCTGGTGCAGGCGAGCGTCGACTATGTGAAGCGCAAGGGGTTCCGCAAGATCTACGGCCAGGCGCAGGACCGGCTGGTCGATTTCTGGGCCCATTTCGGGGCCAAGCCACTCGGCCACAATCGCAAGATCACCTTCTCCGATTTTTCCTACACGGAAATGCTGCTGGAGATCGAGCCGGGGCCGGACGCCATCACGCTGGACAGCGATCCCTATGTGATCATTCGCCCGGAAGGCGACTGGGACCGGCCGGGCGTGCTTGACGCCTCGGCGGGGCGGGCAGTGACCTCACCGCTGCGGGAGCTCGCAGTCGCCGATCGCTGAAACCGGTGCAGATCCACGCAAGACAATGCTGGTCTCCGTCCACGACGATCCGCCGATCCTGGTCTGTGCAGACCTCCAGGTCGAATATCTGACCCCGGGGCGACGGCACGTCATCCTCGACGGCGAGGTGGCGACCTCGCGCTGCCTCGAGCTGTTGACGCTGTGGCGGAGCAACCTTTGGCCAGTGATGCATTTGAAGCGCATCGCGCAGGCAGCGTGGTTCAATCCGTCATCCAGGCTGACCGATTGGATTGCGGAGGCGAAGCCGCGGCCGGGCGAGATGATTTTCGAGCACCCATTGCCTTCGGCCTACAGCTCGTCGCGGTTTACGGACTACATGACCAACATTCGCAATGTCCGCTGCGTGCTGACGGGCTTTTCGCTCGACGAGACCATCCTCGCCACCGTCGTCGAAGGGTTTCACCGCAGTCACCGCTATCAGGTCATCGGCGACGCCGTGGCCTGCCGGCAGGCGGGCATGAGCGAAGCGGCCGCGTACAAGGCGTCGGTGGTGAATGTCATCGCCAACTTTGCTACAATCCAGTCCAGCGCCGAACTGATCAGAAACGGCGGCGCCGTCGCGGTGTAGGCTGACGCGATCGGCTGATGGATGGGGTTGGACATTGTCGCGGGGGGACGAGCTGAAGGAGCTGGCGGGCGACCTGTCGCGTGCCGTCGAGGCGGCGCGCCGGGTCGGTCTGTCCACGACCGTCTATCTTCTGTCGATGGCGCTGGTCGAGGTGAGGGAGGCGGCCCGGGCCGCCGACGGCGAGGATGACGACGGCGTAGCTTGACCGGCGCCGCTGCAACCCTATGCCGCTTTGTGCAACGCTGCTGGGCGTTTGCTGCCGACGAATTGGCGTTGCAAGTTCGGTCCCATGGCAATAGCCAAGTGAGGACGTGAGCCGCGCCGGCGACGCGACGACTTTAAGGATCTCCGCAAATGTCCATGCTGCCCAATTCGCAAGAAGCCCGGGATGTGGCCTACCAGCTCCATCCCTACACCAACGCGCGCACCCATCAGCAGGCCGGTCCCCTGGTGATCGAGCGCGGCGAGGGACCGTACGTGTTCGACGCGTCGGGCAAGCGCTATTTCGAGGCGATGGCGGGCCTGTGGAGCGTCGGGCTCGGCTTCAACGAGAAGCGATTGGTCGAGGCCGCGCACAAGCAGATGCTGGCGCTGCCGTTCTACCACACCTTCTCCGCGAAATCGCACGGCCCCTCGATCGATCTCGCCGAGAAGCTGGTGGCACTCGCGCCGGTGCCGATGAGCAAGGTGTTCTTCACCAATTCCGGCTCGGAAGCGAACGACACCGTCCTGAAGCTGATCGCCTATCGCTCGAATGCGCTTGGCCAGCCGCAGCGCAAGAAGATCATCAGCCGCATGCGCGCCTATCACGGCGTCACCATTGCGTCCGCAAGCTTGACCGGCCTGCCGAACAATCACCGCTCGTTCGACCTGCCGCTGCCGAACATCCTGCACACGGGCTCGCCGCATTTCTACAAGGAAGGTGCGCCCGGCGAGAGCGAGGAAGCCTTCGCGACGCGGCGGGCCGAGGAGCTCGACGCGCTGATCCAGAAGGAGGGCCCGGACACGATCGCGGCCTTCTTCGGCGAGCCGGTGATGGGAGCGGGCGGCGTCATCGTGCCGCCGGCGACCTATTGGGACAAGATCCAGAAGGTCCTGAACAAATACGATATCCTGCTGGTCGCCGACGAGGTGATCTGCGGCTTCGGCCGTACCGGCAAGATGTTCGGTTGCGAGACCTATGGCATCAAGCCCGATGCTATCGTGGTCTCCAAGCAGATCACCTCGAGCTATTTCCCGCTCTCAGCGATCATCATGAATGACCGCATGTTCGAGCCGATCGCTGACGAGAGCAACAAGATCGGCGTGCTTGGCCACGGCTTTACCGCGGGCGGCCATCCGGTCGGCTCGGCGATTGCGCTGGAGAACCTCAAGATCATCGAGGAGCGCGGCCTGGTCGCGCACGCGGCTGAGCTCGGTGCCTACATGCAGGGCAAGCTGCGCGAGCTTTTGAGCCATCCGCTGGTCGGCGAGGTCCGCGGCGTCGGCATGATCGCGGCGCTAGAGCTCGTCCTCGACAAGGGACGCAAGACGGCCGCGGCGACGCCCGGCGCGGTCGGCGGCATGGCGAGCCGCATGCTCCAGGAACGTGGCGTGATCTCGCGAAACATGCTCGACGCCATCGCGATCTGCCCGCCGCTGATCACCACCAAGGGCCAGATCGACGAGCTGGTCGCCGCGATCAAGGGCGTGCTGGATGACATGAAGCCGGAAGTGGCGAAGCTGACGCCGGCCTAAGGCACGCTGTTGCGCCAAATTCCGTCATTGCGAGCGTAGTGTTCAGCCCGGGGACATAGCTTACACCTGTTCGGGGACATGGTTGACACTTTTGGATCATCCTAAATCGATCGCCGCGATCTGGTGCGCGGCGAAGAAGATGCCGAACCTGCCGTCGGTATTGAGTGGACGGATCGCAAGCCGTTCGCCGCGGAAGGCCTGCGGAACCTTCCACAATTTGCCTTTGAAGCTGACATAGGCCTTGGTGGTGGAGACGGAACGGACGACCTCGTGCTCGTCGTATTCCACCGCGGGCAATCTGTCCGGCATTTCCCGCGAACTGGGTTGGTACCGGCTTGCCGGAACGTTGTAGTTCAAAGCCTCATGCGGCCGATCGAGATTGTAGACGGCTCGCCATTGGTCGAATGCGCGCTGCACCTCGGCAAGGTCGCGGTAGCGCCTGAAGGCAAATACCTCGGCCTTCAGCGTGCGATGGAAGCGTTCGTTCTTTCCTCGGCTCTGCGGATGATACGGCCGGCTGTGGATCACCCGGACGCCAAGCTTCAAAAGCCAGACCGTCAGCCCGGTCCAAGGGTCTTCAAGGGTGAAGCCCCAGGGGCCGCCATTGTCGACGAACATCGCATCGGGGAGGCCGTACCGGCGGAATGTCTCCCTCAGATGCCCTTGCACGGTCGAACCTCGCTCGTTGTCACAAGCAGCCAGGCACAACGAGAACCGCGAGTGATCGTCCAGCATCGTCAGCGGGTGGCAGGATACGCCGTCCTCGAGGGGGCTGTGTCCCTTGAAGTCCATCTGCCAGAGCTGATTGGGTGCCTCCTTCTCGAAGCGGATGTAGGGCTGTCCAGGTCTCCCCGCAGGTTCGCTCACGCGATCGTAGCGACGCAGGATCTCGTGCGTCGTCGATATCGCCGGCACGGCTTGCCGGTCGCGCTTTAGACGATGCAAAATCTTGCGCGCCCCCCAGGCCGGGTGGACATCGCGCAAGGCCACAATCTGCTGCTCGATCGCAGCCTCAGTACGATCCGGGCTGTGATGCGGCCGGCGCGAGCGATCGGCCAGCGTCGTATCCCCTGCATCATAGCGCTCGATCCACTTGTAACCAGTCTGGGCACTAATCCCGAACTGCCGGCACAGCTTCCGCCGGTTCACTCCTTCCTGCTTAGCAAGCATCACAAACTCGCGCCGCTGGTCCATGACAGACACCTCTCGCCACGGCATGGCTCGCCCCCTTGTTCGACGAATCCAGCCGATTTTGATGTGTCAACCATGTCCCCGAACAGGTGTAAGCTATGTCCCCGGGCTGAACAGTAGCGAAGCAATCCAGAATCCCTCCTCGGAAACAATCTGGATTGCTTCGTCGCAAGAGCTTCCTCGCAATGACGGCGGCGGCTGCTGTGCCGACCGTCTACGCCCGCTTGACCCCGATGACGCGGCCCTTCTCGATCGCGAGCGCCAGCTCGCCATGCTTGAGCTTCAGCGCGGCATCTCCGAACAGCTCGCGACGCCAGCCGCGGAGCGCCGGCACGTCGGCCTCGTCGCTCGCCGCGATCTCCTCGAGATCGTCGACGGTTGCGATCACCTTGCTCGCCACCGCATGTCGCTCTGCGGTCATCCGCAGCAGCACCTTCAACAGCTCGACGATCGCTGCGCCATTGTTATTGTTGCGCGGCTTCTCCAGCTTCGGCAGCGTGGAATGATCCCGCGCCAGGCCGCGCTCGACCGCGGCGACGATGTCGGCGCCCCATTTGGATTTCTCAAACCCCTTCGGCACCGAGCGCAAATTGGCGAGCTTCTCCAGCGTATTCGGCGCATGGGTGGCGATGTCGCTGATCGCTTCGTCGCGCAGCACGCGGCCGCGCGGCACGTCGCGGCTCTGCGCCTCCTGCTCGCGCCAGGCCGCGACCTCCATCAGCACCGCGAGGTCCTTGGGCTTGCGGACCCGCGTCTTCAGCCGCTCCCAGGCGCGCTCGGGGTGGAAGTCGTAGGTCTTGGGCGAGGTCAAAATCTCCATCTCGATGGAGACCCATTCGCTGCGGCGGCGCTTCTTCAAATCGGCGTCCAGCGCTGCGAAGACGTCGCGCAGATGGGTGACGTCGGAGACCGCGTAATGCATCTGCTCCTTGGACAGCGGCCGGCGCGACCAGTCGGTGAAGCGGTGGGTCTTGTCCGGGCGGTGGCCGGTGACCTTCTCGACCAGCGCGTCATAGGCGATGCTGTCGCCATAGCCGAGCACCATGGCGGCGACCTGGGTGTCGAACACTGGATGCGGGATGATGTTGGCCTGGTGCCAGATGATCTCGATGTCCTGGCGGGCGGCGTGGAACACCTTCAGCACGCTCTCATTGGCCATCAGCTCGAAGAACGGCTTGAGGTCGATGCCCTCGGCGAGCGCGTCAATGACGATGGCTTCCTCGGCGCTGGCCATCTGCACCACGCACAACAGCGGGTAATAGGTGGTCTCGCGCAGGAACTCGGTATCGACGGTAATGACGGGGTGCTTGGCCAGCCGGCTGCAAGCAGCCGCGAGGTCAGCGGTGGTGGTAATCAAATCCATGAACGGCCCATAACACTTGATATCAGCCGTTCTGCCGAAAGCGCTGTGATGTCAAGGGGCTCGTAGCGAATTCGAGCCTTGCATTGGGCCGGAATCGCATCCTCCGGCCGGAAAACCTACTCGTAACGGATCCGGTTCGAGGATTTGCGGGCGCAGGGCAGCGCCACCACGACCACGCACATGGCAACCAGCGCCAGCCCCAGGAACTCGAAAACCAACAGATCCACGGCAAAAATCCCCCAGAAACATCGTGAAACTTGTCTGGGCTGAATTGAGGGTCTGTTAATTCCAATGGTTACCGGCGGTATGGGCAGCCGGATGGTGGACGGGGGGTTAACGGGTTGCGTCCCCTCAAGAACGCATTCGGCGCCCCGCATGACGGAGCGCCGAAGCTCAGTTGCTGATGTCGCCGCGCCTTACGGCAGCTTCAGCGACGTCTCCGCATTGTACGGCTTGAGCGTCTCGTCGGCGGCCTTCTGGGCGGCGACGAGGGCGTCCTTCGGCTGCTTCTTGCCGTTGAGGACCAGCATCACCTCGTCCTCGAGGTTCTTGCGGACCGGCACGGTCTTGTAGGTCGCAAACCAGGGCTTTGCGACGTCGAGCTGCTCGACGGCGGTCTTGGCGTCCGGATTCTTGTTGAGGAAGTCGACCATGTCGGGCGTCTTGTAGGCAGCCATGTTGGGCGCGAAGTAACCCGTCGCACGGCTCCACCAGGCGCTCTTCTCGGGCGAGGTCATCCACTTGATCAGTGTCCAGGCCGCCTTCTGCTTGTCGGCTTCGAGGCCCGCCGGAATGATCAGCGAGGCGCCGCCGATCGGCACGGCGTTGCGGACGTTGCGCGGGATGAAGGCGACCTTGTAGGCGAACTTGGCATTGTCGCGCACATAGGTCAGCGAGCCGGTCGAGAGCATCATCATCGCGGCGTTGCCGGAGATGAAGGAGGTGCTGACGGCCGGGCCGGGCGTCGCGCCGGGCGCGTGCACCTTGTACTTGTTGATGAGGTCGTTCCACCAGGTCAGCGCGCCGAGCATCGAGGGCGTGTCGTAATAGACTTCGCCGCCGAACTCCTCGTTGTAGTAGCGCCCGCCATTGGTCATGGTGAGCGTTTCCATCATCCAGCCGCAATAGTCATAGGCGCAGGGGATCGCGATGCCCCATTGGGTGACCTTGTCGCCTTCGCGCTTGGTGAGCTTCTTGGCCCAGTCGGTCAGCTCGGCCCAGGTCTGCGGCGGCTTGCTCGGATCGAGGCCGGCCTCCTTGGCCTTGTCGGCGTTGATGTAGAGCAGCGGCGTCGAATTGTGGAAGGGCACGCCGTAGACCGAGCGGTTGATCACCGCGTTGCCCTGGAGCGCCGGGAAGAACTGGCCGAGGAACTGATCCTTGGTGGTGCCGTCGGCGGCGATCAGAGAGTCGAGATTGGTGAGCTCGTTCTCGATCTGCATGTCGAGCAGGAAGTTCGCCGACATGATCACGGCGGCCGGCGGCTTGCCGGCCTTGATCGAGGCACGCGTCTTGATCAGCGTGTCGTCATAGGAGCCGGTGTAGACCGCGGTTGCCTTGATGTCGGGATGACCGTCGTTGAACTCCTTGATCAAGGTGCCCATGTCGCGGGCGAGCTTGCCGTCGACGGGCACGGGGAAGAACAGGTCGATCTCGGTCGGACCTTCGGCCAGCGCCGGCAAGGCGAGGGCGCTGGCAAAAGTGCCTGCTATGGCGAGGCCAAGCATGAGCCTGCGGGAAAACAGCATCGGAAAATCTCCTATTTGATGCCTGAGGTGACGAAAGAGCTGATGAAACGTTTCTGGAAGATCAGGAAGGTGATGAGCAGCGGCGCGATCACCATCAGCGTGCCGGCGGCGATGGTGCCCCAGGCCTGCGTGCCCTCCGCGGTCGCGGTGAAGACGGAGAGCCCAACGGTGAGCGGCCGCTTGTCCGGCGAATTGATCACCATCAGCGGCCACAGGAAGTCGTTCCAGTGGCTGGTCACGGAGATGATGGCGAACGCCGAAAAGCTCGGGATCGACAGCGGCACATAGATGTGGCGGATGCGCTGGAATAGGCTCGCGCCGTCAATCAGCGCGGCGTCTTCCAGCTCGGTCGGAATGGCTTCAAACGCCTGCCTCATCAGGAAGGTGCCGAAGGCCGAGGCGAAGAAGGGCATCATCACGCCGGCCAGCGTGTCATAGAGGCCGAATTGCGCGATGATCCGCAAGTTGGGCACGATCAGCAGCACCGGCACCAGCATCAGCTGCATCAGGAACAGATAGAAGATCAGCGTCTTGCCGGCGAAGTCGAGCCGCGCAAAGGCAAAGCCCGCCAGCGTGATCGTGACGAATTGCACCAGCAGGATGCCGGTGCAGATGATGGTGGTGTTGAGGAAGTAGCGCGGGAAGTCGCCGATCTCCCAGGCATCCCTGATGTTGTCGAGGGTGGGCTTGAGGCTCGGCATCAGCTCGGCCATCAAATTGATGCCGTCGGACGGGGGGCGCAGCGTCGCCACGCCCATCCACAGGAACGGGATCAGCCAGACCAGCGCGAGCAGCACGGTCAGCAGGAAGCCGAGCTTGGGCGTGATCTCGCGGCGGGTGGCGAGCGGGACGTCCTTGGTGAGCCGGTCAATGAGCTTCATGGCCCGCCCTCGCGGTTCGCCATGGTACGGAACGATAGCGCGGTGAGGCCCATCAGGGCTGCAAGCGTCAGCATCGTCGCGGCCGAGGCCTTGCCGATGTCGTAATGCTCGACCGCCTGCTGGTAGATGTAGAACAGCACGAGATTGGTCGAATTCGACGGGCCGCCCTTGGTCATGACGAAGACGTGGTCGACCTGCGTCACCGCGTTCAGCGTGGCGATCACGATGACGAACAGGAAGGTCGGCTTCAGCTCCGGCAGGATGATGTAGCGCAGCCGCATGAAGGGACCCGCGCCGTCGAGATGGGCGGCTTCCATCACGTCCTCGGGCACCGACTGGAGCCCGGCGAGGAAGAACAGCATGTAATAGCCGGCGTTCTTCCAGATCGTGATGATCATGATCGCGTAGAGCGCGATGTCGGGGTCGCCCAGCCAGTTCGGAACCACCGGAAGGAGCCCGCCGATGTAGTAATCGAGCAGTCCGACATTGGGCAGGAAGATAAAGAGAAACAGCGCGGACGCTGCGACCATCGGGATCAACACCGGCAGGAACAGCGCAGCCCTCAGCGCGCTGGTCACCACATTGGTCCGCGCCAGCGCCAGCGCGAACAGCAGCGCAAGGCCGATGCTCGGGATCGCGGTGCCGACGGCGTAGACGAGGTTGTTGACGACCGCGCCGGTGAAATAAGGATCCGCAAGCACAGCGCTGATATTGTCGAGGCCGACAAAGCGGAGCGGCGCCTTCGGCGTGGCGCGCTGATAGAGCGCGTCGATGAGCACGCGCCCCATCGCGCCATAGGTGAACAGCGCGAGGAAGACGAGAGAGGGCAGCAGCAGCAGATAGGCGGGTAGCGACACCTTGAAGCGACCTGTGAACCGCTGCAATAGATGCAGGCGCGGCGGCACCGATGCCGCGACCGGGAGAGCCGCGGGTTCAGCGAGGCTCATCTCACCGCGCCGGGAAGTTGAGGGCATAGTCGCGGTCGTCCATTCCCGCTGGTGCGGCGAAGGGGAAGCGCAGACTGGTGTCGAGGAAGTCGTGGCTGTGCACGACCAGGTTCTCCCCGTCGATCAGCACCACACCATAAGCCGGCGGCTCATGGCTGGCGAGATGGTCGGTGGCGGCAGCATCGAGCTCGAACCAGACCTGGTGGTTGGTGCCGCGCAGCGTCGAGAACGGGATCTTGCCGTAGCTGCCGAAGATGGGACGGTGCACATGGCCAAAGAACAGGTGGCGGATGCGCGCGCGATAGGGCGCGATCACCTCGGCAAATTCGGCGCTCTGCTTCAGCGCGATCTCGTCCATCGCGTGGACGCCGACCGGGAAGGGCGGATGATGCATGAACACGACGAACGGCATGTCGGCAGGTGCCGCCGCCAGCGTGCTCGCAAGCCAGTCGAAGCGCTTGGCGCACATTTCGCCGGCGTGGCTGGTCTCGTCCAGCGTGTCCAGGAAAACGAACAGACCGTGCTCGGTGGTCCGCGTGCCCTGTACGAAGCTGTTGGGATCGCGCGGCGCGGCCTTCAGGCCGTCGAGGCAGGCCACGCGCTTGTCGTGATTGCCGACCATGGCGATGTAGGGCATTTTCAGCGCGGCCATTGCGTCAGCAAAATTGGCGTAGGATTCCGGCTCGCCCCAATGGGTAAGGTCGCCGGTCACGACCGCAAACGCGGCATCGGATTGATGCCTGTTGATGTCGGCAATCGCCGCATCCAGCCGGGCGCGCGGGTCGAGGCCGTAGAGCTTGAGCCCCGGATTGGCGAGATGCGTGTCGGTGATGTGGATGAACTTGAAGGGCATGGCGCGCTTGTCAGGGACTGTTGGAGGGTGGGCGCCTCCGGCAAGACGGCCCTGACAGGCCGTTAGAGTGCGAGTGTTTCAGTTTGATGACAGCGGTTCCGCCCGTCCCGAATTCCACAGGACGTTCCGGCGAGGGCGCCGAGCCGCATCACACAAATATCGAAAACAACCCCATGCACAGTAGCCGAAGGTTGTCGGGACAACGGCTTACGCGTCTTTCGACATAATTTGACTCGTCGGGCAAAACAGGGGCATGATGCCACCATCGGAAAATCCGCAGCAGCGCGCAGCAGTCGGCTCGACGGAAGGGCGCGTGCGAAGCCCGGCGCGCCTCACGTCCCGCAAAACGTCTGCAACACAAGCTGGTCCGGCAGCGGCGGATCGGCGTAGGCGGCGTAGTCCGGTTGCTCCTGGTATGGCTTGGCCAGCACCTTCACCAATTCCTCGAACGGCGCGTAGTCGTCGTTGTTCACCGCGGCCTGGATCACGGCTTCGACGCGGTGGTTGCGCGGGATGAACAGCGGATTGACGGCGTTCATCGCAGCTTGCCGTTCGGTCGCGGTGTGCGGCTCCAGCGCCGTGCGCTCGCGCCAGCGCTTGGCCCACTCATCAAAGGCCGCGGGATCCATGAACTGCGCGCGGACGTCGGCGGCGCCGGCCTCATCGCCTGCCGCGTCACCGAGCTTGCGGAAAGTGAGGGTGAAGTCGGCCTGGTTCTTGGCCATGGCGTCGAGCAGGTCCTGGATCAGCGCCTCATCGCCGTCACGCTCCGTGAACAGGCCGACCTTCTTGCGCAGACCGGCCTGATAGGCCTTGCTGAAGATCTCGGGGAACGCGCCAAGAATCTCCTGCGCCTGCTCGACCGCCTTCTCCTGGTCGTCGGAGAACAGCGGCAGCAGGCATTCGGCGAGCCGCGTCAGATTCCATAGCGCGATGCGCGGCTGGTTGGCGTAGGCGTAGCGGCCCATCTCGTCGATCGAGGAGAACACCTGTCCGGGATTGTAGGCATCCATGAAGGCGCAGGGGCCGTAGTCGATGGTTTCGCCTGATATCGATGAGTTGTCGGTGTTCATCACGCCATGGATAAAGCCGACCAGCAACCAGCGCGCGACGAGCTCGGCCTGGCGCGCGACGACGCCGGCGAGCAGCGCATGATACGGGCGCTCCGCGGTCAACAGCTCCGGGTAGTGGCGCGTGATGACGTGGTCAGCGAGCCGGCGGATCGCGCCGGTATCACGACGGGCGGCGAAGAACTGAAAGGTGCCGACGCGGATATGGCTCGCTGCCACGCGCGTCAGCACGGCGCCGGGCAGCACGGTCTCGCGGATCACGGGCTCGCCGGTGATGACGGCGGCAAGCGAGCGTGTGGTCGGGATGCCGAGCGCGAACATCGCTTCGCTGACGATGTATTCGCGCAGCACAGGGCCGAGCGCGGCGCGGCCGTCGCCGCGGCGGGAGAACGGGGTGGGGCCGCTTCCCTTGAGCTGGATGTCGCGGCGGACGCCGTCCCTGTCGATGACCTCGCCGAGCAGGATGGCACGGCCGTCTCCGAGCTGGGGTACGAAATGCCCGAACTGATGGCCGGCATAGGCCATGGCGATGGGATCGGCCCCGGCGGGAACCGTCTTGCCGGCCAGGATCTCGGCGCCCTCGGGGGTTTCCAAGAGGTCCGGATCGAGCCCGAGCTGGATCGCCAGCGGCCGGTTCAGCTTGATCAGCCGAGGGGCGGCGACAGGGGTCGGCGCGACGCGGGCAAAGAAGCTGTCCGGCAGCGCGGAATAGGAGTTTTGGAAGGGGAAATGGACGGTCATAGCCCCAAGATAGGGCTGGAACGCCTGATGGCAAAGGCTTGAGCCTTGATTGTCCAAAAATGGACGGTTCGGCCCCAAATCAGGCCGTTCCCTTGGTTGCCGCCTCCGGCCTCGTCGGGTAAACCCTGCCGCAACTTCGGACCGACCGTGACAGGCCGTCCGATTCGCTTCCTCCGACATTGATTTTGGGACGACCATGCATCGCTACCGGTCACACACATGCGGCGCGCTCCGCGAGAGCAACATCGGCGAGGCCATCCGCCTCTCGGGCTGGGTCCATCGCGTGCGCGACCATGGCGGCGTGCTGTTCATCGACCTGCGCGACCATTACGGCCTGACCCAGTGCGTGGTCGATCCGGACTCGCCGGCGTTTGCGCAGGCCGAAAAGCTGCGCTCGGAATTCGTGGTCAAGATGGACGGCAAGGTCCGCCGTCGCCCCGAAGGCACCGACAATGACGATCTGCCGACCGGCAAGATCGAGATCTATGTCAGCGAGATCGAGGTGCTGGGCCCGGCCGGCGATTTGCCGCTGCCGGTGTTCGGCGACCAGGAATATCCCGAGGACATCCGCCTGAAGTACCGCTTCCTCGATTTGCGTCGTGAGAAGTTGCATCAGAACATCATGACGCGCGTCGAGATCATCAAGTCGATGCGCCGGCGCATGGAGGGGCAGGGTTTCTTCGAGTTCAACACCCCGATCCTGACCGCGTCCTCGCCGGAAGGCGCGCGCGACTTCCTGGTGCCCTCGCGCATCCATCCCGGCAAGTTCTACGCGCTGCCGCAGGCGCCGCAGCAGTACAAGCAACTCTTGATGATGTCGGGCTTCGACCGCTACTTCCAGATCGCGCCCTGCTTCCGCGACGAGGACCCGCGCGCCGATCGTCTACCGGGTGAATTCTACCAGCTCGACGTCGAGATGAGCTTTGTCACGCAGGACGACGTGTTCGCGGCGATGGAGCCGGTCATCACCGGCGTGTTTGAGGAGTTCGCCAAGGGCAAGCCGGTGACCAAGAACTGGCGCCGCATTCCGTTCGCCGAAGCGCTGCGCAAATACGGCAGCGACAAGCCGGACCTGCGCAACCCCATCGAGATGCAGGACGTCTCCGAGCATTTTCGTGGCTCCGGCTTCAAGGTCTTTGCGCGCATGCTCGAAGACCCCAAGAACCAGGTCTGGGCGATCCCGGCCACGGGCGGGGGTTCGCGCGCCTTCTGCGACCGCATGAACTCGTGGGCGCAGGGTGAGGGCCAGCCTGGGCTGGGCTACATCATGTGGGCAAAGGGAGCTGAAGAAGGCTCGGTACGCGAGGCAGTAGAGAAGGCCTTTGAGAAGGTTGACCCGGGCTCTCTGCCATCGGAGAGCCTGTTGGCCCCGCGAGGCAGAGGACCCCTAGCCAACAATATAGGCCGGGAGCGCACTGAAGCGATCCGCGCACAGATCGGCGTCAAGGACGGCGATGCCGCCTTCTTCGTCGCCGGCGATCCCGACAAGTTCTGGAAGTTTTCTGGGTTGGCCCGCAACAAGGTCGGCGAGGAGCTGAACCTCACCGACAAGGAGCGGTTCGAGCTCGCCTGGATCGTCGATTTCCCGATGTACGAGTACAACGAGGACGACAAGAAAGTCGACTTCTCGCACAACCCGTTTTCGATGCCGCAGGGCGGCCTCGATGCGCTCAGGGGCCAGGACCCGCTGACCATCAAGGCGTTCCAGTACGACATCACCTGCAACGGCTACGAGATCGCCTCGGGCGGCATCCGCAACCACGTGCCTGAAGCGATGGTGAAGGCGTTCGAGATCGCAGGTTACGGCGAGCAGGAAGTGGTCGACCGCTTCGGCGGCATGTACCGTGCCTTCCAGTACGGCGCGCCGCCGCATGGCGGCATGGCCGCGGGCGTCGACCGCATCGTGATGCTGCTCTGCGGCGCCACGAATTTGCGCGAGATCTCGCTGTTCCCGATGAACCAGCAGGCCATGGACCTGCTGATGGGCGCGCCGTCGGAAGCGACGACAAAACAGCTCCGCGAGCTGCACGTACGGGTGAACCTGCCGCAGAAGTGATTTCGTGCCCCGGACGCAGCGCAGCGCTTCTTCAGCGGTGCGCTGCTGAGCCGGGGCCCATGTCGACGCGAACTGCGGCCTCTCTGGGTCCCGGCTCTGCGTCGCGTCATTTCATGCCGCGCCGCGTCCGGGACACGGGATCAACTACAGCCCCGTCGAGGCCTCGATCCGGAATTGCGCGAGTGCGACGACCGGCTCGCTGTTCAGGGCATCCATCAGCTGGACCAGCGGCACCTTGCCGAGCGGCGTCAGCTTGATCGTGAGCGTCTGGCCCGAGGTCGCGACGAAGCTCGCGACCGCATCGACCGCCGCCTTGGCATCGAGATTGGAGGCCGCGATCTTCTCGCCCTGGGCGCGGATCATGTCGACGATGGCGCTGCGCGCGGCGTCGCGGCCGACATTCTGGGCGCGCGCGAACGTCGCGACCACGAGATCGACCACGCCACTGTCGCGCAAGGAGAGCTCGATCGCGCCGGCCTCGATCTGCCGCGCCTGCCCCATGACCTGCGCCGGATCGGGCGAGAAGATGTCGCGCGGCACGTTGGCAAGCGCGAGGCGGCCTTGCGCCTTGGCAAGATTTCCGAGTTCAATCGTGGCGGGCGTCAGCGTGAAGGCGCCGGAAGACTCGGTCCAGACGGCGCCGAGATCGAGGTCGATCGCGAGCTTGTCGAGGCCGGCCATGGTCAGCGCCCGCTGCGCCGGATTGGTCGGGTCGGTGGGCGTCACCATTTTCACGACCAGATTGGCCTTGCTCGGGATCGATCCGACCAGCTGGCCCCAGTTCAGGTCGATCGTATCGATGGTGATGAGCTGTCGCGTGTTCTTGTAGGGCGAGACCACGCCCTTGATCTCGGCGCCGTCCAGCACCCTGAACAGGCCCAGCATCTTGTCGGGCGATGGCGGCTGGCCGGGATTGGAGAAGCCCGCCGCCCAGCGCAGCAGGTTCGCCACGCTGAACGATTTGAGCGCGAAGCGCTCCATCTTGATTTGCCCTTGCGGCGTCGGCGCGTCGAGGCCTTCGACCGCAAGCTCGCCCTCCTGATATTTGATCGCCCTCAGCCGCGGCGTCCCTTGCGGGGTCGTCATCGACATGGTGCCGATCTCGATCTTGCCGACGCGAAGGCCCTCATAGAAATTGGCGACCTTCTCCATCATCTCGCGCGATTGCGCCGGCGTCGGCAGAACCGAGCGGTCCGCCGGGAGCAGCTCCAGGATCTCGGCCGGCCGGAATTTTGACGGCTTGACCGCGATGTCGGTGGCGGAGACTCCGTCGACCTGCATCTTCATGCCGAGCGTCGACGTCGCCACATAAGAGCCGGTCGAGATCTGCCCGTACACGCGATGATAGCTGTCGTCGTTGGCCTTCTGCGGATCGAGCGCGGCAGCAATCGCGGTCGAGTCGAAATCATTGATGATGATGTCGGACATCTCGCCGGTCAGCTTGTCCGCTTTGCCCGGCTGCGGCACGTCGATCGTGAAGGTGGCACGGTCCGCCTTCATCGCGTCCATCTTGCCCTGGGCGAGCTTCTGGACCGCCAGACCGGAATAGACGACCTCGCCGTTGCCGCCGGCGCCTTTGCCGGCATCGAAGGCGATGGTGATGGTCGGGGCCGTGACGGAAGATGCGGTCACATTCGCGTACTGATCGAGGACAAATCGATACATGTCGATCAGGGAGCCCGTCGACGGCGGGTTCGGCGTGTGAATCGGGCCGGCGTAATCCCGCATGGTCAGTTGCGGGACCTTGTAGGAGGCCTTCAGCTTGCCGGGGCCGACCTCGTCCAGGGCAACTTCGAAACCCCTGATATCGATGCTGTCGGCGGTAAAGCGACTGTCGTCGACCTGGCGGATGCCTGCGCCCTTGATGGCGGCGATCTTGACATGCGCCTGCGGCTGCTCGGCAGGCTCGATTGCAATATCCTCGATCGTCAGCGTGCGGTTTGTCAGGTCGAACGCCACCTTGCCATGACTGGCCTTGCCGCCGCCGGCGCGAAGCCGATCGAAGGTCGCTTCGACCGCGGTGGTGACGCGATGCTGGACATAGAGATTGAAGCCGAACCATCCGCCCGCGGCCAGCACGGCCACTGCGATCAGGCCGATCAGGATTCGCTTCATGTCCTCAGCTCCAGTTGCCCATTTTGCACTGCGCAACCTGCCATATTCGCAAAGCGCTGTACCGTCTAGAGAAAGCTAGCGCTTTCAGATATTTGAACGTGCGATCTGTTAATGGATCAGCAATCCGATGTTGCCACCGGGGCGCCGGCCGTGCTTGATCCCGTTTCCATGACCCGGAATACCGCGACCCGCGGGGCAAGCCGGGACATTCTGAGGCCGGTAACGCGAGGCAAGATACCGCATGTCGTCCTATTCTGATGATCTCCACCAGGCGGCGCTGGCCTATCACCGTCTGCCGCGCCCGGGAAAGCTCGAGATTCAGGCGAGCAAGCCGCTCGCCAACCAGCGCGACCTCGCGCTTGCCTATTCTCCGGGCGTCGCCGCGGCCTGTACCGAGATCGCCAAGAACCCGGCGGAAGCCGCTTCGCTCACGACCCGCGCCAATCTGGTCGCCGTGGTCTCGAACGGCACCGCGGTGCTGGGTCTCGGCAATATCGGTCCGCTTGCTTCCAAGCCGGTGATGGAAGGCAAGGCGGTCCTGTTCAAGAAATTCGCCGGCATCGACGTGTTCGACATCGAGATCGCCGCCGACACCATCAGCCGCGTGGTCGAGACCGTGGCCGCGCTCGAGCCGACCTTCGGCGGCATCAACCTTGAGGACATCCGCGGACCGGAATGTTTCGAGATCGAGGCGCAGCTGAAGGAGCGCATGAAGATCCCGGTCTTCCATGACGACCAGCACGGCACCGCGATCATCGTCGCCGCCGCCATCACCAATGGTCTCAGGCTGAACGGCAAGAAGCTGTCCGACGTCAAGATCGTGGCCTCGGGGGCTGGCGCAGCCGCGATCGCGACCCTCAATCTCCTGGTGTCGATGGGCGCGCAGCGCAAGAACATCTGGGTCTGCGACATCGACGGCCTGGTCTATGACGGACGCAACACCCAGATGGACCGCTGGAAGGCGGTTTATGCGCAGAAGACCGACAAGCGCACGCTCGGCGACGTCATCGGCGGCGCCGACATCTTCATCGGGCTCTCGGCTCCCGGCGTGCTCAAGCCGGAGATGGCCAAGGCGATGGGCGACAAGCCGCTGATCATGGCGCTTGCGAACCCAACGCCGGAGATCATGCCGGAGGAGGCGCGCGCGGCGCGCCCCGACGCCATGATCTGCACCGGGCGCTCGGACTATCCGAACCAGGTCAACAACGTCCTCTGCTTCCCCTTCATCTTCCGCGGCGCGCTCGATGTCGGCGCCACCGCGATCAACGAGGAGATGAAGCACGCCGCCGTCGAAGCCATCGCGCAGCTCGCGCGCGAGGCGCCGTCGGATGCAGTGGCGCAGGGTTTTGATACCGGCGAAACCCAAGGCTTTGGTCCGGGCTCGCTGATCCCGAGCCCGTTTGATCCTCGGTTGATTCTGCGCATTTCGCCGGCGGTTGCGAAAGCCGCGATGGAATCGGGCGTGGCGACGCGCCCCATCACCAATTTCGACGAATACACCGCGCTGCTCGAGCGCTTCGCCTTCCGCTCCGGCATCGTCATGAAGCCGATGTTCGCCAAGGCCAAGACCCAGCCGGTGCGCGTGATTTACGCCGAAGGCGAGGACGAGCGCGTGTTGCGCGCGACGCAAGTGGTGCTGGAGGAGAATCTGGCGCGGCCGATCTTGGTCGGCCGTCCCTCGGTGGTGGAGGCGCGCATCAAGCGCTTCGGCCTTCAGATCCGGGCGGGCAAGGATTTTGATCTCATCAATCCCGAGGACGATCCGCGCTACCGCTCCTACGTCCAGTCCTATGTCGAGGTCGCCGGCCGCCGCGGCGTGACGCCGGACGCGGCGCGGACGGTGGTGCGCACCAACAACACGGTGATCGCGGCGCTGGCGGTGACGCGCGGGGAGGCGGACGCCATGCTCTGCGGCGTCGAGGGCCGCTACATGCACCATCTGCGGCATGTCCGCGAGATCGTCGGCTTCTCGCCCGGGATCAGCGACTACGCGGCGCTGGCGCTGCTGATCACCAGCAAGGGTGCCTTCTTCGTCGCCGACACCCAGGTGCGTCCCAATCCGACCGCGGAAGAGCTCGCCGAGATCGCCTCGCTCGCGGCGGTCCATGTCCAGCGCTTCGCGCTCAAGCCCAAGATCGCGTTCGTCTCGCACTCCGATTTCGGCAGCTATGACACCGACTCCTCGCGCAAGATGCGGCGCGCGACCCAGCTCTTGAAGGAGAAGCATCCCGAGATCGAGGCCGACGGCGAGATGCAGGGCGATACCGCACTCTCGGCTGCGGCGCGAAAAATGGTGCTGCCGCACTCCAAGCTCGAGGGCGAGGCGAACATCATGATCATGCCGAGCCTCGACACCGCCAACGTCGCCTACCAGATGATCAAGTCGCTCGCCGACGCGCTCCCCGTCGGCCCGATCCTGATCGGCCCGGCGCGCCCGGCGCATATCCTGACCCCCTCGGTCACCGCGCGCGGCATCCTCAACATGACGGCGGTTGCGGTGGTCGAAGCGCAGGAGCGTGCGGCGCGGCAGCAGCCGACTTTGTTCACGTAGGGGCGATCCTCACCCTCTCCCCCGCGTTAGCGGCGAGACGGGTGAGGGGTATCTATCCGCGAGTCACCTCTCAAAATTGAACTCGCGGATAGAGACCCCTCATCCGGCGCTTCGCGCCACCTTCTCCCACAAGGGGAGAAGGAGCACCACCCGCGCAGCCAACCTTGAATTAGTCGTAGTTCTCCATTTCCCCGTTTGAAAACCGCAAACGGACTCATCATAATCACCACGCGCATCCCGTGCTTTAGCGCTTTGCCAAGAGGCCGATCATGCCAGCGTTCGTGACTTTCGGGCGGATCCTGTTCGCCGTGCTGTTCATCTACACGGGCGCGACCAAGCTCTTTGCCATCCAGGCGACCGCCGATTTCATCGCCGCCAAGGTCGTGGTGCCTGACGTGATCGCGCCCTACGCCAAGCAGATCGAGACAGCGACCGCCATGACCACGCCGCAGCTGCTGGCGATCGCGGTCGGTGGGCTCGAGATCATCGCGGGGCTGATGATCGCCTTGAACTTCGGCGCGCGTTTCTTTGCGATGCTGCTGATCATCTATGTCGCAGTCGCGACCTTCTTCTTCTATGATTTCTGGAATCAGGCGGCGCCCGACAATGGCAAGATGCTGGTCGATGCGCTGAAGAATCTCTCGATCATCGGCGCGCTCTTCATGATCATGGGCTACGGCCGCGCCACACGCCCGGTCGAGGCCGCATATGGTGACGTCTGAGAGGCTAACCCACCCTGCGCCATGGCGTGACGGTGACGTCATGCGCGGCATCGAGCAGATACGGCGCGCCGGGCTTCATCCCGTGTGAAGCCAGCACCTCGTGCGGCGTCCGTTCCGGCACGCCGACAAAGCAGGCTTCGCCGTCGGGCAGGCGAACATGCGGAGCCTCCGACAGCCAGAACGTGTCGTAGCGATCCATGAACATGTCGAACATGACGGGACCGCCGATGATCGCGACCGTGCCGGTGGCGACGTCGGCAAAAGCGCAGGCCTCCGCGAAGCTCGCGTGAGCGGGATTCCACAACGTCGCGTTCGGCATCTCCGGGTCGACGGTGGGCGCCTTGATCTTGCGGGTCGTGATGAGCCGCTTGCGCTTCGGCGAGTTGGCTTGCTGCTCATGCGAGTGACGGCCGTGCACGATCAGCGTGGCATGATCGAGTGCCTGTTCGAAGAAGCGCTTGTCGCCCTCGAACTTCAGGCTGTCGGGCATGACACGATGCGCGTCGGCAAGCATGCCGTCCGCCGAGACGATGACGTAGCCTTCGAAATGGAAAGACAAGGGTGACGGCTACTCAGAGACCGTCGTCACCACGGAATTGACCGGTCGCTGGCTCACCGTCGGCAGCTTGACGTCCTTGAGAAGCTCCTGGTCGTATTCGGGCAGCGTCGCGACCGGGGTCTTGGCACGCATCGCCACCACCTTGAAGCCGCCGGCCTTGAGGCGGTTCAACAGCTCGGGCAGGGCTTCGGCCGTGTGCTTCTGGAAGTCGTGCATCAGGATGATGCCCTTGCCGAGCTTGTCGAGCTTCTTCATCACGGTGTCGATCACCTTCTCGGGCTTGGACGCCTTGAAGTCGAAGGAGTCGAGATCGCAGGAGAAGATCGCGACGTTGCGGTTGCCGAGATAGGTGACCATCTCCGGCGGATGCTGGAGCGCCGGGAAGCGGAAGAACGGCGAGGGCGAGATGCCGCCGAGCGCCCATTTCACCGCCGAGAAGCCTTTCTCGATCTCGTCCTTCTTCTGCTGTTCGGTCAGCTTCTTGTTGTTGAGATTGGCGTGCGACCAGGTATGCGCGCCGATGGTGTGGCCGGCGGCGTAGACCTGCTTGAGGATTTCAGGCTCGTAGGTCGAGTGCAAACCAATCGGGAAGAAGATCCCGGTGGTGCACTGATCGGCGAGCGCCTTCAACACCGCCGGCGTGTTGCGCGGCCAGGGGCCGTCGTCGAAGGTCAGCACCACCTCGTGGTCGCGCAGGAAGTCGAGCTCCTTGAAGTGCTCGAAGCCGAAGCCGGGACCGCCGGTGGTGTCGATCTCGACGGTGCGGGTGACGCCAAGTGCGTTCGGATTGTTGCAGGCGGCGCGCGCCGGCTGCGGGGCCTGTTGCGGTGGCGGCGGGTTGACGAAGGCAGCCGGCGCCGGTGCCGCGGGAGCCGGGGCTGCGGCCGGTGCCGCTTGTGTCGCAGCCGCCGGTTTCGCGGCCGGAGTTTGCGACCACGCCGCGCTCGTCAGCGCAACAGACATCGCGCTTGCCAAAATCAGTCCTGCCGCCACACGCATGGTGTTGTCCTCGAGATTGATCCCGTTGTTCCGCCGTGGCTTTTCACCTCCGGCGAAACCGTCCTGCCCAAACCATCCTAGCCTAGATGGTGCTCCATCGCCATTGCAACGGCTGTTTGGCGCTTCGCCACAATTGTGCCCAGCCTGTGCCTCCGAAGCCTGTGCTTCCGAAGCGTGTTCGGGCGCGTACCGTCAGCTGTCGGCCAGCGCCTTGGCGACCGCCGTCTTGACCCGCGTGTCGGCAGGCTCCACGGCGGACGGAAAGACCTCGGCAATGAAGCCGTCGCGGCCGATCAGATATTTGTGGAAGTTCCACTTCGGAACTTCCCGCGGCCGCGCCTCGGCGGCCCATTTGTAGAACGGATGCGCTTTCTGCCCGATCACGACGGCCTTGGCCGCGATCGGGAAGGTAACGCCGTATTGGTGGTGCGCGGTCTCCGAAATCTCGCTGGTGCCACCGGGCTCCTGTCCGCCGAAATCGTTGGAGGGCACGCCGATGACGGTGAGGCCGCGTTCGCGAAACTCGCTCCAGAGCTCCTGCAGGCCGGCATATTGCGGCGTGTAGCCGCAAAGTGAGGCGGTGTTCACGACCAGCAGTGGCTTGCCGGTGAAGGCGGCCAGGCGGATATCGTCGCCGGACAAGGCCGGGAATGTGAAGGCATAGGCCGGGATCCGGCTCATGCCGCCATCGGCCAGCGCATGTGTTGCCGAATTGGCCGCAGCGGCAAGCGCTGCGGTGAGCACGGTCCTGCGGTTCAGCATGGCGAGTCCCCCGACATGATCCGGGTTGCAGTCTACTCCGCTGGGCGAAGCGGCCCGCTCAACACCGCGTTATCGGACGGGTGTGGCCGTTCAGTACAGGCGGACGATGAAGTCGGTGCCTTCGCCGGTCTCGCCCTGGTTGATGCCCTGGTCGGACACGATCACTGAGCCGCCGGTGGTCAGCATCTCGTTGATCTTCGCCATGGTGTCGGCGGGGATAGAGATACGGTCGAGCGCCTCGGCCGGCGAGTCCGGCATGACGACAGGCTTTGCGGCCACAGCAATCACCGCAGCGCCGCGCTGCCGGCGCGTCACGCGGTTGTCGTCCTCGCGTGCCGCGGCGCGGGCCGTGACCGGCAGCGATATCACTGACCAATGCAGCGCATTGGAATCAGTCTTGTCGACCTCGGCGGTGAAGACATGCGTGCCGAGCGGGCGGTCGCTCGCGGCGATCGTCACGGGCACCTCGAACAGCGGCGAAAAGTTCTGCCGCACGTAGAGCTTGGAATCCTTGCGGCTAATGAACACCGCGATCTGACCAGTGCGCTTCGGCAGGTCAGGCTTGGCGGCGGGAGCGGGATCGGCGACACGGGTCTGGTCCTTCTTCGCGTCCACGGGGGCTGTGGGCGCTGCCGCCGTGACCGGCGCCTCGGGCTTCTTCGCGCTCTCGGCAGCCTCCGCCTTGGTCGGCTCCGCCTTCGCGGGCTCAGTCTTCTCAGGCTCAGATTTGGCGGCCTCGACCTTGTCAGCCGGCTTCTCGTCCGTGGTCGCCTTCGGCGCTTCCGCGGCCTCGGAGGGTTTTGCCTCGGTGCTCGCGGCCTCGTCCTTCGCCGGCTCGGAGGCTTCGGCGGTCTTGCTCTCGTTCTTGGTGGCCGGATCAGCAGCCGCTTCGTCGCGGACCGGCGCGTTGCCCGTGGTCACATCCGACATCACGGTGTGGCCGACCGTCGAGCGCAGCTCGAGCACGCCATCCGCGCTGGCGGTCTTGTTCTCGAAGGATTTGGTTTCAACCGGCTTCGCTTCGGTGACCTTGGTGGTGTCCGGCGCGCCCTTGTCCGCCTTGTCGCCGACAGTCGTCGTCGGCTCGAGGCTGGCTGCCGGCTGCGGCGGCACGCGCAGCGAGGCGAGCATTGGATGCGAGAAGCTGTGTGGCGTTATCTCGCCGGGCGTGACGAGGACGCGCGCACCCATCTTGGTCCAGTTCCACATCTTCACTGCGAACGCCATCGGCATGCGGATGCAGCCGTGCGAGGCCGGATAGCCCGGCAGCACGCCGGCATGCATGGCGACGCCGGACCAGGTGATCCGCTGCATGTACGGCATCGGCGCGCCGCTATAGATGTTGGAATGGTGGAATTTGTGCTTCTGGATGACGCTGAACACGCCCATCGGCGTCGAATGGCCCTTCATGCCGGTCGACACCGGAGCCTCCGCGAACACGCCGTTGGAGTCGTAGATCGTCACCTTCTGTCGCTCGATCGAGACGACGATGACGAGCGGACCTTGCGGCTTCGCGCCGGTTTCCTTCTCGGCGACGGCGTCCTTGTCTTTCCTGGCGGCAGCGGTGCCGCGCTTCTGCGGCTTCACGCGGGACAGGTCGGGATGCCGGTCTTGCCGGTAGTAGTATGATCCGTCCGAATAGTCCGCCGAGTAATAGAATGCTGCTTCCGCCTGGCCGGTCGCGCCAATCGCACCTGCGGCCGTCAAAATGGCGAACTGCCACAGCCGTACCGGTGCGGCCGAAAAACGGGACCCGTTCACGCTATTCATTCCTCGAATCCACAATCCAAATCAGACATTAGTTTCGCAGAGGGGATACGCGTTCACCAGCACAGCGGTTCTGCCGTCCGCTACTTTTGTCCAATCCGTAGCAAAAAAGCCTCACAGAGCGGTAAACGGCGGGCCGCTAGGGGTGGCCGTCGCCTTCCTGACCGGCGGGCGCATGCCTACATTGCAGGGACTTGTGACCGGAGAACTTCATGTCATCTCGTTTCCCCGCTCTTTCCAACATCCGTTTGAAAAGTCTCGCTTTATTGCTCTTGGCCCTGGTCGTGCCGGTGCCGTCGGCTCAGGCCGCCGACGAGCCGGATCTGATTTTCCGCCGCTCCACCGTGTTCAAATGGGTGAGCCCCAATGACAAGCTCGCGACCTATGGCCTGGACGACCCCGAGGTCGAGGGCG
This sequence comes from Bradyrhizobium commune, assembly GCF_015624505.1. NCBI lineage: Bacteria > Pseudomonadati > Pseudomonadota > Alphaproteobacteria > Hyphomicrobiales > Nitrobacteraceae > Bradyrhizobium > Bradyrhizobium commune. The sequence goes on along the minus strand of NZ_CP061379.1, from coordinate 4,336,601 downwards.
TGGCCTGTCATTTCACGGTGCCGGAGAAGGGTGGCTTCAAGGGCTGGCTGGGTCTGGCCGAGGAGGTCTCGGACGTCTCGCTGGCCTGCCGCCAGATCGGCCCGATCAAGTTCAAGGACAAGCTCGATCAGGGCGACGACATGTTCCGCAAGCGCCGGTCGCTGTTCTTCAAGAAGATGCAGATCGTGCGCGGCTGCGACGCCAAGCGCAACGTGCTGGTCTACATGGTCTACTCGGACAAGCTGATCGAGGGTTCGCCGAAGAACTCGACCTCGACGGTGCCGATCATGCCGTGGGGGCCGGCCGACGCGAACGTCCAGAAGTGCGCGGACTTCTTCAATCAGTGACGGCAGCGCGGTTTCGCGCAGACGGTCAAGGCAAACAAGCGTTTATTCGACATCAGGCAAGTCCTGCAGGCGCGGCTAAAGAACCGGCCTATGCGTTGTTTCGTTCGTTCCGCCTCAACCCTGCCGCTCGCTTGCACCGACAGAACGGATCTCCTGCTCACGGCGTCCGGCTCCCGACAACAACATGACCCCGCGGCATTGTCAGATGCTCCAGGGACGCGGATGCTTGCGCGCGAGATCGGCGTCGAGATAGCCGCGCTCGTCCACCCATTCCCTCGGGCAATAGGCCATTGCGGTCGGGTCGACCACGTATCCGTCGCGTAGAAGGGCCGTTCGCGTGCCCGTAAGCCCGGTCCATACCGCCTTTCCGCTTTGATCTGCCTGGAGAACATCGAACACTTCGACCATGTCCAGCATGTCAGGACCGAATGGCTCGGTGATGCGCCGGCACCGGCTCGCGCTCGACGAGCGCATGCAGCCACGCAACCAGTGAAATCGTGATCCCCAACAACAGGCCCACGCCCACGAGAAACAAGGCCACCACCAGATTGAGGGAGGCGATCGCAAGGCCCGGCCAGGGGTTTTCTCGTGCGAGCGCCAGCAGAAGGGTTGACATCTTCCAGCTCCTAAATATACTACACCGTATATTTCACATAAACCGGACGCGACGGGTCGTGTCAAGAGTGCGAACTCACAAGCGCGTGCCGGGGGTTGCTCGGGGAATAAAGATCGCGCTTCCCGCGCACGAAACAGATGCCTTAACCGGAGAGAGGATCCGATATGTTCAAGTTCAAGATCGCGTTAGCAGCCTTGTTGGTGGCGTCGCTGGGCAACAGCGCCGCTGCCCTTGCACAGGAAGACCGCGGCACGCCCGAGCAAAGGGCGGCATGCACGTCCGACGCGTTCCGGCTGTGTGCAAGCGATATTCCCGATCCCGCGCGGGTCGAGAGTTGCCTGAGGCACAGAAAATTGGATCTGAGTGAGGCGTGCCGATTGGTGTTCGACCAGGGCACGTCCGCGGCAGCGGTTCGCGCCAAGTAGTGCGTGAGCAGTCGCAATACTCAACTGAGCGCTTCCGATCCCCGTGCTCACAAGAAAAGACGATCGTATGAGCACCATGTATGTTCCCGCTTTGGCCGCATTCGGAGGCTCGGCCTTTGGCGCGATCTCAACCATCGTCAGTGGCTGGGTCCCGTCGCAGCAGGGAGCCCTCCCGCATTCGCAGGTGCCCCAGCTCCGGGCCCCGGCGGCGGACCCCGAGCCGGACTTGGTGGTCCAGCGCCTCGCCTAGGCGGTCCACGCGGCGATCTTCGGGCTGTTGGGGGCGTCCGTGGCGGCACGGCGGTTGCGAACCCGGCGCGCGTTGCATCTGTCAGCTACGGCCGCTTCGGAGGCCGCGGCTACCGCTATGGCGGGTCGCGTTACGGTTATCGTGCGGCCTATGTTGCCGGGGCCTATGCCGCTGCGGCCTATGGCTATGGTAGCTCGCGCTATGGATATGACGCCGATAGCAACTGTTACTATGTCTACAGGCGCCGCGGGCGCGTCCTGGTTTGCGACTAACCGCCGCAACGAGGCCAAACCGGTCATGCCGTGGGGGCCGGCCGACGCGAACGTCCAGAAGTGCGCGGACTTCTTCAATCAGTGACGGCAGCGCGGCTGACGCGCGGTTTCGCGAGGTGCGAGCCGGTCAGCCGCACGAACGCCTGCGGTGCGGCCTCATAGCCGCGACTTGATTGCAGCGCCATTGGGCCGGGCGAACCGGCGTGGTTGCGCATGGAGTCTTGATCCGCGCGATCCGTCCCCTGAATAGCGTCGCGCGCCGTTGCGCGATCTCGCGCTATCATGATGGCCATCCCTCACGTGTCAGCCCGATCGGCGGGCCTGTCGGTTTTTCGAAGGCTCGGTCGCGGCCGACGCGCCCCAGGTTCATCGGCGGACCGGCCTTCGTTTCGCGCACTCTCAGCAGAGAAACGTAAAATGCATGTGAAGCGCTGACGTCGCGGTCATGACCACGAGCGGCGCGCGGTGCGGCCACTGGCCCTGGCGGTTGCTCCCGGGCCGGTTCGCGCGGCCACGCCCCTATCTGAAATGATTGAGGTTTTCCGCTCAATGTGTCGTCGCCGTGGGTGCGACGAAACAAATCTCACCTGGGATGAAACCATTTTCAGCTTTTGGCGCATCACGGGAGAAACGGCGCATGGTTATCAGCGTCACAACGACCACGGCGAACCGCCGGCCACGCAATCCGGAGACAAGTCCATGCGCGCGCTCAGCTTCATCCTTGCTTTCGGTTTTGTGCTCGCCGGATCGTCTATTGCAGGCGCGCCCGACGGCAATCTTCCCGGTGTCGGCACCTTCCAGTACAGCGGCTCGCCGGTCACCACCACGGCGCCGCAGCCAATCGTTGTGGCGGCACGCTTCTGATCGCGAACAAGAAAATCAGCCGGCAAAGGCCATCATGCTTCTTCGTATCTGTGCCGCAGCGTTCATCTCCCTCCTGACGATCGGCGCCGCTCAGGCGCAGGTGCGTGCGCCGAGCCGGCTGCCGGATCCGCGCAGCGAGTTCGTGCGCCAATGCGCTCCGCGCATGCAAGGCCGTTGGGAACATCCGGAAGAGGTCTGCGGCTGTCTGCACGATCATGCCGCAGCCGTCGTCGAGGACCGCGACCTGCGCGAGGCGCTGTTACGCGGCATCAGCGAGACCGGCGTCCCCACGATCGAGACCGATTGGGTGCCGGCCGCCAAGCAGGGCGAGATCGGCCCGACCTTCACCAAGATCGCCAAGCCGACCTTGCAGTGCATGTTCGATCCGGCGAAGTCGTAAGCCGTTACTTCGATTTCGGACCGTACCGTGCCACGCAAGAGCTGATCCGCACGATCCCCTTGTCGCTCATCTTTGCGCCGCGCACTTCCTTGACCTGTCCGGCCGGGCAGGTTCCGTCATCCACCATCACGCGCTGACCAAGCTTGAGATCCACGATGTCCTGCTCGCGGCCGACCGTGGCTGCGTGTGTTGACGTTGCGAATGCGGCAGCAAGCAGGAGCGAAAGGCAGGCTGCATGGCGAAGTGACATGATGAGCGGTTCCGGCATCGACGCCGCAATGTAGGGAGCGGCGTGCGATTCTCATAGTGAACCTTCGTCACACCCGCCGAGGTGATTTGGCCTTCGCGCGCAAAGCGGTGCGTGCCTCTCGCGCGAGCCGTTCGGCTGACGCGACAAGTTGCGGAACCGCGTGCCCGGAAAATCCCAGCACAAAGCCGGGCAGAGGACGCGCCCGCGCATAAGTGTCGGCCAGCAGCCAGCCTTCCGCGCCGGCCGCCTGTTTCGCGTCTGCTGCGACCAAAGGGGCGACCGACGGGTCGAACCGCGCCACCAGGTGCAGGCCCTGCGACGGCACGGGCACGGAGAGCGCGCCGTCGGACTTGGCTTCGAGCGTTTCGGCCAGCGCATCGCGGGCCTCGCGATAAAGCTTGCGCACACGCTTCAGGTTGGCGGCGAAGGCACCGGAATTGAGCATGTCGGCGACCGCGCCTTCCATCAGCGTCCCGGGAAAGCGGTCGAGCGCGGCGCGCGCGGCCGTCACGTCGGCGATCAGCCGCTCGGGCAGGGCGCAATAGCCGATGCGCAGGCCCGGAAACAGCGTCTTGGCGAAGGTGCCCATGTAGATCACGCGCTGGAGATGATCGATGCCCGCAAGCGACATCAACGGCGCGCCGACGTAACGGAACTCGCTGTCGTAATCGTCCTCGAACACGAAGGCGCCGGCCTGCTTGGCCCAGTCCAGCAGCTCGAGCCGCCGCGGCATCGACATCTGCACGCCCAGCGGAAACTGATGCGACGGCGTCACATAGGCCGCGCGCGCGGCCGGCGCGGCCGTCCGGCCCTTGGCGATTTGCAAGCCGTTCGCGTCGACGGGAATCGGCACGGTGCGATAACCGCACTGCGCGATGGTCCGGCGCGCAATGGGATAGCCGGGGTCTTCGCACCAGACCTGATCGTTGGCCTTCAGGATCGTGCCGAGCACGATGCGCAGCGTATGCAACGTGCCTGATGTCAGCATGATCTGGTCGGCGTCGCAGCGCAGCCCGCGCGCGGACAACAGATGATCGGCGATCGCGACGCGCAGCTCGCGGCTGCCGCGGGGGTCGCCGTAATGCAGGTGCTCGGCGCCGAAGGCGCGCATGCGGCGACCGACGAAAGCACGAAAGCGCTGCACCGCGCGCTCGTCGATATGGGTGCAGCCGAGCGAGAGCGCGCCTTGCCTGGGCGCCTCGACCACGGCCTTCGGCCTCTTCGGCGCGGCCGCGCGTTCGGGGATACGGGCCGCGACGAACGTACCGGAGCCGACGGTGGCATCCGCAAAACCGTCTGCGATCAGCCGCTCATAGGCGGTGACGACGGCGTTGCGTCGAAATCCGGTCTGTTTCGCCAGCGTCCGCGACGGCGGCAACGGCTCGCCGGGCTTGACCAGGCCGGAGACGATCATCTCGCAGAGCGCCTGGTACAGCCGGTGCGCCGCCGAGGCGCCGGCCGTGATGTGCGGGCCCGTAAGGTCGAGTGGCAGCTCCGCCTTGGCCGGCGAGAGAGAATTGGTCGGAATTTTTTGCATGGAATTGGCACTATCGCAGACCAAATCCGCCGCTACAACTGCTGTGGAATTTGTTCCAGTTCCGATGAGGAGCGGCCGTGAGCCCGACTGAGACCGAAAATTCCTATCCGACCTCGGCACGCAACCAGGTCAAGCGCCGTCACGACCGCGGCTTCTACGATCACGACACGGTTCACCGCATCCTGGATTCCTCGATGCTGTGCCACGTCTCCTATGTCATCGACGGCCAGCCCTACTGCACGCCGACCTTCTTCTGGCGCGAGGGGACCAAGCTCTATTGGCATGGTTCGAGCGCGAGCCGCATGCTGCGCAACCAGACCAGAGGCGAACGGGTGTGCCTGACGGTCGCCCATCTCGACAGTCTCGTGCTGGCGCGTTGCGGCTTCAACCACTCGGCCGACTACCGCGCGGTGATGGCGTTCGGCACCGCCTATCTCGTCACCGACCCCGAGGAGAAAGAGCGCGCGGTGATCGCGATGGTCGACCGCTTCTTCCCGGACCGCACCGCGAGCCTGCGGGCGAGCAACACGCAGGAGATCAAGGCAACCTCGTTCATCGCCATGGAGATCGAGGAGGCCTCCGCGAAAATCCGCGCCAAGGGTGTCGCCGACGATGATGAGGACTACGCATTGCCGATCTATGCCGAGCGCATCCCGGTGCGCACCGTGCTCGGCGCGCCGGAGCCGTGCCCGCGGCTGCTCGACGGCGTGACCCGTCCCGCGACGCTGCATGGCTATTCCGAAGGCCGACTGCTCGAAGATGCATTGCGGGATGCTTATTTTGTGGAGTACCCGAACGGCTGAAATCGGCTAGCTTGCGCGCACCCTTGACCAATTGGATGCCCGGAGTTTGCCTGATGAATGCCGACACGCAGCAGAGGATTCTTGACGCCGTCGATGCCGGCTTCGAAGCCCAGCTTGCGACCACAAGCGATTTCGTCGCGATCCCCTCGACCCGCGGAGCGGAGGGACCATGCCAGGACATGATCGGCGACCTGCTGCGCCAGCGCGGCTATGAGGTCGACGATTGGCACATCAAGGTCGACGATCTCAGGGATCTGCGCGGCTTCGGTCCGATCGAGCATGATTTCTCCAAGGCGCGCAGCGTGGTCGGGACCTATCGTCCGATGACCGAGGCGGGCAAGTCGCTGATCCTCCAGGGCCACTGCGACGTGGTGCCGGCAGGGCCGCTGGAATTGTGGGACACGCCGCCGTTCTCGCCCGTCATCAAGGACGGCAAGATGTTCGGCCGCGGCGCCTGCGACATGAAGTCGGGCACGATCGGCGCGCTCTATGCGCTCGATGCGATCAAGGCCGCGGGCCTCAAGCCGACGGCGCGGATTCACTTCCAGTCCGTAATCGAGGAGGAGAGCACCGGCGTCGGCGCGCTCTCAACGCTTCAGCGCGGCTATCGTGCGGATGCCTGCTTCATCCCGGAGCCGACCGCCGGCAAGATGGTGCGCTCGCAGGTCGGCGTGATCTGGTTTCGCCTGCGCGTGAAGGGCCATCCCGTCCACGTCGCGCATGCCGGATCGGGCGCGAACGCAATCATGGCGGCCTATCACCTGATCCAGGCGCTGCAAAAGCTCGAGCTCGAGTGGAACGAGCGCGCCAAGGCCGATCGTCACTTTGGGACGATCAACCATCCCATCAACCTCAATCCCGGCATCATCAAGGGCGGTGACTGGGCCTCGAGCGTGCCGGCCTGGTGCGATGTCGATTGCCGCATTGCCGTGTTGCCGGGCTGGTCGGTGGCCGATCACCAGAAGGAGATTTTGGCCTGCGTTGCTGCTGCCTCGCGCAACCACCGCTTCCTTGCCAACAACCCGCCGGAGGTCGAATGGTCCGGCTTCCTGTCGGAAGGCTATGAACTGACTGACTCGGCCGCGCCGGAAGCAGCTTTCGGCAAGGCCTTCAACAAGGTCTATGGCGGCGCGGTCGAGGATCTCGTCTTCACCGCGCTCACCGACACCCGTTTCTACGGCCTCAATCACGGCATCCCGAGCCTCTGCTTCGGGGCCAGCGGCGGCGAGATGCACGGCTTCAACGAATATGTTGAGCTGGAGTCGTTGAAGAAGACGACCAAGGCGATGGCGCTGTTCATCGCCGAATGGTGCGGGGTGGAGAAGGCGTAGGCGCTCTCGCTCTCCCCGCCGTCATTGCGAGGAGCTCTTGCGACGAAGCAATCCAGACGTCGCCGCGGAAGTAGACTGGATTGCTTCCTGCGCTCGCAATGACGAGAGGATGGTCTGTCGGGTGGGCAAAGGCGCCCTCGCGCCGTGCCCACCAATTCGCGTCGACACGGATAGCCGGGATTGCGGCGACTGCTGCCCGAAACAATAGCTTTGCTAGATACTTTAAGCTTAAAATAAAGACTAGGATGCCGGCCCCGCCGGTGGCAGACTGGCGCTCGGTTCGCGGCCGAGTCCTCGGGAGCAACGATGCGCGATTGGGACGATGCTTATGCCAACTCGGCCCATATCCCGGGCTCGGACAAGCTGCCGGCGCTATGGGCGGAGCGGGCGACGGCTTACCGTGCCGGACTGAAGGATTTTCGCGCCGACATCGCCTATGGCTCGGGCGAGCGCCAGCGCCTCGACCTGATCCTGCCCGATGGCGACAGCAAGGGCCTCGTCGTGTTCGTTCACGGCGGCTACTGGATGCGCTTCGACAAATCGACCTGGACCGATCTCGCCGAAGGCGCGCGCCATCACGGCTGGACGGTGGCTTTGCCGAGCTACACGCTGACGCCGGCCGCGCGCATCTCCGACATCACCGCAGAGATCACCGCCGCCATCGCCAAGGCGGCCGCGCTCGTCGCCGGCCCGATCCGGCTCGCCGGGCATTCGGCCGGCGGCCATCTGGTCACGCGCATGCTGTGCGACGACGGCCGGCTCGAGCCTTCAGTCTTCAACCGCATCGCCGCCACGCTCTCGATCAGCGGCCTGCACGATCTGCGCCCGCTGCTCAAGACGAGGATGAACGAGACGCTGCGCATGACCATGGAGGAGGCGACGCTCGAAAGCGCGGCGCTGCACCTTCCGCGCGGGCATGCGCCGGTGACCGCCTGGGTCGGCGGCAACGAGCGGCCCGAGTTTATCCGCCAGTCCGATCTGATGGCGAATGTCTGGACCGGTTTTGACGTGCCGACGCGCCTCGTCGTCGATCCCGGGCTGAACCATTTCACCGTGATCGACGCGCTGAACGATCCGTCGTCGCAGATCACCGCGCGACTGATCGGTCTCGACTGAATGCGCGAAAGGGACGATCGAAAGGGCCTGCCATGACGTCCAGCGATTACGATCCTGCAAGCGAAGGCGCCGAAACCGATTTCGCCCGGCGCATGTCCTATGGCGATTATCTGGCGCTGGACAAGATCCTCGGCGCGCAGCATCCGCTTTCGGAAGCCCATGACGAGATGCTGTTCATCATCCAGCATCAGACCACGGAGCTGTGGATGCGGCTTGCGCTCCACGAGCTTGCTGCCGCGCGCCGCGCGATTGCAAAGGATGAGGTGCAGCCCGCCATGAAGATGCTGGCGCGGATGTCGCGCATCTTCGAGCAGCTCAACGGCGCCTGGGACGTGCTCCGCACGATGACGCCGAGCGAATATACCCGCTTCCGCTCCCAGCTCGGCCAATCCTCGGGCTTCCAGTCGCGCCAGTACCGGCTGATCGAATATCTGCTCGGCAATCGCAACCACGCCATGCTGAAGCCGCACGCGCACGATGCCGAGACGACCAAGCTGCTGGAGGCCGAGCTTGCGACGCCAAGCCTCTACGACGAAGTGCTGCGGCTCGCCGACCGCAACGGGCTCAAGATGCCGGCGGCGGTGCTGGCGCGTGACGTCCGCGAGACCCACAGCTTCAGCGAGGGCGTGCTTCAGGCCTGGCGACAGGTCTACGAGGCGCCGGAGACGCACTGGATGCTCTACGAGCTCGCCGAGAAGCTGGTCGATTTCGAGGACTATTTCCGGCGCTGGCGTTTCAACCATGTCACGACGGTCGAGCGCGTGATCGGCTTCAAGCGCGGCACCGGTGGCACCGGCGGCGTCAGCTATCTCAAGCGGATGCTGGAGGTCGAGCTGTTCCCTGAACTCTGGCGCGTGCGTACCATTCTTTAGAGATCACCATGACGAAGCTGAGCGTCTACGGCGACACCAAGGCGCTGTTCCATCTGCCCGACGGCGTGATCTATCTCGACGGCAACTCGCTCGGCGCGCTGCCGCTCGGCGTCGCCGAGCGCGTCGGTCGGGTCATCACGTCCGAGTGGGGCAACGAGCTGATCCGCGCCTGGAACACCGCGGGCTGGTATGCCCAGCCGCGCCATGTCGGCGATCGCATCGCGCGCCTGATCGGCGCGGAAGCCGGCTCGGTGATGGTCGGGGACACGCTGTCGCTGAAGGTCTATCAGGCGCTCGCCGCCGCGCTCGACATGAATGCGTCGCGCAAGGTGATCCTGTCCGACACCGGTAATTTCCCGACCGACCTTTACATGGCCGAAGGGCTGATCGCGACGCTCGGGCGCGGCCATCAATTGCGCCTGGTGTCGCCGGAGGAGATCGAGGCCGCGCTGTCCGAGGATATCGCCGTCCTTTACATCACCGAGGTCGATTACCGCACCGGCCGCCGTCACGACATGGCAAGGCTCACGGCAAAGGCGCATGCGCTTGGCATTGTCACGGTCTGGGATCTCGCCCATTCCGCTGGCGCGCTGCCGGTCGATCTCACCGGTTGTGGTGCTGATTTCGCCGCTGGGTGTACTTACAAATACATCAACGCCGGCCCCGGCGCGCCGGCCTTCCTCTACGTTGCGCCACGCCACGCCGGCACCGCGCGCGCCGCGCTGTCGGGGTGGATGGGTCACGCAAAGCCGTTTGCGTTCGAGCTTGGCTATGCCGCTGCCGGCGGCGTCGAACGCATGCGCGTGGGCACGCCTCCGGTGCTGGCGATGGCGGCGCTGGAAGCCTCGCTCGATATCTGGGATCGCGTTGATATCGCAGACGTGCGCGCGCGTTCGCTGGTGCTTGGCGATCTCCTCATCAGCGAAGTCGAACGCCGTTGCCCTTCCTTGAAGCTGGTCACGCCGCGTGCGCATGAGCGCCGCGGCTCGCAAATCTCCTTCGCCTTCGATGGCGGCTACGCCGCCATGCAGGCCCTGATCGCCCGTGGTGTCATCGGCGATTTCCGGGCACCTGACATCATGAGGTTCGGGATCACGCCGCTCTATATCGGCGAGAGCGAGGTGATGAAGGCTGCCGAGATCATCGGGAAGGTGATCACGGGCGAAGTGTGGCGACGGCCGGAGTATCAGGTCGTGAATGCCGTGACGTAAGCGGCGCAGGCGTCATTATCTCAGACGTCATTGCGTTGCGGCCTGAAGCAATTCACGCTGAGATCAGAACCAATTGGGAGGAGATCCGATGACGCCGCTCGAGAAAGTTAAAGCGATGAAGATGCCGTTTGCCGAGCTCAAGGGCATCGAGTTCGTCGAGGCCGAGAAGGATCGTGTGGTGGCGCGGATGACGGTCAGGCCCGACCTCTGCACGCTCTACCACACCATTCACGGCGGCGCGGTGATGGCGTTCGCCGATTCCGTCGGCGCGGCCGCGACCGTGATCAACCTGCCAGAGGATGCGAAGGGTACGACCACGCTGGAGAGCAAGACGAACTTCATCGGCGGCGCGAAGGAGGGAACCACGGTGATCGCCACCGCCACCCCAGTCCACCGCGGCCGCCGGACCCAGGTCTGGACCACCCGGCTCGAAACCGAGGACGGCAAGCTGGTCGCCGTGGTGACCCAGACGCAGCTGGTCCTGTAAGACTACGGGACTTTGATTTTGTTAACGAATTAGTCGCTTGCGATGCCTCTAACTTGAGCAGGTTCCCGTCTTGAAAAATTTGTTGCGACGCACAATATTGGAGGCCTAGGGATTCGAACGCCTCCTCGAGGGACACCAAGAGGAGTTTTGACGTGGTACTTGAAGACACCATCCGCCCGACGTCCGTTCCGGGCTATGTGCGGACCTTGAGCCAGCAGGAAGAATTGCCGCTTTTGCGCGATCACCTGCTCAGACTCGATGCCGAGAGCCGGCACGACCGTTTCAACGGTTTTCTCGACGACAGCTTTATCGAGCGTTACGCCGCCCGCTGCGCCGAGGACGGAACCGTGATCGTCGCCTACATCGTCGACGGTGTGGTCCGCGGTGCGGCCGAGCTGCATCCGTCGGAGGGTGATTCGCTGCCTGAGGTCGCCTTCAGCGTCGAAGCATCGGCGCGCCGCCAGAATGTCGGCACCATCCTGTTCAGCCGCCTGATCGCGGAGGCGCGTTGGAAGGGTTTTAAGCGCCTGCGCATCACCACCGGCGCCGAGAACCACGCCATGCGCGCGCTCGCGCGAAAGTTCGGCGCAAACCTGCAATTCCGCCATGGCGAGTCGACCGGCACGATCGATCTCACCAAGTCGCCCGAGGCCGAATTGGCCGATCTCGCGGCGGCGCCGTTCAAGGCCGGCCGCGCCTTGCTGACGTTCAACTCGACGTGCTGGAAGCTGATCTCCAGCATGTACGGCAATCGCGCCGCCTGAACTGAAAGCGGCATGAATCAAAAAGCGGACCGGTCACACCGGTCCGCTTTTGTATGAAGGGCGTGAATAGCGCTCAGGTGCCGGTGCGCTTGTCGTTGCCGAAGCGGCGGACGACGCGACGTTCCACGACCACCGAGCGCTGTGCGCCCTGTTCGCCGGCGATCACGCGGGTTGCGGTGATACGGCTATTGGTGCGGGCCTGCTTCTTGACCTCGGCCTGAACGACATCGAGCGGCATCCCCATCAGAGCCGCGGCGATCTCGGCCTGTTGCTCCTGATCGTCGGTGATGCCGACGGCGGCGAAAATCGCCTCGTCCAGGGTGGGCGGATCGTGGCGGACGCGCCGCGTGCCGTACTTGGTATTCCAGTCTGCGCTCATAAGGGCCTCGTTTCGATGCCGGGATACCTAGTGCCGCCCATGTTGCATTGCAATATGAATTTGGTGTGGCATCTCAGCTATGCACTCACAGCTTCTCGATCTTGCTGGCGTCATAGAGATCGAGGGTCGTCGGCCCCTCCGCCAATGAGCGCAAGGCGCGCACGAAGGCGCCGGACGCAGGTACCGCAAAATGCACCGCGAGCGCGGCGCGGTCGGCCCATTGCTCGACAAACACCAGCCTCAGCGGGTTCTCGCAGTCGACATGCACCGCATGCGAGATGCACCCGGGCTCCTGTCGCGATCGATCGACGTGCTCGAGGCTGAGCCGGCGCACCTCCTCGAACGTCTCCGGTCGGGCCGTCACGCTGCCAGTTACCACGATCATGCCAATCCTCCCGATCCGAGTCCCCCGATGTGACGGCCGCTAGGGCAGGGACGCCTCGTGCGCTGCGTCGCCGATCGGCGCCTGTGGCCAACGTTTCAACGCGGCGTGTCCGGCCGCGGTGAGGCCATAGATTCCGCGCTCGGCGCGTTCGAACCAGCCATAGACATTGTGCAGCAGAATCTTGCCGGCATCGGGACAGCGCTCGCGCAGCTCGCGGACGGCGCGCGGCCCTGCGGCGAGCGCCGAGGCACAGGCCAGCGCCTGCTGGCGATAGGCGGTCATGATCGGCGCGCGCGTGCTGCCGCCAAGCACGGGATCGCCCTGACGGCGCTGATGTTCGGCGACAAGCCGCGAGCGCGTCTTCGGCTCGCGGCGGGGAGCGGCCGTCGGCGGCTTCACCAGCACCTCGACCTGGCCGCGCTCGGTGACGCCAAGCATGCCGAAGCCGAGCCGGCGGCAGAGATTGCGATAGCGCGCATCGCTCTCGCGTCCCTTGCCGCGCGCCGACATTTTCGCCGCGATCCAGATCTCGTCACCTGCCGGTGCGCGGTCGACCGCTTGCAAAATCAGCTCGAGATTGAAGGCGAGCTTGAGCTCGCCGATCACCACGACCGGCGGATCGCCTGCGCTCAAGCCCACAAGATCGCAGCCCCCGATCTCCCCTTTCACGGTGAAGCCGAGCTGTTCGAGAAAGCGTTTGACGGGAAGATAAAGCGCGGTTTCCACAGGACGTCCGGTCGGAGAATCAGTTGTGGCAGTTTAGCCCGGATCGGATTTGGGCTCCGCGTCATTTGATCGGGAACAGATGGTGCGATTATCCTGCCGATGGTGACAGGCGGGCGGTTCGCGATATGACGATCAGGAACGGGCTTTATCACATCCGGATCCAGATGCTGGATGGCGTCCAGGGCGGCAATCAGGGCGTCATGGTGCTGCGCGACGGCACCATGCGCGGCGGCGATTCTTTCTTCTTCGCCTACGGCACCTACACCTCCGCCGACGGTAAATGGAAGGGCGAGCTGACCAATGAGGAGCATTCACCCTCGTTCGACGAGCGCCCGGTGTGGGGCCGCAAGGTCGTGACCATCGGCTTCAGCGGCACTTACACCGATGAGACCGCCTATGGCGAAGGCATCGCGCTCGCCGGCAAGCAGAGCATTCGCTTCAAGGGCAATCTGCGGCTCTTGGTGCCGGATTGATCACACCCGCCCGCTGACCGGGATCAGCGCGCCGGTGACGCCGCTTGCGGCATCGCTTGCGAGGAACAGGATCACCTCGGCGAGCTCCTGCGGCGTCACCCATTTGGAGACATCCGCGTTCGGCATGTCGTTGCGGTTGGCCTTGGTGTCGATGATCGACGGCAGTACCGCATTCACGGTGACCTTGCCCTTCCATTCGCTGGCCAGCGCCTCGGTGAGGCGGTGCACGCCGGCCTTGGAGGCCGCGTAAGGACCCATGCCGCCGCCGGCCTGAAGCGCGCCCATGGCGCCGACATTGACGATGCGGCCGGCCTTTGAGGCGGCGAGATGCGGCAGCGCCGCGCGCGCCGTGTTGAGCGCGGTCAAGACGTTCAGTGCATACATGCGCTGCCACGTCGTGAGGTCGCCGTCGCCGACAGTCTCGAAGGCAAAGCCGCCGGCGATGTTGACCAGCGCGTCGAGCCTGCCGAAGTGCCTGGCCACGGTTTCGATCGCCGTCTTCGCCTGCGCCGCGTCAGACAGGTCGACGCTGCCAATCTCGATGCGCTCGAGCGTCGCAGGCATCTGCGAGGGGGCGTGATCGATGCCCGCGACCCGCGCGCCGCGCGCCAGCGCTGTCTCCGCCACCACCTTACCAAGTGCGCCGAGCGCGCCGGTGACAATCAGAACTTTGCCTTGCATCAGGGCTCTCCCGGCGCGGCGGCCTACGCTTGCAGATAGCGCGCCTTCAGCGCCGTCCGCTCGGCCGGGCCGAGCTTGAGCCCGTCGCGCAGATAGGTGTCGATGTCGCCATATTCGCGGCCGACGGCATCGAAAGCGGCATCGAGATAAGAGGCCTCGACAGAGCCGATTGCGTCGAGGACGTCCGGGGGCAGATCGGCGGCACTCGAGACGTCGCGTTTGTAGTGACGATTGGTCAGGAGATAGTCCTCCGCAATGACGTCATCAGTCACTCCAAGCGCATGGAGAATCAGCGCACTGGCAAAGCCGGTGCGGTCCTTGCCTGCGGTGCAGTGGATGACGAGCGGGGCGCGGTCATCGAGGAGATGGCCGAACAGAGCGCGAAAGCTGTGCGTGTTGTGGCGGACGTAGTTGCGATAGGACTCGCGCATGATCTCCAGCGCAATTGTCCCTGTCAGCGTCCCCCTGGCGAGCTCGGCGCGCAGTGAAGCGACGACCGTCGGCTCGATCGGTAGTGAATGCACGGTGATCTCGTTCATGACGCAGACCCCGGCCGTGCGCTCCTCGACGCCACGAAAGTCGAATGCGCTCCTGACGCCGAGCGCGCGGACGATCTCGACGTCGGCAGCGGTGAGCTGGCCGAGATGGTTGGAGCGGAAGATGTGCCGCCAGCGCGTGGTGCGCCCGTCGGCTGTCGGATAGCCGCCGAGGTCGCGAAAATTGCTGGCGCCTTGGAGGCTGAGATGACGGGCAGGGGTCTCTGACATGTGATCAGCTTTTGTTATGTTGCCGGCGGGCCATTACAGGGGGGGATCATGAACCGGCACAAGGCCATTGTTTTGGCTATCGCCATGCTGGCGGGCGGAATTTCTGGCGCGCGGCAGGCCGAGGCGCAGACGTTTCGGACCTATCGCTGTGTCGATGGTACGCAGTTCATCGTGGGGTTTTATGACGAGGACAACCGCGCCTTTCTCCAGATCGACGGAGAGCCTGTCACGCTCGCCAAGCGGCTGACGCTGTCGGGCGCACGCTATTCAGGAGCGGGGATCACGCTGAGGATCGATAAGACCGGGGCAACCACCGTCAGGCATCTCAAGCGGCCGGTCACGGCCTGTGCGGTGATGGAAAGGCCCGAACTTGCGCCGAGGCTGCAATGAGAATCAAAAAGGGTCGAAACCTCGTTGTTTCGACCCTTTTTCAAACTTCCGCCCGCCGCTCGGAAGAGCGTGGCGTATCCGACCCAAACCCAGGCATCAGCGATCCCATTTCGGCTTGGCTTCGTCGACGGCTTCTTGATGATACCAGCTGCCGCTGCAGATCGTCTCGTTGACGGGAAACGAGAGACGGTCGGCGGAAACGCGGGTCTCACCGTAGCGTCGTCCTCCGAGAGCCGCGCGGCCCCCGACAGGGAATTGATAGATCGTTGCCGATCCCTCACTCAAACCATTGTTCATCATTGCGGTATCTCCTTTCGCCGAAGCGCTTAGCCTCCATGGTGCGCCCGACTCGTTCGCTTGTGGTTACTGGACTCCCCATATCGGCCCCGCACTCCCAAATGCAAAGTGCTGAAAAGGAGATCAGTTCTGGCCTAATTCATAGGCAGTCTTCATTCTGCATCCTCAGAAGCAGCGGTCGGGTGACTAACGCTTGGGCCATTGCGAAGGTTGCGAGCGACCGGCCGCAGACTTGGCGAATATTGCTTGACGTTGATGCGCGTTTAGTCGGCAGCCTCGGGCGGGCCGCCCTCTGCACCGGAATCGAGCGTTTTCCGCAGGATTTTTGCGGTGCAGCTTCACGGAAAGGTGCGCTGCTATGACGCACGCGGTTGTGGACGGATGGCAGGGCCGCGGCCCCTGTCCACAGGGGGCGGGCGGTGGTGGATAAGCGCCCCGCTCTGCGGCCTTTTGGCACGTTAAATGCTTGGAAACAGTCGGCCGATGGTGGCCGGGTACAAACGTGCGGGGACCAGCCAGTTCCCACCTTTCGCATCATCTACAGAGAGGCTCAATGACCAAGTACAAGCTCGAGTACATCTGGCTCGACGGATATACGCCGACTCCGAATTTGCGCGGCAAAACTCAGATCAAGGAATTCGCGTCGTTCCCGACGCTCGAGCAGCTTCCGCTCTGGGGCTTCGATGGCTCCTCCACCCAGCAGGCCGAAGGCCACAGCTCCGATTGCGTGCTGAAGCCGGTCGCGGTGTTCCCGGACGGCGCCCGCACCAATGGCGTGCTGGTGATGTGCGAAGTCATGATGCCCGATGGCAAGACCCCGCACTCGACCAACAAGCGCGCCACCATCCTCGACGACGAGGGCGCGTGGTTCGGCTTCGAGCAGGAATACTTCTTCTACAAGGACGGCCGTCCGCTCGGCTTCCCGGCTTCCGGTTATCCGGCGCCGCAGGGCCCGTATTACACCGGCGTCGGCTATTCCAACGTCGGCGACATCGCCCGCAAGATGGTCGAAGAGCATCTCGACCTCTGCCTCGCGGCCGGCATCAACCACGAAGGCATCAACGCGGAAGTCGCGAAGGGCCAGTGGGAATTCCAGATCTTCGGCAAGGGCTCCAAGAAAGCCGCTGACGAAATGTGGATGGCCCGCTACCTCATGCTGCGCCTGACCGAGAAGTACGGCGTCGATATCGAGTTCCACTGCAAGCCGCTCGGCGACACCGACTGGAACGGCTCCGGCATGCACGCCAACTTCTCGACCGAGTATATGCGCACGGTCGGCGGCAAGGAATATTTCGAGGCGCTGATGGCGGCCTTCGACAAGAACCTGATGGACCACATCGCCGTCTACGGCCCGGACAACGACAAGCGTCTGACCGGCAAGCACGAGACTGCGCCCTGGAACAAGTTCAGCTACGGCGTGGCCGACCGCGGTGCTTCGATCCGCGTTCCGCACTCCTTCGTCAACAACGGCTACAAGGGCTATCTGGAAGACCGCCGTCCGAACTCGCAGGGCGACCCATACCAGATCGCTTCTCAGATCCTGAAGACGATCGCGTCTGTGCCGGCCGAGAAGAAGGCCGTCGCCTAAGATCCTCCCGGCCCGGGCTGGGGGGCTGGCCCGGGTTGGCTTTCAATCCGCCGGAGCAGATAGGCTCCGGCGGATTTTTGCATTTGGATGACATTCGTTGTTGTGGGTCTGCCGGCCATGCCGGCCTGAAGCCTGTCCATCGCCGGCCAAACCGGGATAGACTGCGCCTGGATGCGCGCAGGGCCGGGGACGGCTGGTGTTTGAGGGCTTCTACAAGGTGCGGTTTCAGCTCGGCGATGCGGTCGGCCGGAGCGTGATGCATGCCGGCAACGGCAAGATGCTCGGCGGCAATTCGGCCTTTGCCCATATCGGCACCTACGAGAAGAGCGACGATGGGGTCAGCGTCGTGATCAAGACCGTTCGCCACAACCCCGACCCGAACTATCGCGCCATGGCTGGCACCGACGATGCGACGCTGATCGCGAGGGGCTGGGCGGACGGCGATCTCTATCGCTTCAAGGGTGAGCTGAAGGAGCTGCCCGGCGTGCCCTTCCAGTCGCTGATGACGCCGATCACCGAGGACGAGGTGCCGATCGCCGGTGGTGTCGGCGAGGGCGGCATCGCCGATGGCCTCTACTCCGTCCACCTGCGGATGCTGGATGGCGTCGATGGCGGCCTCACCGGCGTGATGCTGCTCAACCGGGGGCGCATCCTCGGCGGCGATGCGGCGTTCTATTATCTCGGCAGCTACACCGCGGCGAACGGCCGCTGGAAGGGCCAGATCCTCAACCAGGAGCACACGCCGGCCAAGGACGATCCGGTCTTCGGCGGCCACGAGGTCGGCATCGGCTTCTCCGGCAGCTATGACGGCGAGGGCGCGGTGCTGGAAGCGACTGCGCTGGCCGGTAAGCGCAGCCTGCGCTTGACCGCGGCGCTCAAGCTGATGCACGCCGCCTGACGCCCAAGGGAATCCATATGGACAATGTCGTTCGCATGCTCTCGACGCTCGGCCTGATGGGCGCGATGCGCAGTCTCTCGTCGACCTATGAAAGGGCAGCCGGCATCCATGTCGATGCCGACTTCGCACCGACCGTGGCGCTGCTGAAGCGCTTGCGCGAGGGCGAGGCGGCCGACCTCGTCATCCTCACGCGGGAAGGGCTCGACGAGATGGTCGGCGAGGGCCGCGTGGTCAGAGACAGCGCGGCCGACCTGGCGCGCTCCTATGTCGGCCTGGCGGTCAAAGCGGGACACGCGCATCCCGACATCGAAAGCGAAGCCGCGTTGCGCAAGACGGTGCTGGCGGCGCGATCCGTCGCCTATTCAAGGCTCGGCGCGAGCGGAATCTATTTTGCGCAGCTGATCGAGCGGATGGGGATTGCGGCGGAGATCAACGCCAAGGCGACGATCGTGCAGCAGGGCTTTACCGCGGAGCGGCTCGTCAGCGGCGAGGCGGACCTCGCCGTGCAACAGATCAGCGAGCTGAAGCAGGTCGACGGCATCGAGGTGATCGGCCCGATCCCGCTCGAGCTGCAAACGCCGGCGGTGTTTTCGGCCGGCCGCATGGCGAACGCGAAACACGCGGATGCGGCGGATCGGCTGCTGCGCTATCTGGCATCGCCGGAGGTCGTGCCCGCGCTGCGCCAATCGGGACTCGAGCCTTGAATTTGCCGGGACGCCGACGCAACGTGACGCCTATGCGACCCTATCTCCTAGCCATCCTCTTCCTGCTCGCAGCGCCGCTGGCGGCGCATGCGCAATCGGCCGATCTCGTGCTGTGCGACCGCGTCGCTGCCGATCCCAGCGACCCCGACAAGCCGGCCGACGTGAAGGGCGTGGCGGAGATCGCAGCCTCGGACGTTGCGACCGCCATCAAGTTCTGCAAGCAGGCCGCGCCAGCCTCGCGTCGCGCGATGTTCGCGCTTGGACGCGCCTATGCCGCGAACCGGCAGACGGCCGACGCGATCGCTGCCTGGCGCAAGGCGGCCGACAAGGGTTCCAGCGCTGCGATGGTCGAGCTCGGCGTGATCTACGGCACGGGTTCGGGCGTCGCCAAGGACGAGGCGCAGGCGCGAAAGCTGTTCGAGAAGGCGGCGCAGGCCGGCAATCCGCGCGGCGTCTCCAACCTCGCCGCACTCGGCAGCGCCGGCGGTGGCGCGCCGGCTGATCCTGCGCAGGCGCGCACGCTGCTCGGCAAGGCGGCGGAGACCAATGCGGAGGCGCAGTACCAGCTCGGCCTGATGCTTGCGAACGGCAATGGCGGCGAGAAGGACGACGTCGCGGCCCGCGCGCTGTTCGAGAAGGCGGCCGCGCAAAACCATCCCGGCGCGCTGGAGCGGATGGGCGCCTTCGCCCAGGAGGGCCGCGGCGGTCCAAAGGACAAGGACGCCGCCAAGGCCTATTACGAGCGTGCCGCAGCCCTCGGCGACGAGGACGCCAAGAAGGCGCTGGAGCGGCTGCGCTGTCCCTATGCGATCAAGGACAAGCAGGGCAAGCTCGTCACCACGCTGTGCTTCTGATTTTCCTCTTCCCAGCGGGGAGAGGTAAATCGAGCGGGTCGCCCGCCGGACTTGCGGGTTCGAACAGGAACTTGCGCAGGGAGGCGCCGTTGACATCACGGCAAGCAGGAGGCGCAACCATGATCCGCAAGCTCGCGTCCGGCGAATACCGGCTCTATTCGCGCAAGGTGAATCCCAAGACCGGCAAGCGCCGCAACCTCGGCACCTTCAAGAGCCGCGCGGCGGCCGAGAAGCACGAGCGCGACGTGCAGTATTTCAAGCGTCACTGACGCGAGCTCAGGGCCATCCGGAGCGGCGTAACAAAAATTTCGAAAACAACCCCATGCACAGTAGCCAAGTTGTTGAGATGGGCGCCCGAATTCTGATTCGGCGAAATCTGCTTGCTCCGTCGGGCAAAACAGGGGCATAATGTCATCATGGCGATGGGCGGTTCCGCGAGCGATCCCGAGGTCGTGGTGCGCGACTCGCGGCTTCGCTCAAGCTGATGAGGCTAGCCTGGGACGTGTGCTCATGAATTCGCCGCGTCCGCTTTCAAGCCGAACGATTTTCGCCGATCGTCTGCATGTCGATCCGTCTGCCGTGGCCGAAACTCTGGTAAAGATGCTGCCATGAGATGGCCTCGGCCGTACCCGACACGCGGTGATGTCATGGGCATTTTATTCATCGCCGTTGTGCTTTGCCTTCTGGCTTTCGGTTTCTATTGGTCTCCAAACTCAAAGCCGAGTAACGGCTTCGGTCCGGATTGGGATTGCACCCCTGTCCCCAACGGCCAACCGATTTGCATCAAAAGCTGGGTCAGTGAACGCCTTTCGCTAGCGGAATAAGCGATTGAGATTGGACTTTGAAAAACTCAGGACGGGGATATGGATTGGTCGGAAGTGATCCGAAAGGCAGTACTTGTTGCAGAGAAACAAGGATACATCACGTTCGATCAGCTCAACGGGCTGATACCGCAAGACGTGGCGGCCGAAGATGTCGAGCGCTTGATGGAGGCACTAAGCGCCAAGGGTGTCCGGATCGAGGAGGACATCGCATCGACATCTGGCGCGGAACCATCTTGCTCGTTTTGCGGAAAGACCCAGGCCGACGTACTTCAACTGATTGCCAGCGCTGGCCCCTTCATCTGCAATGAGTGCGTCCAGTTATGTGTCGGTATCATTGGCACTCAAAATCCCGCCTGGCTTGACCAACATCGCCAGTTTCTTGGGACGCTCCCGCTGAAGCCGAGGGATGGTGACGAATGACCAACGTTGGATTGCCCGTCGAGTCTTTCATCATCGAACGTCTGGCTGACGGAGGTTGGCGCGTGACCCAACGCCGCGCCGATCTTGCGGACATTCCTATCGCCGAATTTGTGTCACGTCTTGACGCTGAAGAATGGGTGAACTGGAAACAGGGCGTTCCGAAGCTCAACCCATATTCCGATCGATAAGCCAAGATGCACGACGTCTGGTTGGGTCAATCAACAACCGGGGGCACCGCGAGGTCCGTTAAAGCCCAAGTCCTGACTATTCGTGCTAAGATGCCGCCTAAACTCCAGGCGAGGCCAGAAAAATGATTTGTGAACAGTCTCGTGATCGGTTGGCGCTGGCGCTTCGGCGCTATGTGGCCGGACGTATCAGCAATGACGATTTGGACGGCATCAAAGTTGATTGGCGGGATCGCGGCGCTGTTGCGGTCCAACAGATGGTATGGAGACTCTACGACGACACCAAGCACCACTATGCAAGAGGCAGACATGCGATAAATAGCGATGGCAGGCGGATTGTCGTAAAGTGGATCGTGTTTCTGCAGAGCGACAAGGAATATCTATGGCCCGACTATTCTTTCATTCAAATCATCAATTGGCCCCTTGACTTGTTGACCCTTGGCTGGTGGGAGCGCCGTAAGAAGGTTCGTCGCCAGGAATTTGAGCAAGCGGGGGACTTCGCTGCGTGGCCGTTCATAGCAATGACCGACCTCGATGAGGAAGCTCAAAGACCACGATACTTGTCAGGACACCGTCGTCACTGACTTCCGCATTCGGTCATAGACCGTCGATGAAACCCGCGCCATGCGGGTTCGGCTTCAACATTGGAAACCGACGTTTGCGCGTGCTCGCCCCCTCGCCCTATCACGGCGCCGGGCACGCTGCTCCCGTCTTCACCCAGGCCTCGACCAGCGCGCCGGCCTGCGCTCCTGCGTGCCTGGCGCGGGCGAGCGGCCGAAGCCGGGGGCTTCCAGGCCCAGCCGAGGAGGGTGTCCTTGCCGATATGGTCGATCAGCGCTTCCACCTTGCGCCCGCCATTGCGGGCGGGATCCCTGATCTGCTCGCAGATCTCGCCGATCGTCTTGCCTTCCCACGCCATCTCGCGCGGGGCGAGGTGCCACGCGGGATGACCGGGCACGCGGCCGGGCTCGAAATTGGCGTTCGGGGATGACGGCGACGGTGCACTCTGCCGGCCGCGCCAGCCAAGATCCAAAGGTTCAGGTTGATTATTCCAATTTCCGAAATCTAGTGCGTGATCAGTGAGACTTGGTCTGGCCGTGTCGTCGCGGCCGATCCATCAATGCCTGCCCCCGGATCGGATGTCCCCGACATCGGCCATATGCCAGTTCTGCCCGATTGCCGGAAGGTTCAATTCGGGTATGCTTCGCCGGCTAGCCAACGCCCATTTTATATTTCTTTTCCCAAAATGAATACGACACCGGAGGCACTCCCATGGGCCACAGATATCAAAGCATTCTTGAAACGGTCGGCCATACACCCGTCGTGCGGATCAATCGTCTCGCTCCCCCGGACGTCAATTTGTTCGTCAAAATCGAGGCCTTCAATCCGCTCGGCTCGGTGAAGGATCGGCTGGCACTTGGTGTGATCGAAGCCGCGGAGAAATCGGGGGAGCTGAAACGTGGCCAAACCGTGATAGAGGCCACCAGCGGTAACACGGGAATTGGTCTTGCGATGGTTTGCGCCGCCAAGGGGTACCCGCTGGTGGTCACAATGGCCGAGCCCTTCAGTGTCGAACGCCGCAAGCTCATGCGTTTCCTGGGCGCGAAGGTTGTCGTGACGCCCGCTGCCGATCGGGCCGTCGGAATGATCAACAAGACGATCGAGCTTGCCAGGACACACGGCTGGTTCATGACGCGGCAATTCGAGAACGAGGCCAATCCCGACTTCCACTCCAGGACCACGGCGCTCGAGATCCTGGACGATTTCGCCGGAGAACGACTGGACTATTGGGTCACGGGTTACGGAACCGGCGGCACGCTGAAGGGCGTTGCCCAAGTGCTCGCCAAGCAGCGTCCCGAAACCAAGATCATCGTCTGCGAACCCGAGGACGCGCAGCTCCTGGGCAGCGGCGTCGAGCAGCAGCGTAATCCGAATGGCACGCCGGCTGCGCCACATCCGGAATTCAAGCCCCATCCAATGCAGGGCTGGACACCTGATTTCATTCCGAAGCTGACGGGAGACGCCGTGATGATGAAGGTCATCGACCGGATTTTGCCGATCGCCGGCGCCGATGCTCTCCGATGCAGCAAGGAGCTTGCGATCAAGGAGGGCATATTTGTCGGCATCACGTCAGGCGCAACCATGGCAGGCGCGCTCAAGATCGCAGCCCAGGCAGAGAAGGGCGCAAATATTCTTTGCATGCTGCCGGACACCGGCGAGCGCTATCTCAGCACGCCACTCTTCGCCGATGTCTCCGCCGACATGAACGAGGAAGAGCTCAAGATATCCCGCTCCACACCGACGGCTCAGTTCAAGCTGTAGTTGCAGAAACGATCCTGCACGGGCAAATAATTTAGTGCACTGGCACCGTAATGCCGTAATGCGCAGTCTGCGACCGGCGGCATCGTTGAAGCTCATGCGGCTGGCTTAGGGAGTCGCTTACAAGTTCGTTGGGTCGGCTTGCTGTCGGAAGGCGACTTAAAGCCGATACGTTTGAGCGTTGGCTTTGGGCCGGAAGCGGACCACGCTAGACCGTTCGGGGTAACAGTGTTAACCTTGGGTTGAATTCAAGCTGGCCCAGTTCAAACGCGGAGTGAATTTTGAGCGTTGAACCGATCATGAAGATCGAAGTGGTGACCCCGGAAGACTGCACGGGCTCGGTTATCGGTGACCTGAATTCGCGGCACGGCCAGATTCGGGGCCAAGACAAGCGCGGCAGCGCCAACGTCATCACCGCGATGGTGCCGCTCAAGAACATGTTCGGCTACGCGGATAGCCTGCGCTCTATGAGCCGAGGGCGTGCAACTTTCACGATGGGTTTCGATCACTATGCGACGACGCCGAAGCCATCAAATGACGCTTAAGCCATCGAATTCCGGCTAACTGGTATCGCGCCAGAATAGCCTTGATTGGAAGTGCGGCTTCCAATTTGCATCATAAAGCTGACGTCGGGCCAGAGACCGTTAGAGGTCCGGTGCGAGCGACAAGGCATCGAAAGACCCCGCCGACTATGGAGCTTAGGGCTTTCAAGAGTGTGGCACGAGCATCAGAATCCGAATAATCAAGCGACCCGTACTTGATGCGGCCGGAGATCGCGGGAAGCTGAGTGAGATCGGCGGCCCGGATACCGCGGATCAGGACGCCGGAGGCGTTGGATGACGAGGCGAGGGCCGGGCCGTCGACGACCGGGACCGCCAGCCGGGATTACGGTGACAGTGCACTCAACTGGCGGTGTTCGCCGAGCGTTGACCGACGCTGCAGCCCGCAGGATGGCGACGGCCAGTAATTTAATGTATTGGACCGCGTAACCCCAATATTTCGACGCCGCGTCCCGGCGTTTCCGAACCTCGCGGCGTGACCCGCGTCTTCAAGTTCATCGGCGCACCGTGGACGAGCGCGAGGTTTAGTGACGTTGCGCCATGGTCAGGCTCGCTCGCTCACGGTTTCGCCGGCGCTCGACGATGTGTCCGACCTCGACCCATCCTTCAAGACCATTAGCACAGCAACGAACGCGATCCCGGTGGCAGTGGTGCTCAGCGGCAGCCCAAGCATGTGACGACTGCTCAAATAGTCTCCTACTGCTGTCCCTGCAGCCCTGATCATGACCACCATGGTCCAATATACCGGCAGCAGCAGGAGCCGTCCCCCTCTACCAACGACGAACAGCAGAACGACCATTGGAGACAGCAATATTGCCGCGCCGCCGTCGTCCAGTTTCAGATTGTGCGAGCAGTAGTCCCCGATCTCGGTGCCGAGCGTCCCAGCGAGGAACATGCATACCCAGTAGCCGATGTCCGCGCGGAGCACCTCGTCTGTCTTGCCGGTCAGGTGCCGCCAGGCGAACCGCCAACTTGACCAGACCGCGGCGGCCAGAAAGATTGCCAGTGTTACCATGACCCAAACACGCGGCAATTTCAGATCGCCCGCGGTGAAGTCGGCGAAATTGGTCGCGGCCGTCCGGACGATAATGATGGCTGTCCAATAATAGGCTTGGTGCCGGATTTCATCGAAGCGTTCGGCCACCATGATGACGGCGAGCGCGGCGGCAAGGTGCGGCAGCCCGCCGACGTGCCCGAGGCCGAGGTTATGAGCGAAGAAGTCGCCCATGTTGGCCCCGAAGACGCTGGCGACGCAGAGCGCAGTCCAATAGCGGGGCCCCAATGTGGGGAGGTGGTTCGGTTTCATCAATTTGTCCTGTCAGTGGTCGGTCAGATCCGGCTCCGTTCGGGCTGAGCCGGATGGGTGCCGGCGCGCTGTGGGAGCAAGGCCACGCAGGCAATGATGAGCGCCGCGAGGATCGCCGAGGCATAGTACCGGCTGAACGCAAGTCCGCCGTTGGCCAACGGCTTGTCGAGCAGATCGCCGAGGGTCGCGCCCAGCGGTCGGGTCAGAATGAAGGCGGCCCAGAACAACGCGGTTCGCGAGGCGGAGGTGAAATAGTAGGCCGCTGCGATTACGGCGAGCCCGACGCCGAACACGAGGGCACCACCTTCGTAACCGAGACCATTGGTGTCCGCCATCCAGTCGCCGAGCGCGGTGCCGAGCGTCTGCGAGAACAGGATCGAGACCCAGTAGAAGGACTCCACACGGGGATTCGAAACGGTGTTGACCGAGATCGATCCTTCCGAGCGGTACCAGACGAAAAGGGAGGCCATCAGCAGCGCGAAGAGCAGCGACGATCCGCCCGGATAGCCGATGCCGAGCGAACGGTCCGCGAGATCGGCCATGGTCGTGCCGGCCGTCGTCGTGGCAACAACGACGAACCAATAGAGGAAGGGATGGAATTTCCGCGCCAGGATCTGGGCGGCCACCGCGATCAAAAAGAGGCCGATGAAGATCGCGCTACTCACTGCATATCCGAGATTCATGGACATCGACACGGCGTCGCCGCCCGTTTCGCCCAGCGTCGTTGCCAAAATCTTGATGATCCAGAAGATCAGGGTTACTTCCGGAACCTTGCTCGTTTCGACGCCGTCATCCATCCGGGGCTCCTTCTCTTGCCTTCTTCCTTGCCCTTGGGCTTTTCAACTCTGCCCCGTGCTTCGGTCGCGCGCCTCAGTCGATTGAGCTTGTCGAGGGAGGCGAGTGCCGCGTCCGGATTTGCAGCGACGAGCGAGAACACCAGTGCTTCGAGCCCGACGAGAGTCGCGCCGTGCAGTGCGATCCGGCCAGGGCGGCCGCGCGGGATCGCCACGCAGGCGTCCGCCAGTTTCGAAAGCGGCGCGTCGGCCGCTTCCGTGATCAATACGGTCCGGAGATCGAGCGCTCTTGCTTCGGCGAATACTGCTTTCACCTCGCGATAGAGCCGGCCATAAGCGAGGATCAGGAGAGCATCGCCCGAGCGAAGATCCAGCAGCTGATCGGCGAGCATGGAACCGGTCGCGTTGATCGTGCGTGTACGACGGCCACTGCGGGCAAGCAAAATCGAGACATAAGCAGCAAGTGCGGACGATGGACCGATGCCGAACACGCAGATGCGCGCGGCGGCATCGAGTATTGGAACTGCGGCGGCGATTTGAGCCCGACATTTCGCCGAGCGCAGGACGGCAAGGCCGTCGGTATGAGCATCGAGGATGTCGTCCAGCGCCTCGCCCGTTGTCTTCCCGAGGTCGATCAAGCTGCGCCGCATGTCGTCCGCCGGCGTCGAACTCGCTCCCGACTTCAGGATCTCAGATTTGAGATCGGCCAGACTCGGAAAGCCCAGCCTCTGAATCGTGCGAAGCACCGTCGCGTCCGAGGTGCCGATTCTTGCGCCCAGCGCGGCTGCGGAACTCGCTAGAACGACTTGCCTATTCTCGTCGATGAAGTTGGCGACGCGCAATCCTGTGGCGGCAAGCTGCTGCCTTGCTTCGGCAAGCCTGCGATCAAGTTCACTGGGTTGTGCGCCGGTTCCGGCCCTGTCGATCATGCTTCCGGCTGTAGTAAATTGCACTTGGCGTGGACTGATGTAGCATACACTACGGAGCCGCAAGGCGGAGACGCAAGCCAAAAGGTCGTGTAGCAAATGGTGAAACAGCGCGCGCATTGGCCAGCTTGGTTGATTTCAGCCGGTGCGCTGCTGGCGCTGCTCGCTCGACCGGCTGCGGCGGGCCCGCCTTTCGTATCCGACGACCCCGAACCGACCGACACCGGCCATTTCGAGATCTACACGTTCAATAACGGCACCAATACGCGCGCGGGTACGGCGGGCGAGACCGGAATAGACTTCAATTACGGCGCGGCTCGGGATCTTCAACTCACTGCAACATTGCCGGCAGGTTACAACGACACTGGCGGCGGGGGGACGCGCGTTGGGCTCGGCAACGTCGAGCTTGCAGCCAAGTATCGCTTCTTACATCAGGATACGTTCGGCCTCGACGTCAGCGTGTTTCCGCGCGTATTCCTGCCCAGCGGGTCGGGGGCCATCGGAGACAATCACGCATCATTGCTGCTGCCGATATGGGTGCAGAAGGATTTCGGCAAGCAGTGGTCCGCTTTCGGCGGAGGCGGCTGCACCTTCAACGAAATCCGCGCTGCGAATTTCTGTCAAGCCGGCGCCGTGCTGACCTATCAGGTGCTCCCTAAGCTTCAGATCGGGGGCGAGCTCTTCCATCAAACCGCGGATTCCCAGGGAACGCCTGCCACGACGAGCCTTGGTTTGGGGTGGCGCTACGACGTAACCGACAACTACCATCTGCTTGGCTACATCAGGCGGAGCATCGAAAACACGGACGATACCGGCCGCTACTCCTGGTATGCGTCCGTGCTCTTCACCTTCTGAGCAGGCCATCAACGTGGCCCCGATGGTGGTGGGCCGGCCCGGCCGAATCCAAAGAGGCTTGAGAGATTGTTGGACGCGCCACCCACGTTTCTGGCCGAAAATTGCTAAGGATTTGTCAGGAGGGCGCGAAACCCGTACCGCGCCGGGCTTCCTTTGGCGGCCCGCATGGCTTATTACGCTGCAACGCAAAAATCCCCCCAAAAGACCCCATGATCCGCCTCGACAACGTCAGCAAGCAAGCCGGCCACCAGATCCTGTTCATCGAAGCCTCCGCCGCCCTCAACAAGGGCGAGAAGATCGGGCTGGTCGGCCCGAACGGCGCCGGAAAAACCACCCTGTTCCGGATGATCGCCGGCGAGGAGCTGCCCGACGAGGGGCAGGTGTCGACCGATCGCGGCATCACGATCGGCTATTTCAACCAGGACGTCGGCGAGATGTCAGGCCACAGCGCCGTGGCCGAGGTGATGAATGGCGCCGGTCCCGTCAGCGAGGTCGCGGCCGAGCTGCGTGAGCTCGAGGCCGCGATGGCCGACCCTGATAAAGCCGACCAGATGGACGAGATCATCGCGCGCTATGGCGAGGTGCAGCACGCCTTCGAGGAGCTCGACGGCTATGCGTTGGATGGTCGTGCGCGCGAAGCGCTGTCGGGCCTCGGCTTCAGCCAGGAGATGATGGACGGCGACGTCGGCAAGCTCTCCGGCGGCTGGAAGATGCGCGTGGCGCTGGCGCGGATTCTTTTGATGCGCCCCGACGTCATGCTGCTGGACGAGCCGAGCAACCATCTCGATCTCGAAAGCCTGATCTGGCTGGAAAAATTCTTGCACGATTATGAAGGCACGCTGTTGATGACCTCGCATGACCGTGAGTTCATCAACCGCGTCATCTCCAAGGTGGTCGAGATCGATTCCGGCTCGCTGACGACCTACACCGGCAATTACGAGTTCTACGAGCAGCAGCGCGCGCTGAACGAGAAGCAGCAGCAGGCGCAGTTCGAGCGCCAGCAGGCGATGCTCGCCAAGGAGATCAAGTTCATCGAGCGCTTCAAGGCGCGCGCATCTCATGCGGCGCAAGTGCAGAGCCGGGTGAAGAAGCTCGACAAGATCGAGCGGGTCGAACCGCCGCGCCGCCGCCAGACCGTCGCGTTCGATTTTCTGCCGGCACCGCGCTCGGGCGAGGACGTCGTCGCCTTGAAGAAGGTCTTCAAGGGCTATGGCAGCAAGCGCATCTATGACGGGCTCGATTTCATGATCCGCCGCCGGGAGCGCTGGTGCGTGATGGGCGTCAACGGCGCCGGCAAGTCGACGCTGCTCAAGCTTGTCGCCGGCGCGAGCGAGCCGGACGAGGGCACCGTGGCCCTCGGTGGCAGTGTCAAGATGGGCTATTTCGCCCAGCACGCGATGGATCTGCTCGACGGCGAGCGCACCGTGTTCCAGTCGCTGGAAGACCAGTTTCCGACCGCGGGGCAGGGTAGCTTGCGCGCGCTCGCCGGCTGCTTCGGCTTCTCCGGCGACGACGTCGAGAAGCGCTGCCGCGTGCTCTCGGGCGGCGAGAAGGCGCGGCTGGTGATGGCCAAGATGCTGTTCGACCCCCCGAACTTTCTGGTGCTGGACGAGCCGACCAACCATCTCGACCTCGCCACCAAGGAAATGCTGATCAATGCGCTGTCGGATTTCGAAGGCACCATGCTGTTCGTCTCGCACGACCGGCACTTTTTGGCGACGCTGTCGAACCGCGTGCTGGAGCTGACGCCCGAGGGCATCCACCAATATGGCGGCGGCTACACGGAATATGTCGCGCGGACCGGGCAGGAGGCTCCGGGGTTGAGGTCGTAGCCCGGATGGAGCGAAGCGCAATCCGGGTTTCGTTCCATACGGGGCAGTTTGGCGGTGAGGATGGTCCGGCCCCGGATTACGCTGCGCTACATCCGCGCTACAGGGTGTCAATTTCGTAGCCTGGATGGAGCGAAGCGCAATCCAAGTTTCGCGCAACACGGACCGTCGAGCGATGTGGTTGGTCCGGCCCCGGATTACGCTTCCGCTCCATCCGGGCTACAACCAGATCGAGAGATTTGCAATGTATTCGCTCGCTTGAACGTGTTGGTCAGTCCCGTTACGCTCCGTTTCAAAACGGGAGCGAACGACCATGAAGCAGCTTCGGATCGGCGACATCACCATCGATGCGGTGATCGAGCGGGACGGACCGTGGCGGCGGCCGCAGGATTTCTTCCCGGCCTATGATGAGGGCGTGTTCAGGCAACATCTGCCGACGATGGAGCCGGAGGTGTTCGACGCCGCGCGCGGCATGATGGTCATCACCTACCAGACCTTCGTGGTGCGGACGCCGCGCTACACCATCCTGGTCGATACCTGCACCGGTGAGGACAAGGGCCATCCGCCGCCGTTCGATTTTCCCGGCAAGGAGCGCTGGCGCAAGGAATTATTTGCGCTCGGCTTCGGCTTCGAGCAGATCGACTACGTGTTCTGCACGCATCTGCATATCGACCACACCGGCTGGAACACCACCTTGCGCGATGGCCGCTGGGTGCCGACATTCCCGAACGCGAAATATGTCTTCCACAAGGGCGAGTACGCGGCGTGGGAGGCGGAGAATGCCAAGGGCAACAATCCGCCCGGAACGGTGTTTCGCGACAATTGCCTCCCGATCGTCGAGGCGGGGCAGGCGCTATTGGTCGATGATGATTACGCGCTCGACGACACCGTCACGTTGACGCCGACGCCGGGGCATTCGCCCTGCCATTGTTGCGTCAACATTTTCTCGAAGGGGCAACGCGCAGTCGTTGCCGGCGACCTCATGCATCACCAGATCCAGTGCCGCGAGCCGGACTGGTCGGCGAAGCCGGATTGGGATGCGAAGCAATCGGCGGTGTCGCGGCGAAAGTTCTTCGCTTCCGTCGCCGACACCGACACGCTGATCCTGCCGATCCACTTTCCGGCGCCGACGGTTGGATTGATCAAGCCGTTCGGCGCCGCCTTCGATTACCGCTTCAAGCGGGAGTAGCGCGACCTAATAAGTGTAGAACATCCGCTGGATCTCCTTGGTGTCGGTCGTCTTGGTCAGCGCCAGCATCAGCAAGATGCGCGCCTTCTGGGGATTGAGCGTATCCGAGACGACGAAGTCGTGCTCGTCGTCCTTGGCCTCCCCGTTGCGCGCGACGATGCCGTTGCCGACCCGGCTGCTGCGAACGATCACGACACCCTTCTTGTGCGCCTCGTCGAGCGCCGGCTCGACCGCAGGCCGGGCCAGGCTGCCGTCGCCCGTGCCGGCATGCACGATCCCCTTGGCGCCGGCAGCGACAAACGCATCGATCGGGACCCGGTCCATGTTGGCGTAGCCGTAGACGATATCGACTCGCGGCAGGACATCGAGGCTGGAGACGTCGAATTCGGAGTCCGCCGTGTGCCGGCGGGTCGATTGGCGATAGAAGTACGGCTTGTTGCCCTGCATGTAACCGAGAAAGCCGAGTTCCGGCGTGCGGAAGGTGTCCGCCGTCGAGGTGTTGTTCTTGGTGACGTCGCGCGCGGCGTTGATCTGATCGTTGAGCGCAACGAGCACACCCTTGCCGATCGCCTCGTCGCTGCCTGCGAGGATCACCGCGTTGAAGAGGTTGATCGGCCCATCCGCGCTGATCGCCGTCGACGGCCGCATCGCGCCCACGACGACGACAGGCTTTTTGCTCTTGACCACCAGGTCCAGGAAATAGCTGGTTTCCTCGATCGTATCGGTCCCGTGGGTGATGACGATCCCATCGACGTCGTCCTGCGCGAGCAGCGTGTTGACGCGCTTCGCAAGCTTGAGCCAGTAGTCATTGTTCATGTTCTCGCTGGCGATCTGGAAAACCTGCTCGCCCTTGACGTTGGCCACCGTTTTCAGTTCGGGGACGGCGTTGAGCAGGGTCTCGATGCCCACCGTGGCTGCGGTGTAACCGACCACGGTGGTGCTGCTCGCTCCGGAGCCGGCGATGGTGCCACCGGTCGCCAGCACCATGACGTTGGGCAGACCAGGGCCCCTTGCATGCGCGACGTCAAAACTGATGATCAGCGCGACAAGCAAGCTCATTGTCGCCACGATCTGATCACGCACTCGAAACTGCAACATCTTGACCACCCTTTGCTAGAAAGCCTCGTCGACGTGCCCCCAGTTCGCTCAGCACTGCATGATCCGTCAGCCGACGGCTTCTGTCTAGGGTGACAACGCTTTCGCATGATCTTGTTTGGGCGCGAGCGCACAGAACGTGGATGGCCGGGACAAGCCCGGCCATGACGACGTTCGTATGTTGATCGCTCATGAAAGAAAGTAGCGAATTTGCGCGCCTTACGCGCTGACTTCGCACTTCTTCATAAAGCTGTTCTTGGCGGCGCCGGCGAGCGGCTTGCCATCGGAGCCGACGGCCTTCGGCGTGCAGGCGTCTTCCTTGCACTTCTTCATGAACGAGGTCTTGGCGGCGCCGGCCAAGGCCTTGCCGTCCTTGCCGACGGCCTTGCTCTCGCAGGTGTCGTCTGCAAGGGCCGAGCCTGCTGCAAAGGTGGCAACGATCGCAGCCAGAAAAATCCGCTTCATCATGGGTGTCTCCCTAAACCAAAAGATGGCTTTCGAATTGGAGCCCGGAATCATGGCGCAATCAAGCAGGATCGGCGCGCTGCGTCCGGTCCGCGTTTCAATTTTTCCAGCTGTCGAGGATGCCAGCAGCCTTGACCAGCGCGTCGTCCATGGCGGCCTGATTCCCTGGCGTCGACTGCCGCCGGGACGAAGGCTCGTCGAAATCATGGGTCGCGCCGGAATAGAGGATGACGTCGATCCGGGTCCCCGCCTGCTGCGACCGCTCGGCCACGTGCTGGCAGATCAGCGGCGACACCTCTTCGTCGTCGGAGCCGAGGAACAGGGCAATCGGAGCGACAGTGGAGATGGTCGGCGCGAGCAACGCCATCTGTCCGCATCCGGGATAGAACACGAGTGCGCCGCGATAGCCCGCCGCGTTGCCTTGCCGGATCATCACGTTCAGCGCGGTGCTGCCGCCATTGGACCAGCCCTGGAGAAAGATCTGCCAGAGGATGATGTCGCCTCGGCCGCGCAGATAAAGGAGGGCGCCTTCGGCATCGAGCGGGCGCACGGTCATCTCGTTGACGTCGGCACGATCGGGGTCGTCATGGGTGAAGCGGCCGAAGCCATGCGCCTTGCCGCGCGGGCCAAAGCTGTCCGGCAGCAGCGCGAGGTAGCCGCGCGCCGACCAATATTCGCCCCACATCATATGGCGTTTCGACAGGGTGGTGGCGTTGCAGGCTGACGTCGTGCCGGCGCCGACAAAGGTGCAATCGGCGTTGTCGTTGCTGGAATACGGTCCGCCGCGGCCGTGCAGCATGACGACGGCCGGCCAAGGGCCGGGCGTGGCGGGCTGAAAGAGATAGCCGACCACCATCGTGCGGCCGTCGGCGCTGCCAAACGTGACGGTCCGTGGTGTGGCCGAGGCGCCTGCGGCCATCAGCAGCATCGGGATCAATGCGACGAGGATGCGGATCAGCAATTTGATCAGATCCCACGCACAAGCAGCGCCTTGAAATCGGTGCGGGCCCGCTGCGCCTCGGCACGGGCGACCTCGGAAGCTTCGCCGAGGCCGAAATAGCCGTGGATCAGGCCGGCGCCCTCATGGTGCTTGACCCGCACGCCAGCCGCCTCCAGCGCCCGCGCATAGGCCGCGCCTTCGTCGCGCAACGGATCAAACCAGGCGGTGGTCACGATCGCGGGCGCGAGGCCGGACAGCGATGCCGCACGCAGCGGCGAGACCCGCCAGTCGGCTGCCTGGCCGGGATCGGCGAGATAATGTCCGGCAAACCATTCCATCACGGCGCGGGACAGGAAGTAGCCGTCGGCGTTGTCGGTGCGTGACGGATAGCGTGCGTTCTCCCGCGGGTCGGCATAGCGGCCGACGACGTCGGTCACGGGATAGACCAGCAATTGCGCGGCGAGCTTGATGCCGGCGTCGCGGCAGGCAATCGCGGTCGCCGCCGCCAGATTGCCGCCGGCGCTGTCGCCGGCCACGCCGAGGCGCTGAGTGTCGCCGCCGAATTCCGCGACGCGGTTGAAGATGTCGCTGCTAGCTGCGAAGGCATCCTCGAAAGCGCCCGGAAAGCGCGTCTCCGGCGGCCGCCGGTAGTCGACGGAGACGACGACGGCGCCGGTCTCGATCGCAAGCCACCGCGCCTGCCGGTCGTGGGTGTCGAGGTCGCCCGCGACCCAGCCGCCGCCGTGGAAGAACACCACAGTCGGCGCGGGCGCGGCTCCGATCCTGTAGACGCGCGCGTTGAGCGAGCCGGCGCCGCCTTTCACCTTGATGTCCTGCGCGGCATCGACCGGCGGGGGCGGCACCGCCGCCCGCGCCGCGGCCAGTGCGCGCAGGGAATCGCGGGCGCTCTGTGGCGTCATCGTCGCGGGATCGCGCAGCGGCAGCAGCGGAATGATCTGGGCGATGACGGGATCGAGCGGTGCAGGCATTTTTCAGGTCCTCACACGGTCTTGGTCTTGCTTGCGCCTTAGCATAGATTTCGCGCGCCGCATCGGCAACCGCCGGACGGGTATGCGCAGGGAGGTCGGAAGGTGGAATTCGAAACGCTGGTCCAGTCGCGCCGCAGTGTGCGCGGGTTCAAGAACGAGCCGGTGCCGCGCGCGGTGATCGCGGCGATCATCGACAGCGCCAAGCGTGCGCCATCGTCGATGAACACGCAGCCCTGGCACATCCATGTGCTCACCGGCCACCCGCTCGAAGAGGTGCGTCGCCGCAACATGGACGAGATGGCGGCCGGCGCCAAGGTCAAGCGCGACATCGTCAGCCATGGCGAATATCAGGGCATCCACCGCACGCGTCAGGTCGACATCGCCAAGAAGCTGTTCGGGGCGATGGGGATCGCGCGCGACGACAAGCCGATGCGGCAGGACTGGGTCTTGCGTGGCTTCCGCCAGTTCGACGCGCCGGTCTCGCTGGTCCTGACCTATGACCGCGTGCTCGATCCCGGCGCGGTCTGTCATTTCGATCTCGGCGCGCTCTGCTACGGCATCGTGCTCGCGGCCTGGGACCGCGGCCTCGGCTCGGTGATCAACGGGCAGGGCATCATGCGCTCCGACATCGTGCGCGAGGTCGCCAGGATTCCCGAAGACGAGGTCATCATGACCTGCGTTGCGCTCGGCTATCCCGACGACAATTTTGCCGCGAATGCCGTTCGTTCCGATCGCGAACATAATGAGGAGTTCGTCCGCTTCGTCGGCTTTGCCGATTGAGGTGACGCGGAGGAGATTATTCCCTCACGAAATTTTTCGTGCGCACTCCTTGCAGCCTCTTGCAATCTTCGCCGTGCAGGAGGAACAATATGCGGACTGAAAGGTTTGTTGCTGGCGCGAGGGAATCGATATGCGGCGGCTGGCTAGCCTGGTTCGACGGTTGTTCGGCCCGCGGGTGCGGCGCCCGATTGATGACGATCCGAGTCTTCCCTTCAGTCCTGAAGAGTTCAGCAGGCTTGTCCGCAGCGGCAGACGCGAGGACATGAAGACGCTTGCGGAAGGCTTGGCGTGCCGGTCAATTCCGCGCCGCATCAAATACCGTGCGACGCACTGAATTCAGGCGCGGCGCGTTTGTTGTTCGCCGGCGCGCTCACCTGGAGAGCGCGACCTGCTTGAACGTGTCGACCAGCGCCTTTTCCAGCTTTCCGTTCATCCCGCAGAGAATGTTGTAGGCCTCGATGCGCGGCATCGTCGGCTTGTAGTGACGGTGCTCGATCAGCGCGGCGAAGATGTCCGAGATCGTCAGAATGCGCACGATGTCATTGATGGTCTCCCCGCACAGCGCGTCCGGATAGCCGCTGCCGTCGAGATATTCGTGGTGATGCCGGACGGCATCGAGAATCTCGGGCGTGATCTTGTCTTGGTCCTTCAGGAACTCGTAACCTGCCGCCGGGTGCGTCTCGATCATGGCGCGTTCGTCGGGATCGAGTCGGCCGGGCTTGTCCAGGATCGCAAGCGGGATCTGGGCCTTCCCGATGTCGTGGAACATGGCCGCCGTATAGAGCCGCTCCAGATCGGTCCGTCCGACGCCAAGGCTCAGGCCGAAGTCGATCGCGACGCCGGTCACGAGCAGGCAGTGCTGGTAAGTTCCCTCGTGATGGCGGCGCACCGTCGTGAGCCATTCGGTCAGACCGTGCTCGGTGATGCGATCGGCGATCTGCCGGCCGGCTTCCTTGGTGCCATCGACGTCGAGGGGGCCGCCAAGCGTGACGGCCGTGAACATCGATGCGATGGCGGTTGCGGCGGCCTCGACCGCGTTGTCCGGCTGCGGCGAACCATTTGGCGAAGTCGTTTCCTGCTCGGCCGGATCAGCCAGCGCCGCGAGCAGCTTGATCTTGTTCATGGTGCCGGGAAGGACGAGCGTCGCCCCGAGCGCGTGGGCCTGCGAGATACAGACGTGAGAGGAGTGCTCGACCAGGAAGATGCGCTTGGTGGCCTTTGCGAGCTTGCCGGCCCTCCGCTTGATCGCAGCGATGTTGCCGGTGTCACGCAGCTCCGCCCGGATGACGACGGCGAACGGCACTTGCGACAGCTTGGCTTCCGCGTCGAGCCGTTCGCCTGCGACGGTAAATTGCTGTTCGAGGATCGAGCAGATGCCGGACAATTTGTCGGAGGAATCGGCCAGCACATGCACGAAAGGGCGTGCCGCTTCCGCCGCTCGTGTGCCGCTGTCGCCTTTGACAGGGCTGGATATGGGGCGCGCGTTCTGCACCGACGGTTCTGAACTTTACCGGAGTTGAATGAGATTGATGAGCGTCGAGCCTATTTGCCCTGGGTGGAAGTCAGCGCAGCCGCCGGCGCGCTTGCCGGTTTCTTCTTGGCGTCCGCGGTGATGAAGTGGACGCCAGCCATGGTGCCGTCGATCCACACGAGCTCGCAGCGCCGGTAGGCGAGACCGGTCGAGGACAGCAACAGGAAGAATTCCTTGGCCTGGAGCACGTCGAGCGTGCCCTCGACCTCGATCTTGGCGCCGCTTTGCGAGACGTCCAGCAGGACGCAGCTGCGTCGCCAGGTGCCATCCGAGCCCATCAGATTGACGGGCTGCTTGTGATCCATCTTCACGCGCGATGCTTTGCGACCGTCGAACTTCATCGGCTAACCCCCATTTTCGCGCCGCGATTTCCCGTATCGCTTGTGCTGGCGCCTGCTGCGATCTCCCCCCAGCGCACTGTCCATTGGCTGGTCGACAGAAGAAGTGTCTCGAAGATGTGTTGCGCGCGTTCGCGCTCAGTGAAGGAAAGTCGTGTGCCGCAGCGATTGCTCAGGATCGCAAGCGTGGTGGTCCAGTTCAGTCGCGAAGCCCGGCAGGCCATCACCAGGCCCTCGCAGTCGTCGTCATTCATCACGTGCTCGACGATCTCGATCGGTGCGCCTGAAAGCACCGACAGCGCCGTGAAGAGATTGGCGGTCTCGCCGCGGATCGCGAAGCGGTTCACCGTGGAATCGTTGAGCTTGCCGACACGGTTGAGCGCAACGATCTCCGGCCTTGCGCTCGCATAGTCGTCCGGGCCCGGCCGCTTTGGCGCAATCGGCGCCGGGGGCGCGGCAGAGGCGCTGGGCTTGGCGGGGGGCTTGGAAAGGGGCTTTTCCGCGGGCGAGGCGGAGAGAAGCTTGCGCAGGACGATGTCAGGTGTGCCGGGCCTGAGCGCCAGCGCCTTGGTGATCTCGTCATCCGCTGCGCCGGTCTCGAGCAGCAACGCATAGGCCGCATCGGAGAACCTGGTTCCCGGGTTCTTGATCAAAGCAAGAGTGAGCGTGCGGTTGCCGCGCTTGAGCAGGGCCTCGGCCACGGCCGCCTCGACCCTGTCTCGGGCGGCGATCGCCAGCTGTTGCGTCTCGTCGCACGATGTCGCGATTGTCGCGAGATGGGCGATGGACAGGGCCTGTGATTTCCGCAGGACCGGACACGCCACGTCCGGATCTTCGTGGGATGCCAGATGCCGTAACGTGTCTTGCGGCGCAACATTCAGTTCGGCAAGCGTCTCGCTGAGCTGCACCATCGCACTCGGCGCGACCCGGACCATCAGGCGCAGCAACACGCCGTCGACCACGTTGACAAGCAATTCCTGAGGCCGCTCGCGGCCGGTTGCGAGCAGATGCACGATGTCTGAGAGGATACGGGCACAACGATCCGGCGGGCAGGCTGCGACCGCGTCTTCCAACTCGACCAGAATATCGGCAGGCGAATTTGCCATCATGGCAGGGCCTGAACTCAAAAATACTACGACTAATGAACGGGCTTCATTTCGCTCCAAAGTTGTTAATTTGGATTATAGACTTTGAGCGGGCGGGTATCAGTGCACCGTCTGTGTCATCTGAAACGTTATCGAAATTTGGCAGGACTTTATCCGCCGCCTTGTCCTTTGAATGCGATCCTCGCCAACTGATCGAGAGACATTTGGATGATTCCTTCGGTGTAACGGGATAACCGAAAGGGGGGAAATCAGGCCGGTGCTGTCACCGGACGCGCGTCGTTTCTCGACGCTGTTTTCATATTGCCATGACCAGTGATGATGATGCGCCGCAGCTGGCGCCACAGATATTTCGCTTTTCAGACGTCGACGCGTTTCGCAGTTCCATCCGCGGCTTGAACATCGAGTTCACGCCGTTCGTGCGAAGGATTGCGACTGAGCAAATCATTTTGCGATTGCCCGGCTGCGACGTGAATGTCACGCGCGCGTTTCCGCGCATCGTGGATGCGCAGCTCGTCGCGGATTGCACCGCGGTCGGGTTTGCGATGGACGATCTCGAAGTTCCCATTCGCTTCAACGGCGCGCAGCGCGATCGCGCGGTCATCGTCATCGGCAGCAGCGGCGCGGCCTACAACACCATCGAGGAGGTGCAGCGGCAAATCGCCTCGGTCGTGTTTCGGCCGGAGGTGAAAGACCGCGGCTGGCCGGTGACGAATTCCAGTTTCAAGATTTTCGAGACCAGCACGCTGGCGCTGCATTGGCTGCGGAAGGTGGTCCGGGAGGTGCTGGCCGCCGCATCCGAGCCGATCGACCCGGCTGAAGTGCCACTGAAGGCCGCCGCGATGAGGGAGTCGCTGTTCGCCGCGGTCGATGCCGCCTTCGCCAATCTGGTTCCCGCGCGATGGACGCTGCGGCCGAACGACGAGCGGCAGTTCAAGCTGTTCCAGGATATCCGCGCACTTCTGTCCGACGATCTCGCCCAGCCGATCTACAGCGAGGAGATGGCGCGCAAGCTCGGCATCTCCGTCCGCACCATGCACGACGTCGTTCGCCGCTATCGCGGCATGAGCCTGCATCGTTACCTGCGTCTGCGGCGGCTGTGGCTGGTCCGCCAGCAGCTGCTCGCGGGCGCCGAAAGCGTGAAGGCCGTCGCACTGGCCTTCGGTTTCTGGCATCTCAGCGATTTCTCCAGAAGCTATCGCGACCAGTTCGGGGAGGCGCCGTCGGAAACGCTGGAGCGCGGGCGCACGCGCTAAACGCGACAAATCGACTGGGTCCGCGGCATCGTTCCGTGCTAGCCTGCCAGTCATGAGCAATCGCATCCTCGTCCTCTACGGCTCCTACCGATCCGACCGCATGGGCATCCGCCTTGCGAACTTTGTCATCGATCGCCTGCGCCAACGCGGCGACGACGTCGCCTTCATCGACGCCAAGGCGATCGGGCTGCCCATGCTCGACCGCATGTACAAGGAAT
Organism: Bradyrhizobium commune; assembly: GCF_015624505.1. NCBI lineage: Bacteria > Pseudomonadati > Pseudomonadota > Alphaproteobacteria > Hyphomicrobiales > Nitrobacteraceae > Bradyrhizobium > Bradyrhizobium commune. Next base: position 4,296,992 of record NZ_CP061379.1, on the reverse strand, counting down.
ATCCCAAAGGCACGGCGCCGGAGGCGCTGCAGACGCTGGCGGGGCAGATCCGCGGCGCCGACGGTTTCGTCTTCGTCACCGGCGAATACAATTGGGGCATTCAGCCCGGATTGAAGAATCTCACCGACCACTTCCTGGAGGAGTGGTTCTGGCGTCCGGCCGCGATCGTGAGCTATTCCGCCGGCCGCCTGTCCGGCGCGCGGGCCTCGACCGCCTGGCACGGCACGCTGTCGGAGATGGGCATGGTCGTGGTGTCGAGCACCATCGGCGTCGGCCCGATCGGGCAGACGCTGTCGGCGGAGGGCGAGCCGATCGGCGAGGGCGGCAAGGCGCTGGAGCACGCCTTTCCGCGTTTTGCCGAGGATCTCACCTGGTGGATCGAGGCGGCGAAAGCGCAGCGGGCGCGCAAGGCGCCGCCTTACTGAGCCTCTTACGCCGCCCGGACCTCGCTCAGGAAGCGGTCGAACTGTCCGGCGAGGTCGCGCGACTGGGTCGAGAGCTGTTCGGCTGCGCCCAGCACTTCCGAAGCGGCCGCACCGGTGTCGTCGGCGGCGCGCTGCACGCCTGATATGTTGGTGTTGACCTCCTGGGTGCCGCGGGCGGCCTCCTGGACGCTGCGTGAGATCTCCTTGGTCGCCGAGCCCTGTTGCTCGATCGCGGCAGCAATCGCGGTGCCGATCTGGTCGATTTCGGCGATGACGTCGGCGACGTTGCGGATCGCAGTGACGGTCTCGTCGCTCGCGGCCTGGATCGCCGAGATCTGCTCGGAGATTTCGGTGGTGGCCTTGGCGGTCTGCCCGGCCAGCGATTTCACCTCGGAGGCGACCACGGCAAAGCCGCGGCCGGCGTCGCCGGCGCGCGCGGCCTCGATGGTGGCGTTGAGCGCGAGCAGATTGGTCTGCTCGGCGATGCTCTGGATCAGCGTGACGACGTCGCCGATCTTCTGCGCGCCGTCGGCGAGCGCACGCGCGGTGTCGCCGGTGCGGCGGGCGTTGTCGACGGCGCGGGCCGCGATCTCCGTGCTTTGTGCAACCTGGCGGCCGATCTCGGCGATCGAGGAGGTGAGCTCTTCGGTGGCGCTCGCGACCGTTTGCACGTTGGTCGAGGTCTGCTCGGAGGCGGCCGCCACGACCGCGGCCTGGCTGTTGGTCTGGGCCGCCGTCGAGGTCATCGATTGCGCGGTGCTCTCCATCGTGGAGGACGCCCGGGACAGGCCCCCGACAAGCTCGGTGACCTTGGCTTCGAATGAGCGGGTGAGCTCGTCGAGCGCCTGCGCGCGGCGCATCTTGCCGTCGTTCTCGGCCTGTTTCTCGGCCGCGAGGAGGTCGGCCCGGATCATGTTGTCCTTGAACACCTGGACGGCTGCGGCCATCGCCCCGATTTCGTCGGAGCGCTCGGCGCCGGGGATGTTGTCCGCAACATCGCCGTCGGCAAGCTGGGACATCCGCGACGTCAGGCTGACGATTGGCGCGCAGACGCGGCGTCGCACCGTCACCACGAGGCCGATGCTGGCGATCAGCACGGCGACGAGGCCTGCAAGCGCGATCGTGAAGCTCGTGCGCGCGGACGACGAGGCGTTGGCGAGAACCTGCTCGGCATTGTCGTAGAAGGCGTCGCGGACACCAATGATGGCGCCGAGGCCGCGCTGCGATTCCGCGTAATAGGTGTCGACGTCGTGCTCGTACTTGCCGGTGGCCGCGCCCTCCTTGACGAGCTTCTGCTCGCGGCCGAAGGCCTCGACATAGACCGAATTCATGGTCTCGAGCGCGGCGGCGACGTTGGCGGGCGTCGCCGGATTGCCGCGCAGCTCCTGGAGCGATATCACGATCTGGTCGTTGCGTCCCTGCGACCGGGCGATGTCGGCCTTCTCGGCGTCGGTCGCGACCTTTTTCGAGCCGACGAGATTCTTGTGCAGGCTGGCGTTGAGGCCGCCGATGTCGCGCAGCGTCATCGCGATATTGGCGTAGCTCGCCTGCCGGTAGGCGTCGCCATTGAGGATCGCCATGCGGCGGACCTGCTCGTTGAGAAGCGCGGTGACGCCGCTGTTGAGCACGCCGTTGTCGGCGACGATCTTCCTGGCTGCGTCCTTGCGCGCATCCGCAGGGCCCGCGATCGCCTTGTCGACCGCCTCGCGCAGCGCGGTGAATTTCGCATTGATGCCGTCGATGTTGCCGCCGATGGTGTTGCCGTCATCCAGCGAGCCGGGCAGCTCCTTGCGCAGCGCGTTCATCTTGTCGCGCGCACCGTCGGTCTGCTTGCGCAGCTTGTCATGCTCGGCAAGCTGCGCCGGGTCGACGGTCGCAGGTCCATAGAGGATGTTGGTGGCAAAGCCGCGCTCGGGGTTGAGGTAACGCGGAATGTCGCTGACCGCGCGGACGATCGCGAGCCGGCCCTGCGCCTCGGCGATCCTGTCCATCGTCTGGTATTTCGTGACCGCGACGTAGACGGCGAGGCCGCCGCCGACGGTCGAGAGCGAGACGATGGCGGTGGTCAGCAGCGTACCGATTTTCATGATCTGTCCGGCAATTGGCGCAGGGAGAAAATTATTCTGAGCCAACGATAGGTGGGCCGGATTAACCGCGGGTTTACGTTGATGGCGCGCGGTTCTGCGCGACTACGCCTCTCGATCAAGGGCTGAGAGGATCTGAAGCGTCGCGTTGTCCTGCGCGCCCGCGAAATATTGGTCGATTGCCTGAGCGAAAATGGGCTCTTCGGACACGGCGCTGAACAACGTCATCGACGATCGGAATTTGGCGTCGTCCGGCGCGCCGAGGATCGCGTTGATGGTTCGCCCCTCGACGGCGAGCACGAGATTCGTGCATTGGACGAGGCGTGGGCCGAGGGTGGGGTGGGCGAGATAGGCCTTGGCCTCCGCGCGTGAGCCTATGGCATAGCGCTGCGACATGGCGCTGAGACCGAGGCCTGCGACCTGCGGGAAAATGAACCACATCCAGTGGCTCTGCTTCCGCCCGCGGGCCAGCTCCCCCTGGACGTCGCGATAAACCGGGTTTTGGGCCTGAACGAACCGGTCGAGGTCGAACGCATCGGTCATTTCATACCTTTGGGGTGCCCCGCCGGCCGCGATTATGCCTAACTTTTGGCTCCCAATGTGGTAGCTGGTATAGAGTCTCCGGGTGGGGGTTGGGCCCCCCGGGGGTCGATTTGGGGATCTGATGGTTTCCGACCGCGCACGCGCCGAGAGGCTGTTGTCGCGCCGCCGTGTTGGGCGCGCCGAGACAATTTTGCTGTCTTTGGCCGCCTTTGCGTTGGCGCTGGGCGGCGCCGCTTGGGTCGCGGGCTCGGGTGATTCGACCCCTCTCGTCACCGCCGCGCTGCCGCCGGCCAATTCCCCCTCGTTTGACGATCGTTTCGCCTCGCTGTCGGCAAGCCCGCCTGCGCGCGAGCTCGGCCTCCGGACGCTGGAGCGCTCCGCCTTGAATGCGGTGCAGCTCAAATTGCGCGACGCCAAGGCGATGCTGGCCCAGAAGCTTCAGGCCGACGACTGGCGCTCGACGCTGACCGATGACAGTCGGCCCGCGATCGACGAGACGCGGCCCTCGCAGCGGGCCGACGGCATCCCGATGCCGCGCTCGCGCCCGGTCCAGGCGGATTTCGCCTCCCAAGTCGCCTCCAGCCAAGCCTATGCCGACTCCAATCCCAGGGTCGACAACCGTAATTTCCTCGAGAAGTTCACCGACAAGATCAAGCTGGCCTCGCTGACGCCCGACAGCGGCCTGTTCGGCAAGGCGCCGGATCTCGCCGCCCTCGGCTACGATTCGAAGACGGCGGTCTATGACATCTCGGCCAAGGCGCTCTACCTGCCGAACGGCGCTGCGCTGGAAGCCCATTCGGGCATGGGCGCGCTGATGGACGACCCCGAGCATGTCGACCAGCGCATGGTCGGCGCGACGCCGCCCGCAACCTATGACCTGAAGCCGCGTGAAAAACTGTTCCACGGCGTGCGGGCGCTGCGCATGACGCCTGCCGAAGGCACCAGCGCGCTCGGGCGCGTCGGCCTGCTCACCCACAATTACATGCTTGGGCCGCGCGGCGATTCCAATGGCTGCGTCTCGATCAAGGACTATGATCGTTTTTTGAAGGCCTATGACAATGGCGAGTTCAATCGCATTGTCGTGGTGCCGAGCCTGGGCGGATCGACAACCGCCTCGCAACGCGCCAGCACCGACTCCTGACATTTGCCTGCCGCGGCGGGGCTGCCGTTTTCCCTTCGTTAAGCCGTTGTCGTCCAGAAGCAGCCCATGAGTGATCCAGCAAGCTCCGAGACCCCGCTGCGCACAACGTTCAAGATCAAGCTGAACGGCGACACGCTGGCGATTGCGACCGTCGGCCAGGCCTATCAATTCCTCACCAACTTCAAATCGGTCGAGTGGATGGAATTCCGCTCGCTGCACGATGAAGCCGTCCACGCGCTGGAGGGCGCGGCCGGCAATGCGATGCTCGCGGTGCAGGCGACCAACGCCGTGCGCGCGTTGTTCGTGAGCGCGAAGCTGCTCTGAGCAGACGTTCTTCTCTTCCTCCGTCGAACCGGCATAGACGCGGGCGCGACGAAGGCTTGGCGCGCAGTCGCGCGGAGGAGAGAGCACGTGGATCTTGCAAAATTCATTTCAGGCATTGATTGCCCTGATGAGGAGGCGCCGAGCGAAGCAGCGCTCGTGGCGTTCGAGACGTCGATCGGCTGCCGCTTGCCGGATGATTATCGCCGTTTCCTGCTGGCCTGCGCCGGCGGCTATTGCCGTGGTGCGGCCGAATTCAACTGGCCGCAAGGGCACTGGGCCGGGGCCGTCCAGATGGTGTTCGGCTTGCGGCCGGACGAGCCCGATTGCTCGCTGGTCCTGGTGCGTCAGGAGCCACAATGGCCGACCGTGGACGAGCTGCTATGGATCATGAGCGATCACGGCGGCAATCCGATCTGCATGACGATCGACAAAGCACATTTCGGCAAGATCTGGTTCATCGATCACGAGGTTGCCGAATACGACAAGCCGTGGACGCTCGCTGAAGCGATGTCGGACAAATGGGGCTACGTGCTGGAGCTTGCGCCGACGTTCGGTGATTTCCTCGCCGGCCTGTATGAGGAAGCCGAGGCGGCGTGAGATTTATTCTTCGTCATTGCGAGCGAACCGAAGCAATCCAGAGTCCCTCCGCAGATGTCTGGATTGCTTCGGTTCTGTTCAGCCCGGGGACATAGCTTACACCTGTTCGGGGACATGGTTGACACTTTTGGATCATCCTAAATCGATCGCCGCGATCTGGTGCGCAGCGAAGAAGATGCCGAACCTGCCGTCGGTATTGAGTGGACGGATCGCAAGCCGTTCGCCGCGGAAGGCCTGCGGAACCTTCCACAATTTGCCTTTGAAGCTGACATAGGCCTTGGTGGTGGAGACGGAACGGACGACCTCGTGCTCGTCGTATTCCACCGCGGGCAATCTGTCCGGCATTTCCCGCGAACTGGGTTGGTACCGGCTTGCCGGAACGTTGTAGTTCAAAGCCTCATGCGGCCGATCGAGATTGTAGACGGCTCGCCATTGGTCGAATGCGCGCTGCACCTCGGCAAGGTCGCGGTAGCGCCTGAAGGCAAATACCTCGGCCTTCAGCGTGCGATGGAAGCGTTCGTTCTTTCCTCGGCTCTGCGGATGATACGGCCGGCTGTGGATCACCCGGACGCCAAGCTTCAAAAGCCAGACCGTCAGCCCGGTCCAGGGGTCTTCAAGGGTGAAGCCCCAGGGGCCGCCATTGTCGACGAACATCGCATCGGGGAGGCCGTACCGGCGGAATGTCTCCCTCAGATGCCCTTGCACGGTCGAACCTCGCTCGTTGTCACAAGCAGCCAGGCACAACGAGAACCGCGAGTGATCGTCCAGCATCGTCAGCGGGTGGCAGGATACGCCGTCCTCGAGTGGGCTGTGTCCCTTGAAGTCCATCTGCCAGAGCTGATTGGGTGCCTCCTTCTCGAAGCGGATGTAGGGCTGTCCAGGTCTCCCCGCAGGCTCGCTCACGCGATCGTAGCGACGCAGGATCTCGTGCGTCGTCGATATCGCCGGCACGGCTTGCCGGTCGCGCTTTAGACGATGCAAAATCTTGCGCGCCCCCCAGGCCGGGTGGACATCGCGCAAGGCCACAATCTGCTGCTCGATCGCAGCCTCAGTACGATCCGGGCTGCGATGCGGCCGGCGCGAGCGATCGGCCAGCGTCGTATCCCCTGCATCATAGCGCTCGATCCACTTGTAACCAGTCTGGGCACTAATCCCGAACTGCCGGCACAGCTTCCGCCGGTTCACTCCTTCCTGCTTAGCAAGCATCACAAACTCGCGCCGCTGGTCCATGACAGACACCTCTCGCCACGGCATGGCTCGCCCCCTTGTTCGACGAATCCAGCCGATTTTGATGTGTCAACCATGTCCCCGAACAGGTGTAAGCTATGTCCCCGGGCTGAACAGTTCGCTCGCGATGACGAGATTGGAGCGGGCCCGATCGATATCCCGGACGCGCTAGCGTCCGGGATACAGGCGCAAACGAAGGCTCAATGCCTGTCGTCGCCGCGGCCGTCGTCGTCGTCGTGGAAATCATGATCGCCACCGGGCTTGAAGCCGGGATCGACGCACGCGAAATTCGCGGCGTCGCTGGTCAGGCCGCTGCCCTTGTAGGACGGAATCTTCGGATAGACGCAGAGCGGCCTCGTGCCTCCGGTCGGGAAGTTCATGGCAACCCTCGGATCGAACAGACCTCCGGCCGGGTAGGGCGATGTCGTGTTGGTATTGGCCGCCACGATGCGTTCCGGCGCGATGCCGTTCTCGACCCAGTCGGTGATGGCCTTGAGCTCGTTTGTCGCAAAGCTCGTGGTGGCCGCGCCGCCGCCGCAATGCGCCATGTTCGGCACCATGAACAGCCTGGCGAAATCGGTCGCGCGGTTGTCCATGCGCTGGTTCATCTTGCGGTACCAGCGGGCAATCGCGGCGCCTGAGAAGATGCCGTCATTGACCGAGGACGAGATGATCAGCTTGCCGCCACGCGCCCTGAACGGACGCAGATCGGTTGCGATCGCCGCCATGAAGTCCATCGAACTCTCCGGGTAGGCCTTGGCCCTGGTGAAGATTTTTGGCGCGTCGGCGTCGAAGTTGAAGTGGAACACGAAGGCTTCCTGGCCGTTCGGCCCGTTGACCGGCGTGACCACGGGGGGCGTCTGGAAGATCATCGGGAGCGCGCCGGCGCCGAGCGTCAGGTTGATCGCGGTGTTGACGCTGGGCACCGGCGCGGTGACGACGTTCCACAATTGCCAGCCTGCGCCGGGTGCGGTCGGCGGCGTCCAGATGCCGGCATCCCAGAACCAGTTCGAGTAGAGCCGCTCGCCCCTCGAGTTGACGGGCCCGGCATAGATCTTCTTCAGTGCGTCGATCTGGGGCTTGGTGAGGCAGGTGCCGCCATGCGGCGTGCTGCCGTGCGAGCCGGTGCCGCAGGTATAGCTGGCGAGCGCCGGGGTAACCTTCTTCGCGGTGCAGGCATGGTAGTTGTCGATGATCCCGTCGACCAGGCCGTCGAGCGCGTCGCAGGCGCTCAGGATCGCAGCCGATGCGACCTGGAGGTCCTGCACGGGGAAAGTGTCGGGAATGAAGGGCTGGCCGTTGACGTCCTTGCTGGTCGAAAGCGTGCCGAGCACCTGCTCGTTCCAGGCTTCGGCAAGGCCCGCCTGCGGTAGGTTGAAGCCGGGATTTTGCGAGATCACGCCGTCGAACAGCCAGGGCGATCGCTGCGACGCCACCATCGCGTCGCGGCCGCCGTTCGAGCATCCCATGATGTAGGAATAGACGGTGTCGAGGCCGTAGAAATAGGAAATGATCTGCTTGGCCGTGGTCGCGGTCTTCTCGATGCCGTTGTAGCCGTAGTCGCTGCGGGCCTGCGCGTCGATCGCGAAATGGGCCGAGCCGCCGGCATTGGCATCGTCGTCCTGATAGCCGCCGACCGCATTGGTCGCATTGTCCTCGTGGCCGCCGTCATCGGCTGCGACGGCCCAACCCTCGCCGAGCTCGACGCCGGCTGCACCTTGCGGATCTGCATTGAGGCTGCCGTCAGTGCCGCCACCGCCCATCATCTCGAAGCGGCCGTGCCAGGTGTTGGGCAAATTGAGCGCGAAGCCGATGCCATAGGTGAAATGATCGGGATCCTGCGTCGAGACGCGCTTGTTGATGATGCCGACCACGTTGCAATAGCCAGACTTCTGGGTCGCGCTCAGGATTTGCGTGTTCGGCAAAGTGAGGCCGGTCAGCGCGGTGCAGGACGCGCGCGGGGCCACGCCGCTCGGCGGCAGCCCGCGTGCCGAGACCTGCGCGCCGAGAGACGCCCAGGTGGCGACGATGGTCGAGGCGAGAAAAAGTCGTTTCACGTCGTGTCCTCCCAGTTTCACTTTTGATGATCGAACGAAAGCGCCAGGCGTGACGCCTGCCGGTGGTCAGAGTGATTTGCGACATTGCTGTTGGGGAAACGCGCTCGCGCCCGCACTGAGCGGCAACGCGGCTTTCGCGCGCGATCATCCCGCCGCGATGCACGATGGCACGCGGATCGGCGTCCACCGCTGATGACGGCACCGACGTTCGCTCCCCTTGGAACCCGCTCGTGAGGCAGGTTTTCACGATCCTTAGGCGAGCCATGTTGTCGTGTCAACATGGCGCATCGCGCGATATTGCCGTGCAACCTGTCGTAGAAGCTGTATGCCCGGGCGCAGGTTCCCCTCGGCTTCTCGATCCCTGCGCGTTGCGTTAGACTTGCTGTCCGAATCCTCAAACCCCGGCCGGATGCACCTGCACCGGCCTTGCGAAAGAGCGCGTCGATGCAGCCAGGCAAGGCAGGGGCGAGAAAACGGACCGCCTCCAAAGGACCGCGGCGAGCGCCGCGCGCGACCAAGCCGGCGCGATCGCCGCCGCGAACGGCGTCGGGTGCAAAGCCGGCGCGGGCGAAACCGCTCGCGCTCGGCGACCTCTCGCGACTGCTGGGCTACAGCATCCGCCGGGCGCAGCTCTGGATCTTCAGGGAGTTCAGCCGGCAATTGGCGGCGTTCGAGATCAGTCCCGCCCAGTTCTCCGTGCTCTGCGTGATCGACGCCAATCCCGGCGTCAACCAGCTTGCCGTCGCTCAGCTGTTGTCGATCGAACGGGCCGGGCTCGGCAGGTTGGTGGATCATCTGGAAGGCCGTGGCCTGGTGCGGCGCACGGCGTCGGCGATCAACCGCCGCTATTACGTGCTCTATCTGACCGGCGCCGGCATGGCGCTGCTGGAACGGCTAAGGCCCGCGGTCGGGGCAAGCGACAAGGCGCTCGCGGCCAAGATCGGACCGCGCGCCTACAAGAACTTGCAGCGGGCGCTGTCGACCTTTGTCGAAGACGCTTGAGCGTCCGTCACGGCTTGAACTTCGTGTCGGGAACGGGCTGCGGCCGATCGCTACGCGCGTTTGGCCGCGATCGCAATCCTCACGATTTGCGAGCGCGGACGAGGTCGCTCGGAGCTGGCATTTTACCGATTGCGCAGCACAATCTCCGGCTGTATCATCGAGCGATATTGAAGCTGGAATGCCGCACTTTGGCTCGTTTCGAGCCACTCCTTGCGTCCTGTCATTTGTATCACGTACGCGTTGAATTGCCCATTGCAGCACCTGGCCCGGGATGAGCATCGAACCTGTCACAGAACCACGCCGGCGCTGGTGGCGCCTCGCTCTGCTTTTGCTCGTGGTTCTTCCCTTTCTTCCGGACCTCGCGATCTCTGCGGTCGGCGGGCTCGCCAAAATCAGTGGCTGCGTTGTTGATCAGAAGGAGGCGTGCCTTGTCGCGGGCGTCAACGTCAGCGACGCCGTTTCCGGTCTGGTCACCGCTTCGGTCCTGATCGGCAGCGCATTCGCCTGGTTGGCGCTCGCGGCGGTTTGGCTCGTGATGTGCTATCTGGTTATCGTTCGAGGCTGGACCGGGCGGATCGCCCGCCTCGCCCTCGCGCTGTTGGTCACGGTGGTTTTCGCGTTGCTGCCTTATCTCGCTCCCGGTTTTGCGATTGCTCCGTTCGTCAACGCCAACTGTCAGCCGAACGAAGGCGGGGTCGGGGCCTGCCTGATATTCGGCGGCAACGTCAACAGCGCGCATCACACGGTCATCTTGCCATGGTTGATCTTCGCCGGTGTCCCGATAGCAGCCGGCACCGCTCTCGCTTGCGCGATTGTCATGGCCGTCGTCAGGGCCCGGCGCGTGCGAGCCATCAAGCGATCAGCACAATCCCGCTGATTGTCGCCGTTCCGCATCGCGGTTGCGCAAGCATGATTGCACAAGCTAAAGTTATGAGCTATTTTGGGTTGTTTGATTTTAAGCCAGATGCATATTCAATCAATTTTGGAGCCTCCATCATGGGCGATGTTCGCAAATTCGGTTTTCGCATCGCGGGTGCGGCTGCCGCACTTGCCTTTATCGGTCACGTGCAGCCAGTCGCCGCGCAGTTCAACGACACCGTCGCGTTTACGATCACCGATGCTGCGGGCGAAACGGCAGTGCCGCCGGGATGTCCTCGGTCCCGCTTTTATTCTGTCAACCCGTTACGGTTGACCCGCGGCTCGCTACCGGCCAGCGACTACTCTTGCTACACCAACGAGCAGGACGTACGCGGAATCGCAGCCTATTATGCGCCATACGCCATTCAGGCGGCGTTGTCGTACCAAACCATAACGGACAACGTTGCATCATTGACGACTGCGATTCAGAGTTCGTTCCCTGCTCGATCTGATCGCGTTCAGAGTTTGCTGGCTCACCGGGGATGGCGATTCCAGGCCCCCGACCGCTGCTTGACGCAAGGACAGTGTGGTGCGGAATATCAGCCCGATCCAAGAGGGCTATCGTATCACATCTGGTCCCGGACCGACGCCCGCGGCACGTGCCGCGAGGCCAGCATCGCATTTCGGGGCAGCGTTTCGGGCCTCAATAGCTGGCTTTCGAACTTCGAGACTTATGTCGCGGCCTTCGATTCCGAGTACAATCAGTTTCAGCGCGAATTTAGTGTGGTCCTCAACAACGTTCAAAAGCTGCGCTGCAGGCAAATTGTCACGGTCGGGCATTCGCTGGGAGGAGGATTGGGCCAGTTTGCTGCATTGTCAGCGCCTCGGGGGCGCCCGGTCGCCAAAGTCGTCACCTTCAATACCTCGCCCATCAGTGGCGTAAACCTCATCACCGACAAGGAGCTGTTGAACGCCAATGCGACCGGCCTCACCATCGATCGGGTGAATCAGCAAGGCGAAGCCTTGTCGTTCAACTTTTTCAAGTCGCGTCGACAGACACGTGCCACTGTGTGCGATCCATTGATCAGAGGCGTGGAGTTCAACGCAAGCGCTGGCGGTTCGGGCGTGCCGTTGCTATCTGCTTTCGAGCGGCACGAAATAGGCCCGTTTGCGTCCAGGCTGGTTGATTTGTCGTACAGGGACGCAGATCCAGCCGCCGTCCCGTTGAAGCCGAAACTGCCGCCGGTGGGCAGAGGCGCTTGCGGTGACATGAGATATCAAGAGGAGCCGGACCAGCAAGCCCCGCTTGTCGCCAGTATCGGCGGGAGCGGTCGCCGTGCCTTTACAAGCACCGGTCTCTTGGTGGCGCAGCCGAGCCAGGACGTTGCCATCTACGCGGATACCGCCAATCGCGACGGAGGCCTCGCCGGGGTAAGGGCGCGCAGGAGCGTAGCGAAGCAGTATGTGCGCAGGAGCGGACGGATTCATCTGGCCCGATCTTGACGGTGGCGCGTCGTTAGCCTGAGCGCGACCTCTCGGTCGCGCCAGGCTCGCGATCTCACGCCGCACCTAGCCCCAGCTTCGCATAGATGCGCCGCGCATAGGCGCCGAACGCATCCGTCGTCTTCAGCGGCAGCGCGCGCGGGAAGGGCAGGTCGATCGGGAAGTAATCGGCCATCCTCGCGGGGCCCGCGGTCAGCACGGCGCAGTGCGAGGACAGGAACACGGCTTCCTGGATCGAGTGGGTGACGAAGATGATGGTCTTGCCGCTCTCGCGCCAGATCCGCAACATCTCCAGATTCATCTGCTCGCGCGTCAGCGCATCCAGCGCGCCGAACGGCTCGTCCATCAGGATCAGCTTGGGATCGTGGATGAAGGCGCGCGCGATCGCGGTGCGCTGCTGCATGCCGCCGGAGAGCTCTCGCGGATATTTCTGCTCGTCGCCGGCGAGGCCCACGAGGTTGAGCAGGTCGCGCGCCCGCTCGCGCGCGGCCTTGATCGGCAGGCCGACGATCTCGGCCGGCAGCAGCACGTTGTCGAGGATCGTCCGCCATTTCAACAGCAGCGCCTGCTGGAACACCATGCCGATGTCGCGGGTCGGATCGAACGGGCTTTTCGCATGGCCGATCTTCACCGTGCCGCCGTCGGCACCGTGCAGGCCGGCCAAAATCTTCATCACCGTGGTCTTGCCGCAGCCGGACGGGCCGACTAGCGACACCAGCTCACCTTCCTGCACGTCCATCGTCACGTCGGAGACCGCCAGGAATTCGGCGCCGCCGGAGCGATAGACCTTTCGGACGCCGCGCAGGCTGATGAAGGGCTCGTCCGTCATGCCAGCCATTTACCGAGATTGGCCGAGACGAACGCATCGTCGCTGAGGTCGGCATGCTCGCGGCAGACGCGGTCGATCTCGTCCTTCTGACCGGGGCTCAGTCCTTCGTTCGGATCGAGGCACCACAGGCCCTGCATCAGGCCCTGGCGCCGCAGCACCTCGTGGCAGCCGGCGATGCAGCCGTGGAAATTGTTGGCGACGTCGAAGAAGGCGCTGTTGCAGTCGGTGACGCGGGCATCGAGCGCGAGCAGATCGGCAGGCACGCTGTCCTTGTGCCGCGCCTGCTTGCAGCGCTCGAACTGTTTTATCGCGCTCGCCGTCCACACCGACCAGTGGCCGAGCAGACCGCCCTTGAAATAGGTCCGCGTGGTGACGCCGTTGTCGCGCAGATCGAACGGCAGCATCAGGTCGAGCAGGATGTGATCGTCATTGCCGGTGTAGAGCGCGACGCGGTCGAGCGCGCCGGCGGCTGCGACGCCGCGCAGCACGTCGAGCGTGCGATAACGGTTGAACGGCGCGATCTTGATTGCGATGACGTTGTCGATCGCGGCAAAGCGTTGCCAGAACCGGCTGGACAGAATCACGCCGCCGACGGCCGGCTGAAGATAGAAGCCAACCAGCGGGATCTCGGCGGCCACGGCCGTGCAGTGCGCGATGATCTCGTCCTCGGAGGCGCTCTTCATCGCGGCAAGGCTGAGCAATCCCGCATGATAACCGATGTCGCGTGCGGTGCGGGCTTCAGCGATGGCCTGCTGGGTCGGACCGGCGAGGCCCGCGACCATCGCCAGCGGACGCCTGGTCCAGCTCGTGGCGGTCTCGGCAGCAAGCTCCAACACCGGGCGATAGAGGCCGACATCGCGGATCGCGAATTGCGTTGTGTGCACGCCGACCGCGAGGCCGCCGGAGCCGGCGTCGATGTAATAGCGCGTCAGCGCGCGCTGATGCCGCTCGTCGAGCCGGCGCTCGGCGGTGAGCGCCAGCGGGTGTGCCGGCAGCACGGTGCCCTCGGCAATCAGCTTGCGGACCTCGCTGTTGATCTGGCTGTGGTGCATGATGTCCTATCCGAATTCGGGGCCGGCGACGGCGAATGGCGTTTCCTCAGCTGTGGCGGCGGCTGAACCAAATCGCATGCGCTGGAAGGGGCGCTCGATGATCCAGCCCGAGGCGGTCAATCCCTCCAGGAACGCGCTCTGCGACGCGACGGCGTCGATCAGCAACGGTCCGCTCTCGGAGCGTGCGATCGCATGAACCAGGGCGAGCGCTTCGGCGGCATCGTCGGCACACAGCGGACCGATGTGGCGCGCGGTCCGGCCGTCCCGGACCAGCGCAATGGCTCCATTCGCGGACACGATGCGGGAGCCGGAGCGCTGTGCGAAGGCGGTCAGGAGCGGGGAGCGGTCAAAACCGGTCGCGCGCAAGTCGCGGGCGCGCAGCGCGTCGAGCGTCGCGGCCGCAGGTGGTCGCGCGGCCGCCGCACCGGGCTTCACCAGCTTCAGCCGCCGCAATTGCAGCGTCGGCGTGAAGCCGAGCGGCCCGTAGACCATGGCGCCGTCGGGCGTCGCGTCGAGCCAGCTGGTCAGGCCGTTCTTCGTTGCTGTTGCCAGGCAGGCGTCGACAAGCCGCGTTGCAAGGCCGCGGCGGCGATGGCTTGCCGTCACCAGCACCATGCTGATCCAGGCGTTGTTGCCGCCGTAAGGCAGCAGCGCGGCGGTCGCGACCACCAACGCGCCGTTGCGGATTCCGAACACGACGCCCTCGCGCAGGAAGACGCGCCAGTCCTCTTCGGTCTGGTTCCAGTTCGCTTCCGTCGAGAGCACGAGGCCTGCGATCGCATCCTCGACGCCGAGCTTGATGACGGACGGACCGTCAGTAGCGGCCATCTCGCACCTCGTATTTGGTGGGCTTGCCGAGGCTCGGCATGGCGCGCGAGACCCAGTCCGCCGTCCAGGCGATCAGCTGCTCGGTGTCGACCACCGGTTGGCCGAACAGCCCAACGGCCTGTGAGGTATCGGTCAGCCACGCCGTCGGCTCCTCCTTGCCGACCAGCACGGGCGCGCGCCCGAAGCGGGCGCCGAATTTTGCGGCGAGATCGCGCACCGCCAAAATCTCATGGCCGCTGACATTGATCGGCGAGGTCGGCGCGGTGCAATGGGCGAGGCAACGCAGCGCCTGCGCGGACGCGTCGCCCTGCCAGATGAAATTGACGTGGCCCAGGCTGACGTCGATCGGCGCACCCGCCAGCACCTTTGTGGCGATGTCGTGCAGCACGCCATAGCGCATGTCGATCGCGTAATTGAGCCGGAACAGCCGTCCCGGCGTTTCGAACCTGCGGGAAAAGTACTCGAACATCCGCTCGCGGCCGACGCAGGACTGGGCGTATTCGCCGGGCGGATTCGGCGCCATCTCCTCGGCCGAGCCTTTGCCATCGACGGGGACGAACGGATAGACGCAGCCGGTCGAGAATGCCACGATCCGCGATGACGGAAAGGCTTGCGCCACCAGCGCGGGAACATGGGCGTTCATTGCCCAGGTCAGCGACAGATCGCCCTCGGCGCCGAACTTGCGCCCGGCCATGAAGACGATGTTCGGCGCCTGCGGCAGCGACTTGATCGCGGCCTCATCGAGCAGGTCGCAATTGATGGTCTCGACGCCGCGCGCGTGCAGCCAGTCCTTGACACCGGCCTCGCTGAAGCGCGCCACGCCGATGACGCGGCGATCGGGCGCGGCGGCCTTCGCAAGCCCCGCCAGCGTCGGCCCCATCTTGCCGGCGACGCCGAGGATCATGATGTCGCCCTCGACCCTGCTGAGGTCGTCGATCAGCGCCTGGGTCGGACGGCAGAGGAGATCGTCGAGGGCTGCGATATCCGGGATCGTCTTCGGCAGCGTCTGGCGGGTGAGCAGCATCGTCTGGTCCTTGTCTTCAAGTCTGCCTGATATCGCCGACCACGAACATGCGTTCGAGGGCGAGGACCAGGCCATAGAGGGCGACGCCGAGCAGCGTCAGCAGGACGACGGCCATTACCATCGCGGGCGTGTCGAGCGAGGACTGCACCTGGATCATGAGGTAGCCGAGCCCGCGCTCGGAGGCGATGAACTCGCCGACGATGGCGCCGGCGACTGCCAGGATGGCGCCGACCTTCATGCCGGAGAACACGTAAGGCAGCGATCCCGGCAGCTGGATCTTCCGAAACAGCGTCCAGCGCGAGCCGCGCAGCGATTTGACGAGATCGAGCAGATCCGGCTCGACCTCGCGCAGGCCCCGCGCTGTGGTGAGCAGGATCGGAAAGAAGCAGATGCTGAAGGCGATCAGGATGTTCGGCAGGATGCCGTAGGAGAACCAGACGATGAAGAGAGGACCGAGCGCGACCTTCGGGATCATGTTCAGCGTCACGAACAGCGGCAGCAGCACGAGGCTGACCAGCGGCGCCCAGCTGAAGATCACCGCGAGCGCGACGCCGACGAAGGCGCCGAGCGCGAAGCCGCCGAGGATCTCGATCGCCGTCACCAGCGTGTTGGCGCCCCAGGCGTAGCTCGCCGTTCCCAGCGTCTTCACGGTCGCGAGCGGCGAGGGCAGGATGAATTTCGGCACGTGGAAGCTATCGACCGCGAGTTGCCAAAGCACGAGCACGGCGAGATGCACGATCAGGATGATCGCAAAGCTGCGCGCGGGACTTGCTCCGCCACCTGCCACGTCTTGCTCCCTGTTGCCGCGGCCTCGTGGCCCGCGGCGGCAAGCCTAACCGGCTCCGCGCCAAGTTTCAACCAGTTGGTTGATTAGGGCCGGAGCGAATGCAGCACGAGGTCGACGACGTGCCTGCGGCGGGCGCGCCGCTGGGCCCGGCTCGACAGGTCCTTGCCGAAGATCGCCGACAGCGTCGGCGTATTCGAGAAGAAGAAATAGCTGATCCCGGCAATCGAGATATAGAGCTGCACGGGGTCGATCCCGCCCCGGAACATGCCGGCGCGCACGCCTTCGTGGAGGATGTGGGAGAGGCTCTTGACCAGCGGCGAATGCATCGCCTCCAGCCGGGTGGACCCACGGACATGGCGCGCACCGCCGCGGTTCTCGTCGTTCAAAAGCACGATGAAATCGGGGTTTTCCGCCAGATGATCGAACGATGCCTCGATCAGCCTGCGGATCGCCTTGTCCGGCGGCAGGCCTTCGAGATTGAGCCTGCGCTCCTGCTCGCGGATGTCCTCATAGACCCATTCGAGCACGGCGAGGTAGAGCGCGTCCTTGTCGCCAAAATAGTGGTAGACCAGCTGCTTGTTGACGCCGGCGCGCTCCGCGATTTCGTCGACGCGGGCGCCGGCAAAGCCGTGCTTGGCGAATTCCAGGCGCGCCGCGCTGAGCAGCTTCTTGCGGGTGGCGACGGGATCGCGCCGCTGCGGCACGGTGTCGCCTGATCGTTTTGCGGGCATTTCCAACCAGACAGTTGACAAGTGGAGGGCGGGCTTGTTGCATTGGTAGCCTCACATGCGGAGAGCGACAAGCCGGGTCGCCGGAATGAGGGAGAGATGCGATGAAGCTTTTGCGGACGGCTTTTGTGGCTCTGGCGCTCGGCTTGCCGGCGGTCCCTGCGAACGCCGGCGAGGCGGTCAATCTGATCCTGAACTGGACGCCGACCGCCGACCACTCGCCCTATTATTACGCCAAGGCGCAAGGCTGGTACGAGAAGGCCGGCATCGACCTCACCATCGAGACCGGCAAGGGCTCCGGTGTCTCTGCCGCCAAGGTCGGCTCCGGCGGCTCGCCGTTCGGCGTCGCCGATCTCGCCACCATGCTGGTGGCGAAGAGCAAGGGCGCCGACACCGTCGCCGTGATGAGCGTCTACGCCAACACCGGGCAAACTTTCTACTGGCTGAAGAGCTATGGCGTGAACAGCGCGAAGGACTTTGCCGGCCACAAGATCGGCAATCCGCCCGGCGATGCCTCGCGTGTGATGTGGCCGGCCTTTGCCAAGGCCGCGGGGCTGGCACCCGACTCCGTCAGCTTCGTCAATATCGGGCCGACTGCGAAGATCGCCGCGCTGAAGAGCCACACCGTCGACATCATCAGCGATTTCTACAACGAGCATGATCTCAAGGTGATCGAATTCGGGCCCGACCTCGGCTATGTCAACTGGAAGGAGATCGGGCTCAATCCTTACGGCAACTCGCTGATCGTCAACGGCGCCTATCTCCAGAAGAACCCGAAGGTCGTCGAGGACTTCGTGCGCATCACGCAGAGGGCCTTTGCGGCCTGCGTCGCCGACGCGACGCCGTGCCTGAAGGCGCTGCTCGACCAGGTCTCCGGTCTCGACAAGGAGAACCAGGAGCGCCAGTGGGAGCGCATCAAGTTCCTGATGACCGACGAGTTCACCACCACCAAGTCGCTCGGCTGGATCGACGGCGAGCGGATGAAGAAGGACTATGAGCTGGTCCAGACCTATCTCGGCATGGAGAAGCCGTTCGACGTGACGACGGCGTTCACGACCAGGATGCTGGATCCCAGCATCAAGATGGATGCGAGCAAGGTGAAGAGGTAGGGCCCCCGTAGCCCGGATGGAGCGAAGCGAAATCCGGGGCGGTGCGTCTGCGGCGAGAGGGGTCCCGGATTGCGCTGCGCTCCATCCGGGCTACGCACCGGTGTTCGCCCATCCCACCCACGTAACTCCACGGGAAAATTAACCAGCCATTAACCATCCCGGTCGCATCGTTAACCATTCAATAACAGGGAACGAGTCGGCCGCCATGGAGGCCCTAGCAAAACCTCAACGCCAGATGGTGCGCCTGCGCGGGCGCTCTTATGTGGCTTTCGTGTTCGTGCCGACGGTTCCGATCCAGGACTGGCTCCAGGAGATCGACGCCACCATCGCGCGTTCGCCGGGCTTCTTTGCCGGCCGGCCCGTGGTGGTCGATCTCGCCTCGGTCGATCTCAGCCAGGCCGGAATCAGCCATCTGCTCGCAAGCCTCCAGGACCGCAACATCCGCGTGCTCGGCATCGAGGGTGTGGAGGAGGCGCGGCTGACGCCGGTAATGCCGCCTTTGCTCTCGGGCGGACGCAGCTGCGTGATCGAGCCGACGGCGCCCAAGAAGCCCGAAGTGAAGCCCGAGAAGCCGCCGACCTCGCTGCTGCTCGAGGTGCCGGTGCGCTCCGGCCAAACCATCATCTTCCCGGAAGGCGATGTCACCATTCTCGGCTCGGTCGGATCCGGTGCCGAGGTCGTCGCCGGCGGCTCCATCCACATCTACGGCGCGCTGCGCGGCCGCGCCATGGCGGGCGTGAACGGTCACGCGAGCGCGCGGATCTATTGCCAGAAGATCGAGGCTGAACTGCTTGCAATCGATGGGTTTTACCAGACGGCGGACGATATCGACGAAGCCTTGCGCGGACGGCCTGCCCAGGCCTGGCTGCAAGGCAACACCATGCGAATTACAGCGCTGAACTGACCAGTCAAGGAGGATATTTCAATGGCCAAGGTTCTGGTCGTGACATCAGGCAAGGGCGGCGTCGGCAAGACCACGACGACCGCCGCGCTGGGAGCTGCGCTCGCACAACGCGGCGACAAGGTCGTCGTCGTCGATTTCGACGTGGGCTTGCGCAACCTCGACCTCGTGATGGGCGCCGAGCGCCGCGTCGTGTTCGACCTCATCAACGTGGTACAGGGTGTGGCCAAGCTGCCGCAGGCGCTGATCAAGGACAAGCGGCTGGAGAACCTCTGGCTGCTGCCGGCTTCGCAAACCCGCGACAAGGACGCGCTGACGGAGGAAGGCGTCGGCAAGGTCATCGCCGATTTGCGCAGCCGTTTCGACTGGGTGATCTGCGACAGCCCGGCCGGCATCGAGCGCGGCGCTTCGATGGCGATGCGCTTTGCCGATGAAGCCGTGATCGTCACCAATCCGGAAGTGTCCTCGGTGCGCGATTCCGACCGCATCATCGGCATGCTCGATTCCAAGACCGTGCGAGCCGAGAAGGGCGAGCGGGTCGAGAAGCACATTCTCATCACCCGCTACGATCCCTCGCGCGCCGCGCGCGGCGAGATGCTGACCATCGACGACATCCTCGAGATCCTCGCAACGCCTTTGCTCGGCATCATCCCCGAGAGCCAGGACGTGCTGCGCGCCTCCAATGTCGGCACGCCGGTCACGCTGTCGAACGCCGAGGGCGCGCCTGCGCGGGCCTATATCGATGCGGCGCGGCGTCTCTGCGGCGACACGGTGCCGATGCAGGTGCCGGCCGAGCGCAAGGGTTTTATGGATCGCCTGCTGCGACGGAGGGCTGCATGAGCATGGGTCTGCTCCGGCTTCTCCGCGGCAACAAGGCCTCTGCACCGGTCGCTCGCGAACGGCTGCAGATCCTGCTTGCGCATGAACGCGGACTGCGCGGCCAGCCCGATCTGCTCGGCGTGCTGCGTGAGGAAATTCTCGCCGTCGTCTCCAAGCACGTGACGCTGGATCCGACCAAGGTCATCGTGCGGCTCGAGCGCGGTGACGAGGTGTCGACGCTCGAGGTCGACATCGAGGTGCCCAACGATTTCGAGCACAGGAAGGTCGCGGTCGGGTAGGGGACCTGACCTTTCGAACCTGTGGCTGAAAATTTGGGGTGGGTGACAGGCAGTCCGCCGGGGCATCGGCGGGCTGCCTTTTCGTTTACGCGCACAATCGGAACGAGACGCGCGGCTCGATCGTTGTCGGAAACCCGCGGGTGCGCGTCCACGCGCGCTGCACCGCGGCTTGGTCAATCGGGAGAGCGCCCATGATGTCCGAGGTCCAGGTCCACACCGTCGCCCGGCAAATGCTGGAAAAGCATGGTTTTGCTGCGATCGCGAAGGCGGCCGAACAGGCCCAGGCCTGCGAGGGCCGTGGGGAAGCGGACGAGGCGAAGGAGTGGCGTCATATCGCCGACGCCATGAAGATCATGCGCGGTCCGCTTCAGGGCTGATCACTGGGAAACGGGAGCGCTCAGCGCTCCTCGTGGTCGGTTCCCTGCGTGGGAGTGCGATGCTGCGTTTGCGGCTGCGCGCGCTGGCCGGTCTCCTTGCAGGGGAGCTGCTCCCACGATCCGTCCGGCGCCTGCTGGTAGGCGCTACAAGATGACGCGGTCGATTTGTCCTCGCCCGTCTGGGCATTGGAATTGTTCGCCAGTGCCGGCAGCGCCAGCACCGCGCTGGCCGCGAGCGCGCCAGCGAAAACGAGATCGGCTATTCGCATGGGGTTCTCCAGTTTGAAGAGACCGCATGCTGGCGAGGAATGTGACGATTGTGGGTCGGTTAGCCGCCCTTGCTGCGGATCAGGCCGGCGAGGTTGGTCTTTTGCTTTTCGCACCAATTGCTCATGCCGAGCCGGCGCTGATCGAGATCGGTCATCTGGGTCGCCACAGCGACTTCCGCCATGATGTCGTCGGCCTGCTTCTCGCCCATCTTGCCGCCGGTGTGCAACCAGGCGATCGCCTTGCGCACCTGCTCGGTGGTGCCGTCGGGCAGCTGCATCTGCTGCGCCTTCTGCACCAGATCCTGATAGACCACGTCGGTATTCGGGCATTCGACCTTGGCGGCGAAAGCCTGCAACACCATCGTGACATAGGTCGAGCGTGGATGGTCGTCGGCCGCTTGGGCCGGTGCGGCCATCAGCAACAAGCCCGCCATCAGAAAACCGGTGCGCATCCTTAGGTCCTCCCCATTTTTTGGAGAGGCTAGCGCCCGGCGAGCGGCGCCGCAATGGTGCTGGGATGCAATTGTGCGATCGGCCCCGGCCGGCGCGGGAGCCAGCTAGCGCTGCCAGGCCGGCACGGGGTCGAGCGGCGTGCGATAAACCTCGTTGTGATCGCGATCGGTGACGCGCACCGCGCAACCCTTCTGTTGCAGCTCCGGCTTCACCTGCGACAGCTCGGTGGCCAATTGGTCTGCGCGATCGGAGGCGACCTCGATGTCTTCGAGGATGATTCCGCCCTGGTTCTTGAACTCTTCACCAACCACAAGATCGAAGGAGTAGTAAGGCATCCGAATTCCCCGGTGTGTGACGACACAAGTCTTCCGCACAAGTCTCAACAACACATGTCGGATGGTACCACTGAGTCGAATATTACTGAATGAAGCGGCCGCGCAATCTCTGTGCGTATGACGCAAAAATCATGTGCAGCATTTGAGGGCTTTAAGATTTTATTAAATATGTCGGCGCGATCCTTAGGCATGGAATTGCAGCAGAACCGGGCTCCGGGAACCGGCAGCTGCAAGAGAAGGCCGGCGGCATAGATCCCGACGGCCTTTTCTCTTTGTGCGTAGCGACGCATCACCGTAGTCGCACGGGCTCAACGCATCATCGCGACTCGGACAGCGTGCACCGCGCGATGGTTCGGTCGCGAAATGATTCTCTAATGCACCGGCATCGGCGGACGCACGACGGGTCCGTCGTCATCAGCGACGGCTTGCGTCGCGACCGATGGCGGCGGCGGAACGGCGACGGCCTGCGACGGCGGTGGAAGCGGCGCGATCGGCATCGGTGCAGCATATGTCTGCGGATAGGCGGGCGTGGTCACCGGCTTTGGCTTGCGAACCGGCGCCACCACTGGCCGCGGCGGCAGCGCAGACACCCGCGCACGCGGATCGACCGGCGCGACGGCCGCCACCGGCTTGGGCGCGGGCGTCTTCACCGTCTCCCGCGCTATCTGCTCCTGCGCGGCCTTCAACTCTGCGATGTTGGCCTTGAGCTGCTCGATCTGCTGAGACATCGCGGCGAGATCGCGCGACATCGATTGCAGGGATGGCGCTGTATCTGATGGTGTTGCAGGAGGCGCGGCTGCGGCATCCTGCGCCGCGGGCGATGCTGCGGATGGGGCGGTGGTCTGATCAGGTGCGACCTGCGGGGCGGCTTCCGCGGTCACGGCTGGCGTTGCCGGCGAGGTCTGCGGCATGAGCGACGTCAATGACGGTGTCCACTCGGCCAGCATTTGCAGCGCGGTGTCGCCATGTCTCTCCCATGCGATGGTCGCAGCCGCACTGCCCCCCGCAAACAACATCGTGACGAACGCGCCACGAAGCCATTTGCTGACGGCAGATCGTTTCTCCCGGCCGGGCATATCACTGGCGACCGCGCGAACGGCTGTATCGACGGAAGGTGCCGCAGCCGGCACTTCGGGAGCGACGTGGAGCTTGGAGTCTGCACGCGGCGCAATCTCGGGAGCCAGGGAGGGCGCGTCGCTGCTCGCGCGCGAGGCTCGCACCACGTCGGGAGAAATCTGGACGGCGTCGTGCGGGTCGTTGTCTTTCATCGTGTCCTTGACGATCTCATCGACGATTTGCCTGCTGTTCAACGTCGCGAGCATCGCAGCTCCTGTGAAGCATCGATCGTCCGCATTGGCGCGAGCCGATTGGTTGACGACAGCTCATTCCGAGCCCGATGTCGCACGAGTCCAGCCGGGTTTGACCAAAGCAAGGCGCTGGAGCGGAGACATCGCGACGCTGTTCCGCCGTTTGTGGTGAGGGAACCCGGTCTCGCGAACACAGCGACGTGTTCCACACTGCCTTGTTTTCAGCACGATTTGGGCCGCATCTGGCAAGGCTGGGGGCGCTGCTATCCGCTATCGGGGGCCGGCGGTGCCAAGATCGTTTTTCGCAATTCTCGTCGTTGCCGTGCTTCCGCTCGGCGGATGCATGCAGGCAACGCTGTCGCCGTCGACCGACGCGAGCATGACGTCGCGCGACCGGCAGCTGCTGGCGCATACGCCTTACGCCCAGGCCAACGTGCCCGAGCAATATCTCCGCCACATCGTCGACTATCCGCGCAAGGAGCAGCCGGGCACGATCCTGGTCGATACCGATGCGCGCTACCTCTATTACGTGCTGCCCGATGGTAAGGCGATCCGCTACGGCGTCGCGGTCGGCGAGGAAGCGATGGCGTTCTCCGGCGTCGCGCGCGTCGGTCGTCTCGCAGAGTGGCCGGACTGGGTTCCGACGGCGGAAATCCAGGCGCGGCTCGGGCCGTATCCGGCGCGCGTTGCCGGTGGTCCCGCCAATCCGCTGGGGGCGCGCGGGATCTATCTCTATTCCGGCAACAAGGACACGCTTTACCGCATCCACGGCACCAACCAGCCGGAATATATCGGCCAGGCGATCTCGTCGGGTTGTATCCGGATGCGCAACGAGGACGTGATCGACCTGTTCGACCGGGTGAAACTGAACGCGACCGTCGTGGTGCTGCCGCCCGGGCAGAGCGCGCAGATCGAGACGGGGACGGGTTGGCGCGGGTGACGTAGCGCGTCACTTGTAGACAATTTTAAACATTGTCTTGCGCGGTCCGTAAGGCCTCGCGTCTAGCGTGCAACCAGCAAGGGGTTGCTCGCATGTATCTCGTCAAGACTTCGCCGCGCGCGCTGTTGGCCGCGCTGATTCCGTTGGCTGTCGTGGAAGCGGTGCTGATGGCATTCGCCGTCGCGGGCGGACAGGTGACCGATCCCGCGGGCGTGCCGGCCCCCGATCAGATCCTCGTGTTCTATGCCGGGCGCATGGCCCTGAATGCGGGCCTGTTGTTTGCCGGGCACATCGTGTTGCGGCAATGGGCGATCTCGAGCCGGCTCGCTTACGGCCTCATGGGCGGCATCATGGCCGCCGCAAGTTATGCCATCGCGATCCGCAATCACATCCAACTCGCGTCTCCCGGCGACGGCACGGTGGTGACGGTCGGCCTGCTGCCGACGATTGCGGGGATGATCGGCGGATTCCTCTATGGCCAATTTGCCGGCCTGAGCCAGGTCGCGCGCGGGACCGGCGCAGCCGCCACGGCCAATGCACCCGATGCGCCGGCCGTCCAGCCGGTCTTCGACGGGCCGGTCCGGGTCCGCACGTCGGTTGCGGGAATTGTGATCGCGGCGCTCATGCCGACGGTGCTTGCGACGCTGCTGCCTTACACGTTGCTGCCGATCTTGATGAACGGGTTCGCGGACAAGAGCACCGCCCATATCTTTGCAAGTGTGATCCCGGCGCAGACGTTTCTGGTCATGCTGGTGATCTCGGTCGTTCCGTCGACCATCTTCATGCTCTGCGTTCATCACGTTGCGCGGGCGATGGGCAGGAATCGCGCGTGGGAATATGCGGGGATCGCCGGCGTCGCGGCGTTCGCCTGCATGCTGCTGCTTGTGCTGGTGGTGCCGCTGTTCGCCGTGTTGCTGGTGCCGGCGGCGTTCTGCGGCGCGGTCATGGGCGCGCTCTATCGCCGTTTCGCCGGTATCGAGCCGATGCCGTTGCCGGAGGTGGTGATCGCCACCGATCCCAATGCGCTGGTCGGCGCCGATCATCCGTCGCGGCGCCAGCACGGCGTCATCCTCAGCAACTGACGGGGGGCAACGATGAAGGCACTGGCAGCGGTTGGCGCCGGAATGCTCATTGCGACGGCGGCCGCACTCTGGTTCACGACCGGTCCCGTGGTGGTGACGACGGAAGTCAGGCCGCTTCGGGTGAACCCCGATTTGCCGACGTTCAAGCCAGTGCCGTCGCCCTTGCAAGGAATAGATCGGTCGGCCGAATTTTTGAACCGCCAAAGGTGAATTGCTTCACAGGCAAATTGCTGCGGTTGCGCTATATCTCAATGGCTCGTTGCCATTGGAGGCACCATGCAAAAGTTTCTTTATCAATTGAACGAGACGGACCGCCGAATTGTCCGGAAATGGCGGTTGGTGACCGTCGGCTTCTACGGGTCGATCCTGGCTGGAATGATGGTGTACGCGGCGCTGCATTGGAATCCGGATGTGAATTATGCCTCGGCCGAATCCGCCGCCCACGCCAAGCTGGCAGGCGCGCCGGTGGGTGACAGGCGCTCGCCGTTCCAGCCCTAATCTTCGGGCCGGGCGACACGCCATTGCAGTGTCGTGGCGTTGCCATTGGCTTCACCCGGCGCCTTGTCGGCGACCGACGTGTAGAGCGGGCGGTAGCGGAACGCCCACATCTTGCTGCCGTCATTGCGAGTGATCGGCGTGAAATCGCCGATCGGCTTGGCATCTTCAGGTGCAGCCAGCGGAATCCAGCTCTCGGCGCATTTGCCGTTGCAGCTGGATGTCTTTCCGCTGGTATCGCGCTCGTAGAAATAGAGCGTCATGCCCTTGAGGTCGACGAGCTTGGAACCCTGCTTGGTCAGAACCGCGCGTGCCGGCGTAGTGGTGGCCTCGGGCTTCGGCGGAGGAGGGGCATCGCCGCCGCCATGCCCATTTGCCAGCACTGGAACGGTCGACAGCGCGATAGCGGCGGCCGCAATGACGAACCTGAACATCCGAAACTCCAAACCGGCAAAGTTAATCGCGCGTTAAGCGCCGAATTGCAGCCGATGGTAGCAGCCGAAGGTTAGTTCCAGGTTTCGCGGCCCTGCGACAATTACGTATGTAAGTGGGCGATTATGCCTGCAAATCACGCAGTGGCGCGCGGCTGAGCTCGTTGCCGGCGGCAATGGCCTTGCGGAGCAGCCGCATCAGGTCCTCGCTTTCCTTCGCGCTGAGCCCGCGCAGCATCATGCGCTGGGCGGAATCCACGGCCGGCGTGATCTTGCGCAGGGTGCGGCGGCCTTGCTCCGTGATCTCGAGCTCGCGGGCGCGGCGATCGCGGCTTGAGGCGCGCCGCTCCGCGAGCCCCTTCTGCACGAGGCGATCGACCACGCCGGTGATGGTGGTGCGGTCGTAGGCGATCAGGCCGGCCAACGTCACCTGGTCGAGGCCCGGATTGGCCTTGATGGTCGCGAGCGCCGCGTATTGCACCGGAGTAAGATCGAAGCCGGCTTCCCCGACTTCGGCCAGGAACACGGCCACCGCGATCTGCTGGAACCGGCGCGCCAGATGCCCGGGCATGTCGTTGTTGTCTTTCACCGAATTCTCCGTGAGCCAAAGGAGGGTGCGGGAATATTGACAAGTATACTGATAGTCAGCATACTGAGCAATATCCAAACAGAACATTGGCGGGAGAGGTGCTCATGCAATTCCATTTGAATGGATTTCAGCCCGGTGACCCCGAGATCGCGGATCCCGCCGAGCGTATCCCGGCCGCGGGCGCAGCGGGTGCCGTGCCCGAAGAGGTCGACGTCCTCATCGTCGGTTGCGGTCCCGCGGGCCTGACGCTCGCCGCCCAGCTTGCGCAGTTCGGCGATATCAAGACCTGCATTGTCGAGCAGAAGCCGGGCCGGCTCGCGGTCGGGCAGGCCGACGGCATCGCCTGCCGCACCATGGAGATGTTCCACGCTTACGGCTTCAGCGAGCGCGTGCTGAAGGAATCCTATTGGGTTAACGAGACGACGTTCTGGAAACCGGACGAGCGGGCGAGCGCAGGGATCGTTCGCAGCGGAAGGGTGCAGGACGTCGAGGACGGGCTGTCGGAATTCCCGCATGTCATCCTCAACCAGGCTCGCATCCATGACGGCTTTCTCGACGTCATGCGCAAGGCCCCGGCAAAACTCGAGCCCTACTACAGCCGGCGTCTGCTCGACCTCCAGGTCGATCCGGCCGCAAATCCCGCCGATCACGCGGTGACCGTTCGCCTCGAACGAATCGATGCTGCGAATGAGGGCAGGGTCGAAACGATCAGGGCGCGCTATGTCGTCGGCTGTGACGGTGCGCGCAGCACCGTGCGCAAGTCGATCGGCCGCGAGCTGCATGGCGATTCCGCCAACCACGCCTGGGGTGTGATGGACGTGCTGGCGGTGACGGATTTTCCGGACATCCGCTTCAAGGCGCTGATCCAGTCAGCCAGGGACGGCAGCCTTCTCATCATTCCACGCGAAGGCGGCTACATGGTCCGCCTCTATGTCGAGCTGGCAAAACTCGATGCCGGCGAGCGCGTCGCCAACCGAAATATCACCGCCGATGACGTGATCGCAAAGGCGCAGCGGATCCTGAAGCCGCATACGCTCGAGGTGAAGGAGATCGCCTGGTGGTCGGTCTACGAGATTGGCCAGCGCCTGACCGACAAATTCGACGACGTCCCGGAAGCCGAGATCGCGGCTCGCTTGCCGCGCATCTTCATCGCGGGTGACGCCTGCCATACCCACAGCCCCAAGGCGGGGCAGGGCATGAACGTCTCGATGCAGGACGCCTTCAATCTCGGTTGGAAGCTCGCATCTGTCATCCGCAAGCAGTGCGCCCCGAGCCTGCTGCATTCCTATTCGGCCGAGCGACAAGCGGTTGCGAATGAGCTGATCGACTTCGATCGCGAATGGGCCGGCATCCTGGCTTCCGCCGCCAAGGCCGGCGGCGCAGATGCCGCCAAAACCCAGGACTATTTCGTCAGACACGGCCGTTACACCGCGGGTACGGCGACGCATTACCGCCCGTCGATCCTCACGGGTGACTCATCTCATCAGCACCTCGCGCAAGGTCTCGTCATCGGTAAGCGTTTTCACTCCGCACCGGTCATTCGGCTCGGAGATGCCAAGCCGGTGCATCTTGGCCATGCGGCGCAAGCCGACGGCCGCTTCCGCATCTACGCGTTCTCGCCCGATGAGAATCCAGCAGCAACGGGCTCAGCCATTCGCGCCTTGTGCGATTTTCTCACTGAGTCCAGGGAATCGCCGGTCAGGCGATATACGCCGGAAGGTGCCGACATTGACGCCGTGATCGACTTGCGCGCGGTTTTCCAGCAGGATCATCGCGAACTCGCCATCGAGGCGATGCCGCCGATGTTGCTTCCGAGTAAAGGCCGTTACGGCTTGTACGACTACGAAAAGATGTTCTGTCCGGACCTCAAGAGCGGCCACGACGTTTTCACGATGCGCGGAATCGATCGAAAGGCTGGCTGCATGGTCGTGGTGCGGCCGGATCAATATGTCGCGCAGGTGGTGCCGCTCACCGATTTTGCGGCGCTCGCCGGGTATTTCGACGGATTCATGTTGCAGGTGAACCGAGGCTCGCTGCGCGGATGAATGGCGGATGAATATTGAACTGCGCGCGCAGTGTGTTTCTCGATCTTTTGGCTGATGCGACCCTTGCGCGCGGAACGCTTTATTCCGCTCGCGCGTTCCTCCTCTTAGAGGAGGACTACGCCATGAGATTGAGAACAGCTTTAGTTGCCGCATTGCTGCTTGTGCCGACGGCCGCACTGGCCGCGCCGGGCATCGTCACCGTCTCGACCGGCCTGCGCGCCGGTCCGGGTTCGGGCTTTCCCCTGGTCGATCGCATCCCCGAGGGCGCCCGCGTCAACATCCATGGTTGCCTGCGCGGCAATGCCTGGTGCGACGTGAGCTTCTCCGATGATCGCGGCTGGGTGTCGTCGCAATATCTCGAATATCTCTACCGCAATCATTATGTCTATCTCCCCGACTATGTCGATGAGGTCGATGTGCCCGTCGTGCCCTTCGTGCTGAGCTCGTACTGGTCAA
Source organism: Bradyrhizobium commune (assembly GCF_015624505.1). Lineage (NCBI taxonomy): Bacteria > Pseudomonadati > Pseudomonadota > Alphaproteobacteria > Hyphomicrobiales > Nitrobacteraceae > Bradyrhizobium > Bradyrhizobium commune. The sequence goes on along the minus strand of NZ_CP061379.1, from coordinate 4,268,076 downwards.
GCTACTATGAAGCGCGTCCCTGGTATCGGCGTCACGCTTACTGGAATAACTACTGGAGCTCGCACGAGCGCCTTGCCACGCGGATGACGATCGATCCGCATGCAGCCCGCATCGGTCGCGCAGCGACGCGCGACGCTTCGATCGCATTGGAGCGCAACGGCGCGAACGCCAAGGGCGGTGCTGCGATCTCCGGACGCGATGCTGCGACGGCACGGCACGATGCCGCGATCGCCAAGCGCGATGCCGCAGTTGCCGCCGATCGGAGCCGGGTCGGGCGCAACGATCGCGTCGTCAACGAACGGGCCAATGTGCAGAATCATAGCCCGCGCGACGCTCAGGCGCGGATGATGCACGATCGTGCGGCGAGCCGCACCGCCGCGCACGTGCAGCCCATGGCGCGTGTGCATGAGGCGCCGCGTGTATCGGCCGCACCTGGGACCCGGCCCACGATGCCGCATCTAGCCCAGCCGAATGTCAGCCATGGTTCGCCAATGAATGCGCATGCGCAGATGCCGGCGCCGCGCGCGGCTGCGCCCGCAATGCCGCATCCGGGCGGAGGTGGCGGTGCGCCGCACATCAACGCCGCCCCGCACGGCGGAGGCGCACCTGCCGGCGGTCCTGGCGATCATCAAAAGCGCTAGCTCTCCGCGAAAAGCCCGGCCATCGAGCCGGGCTTTTTGTTAAGCTGTGTGCAATGCGTTTACAATTTGAGATAGTTCGTTACGGGCCGATTTCATCGATTGTAACATCTGTCGGGAAATCTATCTGCATCCACTCGGGGCAGGCGGGGCACGGGAGGATGAAAGATGAGACAGAGCCAGGCGGACACGCGCCGCCAAAATGTCGCGAAGCGCTCGATGACCAAAGAGGCCAAGCAACTGACCGGCTTGATCGCCGGGTTGCGCAAATCCCTCGATGGCATTCACAAGGAACGGGCCAACACGAAACTGTCCGGCGCCGAGATGGGTTTGCTCGACGAACGGCGCAATAATTTATTACTGACCATTTCGGCTCTCGACGACCGCCTCTCTGCGGTCCAGGGTCTGATTGATCTCGGCCGCCCGCACGTCATCCGCATCCACTGAGCGGATCGCGGGCGCTATCGGTTCCGTCGCGGCGGCGATGGGCCGGGGCCCGGCTGGCGGCTTTGCATGACATAGGGGTTGGCGTAGCATTGTGCCGATTGCCCGGAAGCGGTCGCAGCGCACTGCGCCATCGAGGTGAAGCCGCAATCGATGGTGTTGCCGTCGATGGTGTAGACCTCGATGCAGACGGGATAGCGCGGATCGTAGGTCTGCGCGGCCACGGGCGCGGCGGCGAACAAGCTCCCGACAAGCAGAATCGCATTCATGATGCTGCGCATGATCAACCTCCATCGCTCGGCTGGAACCGGTATCGGCGCACAATGATGACGTGGACGGCACCAAATTGCCACGCTCCCGGCGAATTGCCGCCAAAGCCCGCTGCCACCACGAGAACGGGTGCAGGGCAACGCCAGGGGATGCGCATTTGGCCTACAAAATGATCGCAGAACGCGACAATGAGAAGTACAGTTTCGCCCGCGAGAGCCGGTTGCTCATCGTAGCGAAAGCAAAGGTCTGGGCGAGCGAGGGGTGGCAGGTCGTCATCACCGATCAGGACGGCAAGGCCTACGCGCCGCCGGAGTTCGATCAGTTGCTGGCGGCGTGAGCCGCAATACGGGGTTTGGGGGACGACATTGACATCGCTATTCCGGCCGGGGCGCGAGGTCATCGCGCCTCTGATGATTCTTGCTGCTGGTGCCGCGCTGACGGCGACGGTCGCGTCCGCGCAAAATCTCGACGCCGGTAAACCGCCCGAAAAGCTGTTCGCCGACGGGTGCTCGGCCTGCCATCGCAGCCCGCGGGGGCTCGCGAAGGGGCGCTACATCCTCACGCTGTCCTGGTTCCTCCAGGACCATTATTCGACCGGCTCCGACACCGCCAAGGCCCTCGCGGCCTATCTGGTGTCGGTCGATACGCCGCCGCCGGGCGCTGCGACGAAGCCTGGTCCTAAGTCGGCGAAATCCAAGCCGCGTCCACCCAAGCCCGTGCAAAGTCAGTAGTGCAGATCTCGGCTATGCGCGCCGATGGGTCTGCGCAATCAGGCGATCGTGCACGGCGCGCAGGTCGGCGCTCATCCGGGTCTGTCCCGTCGTGACGTAGGACAGCCAGGCGCCATCGGCGGCAAGGCGCACGACTTGCAGATCGGGCGTTCCGTCAGTTGCGCGGTGGCGCTTCTGGCGCGCCTTCATCCAGTCGTTCCAGAGCCGGCGTAACGGCGGATCGGTGACGACGACCATGCTCAGCGCCGCCCAGGGTGAGGCAAAGCCAAAAGCCTTGCCGGTGAACACCGCGTTGACGTAAGCGCGCGTAAAACTACCGCGCGGTTTGGGATCGGCTGCGATGGCGGCGTCGATCTCGGCATCGACGCGCGCGAGCAGGTCGGCGAATAGGCCCTCGATCAGGGCCTGCTTGCTGCCGAAATGATGAAACAGCCCGCCCTTGGTGACGCCGGCCGCCGCCGCTACCGCCTGCACCGTGACGCCGGACACACCATGGTCCATCGCGATGGCAGCCGTGCAGTCGAGCAGGGCGCGCCGCACCTGCTCCGGTTGCTTGGTGCGGGTATAGGCGCTCGCCGGCATCAATGCACCGTGGTCTCCGAGAACAGGTTGATCACGACGACCCCGGACACGATCAGCGCGATGCCGACGAAGGCCGCGGCATCCAGCATCTGGCGGAACAGCACGAAGGAGACGGTGACGGTCAGGATGATGCCGACCCCGCCCCAGATCGCATAGGCAATGCTCAGGGGAATGACCCGAATCGCCACCGACAGCGCGTAGAACGAGGCGACATAGAACAGCACCATCGCCAGCGTCGGCCAGGGCCGCGTGAACTGCGCCGACTGCTGGAGGAAGGCGGACGCCGTCACCTCGAACACGATGGCGAGGGCGAGCGCTGCATAGGCATTGAAGGCGGGCGTCATGGGTCGGCTCGGATCGTGTGCTGGAAAGATACCGCGCGGTAGGTATGTTAGACGAGCGAATCATGGCTTTTCGGTGCGCTTGCCATGTCTTCGGGGCATATCACTCGGGCGTGACGAAGCCGCGACAACTCGTTAGCCTCGTCCTGTCCCCGTCCGGCAAATCGAGCACCGTGCCATGCATGTTCTTCGTCCCCAGTTCCACATCGAGCAGCAGCGCGCGCTGGAATTCGCAGGCCGGCGAGGCTTCGGCATGATCGTGGCGGCCGATGCGAATGGCCCGCGCGCCTCGCACGTGCCATTCGTGCTTGATCAGCGCGATGGCACAACGATCGTGCAGATCCATTTCACGGCCAAGAATCCGCTGGTCGAGCTTGCCGACGGGAACAGGCGTTTTCTGCTGATCGTCCCGGGCGACGATGCCTACATCTCCAACGACTGGTACGCCTCGTCTGACAACGTCTCGACCTGGCTCTACGAGGCCGTGCACCTGTCCGGCGTGGCGCATCTGCGCGGATCGGGTGAGAACCGCGGCCATGGCGATGCGCTCCTCGCGGTTTCCGAAGCGAGGCTGCGGAAGCAGCCCTGGGATCTCGCGCAGATGGAGCCCGGCAAGCGCGAGAGCATGCTGGCCGCGATCCGCGTCATCGACCTGGTGGTCGATGCCGTCGAGGGGCAGGCCAAGCTGAACCAGCACAAGAGCGACGCCGACCATGTCGCAATCGCCGACCAGCTGGCGCGATCGGAGGAGAGCGGACACCGGCGGCTGGCGCGGAGGATGCGGGCGCTACGGCCCGGGCTCGGGTATGAGGTCCGGGCTACCCTTGCGTCGTCCGACGATTAATCCTACGGACGTCTGCATGCTCGTCATCTCCATTCAAAGCCAGGTGGTCCACGGCCATGTCGGCAACAGCGCGGCCGTTCCTGCCATCCAGGCGGCGGGCGTGAACGTCGCCGCAGTGCCGACAACGCTGCTGTCCAACCATCCGCGCTATCCCAGCATGCGCGGACGCGTGCTCGATGCCGAACTCGTCGCCGATCTCTTGACGGGCGTCGAGGAGCGCGGTCTCATCGATGAGGCCACAGTCCTCGTCACTGGCTATCTCGGTTCGCCCGGCAACGCCGGCGTCGTCGCCGATTTCGTCGAGCGGGCGCGCTCGCGGAACGCGAAGCTCGTCTATCTCTGCGATCCCGTGATCGGGGACGACGGCCGGGTCTATGTCGCTGACGGCATTCTGGACGTGGTGCGGCATCGCCTGCTGCCGGCCGCGAGCATGATCACGCCGAACCAGTTCGAGCTCGAGCTGCTCTCCGGCGTGACTGTCGTGGATCCCGACGCCTTGCGCTCCGCCGCCGCTGCGATTGCGGGGCAGCGCCGTATCGATATCGTTGCGACCGGCTGCACCCTTGCGGACACGCCGGAGGGACAGGTGGAGACGGTCTTGTGCGCCGACGGGCGATTGTCGCGCTTTGCGACGCCGCTTCTCCCGATCCGTCCCTATGGCACCGGCGATCTCCTGGCCGGCCTGATCGCGGCGCATCTGGCCAAGGGAACGGCGACCGAAGCGGCCGTGCGCCTTGCGGTCGAGACCATCTTTGCCGTGCTGGTTCGCACGCAGGAGGCGGCGGCGAGCGAGATGCGGCTTGTGCCGCTGCCGACGCCTAACTCCTAACGCCTCAGGTCGCCCGCTTGGCGGCGGACTGCGCCGATTTCTGCGGCTTTGCCGGGCTCTTCTGCTCACGCGCGGCCTGGGCCTTTGGCGGCTTTGCGCTCGCAGCCGCCTGCTTCCTCGGCTTTACGTTGGCGGCGACCTTGCGATCCGTCGCGACGCCACGCTTCGAGATGTATTCCGGTCCGTCGACCGGGCCGACATGCGGCGGATCGTGGCCGAGATAGGGCCGGCCGATGCCGAGCGCCTTGCCGTTGGCATCGACCCACTTCCACAGCACTTCCGTCGAGGCCCAGCGCTGCACGCGGTTGTCGCCCTTGGTGCTGACGATGTCGGCCGCAAGCCCGTGGCCGTAGCCGCCGCGAAGACTGCCGCCGTGATAGGAGCGGTTGGAGGCCGCCTTCAGGCCGCTCGCAATCTCCTGGCGATAGTCGTCACGGAACGCGCTGGTGATGCCGGGCGAGAGGCCGGCGGCTTCGGCGGCGAGCAGCGTCCGGAACAGCTTCTGCTTAAAACTCTTGTCCATGCCACCGATGACGTAGTCCATCAGCGCCATGTTGGCGTGCTCGGCGGCCTTGGGATCCTTCCAGGCGAAATCCTCATCGACGAGCTTGGTGAAGCTGCGCATCACCGTGACCATCTTGCCCTTGCGCTTGACGGTGACGGCGCGACGGTCCTCGACCTTGATCGAGTCTTCCTTCGGTGTGCGCTGATAGAGCGCCCAGAGATAGCGGTCGATGCAGGCATCCATGACGTAGCATTCGTCGAGCACGGCGACGGTGTCGGCGGACGGCGACGCCTTGCTCTCGGCAACGGGGCCGGTCGCGATCGTCGCGGGCGAGAGCGTTTCCTCCGGCACGACGTCGCCGGGATCGGCAGATGCGAGTTTTATCGTGGGCCCGGCTGCGGGCGCAGCTTCGCTCGTGACAGGAGCGGGTTCGCTGGCGATGGGAGCGGGCACGGGCGAGATCTGAGGCGCGGGCGCAGCCGGCGGCAGCATATCCGTCGGATCGGCCGAGGCGAGCTGGATGACGGGAGCGGGTGGTTCGGTCGCGGCCGGCTCAACGCTCGCCACGCTCGGTGTCGCCGCAGCAGCAGCCGCGATCTCGGCGGTCAGCGCGATGCCATCATCGATGGTCGCGGCACGCGGGATATCGGCAAGCTCAAGCCGGGTGAGATCTTTCGCGCGCGAGACAGCGGCCGCATTGGCGCCGCTGTTCTCGATCAGGGCCGGCGCATAGGCCGACAAAGAGAGCGCCAGCCAGCCGACCATCACGGCCGAGGGGCATGAGACCGCCACAAGAAGAGACCGCCGATCATTCATGATCCCTGCCTCCAAGGGTTCGTGGGCGAACCAAGTTTGCACAGCCAAGCACGCGGCGCGTCAATTGTTCGGAGGAGGATGTGGCGGTGCAATGGCGTAAATGTCTAAAAAGGGGCTTTTCAGGGGAGTGTTGCCCGAATGCAACGCGGGTTCCCGGTAGCCGGCAGGCGGGAAACACAGGCAAGGATCCGCCCCGGCCGTGCACGCCGGGTTTCTTGCCGTTGTCGATACCATAAATCCGAAATACCGAAGGGGCTGGTTTACGATCGGAGTTGTCAGCTCCGCGCGTGAATCAATGCGCTGATTGAGACGCTCGCGGCAAAAATTTCGCCGCGACGGGCCGATCATGTACGGCCGTTCAAAACGAGTGTGATCTTCTTAATAGTTGCTTTGCGGATCCCGGTGCTTGATGCGGCCGCCGCATATTGGGCGGCCAAGAATTGATTTTCATACTGGAGGCGTCATGCCTGTTGCGCAGAAAGCCGTCATTGCGACCACATCGCCGCGCGCGTTCATCCTCAGGCATATGGCGTTGTTCGCCGCAGCCGCATTGTTCGTGTTCGTGCTGAGCCTGACCTATGGACTCGATCTGAGCCCGGGGTTTTTCTGAGCGGTCTCGCGTCATCCGCATCCGTTGCCGCGTGCCAGCCTTGCAGCCGCAAGGGTTGAGCCGCAGCGCGCGCGGGCGTAACGCTTGCCCATGGATCAGCGAACGAGCGGCGCTGACGCTCTCACTCAAAAGCACGATGCTGCGCCGGCGCTCCTTGGCGTCGTCTGCGGCCTGTCGGCTGCGCTGTTCTGGGCGCTGGGCTTTGCCGGCACGCGGCACGGGCTGAAGGTCGGCTTCACGCCGGTCGATCTGCTCGTGCATCGCTATGTCTGGTCCGGCATCGCCTTCCTGCCGCTGGTGCTGCGCGCCGGTGTCTCGGATCTCTGCGGCATCGGCTGGGGCAGGGGCCTTGCGCTGATGGTGCTCGGCGGCCCCGTGATGTCGCTGATCTCCTACACCGGTTTCCTGTTCGTGCCGCTCGGCCACGGCAGCGTGATCCAGCCGTCCTCTGCGACGCTCGGCGGCCTGCTGCTTGCGGCGGTGTTCCTCAAAGAGCACATCTCGCTCTCGCGGTTCGCCGGCGCGCTCGTCATCGTCGGCGGGCTTTGCGTCATCGGCGTGGAATCAATTGGCCATATCGGGGCCGACGGTGTGCAGGGCGACCTGATCTTCGTCCTCACCGGCTTCATGTTCGCAGGCTTCGGCGCGCTGCTGCGCCACTGGCGCGTCTCCGCCGTGTCGGCCGCGCTCGTCATCAACGTGCTGTCGCTGCTGCTGATGCCGATCTATTTCGCAACCGGCGGCCTGGCGCGCATCGCGGCGATCGGCCTTAGCGAGAACGCGATCCAGGCACTGGCGCAGGGCGTGCTCGCGGGCCCCGCCGCGCTCTATCTCTTCGCTGTCTCGGTGCAGCGCCTCGGCGTTGCGCGCGCGGCCGTATTCCCCGCGATCGTGCCGGCGCTGACGCTGCTTACTGCCTGGCTGCTGCTCGGCGAGCAGCCGACGGGATTGCAGGCCGCGGGCCTCGTGACGGTGCTGTGCGGGTTCTATCTGGCGCAGCGGCAGCGCTAGATCGCCCGCGTCCCGGTGGTTGCTACAGTCAGTCGCCGACCTCGACCAGCTTCGATGCCTTGATCGGGGATTTCGGTAAGCTGCCGCGCTTCGCCTTCTTTGCTTTCTTCACGGTCGCCTTCGCCAGTGCCGGCGCCTTCTCGAGCCTGCCAAGGATGTGCTTGATCAGGGATTCCCGATCCGACTTTTTCTTCAGGGCGTAATGCTTGATCGTGATCTCGAGGCGATCTTTTTTCGGATGGTAGTCGTGATCGACTGACGGCTTCTTCGACATGGGACCCCCCTCGTTGCCCGGTAACGTCTTCCTCACTCGGCCAGCTTAGGACGAATTTCACAGCGGCCGCCAGCCCGGTCCGGCGCCCTCGCGTTCACACGCGCGTCGCAATCGCTCGGCGATGCCTTGGGCGGCCTTTTCGACCCCAGCCGCGCAGCCGGGCCGTCAGCTCCAGTCGCTCGCTCTCGGGAAGCACGCTTTCTTGCGCGCGCTCCAGACATAGTCCCGGCCGCCGCAAGGCGGGCGTGCGCGCGACGTCGCCGGGCATTCATTCCAGACGCGTGCGCCCGTGCCCCAGCCGTCGGCCACGCAGGCGCCGAAAATGGTGGCGTGGCAGCCGGTGCCGCAGAAGCCGTCGGCGTTGGCGCTGCCGGCCCCGAGCAGAAGCGCAGGAACAGTGAGGGCGAGGAGGAGACGTGTAAGGTGCCGGATCATGCGCTTGCTCCTTCATGCCGATGGCCCCTTGGGCTGACCGGTGATTGGCGGACAGCTTAGCACACGAATGCTAGACTTGCTGCGGTTCCGCGACGAGAAGCATTCATGACAGTCCTGCTCAACGTCGATGTCCCCGACGTGGAGGCGGCCACGCGCTTCTATGGCGCAGCCTTCGGGCTCACGGTCGGCCGCCGCTTCGGCACCGACGTCGTCGAGCTGCTGGGTTGGCCGGCGCCGGTCTATCTCCTGACCAAGCAGGCCGGCACATTAGGTGCCGGCAACGATCCCCGCCGCTACGACCGCCACTGGACGCCGCTGCATCTCGACGTCGTCGTCGACGATGTCGATGCCGCCGTCGAACGCGCGCTTCGCGCCGGCGCGGTGCTGGAAGCGCCGGCGCGCGATGCGCCTTATGGCCGGATCGCGATGCTGGCCGATCCGTTCGGGCACGGGTTTTGTCTGCTGGCATTCAGCCGGGAGGGGTATGACGCACTGGTCCGATAAAAAAGTCGAAAACAACCCCATGCACAGTAGAAATCGCTGCGGATTCTTGCCGGTTCGGGAATATCGAATAATGGTTGCTCCGTCGGGCAAAACAGGAGCATGATGGCATCGTCGGCAGAGGCGGCGGTTGGAGGCTGATGCCGGGACAAGCTTCGCATAAGCGCACATTGCGATAGTGGCATCTCACTCTGGCTGAGAGGAGATTCCACCATGCCGATCGCGGGGCAAAAGCTGGCCTTTGTCCTGGCCGCGTCCAACCACGGAACGATGATCGTCAATCGCTTCGACTATTGCATGGTCGGTCCTGACCGCGGCTATGGCGTCGGGTTTCAGATCCTCGAAAAGGCCGCGTTCGATCCGACCGAAGTCAAGATCGCGCTCGAACTGCTGGAGTTGCGGCGGCGGCACCACGGCGACGGCGTGATCGCGATCGACTGTGGCGCCAATATCGGTGTGCACACGATCGAATGGGCATCAGTGATGACGGGCTGGGGTTCGGTGATCGCGATCGAGGCCCAGGAACGGATCTACTATGCGCTCGCCGGCAACATCGCCATCAACAACTGCTTCAATGCGATGGCGGTGCATGCGGCGGTGTCCTCCGAATCCGGCACCATGCAAATTCCAAATCCGAATTATTTTGCGCCGTCGAGCTTCGGCAGCCTGGAACTGCGGCCGCGCCCGGGCAACGAATTCATCGGCCAATCGATCAGCTACACGGAAAACACCGTCCAGATCCGGAAAATGACCCTGGACGAGCTCAATCTGCCGCGCGTCGATTTCATCAAGATCGACATCGAGGGCATGGAGCTCGAGGCCCTCAGCGGCGCGCGAAAGACGATCAAGAAACACCGCCCGATCCTGTTGATCGAAAAGATCAAGACCGATGACAGGAAGCTTGCGCATTGGCTCGAGGACCATGGCTATCAGTCCATGGTGCTCGGCATCAACGTCCTCGCCGTCCATCAGAGCGATGCGGGCTGGAAGGAGATCAGCGCACCGCAGGATGCCGGCCAGCCGCACGCGGCGTGACGAAAACGGATCAGCTGCGTAGGGTGGGCAAAGGCGCACTTGCGCCGTGCCCACCATTTCTCGACGATTGCGACACTGATGGTGGGCACATTTCGCTTTGCCCACCCTACAAGATCAGCGGAAAACGAGAGCGCGAATTCGCTTGCCTTGGTGAGAGTCCTTTTGCACTCTCTTGGCAAGGAGACCAACGCATGAAGATCATAACCGTCGCGTGCGCGCTCGGAACCGCCCTGGTGCTGGGCAACCTCGGGACGTGCAGCGCTGAAGCCCGGACGCGGAAGGCGCATATCGTTCCTGAATCCCGGCTGAGGGTGGATGTCCCCGTGATCAGGCCGACGCCGTGGGACTATAATGTCGTCCCACGCTATCGTTACCGCCCCGAGGACGACCGGGTCGATCCCTATGGCCCGCCGCTGGTGTCGTCGTGGGTCCGCTATGAGGGGTGGCGCTGGCCGTATTGGTGGTGAAGGCCGCCGGAACTGATTGGGGCCTGTAGCCCGGATGGAGCGAAGCGCAATCCGGGAATGTTGCCACGAGACACAGCGGTCCCGGATTTCGCTTCGCTCCATCCGGGCTACGCACTGAAATCGCCGCTTCATCGCGTTAACCCTGAAATGTTGCTTGCGACGAGGTGATCGCCGCAGTGCCTCCCGGTCCTTGCTCAAAATCGCCCACATCTGTACGTTGCGCTGCAGAAGGGTTAATTTTGCGTAAATGGACCAGTTGGAATGACCGTAGTGCAGGGCGTGGCGTCGGACGAAGGTGCGGACCGGAAAATGCCGCCGGGCGTGCTGCTTGAAGGCCCGGTGGTCGACGCCAAATTTCTCGATTCCTATATCGCGTTCGGCTTCATGATCGGCGGCTCGATCGCGGCGCTGATCTGGGCCTTCTGGCAAGGCATCGGCCGGGTCGAGGTTGCGGTCTTCGTCGGCATGTTTTTGCTGACCACGGTCGGGATCGGCTTCATGCATCGCTATTTCGTGCATCGCAGCTTCCGCTGCGGTCCGGTGATGCGGACGATCTTCGCCGCGATCGCCACGCTGGCGGTGCAGGGCTCGATTTTGAAGTGGGTGAGCAACCATCGCCGCCACCATCTTCACTCCGACAAGCCCGGCGACGTCCACAGCCCTTATTATGACGGCGCCGGCAACCGCTTTGCCAGCTTCGCCAAGGGAATGATGCATGCGCAGGGCGGCTGGGTGTGGGACCAGGCGACCACCGATGGCGAATACTACGCCCGGGATATTCTGGCCGACCCGATCTCCATGTACTTCACCCGGACGCGCTGGTACTGGTACGCGCTCTCGGCGGTGATCATTCCGGGCGCGATCGGCTACGCCTTTGGCGGCGTGCACACGATGATCGGCTGCATCCTGTTCTCCGGCCTGTTCCGCAGCTACATCATGACCATGGCGACCTCGCTGGTGAACTCGGTCTGCCACAGCGACGGTCGCTGGGGCTACCGCCGCTTCGACAGCAATGACGGCACGACCAACGAGCTCGTGACCACGATCCTCACCTTCGGCGAGGGCCTGCACAACAACCATCACCGGTTTCCGCGCGACGCCTACATTTCGCACGCCTGGTACGAGATCGATGTCAACGGCCTGATCATTCTCGGGCTCGGCAAGCTGGGGCTCGTGCACGACATTTTTTCGGCCCGAAGCCGGACCCAAAGCTCCGGGGACGGCGCAAAAGCTTCGGCGCCAGAAACGGAAGCTACGGTCTGACGGCTGCCTGCAGCCCGGATGGAGCAAAGCGCAATCCGGGATGTTACCAGAATGCAGGGGTCCCGGATTTCGCTTCGCTCCATCCGGGCTAAGAGCTCGCTTCCGTCATCCGCCGCTAGCCGCTGAAACTGCCGCTTCATCGCGTTCGGGGCGCGCAGGCGATCTCGGGAACCTGCCGTAGACTGTCGTCGTGATTCCATCCATTGACGCGTGCCAGCGATGTATCTACATTGTATCATCAATGGCGGAGGTCGCGGATGAAGGTCGCATTTCAGAAATGGGGCAACAGCCTTGCGCTGCGCGTGCCGAAAGCGTTCGCCGACGAGATCGGGGCCCGCGACGGCAAGGCCGCGGAGATGACCGTGAGCGACGGCAAGCTGGTCATCGAGATCGCGCGGCCGCAGCGGCGCAAGCGTCGCTATGCGCTGGACGATCTGGTCGCGGGGATCACGCCGGCCAACCGTCATGACGAGACCGATTGGGGGCCGGCCGTTGGCAGCGAAGCCTGGTGACTATTGTCCCGAGGCCGGGGACGTCATCTGGATCGATCTGGATCCGACGCTCGGACACGAACAGAGCGGCCGGCGACCCGCCATCGTCGTGTCGCCGCGGAGCTACAATGCGGTCGCCGGCCTGTGCGTGATCTGCCCGATCACCAGTCGCGTCCGCGGCTATCCATTCGAAGCCGTCCTGCCCGAGGGCGCAAGCGTTCGTGGCGTCGTGCTTGCAGACCAGCCCCGGAGCATTTCCTGGGAGAAACGACCGATCATGCCCGCCGGACGGGCGCCCGACGCGCTGCTCACCGAGGTCCGCGAACGGTTGGCTGCGTTGCTCGGAATAGAGTGAACGTACCGACGTCATTTGATTGTCGTGATGCGTCGCAAGGCGCCGAAACTGCCGCTTCATTCGCGTTGGCGCCGCGGCAAGGCTAGCTCTTTCATCCCTTGACACTCGGCTGGAGCGCGGATCACGCTGCGAGCAAATAGGTGGGGGTGGCGGAGTGGCGCGGGAACCATGGCAGGTTTTCGAGGAGAACAAGCGGCGCGACGAAGCGCGTCGAAGCGGCGGCAAGGGCGGCTTTCCGCTCAAGGACGTTTTGGTCGTATCCACCTCGACGGCCGCCTTCCTGATGTCGGCGACGACAACCTACCTGAGCTCGTTCCGCGAACTCGACGACGTTCGCGTCGTGGTCGCGCACCATCCGATGATGTGGCACGAACCGCTGGCGGATAAGGTCAAGCTGCTGGCCAAGCACGACATGACCTTCTCGAATGCGGGCAATCGCAGTGCGGCGATTACGGCGATAAGCCTGTATATCAACCGCAATTTTCCCGGGGCGGCCCCCGATGAGAAGGTCAGCTGCGAGCACGGTGGCACAGCAAGCTCGGCGGCCTACGACATCAAGCCGTTCACCATCGCCCCCCGAGAGACGATCGTCAAATCGGTTCATCTGGTGACGCCGGATGCCTCACCCGATCCCGATGACGGGGTGGAACTGTCGTTGCAGACCATGAGCACGCCGGCTGACTTCGAGATGAAGCTGCATCTCTGCATCCTGTTTGCCGTCGTCACGCCCGATGTCCAGTATCGCGTGCGCAAGGAACTCTCTCCGGAGCTGTCGTTCAGGCACTCCGGTAGTTTCCGCTACAACGTGCCCAGGCGCGGCGAGACGCGAAGCTCGATGTTCGAGCAGATGGAGGTGGGGCAGTGGGTTCTGGTCAAGGCGGCAAAGACCATCTTCACATCCAATAGAGACTTTGCCGATCGCTGAATAAAGCTTGGCGCGGTGCCGCGGAACGCAGCCATTTAACTGCATTGTCTCCGTAATCCGTAATTCCGGCCATCAATAGCGGCCGCCGCTGCCCTTTTGCTGCGTGATCCAGGCCGACAATGTTTTCGGCGCCGATCTCGCAGTCTGGCCCGGTGATGCCTTCGGATTGTCGCGGGCGCCTTTCGCCGGACGGGCGCGCAGCGCTTCCGTTGCGTTGACGCTCTTCAAGGCAGAAGTCGATGCCTCCGCGGCTTCCTTCTCCAGGCGCAACTGTTTCAATCTCGCCATCTTGATGCGCTCTGCCTCGACTTCGGGTCGGTCGGCGAGCTGCGGCTTGTGTTGAGCAAACTCGGCCCGGACCAGGACGCCGGTAATGGTTGTCTCGCCGAGCGCCTTGCAGGCTTCGAGCCGGTGCAATCCCTCGACCAGAACGAGCCGGTCTCCGTCGAGCCGAACGGAAATGGGGGCCTGTTGTCCGATGTCCAGAATGCTTTCCGCGATCTCCCCGACGATCTCGGGCTTGATAGCTTTCTTCTGCTTCGTGGGAACGAAGATCTTCTCGATCGGGAAGCTTTCCGGTTTGGGCATAACTTTAACTCCGCTTCTACCGGGCCCGTCGGAACCCATGCCGGTGAGGTCGGGAGTTTAGGAGGGAAGGGCTCGACCGCAAAGGTAATTCGGAGGAAGGCGGTGTGCACTTGATCAGGGGGCGCATGCGAAAGTTAGCCGAAGTAGCCGATCCGGCGATAGCGAGGGAAGTTAGTGTGTTGGCACCGTAATTTCCGAGGGTGAGGCTCGGCCAGAGAGTTAAGTGCACCCGAATTTCACTTAAGCTTGCGCCACCTATCAGGGGTGCCCTCGGAGGTCTTACGTACGCGTTCAACGTGCAATCTTCCATCCGGACTTAGTTCTCGGGCTCGCTCAATAGCCTGACGTTGAGTAGGCAACACATCGCTAGCCCGTTCCGAATTGGCACGTCTTACCGCATAATCACCTTCCGGTCGCCGTTCGATGTAGACATGCTTGTTGCTTGATACCTGCTTCGCTTTTCTCTCGGTCTGCGGCTTGCTTGTGCTCTCATCCGTTCGTTTCGTGATGTCGCCTCGGCCCGCTAGCAGACCGGATATGGAGATGTCTTCGTCCAGGTGCTCCCAGTGTAAGCCAAGACGGCTCAGCTCGACTTGTGCACGTTGAGCGGGCTTCGCACGAAGTAGACGCGGAAACCATGCTAGCGGTACGCGCAACGTTCGACCGTCACTCAGATCGACGGTCATCGTATGTTGATCAAAGGACACTTTAGTTGCCGAAACGGTCATTCCATGCTCTTAGGAGGAGTTCTCGGTTGTCCAAGACGGTTCTGAGAATATTAGAAAGTTCGCGGGGATTGAAGCCGTAACTGTCTTCTACGAGCACCTCGGGCTCAAGCCAAACCTTTGCATCCTTCCCGCCGCCCCTAACGTGAACGTGTGGCAGTTCGGGGGGCTGACCTTCGTTTGAATAGAAAAAATACTTGAGGCCGTCACGACGTAGGACAACTGGCATTTCTCCCTCAAGGTCCTAGTCGGTTCAATTTGCTGGGCCTATTGTACCTGATCGCCGTCCTGAAAACGATCGTAGATTGCGTCGCAGCCTTGGCACATATATTTGTTGCCGACCGGGAAGAGCTTTTGTTGGCCACAACACGAACAGATTTCGTTGAGAAATGATGGGGTAGCGACAGACGATGATGTCGGTACAAGGGCGGCACGAACCTGATCGGCCATTTGGCGTATGCGACCAGAAGCTTCAGGACGAGCAATCTCCTCCTGTACCTGTTCGAAATAAATATGCGCCGCCTGAAGGCTGAGACCGAACTCAATAGATATCGCTTCAGGCGAAGTGAGGCCGCGGCCAATTTTGTCGTTGATGAGGAACGCTCCTCCAAAAGTCATCGCTTGGCGTTCGGCAGATTTAAATTTCGGAATCCAGTCGGATCTTTTGTTGCCTGATCCGCGGCGCGGCATGGCTGCTCCGGACATGAGCTTATTTAGGTGGAGAGTGGCGTGTCCGAGTTCGTGGGTAACGGTGTATCGAGCGAAGCCATCGCCTAGATAGGCGTCGTGCCGTATGCGACGCGGTATTTGGACTAGGATTTTAGTTCCATCGTAAGTTGTGAGGCCAACATCATGTGGAAGCGCTTCGTCAGCAACTACCTCGAGGCGAAATGACTTCACTCCTTGGACAGTCCAAATTTTGTCGACGCCCTCCAAGATCAGCGGGTCGACGCGTCTGGCATCGCCCAGTCCTAAGAAGATGCGAGCCCGTTTGGCATAAGCCTGCACCTCAGAATCGCTAAGCGGGTCCACAAAATAATCGTCGCTTGACATGATCTTGCCCCGTTTTAATTCCCCCGCCTGCTTGTTCTCCCGCGATCAATATGTGAGTGCGTCAGGCCTTACGCCACTTGTCTGGCGAGCCGATATTGGTGTTGCGCACTCGCTCGACATGAGGCCGAGAGCCTGGACTAAGCTCCTTTGCGCGTTCTATTGCCTCGCGCTGTGTGGGTAGCACGTCGCTCGCGCGCTCAGAATTGGCTCGACGAACAGCGTAATCGCCTTCATCGCGCCGCTCGACGTAGATGCGTTTGTCTTTCATCTTAACTCCTTGCGCCTTTAGAAAATGCCCGGGGCGAACCCCGGGCATTTCCACTCTAAGAGCAACCAGTCGTTGAACCACACGTGTCGCACTTCATGCACGTCCCGTTCCGCACCAGCGTGAAGTTGCCGCACTCGCCGCACATCTCGCCTTCGTAGCCCTTTGCTTTCGCTTCCGCGCGGCGCTCGGCCTTGCTGGGGGCTGCTTGCTGCGCGGCGCCGGCCTTGCTCCACTGGAGCGCCTCGAGCTTCTCGGTGGGCGAGAGATCGTGGTTGGCTTCCTGCTTCAAGGCAACTGCGCCTTCGAGGGCGTCGCCGACACGGGCCGAGGCACCGTGGGCGGCGAGCGAGGTGACGCGGCTGCCGCCGGCAGGCGCGCTGTCGTTGCCTTGCGCGATCGCGGCCGAGCCGCCGCGCATCACGACGAGGTTGTCGGTGCGGGAGCGGGTGAGGCCGCGCGAGACCAGCTTGGTCGCGTGGTGGCCGCCGTGCTCGTCGTCCGGCTCCTTGCCTTCCTCGACGCCCTTGCCGAGCGCGTCAAAGCCGGTCTCGCTGGGATCGACATGGGCGAGGTCGAAGCGCGAGAGGTAGCTCACCGCCAGCTCGCGGAAGACGTAGTCGAGGATCGAGGTCGCGTACTTGATGCTGTCGTTGCCCTGCACGGGGCCCGCCGGCTCGAAGCGGGTGAAGGTGAAGGCGTCGACATATTCGTCGAGCGGCACGCCGTATTGCAGGCCGAGCGACACCGCGATGGCGAAGTTGTTGATGAAGGAGCGCAGCGCCGCACCCTCCTTGTGCATGTCGATGAAGATCTCGCCGATGCGGCCGTCGTCATATTCGCCGGTTCTCAGATAGACCTTGTGGCCGCCGACGACCGCCTTCTGGGTGTAGCCCTTGCGGCGATCCGGCATCTTCTCGCGCTCGCGCATCACGACGATGCGCTCGACCAGCTTCTCGACGATCTTCTCCGAGACCTGGGTCGCGCGTGCGGCCATCGGCTTCTCGTAGAGGCTCTCGACCGCATCGTCCTCGTCCTCATCATCGCTGATGAGCTGCGAGTTGAGCGGCTGGCTGAGCTTGGAGCCGTCGCGATAGAGCGCGTTGGCTTTCAAGGCCAGTTTCCACGACAGCATATAAGCGGACTTGCAGTCCTCTACAGTCGCGTCGTTCGGCATGTTGATGGTCTTAGAGATCGCACCCGAGATGAAGGGTTGCGCTGCCGCCATCATGCGGATGTGGCTCTCGACCGACAGGTAACGCTTGCCGATCTTGCCGCAGGGATTGGCGCAGTCGAACACCGCGTAGTGCTCGGCCTTGAGGTGCGGAGCGCCTTCCACCGTCATCGCGCCGCAGATGTGGACGTTGGCCGCCTCGATCTCGCGCTTGGTGAAGCCCACGGCCTGGAGCAGGTCGAAGCCGGGAGCCGCGATCGCCTCGGCGCCGATGCCGAGCTGATCGCGAATGAAGTCCTCGCCAAAGGTCCACTTGTTGAAGGCGAACTTGATGTCGAAGGCCGTCGGCAGCGCCTTTTCGACCTTGGCGATGGCGTCGTCGGTAAAGCCCTTGGCCTTCAGCGTCGAGGCGTTGATGCCGGGGGCGTTGGAGAGCGAGCCGTGGCCGACGGCATAGGCCTCGATCTCCGCGATATCAGCTTCGCGATAGCCGAGCGCGCGCAGCGCCGCGGGCACCGCGCGGTTGATGATCTTGAAGTAGCCGCCGCCCGCGAGCTTCTTGAATTTTACAAGTGCGAAGTCGGGTTCGATGCCGGTGGTGTCGCAATCCATGACCAGGCCGATCGTGCCGGTCGGCGCGATCACCGTGGTCTGGGCGTTGCGATAGCCGTGCTTCTCGCCGAGCTCGAGCGCCGCATCCCAGGCCGCCTTGGCATGGGCGACGATGTCCTGTTGCGGGCAGGAGGCGTGGTCGAGCGGCACCGGGTTGACGCTGAGCGCCTCGTAACCGCTGGTCTCGCCATGCGCGGCGCGGCGGTGGTTGCGGATCACGCGTAGCATGTGCGCGGCGTTCTTCTTGTAGCCGGGGAAGGTGCCGAGCTCGGCCGCGATCTCGGCCGAGGTCTTGTAGGTGATGCCGGTCATCACAGCGGTCAGCGCGCCGCAGAGCGCACGGCCCTCCTTGCTGTCATAAGAGAGACCCATGGTCATCAAGAGGCCGCCGATATTGGCATAGCCCAGGCCGAGCGTGCGGAACTCGTAGGAGAGCTCGGCGATCGCGCGCGACGGGAACTGCGCCATCATGACGGAGATTTCGAGCACGATGGTCCAGAGCTGGCAGAGGTGCTCGTAGCCGGCGACGTCGAACTGTTTTGTCGACGTATTGTAGAACGTGAGCAGGTTCGCCGAGGCGAGGTTGCACGCCGTGTCGTCCAGGAACATGTATTCCGAGCACGGATTGGAGGCGCGGATGTCGCCGGACGCCTTGCAGGTGTGCCAGTCGTTCATCGTGGTGTTGAAGTGCAGGCCCGGGTCGGCCGACGCCCAGGCGGCGTAGCCGATTTTTTCCCAGAGGTCGCGCGCACGAAGCGTCTTCGTCACCTTCTTGGAGGTGCGGGCGTTCAGGTTCCAGTCGCCGTCGGTTTCGACGGCGCGCAGGAAATCGTCCTTCAGCGACACCGAGTTGTTGGAGTTCTGGCCGGACACCGTGAGATAGGCTTCCGAATCCCAGTCGGTGTCGTAGACGTCGAACTGGATGTCCTTGTAGCCCTGTTTTGCGAACTGGATCACCCGCTTGATGTAGTTGTCAGGCACGAGGCTGCGGCGCGCGAGCTTGATCTCGCGGCGGAGCGCCGGGTTCTTCTCGGGGTCGAAGCAGTCGTCGCCCGAGCCTTCGCAGTTGACGCAGGCCTTCAGCACCGCCTTGAGATGCTTCTGGTTGATCTTGGATCCCGTGACGAGAGCTGCGACCTTCTGCTCCTCCTTCACCTTCCAGTCGATATAGGTCTCGATGTCGGGGTGATCGACGTCGACCACGACCATCTTGGCGGCGCGGCGCGTGGTGCCGCCACTCTTGATGGCGCCGGCCGCGCGGTCGCCGATCTTGAGGAAGCTCATCAGGCCGGACGAGCGGCCGCCGCCGGAGAGCTTTTCGCCTTCGCCGCGCAGGCGGGAGAAGTTCGAGCCGGTGCCGGAGCCGTACTTGAACAGGCGGGCTTCGCGGACCCAGAGGTCCATGATGCCGCCTTCGTTGACGAGGTCGTCACCGACGCCCTGGATGAAGCAGGCGTGCGGCTGCGGATGCTCATAGGCCGATTTGGACTTGGTCAGCTTGGCCGTGAAGGGGTCGACGTAATAATGGCCCTGGCCGGGGCCGTCGATGCCATAGGCCCAGTGCAGGCCGGTGTTGAACCATTGCGGCGAGTTCGGCGCGACCATCTGCATGGCGAGCATGTAGCGGAGCTCGTCGTAGAACGTCTGCGCGTCCTCGTCGGAGGAGAAGTACTTGCCCTTCCAGCCCCAATAGGTCCAGCAGCCGGCGAGGCGGTCGAACACCTGTTTTGCGCTGAGCTCGCTGACATAGCGCTCTTTCTCGGGCAGCTGGCTAAGCGCCTCGGTGTCGGGCACGGAGCGCCACAGGAACGAGGGGACGGACTCCTCCTCGACCTTCTTCAGGCGCGCGGCGACGCCGGCCTTGCGGAAATATTTCTGGGCCAGCACGTCGGAGGCGACCTGCGACCATTCGATCGGGACCTCGACGCCGTCCATTTTAAACACGACCGAGCCGTCGGGATTCCTGATCTCCGACGTGGTCAGCCGGAATTCGATTCCCGCATAGGGTGACTGTCCAGTGGTGGTATGGCGCCGCTCAATCCGCATTGTCTTGCCCCGTCCTTATTTTGACCGGACCCGCCCCTCGTTGGAAGCGTGCCGGGTATCATTGTTCTCACGCGACTCCTCCCGGGCCTTCGGCCTTAAGGCTTCGCAGTTCAGCCGGTGGTTTCCGGCCCAGTTTCTCCCGGCGCGATGGTCGGTGCGTGCACCTCTCATCCCGCCGGCATGTCCAGGTCCATCCGCCCCCAAGGGGATGAGCCCGACATGCGTTCAAACGCCCCGCAACGTCACAACGTCTACCGATGCCATTCGAGCCTGTTGCCGGCCCGTTCTGGCGCCCGAAAAATCCGCTTCTCGAGGGCAGACAAGCCCTCATCCCGCTGCCTTTGTCTGGCCTGGCGGAGTGTCGTTCTGCGGACCCTTTGGGGGAGTGCCGGCGGGACGCAAACACACTCGCGCCGAACGGACCGAAAGCTAGGACTCTCCGTTGCGCCCGTCAAGAACTAGTGCGAGTTCCTGAATCAAATACTAAATATGGTGGATTGCGGGGGATAACAGGGGGCCAGCCCGCGCCTGTTGTGGAGGCAAGTATCAGTGAGTCCTCAGGGATTCCCAACCGAAAAAATTTGCATCCCGTGACGATACGGACCCTTCATCCCGCTGTTCACAGGGCCGTTATATTTTTGGGCGCCGGGGTTGCCTCACGAGGACTCACGTAGTGGTACGGACCGTGAGGGCAGGCATGCCCGCCGAGGTGGTGGTGGAGCCAGCGAATCCGCGCCAAGCTGACGCCTGATTTCGCCGGACGACCCCCATGCTTGATTCGACCAAACCGGGCCTGCGGCCGCGCATCGCCCCGGCCGGGCTGATGTTCCTCGCCATCACCTCGATCGGCTGGGGCTTTAATTGGCCGGTGACGAAATTCCTGCTCGCCGAGCTGCCGCCTTTAACCTTGCGCGGGGTCACCGGCGTGCTCGGCGCCGCGCTGCTGGCCGCGCTGGCGCTGGTCCGCGGCGACAGCCTCAAGGTCGCGTCCGAAATCTGGCCACGGCTCGTGGTCGCTGCCATCCTCAACGTCACCGGCTGGATGGTGCTGATGGGACTGGCGCTGCTCTGGCTGCCGGCGAGCGAGGCGGCGCTGATCGCCTACACCATGCCGGTCTGGGCTGCGCTGATCGCCTGGCCCGTGCTCGGCGAGCGGCCGACGGTGCTGCGCACCATCGCGCTGGTGATGGCCTTTGCCGGGCTCGCCTCCATCATGGGCGGCAACGGCTTTGCCGCCAGCGAGGAAAAGCTGCCGGGCATCATCATGGCGCTCGCAGGCGCCGCCGGCTTCGCGCTCGGCACCGTGCTGTTGAAGAAATACCCGATCAAGCTGCCGCCGATCACGGCGGCCGCCTGGCAGATCGGCCTCGGCTGCCTGCCGGTCGCGATTGCCGGCCTCGCGCTCGAGACCTCGCATCTGGATCTGGTGACGCCGATCGGCTGGGCGCTGCTGGTCTATTCGACCGTTGTGCAGTTCTGCATCGCCTATGTCAGCTGGTTCGCCGCACTCTCGCGCCTGCCGGCCTCGGTCGCGGCGATCGGCACCATGGCGGTGCCGGTGATCGGCGTCGTCGCGTCCGCAATCGCGCTGCACGAGCCGCTCGGGGCAGGCCAGATCGCCGCGCTGATCTTTACGCTCGCCGCGGTGCTGCTGGCGACGCGTTAGCTTGTCCTGCCGTTCAGCGCCTTCCGGATCATCTCGGCGAGCTGGTTGCGGCGATAGGGCTTGGTCAGCAACATCACGCCGTCGTCGAGCTTGCCGTGGTGGACGATGGCGTTGTCGGTATAGCCCGACGTGTAGAGCACCTTCGCGCCGGGGCGCATCTTTGCGACCTTCTCGGCGAGCTCGCGCCCGCTCATGCCGCCGGGGATGACGACGTCGGTGAACAGCAGATCGAAGGCCTGGCCGCCCTCGATCAATTGCAGCGCAGTCTTGCTGTCGGCGGCGGCGATCGTTTTGTAGCCGAGGCTCTGGAGCTGCGCGGTGACGAAGTTGCGCACCAGCGGATCGTCCTCGACCACGAAGATGGTCTCGGCGCCGCCTTCGGCCTGCGGCGCGGCGGCAGTCGCCACCTCGACCATGCCGGCGCCCGGCGGCAGATAGAGCTTGATCGTGGTGCCGTGGCCTGCCTCGCTGTAGATCTTGATGTGGCCGCCGGATTGCTTGACGAAGCCGTAAACCATGGACAGGCCGAGGCCCGAGCCTTTGCCGATTTCCTTTGTGGTGAAGAACGGCTCGAACGCCTTCTCCTGGACATCGGGCGGCATGCCGATGCCGGTGTCGCTGACCGCGAGCATGACGTAGGGGCCCGGCCGCACATCCGCATTGGCCTGCGCATAGGCTTCGTCCAGCTCGACCCGACGGGTCTCGAGCAAGAGCTTGCCGCCGTTCGGCATGGCGTCGCGGGCATTGATCGCCATGTTCAGCACGGCGTTGGTGAGCCTGGACGGGTCGATATGCGAGGACATCGGACCCGCCTCGAGCACCGTTTCGATCTGGATCTGCTCGCCGAGGGTGGGACGCAGCAGTTTTGCGATGTCGGCGATGGCGGCGTTGATCTCGACGTCGCGCGGCTGCAGCGGCTGCTTGCGCGCAAAGGCGAGCAGATGCTGGATCAGCTCGGCGCAGCGCTCTGCGGCATCGTCGATCAGTCGCGCCACGCGCTGGAGCTCGGGCTGCCCCTTCAGCTGCGCGACCAGCGTCTCGGTGTTGCCCGAGATCACCGTCAGCATGTTGTTGAAGTCGTGCGCGACGCCGCCGGTCAGCTTGCCGATGGAATCGAGCTTCTGCGACTGGTACAATTGCCGCTCGATCTCGCGCGAGGTGGTGGCGTCATGATAGACCAGCGCGGCGCCGGAGATCGCGCCGTGCGCATCGCGCATCGGCCGGCCGCTGATCATGAGATGCCGCGCCTGACCGCCGTCATGCGGGCGGACGATCATCTCGAGCTCCTCGAAGCCGTCGCCGCGCAGCACGCGCGCCGAGGGCAGCTCCTCGGGCTTGAGCGGCGTGACGCCGTCGCCGTGAAAGACGTCGGACATCGCGCGCAAATTGCGCAGGTTGGTCCCGGCGCGATGCAGCAGCATGCGCTCGGCGGCCGGATTGGACAACAGCACGTTCGACTCGTTGTCGATGACCAGCACGGCCTCCGCCATGCTGCGGAAGGTGCTCTGGAGCACGTTGATCGACAGGCGCAGCTCGTCATGGGCGGCAACGAGGTGCTCCGTGCGCTCGGCGACGGCGGCCTCCAGCACCTCCTTGGCGGCCTGCGTCTCGTCCAGCGAGCTCTGGAGCTGCACGGTCGCGCGCCGGCTCTCGCGCAACAGCATGGCGACGAGCAGCAGGATCACCAGCGCGCCGATCAGGTCGATGCCGAGCAGCACGATGCCGGTGCGGCGCGAGTCCGCTTCGCGGCTGGCCAGCAGTTTCTCCTCGCCCGCCGCCAGCCGTTCCAGATTGGCGGTCAGCGCCTCCATCAGGCCGCGCCCCTCGGCGCGGTCTCGCAGCGCGTTGAAGGCGTCGGTATCGCCGCTCGAGCGCAGTCGAATCGCTTCGGCCGCGACCTCGATGCGGCGGACGACGAGCGGCGCCGTGGCCTCCATCAGCGCCGTCTGCTCGGCATTGTCGCGGACTGCGAGCTTGAGATCGGCCAGCGCCGGTGCGATCCGGCTGCGCGCCGCCTGGAATTCGTCGACGAAGCCCGCGGTGCCGTAAATATCGTAGCCGCGCACCGCGCTCTCTGCGCGGCGAGCCAGAAGGAGCACGTCAGAGATCTTCTTCAGCACCTCGACGGTGTGATTGACAGAGGCGGCGTCGGACCGCGACTTGACGTCCAGGCCGATCGAGGCGGCGGTGATGAGCAGGAGGATGGCAAGTCCGGCACCGAGAAGGATACGCTGCGATGGGATCAAGGGGCCTCTTTCTTGTCCTTATCCGGGACGTTCCCATCCAGGCCAGCGAGACATTCTCTGATCGTGGTCAGCAGCGCATCCGGTGTGAACGGCTTGCGCAGGCAGCGCGCCGCGCCGAGCTCCAGCGCCATGCGCAGGAAATCCGGGGAGGGCGAGGCGGACGAGGCGAAGGCGTAGCCGGACATCGCAATCAGCGGAACAGCCGGCGCACGCTCGTGAAAGATGCGAATGGATTCAAAGCCGCGCATGTGCGGCATGAAGATGTCGACCAGCATCACGTCATAGGCCTGCGCCTCCAGCGCAGCGAGCCCGGCTTCGCCGCCGTCGGCCAGCGTGACGTCGAAGCCCTGACGTTGCAGGAGAACCTCGATGGTCGCGCCGACCATCGGATCGTCGTCCACCACGAGGATACGCGGCATGACATTTCCCAGTAGATCGAAGTCCCCACAGCGATTGGTGATATCCGCGAATCGTGTGTCGGGTCAATTTTGGAATGGATCAAGGTAGATATGCACGGAGCCATGCATATGCCGGGACTCAAGTTCCCACTTGTTGGCAGGCGCGTTGCCGATTTGCCGGTCGCGGCACGCGATCGGGCAGGTGAATTTCATCGGTTTTCAATGAAAGGTTGAGGCAAATCGCGCGGACGAGCCAAAGCTGCTCACGTCAAGGCTGCTCGTATCAAGACTGCTCACGTCAAGGTCGCTTGCTCATCGCCCGGCGACATCGGTCGGCGGAAACATCGCGAACAGGCGCGACAGCTCGAGCTGCGAATGGGTCCCGGTCTTCTCGAAGCAATGGCGCAAGTGAGTCTTGATCGTCGCCGGGCTCACGCCGAGCGTCGCCGGAATTTGCGCGCCGGCAACGCCGCTCGCGAGCAGCAGGGCCACGCGTGCCTCCGCCGCGGTGAGGCCATAGGCCGCCTGAATGGCCGAGACCATGGCACGCGATTTCGCGGCGGGATCGACGATCACCACCACGACACGCGCCTGCGCCGCGAGCTCCAAGAATGGAGAGGACGGAAGCGGCAGCGGCACGGCCACAACCAGCAACGGCGCTGCACCGGAGGGACGGCTGACGCGCACGGGCTCGGCGAGAGCCGTGCCGAGGCCGGAGGCCACGACAAGCGCGTCCTTCAGCGCGCGCGACAGCGCCTGCCGCTCGCCAGGCAGCGCGGAGGTGAGCTGGAGGCTGCCATCGGCATCGAAGGCGATGCCGTCCGATCCGCGCAGCAATTCCTCGGCGGCGGTGTTGGTTTGCATGATGCGGCCATGGCGGTCGAGCAGCAGGGCGGCGTTCGGCATCAGATCGAGGATGGCGGACAATTGCCGTTGCCCGTCCGTGCGGCTGCCGAGCAGGAGCGAGGCGTCGAGGGCGCGGCAGAGATGCGGACTAAGGCGATCGAGCAGGCGAACACGTTGCGCCACCTGATCGGTGCCGCGCCCCGAGATGCAAAAGCCGAAGCCGCCGACACTGCCGTCGACAGCGAAGCCCCTGTAGTTGATATCCAGGATATCCTCATGCCCCCAGGGAGCCAGCACGTCGGCATAGAATGCGGTCTTATGGATGGAACCGGGCTCGACCAGGGAATTGGCGCTGACGGCCTTGCCGAACGGCACTTTTGTGACGGCCTCGGTCCAGGGATTCCAGGGGTAATGCGCGCGGAAGATCGCGGAGGGCTCCTCCGGCAGCCGGCCGAGGATTTGCGTCGCCGGCAGCTTGCTTCCGCGCGGCGGGACATAGGCGAGCATGCCGCCAAGCGCGCCCAGATGGTCGGACACGCCGACCAGCACGTCCGCCCAACGTTCGGGCGCAGCGACCGCGCCATAGATCAGATCGAGCAGTTCGGCTTCCAAGGACGAACCTCCCACACGATCATGCGTCGACCCAGCTAGTGATCGCGAGCGGTGGCTGGCGGAAACATCGCGAACAGACGCACCAGCTCGACCTGCGAATGGGTTCCCGTCTTCTCGAAGCAGCGGCGCAGATGGGTCTTGATCGTCGCTCGGCTGACGCCGAGCATCGCCGGCATCTGCGCGCCGGCAACGCCGCTCGTGAGCAGACGCGCGACGCGGGCTTCCGCGTCGGTGAGACCAAAAGCAGTCTGGATCGCCGAGGCAGTGGCGCGTGACTTCGCTGCGGGATCGACGATGACGACGAGCACGCGGGCGGGTGCCGCCAGCTCCCAGAATGCAAAGGACGGTCGCGGCAGCGGCACCGGCAGCACCAGCAGGGGGGCCGCGCCGGACCGGCGACTGATACGCACCGGTGCCGAGAGGCCGATAGCGGATCCCGCCGCGACCGCGAGCGCATCCCTCAGCGCGCGCGCAAGCGGCTGGCGATCGACCGGCAAGGTAGAAACAAGTTGCAATCCGGCATCGACGGCGATGCCGTCGGACTGCCGCAGCAGCGTGTCCGCGGCCGCGTTGGTCTGCGTGATGGTGCCGCGCCCGTCGAGCAACAAGGCCGCGTTCGGCATGAGGTCGAGCATGACAGACAATTGCCGCCGGCCATCACCGTGGCTCGCCAGCAGAAGCGAAGCATCCAGTGCGCGGCAGAGATGGGGCGCAAGCCGCTGCAATTCCCGCACCCGCGCGGCGACGCGTTCGGTGCCACGGGTCGACAGACAGAAGCCGACGCCGCCGGTGCCGCCGTCTCCCGCGAGCGATCTGTGCGGAAGGTTCAGGATGTCAGCGTAATCCCAGGGTGCAACGACATCGGCATAGAATTCGGTCTTCTCGATCGTGCCGGGCTCGATGAGCGAATTGGCGCTGACCGCCTTGCCGAATGGAACCTTCGCGACGGCCACCGTCCACGGATTCCATAGATGGCGTTCGCGAAACAGGACGTTAGGCTCTTCGGGCAGCCGCCCCAGGATCTGGATCGGCGGTTTCCTGCTCGACGGTGCTGGGACGTGAACCATCATGCCGCCGAGCGCGCCGAGATGATCGGACACGCCGATCAGGACATCCGGCCACCGATCCGGATCAGCGACCGCGCCGTAGATCAGATCGAGCAATTCGGCTTCCAAGGACTGATGCTCCGCAAGAGTGCGCGCTCAACCCAAAGTATAACCCAGGCGGGTGACAGTTCGTTGCTCAAAATTTCCGCCCTACGTCACGCAACGATACGGGTTCCGCGACGCGGACACGTCCGGTCGCCGATCCCTCGGGTATTCACCAGGAATAACGCACGACGCCCTTGCCGGCATAGCTGCGCAGCGTGTCGGCGAATTCGCCTTCGAACGTGGCGGCGGCGGACCAGCCATTCATCCATCGCAGCTCGGCGGACGCAGTCGTCAGCGCGGAGTCGTGCGGCTGCGCCGCGCCGTTGACGACGAAGCTTGCGCCCGGCAGCGCCTGGAACGTCGCGCCGATCGAGCGGTCGGCATTGAAGTCGTGGGCCCAGGCGAGGCGGCCGCGCAACGTCAGCATCGCGTTGGCCAGGGCGTACGACTTGTCGCCGCGCGCGCCGAGCTCGCTGCGGCTGTCGGTGACACTCTTTGCAGTGTAGGCAAGTGCAAAGGCGGGCGTTCCCACCAGCGCCTGCTCTGCGTAGGCGGGCAGGTCGAAGGTGGTGAATTGAGCCGCGCCGTAGGGCGCGAGGCCGACGCCACCGAGCCATTGTGTCACGAACCGATAGCCGCCCTCGATGCGGCCCGAATAGGCATTCGCATTGAACGCGGCATGCAGCCGGTCGACCCCGGCGATGGTCACGATGCGATCGGTGGTAATGTCCTGAAAGCCGTAGGCGAGTGCGGCGGAGACATAAGCCGGCCCGGATTTGTGGCGCACGAACGCGCCGGCCTGGAACAGGTCGGATCGCCCATAGCCGCTATTATCCACGGAGAAGCTGGTCCCGCCGCCGGCGAGCGCGAAGCCGGCGACCGTATCGGGGGTGAAGCGATAGTCTGCGCCGACGGCGACGCCGGCGAGGCTGCTCGTCGCGGTGTTGCTGCCGAGTGCTGCATTTCCGTCCGTCGTCTGCGCACCGCCGAAGCCTGCGGCCCACACGCTCCAGCGAGGATCGTAGACCTGCGCGACGGGGGCCTTGGTGAAGATCGCGGCGTAGGCGTCGCGCTCGGCCCGGGTTGCTGTGCTTCCGCCATTCCCGGCCGCGAAGGATGAGGTGCCGGCGGACGTTGTGGGATCGCCGCGTCCTGCGACGAACGGATCGGTGAGGACACCCATGAACTGGTTCATGGCATTGAATGTCGCCTGCTGGCTGCCGGTCGCGGCTTCGCCGGAGGCCTGGGTGAGGCCTGAGGCCGTCAAGGTGCCGTAAACGGCGGAAATGCTGCCATTCGCATTGAAGAAATTCGTAAGCGTGTTGGCAACGTTTCGCTGGTTCGTGCTCAGACTGTCGAGAGCATAGTTCAGGGTCAGGTTGAGGTAGACGTTGTTGGCGTCATAGCTCAGGCTCGAGCTGAAGTTGAGCGGCAGTGCGGCGTTGACGAGCGCGCCGAACGTGCCGCTGACACCGGCGCTGGCGTTCAGGATCGTGTATTGCCTTGCAACGTAGCTTCCGGGTGCGAACACCGCCTGCACGGTCGCACCGCCGAGCGTTGCGGAGCCGGAGACATTGGTACGGTCCGCGCTGGAGGGCGAGACCTGAACCATATAAGTCGAGGCGGCGGTAAAGGAGAGCCCGTGCCAGACCGTCAGCGTGCCAATGCCGTTGCCTGGCGCGAGCACGCCGCCATTGACGACCACGTTGTTGACCGTGCCGGTGCCGCCGAGCGTGCCGCCGGCGTTCACGGTGGTCGTGCTTGCGCCGGTGATGTCACCGTTGACGAGCAGCGTGCCGGCATTGATGTTCATCGCTCCGGCGAACACGCTGGAGCCCGTCAGGGTCCATGTTGAATCGCCGACCTTGTTGAACGTGCTGAAGCCGCCATATTGCGCCGGGCCAAGCAGCGAAGCGTCGAAATTAGCTGCTCCAGTGCCGCCCAGCTGGAATGTGTCATTGCCGCCGCCGATCACGCTGCCCGTGATGACCGAGCCCGGCGCCAGGGTCAGCGTGTTGCCGCTGCCGCTGAACACGATCGCGAACAGACCGCCGGTCACTGTGATGGTCCCGGCGTTGAAGACGGATGAATTGCCGCCGAGGAGGTTGATTGCAGCGCTCGTCCCACTGATGGTGCCGGTGTTAACCACCGACCCGCCAGCGTTGGAATTAATCGCGTAGAGTCCGCCTGTGATGGTTCCGCTGGCGTTGTTGGTAACGCTCACGCTGTTGGCGCCGACGCCGACGCCGCCACCTGGTGCGCTGGCGGCAATCGTGCCCGAATTGGTCACGGTCGCGGTGTTCACCGCTTCAATGCCGAAGATGGGACCCGTGATGCTCGCGCCTGCGTTGTTCGTGACGGTCGCGGTCCCGGCGATGATGCCGAAATTCGTGGTGCCGCTGATGGTTCCGTCGTTGGTCACGCCGATCGTTGCGGAAGAGGCACCGATGCCGTAGGCACTGCCCGTGATCGTTCCGCCCGAGGTGTTCGTGATCGTCGCGCTGGTGCCGACCGTCATGCCACCCAGGGTCGAGCCCGTGATCGTTCCCGAGTTGGTGACATGCGCGGTGTCGAAATCCAATCCGTATTTCGTGCCGGTGATGCTTGCGCCCGCGCCGTTGTTGATGGTGCCGCTGTTGAAGACGATCCCGTCGGAGTTGGCATTCGCGTTGCCGGTGACGCTCGCGCCGTTGCTCACATCGACCGTGATGCCGGTTTCTCCGGCGCCATAGCCGCTGACGCCAGCGCTGGTGCCGGGCGCTCCGGCGCCCTGATTGACGGTAGCGCCGGTACAAGTGGCGGTGACGTTGTTGGCCGATGCGGGCGTGCAGTCGGCCCAGGCCGACGATCCCCCCAGCAGCATGGCTGTCAGCATCAGCGAGCCTGCGAACCAGCGGGTGAATTCGCCGCGCCTGCGGCCCGTTGTAGCGTCACGGCACGACTGTGGCATCGCTCATTCCAGTGTCTTGCAATTCGCCGCGAACTATTTCGACTCGTTCGCAGACGTTTCGGCATGTGAATACCGAACGGTTGCAGACACCGCGTCGCCCACCCGGGTGAGGGCGAACCACTTCCGCCGCAACCGTGGCGCGCGCGACACAGTCGGCTCGAGCGACGCGAGACGACACAGGGACTATGACGTCTCCGCGCATGCTGCGCTCCCGATGGGGCGCGCGGACTCAGGGAAAATTGCAGCGAGCTACGCGCGCCTCACCCAGGCGGATGATGACGCGCAATCTCAAGCTGACGTATTGCCGAACCGTCGCTCGCAGGCGGATGCGTGCTGGCGCATCGGCTCGTATAGGAGGTTCGAGAATGACGAAACTCGCGCTTCATGGACTGCGTTCGTTGAAGGATGTGCAGGAGCTGAGTAAGGAAGATCGCTCGACGTACCGGCGATGGGCGCGCCGTTCCTTCGCGCTTTACGCGATCGTTCTCGCGACGCTGTTCGCCGGCTTCTGGGTTCACGACCGAAGCATGACGACGGTGGCACAACAGCAACCGGCCGGCATCGATGCGGCGGGCGATTTGCCGACGTCTTCAATGCCGGGCGGGAAGTCCAAGCGCAGTGTTTTCTGATTGATCGATTGCACAGACAAATGTGCACAGACAAAAGGCATTGCAGCCCGTGTTACGGGCTACGTGATCGCGAAGACGAAAGGAGGCCGGAAATGAATTTGTGAGGAGTCGCAAGCGAGCCCTCACCCGATCGGGTGAGGCGCCATAGCGAAAGTCGCGGTATCATCATAATGCCTCCTTAGATTGTGCCAACAATCAGTGGTTGGCCGGCTCGAGCGGGGAAGCGTGATGAATTTCGCCAGCGACAAGATCGAGACGGTTCTCGACCTGATCTATGACGCGGCGGCCGACAATGATCTGTGGCCGCATGCGCTGACGTCGATCGCCGATCTGACGCACAGCGAGGGCGG
Source organism: Bradyrhizobium commune (assembly GCF_015624505.1). NCBI lineage: Bacteria > Pseudomonadati > Pseudomonadota > Alphaproteobacteria > Hyphomicrobiales > Nitrobacteraceae > Bradyrhizobium > Bradyrhizobium commune. The sequence goes on along the minus strand of NZ_CP061379.1, from coordinate 4,237,398 downwards.
CATCCTGTTCGGTCAATCCTACGCCGCCCAGCGCATTTATTTCGATTTCAACGGACGTCTGAACGAGGAGTGCAACCGCGCCTATCAGGAGCGGCACATGCGGAATCCGTGGTCGCTCCACATGGAGACCCAGCCGACCGGACGGCTGGTGCTGTCCGACGAAGCGGTCTCGCTGTCGGAACTCCAGCAATCGGCGTTCTACGACGAGGTGCTGCGGCCGCAGGCGATCGGACACAACGGAATGATGGCGCTGGCGGCGCGTGACGATTTTCGCGCTGCCTTCAACATGTGTCGCAGCGTCCAGCGGGGGCCGTTCGATCCCGACGAACAGCGGCTCCTGGAATGGTTGTCGCCGCACCTGTGCCGGTCGGTGACGCTTGGATTTCGGATTGACGGCTATTTGGCCATGCAGCAAGCGGCATTCAATGTCCTCGACCGGCTCGCCGATGGCGTCATCATGCTCGACCGCAAGGCGCGCGTGCTGTTTGCCAATGCGACCGCGCGAAGCATGACGGAAGAGGGATCGCTTCGGCTGCATCAGTCGATCGGCACCTATTCGCCGGCGCATTCGCAGCGGCTCAACGAGCTGATCCGCGCGGCGCTCCAGGGCGGGGCCGGCGGCACCATGAGCCTTCCGCGCATCCTCGATGGCAGGCTCTTCACAATTCTCGTCTCCGCGATCCGCAGCAAGGATCTCGGACGGCTGTCGGATGCGGGCGTGAAGGACGCGGCGGTGCTGCTGTTTGCGATCGACCCGGCCAATCGGCGCTCGATTCCGCTCGGACAGATCATGGATGCCTACGGTCTGACCCATGCCGAGGCGCGCGTCGCGCTCGCAGCGTCATCGGGCCATGCGATCCACGAGACCGCGCAGTCGCTCGGCCTGTCGCCGAACACCATCAAGACGCATCTGCGTCGTGTCTTTGCCAAGACCGGGACCGGACGTCAGGCCGAGCTCGCCGGGCTGATCGCGGCGATCGGCAGCGTGCGGATCGGCGATATGGATTCGGGACGGTGATGCCAAAGCCCGTCAGCCGAGCCAAGCCATCTCGCAAGTCATCTCAGATGCGTGGATGTGCCCGACGCCATGCGTCCGACGGCGGATGAGCTGGCCGAGTTCGAACGGCTCGACGCGATGGCGCCGCTCGATGCGGAGGGGATGCCGGCCTGGTCGTTCGAAGGCGAGCCGCTGACGGCGCGCGAGCGGCGCTGGCTCGAGCTGTATTGCAAGCTAGAGAATTGCGGCGGCGTGGTCAGAACGCGAGGGCGGCGCCGGTAGTCGCCGGCGCCACCCCTGATCAAGATTATCAGGCGACCTTACGGGCAGGGATGCCGCAGGCCGTCATAGCCGAGATAGGTGCCGGAGGCGGGGTCATAGGACCGGTATTGCTGCGCGCAATAGGCCGCCGAATCGCCACCGCTGTCGGGCACCACGGCAACCGACGGGCCCGTGTCATAGTAGCTGTCGTCAGCATAGTAGTCGGGATCGCCGTAATACGGGCCACCATAATAGGCGTAGGACGAGCCCAGCGCGCCGATCGCGGCACCGGCTGCGACGCCCGGCCAGAAGCCGCCGCCGCGGCGGTGCCAGCCGCCGCCGTGCCAATTGCCGCCACCGCCATTCCAATTGTTGCCGGCGGCAGCGAAGCTGCGACCGCCGCCGCCACCGTTAAAGACGGCTCCACCGCTCGGACGCGCGGCCGCGAAATTGCCGCCACCGATCCGGGCGCCGCCGGCAAAGCCGCCGATATGCGCGCCGCCGCCACTGAAGTGAGCTCCGCCACCACCGCCGAAGTGGCCGCCGCCACCACCGCCGTGACCGCCATGGCCCTGTGCGAAGCTCGGTGTCGCCATCGGCAGAGCCAGTGCCAACGCTGCTGCGGCGCTCAAGACTTTCAGAGTGTTCATGTCAAAACTCCTTTCCCGGAAGCAAACCCGTTGAAACGGCAGGGGTTCCGGGGATCACGCTGCTGTGCGTGTAAGGAGCAGAATTCCACTTTGCTGCTGTACGCGGCATGAACGGATCGCGCCCGATTTACGGCGGCCTAGCGCCTCCGTGCCCCCGTTTGGCGTGAGGCACGGCCGCGCCGGGCGAACTGGACATTTGGCCGGCCGGATGGCATCAGGACCTCACGAAGCAGGGCCCTTGCCGCATGAAACAATTCTTCCTCAAGCTCTTCACCTGGTGGAACGGCCAGACCTTTGGCACGCAACTCTGGACCTCGCGGTTCGGAGAGCTGGTCGGCGAGGACGAGAAGGGCAACCGCTATTATCGCACCCGCGGCGGCAAGATCGATCCGGCGCTCGGCTTCGAGCGGCGCTGGGTGATCTATAACGGTTACGCCGAAGCCAGCCGGATCCCGACGGGTTGGCACGGCTGGATGCATCACGTCGTCGACGTGGCGCCGACCGAAGCGAGATACCAGCCGCGCGAGTGGGAGAAGCCGCACCAGCCGAACCCGACCGGCACGCCCAACGCCTACCGGCCGCCCGGCTCGACGCTCGGCAGCGGCAAGCGCCCCAAGGCGACCGGCGACTACCAGCCCTGGACGCCTGGCTAAGCGCCGCGAACTTCCGTCACTCCGGTTGGATGCATCCGCATCCGCTTGATGCCGCTGTGGACAACGGGAACAGTGGGGACGCCGCGCGTGCCGCCGTTGCGCCTGCGCGAGCGATGCGGCTCAATGATCCCATCTTACGGAGATGGGAAACCATCGCGTTCGGTTCGGGCAACAGTTCGCGACTGTCCCGAAATGCAGCGGCCGCCGAGGAAGGACTCGATCGGGAGATAGGCCCCCGGTCTGGAAGCTCCGAAATCGCCCGATGAGAATGTGCGCCGCCGTGAGACAGGAAAGGCCGCTCGGGAAACCGGGCGGCCTTTTTCTGTTGGGGCTCTCTATGTCACGCGTTCAGCCGCGCGCTTGACGGCATCGAGGCGGTAGGGCTGCAAGGGCGCGATGCGCGCCCTGACCGAAGCAAGGACCTCGGCCGGCGCGGTGTCGGGCGAGCCGGAATTGAACGGCGGCGCCGGATTGTATTCAATTCCGAGCTGGATCGCCTCCGCCGTGGCGCGGTCGATTAGGATCGACACCAATGTCAGTGCGAAATCGATCCCAGCGGTGACACCGCCGCCGGTGACGCGGTTGCGGTCGACGCAGACGCGCGTCTTGGTCGGCGTCGCACCGAATTGGCCGAGCATCTCCATGGCGCTCCAATGGGTCGCGGCGCGGTAGCCCTTCAATAGGCCGGCGGCGCCGAGCGCCAGCGATCCCGTACAGACCGAGGTGACGTACTTTGCGCCCTCGGCCTGCGTGCGCAGAAAATCGAGCACCTCTTCGTCATTGAGCAGGTCATCGGTGCCGCGGCCGCCGGGCACGCAGATCACGTCGAGTTGCGGGCAATCGGCGAACGTCATGGTCGGCGTCAGCGTCAGCACGGAATCGCTCGGCACCGGCTCGATCCGCTTCCAGATCAGATGCAGCGTCGCGCCGGGCACGGCGGCGAACACCTGCAAGGGCCCGGTGAAGTCGAGCTGGGTGACGCGGGGAAACACCAAAAGACCGATCTGGAGCGGTGTCGACACGGGAACCTCCAAGGAAGGGCTTGACGGGCGTAGAATGGCATGATGCCCTTCCGTCCTAAATGGCATAATTCCCTCACTTTCGGACATAACCATGATCGGCATCCTGATCTTCCCGGACTTCCAGCTGCTCGATGCGGCCGGTCCAATCTCGGTGTTCGAGATCGCAGCGCGCGCCAGCGGCAAGCCGCTCGCGCTTCGCGTGCTGGCATTGAAGGCGGGCGCGGTGCGCAGCTCGTCCGGCGTCGAGATGGTGGCGCGCGATTTCAAGGCGGCGAATGCGATCACGACGCTGGTCATCGCGGGCGGGGCGGGCGTGGCGCATGCTGCGCGATGCGAGGTGACGCGCGCCTTCGTGCAGCGGCTGGCCAAGCGCGGCGTGCGCGTCGCCAGCGTCTGCTCGGGCGCCTTTGTGCTCGCCGAGGCGGGGCTGCTCGACGGCCGCCGCGCCACCACGCATTGGGGCCGCACGCGCGAATTCGTGGCGCGCTATCCGAAGGTGAAGTTCGAGCCCGACCAGATTTTCACCCGCGACGGCCAGATCTGGACCTCGGCCGGCATCAGCGCCGGCATCGACCTCGCGCTTGCGATGGTCACCGAGGATCATGGCGAGGACATCGCGCAGCAGACCGCGCGCCAGCTCGTGCTCTACCATCGCCGCAGCGGCGGCCAGTCGCAGTTCTCATCGCTGCTGGAATTGAAGGCGTCGAACGGGCGGTTCGGCGCGCTGTTGTCCTGGGCGCGGGAAAATCTCGACGCGCCGCTGACGGTGGAAGATCTCGCCGACCGCGCCGGCATGAGCGCGCGGCATTTCGCCCGCGCCTTTACTGCTGAGACCGGCACGACGCCGTCAAAGGCGATCGAGCGGTTGCGCATCGAGGTGGCGCGCGAGCGCGTGCAGTCCTCGCGCGAGGCGATCGAGCTCGTTGCAGAAGCGACCGGCTTCCGCGATCCCGAACGCATGCGTCGCGCCTTCATCCGCGCCTTCGGCCAGCCCCCGCAAGCGCTGCGCCGCGCGGCGCGGGCGGGGTAGCGTGCACTCATCGATCCGAGCAGACAGAATGAAGGGGCGAGCGATGCGACGTTGGATCCTTGGGCTGAGCATGATTGCATTGACGCCAATCTCTGCCAACGCTCAGGGTCTGTCGTGGCGAGGCGTGGGACCGGTCGAATTGGGAATGACCGTTCAGCAAGCCGAGCGCGCGTTGAACGCAAAGCTGCGGTCTGCGGACGCGCCTTTCTCGAAGGACTGCTACGTGACGGGGCGGGCCGACGGCAAGGAAGAGGCGCTGTCTTATGTTGTCATCGACGGAAAGATTACCGTCATGACAGTGTTTCTTCCGAAGGAGCAGCGGCCCGATCCAAACATTGTCGACAGTAGCGGAATCGGAGTTGGCTCAACAGAGGCCGATATCCGCCGCGCCTACGGGAGGGTCCGCAAGGAGCTGGCGCCTGATTTCCGCTTCAGCAAAGAGGAACTAGCGGAAATGGCAAAAGAGCGTGCCAAGCGGGGCGTCACTGAACCGGAACCCCCTCCACAGTATTGGATCGTGGTGGAGAATCCCGACCACAAGCGTGCGATCATATTCCAGACTCGAGATCAGAAGGTGCTGCATTATGAAATCGGGTTGAAGCCCGAAATCATGTCTTCTGAGCACTGCATTTGACGTTTGAAGACGTGGCCTCATTTGTGAGCGGGAGAGATAGGGGGAGTAGGAGTGTCAGGCAACGACACGGTTCGTTGGACCAAGGGCTATTCGCAGTCTGAGCTGGACAAGGCGCAACGTCGATTTGGCTTGGTGTTTCCTCCCGACTTAGTTGCGCTCCTGAGGCGAAAGCGGCCGGTGCAAGGACACGATTGGACAGACGAGCGCGCGATAAGACGAGCCCTGGACTGGCCCTTTGAAGGTCTTCGTCACTCTATGGAGGACGGACGGCTGTGGTGGTCGGAATGGGGACAGTGGCCTTCCACTGCACGAGCCCGGGAAGAGAAGCTTCGAGAGATAATTTCCCGGGCGCCGAAACTAATTCCGTTGATTGCTCACCGCTATTTGCCGGAGCAGCCGCACGAGGCAGGCAATCCCGTCTTTTCCATCTATGGCATCGATACAATCTACTACGGTGCCAATCTAAACGATTATTTCGAAAGAGAGTTCACCGGCGGGAACAGCAGGCCTTGGCCCGCGCAGATCAAATACATTCCGTTCTGGTCTGAGCTTGTCGAGCGCTTTGCGCACGACAGAAATACCTCATAATTCCGTCAACGCCGATATCGTTCGTCAACCCGTCCCAGGTGTAGCCACCGCGCTGGTCGCATCCGCCCGCGCCGTCAGCCGCCGCGCGATCGGCGTCAGCATGTAGGGCGCAAGGTGGATCGGAAACTGCGTCAGCGCGAAATAGAGCCAGGTGGTCGGGGGCAGCGCGCCGGCGGTTGCGGCCAGCATCAGGCCGAGATTGCGCTGTGACACCATCAGCCCGAGCGCCAGCGCGCGCTCATAGCCGATGCGGCGGAACAGCAGCGTCGTCACCGCAAGCAGCGTGAAATAGACCGCAAAGGCGAGCGCCGCGATGCCGATCGCGAAGCCGGGATCGGCGACGAAATCGTGCGCGACGTCGCCCATGATAGCGGACGCGAAGATGAAGAGGATGATGATGTTGAAGCCGTCGATCGGCGGCTTGTGGCGCTGGATTGCGTCGGCCCCGAACAGCCAGCGGATGGTGGTTGCCGCAAGCAGCGATACTGCCAGGATGCCGAGCAGTTTTAGTCCGAGCGTCAGCGGCGAGATGCTGAGCATGCCGTTAAGGAAGAGGCTCGCGAACAGCGACGCGGTGAAGGGCACGACCGCGGTTGCCGTCACCAGCGTGACCAGCACGAGCGTGGCGTCGAGGCCCATCAGCGCCGCGAGCGCAGGTGCTGCCATCATCGGCGAGGCCATGCTCTGGAGCATCAGCGCGAGCGACAGGCCGGGCGCGCGGTCAGTAAGCCCGGTCACATGCGCGATCAGCCCGACGATCAGCGGCACGCCGATCGTGGTCCAGGCCGTGGCAGTCGCCACCAGCGCCGGACGGCGCAGATGGCTGTAGAGCGCGGCAAGATCGACCCGCATGAAGGAGATGCAGAGCAGGCCGAGGATCGCCTCGGTGACGTAGGGCCGCAACAGCGCACCGAGCGGCGGCACCGCCAGTGCGATGAACACGACGGCTGCCACTGCGCGCGTGCCCTGGCTGCCGAGCCAGGTGAGGCCGCGGACGGGGATGGCGAAGAGAGTTCGAAGACCGGAAGGCATAGGCACCGTACGTCAGCCCAACCCCTTCAGCCATGCGCCGATCTCGCTCGCGGCGACATTGGCCTCTCGCAGCAGCTTGCCCATGGTGAAGAAGCCGTGGAACTGGCCGGGGAGGTGCTTGGTGGCGACGGGAACGCCGGCCTGCTTCATCCGCGCGGCATATTCGTCGCCTTCGTCGCGTAGCGGATCGGCGCCGGCCGTCAGCACATAGGCCGGCGGCAGGCCGGCAAGCGTCGTCGCGCGCGCCGGCGAGGCACGCCAGTCGTCCGCGTCGGCTGGGCCATTGAGATAATGGTTGCGAAACCAGCGGACTATGGAATGCGTCAACAGCACGCTGGTTTCAGGCTCGCTGTGCGAGCCGTGCGTCGTCGCGAAGTCGACGGCCGGATAGATCAGCACCTGGCCTGCGATCGCAGGGCCATTGCCGTCGCGCGCGGCGAGCGCGACGACGGCTGCGAGATTGCCGCCGGCACTGTCGCCGCCGACACTGAGGTGTGACGCATCGATGCCGAGTGCGTTGGCGTTCGCCGCGACCCACGTGGTGGCAGCGATAGCGTCATCGACGGCGGCCGGAAACTTGTGCTCGGGCGCGAGTCGGTAGTCGACGGAGACCACGACGAGCTCGCCCTCGTCGGCGAGCTTGCGGCAGACGACGTCGTGGGAGTCGAGATCGCCGACCACCCAGCCGCCGCCATGGAAGAACATCAGCGCCGGCGCAGATCCGGCAGGCCCGCGCAGTTTCCGCGGGACGTAGATGCGCGCCGGGATCGTGCCGTGCTGGGCCGGGATCGACAGCTGCGCGACGCGCTCAAGCTGCGGCGGTTCCGGATCGGTGGCGAAACGCGCTTGCGAAAAAGATGCGCGCGCCTCCGGCACGGTCAGGGTTTCGTAGGGAGGACGGGCCGCGTCCTGGAAGGCCTTGTAGACGGCGGCGGCATCGGGATCGAGCACGACGGGCATGGGGAAGGGTCCTTGGGGGTTCTGGTTATCGTTGGACGTCGTTTCCGGACGGCAATGCCCGCCTCGGCCCCCCGGGGAGAGGCCGTCCGACTATCCCATCCCCCGGCCGGCCTGGCCAGCAGGTGGCGGGCAGGGTAGGAATGCCGCCCTTTCCCCGCCGTATTCGCCGTGTTAACCGGATGACCTGCGAGCGGCGGTACCCCTGTAGAATGTCCGACAAGCCCGATTCGCTGTTGAAGCCGCGCGAGATGTTCAAAACCTTTACCCTGACAGGCCTTGCGGCGCTGCTGGCGACCACCGTGCTGACGGTGGCGACGCCCGCCCAGGCGCAGATCGGCACGATCTTTTCCGATCCGCCGCCGCTGCGGCCGCCGGGCAGCATTCCCCGTGGTGGGCAGCCGCAACCAATGCCGACCCCCGACGACGACGAAGAGGTGCCGGAGCTGCCGCCGCAGGGCCGCGTGCTGCCGTCGCGCCCGCTGCCGCCGTCGAGCCGTCAGGGTAATGTCATGCCCGGGCCGGTCGAGAGCCAGCCGCTGGCGCCGCCGCCGGGCACGACCGTCGCCCCGCAGAACCAGCCGCCGGCGGTCGCGGTGGCACCGCCAGGCGCGCCTCCCCAGCCGGGCGCAGCTCCTGGTCAGCGCCAGCCTCAGCAGAAGGGTGGGACGCAGCAGGGTGCCGTGCCGCAGGCCCCCGCCAGCCTCCAGCCGGGCGACGAGGTCGTCACCGAGCCGCCGGCGCAGAAGATCGTCAACAAGAAGGCGACCTTCTCCGGCCTGGACAAGATCACCGGGCGCATCATCAATTTCGACGAGGATATCGGCGAGACCGTGCAGTTCGGCGCGCTGCGGGTGAAGACCGACGCCTGCTACACGCGGCCCGCGACCGAAGCCGCCAATACCGATGCGTTCGTCGAGGTCGACGAGATCACCTTGCAGGGTGAGGTGAAGCGGATCTTCTCCGGCTGGATGTATGCCGCGAGCCCCGGCCTGCACGGCGTCGAGCACCCGATCTACGACATCTGGCTGACCGACTGCAAAGAGCCGCAGCAGACCATCGCAACCGCCGCACCCGATCCCGCGACCAAGCCCGCGCCGCCCCCGCCGCCTCCGGCGCAGAAGAAGGCCGCGCCCAAGCAGGCGGTGCAGCAGCGTCCGCCGCAGCCCTTGCCGCAACCGCAGCAGCAACCGGACCCGCCGCCTCCGCCACCACGGCAGCAGCCGGGTCTGTTCAATTTCCCCGGCTTCGGCCGCTAGCTTTTATTGCCGTGAAGCGATGATATCGAGCGCCCGCACGCCCGGGACCGGCTGTTCGGTCGTCAGCCTCAGGAAATCGCCGGGCTCGCCGGCGAGCGCCTTGTCGAGCAGGCCGGTGTAGCGCCGCCGCGAAATCTCGGCCGCGCCAAAGCTCTTCAGATGCTCGGTGACATATTGCGTGTCGAGCAGCTCGAACCCGCCATGGATCAGCCGCGCGACGAGATGCACCAGCGCGACCTTCGAGGCGTCGCGCGTGGTGTGAAACATGCTCTCGCCGAAGAAGGCACGCCCCAGGCTCACGCCATAGAGGCCGCCGACGAGATCGTCGCCCTGCCAGGCCTCGACGCTGTGGCAATGGCCGAGCTCGTAGAGACCGCCATAGAGGTCGCGGATGCGCTTGTTGATCCAGGTGTCCTCGCGGCCGGCCTTCGGCGCGGCGCAGCCGGCGATCGTCGCTTTGAACGCGGTGTTGACGGTGACGCGAAACGCATCCGAGCGCACGGTGCGGGCCAGCCGTGAGGCGACGCGAAAACCGTCGAGCGGGATCACGCCGCGCATCTCCGGCTCGACCCAGAACAAGGTCGGATCGTCGGCGCTTTCGGCCATCGGAAAGATGCCGCAGGCATAGGCGCGCAGCAGCACGGCCGGCGTGATTTCAGACGAGGCGGAGTCGCGCGAAGTCATGGGAAGGAATAATAGCAGGATCGCGCGGCGGGTGCGATGGGGGGCCCCCAGAGCAGGGATCAACTCGCCGCGGCGCTGTTCGCCTTGCTGGGGGCGATGGGCTCGCGGCGGAACCGCAGGATGACGCGGGTCCCGGAATGCGCCGGATCGCGCTCGACGGTGGCGTCGAGCTTGGCGGCCATCGCCGTGACGATGCGCTGGCCCATGCCGGTCGAGCGCGGGTCGGCCTTGACCTTGTCGCCGACGCCGTCGTCGGTGATCGATAGCAGGAGCTCGTCGCCATCCGAGGTCAGCTCGACATGGATCGGGCCGGCGCCGTCGGGATAGGCGTATTTCACTGCATTCATCACCAGCTCGTTGACGATGATTCCGACGGCGACCGCGCGGTCCGGATCGATCTCGACCGGCTCGGCCTTCACCGTCAGGCGCGACATCCGGTTGCCTTCGGCCGAGCGGCGGAGATCCTCGAGCAGCGAGTCCAGATACTGGTTCAGCACCACGCTCTTCAGATCCTGCGAGGTGTAGAGGCGTCGGTGCACCTGCGCGACCGCGGCGACGCGGCCCATCGCGTTGGTCAGCGCTGCCTTGACCTCGTCCTGCGTAGCCGAGTTCGCCTGCAAGTGCAGCAGCGAGGCGATGATCTGGAGTGAATTGCCGACGCGGTGGTTGACCTCGCGCAGCAGCATCTCGCGCTCGGCGGCAAGCGCCGCGTAGCGGTCGCGCGAGGCATGGATCTCGGCTTCGGCTTCCTCGCGCGCCCGCTGCAATTCGGCCTGCCGCAGCGCGCCCTCGGCCGCGACATGCAGCAGCGGGATGAAGTCGCCCTTGACGTCCTTGACCAAGTAATCGGCCGCACCCGCTTTCAGCGCGGTCACCGCGATGCTGGAATCCTGCGACGCCGTCACGAACACCACGGGTGGAGCATCCGGGATCGCCATGATCTGCTCGAGCGTCTCCAGCCCATCAAGGCCCGGCATGTACTGGTCGAGCGCCACCACGTCGATGCCGCCGTCGCTGCTTGCGCGGCGGATGAGCTCCAGGCCTTCCTCGCCGCTTGCGGCATGAATGACATCGTAGCCGCGCCGCGTGAGGCCGCGATCGACCAGCCGCGCCAGCGCTGCGTCGTCATCGATATAGAGCAGTGTTGGCGTGCGCTGGGTCATGGGGCGGCGGGCGGGACCTGGATGACCGAGAAGAACAGACCGAGCTGCCGGATGGCGTTGGCGAAATTCTCGTAGTTGACGGGCTTGGTGATGTAGACGTTGCAGCCGAACTCGTAGCAGCGCTTGATCTCCTGGCTGTCGTCGGTGGTGGTCAGCACCACCACGGGCGAGGCCTTGAGATATTTGTTTTCCTTGATCCGCTTCAGGATGTCGATCCCGCTCATGTCAGGCAGGTTGAGGTCGAGCAGGATCAGAAGTGCGTTGCCCTTCTGGGCAAGCCCGCTGCCGTCGGCGCCGAACAGATGCTTCACGGCGTCGGTGCCATTGGCAAACGACACGATCTCGTTGTTGACCCCGGAGCGGCGGATGTTGCGCTCGATCAGCCGCGCGTGTCCCTCGTCGTCCTCGATCATGATGATGGTCACAGGTTGGGTCATTTGTCGGCGTTCCGGTTGCTCGCATTCCAGGTGATGGGCAGGGTGATCGTGAAGGTACTGCCCCCGTTCAGTTCAGACGATACCGACATCGTGCCGCCGAGGCGACGCACAAGTGCACGCACATGTGCAAGACCTATGCCCTGGCCGGGCTTGTCCTGGGTTCCCGCACGGCGGAACAGGTCGAAAATCCGCTGATGATCCTTCGGATCGATGCCGCGGCCGTTATCGCTGATTTCGTAGATAGCGTAGCCGAGCTTGGTCCGCCCGCGGATTCTGATCTCGCCGGGAACCCCTTGTTTGAGATACTTGATCGCATTGTCGATCAGATTGGAGAAGATCTGCTCCAGTGCAAGACGGTCGCTGACGAGATTTGGCAGCGGTTCGACGTGGATCTCGGCCTGTGCTTCGACCGCTTGATGCGCCAGCGTCGACACGATCGCCTCGACGAGCTCGCGCGTATTGATCTTCTCCGGCTGGAATTCGCGCCGGCCCTCCCGGGTGAGGTTGAGGATCGCCGAGATCAGCCGGTCCATCCGCGCGATCGAGGACTTGATGAAACCGAGCGCTTCGGAAAAGTCCGTGGAAAGCTGCTTGTCGGAGCCGTCGAGCGGGATGTCGCCGACATCGACCGGCGGGCCGCCCGCCGGCGCCCCGGTGAGCCCGCCGATCCGTCGAAAGATGTCCTTGCCCAGTTCTTCGAGCTCGCTGGTGAAGCCCATGATGTTGACCAGCGGCGAGCGCAAATCGTGGCTGACGATATAGGCAAAGCGCTGGATCTCGTTGTTGGCTTCGCTCAGGTCCGCCGTGCGCTCGTCCACGGTCGCCTCGAGGTTGAGATTGGCATCGCGCAGGCGCGCCTCGGCCTCGTCGCGGGCGCGCGCCGAACGCCGCACCAGCCAGATCGCGATCAAAGCGAGCACGACGACGAGGCCGGAGCCGATGCCGGTAAGCGACGCAGCCAGTGTCTGGCTGCGGTCGGCGTTCGCCGAGCGGAGCCGAAACAGGCGCTCCTCCTCGGCGATCATCGTGCCAGCGACGCTGCCGATCGTGGTCGTGGTGCCGCCGGCGGCGGCTTCGCGGGTCAGCGCCGTCGCCTTCTCCGGCTGGCCCTGCCTGACGAAATCGATCTCGCGCGTGAACTGGCCGAGCCGGGTCTCGATCGCGGCGCTGAGCTTCTCGATGCTGTCGCGTTGCGCAGGATTGTCGCCGATCAGGCGCGTGAGCCTGTCGAGTGCGGGAATGATCGCTACGACGGCCTGCTCATGGTCGGCGAGGAAGTCGGGTCCTTGTGTCAGGATATAGCCGCGCGCGCCGCTCTCGGCGCGCCGGACCTCGAGCAGCAGCGCGTTGACCTGGTTTTCCACCTCGATGGTGTGCACCACCCATTTGTTGTCGTCGCGCGCCTTGTTGACGAGGTGGACGGAGCCTGCACTGATCGCGGTCAGCACGAGGAGCCCTGCCGCGAACAACAGGATTTGCCAAAATGCACGCCGTCGCTCTGCCTCAGCCGTCACGACGGTCTCGCTTGACACAAGACAATGGAGTTCAAAGAGCCCCCTTCGAGCGGTCCCAACCGCTCAAAACGATCGTGAGGGCAAAGGGTTCCCGGGGGCCCAGGATTATTTCGCGGCGGGCTCCGTCTGGCCGGCCAGATACTGTTCGAGCCAATGGATGTGGTAGTCGCCGTCGATGATGGCGGGCTGGCGCACCAGGTCGCGGAACAGCGGCAGCGTGGTCTCGATCCCGTCGACCACCATCTCGTCCAGCGCCCGGCGCAGGCGCATCAGGCATTCGGCGCGGGTCTTGCCGTGCACGATCAGCTTGCCGACGAGGGAATCGTAATAGGGCGGGATGGTGTAGCCCTGATAGACCGCAGAATCGATGCGGACGCCGAGCCCGCCCGGCGGGTGGTATTGCGAGATCCGGCCCGGTGAGGGACGGAAGGTCTGCGGGTTCTCCGCATTGATGCGGCACTCGATGGCGTGGCCGATGATCTGGACCTCGCTCTGCTTGGCCGGCAGCTCGCCGCCGGCGGCGATGCGGATCTGCTCCAGCACGAGATCGATGTCGGTGATGCTCTCGGTGACGGGATGCTCGACCTGGATGCGGGTGTTCATCTCGATGAAGTAGAACTCGCCGTCCTCGTAGAGGAACTCGATGGTGCCGACTCCGAGATATTTCATCTCGCGCATCGCTTTGGCACACGTCTCGCCGATCTTGGCGCGCGCGGCTGCAGCCAACACGGGCGAGGGGCCTTCCTCCCAGACCTTCTGGTGGCGGCGCTGGAGCGAGCAGTCGCGTTCTCCGAGATGGATCGCGCCGCCGCGGCCGTCGCCGAGGATCTGGATTTCGATGTGGCGCGGCTTCTGGAGGTATTTCTCGAGATAAACGGACGCGTCGCCGAAGGCGGATTTGGCCTCGTTGGCCGCCGTCGACAGCGCCAATTGCAGATCGGCCTCGCTCTGGGCGACCTTCATGCCGCGGCCGCCGCCGCCGGCCGCCGCCTTGACCAGCAACGGGAAACCGATCTTCTTGGCGATCGCCATCGCGTCGTCGTTGGGGCCGACCGCGCCGTCGGAGCCCGGCACCACGGGGATGCCGAGGCGCTTGGCGGTCTTCTTGGCCTCGATCTTGTCGCCCATCAGGCGGATGTGCTCGGCTTTGGGGCCGATGAAATGCAGATTGTGGTCGGAGAGGATCTCCGCGAAGCGCGCGTTCTCCGAGAGGAAGCCGTAGCCGGGATGGACGGCGTCCGCACCCGTGATCTCACAGGCCGCGAGCAGTGCGGGCACGTTCAGATAGCTGTCCTTCGACGGCGGCGGTCCGATGCAGACGCTCTCGTCCGACAGGCGCACATGCATGGCGTCGGCATCGGCGGTGGAGTGCACGGCGACGGTCGCGATGCCGAGCTCCTTGCAGGCCCGCAGGATGCGAAGGGCGATCTCGCCGCGATTGGCTATGAGGATCTTGTCGAACATGGTGCCTCAGGGGGCGAAGGGGGAATAGCGAATGGCGAATAGGGAGAGCAACTATTCGCTACTCGCTATTCGCCACTCCCTCACTCAATGATGACCAGCGCTTCGCCGAACTCGACCGGCTGGCCGTCCTCGACCAGGATCTGCGTCACCGTGCCGGCCCGCGGCGACGGGATCTGGTTCATGGTCTTCATGGCTTCGATGATCAGCAGGTTCTGGCCGACCGAGACCTTGCTGCCGACTTCGATGAACGGCTTGGCGCCGGGCTCCGGCGCCCAATAGGCGGTGCCGACCATCGGCGAGGTCACCGCACCCGGATGCTTCGACATGTCGGCCGCGGCAGGAGCGAGTGCTGCGGCGGCAGGAGCTGCGACGAGGGCGGGGGCCGCGGCCGCAACCGGCATCGGCATGGTCGCGGCAACGCTGATGTTACGGGCGACACGCAGGCGCAGACCGGCACGTTCGATCTCGATCTCGGTGAGGCTGGTCTCGTCGAGCAGAAGCGCGAGCTCGCGGACGAGCGCGGAATCCTCGCTGGAAAACTTTGCGGCTGCTTTGTCGTCTGGCTGGCGCGCCATGTTTCTTTGATCCGAATGTTCTGTGTGAGGAGGGAGCGTCAGGCTTTGGGCTTGATGCCGAGCTTGGCGGCAAGGCCCTGGATGGCGAGGCGGTAGCCCTCGATGCCGAAACCGCAGAGCGATGCGAAAGCCGCGCGCGCGGTGTAGGAGTGGTGACGGAAACTCTCGCGGGCGTGGATGTTGGTCACGTGGACTTCGACCGTCGGAATCTGCACCGCGAGCAGCGCGTCGTGCAGCGCGATCGAGGTGTGCGAATAGCCGCCGGCATTGATGATGATGCCTTTCATCCTGCCCGCATGCGCTTCGTGGATGAAGTCGATCAGCTCGCCTTCGCGGTTGGACTGCCGGCAGTCGGCCTTGAGGCCGAATGCGGCCGCGGTCTCCCGGCACAAGGTCTCGACGTCGGCCAGCGTGGCATGGCCATACTTCTCGGGCTCGCGCGTCCCCAACATGTTGAGGTTCGGCCCGTTGAGAACGAGGATCGTGTCGGTTGCTGGTTCGGCCATTCCGGTCCTGGCAGAGGTGTTTCGGCGTGGCGGGGGTTATAGGTAACAAAGCGCGTGAGGGGAAGCCTTGAAGGGGCTCGGAGGCCGTCTTAACCGCCTCATCCAGTGTGCAAAAACCTGTGCGGAAGCTACGGAAATTACTTGTTAACCAGTCCAAAGCATGGTGACCGGCCGAACGCAAAAAGGGGGCGGGCATCGCTGCCCGCCCCCAGAGCCTGAAGCCTTACACGTCGAGAATGGCGACGATCTCGTAGGTGTTGGGATCGATGATCACGATCTGCTCGCGGACCAAGACGTAGCGGTAGTTGCGCCACTCCGGATAGATTGTCACGACCCGGGAGGGCAGGGCGTGCAGTTCGATGCCCTCGCGCGGTACGCGGGTGCCGACCGAGATCGAGAAGTTCACGTTGGTCACAGGCGCCACGCGCTCCTCGCGGATCACAGACGTGATCTGGGTCCGCTGCTCGGTCGAAAGCTTGGCACCGGCGCCGGCCTGACCGACGGTCGTCGAGGACGAGGTCGAGCTCTTGCCCTCGGCCTTCATGTCGGTCGAGGTGCCGGAGGCCGGACGGTTCTCGGCGTTGCTCTTGCTCGCCGCGCCAGACTTGCTGTCCTCGGCCTTCATGTCCTTCTGATCCTTGGCGCCGGACTTGCTGGTGGCGCCGGACTTGCTGGTGTCCTGGCTCATGCTCTTGGACTTGTCCTGCTGACCCTGCGCGTGCTCGTCAGTGCGCTGGCTCTTGGTGGCGCCGGACTTATCCTCGGCCGCGTTCTTGTTCATCTCACGGCCAGAGTGCTCGTCCTTGGTCGCACCAGAGGACTTCTCTTCGGCCGCGCCGCCGGACTTCATGGTGCTGGAGCCGCCAGCCTGACCGACAGTGCCCTTCTCGGGAGCCGCTTCCTTGCCCGTCGCGCCACCGCGCTCGGCGGCGCCGCCGGCGGGCTGCGAGTGCTGCATCGGCTGCGCGCCGGCGCCGCTCTCGTTCTTCATCGTCCCTTGTGCGTTCGCCAGACCGGCGCCGGCAATCAGTGCGAGCGCGGCAACCGAGATCATAAAGCGGTTCGACATTGAATTTCTCCTCACGTGTTTATTTGCGCATTGCCCGCGCCGACAACGGGAGGAGATGTCACTTGTTCCGGAACATCTGCGGTTCCGCGGCATTTGTTTGTTGAACGCCTGATGAATGGCTGCGCCCGATCTCGCCAAATTCGACGCAGCAAAAAGGCCGGCTTTTCAGCCGGCCTCGCCGCATGCGTGATGCTGTGAAAGACGCGATCAGCAGGGTCGCCGTCCTAGCAGGTCGCCTTGCCGCAGCGGGCGACGCCGATCTTTTCCTTGAGGCCGTCGAGGCCGACGGCGCCGACCACGATCTGCTTGCCGATCACGTAGCTCGGCGTGCCGTTCATGCCCATCGCTTCGGCGAGCTTGAAGTTCTCCTCAATGGTGGTGCGCACCTCGGGGCTCGCGATGTCCTTCTCGATTCTAGCGGTGTCGAGGCCGGCTTCCTTGGCCGCCTGCATCGCGCGCGCCTTGTCGGCGGCGCCGCGGCCGCCGAGCAGCTTCTGGTGGAAGTCGAGATATTTCTTGCCGGAGGGATCCTGCATGCGCACGGCGACCGCGACTTGTGCGGCTTCGACCGAGCCCTGGCTCAGCACCGGAAACTCCTTCAGCACGACCTTGAGCTTCGGATCGCTCTTCATGAGATCGAGCATGTCGCTCATCGCGCGCTTGCAGTAGCCGCAATTGTAGTCGAAGAACTCGACGAAGGTGACGTCGCCGTCCTTGTTGCCGAGCACGACCTGGCGCGGCGAGTTGAAGATCGCATCGGAGTTCTGGGCGATCGAGGCTTCGTGCTTCTCGGTCTCGGCAGCCGCCTGGCGCTTGCTGAGCTCGGTCATGGCCTCCTCGAGCACCTCGGGATGGGTGACGAGGTAGTTCTTGATGATGGCCTCGATGTCGGTGCGCTGGGCATCGGAGAAGCCATCGGCCGAAGCCGGTCCCGTTGCGCCGAAGATGGCGAGCGCAAACAGCGCGGGGGCGAGCAGGCGCAGCGAAGGCATTGGCAAATCCTCTTATCCAGAGCAGGTTTCGAAAAACGTCCCGGCGGACTTAAACGCAGTGTCGTGACGTCAAGGTGGCAGGTCTAAAGCGGCAGATGTCGTGATCAGGCGTCGTTCTAGTTGCGCGGCGGTTTCGACGCCACGATGTCGTCGGCCTTGACCCAACCGGGCGTCCCGACGGCGAAACGGGTTTTCGCGCGCGTGGCAAGCTCGCGGGCGGTCTTGTTGTCGCCGCGCAAATAGGCGGCCTGGGCCGATGCGAGATCCGCCTCGGCATAGTCGCCCTTCCGGCCATAGGCCATCGCGAGCTGCATGTAGCCGAGCGGTGCTTCAGGCTCCCGAGCCACTGCGGCGCGGAGAATCCGAACGGCGTCGTCCGTGTAGGCCTTATTATCGGTTCCAACCAGAGCCTGCCCAAGTAACATCTCGATGAGGGGCGCGTTGTTCGACAGCTGTACCGCCTTGCGCAGGGGGGCGATGGCGTCGGCGGGCTTGCCGCTCTCCAAAAGGGCCTGGCCGCGCACCTCGTAGAAATACGGGTTGCTCGGCTGGACCTGGATCAGCGCGTCGATCTGGGCAAGCGCGCTACGCAAATCGCCGTGCAGATAGGTGCTGATGGCGCGGGCATAGCGCGCCGGCAGGCTGTCGTTGGTCTGGGGATAGCGGCGGTACACCGTCTCGGGCCGCTCCATGAAGGCGGAGATCTTGGCGCGCACCATGTCATGGCGGAGCTGGAGCGCGGGATCGTCCTTCTTGTCCCAATAGGGGCTGGTGCTGGCGAACTCCTGGAGTGCCGCGACGCGCTCGGTCGGCATCGGATGCGACTGGAGGTAGGGATCGGCGCCGCGCGCGGCGAACAGGCTTTCGCTGGTGAAGCGCTTGAAGGTCTCGTACATGCCCTTCGGCGACTGCTGGGTCGCGGTCAGGAATTTTACCCCGGCGCGGTCGGCATTCTCCTCCTGCTGGCGCTGGTAGGACAGCAGCGAGCGACGGATCATCTCGCCCGGTCCGGCGATCGCGGCCGCGCCCGCGTTGGCAAGTCCGTTATTGCCGGCGCTGTTGGAGCCGCGGCTTGCGCCTGCGACGAGAGCGCCGGCGCCAAGCAGCATGGCGATGATCATCTGGGTCTGCGCGTTGGCGAGCTGCTCGCGCAGCTTGGACAGATGGCCGCCGGCCAGATGGCCGGTCTCGTGCGCGAGCACGCCGATCAGCTGGTTCGGCGTCTCCGACTGGAGGATCGCGCCGTAATTGACGAAGATGCGGCGGCCATCGGCGACGAACGCGTTGAACGAGGCGTCGTTGAGGATGACCATCTGGATGTTCTGCTTCTCCAGACCGGCGACGCGCAGGATCGGGCGCGTATATTCGCGCAGCAGCTGCTCGGTCTCGGTGTCGCGCAGGACCGGCGGCGGCCCGCGGCCTTCCTGCGCAAGTGCTGCAAATGGCGACAAAACGATTGCCGCCGCGGTCACGAGGGCGGTCAGCGCGGCGGCCTTCTTGCGCAATAGGATTTGAAGCAACATCGAGCGGTCTAAAGCAGTTTCGTGATTGGTTTTGGCGATTGGCGGCGGACCGGATACGCGATATGCCCTTATGAGCCGTATAATGCGGCCAGTCTGGGGCGCAAGCGCCCTGTTTTTCGGACCGAACGGACCGGTCCGCCAGCGAAATAGCAGAAATCGATGCACGATGCGACATTGAGGAACCGGATGGGGCAGTGGCTCGAGCCGTCCCGCCGCAGCGACGTTCCCCCGTTCATGGTGATGGACGTGATGGCCGCGGCGGCCCGGATCGAGGCAGCGGGCGGCCATGTCATCCACATGGAGGTCGGCCAGCCCGCGGCGTCCGCGCCGAGGACCGCCATTGCCGCCGCGCATGCGGCGCTCGAAGCGGGGCGGATCGACTATACTGCGGCGCTCGGCATCCCCTCGCTCCGCGAGCGCATCGCGCGGCATTACAGGGACGCCTATGGCTGCACTGTCAGCCCCGAGCGAATCGTCGTGACCACGGGCTCCTCCGGCGGCTTCATCCTGGCGTTTTTGTCGATGTTCGAGCCCGGCGATCGCGTCGCGGTGACTGTGCCGGGTTATCCGCCGTACCGCCACATCCTCACTGCACTGGGTTGCGAGCCGGTGCTGATCGAGACCACCAACGAGACGCGCCATGCGCTCACCGGCGAGGCGCTGCTCGCCGCCCATCGCAAGGCGCCGCTCAAGGGCGTGCTGGTCGGCAGCCCCGCCAATCCGACCGGGACGATGATGTCGAAAGAGGCGTTGTCGGGTCTGATTGCTGCTGCGGAAGATGCCGGCATCCGCTTCATCTCGGACGAGATCTATCACGGGCTGGACTATGCGTTTCCGGCGGTGACGGCAGCAGCGCTGTCCGAGCACGCACTCGTGATCAACTCGTTCTCGAAGTATTTTTGCATGACGGGCTGGCGCGTCGGCTGGATGGTCGTGCCCGACATCCTGGTGCGGCCAATCGAACGGCTCCAGCAGAACCTCTCGATCTCGGTGCCTGCGCTGTCGCAGATCGCGGCCGAAGCTGCCTTCGACGGCGCGGCCGAGATGGAGGAGATCAAGCACGGCTATCAGGAAAATCGCCGAATTCTGATCGAGGGTTTGCCCAAGGCCGGCCTGACGCGCTTCCTGCCCGCGGACGGCGCCTTCTACCTCTATGCCGACGTCTCGGATTTTACCTCCGACAGTTTCGACTTCGCCAAGCGGATGCTGGAACAGGCCCACGTTGCGGCTACGCCAGGCCTCGATTTCGATCCCATCCATGGCCGCTCGTTCATACGATTGTCCTATGCGCGCTCGGCCGCGGAGATGCGCGAAGCAGTTGACCGGATCGCTCACTGGCTTAAATAGCCGCCAGTTTTCGAACAGCCTTCCGGAGTTCAACTTTGTCTGACCGAACCGTCCAGTCCGCAGCCACGCATTCTCCTCTTGCCGCAGTGATGTGGCCGACCCGGCCGGGTGAAGCCGTAGGGCACTTGCGCGCCGTCGTCCTGGTTGCGCTCGGCAGTGCGCTGATGGCGCTGTCGGCCAAGGTGAACCTGCCGCTGCCTTACGTGCCCATGACGTTGCAGAGCCTGGTCGTCCTGATGATCGGCGCGGCCTATGGCTGGCGCCTTGGCAGCGCAACCATGATCGCCTATCTCGCCGAGGGCGCGATGGGGCTTCCGGTGTTTGCTGGTCCGGTCGGCGGACTTGCGCCGCTGGTCGGCCCGACTGCCGGCTATCTCTACGGCTTCGTCGCAGCCGCCTTCGTCACCGGCTGGCTCGCCGAGCGCGGCTGGGATCGCAGCGTGGTCCTGCTGTTCGCCGCAATGGCGGTCGGCCATGTCGTCATTTTCGTGGGCGGGTTCGGCTGGCTGGCGCTCGGCCTTGGCGCCGCCAAGGCCTGGCAGGTCGGCGTCGCGCCGTTCATTGCGGCATCGCTGGTCAAGAACGCGCTGGGTGCTGCGCTGATGCCGGCGGCGCGCCGGATCGTCGACCGCCGCGGCTAGATTTCACCATACGGAATGTTCCAATTGACAGAGCCGGCCAAGTTGATCTTGGCTGGCTCTGAGTTTTGAGGGGGGAGTAAAACAATGACAACGACAACGATGGCCGGCGCGCCGGCCGCACCGAGCGCGGCCAAGCCGTGGTACAAGATTCTCTATGTTCAGGTTCTGATCGCCATCGTGCTCGGCGCCATCGTCGGCTGGCTCTGGCCGTCGCTTGCGACAAACGACTGGATCAAGGCACTCGGCGACGGCTTCATCAAGCTGATCAAGATGGTGATCGCGCCGATCATCTTCTGCACCGTGGTTTCCGGCATCGCCCATATCCAGGACGCAAAGAAGGTCGGGCGCATCGGCGTCAAGGCGCTGGTCTATTTCGAGATCGTCTCCACTTTCGCACTCATCATCGGTCTGATCGTCGGCAACGTCATCAAGCCGGGCGCAGGCTTCGGCAGTGCGGCCGCGAACGCGAATGCGGTTGCCAATTTCGCCAAGCAGGCGGAAGCGCAGAAGTCGGTCGACTTCATCCTGCACATCATTCCCGACACCGTGGTCGGCGCCTTCGCGCAGGGCGAGATCCTCCAGGTGCTGCTGTTCTCGGTGCTGTTCGGCTTCGCCATCATGGGCCTCGGCGAACGCGGCCATGTGATCCGCGGCTTCATCGACGATGCCGCGCACGCCGTGTTCGGCGTCATCTCCATCGTGATGCGCGCCGCGCCGCTCGGTGCGTTCGGCGCGATGGCCTTCACCATCGGCAAGTTCGGCACAGGCGCGATCCTCAATCTGATGGGCCTGATTGCCACGTTCTACCTGACCGCCGCGCTGTTCGTGTTCATCGTGCTCGGTATCATCGCGCGGTTCGCAGGCTTCTCGATCTTCAAGTTCCTGGCCTACATCAAGGACGAACTGCTGATCGTGCTCGGCACCTCGTCGTCCGAAAGCGCGCTGCCGTCCTTGATGGAGAAGCTGGAACGGCTCGGCTGCTCGAAGTCGGTGGTCGGCCTCGTGGTGCCCACGGGCTATTCGTTCAATCTCGACGGCACCAACATCTACATGACGCTGGCGACGTTGTTCATCGCCCAGGCGCTCGGGTTCGATCTCACCTTCGGCCAGCAGCTCACGATCCTGGTCGTGGCGATGCTGACCTCGAAGGGCGCCTCCGGCATCACCGGTGCGGGCTTCATCACGCTCGCGGCAACGCTCGCCGTGGTCGATCCGCGCCTCGTGCCGGGCATGGCGATCGTGCTCGGCATCGACAAGTTCATGAGCGAGTGCCGCGCGCTGACCAATCTGTGCGGCAACGGCGTGGCCTGCGTGATCGTCGCTTGGTGGGAGGGCGAGCTTGATCGCGATAAGCTCACCGCGCGGCTGAGCCAGCGGATCGATCCGACCGACATGGAAACCGCCGTCACGACGGACTGATCTGCTAGCTGTGTTCAGCGGCGCAACGCGCCGTCAGGCCTTGAAGTAATAGGGCTGGTCGAGATCCTCGATCAGCCCCTTCTCTTTCGGCGCCCAGCCGAGCAAAGCGCGCGTCTTCGCGCTCGAGGTCGGGACGTCGATGCCGGCGAATTGCGCGAACCAGCCGAAATGCTCGGCCGCTTCCTCGGCCGACTTCGAGACCACGGGCACGCCGAGCCTCTTGCCGATCACCTCCGCAATCGCCTTGAACGGAATGCCTTCCTCGGCGATCGCGTGATAGCGCTTGGCGGTTGCGCCTTGCTCCAGAGCGAGCCGATAGACCCGCGCCGCGTCGAAGCGATGCCCGGCTGGCCAACGGTTCATCCCGTCGCCGATATAGGCTGCCACGCCTTTCTGGCGCGCGAGGTTGATTAGGATCGGTACAAAACCGTGGTCACCTTCACCATGGGTCGTCGGGGGCAGACGAACCACGGCGGAGCGGACGCCCTCCAGCGACAGCGCGGTTGATTCCGAGACGCGCGGAAAGCGGTGCGCCGACGCATCGTCCTCGGTCGCGAGGCGGCCGGGCGCGAGCAATGCGACGCCCGAGGTGACGATGAGAGGGCGCTCGGTGCCCTTCAGCTCCTCGCCGAGCGCGAGGATCGCGCGGCGGTCGAGCTCGCAATTGTCCAAGAATTTCGAGAAGTCGTGGTTGAAGCCGAGATGCAGCACGCCGTCGGAGCCGGCCGCGCCGCTGCGCAAGGAGGCATGGTCCTCCAGCGAGCCGCGATGGACCTCGGCGCCCATCGCAGCAAGCGATGCGGCGCCTGCATCGGAGCGGGCGAGGCCGAGCACGCTGTGGCCGGCAGCGATCAGGTCGGCAACGACGGCGGAGCCGACGAAGCCGGTGGCGCCAGTGACGAATACACGCATGAGCAATCTCCAGAGTTGGTGGAGACGAGCATCTGCGCTAGGATTATCCGGGTAAAGTAGTGATATTATCAGGGGATAATAGCTAACAGGATGAGCGAGACCGCCAACGAGAACCTGCTCGGGACCTATCTCAGGGATCGCCGCATCCGGCTCGATGCGGCGGCGTTCGGCTTTGGCGGCAGCCGCCGGCGCACCCCGGGGCTGCGGCGCGAGGAGGTGGCGCAGCGCGCCAATATCAGCCCGACCTGGTACACGTGGCTGGAGCAGGGCCGCGGCGGCGCACCTTCGGCCGACGTGCTCGACCGCATCGCCCGCGCGCTGATGCTGACCGATGTCGAGCGCGAGCACCTGTTCCTGATCGGCCTCGGCCGTCCGCCCGAGGTGCGCTACCAGGCAAGCGAAGGCGTCTCGCCGCGACTTCAGCGCGTGCTCGACGCGTTGGAAACGAGTCCCTCCATCATCAGGACGATGACCTGGGATGTCGTCGCCTGGAATCGTGCGGCGACGATCGTGCTGACCGACTATTCAAAGCTGGCGCCCGTGCAGCGCAACATCCTCCGCCTGATCTTCTCGGAGCCGCGGGTACGCGCCGCGCAATATGATTGGGAGAGCGTGGCCCGCTTCGTGGTCGCTGCTTTCCGGGCGGATGCGGCCCGGGCAGGGGCGGTCTCGCATGTCGCCGATTTCGTCGACGAGATGTGCCGGCTCAGTCCCGACTTCGCGCGGCTCTGGGCCGACAATGACGTCCGCAGTTACGGTGAAGGCGTCAAGCATCTGCGCCATCCCGTGCTGGGCCCGATCGCGTTCGAATATTCGGCCTTTGCCGTCGATGGTCGGCCCGATCTCGGCATGGTCGTCTACAATCCGGCCACGCCTGTGGATGCCGCGCGCATCAGGGACGTGCTGGCCAAGCATAACGACTGACGGAATTGACGGCCTCGCCCGTTTAACCCGCATCTCTGACGTCGAAGGGGCGGGCGATATCGTGGGCAATGCGGCTCTCAATCGGATTGTGCAGGAGGCGGCGGAGCATTTTGCGGCAGGACGGCCGGACCAGGCGGACGCGCTCTGTGCAGAGGTGCTGAAAGCCGAGCCGCATCATGTGCCGGCGCTGCATCTGGCTGCGGTGGCCGCCTTCGTCACCGACCGCGCGGCCGACGGCGCCGCGCTGCTCAACCGTGTCTTCGACATAGATCCCGGCCATCCGCCGGCGCTGGTGACGCTCGGCGACGCACTCGCGGTGAAGGGCGAGCACGAGGGCGCGGCAGCGGCATTCCAGCGCGCACTGCGCCGACGGCCGGACGATGCCGGCGTGCACAACAAGCTCGGTGTGGCACTGGGCGAGCTCTCGCGCTTCGACGAAGCCGAGAATGCCTACCGCCGCGCCATCGCGCTCGATGCACAGCTGACGCGGGCATGTTTCAATCTCGCTATAGTGCTCGCAGAGCAGGGACGGTTGGCCGAAGCGGAGGACGCCTATCGCGCCGTGATCGCGCGTGAACCGATCTATCGCGGCGTCTGGCTCAATCTCGGCAATGTCCTGGCGGACCAAGACAGGCTCGGCGAGGCCGTTTCTGCCTATCGTCGCGGCCTCGGTATCGATCCGGATGACCACGGATTGCTGTGCAATCTCGGTGGCGTGCTCTATCGGCAAGGATTGCTCGAAGACGCCATCGTCCATTACCGCCGCGCCATCGCGCTTGCGCCCGACAATATCGCGGCGCTCCGTCTGCTTGGCCTGGTCCTGCACGAAGCCCGCCATCTGCATGAGGCCGCCGCGATCTACCGGCGAACCTTCGCGCTCGATCCGGCCGATCACATGATCGCCACCAATCTCGGCGCCTCTCTCTCCGATCTCGGCCAACTCGACGACGCCGTTGCGGCCTGCGAGCACGCGCTGCTTCTCAAGCCCGATCACGCGCCGGCCTGGACCAATCTCGGCATCATCTTCGAGAAGCAGGAACACGTCACGGAGGCGGTGGCCGCGCATCGCTGCGCGGTCGCAGTCGACCCGTCCTATGCCAAGGGCCACGCCAATCTCGCGGTCGCGCTGCGCAATGCCGGCGAGATCGACGAGGCGCTCGAAGTATCGCATCGCGCGGTCGCGCTCGATCCGGAGCAGCCGCTTGCGCAATACAACCATGCGCATTTCCTGCTGATGAACGG
The DNA here is from genome assembly GCF_015624505.1 of Bradyrhizobium commune. Classification (NCBI taxonomy): domain Bacteria; kingdom Pseudomonadati; phylum Pseudomonadota; class Alphaproteobacteria; order Hyphomicrobiales; family Nitrobacteraceae; genus Bradyrhizobium; species Bradyrhizobium commune. Next base: position 4,211,903 of record NZ_CP061379.1, on the reverse strand, counting down.
CGATTTTGCCAACGGGTTCGAAGCCTATCGATGGCGTCGCAAATGCAAGATTCTGTCGGATGGCGATCCGACCTTCAGCGGGCCGGAATGGCAGGGCGAGCCGCTCGAGGGCCGCACATTGCTGGTGTTCGCCGAATACGGCCTCGGCGATGCCCTGCATTTCGTTCGCTATCTGCCGATGGTAACAGCGTTGGGCGGGAGGATCATCCTGCAAGTGCAGCCCGCGCTTGAGGAACTGCTGCGACAGCTGACCGATGTGACCGTGATCGCGCGCGGTGAGGTCTTGCCGGCGTTCGACCTGCAAGTGCCGCTGATGAGCCTGCCGCGCATTTTTGGCACCACGCTCGACAATCTGCCCGCGGACGTTCCGTATCTGCATCCGGATCGGGAGAAACTCTCGCGCTGGCGTGCCGCGCTCGGTCGCGAGACACGGCTCAAGGTCGGCGTGGTCTGGGCCGGCAATCCCAGGCACAAGGGTGATCGCCAGCGGTCGCTGTCGGCTGCGGCCGTGCTGCCGCGTTTGGTGATGCCGGGCGTGCAGCTGTACAGCCTGCAAAAGGAGCCGCGCCCGGAGGACGGCGACGTGCTCGCAGCATTGGGCGACGACGTCATTGATCTTGCGCCGGCGCTCGGCAGTTTTGCCGATACGGCGGCTGCGGTCGCGGCGCTCGATCTCGTCATCGCCGTCGATACGTCGGTCGCGCATCTGGCCGGCGCGCTCGGCCGTCCGGTGTGGATGCTCACGCCATACGCGCTCGACTGGCGCTGGCTGCGCGATCGCGAGGACAGCCCGTGGTATCCGACCATGCGGCTGTTCCGTCAGCTTAAGCCGCGCCAATGGGACGATCCGCTGATGCGGCTGTCGGCCGCGCTTGCGATCCTCGCCGCGAAAGACGAGGGCTAGAACCGCTCAGGTCGGTATGGCGCGGGGTCAATCGACGGCGTCTCGCCGCTCATCATCTCCGCGAGCAGGCGTCCGGTTGCGGGGCCGAGCGTAAAGCCTTGGTGGCCATGGCCGAAATTCATCCAGAGGCCGCGATGACGCGGGGCAGGGCCGAGCACCGGCACCATGTCGGGTGTGCAGGGGCGGGTGCCGAACCACGGCTCCGGCTCGGCGCGCTTGCCGAGATCGATCAGCTCGCGGGCCGAGGCTTCGGCGCTTGCGAGCTGCACCGGCGTCGCCAGCGCGTCCGGTCCCGTCAATTCTGCGCCGGTGGTGATGCGGATGCCCTTGGCCATCGGCCCCATCGCGTAGCCGCTGCCCTTGTCGACCAGCGGCAGGTCGAGCGTCGCCCCGCCGGTGTAATGCATGTGGTAGCCGCGCTTGCGCACCAGCGGAATGCGATAGCCGAATTTGTGCAAGAGATCGGGCGACCACGGCCCGAGCGTCACGACGGCCGCAGCGGCGTCGATGCGCCCCTGGTCCGTGTCGACAGACCAGCCACTGGCAGTTTCCTGCAAGGTCTGGGCATCGCCGAGCACGATCGTGCCGCCGAGGCGCTGAAACAGCTCGGCATAGGCCGTCACCAGTCCGCCAGGATCGGACACGGTCCAGGTATCGAGCCAATGAATCGCGCCGGGCAGATCGTTGCGCAGGATCGGCTCGGCCTTGGTGAGCTCGCTGCCCGAGAGCACGCGAAAATTCACGCCGAATTCGCGGTGGTCTTCCTCCGCTGCCTTGACCGAGAGGTCCAATGCGGCGGGATGGCGATATAGCGCGCGATAGCCGGCGCGGCGGATCAGATTGTCGGCATGGGCTTCGCGGATCAGGATGTCGTGCTCGGGCGTCGCGTAGGCGATCAGGCGCGCCCAGGCCTCGCTGGCTTCACGATGCCGCTTCGGCGCCGAATGCCACCAGTAACGGAGCAGGGGCTCCACATGACGATGAAGCGACGAGAGGTTGTAGCGCACGTCGTTGGTACGGCCGGTTGCGATCTTCACGAGCGAGGCAACGTCGCGCGGCATCGGATAGGGCCGCACCGCTTCGGCCTGGATCATCCCGGCATTGCCGTAGCTGGTCTCGCGGCCGGGCTCCCTGCGGTCGACCAGTGTGACCGTCCAGCCGCGCTTCTGGAGGTGCAGCGCGGCGCCCACGCCCACCATGCCGCCGCCGAGAACGATTACGCTTTGCATTGGCAGAACTCTCCTGTCAGGCCGGCTTCGGCGCGAGCCTTGGCTGCGCCGTGTTGATGGTCGCGGCGACGACGACGGACAGCGCGGTCATGGCCACCAGGAAGCCGAAGGCTGTGTCGAACGATCCGGTTCCGGTCACGATGAAGCCCATGATGGCCGGTGCGACGAAGCCCGCGCTCTGACCACCGAGATTGACCATGCCGACACCCGACCCGATCTGGTCGTCGCGGAGCAGTTTGGTCGGAAGCGCAATCACCGAGGCCAGCACGAAGGATTTGAAGAAGTAGACCAGCGACTGGTAGACGATCAGAACCGGGATCGTCTCCGCCTTGTACATGGCGTAGAGGAAGATGCCGGTCAACGCAGAGCTGCCGATCAGTAGATATTTTTCGCGCTCGGCAAAGTATGTCGTCATGACCCAACCGCCGATCGCGGTCGCGAATGTCGCCATCACGAACGGGATCGGCGCCACGACGCCGACGGTCTTGAGGTCGAGCCCGCGCTGCTGGAGCAGATAGAGAGGCATCCAGGAATCCAGGCCCTTGTTGACGCAGCTGAGGCCGAACCACACCAGCATCAGCTGCCACAGCAGCGGATTTCTCATGAGCTCGCGCATCGGCGTGCGGCTTTCCGCCTTCGCCGCCGTCGCGGCTGCGTCGGTGCGTCCGAGATACGGGACGAAGACGAAATAGATCACCGCAAACACGATGCCGGCGATGCCGATCGTGTTGAAGGCGTGGCGCCAGCCGAGCCAGACGATCAGCGGCGCCATGATCAGCGGCGCCATCATGCTGCCGGCATAGTTCGACGACAACAGCAGCGCCGACATCTTCGGCCGGCTGTCCTTCTTGAACACTTCGGCGATGGCGCGGATGCTCGCCGGCGGAAAGCCGCCCTCGGCGATGCCGAAGATGAAGCGGATCGCGATCAGCGAGGTCAGTGACCAGGCGACACTCGTGAACGCCGTGAACAGCGACCACATCACGATGGTGACGATCACCACATATTTCGAGCCGAAGCGGTCCGAGAGCCATCCGCCCGGCACCTGCATCGCGGCATAACCAAGGAAGAACGCGCTGATGACGATGCCGAGATCGGAGGCCTGGAGATTGAAGTCCTTGCCGATCTGCGCCAGCGCGAGCGAAATCGCCGCGCGGTCGACGTAGGAGATGCAGTAGGCGACATAGAGCAGGACGAAGGCGACAATGCTGGTCTTGCGGGTCGACAATTCGGTCACGCTGATCTCCGATTTGCCGGCAACCCGGCGGTCCTGCCGGCTTGGCCTATTCCCAGGTGAGGAAGCCCGGCGCGGACGACAACGGCGGCGCAGCCGCAAGTCGCGCCAGGTCGGGGACCGGCCGGCACAATTGCGGATCGCCCGCGAACGCCGCCTCGATGGCTGCTGCGACCGCGAGCACAATGGCGTCGCCGCCACGCGGGCCGACGATCTGGAGGCCGAAGGGCAGACCGGCTTCGTCGAGGCCGAGGGGAATGCTGATTGCGGGGTGACCGGGAAGCGTCACGGCATAGGCGAGCGCGAGCCAGTGGAAATAGGATTTCGTCGGCACGCCGTCGATCTCGGCGGGATAGAGCTCCGACCACGGCCGCGGACTGAGCGTGATAGTCGGGCTGATCAGCACGTCGCAGCTTGCAAAGAAGGTCTGGTAGGCGCGATAGATCCGCGTCTGCGTCGTGGCGGCGCGCCCGTGGTCTTCGAGTGTGTAGCTCAGGCCTTCCCTGACATTGGCGCGGACATTGGGGCCGAGCATCTCGGGGCGCTCTTTGTAGTTCTTGCCGTGCATCGCCAGGAACAGGCCGGCGCGCAGCACGGCAAAGGCCTCGTCGGCGCCGGTGCAGTCGGGCGTGGCCTCGCGGCATTCGGCGAACAGCGGCGCGAGTTTCTTCACGCGATCGCGGAATACGCGGCGGATGGCCTGCTCGGTCGGCGCGTCCGCGCAAGGGCTCGCCGGGCAGCGTATAGGCGAGCGGATCGCGCGCATCATCGCTTGCCATCACCGACAGCATCAGCGCGGTGTCGGCGACGTCGCGCGCCATCGATCCGTCGGTCGACAGATTGGACCAGCCGAAGGCGCGCTTTTCGCTCGCCACGAGGCCATAGGAGGGACGCATGCCGACGATGCCGGAGAAACCTGCCGGATTGCGCAGGGATCCGCCGGTGTCGGAGCCCGAGGCGAGCGGCGCCATGCCGCAGGCGAGCGCAACCGCAGAGCCGCCGGAGGAGCCGGCCGCCGAGCGCATGGGATCGAAGGGATTGCCGGTCGCGCCGAACACGGGATTGCGGGTGTTGCCGCCCGCCGCCCATTCCGGCGTGTTGGTCTTGCCGAAGATGATGGCCCCGGCCGCGCGCAGACGCGCAACCGAGCCTTGGTCGGCGACCGGCACATTGTCGCGCAATAGCGGGCTGCCATAGGTGGAGCGCATCCCGGCGGTGTCCTGCGTATCCTTGATCAGGACCGGGAGCCCGTGCAGCGCACCACCATCCTCGCCGCGCAGGATCGCGGCCTCGGCGTTCTTGGCGGCGATGCGTGCGCGCGGCTCGTCGAGCGTGACGACGGCGTTGACGGCCGCATTGGTGCTGGCAATGCGCGACAGGCAGGAGTCGAGCAGCTCGACCGGCGAGATCTCCCGCGCCGCCAGCAGGCGGCGCAGCTCAACAGCGCTCGTGTCGCACGGTTCTGACAATGCCGATGCCTTTCAGATTGTGAAAACGATTTAGCATATCGGAAAGTGTGTTCCATGCATCAATATTCATCAAAACCAGCCATTTCGTGCGCAAATCCTGGATCCGGTGCTCAGAAGCCACCATAGAAGGTATTATGAGACGGAATGCGTCGAAAAGATTAGTCGGATCGACCAACAATTTTTCAGACGGCGTGGTAGGATTGCTGCATGAGCGAGATCACGACGCCCGAAGGTGCCAATTCCCAGCTCGGCCAATGCCTCAAGGCCGCCCGCCAGGTACGCGGCCTGACGCTCAAGCAGGTGGCGGAGCGGACCGGCATGGCGCTGTCGACGCTGTCCAAGGTCGAGAACGGGCTGATGTCGCTCACCTACGACAAGCTGCTCCAGCTCACCTCAGGCCTGAAAATGGAGATTGCGGAGCTGTTCAATCCGGCGATCGCAGCGCCTGCGCAGGGCCGGCCGGTCACGGCACGTCGGAGCATCAGCCGGGCCGGGCAGGGTCAGCTGATCACCACGAAATTCTACACCTACACCTATCAATGCACCGACCTGATCGGCAAACGCATGGTGCCGATCGTGGCCGAGGTGCGCGCGCGCTCGCTGGACGAGTTCGGCCCGCTGCTGCGCCACGCCGGCGAAGAGTATTTTGTGGTGACGAGCGGACGCGTCGCCGTTCACACCGAGTTCTACGCGCCGGAGATCCTCGGCGAGGGCGACGGCATCTATCTCGACAGCACCATGGGCCATGCCTACCTCAACGCCGGCCAAGCACCGTCCGCAACAGGCGTTTGTCTCTGCACCAGCGAGGCGCCCGATCTCTACGACCAGCTTCGCCAGATCGCATCGCGCGACGTGGCGCCACTCGGTGATGACGAGCTGCCGCCGTAGCGTTTTTGGCGAGTCCTGAAACGAAAAACGCCCGGCCAGGCCGGGCGTTTTTGTGTTCGTTCTATTCGCCACCGCCGAAGCGGCGTGACCACCAGCCGGCGCGACGCGGAGCGGCCGGCGTTTCGGTTGCCGCTTCCGGTGCCGCCTCTGGCGCCGTCGCCGGCGCAGCAACGGGTTCGGGCGCAGAAGCAATTGGCGCTGCGGGCTCGCTCGGCGAGCTCGACAGGAAGCTCACCTTCTCGCGAACGGTCGAGCGGCGGCGGGCAGCCTTTTCGTCGACCGCGGGCTCTTCCTCGGCGACAGCGGAGACCGGTGCGGGCCGGGCTGGCGCTTCAGCCTGGACCTCGGCGCGGGGCTCCGGCTCGGAGACTTGTGGTTCGACCGGGGCGATGTGTTCGGACTGCGCAATCGAGGGCGCAGTCTCGCCTCCGGAGCTGTCGAAATCGGCGACAGCATCGGTTGCTTCCGACGGCTGATTGCCGCCGAGCTCGTCGCCGATCGATCCGGCGAGACCGTCCTCGCCGCCACCGCGCCGACGACGTCCACCGCGACGACCGCGCCGGCGACGACGTTCGCTGCCGCCCTGCTGCTCGCCGCGGGCGGCCTGTTCCTCGGCTTCCTCGCCATCCTGCTCGGTGTCGGCATCCTCGTCACCTTCACCAGCAGGCACGGCCGCCGCCTCGGGAAGTGTGGGCGCGCTATCCTCGCGAAGCTCGCCATCGCGCTGACCACCCCGGCCGCGGCGGCGGCGACGGCGCCTGCGGCGCTGGCCATCCCCTTCGGGCGCGGCATCGCCTGCGGCCTGCTCCTCGGCAAGACCTTCGGTCTCTTCGGTCTCGATCTCGGATTCCAGTTCCGGATCGAACTCCTCGTCGTCATAGGTCTCTTCGGCCATGGGCGGTGGGGTTGTAGCGGCCTGCGCTGCAAGCAGCGCCTTGGCGGCCTCGAGCGTATGCACCTGCTCGCCGCGGTCGATCAGATAAGCCTGCGGTCCGCTGACGCTGGGGTCGGCGATGACCGACAGCGTGACCTTGAAGCCGTTTTCGAGATCGCGCAGATGGCCGCGCTTGTGGTTCAGCACATAGAGCGCAACGTCGGTGCGGGTGCGGACCACGAGATTGTGGGTCGCGCCCTTCATCAGGATCTCTTCGAGCCCGCGCAAGAGCTGGAGCGCGACCGAGGAAACCGAACGGACGTGGCCGGTGCCGCCGCAATGCGGGCAGGGATCGGTGGAGCTCTCGAGCACGCTGGCGCGGATGCGCTGGCGCGACATCTCCAAGAGGCCGAAATGCGAGATGCGGCCGACCTGGATGCGCGCGCGATCCTGCCTGAGGCAATCGGACAGCTTGCGCTCGACCGCGCGGTTGTTGCGCTTCTCGTCCATGTCGATGAAGTCGATGACGATCAGGCCGGCGAGGTCGCGCAGGCGAAGCTGGCGGGCGACCTCTTCGGCCGCTTCCAGATTGGTCTTGAGCGCGGTGTCCTCGATATGGTGCTCGCGCGTCGAACGGCCGGAGTTGACGTCGATCGAGACCAGCGCTTCGGTCTGGTTGATCACGACATAGCCGCCGGAACGCAGTTGCACGGTCGGCGAGAACATCGCGTCCAACTGGCTTTCGACACCCATCCGCGAGAACAGCGGCTGGCCGTCGCGATACTGCTTCACCGCGCTGACATTGGCGGGCATCAGCATCTTCATGAAGTCGCGCGCTTCGCGGTAGCCGGCTTCACCGGCCACCTGAATCTCGTCGATCTCCTTGTTGTAGAGGTCGCGCAGCGAGCGCTTGATCAGCGAGCCTTCCTCATAGACCAGCGTCGGGGCCTGCGACTTCAGCGTCAGATCGCGCACCGTCTCCCACATCCGGATCAGGTATTCGAAATCGCGTTTGATTTCGGGCTTGGTGCGGGCCGCGCCTGCGGTGCGCAGGATGATGCCCATGCCCTCGGGCACGTCGAGATCCTGCACCACTTCCTTCAGGCGCGAACGGTCCTGGGCCGAGGTGATCTTGCGGCTGATGCCGCCGCCGCGGGCGGTGTTCGGCATCAACACGGCATAGCGGCCGGCAAGCGACAGATAGGTCGTCAGCGCCGCGCCCTTGTTGCCGCGCTCTTCCTTGACCACCTGCACCAGCATGACCTGGCGGCGCTTGATGACTTCCTGGATCTTGTACTGGCGGCGCGGACGGAAGGTGCGCTCCGGCACTTCCTCGAGCACGTCGTCACCGCCGACGGATTCGACGTGTTCTTCTTCGGCTTCCTCGCCGTCTTCGTCCTCCTCGTCGTCGTCCTCGTCAGTCGCCGCTTCGGCCTCCTGATGCGGCGCCTCGGCGGTCTCGCCAGCGGCGTAGACGGCATCGGCCGGTTCGGTAACGGACGTCACGGCTTCGGCGAGAGCCTCGGCATGGGCTTCCGTCGCGGAGACTTCGTGAGGCTCGGCAACAACCTCGCTTGCGACTGCGGGTTCGGCACCAAAGGCCGCCACAGGCGCGGGTGTCGCGTCGGCATGATCATGGTCGTAATGGTCGTGCTCGCCGTCATGACCATGGTCGTCATGATCGTGAGCATGCTCGTCATCATGGGCGTGATGATGATCGTCATGGCCATGTTCGTCATGATCATGGTCATGATGATCGTGGTCGTGATGATCGTGGCCGTCGTGCTCGCCGTGATGGTCCGCGTCGGCTTGCAAGTGCTCGCCCTCATGCAGAGCGCCCTCGGCGTGCTCGGGCAGAGCCTGGCCTTCGACCGGCTGGGTGGCGGGATCGGCACCGGCGTCGAGGCTCTCGACGATGTCGCTGCGGACGCGTTCGCCATGACCGCGGCGGCGGGCGTTGCGGTGGCGCGAGCGGCGGCGGCCGTGAGAGCGGTTCTCGCTCTCTTCCTCGGCTTCGCGATGCGCCTGCTCCTCGGCCTCGATCAGCGCCTGCCGGTCGGCGACCGGTATCTGATAGTAGTCGGGATGGATTTCGCTGAAGGCGAGGAAGCCGTGGCGGTTACCGCCATATTCGACGAAGGCGGCCTGGAGCGAGGGTTCGACCCTTGTGACCTTGGCGAGGTAGATATTCCCGCGCAGTTGCTTGCGTTGCGCGGTCTCGAAATCAAACTCTTCGACGCGATTGCCGCGGACCACGACAACCCGGGTCTCTTCCGGGTGGGTGGCATCGATCAACATCTTGTTGGGCATGTCTTAACTCTTGGCGGCGGCGGGCGCGACTCACCGTGGGCGCGATGTGCGCTGCCGGGTGACGCGACGGTCCACCTGATTCGGGGGTGAGGGAAAGGCCGAAACGCCGTCTCTCGCGCCATGCCGAACCGGAAGCTTCAGGACCAAGACGGCGCGCGGGAATGTCATTCCGCAGCGTCGCGAATGGTCCTTCAGAATTCGTCGGCACAGTCTGGCGCATCAAGCGTCGGCCCGTATGAAACATTGGGCGGCGGGGCCGCCCCTTAATCAGTTGCTGCTGGCCAGGCATGGCGCGAGCGCGCTCGCCCTGGGATCGCGAACCGCTCCCCTAGGATTAAGGGACCGGGTAACGGGCTACGTCGCTGTCAAACTGTCCCGAGAGGTAACCGGGGACCGTCTGCCGCCGGGGCTTGCCCCGCTCCACCTCGCTGCCGCGCACCGCGCTGGTCTTAGAGGGGAACGGAAAACGCAGGAATTCCCAAATCTTGAGAGTTCCGGCGCTGCACCGGGAGGCTGAATGCGACACAACCGGAAATTATTGGCCTTCAGCCCCTCGTACATACGAGGAATGGGCCATCGGTGCAAGGGAGCGTCGCACGACGGTCACAGTCACCGAGTTTCGCTCCCCTGTCATTAAGGACTGATTAACCCTGTGGTTCTATTGCGTTAAAAGGGCTGCTCGGAGGCACGGAATCGGTGGCGAGCCGCACAAATCAACGGGTTTTGCTGGGCCTTGCGCTGCTTTGCGCCGCAGCATTGCCATGTGCCGATTCCTCGCGTCTGAGCGCGGCGGAGAGTCAGCCGCAACCCTCTGTTGCAGTAGCGAATTTTCCAATCGCCTCGGCTGCCCGGCTGGCCGGTGACGGTAAGCAGACCCGCTTCATTCTAGACCTCGATCAGACCATCAGCTTTCGCGCCACCACGCTTCCCGATCCCTATCGGGTGGTGGTCGACGTTCCCCAGGTCAATTTTCAGCTGGCTCCGGGCACCGGGACTGCGGGGCGGGGGCTGGTCAAGGCCTTCCGCTACGGGCTCGTGATGCCCGGCGGCTCCCGAATCGTGTTCGACCTGACCGGACCCGCCAAGATCGCCAATTCCTATGTGCTGGAGGCGGCCAATGGTCAGCCGGCCCGGCTCGTGCTTGAGCTGGAGGAGGTTGATCGCACAGCTTACGTGCAATCGCCGGCCCCGGAGAGCCGGCCCGAGTTGCGGCCGACGATTGCCGCTGCGCCGCCGGCCGCTGTTCCCTCAGCGTCGCCCGAGCCCGCGCAACAAAAGCCGGGGGCGCCCGCGGACGGGCGACCGATCGTCGTGATCGACCCCGGCCATGGCGGCATCGACAATGGCACGCAGTCGAGCGGCGAGAGCGAGAAGAACCTCGTGCTCGCCTTCGGGCTCGCGCTGCGCGACCGGCTGGAAAAGGCCGGCAAATACCGTGTGGTGATGACGCGGGACGACGATACCTTCATTCCGCTCAATGACCGCACCAAAATCGCCCGGAACCTCAAGGCAGCGCTGTTCGTCTCGATCCATGCCGACGCGCTGCCGCGCGCGGAGGGGGATGCGCAAGGCGCCACCATCTACACGCTGTCCGACAAGGCCTCCGACGCCGAGGCCCAGCGGCTGGCCGACGCCGAAAACCGGGCGGACGCGATCGCGGGCTTCAATCTCGCCGAGGAGCCGACCGACGTCGCCGACATCCTGATCGACCTCACGCAGCGGGAAACCCGCACATTTTCAAATCGTTTTGCGCATGTATTGATGGGTGAGATGAAATCGACAGTGCGGATGCACAAGCATCCCCTGAAGTCGGCCGGGTTCCGCGTGCTGAAGGCGCCCGACGTGCCCTCGGTGCTGGTCGAGATCGGCTATGTCTCCAACAAGGACGACCTCGGACACCTCGTATCCGAGGGCTGGCGGTCGCGCGCCGTCGGCTCAATGGCCCAGGCAATCGACGCCTTCCTGGCCAAGCGGTTGGCGACAGCCGGATCGAGTAATTGATGAGGGAATACCGGTTCCGCTGTTAAGCCCTAGTTTGGCCACAGCGGACCCTTTATAAAAACGGTGCAGCGGGTTCCGGAATCGGAGAGAATCCCGTTCGGCAAGCGTCTTTCGAGCCGGCATTGATGTAATTGGGTTAGGCCGGTGAATTCGCGACGTGAGGATGGCGCCCATTATTGGCGCCTAGGGCTGGTCCAAGGTTTGAACGGATAAACACATAATGCGCTTGCTTGTGCGGTTCATGGGCTTCCTGTTCGCTGCGGGAACGGTGATGTTCCTTGTCGGTGTCGGCGCCGTGGCAGGCCTGATCTGGCATTTCTCCAAGGACTTGCCCGATTACTCTCAGCTTCAGGATTACGAGCCGCCGGTAATGACCCGCGTGCACGCGGTCGACGGCTCACTGCTGGGCGAATACGCCAAGGAGCGGCGGCTGTACCTGCCGATCCAGGCGGTGCCGAAGCTCGTGATCAACGCGTTCCTCGCCGCCGAAGACAAGAATTTCTACGAGCATGGCGGCATCGACTACACCGGCATGGCGCGCGCGGGCCTGCTTTATCTTCAGAACTACGGCTCCAACCGCCGTCCGCAGGGTGCCTCCACGATCACCCAGCAGGTCGCCAAGAACTTCCTGCTGACCAACGAGGTCTCGTTCGCCCGCAAGATCAAGGAAGCCTTGCTGGCGATGCGGATCGAGAAGACCTATTCGAAGGACAAGATCCTCGAGCTCTATCTCAACGAAATCTATCTCGGCCTCGGCGCCTACGGCATCGCGGCCGCCTCGCTGGTCTATTTCGACAAGTCGGTGAACGAGCTCACCGTGGCGGAAGCGGCCTATCTCGCGGCGCTGCCGAAGATGCCGGCGACGCTGCACCCGGTGCGTAACCGCGATCGCGCCATCGAGCGCCGCAACTACGTGATCGACCGCCTCCAGGAGAACGGCTGGATCAAGCAGGCCGACGCCGACAAGGCGCGCAAGGAGCCCTTGGCCGTCACC